>NZ_JACGXO010000004.1:0-519402 GCF_014138335.1 Phyllobacterium sp. P30BS-XVII
GCAACAACTGGCTGCTATTGACCAGTGCTGTCTTGGTCGAGGCATGTGCCTCACCCGACAACCGGCCAAATGCAGCACGCGCTTCATCGGCGCTCGCCTGTAGAACAACAGCGTCATAAACAGCGTTGCCGCCGCCCAGTGTTTCGACCGCTGCTGCCGTCATCCGCTGATTGGCTGTTACGCCAACCGAGGGAAACAGGACTTTATTGCGGGCAATATCGAGATAAACAGTACGGGGGTCATAGGCGAGACCAAGGTCAACAAACGGCATATTCTGGCTGAGGTTTCCAAAAGTGCCGGTAATGCCGCCATCTGCACTCAAAATGGTATAACGACGTCCCGGCATGTAGTTGCCCAAGACTTTGACCACATCCACATTGGCACCCGCGATAACAGCCGATCCGCTTGCCGCAATCCTGTCGCTTGCTCCAGCAGGATCAATCTCAACGCGATAGGTGGAACCAGCACCGAGGCTGACATTGCCCGCAACAGACAGCGTGCCAATCGAATTTCCCGGAGCAATCGTACCGCCGCTTGCTACGGTCAAACCGCCGATTGTCCCAATGCCGCCAAGGGTCGAACCTGCGCCGACAGTTACATTGCCCGTAAGCTTGGCGCCCGGATGATCAGCGTCACCGATGACCAACCCGCCGCCGTTGATCAAGGTTGAGCCGCTATAGCTGTTCTGTCCGTTGAGGACCAGCCAGCCATCACCCGATTTGGTCAGATTGCCGGTACCGTCAATATTGCCATTATAGCGGGTGTTGATCGTCTGGTTCACACCAAGTGACGCGCTGCCAAGCTTAATGCTTCCGCCCTGACCCGATAGCGACGACATCGACAGGCTGTAATTATTGAGGTCAAGACTGCCGCCATTGACCTGATAGTTGGTACCATTGACGAACCCACCGGCAACGCCTGATTTCAGGGTGCCTTTCTCGACAAATGTCCCGCCCGTGTAGCTGTTGGCACTGGCAAAGACCAAAGTTCCATCACCGAGTTTTGTCAGGCTGCCAGCACCCGTCACGCCCTGATCCACGGATACACTATTGCCGGCATCGGATATATCAATCCAGCTCGGCTGTTCCAAAGATACAGCGCGGTCCAGATTGTGCATGGATTGACCAACCACTCGAAGGCCACCATAGGCAAGCCTGAGTTTGGCCTGACGTCCCCCCAAAGCCGCATCTTCATCTACAATAACAGTGCCACCATCGGTAACGAGCGTTTCGCCAATGAATGAATGATCGTCGATGCAATAGTCCTTGATCGCCTGTTGGAAACGGGCATCTGTGCTTTTGCAATTCAGCAGCGTCTTCTTTTCAGCGAGTGTCAGGCCAGTGAGTATAGGATTGCCATCAGCATCGGCAATCTGGCCGAGATAAACATCGTTGCGATTATTGTTGCGGGTTAGATAAAATTCCTTGTTTCGCCCGGCAAAATTATAAGCACCAGAGCCCCAGACGAGCCGGGTTTTTTCTCCTGCACTATCGGTATAATTTTCGAGCTGCGGCCCAATCCAGCGCAAATCCTGTGCCACAGGTTCGTGATCGGACAAAGAGCCTCCCGATGGCAGGCGGGCGCTACCGGAAAGATTGCCGGTGGATTTACCCGTATCGCCAATCTCGGTCCATTTCGCGAACGGCCGCGACATCATGATATGATCAATGGTGACGCGATCCCAGCTGGCCCATGTATTGGTTGCATCTTCGCCATCGCTGGTCCAGGTGGCACGTTCATCCCCCACCCGGCTTGGCTGAAACTGCTCCCTGTTCCGCTCCAACTGGAAAAGCTGATACTGCTTTTTCAGAATATTCATCGTCACTGGCAGATTGTCGGCAACAGGATAGGTTTCATCCTGCAGGCCGGTATCTTTTCCAGCCTTCATGGCTGTCTCCAGAGCCGTCCCCCACTGCGCCCACGATAATGAATCAATGTTTTTGCCGGGAAATGCATCCTGAATTGTCTGACGATATTTTGCTGTATCAGCTAGCGCCAGATATTCGTTAGCGAGCTTTTTATAAAAGCTGTTTCCGCCAGCCGCTTTGATGACCAGCAGCTGCTGCTCTTTCCTGTTCAACCCGCGCTCGGATATATCGCCCGCATTGAAGTCACCGAGGATGACTGTTGGAATGGGGCTGGCAGCAGCGGCAATGTTGAGTTCCTTTGATTGCCTTATCCGGTTTGTCGACTCGTCGTAATAGTTCAGATGGACGCTGTTGACGATCGCGGTTGGAAAGCCGTTACCCGGATTGATCCTGACCGAGTCTCCGGGCAAATTTTGAAAGGCAACGGATGAAAAGATGCTGCCGCTGCCCTTCGCGCCTTCATCCGGATTTTTCTGAGCGGTGACGAAGCTGTCTTGCTTTCGTGGTCCGCTGTTCATCACGTCAAGCGTGTTCTGCGCGAACCAATCAGCGACACTTGTACCTTTGAACGTAGCGCTTCCGTTATTATTCAATTCCGGGAGCACGAGCACATCCGGTGCCACGCTGCGAAGCAGTTGCTTCATCGCATCGGTGTAGACAAGATTACCGGCCTGTTTTTGCGCCGGGTCCCAAATTTTCGAGTTGGCCCCAAGATTCCAGATATTAAAGGCCATGAACTTCACAGAGTAATTTTTTGTGTTCGCATCCTGTGCCGATGCCGGGGATGAAACCCCGCAGGCGAAGACTGCAATGGCACCGCTAGCCATTCCAATCCTCAATGTTGTCAGTGTGCTATTCCGCTTCTGCTGCTTTTGCATGATGTAGCCCCCGCCTTACGATCAATGTCAAATTGACGAATTCAAAATGTTATTTTTCAAACATTAGACGATGCATATGTCAGTTTAACAACATTTCTTGCGGAGAGTCTCGCTTTCCTGTCATTTGATCAACGCAAACAGCGTCGAACAAACCAACCCTCTGGAATGACAGGGAATATCGGGAAGATAATTTTGTCAGCTTTGGCGCAAGCGGATCGCACTATATTGGGTGCCTGCTACGAAACACCCTTTGAGTACGTTGCCAGAGCGTTTCTGGCGTCTTGATCCTGTGACCTATTTGACGCGAGTACCGGTTGATCCAAAATCACTTCAACCGGCGCTAATTCAAGCCGCTTTCTGCTCAACTTCGACCGTCACATGCGACAGATCATGAATATGCGACAGTTTTGCGCGATAGGAAGACGGCGCTTCCGGGTGATCGCTTATGATTGATACAATCGCTCCGTGATGACCCGGTCCAAGCTGCCACACGTGAAGGTCCGTGATGACATCGCCTTCCAGTTCAATGGCTGTGCGAATTTCTTCCGGTAAATCCTCGTTTGACGGAACATAATCAAGCAGAACACCGCCCGCGTTGCGGATGAGGCCCCACGACCAGTTAGCGATGACGAGAGCACCAACAATACCAATTGCTGGATCAAGCCAGAGCCATCCATAGAGACTTCCCGCCGTAAGCGCGCCGATTGCCAATACAGAGGTCAGCGCGTCAGCCAGCACATGCACATATGCCGCTTGCAGATTATTATCATGCGCATGGGTGTGATGGTGATCATGGTCGTGGCCATGGTGCCCGTGATGCGCATGATCATCCCGCAAAAGCCAGGCGCAGATCAGATTAACGGCAAGACCAACAACGGCGATAGATATCGCCTGCGGGAAATTGATCGGGATCGGATTGGTCAGTCGCAGGAAACTCTCCCAGCCGATCAGTATGGCGATAAGGGCAAGAACCACGGCGCTGGCAAACGCAGCCAAATCACCGAATTTCCCGGTTCCAAAGGTAAAACGCGGATTGCGGGCATGTTTCCTTGCGTAGAGATAGGCCAGTGCTGCAATCAGCATAGCTGCCGCATGAGTGGACATATGCCAGCCATCAGCGACCAATGCCATCGAGCCATAGATTGTGCCTGCAATAATTTCTGCAACCATCATTACTGTCGTCAGGATGATGACAAGCCATGTCCGGCGCTCATTACGCGCATGATTGTCACCAAGGAACACATGATCGTGCGAGCCTGACGCAGAATGCGTAGACTGGTTCTGTGTCATTTGAGATATTTCCTCACAACATCAATAAGTTCGGCGGCCCCTTGCGCCCTCCCGGCATCCCGGTCTTTGTCCGGATCGACCACATGCATCCGAATGTGGTCTTCGATGAGTTCGCCCATCAGGCCATTCACTGCCCCCCGCACGGAAGCGACGAGGTTCAGGATTTCGCCGCACGGCACCTCCGCTTCCAGACCGCGCTCAACAGCCTCCATTTGCCCTTTCAGGCGACGGATGCGAGCGATCAGTTTGGTCTTTTCTGCAGTTGTATGACTCATAACATACCCCCCTACCCTATATTTTGCTTTCATGCAAGATGGGCGCGCCAGCCAGCCGTTGCGCAGAGCGGTAACAAATCAACCGCGCCGGGTTCATTCCGCGCCGGTAAAACTGTTTAGATGTATGAGGGGTATGGGCTCTGTCTCAGCCTCACATCACCACAACTTTTGCGCCAATTTTGACCCGCCCATACAAATCATTGACGTGGCTGTTCAGCATCCGGAAACATCCTGATGACGATGTTGTTCCGATGGTTTCCGGCTCATTCGTACCGTGAATTCGATAAAGAGTTTGACCGAGATAAATTGCCCGTGATCCAAGCGGATTGTCAGGCCCGCCAGACATTGAAACGGGCAAATCCGGGCGTCTCTTCAGCATATCGGCTGGTGGGGTCCAACTTGGCCATTCCGCCTTGCGGCTCACCTGTTCAACACCGTGCCATGCGAAACCCTCGCGGCCAACACCAATTGGATAAAGCAGCGCCCTGCCTCCAAGCACAAACAGAAGCGACATCTTCCGCGTGTCGATAATGATCGTTCCAGCAGCTTCATTGCCCGTATATGTGACGTATTTCGGGGACGCTACTTTAGTTGAGCGATGCGACCGCTGCGCGGAGTTCGATCCGGATTCGCCAAACAGAAAATCACGGTATTCAGGTGAAATGGCATCCACTGGTTGGTTCTGTGCATGTGCAGACTGCATCCCAAACAGAAGTATGGAAGCGGCAAGAAATGCAAAATATCTGAATGATAACAAGAGATGCCTCCGGCTGTCGTTAATTCAAATCACCTTGGCCGCCACCAGATAATTGGCAACGGCGCTAAATCTGCGTTCAGGAACAGGCGTTCCGATGCTGACAGCTTCAAGATCCTGTGCGAGTTCTTCATCCTCATACATCGGAATGGCCAGCGCCTGAGCCCGGGCAAGCATGACGTGATAATTGTCTGCTGTAGAACGGCAGGTCAGTACGGGCACAGGTGTCTCTCCCGCCACATAGCGCACACCTATCACGAGGCGATCACGGCTTATGATAAGAAGTGAACTGTGTTTGAGGCCAACTCTCACCGCACTTGTGGCGCGCCGCTCTGCCAGCCGCTCACGTTGCACTGCAGGATCGCCTTCAATGTCCTTGCGCTCGCGCTTAAGCTCACTTTGCGTCATCTGCATTTCACGCAGGAACAACCAGCGTTGCAGCACAACATCAATGGCACCAACGATCAAAAAGGCAATGATCGTCGTTATCGCCAGCGGGCGAACCATCGCCCAGAAGGTTTCCTGCGTGCATGCGCCACCACAGGAAGGCGATTGAAACAGAGCTTCCAGCCCGGACCGGAACACAATGATAAAAGCCACGCCGAGGCATGATATCTTCACGATGCCCTTCAGAAATTCCACGACGCTTTTCAGGGAGAATATCCGCTTGAAACCCGTCGTAGGACTGATCCGGCTGAAATCCGGCTTCAACGGGTCTGTCGAGAACACAAAACCACCGGTAATGGCCGCATTTGTAACTATGATGATGGCAATTGTGATGATGAGGATAGGCAGTACGGATGTAAGGAAGCCGCCAATGGCTATCCGGGTCATTCGGTACAACACATCTGCAAACGGTTGTTCATAAAATCGCGCAGCTTCCTCGAACATTGATTCAGCGCGAAATTGCAGCGATGCCAATATGCTGGAAAGAAACACGATTCCACCCAGCAATGTCGCTCCCGATACCATGTCCGTGCTGTGCGCTACCTGTCCCTTCTCGCGCGCATCATCAATTTTCTTGTCTGACGCCGGCAGGTTTTTTTCTTCACTGGTGTCTGTCACTGCTCATATCCGCATTTCAGTCCGTCACTTGTGCCACAAACGGCAACGCTCACAAAACGAATTATGAAACTTGTGAAATTGATATCATATGCGCTATTGAGTTAGCTGTGAATATTCGCGGGGGAGAGTCGCATGGCACTACGTTGGGCGAATGCTTTGGCATATGGCGGGGTACTGCTCGCGCTGTCCGGTTGTAATACCACACCCGAAAAACCAACTCCGCAAATGACCGATCAAGCCCGGTTGATGAAACTTGCTGCCGATGTCGAGAAGCGTGGCGACAAGGGAACAGCGCTTGCGCTTTACGAACGCGCAGCAACATCCTCGACAGATCCGGCCATCCAGTTGCGCTTGGCAAAGGCGCGTGAGGCTGCGGATGATTTCGGAGGCGCCGAAACGGTTTATCGCAGCATCCTGACTGCAAACCCCAATAACAGTGAAGCATTGACGGGGTTGGGTTCAATACAGTTGCAGAGCGGCGATGCGCAGGGTGCCATTCGCTCGCTTACCGCGGCTGCAACGCAGAAGCCAACAGGCAGAATCTATAACAAGCTGGGCACAGCCTATATCCTGCTCGGTCAAACAGAAAATGCGGAAAGCGCTTTCAACAAGGCGCTCGCAATCGAACCCGGCAAGCTCGACACGCGCACTAATCTCGCATTGGCACAGGCAATTGGCGGAAAGTTCCCCGTTGCCACCTCGACAATGCAGGAAGTGGTCAATTCGCCATTGGTGGAAAGACGCCAGCTTATCAATTACGCGGTTATCTTGCGTATGTCAGGCCGTACCGACGAAGCCCGCGCGGTCAATGTTCCTGAGATGACAGCAGCAGGCAAGGAAACCATCCTTCGTCAGGCTGCCAATGCTGTGACAATCAAAGATCCCGCATCCCGCGCCAAAGCGATCGGTGTGATCGCTTCCGGCTGATGCGCATAGCAGGTTCTGCGTAAAGCGGAACCTGCCTGAAATCAGTTTCCCCCAAGATTGGTGGTGGACTCCGCTGGCTTGCTTCCAACGCGCTCATCACCCTCGATTATGCGCTTGGCTGCCCGCGCAACGGGCGCTGCCATGGCCGGCCCCATATCTCGACCACGTACCAGATCGCCCTCTTTTTCCGCCATCAGTTGTAGATTGAGATTATTGGCGCAACCTGAAGGCAGATACAGCGCATCCGGCGTATTGTCAGGGGTAGTACATGCGTCTGGAACAAGCATTCTGCCCTCGGCGGCATAACCTTTCTCACCCGGCCTGTCATACCCCTTGCGCACGATCTTGCCTTTGCTGCCTGCCGCAACAGGGCCCGTGGAAACATAGTGATAATTGGGGGAATAGGGTTCAGGCTGGGTCTGGCAACCACCCACACCCAAGAGGGCGCACAGCCCGGCAAAATGAAGGATCTGGCGTGGGCTCATTTTCATATTCTTAATCTCCCACATAGAACCCGTATCCTTTTTTCGCTACCTGCCGTTTCTTGGCAACCGGCGCAGACAACGCACCACTTGGACTGTCGAGCGGCGTTTTCAGCGACCTGTCGGATCGTGGCTGAACCAGATAGGGCGTTATGAGAATGACAAGCTCGGTCTCATTGCGTTGAAACTTTTTCGATTTGAACAGGCTTCCAAGGATCGGAACGTCGCCAAGAATAGGCGTTTTTTCCAGTTCCCGCGTCTCTTCCCGTTGAAACAGACCTGCTATGGCAAATGTCTGACCACTGCCAATTTCGACGGTTGTATCGGCCCTGCGAACCTTGAAACCCGGCACACTGATACCGCCTATGGAGACACCCGTGGCAGCCGAGATCGTGCTAACCTCGGGTTTTACCTGCAGCGAAATGCGGTTGTTGGGAAGAAGCGCCGGCGTGAATTGCAGCGAGACACCAAATTGCTTGTATTCAATACCGATTTGCCGGTCGCCAGCTGGGACTGGAATCGGAACTTCACCACCGGCGAGGAAACTCGCAGTCTGACCTGTTACCGCTGTGATATTCGGCTCCGCGAGAACCGTCAAAATGCCGTTGTTCTGCAGGGCGTCCAGCAGAACATCAACATTCACATTCCCTGTACCAAGATGCGCATTGATGCCACCGGGAACCGTCGCAAGAGGGCTACCCTTTACGATGCCAAATGAGAATGAGCCGCTATCAATCAAGGCGCTCCAGTTCAATCCATAACGTTCGAGCGAATTGCGCGAAACTTCCGCAAATCGCACGCGGATATTGACCTGATTGGCACCCTGTATTGTGGTATTGTTGACAGGAGGGTTGCCGGGCTTTGCATAAGACTGAATGACCGATTCCGTATCCACCGCTTCGCCGACCGACCGGGCTTTACCCGTCGCAACCGTCTTTTCACCAAAGAGCTTTACATCGATGATCGTGTTGGGCTGCAACGTCTTCATCGACTGTTTTGCAGGGTCGGTATTGCCTGAAATAATAAGCTTCATCGTCCCGCGCAAACTCTGGTCCGCATTGAGCGCAATGAGGTTGGTGGTACCGACAGCTGAACCGAACACGTAGATTGCTCCGGGGGAGACGACGCGAACATCGGCTATCTGGGTGTCAGCAACAAAGACTGACTCAACGGGCTGGTCAAAGCGGATAATGACACCCTGCCCCTGTATGAGTTTCAACGGCTGACCGGTCATCGCATCCACGCTGATTGTTTGCGAGAACGCAGTTCCGTCCATGAAGATCATCGATATTGCGCCCAGAAGCAGAGCACACAGCATCATGCCGCGCCGCCAGCCAAAGGACCGTTTCATATTGAGTATCAGATATTTCACTATTCTGGGTCCCCCGACCTTGCATGCCGGACTATCCGGCTGTTTCCGTCTGGTCATTGCGTTCAGCCTTCAGCGAAGAAGGTTTTTCCGGTGCAGGCAGTGCGATAGTTGCCAGTGATTGCACATTGAATTCAGAGGCGATCTCTTGATAGGAAAGCACCGGGATATCGACATTCTGGCCTGCAAGAACGCTGTAAATCTGCCTGCGAATATCAATCGATGTCAGCACCGAACGCTTCAACATCGGGTCGCCGGAATTCAGGAGCGCGCTGATCTGATCAATGAGCGGCTTCAACACATCGTCCTGTATATAGTTGCCTTGTCTCAACGCCGTCCGGATCGCTTCCTCAATCTGCCGTGTCAGAATAAACACCGGAATGATCCGGTTTTTCTCGGCACGGCGATGGCTGATTTGTCGTGCCAGACCGCCCCGAACAAGTTCCGCCATCTGATGAGCATTTTCGACTTGCGGTGCATTTTCCACGATCGTTTCAAGGATGGCCCGCATATTGGTGATAGGCACATCTTCCTCGACAAGACGGCGCAAAACCTCGGAAATCTTCTGCACCGAAGAGACTTCAACCGCTTCCTTCACCAATTCCCCGTATTGGCTTTCGCAAGCGGCAAGCAGGGCTTTTGTTTCCTGAATGCCGGCAAAATGCGAAGCATAGCGCCGCAAGGCGTGGAACATGATTTCAAGAAGAACAGCATCAGGAGCGTGAAATGTTATGCCCGCATCAATGAGCTGCTGCTCGTGCTGCTTGTGAACCCAATAGGTCGATCTGCGGCCTATAAGCGATCCCGCATCCTCATAGTCTATGCTCATCAAATCCAGATCTGTCGCTGAATCCAGAACAAGCAGATGCTCGGGTTCGATCGCACCCTCGACAATCGGCACACCCTCAAGATCAATGCGGAAATCGTTCTTGTCGCCATCTTCGGTCGGCCAGAGCTGGGCCTGCGGAATATTGATGCCGAGATCAATGAAGATACGGCGCTTGATTGTATCGGCACCCGAGTTGAACTTTTCGGCTGAAATCGCCTTGCCAAGGTCCTCACCAAGCCAGACTGCCAGTCGCGACATGGTTTCACGCGATGGTTCCGGTGCCGCAGGTTCCACTTCCCTGCTTTCATTTTCGAGCGCAAAGACTGCATTTTCAGCCTTGATCTGACGCTTACGCATGAATGCCAAGCCGCCAGCCACGGCTGCAAGGGACAGAAAAACAGTCACGGGCATGCCTGGGACAAAGGCAAGCAGGAAAAGGATGACGGCGGCGAGAGAGATCGCGCGCGGATCGGCACCAAGCTGGCCAATGATTTCGGTTCCCAGATCCTGATTACCGTGCGAAGCAACGCGCGTTACGACTGCGCCCGAAGCGACGGAGACAAGCAGCGCCGGTATCTGGGCAATCAGACCGTCACCGACAGTCAGCAGCGAATAGGTATGAGCCGCCTCGCCAAAGGACAGTCCACGCTGCCAGATACCAATGCTGAGGCCACCGATCAAATTGATACCGATAATGATAATACCGGCAATGGCATCGCCCTTGATGAATTTCATAGCGCCGTCCATGGCGCCATAAAATTGGTTTTCCCGTTCGAGATTCTGCCGTTTGACCTTGGCTTCAGCCGCGTCTATGTCGCCATTGCGCACTTCATTGTCGATACTGATCTGCTTGCCCGGCAACGCGTCAAGTGTGAAACGCGCGGCCACCTCCGCCACGCGTTCCGCGCCTTTGGTGATGACCACGAACTGGGCAACGGTGATCACGAGGAAGACAACGAGGCCAACGACAATCTCGCCGCCCACGACAAAATTCCCGAATGTATTGACCACATCGCCAGCGTCCGCCTGCAGCAGGATAAGACGCGTTGTCGTGATGGTAAGAGACAGGCGAAACAATGTTCCCAGCAAGACCACAGATGGCAGCGCCGAGAACTCCACAGGCTTGGAAATATAGAAAGCAACGATCAGCACCATCAAGCTGAAAGCGAGATTGATCCCGATCAATACATCGACCATTACGGTTGGCAAAGGCAGGATCATCATGCTGATTGCCAATAGCACCATGATGGCCACGACCAGATCGGTGCGCTTTGCCGCCATGCGGGCCAATTGGTTCAACTGCAGAAGTATCTTCATCATCGCGATCCTGCCGGAGCAGTCGAGGATGAGGATCTCTTGGTCATGAAGTCGGAGAACGTTTCACGGGCTTCCTGATACTGGCCCGCCGTCCACAAGGCGCGGCTCTCCAGCGCTGCCAATTCCAGCTCAAACTCCTCACCCAGTCCTGCAATGCGATCGATGGTCGTCAGTGCGCGGGCGGCCGCGCCCTGTTCGATGAACACCACGGCAAGCGTCTTGAGAATGGTCACATCGTCAGGCGCAATACGCGCTGCAAGCAGCAGGAATACCAGACCGCGATCCAGATTTCCTGCCCGCCAATAGAGCCGACCTAAAGTATGAAGATATTCGGCGCTTTCACGCTCGCTGAAGTTCAACGGACTTTACCTCTGCAATTCGACCGTTCACATCCCGGCATTTATCAATTTCTTCCTGCATCAACTCCGCTGCGATGGCGGCAATTTCCGGCCCAAGTTCGAGAACGGGCAAGACATGTTCCAGAATGTGCAGAAGCATTTCTTCGCTGTGGAAGCCCTTCAGCTTGCCGATTGCAGATGTATCAACCCGCGAAAATTTGTCCGTACGCTTGCGGTTTGCATTCTTCCCGCGTTCGTTGAAAAGCTTCGTGCTGCGCAGCGCTGCCTCAAAAGACTGAACATCCGTTGCTGCATTCGCGCCGGCACGATCACCAACAGTCGGCAACAGCCGTTCCGCCCGCTCCCGCCCTTCTGTACGACGCAGATCAAGCGCCATTGGCCTCTCTCCCCGCCCGTTAGAATGTCAATGTAAATTCTTCGACATTGCGCTTGACGACAAGCCTGTCAGCCCCGATCTCCTTGATGATCCAACCATCCTCCAGCGCGGCGCCCGTGTAGAGACGCGAACCGTCAGCTGCAATTGCGTAGGGCTTTTCTCCAAACCAGATCGCCTGCAATTTGAACTTTGGTTGAATCTTCTTCGCCACTTCATGCACGCTGCTCGACACGACGTTGTGGCTGCCATACTGGCTGTCAAATCTGTACTGGACATCAGCCCATTTCTTCATCTGCTCCTGGTCAACTGCGCCGTCCACATGGACACGCGAGCCATCCCACTGAACATCCAGAGCACTAAGGCCATTGTCCGCCAGCATCTGGTTGAGCACCTGCTGGGGATCAGCCGCAGCCGAAACATCGGGAACAACCTGCGATGCAGCGGCAATTGTCGAACTCGTACGACCACCATCAAGATTGCTGGCAACACCAGCCTGAACGAGTGCGATCGACAGGCCCAACAGCGCCACGCAACCACCGAACAACCCGACTTTGCGCAAAGGTTGAAGATAGGGCTGCAGACTATGCCGCGCATTGGCTGGACCATCCAGAACCATGGAGACACCGCCAGCCGAGATTTTCACGGGAAGCTTGGTGCGCATTCCCTTACCGACATCAAGTTTTGTGCGGTCATTAATGATCACTTCGCCGCCATGGGCGCCGATAACCACCATTGCTCCGGCACGGCGAATAGAAAAGTGCCGACTCTCTATCGAGCTGTCACTCAGAAAGAGGTCACAATCCGTTGACGAGCCGATCTCGCAATCGTCAGTGGAAATGGGAACGGTTACGCCGCGATGGACACCATCAAGAACATTCAACGTCAATTCACTTGTGGCGCCAGAAATTTGCTTCATCAACATCATGTGAAACCTGCATTTGTTGTGGTCGCCAGCACTCGCGCCCCATGGCGCGCGCAAAGAAAAAAGAGAGCGGACGGCTTGGGGCCATCCGCTCTCCGGTAGAAGTTAGCCAATTTTTGCCTTGGCGATATCCAGAACGCTCTGACCATCCATTGTAGCAAGCTTTGTCTGCGTTGCTTCTTTCTGGATGCGATCAAATGCTTCCTTCAGGGAAGCAAGATTGCTGTCGAAGTTGGTGGATGATGAGGAAGCGTTTACGGAACCTGACTGAGCCATGATGAATCCCTTTTGCGTTTCAATTAACCATCAGCTCGACACTGCGAGCCTTGTTAAAGCACAAATCAGTGCTAACTCACAACTAACAGCATACTCATATGTTGGCAATATTACAGAAAGGAGATCGCACTTACCAATCACTCTTTTGTCTTACAAATATTACAAGGCGGCATTGAGAAAATGAACCGATCTCTCATTAATGCATTGTTTTACAACATGTTTCTTATCCAGTACAGATAATATCGCGGCGCTTATATGAGGTTTCAAACGCATCACAGATGCATCACAATAACATTGACAGTGAATACTCACAATTGTAATCCTTCAACGGTGAGTTTGCTGAACCGGGATGTGAAAGCGTGGGAGAAAATATCGCCTATTTGGGTCATTCCGCTTTCCTGACGGCACTCGCCGCAGTGATAGTAATATCAGGCGTGTCAGTCGCAGCTGCGCTCCCGGAATGGACAAGCAGACCTTATAATTATGTGTTGATCAATCAGGACTTGCCAGGAGCCATGAAGGAATTTGGCCGAAATCTTGGATTTCCCGTTGTGCTTGATGGTCAGGTACGTGGCCAAATCCGTGGACAGATCAAAGCGCAGACGGCTGGGCAATTTCTCGATGAACTCGCCGAAGGCAATGGCCTGAACTGGTATTTCGACGGCGCGATTCTTCACGTCAGCCCCAGTGATGAATTCAAGACGCAGGTCATCGAGCTGGGGCGACTCACTGGTGATGTCGTGCTGAGTGAAATGAAACGTATGAAGCTGTACGACGAGCGTTTCTCGATCAACTACAGCAAGAATGCCGCGGCGCTGCGTGTCTCCGGGCCGCCATCCTATATCGAAGTAACAAGGGAGGTTATCTCAACCATCCAGCCTCCCCCTGCAGCTGACGACGATCCGAGAGTGCGCGTGTTTCGTGGACGCGGTTCAACAGTTGATGAAACCGTTGAACTACAGTCCGCCCGCAAACGCGTGGATAACCAGGGATCAAAGCCCGCCAACACGTCGCCCAAAACGACAAACTGAGGAGATTCAAACATGACTGTAGAACGGACAACAGCGGTTACTCCGCAGCAGGCAACATCTCCTGCGGATGATGCGGCGCAGAAGCAATTCGAAGAGGCGTTGCAGGACTCAATGATCTCGGGCGCCACGTCGATGTTCACCCAGTTCATCATGGATATTGCGGGTGATCAAATGAGCGAAGCCAATTCGTCCGAATAAGTATCAGCCGTAACCCATCAACGAGGTACTCTCCAATGGTCACTCAAATTGCTCCGGTCAGCGGCGTTTCGCAGCACCAGCTTGTCGAGCCGATCTCGGCCAATCAGCAGAATATCTATGAGCATGTCGCAACAACTATTCAGTCGATGCCCCATGGTGCCAGCCCTGTCGATGTTGGCCGCAGTCTCGGCACTGCATTCAAGACAGTTGCTGACCGGCTTGAAAGCGGACGGGTAGAGGTTCAACGCTTCTTCGCATCCGGTGATGGAACTGCAGCAACCGCTGGTCAGCCCAAAGATCAGTCTTCGCTGAGCAAGGACAAGATGGGAAACCTCATACAGGGGCTCACCATGTCGTTTGATCTGATGCAGCGCCAACACATGATCGCAAATGTGCCTGTTCAGTTGACCACAAGTGTTCGTGAAACGACACGCGGCGGTGGTTGAGGTCAATAGCAATCCCATGATGCATAAGTTCCAACGCATGGTTCTGGCGCTCGTCGCCGTATGTTTCCTGCAGGCCTGTAAATCGGATCTCTATACCAATCTTGATCAGCGTGAAGCCAATCAGATTGTGGCTACGCTGTTGACGCATGGGATTTCCGCAACCCGCAAGCCGCAGAAGGATGGGAAACTGACCGTCGTCGTCGATGAGGACCAGTTTGCCGAAGCGGTAACGCTGCTCGCAGAAAACGGTCTGCCGAAGGCCGAGTTCGCCACTATAGGCAGCGTGTTTAAAAAGGAAGGTCTTGTCGCCTCACCGGTTCAGGAACGGGCGCAGATGATTTATGCCCTGAGTGAAGAGCTGTCCCGCACGGTTTCGGAAATTGACGGGGTTCTTTCCGCTCGTGTTCATGTTGTTCTGGCTGACAATGATCCACTCAATCGTTTTGCGGCACCAGCATCGGCATCTGTTTTTATCCGGCATGAACCGTCGCTCAATATCAATGCATTGATCCCCCAGATCAAAACCCTTGTTGCAAACGGCATTGCTGGACTGAGCTATGAAAAAGTCTCGGTTATCCCGGTCGCAGCGCCGCAGAAGACGCGCGAAGTTCCTCCTGCACTTGAGGTGCGGGAATATATGGGTCTGTGGTTGACGAAAGACAGTGAAAGCCGTGTGTTCTGGATTGCTGCGGCTGTTGGGGCGCTTGTTCTGGCTCTGCTGGGCGCGATCGGATTTCTGCTCTGGCAACGCCGGGTACCGGTAACCTACGCCCTTGAACCTGCCGATATTGTCAGAAATGGAAAGACACAATGACAGTGTCTAAGCCCGGCAGTCCGGAAACCACGCCCGTTTGGGACACCTATTTCAACCATACCGTCAGATTTATTCATCCCAGCCGTTTGCTGGAATGTTTTGACGGTATTCTCCTGCCTGAAGGCATTGAGTTTCTGCGCAACGCGCAACGTATCGGTCACAATACACGGCGCCTGATCCGCGAGCATTTTGGACTGCCTGCCTTGCCTGTTCAACTCACTATGGAAGGACCGGACCTGCAGCTATTGCTGATGCCCATCGAGGATGTCAAAGGCTATGAGCTGCGCTTTGGTGCGATGTTTCTGGCAAATTCACTCGCCCAGATCATTCAGTCGGCAGCGGTTCACAGGTTGCGGGAGACTTTGGGACAAGAGGTTTACAGTCTTGCACTCGCAAACCGGCATCTGGCAATTTCGGGAGACGTCATAACCGATCCAGATGCCTTGCTCGCTGCCATGCGGCGAGATGGCCAAGCCTGTCTCTCTACCTGGCGCGAAACCATGCCTGCATACATCAATGAATGGTTCCGCCTGAAATATCCTTCGGATGAAGAGATACAACCAGCACATCGTGGCGATGCCGGGAAGCGAGCCCTCGCTATAGTGCGGCATCCATCGCACTCAGTCAGCGATAAGGCCGCCGCATGATGGATTCACCCAGAACCCCCGTGGCTCGGATTGTATCAGCGCGCGACACGGCACTGTGGACTGACGCGCAGGAAATGCTTGAAGCAGCGCGAAAGGAAGCGGCTGCAATCCGCAGCGCGGCACAGGCTGCCTTCGATGAAAGCAAGGCAGAAGGTTACCGGCAGGGCCTGCATCAGGGTGAACTTGATGCAGCAATCCTCGTTGCCGAGACTACAACCAAAGTCGACCGTGATCTTCAAGCATTGCAGGAACAGGTTATCGATCTCAGTCTGTCCGTGGTTGAGCAGCTGATTGGCGAGATCGACAATCCGGCTGTTATTGCCAAGCTTGCAAGCAATGCCATTGAGCTTCTGCGCTACGAACGCTCCCTCACCATCTATGTCGCGCCTGAACTTGAGAAGGATGTGGGAAGAATTCTGCATGAGATATCGACCGGTCTGGAAAAAGGCTTGCCTGTCAGAATCACCGGCGATCCCCGGCTGGACAATAAGAGCTGTCTGATTGTCTCTCCAAGTGCCGTGGTCAATGCTGGTCTTGATGCGCAGTTGTCCATCATTCGTCAGGCTTTGATCGCCGCACGCGATGAAGCCGAATTCGGAGCGGTCTGACATTCATGCAAAGTGATCTCAGCCGACTCATGAACCGTTTTCAGAAGGCAGCGATCAGTGCGCATCCGCTGCAGGTTCACGGACGCGTGCGCCGGATTACGGGTGTCATCATCCATGCTTCATTGCCCATGGTACGGATTGGCGAATTATGCGAAATCCGCGATCCCGTATCCGGTCGAACCATTCCCGCCGAGGTCATCGGTTTCGATAATGATGAGGCCGTTCTCAGTCCCATTGGCGATATAGCGGGCATGTCCACGCGTGCCGAGGTCATCCCTACCGGTAGCATCATGCAGGTTCCTGTCGGACCCGGCCTTTTGGGCTGTGTGGTCAATGCGCTTGGCGAGATCGTCAGCGACAACAGCCACGATCCCGAAGCAGAAACGGACATTTTGGCGCTCTATCCAACCCTCGCTGAACCAGTGAATGCTCTGCATCGAGATCTGGTTCGCGATCCGCTGCAACTGGGAATACGGGCGATAGATGGGCTTCTGACAGTCGCGCGCGGTCAACGCATTGGTATTTTTGGCGCGCCGGGTGCCGGGAAATCGTCCCTGATCTCAAGCATTGTCCGGGGGACAAAGGCCGATGTCGTCGTCATCGCACTGATTGGCGAGCGTGGTCGGGAAGTGCGTGAATTTATCGACGTCCAGTTGGGTGTCGAAGGCAGAAAACGCGCGGTGACTGTTGTTGCCACATCCGACCGGCCCGCAATCGAGCGCGTCAAGGCTGCGCATTGCGCCACAGCAATCGCCGAATATTTTCGAGATGAAGGCAAAGACGTATTGCTGCTCATGGACAGCGTTACACGCTTTGCCCGTGCGCAGCGTGAAATCGGACTGGCCGCGGGCGAACCGGGTACAAGACGAGCCTATCCTCCATCATTGTTTGCCGCCCTTCCCCGGCTGCTGGAACGTTCAGGGCCTGGCGTTGGCGGATCGATCACCGGACTTTATACGGTGCTGACCGAGGGCGATGAGACACTCGATCCGGTTGCAGAAGAGGTGAAAGCCATTCTCGATGGCCACATATCATTGAGCAGCCAACTGGCTGAGAAAAACCATTTTCCCGCGATCGATATTCTGCGCAGCCGCAGCCGATTGATGGACGCTGTTGCCGGTGAAACGCACAAGGCCAGCGCTACCGCAATCCGCGAAATGATGGCTCGCTACGAAGAAGTTGAACTGCTGCTTCGCGTCAATGAATACAAGGCGGGATCAGACCCGGTCACGGATAAGGCCGTTGAGAAACATCAGGCCATTACTGATTTCCTGCGGCAGGAAAGCCATGAACATTCGACGTTCAATGACACCTTGGACAGGATGTGGGAGCTTGCAAATTGAAAAACCGGCAGAGATTTGAAAAGCTTGTCCGGCTGCGAAAAATGCGCCTGCAGATCGCCATCAATGCTCTGTCCGTCCAACAGAGACATGTCAACGACGCTGAATCACAGAAGCTCAAGGCTCATAACAATATGCTCGAACTCGCAGCAGAGCTGAATGCGCGCGATGATGAAAACAGGCGGAATATGACAGGCAATACGGTCAGTCAGGCGACGCTTGAACGATATCATCAGGACATTCAGGACATGGATCGCCAACTTGCCGAGAGCGCCAATGCCCATTCGCGGGCAAGCGCCTATCTCGATCAAATGCGGGTCGATCTTGAAAAAAGGTCAGCGGACTATCTTGCCCGGCAGAAGTCGCTCGAACAATTGGAGGCGGCTTTTCAGCAGGAGATGAGCGCGGAGGCGCTTTTACGAGCGGAAATGGAAGATGAGGATCGCGACGATTTCCACAGCTCCCCTCTCAACGCAGGGCGGGCCTGATCATGCCGCGGAGCAAAAGAAACACAGCACAGCAGCCCGATCTGACGGTTGATCATCAGCCCTTTCCGACCGTCTCACCCGCAGCATTGCTCGCACACAATGCACTTTATCGGCGCCGTCAGCCGCTAATGACTGAAGTGCGTGGCAGACCACTATCCGTCGGGCTATCAGGCCGCCCCTGGGTGACGAGTGATACGTCGCGCAGCTTTGTCGTTTCCGCGGGAATCTGGAATTTTCAACTGGATTTGCCCGGTAGCCTTGTTGAAGAGTTGATGGATGGATTGTGCAAACCGGGCTCGTTCCATGGCCTGTCGAGCCTTCATCAGGCGATTCTGATTGAAGCAGTTCTTGAAGACCTGCTTTCTCCGTTTGAAGCTGCCGTGTTGAAGCCAATACAGTTTGTTGCAGATGCAAATCTGCATGCGGCGGACATCAAGCTTGATCTTAATGTCGCACTTTCTTCGTTCGAAGGGATTGTAAGGCTTGTGCTGAATCCAGAGGCAAGCAAACTCATCAGCAAGGCTTGGGATGGACTTTCCTCGCACGCGCCTCTCGATTTGAAGGACTTGCCGGTTCCCATCCAGTTGCTGGCAGGCGCACAGACCCTCAGCGTCGCGGAAATCTCCGCCCTGCAGCCGGGCGATACAATCATGAGCGAGGGCGGCACACCGGGGGAGCTATATGCACTTTGTGCAGGCCAGCTTCAGGCCCGCTGCATCCAATCAGAACAAGGGGCCGTGCTGACCAGCGGCTGGAGCACGGCCACAATCTCGCGGCCAGAGGGCAATGAAATTTTCGTTGAAAGGGGAACGGCAATGGATGAAGGAGCGATCGATAATCTTTCTGTTCGCGTCATATTCGAACTCGCGCGCACTGATATGTCGCTGCGCGAGGTGAAGGAGCTTGCCGAAGGCAGCATTGTGCCCGTAGCAGCGATCAGCGAGGGCGCGGTCTCTATCCTCGCCAATGGCAGCAAGATCGGCCGAGGCGATATTGTACGGCTGGGTGAAGGTCTCGGCGTTCGCATCTTGCAGCTGGGCGCAAATGACTGACCTTCAGGGCAATATCCTACCAATTCTGCTGCTCGTTACATCGATTGGATTCATTCCTCTCGCCATTGTGACAATGACCGGTTTTCTTAAAATCTCCATTGTCCTTTTTCTCGTGCGCAACGCGCTGGGCATCCAGCAATCGCCACCCAATCTGGTGCTATATGGCATTGCGCTTATCCTGACCGTCTATGTCACGGCGCCGCTGGTGGGCAATATTTACCGGGCAGCGGAAACGCAATCGATTGATCTTAGCAATGTTGAAGGCATAACCCGCGCCGCCAATGTTGTGCGCGGCCCGCTGCAGGAACATCTGGCGCGTTATTCCACAGACAGCGAACGACAGTTCTTCCTGCAATCCACCGAAGGTATATGGTCGGAAGAAGCACGGGCGAACGTAAAGCCTGACGATCTGGTCGTTCTCGTACCCTCATTTGTAAGCTCGGAATTGTCCCGCGCATTCCAGATCGGGTTCCTGCTTTACATCCCCTTTCTGGTCATCGACCTCATCGTGTCCAATGTTCTCATGGCAATGGGTATGATGATGGTATCCCCTACCCTGATCTCCATCCCGCTCAAGATATTCCTTTTCGTTTCCGTCGATGGCTGGTCACGGCTCATGCACGGACTCATTCTCAGTTACAGGTGAAAATATGCAGACTGCCTTTCTCGCACAGATGCAAACTGCGCTGCTCACCGTTCTTATGGTTTCAGCGCCGGCATTGATCGTGGCTATCGTCATAGGCATCAGCGTCGGCCTGCTTCAGGCTTTGACGCAAATTCAGGATCAGACGCTGCCGCAAACGGTTAAACTCGTGGCGGTTATGCTGGTTCTGATTGTGGCTGGCCCGGCGCTCGGGGTGCAGGTCACGTCCCTGGCCAGTCGCGTCCTTGATGAGTTCCCCGCCATGACGCGTTGAGTGCGCTGATGGAACAGCAGATGATCACGCTGCCATTGTTCGAAGCTGGCTACGCCATACTTCTGGCGACGTCGATTGCGATGGCGCGCGGTTTTGGCCTTATGACTATCTCACCCATATTTGTGCGGCTAGGCATCACAGGGCCAATACGATCCGGTGTTGCGCTGGCCATTTGCGTGCCGGTTATTCCTGAGGTGATGCGGACTCTCGCCAGCCGGCCTCCCATGACCATCCCGTGGTTGGGCGCGATGATGCTCAAGGAATTCATCATCGGTTTTGCCATTGGCTTCCTGTTCAGCATTCCGTTCTGGGCGGCAGAAATTGCCGGAGATCTCATCGACTTGCAACGCGGGTCTACCGCTGCTCAACTTCTCGACCCGCAAGCGGTAACAGAAACCAGTATCACCGGAACATTCTTTGCTCTTGCCGTGATCGTTCTCTTCTTTTCGTCGGGTGGTTTTCTGGTCCTGCTGGACAGTTTCTATAACAGTTATCGGATATGGCCCGTGACCGACTTCGTGCCTGTTCTCACAGGGGCGACCCTGCCGCTCTTTATCGGAACCGTGAATGGTATGATGCAGATGGCGCTCGTTCAGATTGGGCCCATCGTCCTCGCCCTATTGATCGCGGATCTGATGTTGGCCTTTCTCTCGCGCATGGCACCGCAGCTTCATGTTTTCGATCTGTCAATGGCAGTCAAGAACCTGATATTTGCTTTGCTGATCGCACTATACGCTGTTTTTCTCATCCCGCAGATGCAAACCGAGCTTGGCCGGTTACGTCAAAACGTCGACACTTTTTTTGAGATCAAGCCCGATAACAAGCGATAAACGCAGAATCTCTACCGGGCGTTTTGTTGATCAGCCGCGTTCTTGACAACAAAGGGCCTGAAAAACGAGACCGGCGGCACTGGCACCGCAGCGCGTTTTTCGAAGATGCGGCAAACGGTTGTTGCTTTGGCAATCGGGCGACCGTCATCACTTATTATGGTCACATCCACGACAGCCTGAGTGCCAGTGCGATGCACTATGGTCGCATTTGCATCAAGATAGCGGCTATCACCCAGCGATAGAAACGTGATGTTCAGCTGGGTTGTCGCACAACCGGCGATAGAAAGATTCCCGGCCCCCAATACCGCCGCTGCCGATCCGGCAACTTCGATCAAGGCGGCGATTGCGCCGCTATGAACGTTGTTTGGCAATTGGGTTACATCTCCCTGAACCGGGAGTCTCATCTTTACGGCATCACCATGAGCGGAAAGGAATATGATGCCAAGACTACGCGCAAAAGGTGTCCTCAATAGAATTTCGTCTATCCATTCTCGGGCAAGTGACCGCATTTGGCTGGAATCCTGTTTCAGGGTGACTGCAACGAGGAATGCCACCTAATTCGTATGGTGGCACCCTTTGGGGAGGGGCAACATGACATCGCAGTTGCTGTTTGGCGATTACCTGCGAGGTTATGTGTGAGATACATTTTTCAAGAGAACAAAAATTCCAGACAAACTCTCCAAAACGATTTGGCCATTAGACGATAGTGTTGCTCCACGTCCAGGTCAAAACAATTTCTCTTAACATTTGTGAGACAACTTTGAACGTATTCAACCATAAAACTGTCATGAAATGATACACGTTCAATTTTTTTGAATATGAAAGATTGCTGTTGCAGCTCTTATAAACGCTGCATGTACGTCCGAATCACAATTATTACGGAATACACAAGAGCGCCTTCAGCATGTGCATGGGCGCTAAAAGATACAGATTTGATGCCGGAATAATCGAACAACCGGATTCAATGTGATTTGAACCCGGCTGAAATATAGATGTCTCACGTAAGCGAAGGTTCGTTCAGCTTTTATCAGGCAGCCTTGATCTGGCTCGAACTCCAGAAATAGGAATACTTCTTGTCGACCTTGCTGCGTTCAATTTCATTGCGGCCAAACATCGTCGACAGCGCTGCACCCACCTGATTGATGCTGTGTGGATAACCATGATCGTTCAATGCTTTAACGATTTCGCCGATGCCATGCGGCTTATCAAAGAAACCGTCTTCACGAAGCTTTTTAACACGTTCACGGCAAGAACCGCCCGACACCAGAGCCGATCTTACGCGCTTTCGAGATCCGGCTGTTCCGATAGACTTGGCAGAGGCAACCGCCTGCAGATTTTCGCGCAACCCAGCCTCACCATCAGCATGGCCGTCTTCGCCGAATTTTGACCGCTCCAAAATAGGCATGAGCTTGTCGAGATAGGTTCTGACGAACTCATCTTCCCCTTCAAGCTCGATTGTGAGTGATTGTGTGTTAATTAGTACTTTCGCGTTCGACATTTCGATATACCAGCTACCCCAAGTGTTTGAGATAAACATAAAACATATTAGTTAATAAGCCAATGCTTCCGGTGCATGGGACCGTTCACAAAAAGTCATATCTCTCAAACGATGGGGAAAATAAGGCGTTTCATCGGTTGCACCACCTTCGATCCAGCACAGCGTTGTGAGCAATAGCATCTGAATGACTAATCGCAGGGGACATCATTATGAACTTGGGCGATAAACTGAGGCGACTACGCGTCACCAGCAATGTTACACAATTGGACCTGGCACTGCGTCTGGGAATTTCACAGCGACATGTGAGCTTTATCGAAAGGGACCGCTCCCGGCCGAGCCAGGCTCTGTTGACTAAATGGTTGACCGAACTCAATGCGCCGGTTTCGGTAACAAACGCAATGCTGCTCTTGGCCGGATATACCGCGCTGCACTACAGTCCGCAGATGATGAAATCGCCATCTTTGCGAGGTATGCGCGGTGCAATCGAAGCGCATAGTCCAATGCCAGCGCATATATTCTGTCCGGAATGGCACATCATGGAAATCAATCATGGCGGGAAATGGTTGTGCAGCGAACTGATGCCTGACTATATGAACCGCTTGGGCGCGGCTGCAGCGCATATTGATATGATCGATTGCCTGACTGCAGATGATGGCCTGCTGTCACAACTACTGGACCCGGTCTGTGTGGCTTTGGCGTTCCTGAACCAGCTTCGCGTGGAGGAATGGGTAACACCGGATCTACGCCCTCGGATCGATCGTTTTGAAAAAAGCCTATGGAAACGATTTAACATCTCAACCCAATCCCGCGTAAGCGAAGCGGTGGATACGCATCTCGTATTGCGCTTCAACAGCCGGTTTGGTCCTTTGTCGTTCTTCACAATACAGACCGTGCCGGGCTTGCCTCAGGATGTCACAATATCGTCCCCGCGGGCCGAATTATGGTTCGCGGATGATCAGAAAACCCGCGAGATTATCTATGCGAACTGCCCGCCAGTTCCCGATAACAAGGTTCAAGCAGAATAAAACTGCTTGAACCTGTTAATTGTGGAAATGTCCGATCAGGCAGAAAGAGGTATATCCATCCTTCTGGCATCGACGTCCAGCAGCTTCACCATATCCGCCGCCGAATTGCGCATGTTCTCCCAGGCAAACACCGAACTGCTCGGTCCGGCTGCTTCGTATTGGGCTCGTTCCTTCGTACCGGCATAGGCTGGATCGAGCATCACCTTTGCACGCTGCAGGTGAAAGCTCAGTTCGTCCTCAACACTGCCCGTTCCTGTTGGCATATTGAAGTTGATAGGCTTCAGTCCCGCACGTACCGTCGGGGTAATCACAGGCACCGTTGAAGGTGGGATTATTGTTGTCGGCCGTGGCGGCAAGGTGCTTTTTGTCGCGGGACCGGGAGCCAGTGGTTGCTTATCGCTGAATACCCAGGTCGACAATTCGACCAACTTGTCCAGATTGGATTTATCGTTGCTCTTGTCCTTGCTCTCAGCAAAGAAGGAGTCAATCAATATATAAAATGGTACCGCCACACTGGTTGCAATCCCGAAAAACCGCATCCCTTCATTGACGCGGCCCGGCAATGTCGGCATCCATTTTGGTGGCCGCTGGGCAGCATACCATGCGAGCCCCCCGATAGCCTGCGCACCGTACAAGGCAGACTTCAAACCACCTTCTGGCATTGTTGCGGCGACACCGCCAAGCAAAGCAAAACCGGGCAGACTGAATTTCCAGGCGGTTTCATCGCTCGCCTTGTTCATATCGTCTTTTTTCTGGTCCAGCTGCTTTATATTTGCCTGTTTTTCGGGCGTCATTGGACTTTTGTCCATCTTGATATCCGCAGCGTTCTGAACAGCTTTCAGATAGGCCGTCTGGATCAGAACAGCCGGAAGTGCGCGCAAAACGTTACCCGTATCCTGAGCAAGCCATTGCGCAATATTCAAATGGCTTGAATGTGAGCTTAGCATGATTGCTGCAAGCGCATTGGCCGGGGCAGCCAAGGCGCCAGCTTTCAGCGCAAAGCCCAAATGCGTTTCGGGAGACATGGAACTGCCGACAAGCTTTTCAGCTCTCTTCCAGTCGATTGTGCCCTTGAACTCATCCTGCTCGTGCCCGAACTTGTCGAGGAGATAACTATGAAGATCATCATAGGCTTTGCGGGCATCTTCGGTGCGCGAATATCTATCATAGGCCGGGCCGAACTTATCCGGGTCCAAAGCGCCTAAATCTTCTATTCGCTGCTGTGCTGTTGCGACATCATTTGGATCAACACTCTTGTCAACCTTGTAGTTGACCCGCTTGTTCATGGCATTGAGGGTCTTCTCTTCCGAGATGCTGGGATGTTTCAATTTGTCGGTGTCAATTTTGGGTAGAATCGGCTGGTCGGCTTTTGAGACGCCATTGCGCGCGTCGCGATATGCCTTCCCCAACGAAGCTACCTCCTTAAGGGTAGCAATAAGGAATTCTTTTTGTTCTGCCGATGGTTTTGCAGCACCCTTTGTTCCCGCGCGCGCCAACAGCTGCTCGGCTCTCTCGACCGCGCGTTTCTCGTTACCAACCATGGCATACCCGAACGCACGCTGGACGCCATGATTGTTCGACCACCAGGCATATTTTGAAACATTGGAGCGAATAGAGAGAAAAACAGCCGAGGAAGGCCCGCCAAGCGTGTTGGACACTTCAGAGATCCCCAATGAACGTTTGAGCGCTTCAGCACCGATGTTCGCGCCAGCGACACCTCCCTTGATCCAACCCGTCCTTAGTTTCGGAGGACTGCGCTCGCTCATCACATCAAGAAGTTCATGCCTCTTCTCGTTTGCGCCGCGCCGCCTCTGGGCATAAAGCAAAGCCGAAAGATGTTCGTCCGTCTCCAACTTATCCGGATTAACAGCCTTTGCCTGCTTTCTGCGGAGAGCTTGCAAATCCTCGGGGCTTAACAGAGCGATTTCTTCATCAGACAGCTTCTTAATTTCCTTCGGCTTGGTCGTCAGCGTAATGACTGGTTTGGAAGGCCCATCTGGAGCAGCAACATTTGTCACGCCCACGGGCGCGCTTTCGCTGCTTGCCACAACGGTCTGCACTGTTTGTTTGGGCCCTGATGTACTTGGATTGCGTCGCTTTCTGGCTGTTTCGAGCGCTGCCAGCTGCTCGTCACTGAGGCTCTCTCTTGCCGCCTTTCTGACACTCTCGGCTTGCACAGGAGTGAAATTCTCAAACTCTCTCGGCTCAAGCCGCGCAAGCTGACCCGGCAGCATTGAGCCGATCTGCTCGGGCGTAGTGTTTGCTGTGATCTCAGGCTTGTTATAGGTGATTGGACCGATACCTTTGTTTGGATCGGCTCCCGCATGCAGGGGATTTGCCAATCCGGGGATATCAAAAGGCTCGGGGCGTGATCCAGCATTGGGGTCTTTGCCCAAATGCCGTTGATAATCGCTCCACAACTCGCCCCAGTCCTTTTCCCGTCCGGCAGCAGACAAGTTACGCGGTTGCTTTGACTGCGCAAAATCAACGAAATTTTTTACATTGTTGACCACTTGAGCATCATCAAAGCCCTGAGAATTGAATTTATTGGTCTTGAGTTCCGGAAGCACTGGCGGGATGAATGGCTGATTTGAGGCACCACCCTCCTCCGACTCGCCTTTGTTTGGCCGCGTCATCAACAATCCGCGTATACCGAACGCCGTTCCAACGGCACCTGTGGCAACGCCGGTAATCGTATTGAAAAGATCAAGGCCCTTAAGGTTGCCCGAAGCGATATCATGCACTGATACGCCCACCATCGGAATACCGATACTAAGCGATGACCAGTCCAGTCCCCGGGCCGTGCGATTAAGTTTACCGCCATTGCTCATATATTCAGCGGCTTTCAGAGCCATCGGTGAATCCGCCCTGAGGGCGCCGATGCTGCCTCTGGCCGCCTGCAATGCAGACATGTCCTCAACCGCGCGGAACATGCCCAGTGTGCGTAGTCCGCCGGCTGCCATGGGAATGAACGAACTTGCCACTGATCCCATGTTCATCCAGGATTCCGAGTCACCCCATTCACCACCATGCTGGAGGTGGTTGACCTGCCGTGCAATCGCCCGGCCGCCGAGATAGGCACCGCCAGTCATGGCGATGGGTGCAGCAACCGGCGCAAACGGTGGAATGAAGGATGCAACTGTTGCAACCGTAGTGATCGTCCCCACCACCGGATCGATAATTTTTTCCGCGACAGTGAAATTGCGTGCGCTGACAACTTCGAGCGGAATAGTTGAATCAGGGCCTTTTCGCATGTCGAGACTGCGCGGCACCACGAGGCGCCCACCCTCTCCAAATTGGGTATTGTTGTCCTGAAAATCTTTCAGATTCTCAAAGCGCTTGCCTGTTACATCGACATAATAAACCTTGCCGCCGCCTTCTTTTACCGCAACAAGCGCCGTCTGCTGGGAACCCTGATCCTCGCTGACATGGAACATTGGAACGATCTTGTACTGAACGTTGTCACCGGCAATGTCATGAATTTCTCCGGTTATTTTTCCGAGAGTTTCGGCGTCTTGACTTGCATTCAGCCCCAAGGCCTTCGCAACGGTGGTGTCAAGATCCTTACCGGTCTTTATGCCTTTGAAATCATTTGTATAACCATCTTTATAAAGGTCATTGAACTTCAGCTGATATTCCGCGATCGCTTCGTCCCGATGCTTTTCAAGATAGGCATATTCCGTATTCTTTCCATAAGTGTCGGAGCCTTCATCGACCATGAGTTTGATCGGTTGCGTCAAAGCAAAGTTCAAACGATTGCGTGCGGCATTGGCCTCGTCACGGGCGCGTTCGGCTGACTGCTTCTGGTTCGTCGCAGTGTCCAGTGCAAGCTGCGCATTAGCCACTTCCGGATGCACCCACATCCATTGCCCATCCATCTGGATGCGAACCGACTCGCCATTCGCCGGAGCATTTTCCGTTCCCTTGCCGAGCGGCGTTGTGTAACCGGCATCGACCACATTGGACCCATTGGTCTTGTTGCCAGCCGGTGCGTCTGGCGTACCTGGACCATATTTCGCGATGGCGTCGTCGCGGGCTTTTTTCAGTTCCGGAATGGCTTTGTCCAGATCCTTGATCTGAAGATCGAGATCATTGACCTGAAGCTTTTTGATTTGTTCACCACCGGCAATAACCGCGCTTTGAGCGCTCCTGAGACCACCCAGACCGCATTGTCCCTCCGGGCCATCGACAAGCGATTGCCACTGTTTATTAAGTTCGCGATCCTTGAACTCACCGCGTACATTCTTGTCACTGCGGGCGAATGTGAGCTGGATGCGTTTCGTGCCACCGTGCTCATAGGTTGTCTCGACATAAAGCTGATTGTTTTTTGGGTCCTCCACAACCTTCTGATCCGTTATCTTACCGAGATAATCGCCACCATAGGTGCTGTTCTCTATGCTCCAGTCATAGCGATCAGGATTCTTCCGGCGGTCTTCCGCTATGATCTGCTGCTTTATTCCCTGGCCTTTTACCTGCAGATCGGCTGCGGTCTTGTTGGCATTATGATAGTTTTCATAGACGCCTGCGGCCTCCACATTTTTTCCCGCCTTGTCCTGTTGGGACAGTGCCTGATCCAGCAGTTGCTTGGCTTCAGTATTTTCCTTCGTGCCGGGTTTTGTGGCAGCAAAATTTTCCTGTCTCATGCCAACCAGATAATCAGCAAAGGCTTTGTCACCATTGGCGGTGTGAGTATTAGCTTTGGCAAACAGATCATTCACCTCGGCATTTTTGGCGTTCCACTCGATCGTTGCCGTTTCAGGATCGTAATGAGATGATGGGGACGTCGCTACGGTAGCGTCTTTTCTGACCGGCGGCGGCAATTGTCCCTTCTTGGTGATCGCCTCGCCCGTAAGCCGCTCGGCTTCGGCATATTCCTTCGCGGTGGTGCTGGCCGTCGTTACCTGCTTGTCAGTGGCGGCAAGCTGTTGCCGCGCTTCATCAAGAGTGCCTGTGCCTTCTGGTCTGACCCAGCTCAGTTTGTGCGGTGCCAGAGATTTGTCGAGAATCTTCGCCGCCCCATTCATCGCCGATTTGTAAGCCGGATCAAGGGCATAGATATTCAACTGATCGTCGGCCTGCTTGATCTTTGCCGAGGTTTCAATCAGCTTGGCGCCAGCCGTGTTTTCCGCAGCCATGGCCTTGGCAACCTCAGGATCAACCCAAAGCTCGCCAACCTGAACCCAGGGCTTGCCAGACGGAGCCAAGGGCTGTGCAGGGGTCGTTGACTGCCCTGCTCCGTACTTGTCAATCGCCGCTTTCGTGTCTTTTGCTCTGGCTTGGGCCGCCGCATCAAGTTCCTGATAATTCTGCCCCAGCAGCATGGCGTCGATGCTGGTTTTGACAACCGCACCCTCTTTGGCTTTTTCCGGATCAGTGCTGTTCGGATTGACATCAAACAAGGTTTTGGCGAGCGATGATTCTGGTGTTTTGGGTTTTATGGCAATCTGAATACCGTCAGCCTCGCGCACAAGGGTCGCTGTACCATCTGGCGCTGTGGTCAGCGTATAGCCATTGAACGAAAGTTTTTCGGTCTTCCGGGTTTCATTGCCAACCTTCTCGGTCGTCGTTTCCTTGACCCGTTTCTCGTTATCGACCACAGTCTCAGTAACCTTGCCGGTTTTGGGATCTTCGACGCGGGTGGTGGTTTCTCCCTTTTTTGTATCGTTGACCGTGCGGCTGCTCGTGCCATCGCCGTACTGGCTCTGCGTTACTTCTTTGCCATCGGCATCCGTAATTTTCGATGTGGTGCCACCATGCTGGAAATCTTCATAATGCGTGGCGACAACCTTGCTGGTTGCCTTATCAATGATTTCCGTCGTTTTGACATCGCCATTATTGCTGGTTGGATCGGTCGTCTTGATCTGCAGACCTGCCGTCTCCAGCCCTGATGTCACATCCGCGGTCTTCAGCTTGCGTTCCGCGGCAATCTGCTCGATCGTTTTTCCGCCCTTCACATCAGCTGCAAGCAATTTGGGATCAACGGGAGGCGGAACATCCTTTTTCGTTGCCACCACATTTTTGAAATTGGTTTCTGCAGGATCAGCAATAGGCTCGATTTTCGGAATGACGAGAACAACGCCCGGTTCAATTACCTGATCGACGCGCAACTTGTTGGCCTTGGCGATAGCCTGCCCGCCATCCGTATGCCCCAGCGCCTTTGCAATCACCTGCGGCGTTTGCCCCTTACTGGCAGTATAGGTGGGCTTTGCGGCAGCTGCCGCGGCGGCAATCGCATTCTGCCGCAGGATTTCAATGTCACGAAAGAACTTTGCAAACGAAATACCGTCGGGACCAAACATGAAATCACCTTTGTCTCGGGCAAAGCCCTGTTGCTCTGCTTTGCGGCCATCGAAACGCCGGCCAAGGATACTCATCATAACTCATACAGCATGTGATAACGCATTGTGAGTATTTTGTGAAAAAATGCAGCAGGTTTTTGATTACAAAACTTACAACTTTCCACATTATGGAAAGCCCCTCACACAAGCCGCCCGCTTACGCTCAACTTGAGAAATTTTTGCCAAACAACCGGTGTGCATACCATTGCAGGTGATCCGGCACGGGTTCACCGTCGAAACTTGTGCCCTGCTCCGAATAGGTCTGCACGCATCCATTCGCGGTTTCTCTGAATGAAATCGTTACCGTGCTGAGATAGATGAGCCTGTGACGGCGTTTTATTGTGAGAACATATGTGATGCGCTGTCCCTCGACAATTTCTTCGTAACGCATTTTCGCGCGGTACCATTTGCCGTCAGGGGTACCGAAGCCGAAGACCGTTTCGCTATCGATACGAAAGTCAAAGCTGACATAGGAAAACAGATTTCCGGCTCGGTCCCGTCTCAGATGCAGGTCAACAGGACGGGACCATTCGCCGAACGCCGCCTGTGCCGAGATGTCCAGACGTCTCTCAAAAACAGCTGTTCCACGCTTTATCGCCCGCACCGGCGCTTCCTCCGGATTCTCAAGATCAATGCCTGGTCTGGAACTGGCCATCTCAAACAAGATGCAACTTCGCAGGATCAAGAGTGATGTTGATCTCGGTTCTGTCAGGATGCCGGATCGATGACGTGTACTCGACATAAAACAGGCGTCCGATGGGCGTTTCGATGCTGTACAACACACGGTCCCCCAGAAAGGCTGCTGAAGTGATCATGCTCGGCATGCCTTCGTCAGCGTTGGTTGAAAATGAGATCGCAGCCGGACGAATGACCAATGTTGCCTGGCCTTCTGATACATTGCTCCCCGGCACCGTAAACCTGTAGTCGCCGATCTTGGCGACCCTATCCCCGTTCGCAACCGTACTGGCGGCACAGGAAATCAGATTGGCTTCGCCGATGAAGCTGGCAATGAAAGCCGACTGAGGGCTGTGATAAAGGTCTGCCGGAGAGCCTGCCTGCGCAATCTTGCCCTGCTCCATCACGATAATGCGGTCAGACACCGCCATCGCTTCTTCCTGATCATGCGTCACGTAAACCGTTGTGACGCCAATCCTTTGCTGCAGTGTGCGGATTTCCTCGCGCACATATCGTCTCAGCTTCGCATCCAGATTGGATAAAGGCTCATCAAGCAGCAAAACCTCAGGTTCGAGCACGATAGCACGGGCGAGAGCGACGCGTTGTTGCTGCCCCCCGGACAATTCACTCGGCAAACGTGGCCCAAAACCTGCAAGTCCGACAGTCGAAAGTGCATCTTCAGCTTTTTCCCTTGCCAATGGTGTTTTCAACCCGCCCATGCGTAACCCGTAGGCTACATTGTCCAGCACTGTTAGATGTGGAAACAATGCATAGGACTGGAACACCATGGAAACGTTGCGATATGTCGCTGGAAGCCTCGAAACATCCGTTCCGCCGATGGCTATCGTGCCTGTGCTTGGTAATTCCAGCCCGGCAATCATGCGCAAGGTTGTTGTTTTGCCACAACCACTCGGACCAAGCAGCGTTACCAGTTCTCCGCGATTGATCTCAAGATCAAGACCATTGACGGCCGATACCGCGCCGTATTTTTTGACGACATTCCTGAAGACAATGCTGCCGCGCGCATCATTCAGATTGATGCTGGTCTGTTCGGAGGCTTGCCAATTTGTGTCCAATTTCATTTTCTATCCTCGTTCGGTTCAATCAGGCGACAACAGGACGGGACAATTGCTGTCCGATCCTGTCTTCCCGGCGTAAACGCCGCTTTCCGAATGCGACTTGAAGAACTGTGACCACCACCAACATGACCATGATGAGCACGGTCGAATAGGCAATTGCCAAGCCGTAGCTGCCGTTCTCAACCAGCCCGATAATGTAGGCCGTTGCCATGTTGTGATCCGCACCCACCAGAAAGATCACCGCACTGACGGAGGTGATTGCACGGATGAAGCTATAGGCAATGGCGGAGACGATAGCCGGGCGCATCAGTGGCAGTACGACATGCCGCAAGGTCTTGAAGCTGTTCGCACCCAGCGTCAGCGACGCCTCATCCAGACTGTTGTCGAGCTGCTTCATGGCGGCAACACCGCCGCGAACGCCAACAGGCATATTGCGGAATATGAAGCACAGAACCAATATTGTGCCGGTGCCCGTCAGCTCTATCGGTGCGTTGTTGAACGCCAGAATATAGCTGACGCCGACAACTGTTCCGGGAACGGCAAAGCTGAGCATTGTCAGGAATTCAAATGTGCTTCGCCCAGCAAATTTCTGCCTTACCAGAAGCCACGCTGTGAGGAGACCAAGACCAGCGGTGAGCGGAGCGGCGATGGCTGAGATACTGATGGTCGTCCAGAACGAATCCCACGCTGCACCCTTCCACCAGATACCCCCATCGAACCAGCTGACTTCAAACGCCTCTTTATAGTGAGCCAGTGTGAGGGTGTGATCCTGCCCCCAAAGCTTGACCACGCTGCCATAGAAAACCATGACATAGATGAGGGTTGTGAAGAGCATCCATGGCAGAGTGAGGCCATAGACAATGATCTTATGCCCGCGCGACAACATGCTGTTTGCGCCGTTATCGGCCTTGCCTGTGATGGTCGTGAAATCGGTACGCCCGAGCCATTTTTTCTGGACTATGAAGACAGTCAACGTAAGCGCCAGAAGGATGAGCGACAAAACAGCCGCCCGCATCATATTGGCTTGAGCGCCGACAATGGCGAAATAAATCTCCGTCGACAGCACATTATCGCCCCCGCCAAGCACCACGGGGTTGCCGAAATCCGCCAAACTTTCGATAAATGCCAGCAGGAATGCATTGGCTATCCCCGGTTTCATCAGTGGTAGAGATACAGTGCGCAATGTTGCTGACAGATCGGCACGCAATGTCTGCGACGCTTCCTCCAGCGAGGGACTGATACCTTGCACAACGCCTGTCAGCACAAGAAATGCGATTGGCGTGAAGGCCAGTGTCTGGCCCAGCCAGATGCCCCATAGGCCATACAGCCAGCGGCTGGCTTCAAGCCCCAGAAGGTTTGAAATCATATCGGTGACAAAGCCGGCGCGACCAAACAGTAGAATCAAGGCAAGGCCGATAACGAATGGAGGGGTGATGATTGGCAGAACAGCCAGCGCGCGTAAAAATGGTTTTCCCGGAAAGCGTGTGCGGCTCATCAGGAGCGCAAAGGCCAGGCCAAGAATGGTCGTACTTGTTGCCGTGAGAAGTCCCAGAATGATCGAGTTGACGGCAACGCCGCACCTTGACCTTCCGACAAGGCAACCAATGCTCCAGATATCACCACCGGTTGCGATATGCAGAGCGCCAAGCACGCTGAACGAGCCCTGCTTGTCGACAAATGCCTGAACCAAAATCTGCGCAATCGGATAGAACACGAACAGCAGGATCAGCGCGCATACAAAGGCAATCGACGAGACGACAAATGCATCACGATTTCCCTTGCCAAGGCGGGACCAGAGATTGGTTGCCGACAGGAAGAGCACTGTAAGGATAATTGTCGAGCCATATCCGAATGAGCGCATCGGGCCAGTGCCCGCCATGGCGTGAATGATAATCGCACACAAAGCAAAGATCGTTGCAGCCATAGAGAACATGGATAGGCGGCGCGATGGCTGGGGTGTTGACCCGACGGCAACCAGCAATAGGAGCACAATTGCCGGAATTGCCATTGCCGCATCGGAGAACAGGAACAAGCGAAGCAATCCCGATGCTCCTGCTTCCGACAGAAGACCACCGGCCTCGATCCAGTCCGGTTCGAATATACCATAGTCAACGCCGTACCAGGGGAGCAGGCAATAGGCCGCCAGACCCAACATTGCGATGAGTTGAAGTGAGCGATTCATGATGTCTGTCTTGAAATCGGAGCCTCACCGCAGTGAGGATCACAGTTGTCAATGATGCCGGGTGAAAGGCCTATTGCGAGTCTGCGGCCTTGATCTCGGTGGCAAAGCGCGAGAGCAATCGGTTGCGTGTGTCTGACGCGCCGTAAATGGCAAAATCATAGTCAATCAGCTTCAGGGACGAGATGTCAGGCGCACCATCTGGAACCTCGGATTTAGCGTTGGATGGCACCTGATTTTGACCCGATTTCTTTCCTGTCGCCTGCCCTTCCGGACTTAAAGCATAATCAACAAAGGCTTTTGCGCTTTCGAGGTTTCTTGCGCCTTTGACGATGCTAACACCACCGATTTCATAGCCGGTTCCCTCGCATGGAGCGACAATCTCCAGCGGGAAACCCGCCTGTTTCAATGTCACTGCATCATGCATGAAGGCAATGCCAATCAGGGTTTCGCCGCGTGATGCCGCTTTGACAGGTGCTGATCCAGATTTCGTGTAGCTATTGATATTGGCATCGAGCGCCTTGAAATATTTGAAGCTTTCATCTTCACCGAACAGCTGCACCAAAGTTGCAAGTGCTGTGTAGGCCGTGCCTGAGGAAGCGGGATTGGCGATCTGGATTTCGCCGCGATAGGCCGCGTTCGTCAAATCCTTCCAGCAGCTTGGCGCAGGCAATCCCTTCTTCTTCAGGATATCCGCATTATATGCGAAACCAAGTGCGCCCGCGTAAATGCCCGAAGCGCGTCCCTTGGATATCTCCTCGAAATTGTTGGCCCAGCCCAGAAGATCAGCCTTGTTTGGCGAGACATATTTTTCCAGTAGATCCTCTTCAGCCGCCTGCAACTGCAAGTCTCCCGTACCACCCCACCAAACATCGACCTTGGGATTGTCTTTTTCCGCGCGAAGCTGAGCCAATATCTCGCCAGTGCTTTTCCTGACCATCGCGACCCGGATACCGGACTTTTCTTCAAAACTCGTCTTCATTTCAGCGCACCAGCGTTCATCCGCGCCGCACAGCACACTCAACCGTTCGGCTGACAGCGCACTGCCCGTTGCCACAAAAAAGATCGCGGCTGTGAAAAGAAGCTTTTTCATCATAGTCCTCCCCGAAAATCCGCAAACGTCAAAGCGTTCACATTCTTTCACATAAGAGAGTAATGAGGGCATCCGCAATCTTCATTTCATTGCGTGCATGACATCACGAGGGGTATTTCCTTTCAATTATTACAATACTTAGTCACATACCGTTGTCATTGGCTTGCTGACAAAGCACATTATTCATATTAGAACACAGACTGTGATTATGACTCAGGAGGGAGGACCTGTTTTGAATATTTCACCGGTTCGAATTCTGATTGTCGAAGACGATCCTGATATGTCCGAGGTCATCGCTGATCTGGTGGAATCGGAAGGTTGGGAAGCCATCCGCGTCTTTTCCGCCGAGGAAGCGCTCGAAAGGATCGACGACACGTCAATCTCCCTGCTTCTGGTGGATCATAACCTGCCCGGCATTTCAGGCCGTTCGCTGGCACAACGGTTTCGCCGTGACACGGATAAGGGCATTATCATGGTGACCGCAGCGGGCAGCTCGGTTGACCGGGTGCTGGGGCTGGAAACAGCGGCTGACGATTATGTGGTGAAACCATTTGAGCCGATTGAGCTGGCTGCACGTATTAAAGCGGTTCTGCGGCGGTCCACAATGACGAGCCGCATGTCGGACCAGCCGGAAAGAAATGAGAATGCCAAAGCCATTAAAATTGGCGACTGGCTGATCGATCTTGAGGCGCGTCTGGCCTACTCCACCAGCAATCCCGTTGCCACGCTCACAAACTCTGAATTTTCGCTGCTGGAAATTCTGGCGGCAAAACCTGGGGTGCCTATTGATCGTGTCGAAATCCTGCATCGTCTTGGCTCTGATGGGCGGCTCTATATCGACCGCAACATTGACGTCTTGGTCCTGCGGCTAAGACGCAAGATTGAGCGCAATCCATCCATGCCAAAGCACATCAAAACCAATCGCGGAAAAGGCTATATGCTCGTTCTTGACGCGCCAGAGCAGGCTGCACCGTGACGGCGGACAGGTTCCTCAATTCCATTGCTTTCCGCATACCCCTCGCCATCGGCTTCATCTGTACACTTGTGCTCCTACTGTCTCTCATGGCGGTGAAAAGCCTGACGGATGCCAAGACCCAAATGACGTCCTATGGCGTGCAGACCTATGCGGATCTTGCGGTGGCGTCCAATATTTCGCGGCAGGCATCGGCCCTTCTTTCCTCCGCGCCCTTCATACTCAACACGACATCACCGTACCGGCTCTCTGACGAAAGTCTCTCCATTGCCGAACAGATCGATTCCCTCAGCGGATATATTGCCCGCAACGGCGCAGAATCCGGGGTGAGCCCGGCACCGGGCACAAGCGAACTGGTCGATGCACTGCGATTGGTTCGTGAAACCACCCTCAAGCTTGCCGCAGCAGCAGAGGAGGCACAGCTCTACAAGGACAAGATCGCCCGCAGCGTCGAAACAATCCGCCACTTTGAGGGCAAAGGCCCTGAACCAGACCTGCAATTGAGGCAGTTCGCGCTGAATGCGGCTTCGGCCGACAGTCTTTTCAGCCTCGGCGAAATGCGGCGATCTTATCTTCGCCGCTCCACGTCGATGCAGACAGCCGCCGGTGATCAACAATTATCATCGGTTCAATACAGCATTTACGATCAGATATTTCAAATGCGAGAGATCTATCTGCGCCGCTTCATCGAAGTGCGCAGCATATTGAGCGAAATGCGCAAAGCATCACAGAAACTCACCGCCGGGCTTGAACAGCAAAGCCAGTTGCTCCGCAGTGATTTTAACGCCGGCATTGCAGCGGTTTCCAACAATCTGGACAGCATACGCACATTTGTTCTCGCAACAGTACTGCTTGTGATCATACTTTGTGTTGTTACTGTTTATTATTCCATCAGCCGGGTTTCAGCGGGGATAGCCCGGATTTCTGATGCGCTGAACCGATTGGCCAGAGGCGAAAGAGATGTCCGCCTCCCTCTTGTCGGCACGAATGAGACGGAGTTACAGGATCTTATCCGGGCATTCAATGCCTTTAAAAGCAGCGTCGAGCGTTTCAATCAGCTGCATATCAGAGCCACTCGGGCTGCCCGCACCATCCGCTGGACATTTCGCAGCATGAATGAGGGTATCGCGCTGTTTGATGCAAATGGAAAGGCTATGGCCATGAACCGGCGCCTCGTCGAATTTGCAGGCGCCGGGGCGACGGTCCGCACCTGGAGCCTGCAACAACTGGCTTCGGCATTCACGATACCAGCCAATGGTGATCCTTTGGATAATAATGGCGCTGCCAGCGTAACGCGCGTCAGCAAGAACAACAGGATTCTTGAAGTTTCACGCACGGACCAGCCGGGTGATCGCTCTATCCTTGTTGTACGCGATATCACCGAACAGGAAACGCAGCAGCGGGAAATTCAAAGGGCCAAGCGGCTCGATGGCATGGTGCGCTTTAGCCATCAGCTTAGCCACGAACTTGGCAATATGATCGGTATTGTAGTCGGCAGCGTGGGTATGCTGGAAAAGATGGGGACACTTTCGAATGCCGAGATGCGGAATGTTGCACGCATCAGGAAAGCCTCTGAACGGGGCAAGGAACTCGTTGAAGGAATGCTCTCCTTTGCCAGTAAGCAGCACAATAGCCCTGTCCGCTGCGATCTGCGCAAAACCCTGCGCGGCATTGAAGATGTTTTGCACGTCATCGTGGGACCCGACATCAAGCTGACAATTTCCGCACCCGAAAACTTGCCGGAAGTATCGCTTGATCCTGCCCTGTTTGAGCAGGCGATCGTCAATATCTGCCGTAACTCCGCGGCAGCCATGCCTGATGGCGGTGACATCAGGATAACACTCGAACGGATCGCGGATCGCGTCCGCGTCATTGTTGTCGACACGGGTAACGGCATCCCGCTGGAACTCGTCGACCGTGTGTTCGAACCCTATTTCACCACGCGCAGATCATCAGGCGGGACGGGTCTGGGGCTGGCAATCGTCTATGGTTTTGTACGCCAAGCGGGCGGCGAAATAACACTGACGTCAAAAGTCGATATCGGAACCACGATCACCATGTCATTCCTCGAAGCAGCTGAGTAGCAGTCCTGCTCCTACTGACGGCTTAGACTGATGGAACCGACCCGGCAGGTCATAGCCATTCTCAAAGGCCCAAAGACCCACAGCCGTTATGCTGTATGGGTATTGCGGCGTTTCAACTTTGCAACGATCACAGGAGGCGATGACACTACCTGTGAGTAAGGGGCGAAAAATACTCTACCGTTTCCATCATCGATCTTTGGCATGTTACCTCCTGTTGAGATTGTAACGGGCGTCAACCCAAGAGAAATGGCGGATTTTGCCGATCCAGACGCCTGTCAGATGGTCATCGCAGCGCATCCTGCTTCGTGACTTTGCGCGCTCACAAAAAACTCATAAATCATATTATCAAGTATTTATGAACAAGAATCACTTGCATTATGAAATTTTGGGAGAGATGGCCTGAAAAGCGACATGATAAAAGAGAGAATCTCTGAAATCGAACTTTGATATCCGGAATAAGAGAATGGAGACCGGCATGTTCACTCGAATAGTCTTGGCCGCGATTGCATTGGGCGTTTTTTCGTCAGGGCCCGTTCTGGCTGACAGCTTCAGCGATACGCTGGCAAAATGCCAAGACGATGCCCTCGGTTTTGACACACGCATTGCCAGCTGTACGCAAGCCGTCGACACCTCGCTGGATAAGCAAAAGCCGACTGCCTATGCTGCCAGAGGCATGACCTATGGACAGGCAGGCAAGCTCGATCAAGCCATCAATGATCTCGGCATTGCTGTTTCGCTCGATCCAAAGCTCACGCTCGGATGGTATAATCTTGGCTACGCCTTCCTCCAGCAAAATGCCCCTATTCCGGCGGTTGGCATGTTCGACAAAGCTATTGAGCTTGACGGCAGCAACCCCGACTTCTTTTACTATCGGGGGCTCGCATATCAGGGTTCAAAGCAGCCAGATGAGGCCATTGAGGATTTCACCCGTACAATTGAACTTAAACCGACACAGAACGCCGAGGCGTATCAGCACCGCGCCGAGTGCCACAGGCAATTGGGCCACCAGACGCAAGCAGTTGCCGACGAGCAAGAGGTCCAGCGTCAAAGTAAGGCCGCCAACTGAGCAGATCCACTTAAAGGAAGAAGATCATGGGATGGCTTGATTGGATGAGTGGTGCGAAAGCACCAAAGGAGGGCGTTACCCCTGCTGTTGCAACAGACCTCCACAAGGCATTGCTTGCCGTCAACCGCAGTTCAGCGCCCTTCATTGTTCGCGAGGAGAATACTGGCTCGGCAGACCTGATTGCCGAATGGAAGATCGTCGATGCAGGCTGGTATGAAATATTCGGCCGCGCGCATTTGACCAAGGTTGCACGGGTTTTGCTGCGCCTTGACGAGATACAAAAAGAAGTACGGTCATGCGACGAAATATGGTCCGTCGAATGGCACACAGGTGTGCCCAATCTCAGTGCTTCAGGCGAATATTTTCGCGGCCAGCAGACCTCGATCGAATTTGGTGCGGGCTATGCGTTCACAGAAGAGTTGCAATACGGCCAAGTCTACAGATATCGCTTCTCGACAAAGGAGCTAAAGTCACCATTGCAAGACATAGTTTCCAATCACGGATGGCGTTGGCGCCCCGTTGCATTCGGAAAATTATAGCTGCTGATCGCCAGCAGCTATTGTAATCATATCGAGCACAATCACCGCTCCTGCATGGCCTGTGACGAGACTTCTGCCAGAGGTGAGAAGAGATATTCGATGATGCGGCGTTTGCCTGTCTTGACCTCGACGGTGACGGACATGCCCGGCGAGAGTGGCATCTGCTTGCCGTCAACCTTGATGGTGGTGACATCAGGCTGGATGGTGACGGGGAATACAAGGTTCTGCACGCGCTGGACATTGCCGATTGGAATGGTGCTCTGCAATTCCTTGGCCGCTGCGCCTTCCAGTGCCTGTGCATCAGGCTCAGGAATAGCGTCGGTGGCAACGCGTGTGACCTTGCCTTCAAGAACGCCAAACCGGGTGAATGGAAAGGCCTCGACCTTGATGACGGCAGACTGACCTGCCGAGACAAAGCCGATATCGCGGTTGGGAAGATAGGCTTCGATTTCGAGCATTGAATTGCTGGGTACAATGCGCATCAGCTCGCTCCCGGCAGAAACAACCTGACCGACCGTCGTGATGGCCGAAGCCTGAACAACACCATCAATCGGACTGATGATGGTCATGGCCTGCGACCGCTTGCTTGCCTTGATCAACTGCTGTTCCAGTTCGTCCACTTTGCGCGAGGCTTCGGACTGCTTCTGAACATTATCAGCGATGAAACCGTTCACAAGTTTTGCTGCCTCGCTCAAGGCAACTGTGAGAGCAGCACGGGCTGCGGCAAGCTGGCCCGTCTGGGTAACGAGGCTTGCTTCCGCCTCCTGTTGCGATTGCAGGGCATCGATGACCTGCGCGCGCGAACCTGCGGCTGTCGGGATCAAATCAGTGCGCATGGACACACGCTCTGTCAGGGTTTTGACCAAAGCCTGCTGGGCCGTGATGGTTTCTGTCAGGCTTTCAATCTCGGTCTGGCGCTGTTTGGCCGTAGCGCCAAGATTGTCCAGCGAGGAACGCAGCTGCGATGTGTCAGCCCGGTAGATCAACTGTTCACGGCGGCGAATGGCTTCGGAGATACCATCAGGAAAAGTAACCGACTGCTCCGACACCGGTTCCGCATTGCGCAACCCGTTCTTCTGCCAGTCGGCAACCGTGCCAAGCACTGCTTCGCGGCGGGCAACTTCGGCGCGATATGCCTGAAGGCTGACTGCAAGCGCCGTTTCTTCGGATTTGATCTGTATGTCGTCAAGTTCGACAAGCACGTCACCGGCCTTGACTGCCATGCCGTTCGTCACAGGGACAGCCTTGGTTCGACCCAGCTCGATCGATTGGATGATCTTCACCCGGCCTGTTGGCTGCACCTTGCCTTGTGCCGTTGCCACAATGTCGAAGGTGCCAAAATAGGCCCACAGGATGGTGCTTGCTGCAAGGACGCAGATAAACCAGATAAAGGCTGTTCTGATTGGAGATGGCGGTGTTTCAAGTATCTCCAGCGCTGCCGGCAGAAACTGGTTGTCGGCCCGCTGCCGCTTGATCCTCTTCAGCGCGTCCTTCGTGATCTTTTCCGACTTCGCCTGCTCAGGCTTCATGGGCGCATTCATGCGTTGTTGCTCCCGGACTGGAGTTGCCACAGATGCGCGTAGAGACCATCCTTTTTGGCAATGAGCGTGTCGTGCGTGCCCTCTTCGACAATACGACCGTCTTTCATGCCGATAATACGGTTGCAGTAGCGCACAGTGGCAAGCCGGTGAGCGATAATGATAACAGTTCGTCCCCGCACGATCTCGCGCATATTGGCAAGAATGATCCGTTCGCTCTCATAGTCGAGCGCGCTTGTCGCTTCGTCGAGAATGAGAATGGGTGGATTGGTGGCGAGTGCCCGGGCAATGGCAAGCCGCTGACGCTGCCCGCCGGAAAGGTTGGCGCCGCGCTCTTCGATCAGCGTGTCATAGCCTCGGGGCAGTTTCGAGATAAACTCTTCTGCGCCAGAAAGCTTTGCCATGCGCATGGCCCCTTCCCGCGGCATCGCCGGAGCTGCAAGCACGATATTGTCATGGATGGTGCGGTTGAACAGCATGTTCTCCTGCAGCACCACGCCAATACTGGCGCGCAGCCACGCCGGATCAACCTGCGCGATATCCTGCCCGTCAACAAACACCTGTCCATTATTGGGAATATAGAACCGCTGGACGAGCTTGGTCAGCGTCGACTTGCCCGAGCCCGATGGCCCGACAATGCCAATTACTTCGCCGGGACGAACCGAAAGGTTGATATCTTTCAGCACATCCTGCGCGTCGGGCGAATAGCGGAAATTGACCGACTTGAATTCTATGGCGCCCTTGGGTACGGGCAGGCTGACGGCAATCGCCGGACGCGGCTCCTGCGGGGCGTTCAGAATGTCAGCCAATCGCGAGATGGATACCTGCACCTGCTGGAAATCCTGCCATAGCTGCGATAGACGCAGGATCGGCTGTGCCACCTGACCCGCAATCATATTGAACGCGACGAGCGCGCCAACAGACAATTCGCCATTGATCACCGCCTGCGCGCCAAAGAGAAGCAGCGCTGCACTGGTGACCTTGCTGACATATTGAATGGCGTTCTGGCCCTTGGCTGCAAGCATGGTTGCAGCAAAGGAGGAGCGGACATAGGCGGCAAGCCGCTCTTCCCACTGGGCCGCAACAACCGGCTCCACGGCAGCAGCTTTCAGTGTCTGCACACCCACCACCGTCTCCACCAGCAACTGCTGGCTATAGGCACCGCGATCAAACTTCTCGTCAATGCGTTCTTTAAGAAAAGGCCGGATGAGAAAGCCGATGGCAAGATAGAAGGGAATGGAAGCAACGACGATCCATGCGAGCTTTGCCGAATAGGCAAAGAGCACAATGATGAATACAATTGTGAAGATGAGATCGAGGCCGGAGAATAGCCCCTGTCCGGTCAGAAAATTGCGGATCGTTTCAAGCTCACGCACCCGTGCGACCGTCTGGCCCGCTGCGCGCGTCTCAAAATAGCTGAGCGGCAGGTTGAGGAGATGACGAAACAGGCGTCGTCCCAGTTCCACATCAATGCGGTTGGTCGTGTGTGACAGGGCGTAGGTGCGCAGATATTGCAGCACCACATCGAATAATCCGATAGCGGCAAGGCCGATCACCAGAACGATCAGCGTTGAATAGCTGCGATGCGCGAGCACCTTGTCCACCACCACCTGAAAGAACAGCGGTGTAACAAGGGCAAACAGCTGCACAAACAGCGAGGCCAGCAACACATGGCCAAAAACGCGCCGGTAGCGCCAGAGCGATGGGAGAAACCAGCGAAAGCCAAAATTCTCGCGTGAAGCACCGGCTCCGGCAAAGCGCCGTTGCACCAGAACGAACTTGCCAGCCGTCAATTGCAGCAATTCGGCAACCGGGATCTCGCGCGAGGTGAAGCCCAATGGATTGACGAGCCGACATTTGCCTTCGGCATTCACGCCGCCGAAGATGGCAAATGTTCCGTCATCTAGGCAAGCCATGGCCGGGACCGGCAGTGTTGAAAGCCGTTTGGCATCGCTTGCTTTGACAATGCGCGCCTTCAGGCCAATGGAACCGGCGGCTCGGAGAATATCCTCAGGCCCCGCTGCGCCCTTTAGTGCATATTCCCGTGCGAGCGTCTCGGGCCGCGTGGCAATCCGGTAATATCCTGCGATTGCTGCCAGCGCCGCGAGGCCACTGTCAGGTGCTTGTCCACCAAAGACGCTTGCCTCCCTGGACTCTGTCCCTGGGCTCACATTATCCATGATGAAGCCGTCGCGTGCTTGTGATCATGATTGTCTCCCCCACAATCCGTTACCTCAACGGCAACAAAATCCATGCCCCCGCGCGCAAAGGCGCGTCGTATATCCAAAACATTTGCCGACATTATCATGTCGCTAAAATTGCCTTTGGAGCTTTAACGGGGCCCAGGAAGTGCGTCAACACCCCTGGGCCCCATTGCGATATCAGCTTCAAATCAAGCAGCAAGAGCCCTGGAACTGAATGCAGGCTGACCGACGAAGTGGAAGCTATCCGCGTGAGAGGTGGCGAACTGCTTGAACGCGTTTACGTCATTCCATCCCGCCAACTGGATGCTGCTATTGCCGTCCTTGAGCAAGACATTGCCATCCTGAAGCACAGCGCTGTTCAACACTTCATCCAGATTACCGAAGATGGACGAGCTGAACTCCAGCACATCCTGTTCACCAGCATAGATATTGAAGTCGCTGATGATATCGTTACCGAACCCGACGGCATTGAAAGAGAAGGTGTCGTTGCCAAACCCACCTGATAATGTGTCATTACCCACACCACCATTGAGCTTGTCATTGCCTTCCCGTCCGAACAGGGTGTCGTTGCCCTTTCCACCATTAAGCGTGTCGTTACCGGCAACGCCGATATGCGGCATGGATGGAACGGGCGGAGCCACCGATACGTTGACTTCGTATGGAACCTGCGAAGGAACGGAGTTCGGATCGTCATAGTTCCCGACAACGATGTAGTAAGTTCCTGTTGTCGTTGCAGTAAAGGTCAATGCAGAATCTGTGCTGCGACCAACCGAGCCGGGATCACCGCCGCCATCATCATTGTTGGCAACTTCAATTCCGGCTCCGCCATTATCCTGCATCAGCCTGATATAGCTGTCGAACGCCCCAACGGTGTGGTCGATATCAACAGTGATAATGGACCCGGCATTCAGCGTTACCTTATAATAACCCGCAGCCCCATTACCAACCGCGTTAACGGTCGAGTGCGGCTTTGTTTCAGCATTGGCGATGTCTGCGTCGGCCAATGTCGAGAACTTGTTGGTGAGGTCGAAAGCGTTGGCAAACGAGGTGTTCGTCGCATCGGCTCCCAAAGTGGCATAACTATCACCAAGACCAATTCCGGAAACCGGGAAAGGTTCGAAATCGCCGTCGAGGATATCGTTGCCGTCGCCGCCGTTCAGGGTATCGTTACCGCCCTGTCCAACCAGTCGATTATCGCCAGCGGTTCCAGACAAAGTGTCATCAAAACTTGATCCGGCAATGCCTTCGATTGACACAAGTGTATCCTCGCCGGTATTGCCAGCCAGATCGATGTTTACAGCCTGTGTGCTGTCGTAGAAGGCAACCATATCAAGGCCTTCGCCGCCATCGATATAATCCTTGCCAGCGCCGCCACCGATTGTGTCGTTACCGCCGCCACCGCTGAGTCTGTTGACACCGGCATCACCGAAGAGATTGTCGTCATAGGCCGAACCGACGAGATTCTCGATCGACACGAGTATATCGCCTTTCGCCCCGCCGGTAGCATTGCCTTCAGCGTCGCCGCCACTGGCAACACCTGTAGCAAGATTGACGTTAACGCCCTGCTTGCTCCGGGAGTCGGCACCGATTGTATAAACTGCGGTGTCATTGCCTTCACCACCATTGAGATAATCAAATCCGGCACCGCCGATCAGAATATCATCACCGGCATCGCCGTAGAGAATATCGGCATCGCGGGCACCGTCGAGTATGTCATTTCCATCACCGCCGTTGAAGACGTCGCCGCCGCCAAGGCCCTGGAAATGGTTGTCCGCACTGTTGCCGATAAACCGATCAATACGATCATCCGAACCGATCAGGTTTTCAATGCTGTAGAACGTATCGCCGGTGGCTGTACCGCCGCTTGCAACATTGGTCTCCAGATTGACGAGCAACTGGAACGGGCTTTCATGGCTGAAATCAACAGTGTCGGAACCGGCACCGCCGATGAAGACATCCACGCCATCCTGACCGCGCAGAATGTCATCGCCTGCGCCGCCGTCCAGAATATCGTTACCCTGTCCGCCCTCGATGATATCGTTGCCGCCTTCGCCATACAGCTTGTCATCACCGTCAAGACTTTCGGTCTGGTCAGGCAATTGCGAAATTGGAATGGTATTGTTGATATCGCGACTGGCGAGAGAATCCCGACCGCCGATAATGTGGTCATCACCATTGCCGCCACGAATGGAATCGGCACCGTCGCCGCCATCAAGATAATCATTCCCGGCACCACCAAGAAGCAGGTCATTACCAGCGCCGCCGTCAAGTTCATCATTGCCAGCATCACCATAAAGCCGGTCATTGCCTGCAAAGCCAGCAATTTTGTCATCACCGGCGCCACCAATCAGCTCGTTATTGCCATCATTACCCAGAATGATGTCGTTGAACGCGCTGCCAACACCCTTTTCGATGTAGTAGTCTGTCGCATCGGCATTATGGCCCTGATAAATAACAACATTGTTGTTATGGCCATTGACACTGGACCAGCGGCCTGCCCGCAGATCAAGCGTTGTACCAGCCGTTGATCCGGAGAAATCTACCGTGTCAAAACCGCCTGTGTCATGGATGACAAAGCCGATATCATGACCGTTTCCAGTCGTCTTCAGTTCATATCCAAGCTTGGTGCTGCCAAACCCGTAGACGTCGTTGCCAGTGTTCAGCTGGACATCCTGATATGTCCGCACTCCATTTGTAACCGTGGAATAATAGTGGCGAATGACCGCCTCAATATCACCGACCATTGGGGTGGTTGCCGACCATGCCGTGGTTTCGCCAACGTCAATACCGTCAAAATAAGACATGACGCTGTAACGCTGCTGATCATATACCCATGTGGCACCTGCCAGATAGGTGATCTGTTCGCCGCCGGGTCCGCCGTAATTATAGACACCGGGGTGATTCAGCCCCCATTCATGGCCGAATTCATGGATGAACGTGTTGAAAATATATCCGCCCGGCGCTGTCTTATCGACCTCTGTGTCATGGAACCGCTGCCCGACACTGACATAATGGCCGCTGGAATAGGCGCTCCCGTCATCCTTTTCCCCGACTTCAGGGCTGACAACCTTCAGATATTCGCCTGATGTGACGAATTCGAACTTGAGCGGCGTGACCGTGGACCACTGCTGCAGCGCTGCCATTGCCGCGGCTTTATAATCCGGGTGATTGTTAAGTTCCTCCAGATTCACTTTGATGGGCTGTTGCGCCATCTCGGGCGTAAGATCCCGCTGCAGCGCGCCGAGATAATCGAGAAATGCCTCGTAATCGGTGCTCTTGCCGAACGTGTTGAGTGGAGTTTGATCGATGTTCTGCCAGGATTTATCGCCGGGCACACTCGCGGCGCTGGATATTACTTCACTCGCAGAGAACTGCTGAGTGCTGGTAGGCGCATGTTTTTGAGGCATACCATTTTGACACAAAATGCACATTGTAACGAATCCCCTTGTTCATTTGGAGTACGCTTTTGTAATCATCTGTCGTAACTGTGAACGAACGGAAGTTGACCCATTCCGCCCGAGGTAACTTTACCTGACCGGCAATTCATGGTCGAAAAAACCAACAGTCAATATCTGCAACTATCAACAATCGTAACTAATTATGTCAGTATAAAATCGCTAGACGCTCGACCGCCAGTTGATTAGAATGAACAACAAATATCACTGGCGGAAATAGGCTGAAAACTCTCGCTTTTATCGAAAAACGCTTCAAATTTTGAAGTAAATTTCAATCATATATACCTAATATATTGGTCGCATAATTTATATACATTCCCAGCCTCTTCCTTTGGTGCAGCGTCGCCATTTGGGAAATGAACCGGGGAATCGATGGTTGCCTTGCCGCCCGATTCAATCTTGCGCTCCCCGACGAATTGAAGTCCTCTCTGGCCCTGCTTTGAATCAGGAATCGCCCAGAGGGGAATAGAATGTCCTTCCAGAAAATCGATGAACTTGGCCACAAACTTGAGGCTTTGGAACACGCACTTGCCATTCTTGGCGCCGATGAGGCGACCCATATGGCCGTTGGTGGCGGCGAGAAACGTGCCGAAGCCATGAGCACACTTGCCGGCATGTACCATCGTCAGGCGTCAGCGCCCGAGATTGCCGACTGGATTTCTGCCGCGGAAGCTGAACCGCTCAGCGAGGAGCAGGAGACGGCTGTCAGAGAGTTCAGGCGGAACTATACCAATCTGACCTGCCTACCAGCCGAGTTTGTCGAGCGGCAGATGAATACTCGAATTCGCTGTGAGCAGTTGTGGCGCGATCTGCGCGCCAAGAATGATTGGTCGGGATTTCTACCCGCACTTGAGGGCGTCGTTACACTGGCGCGCGAAGAAGCAGCGATGCGCTCCGAAGTGCTTGGTCTTGGTCTCTATGACGCGATGATTGAACAGCACGATCCGGGCAATCGCACCGCCGAGATCTCGCCGGTATTTGCCGAGCTGAAAAACTTCCTGAAGGATTTCGTTCCTGAAGCGCTTGCCGTGCAGGAGGAACGTCTGGCAAAACATCCGCTTAAACCACTCTCGGGCGTCTATTCCATCGATAAGCAGCGTGAACTTGGCCTTGCCATGATGGCTGCCATTGGGTTCGACCTTTCACACGGTAGCCTGTCCATATCGCACCATCCGTTCTGTGGCGGCGTACCGAGTGATGTTCGTATCACGACCCGTTACCGGACGACGGAGTTTCTCTCCTCTCTCATGGGTGTGCTGCACGAGACCGGCCATGCGCTTTATGAACAGAATCTTCCCAAGCAATGGGCCCATTGGCCCGTGGGAAAAGCCCGCGGCATGGCAGTGCATGAAAGCCAGAGTCTGTTTGTCGAAAAGCAGCTTGGGCGCAATCCAGCATTCTGGCATTGGGCACTGCCTATTGTCGAAAAGCATCTGGGTGAAACATGGTCGATCGATGACATCATTCCCCATGTGCATCGGGTGGAGCGTGGGCTCATCCGTGTTGATGCTGATGAAGTCACCTACCCGCTGCATGTGATCCTGCGTTACGAACTGGAACAGGATCTCATTCAGGGACGGCTTGAGGCGGTCGATTTGCCGGAAGCATGGGACGCGAAGATGCGCGAATATCTTGGTCTTTCCACGATTGATAATCCAGCCGATGGACCCATGCAGGATGTGCATTGGGCGGGTGGTGCATTCGGCTATTTCCCCTCCTACACACTCGGCGCAATGATGGCTGCGCAGCAATGGGCGGCCCTGACAAAAGAGCATCCCGCAGCCGATGATGATATTGCCAGAGGTGACTTTACAGCCGTCAATCAATGGCGCCGCGATCATATCTGGTCGCAAGGCTCACGCTGGTCCACGCCGGAATTGCTTCTGCGAGCCACCGGCGAAAAGCTCAACGCGGACCATTTCATCGGGCATATCCGCAAGCGTTATGGAGCAGCGTAAACAGGACGATAGTGAAGCGGCATGAATTATAATTCATTGACTGAATTATATTGACGGCCTCTTTGCAATGCGCTTAGTTACCCCTGCCAGCACTCGAGGAGGATTGCTGGCCTTCATAAGGAACAGCGGTCGCCATCCAAGGCGCCACACACCAATGGGAGGGGCTTCGGCCTCGAGGAGGACACTTGCGCACTTTTTTGGGCACGACCGCCATGGCGGTCCTTGCGACCACACTTTTTGCATCACCAGCCAGCGCGGAAACGGAAAATCCCTTTCGCTGCAAACCCGGCGAAAAATACGTCATGAACGTAATGGTTTCCGGCGTTGAATACTGGTTCCCCGTCTACGAAATGTTCAAACAGGCGGGCAAGCAGCTGGGCTGTGAGACTGCATATACCGGCACACCTGAGTATGACGTCAACAAGCAGATCGCCAGCTTCGATCAGGCTCTGGCGCAGAATCCGGCCGGTATTCTTGTTCATCCAATGAATTCCGATCCTTTCATCGAGCCGATCAACCGCGCCGTTGATCAGGGTACTGCCGTCGTCACTTTTGCCGCCGACTCGCCGCTTTCCAAGCGGATTTCCTTCATCACATCAGACAACAAGCGCGAGGGCATTTATGCCGCCGACGCGATTGCCACCAAGCTGGGTGGAAAAGGCGAATATGCCGTTCTTGAAAATCCGGGACAGGATAATCACGACCGGCGTGTCACAGCCTTTGTCGACCGGATGAAGGAAAAATGGCCTGACATGAAACTGGTCGGTCGCGCAGCGTCCAATCAGGACCCGACCAAAGCTTACCAGGGGTTGATGAGCATTGCTCAGGCCAACCCCAATCTGGCGGCTGTCTTCATGCCAGAGGCAAACTCGGCCATTGGTGCGGCGCAGGCCAATAAGGAAAGCGGCGGCAAGATTCTCGTCATGTGCGCCGACGTAAACGCCAATATTCTGGATATGATCAAGGCCGGTCAGGTCTTCGGCTCGATCAACCCAAATCAGGGCATGCAGGGCTATATGGGCTTCATGCTGCTTTGGTTCGCCAAGCATCCGGAACTGATCGATCCGATGAACGATGCAAAGCGCGCCGGTACCAACCCGATGAGCATCCCCTTTGTTGACAATGGCCTGTCCATCGTGACAGCCGACAATGCGGATGACTTCTTCTGGGACAAGTATCTGAAGCGCCGCGGCACCAAGGGTATTGACGAGTAAGGTTCGTCGTCAGCTATCCAGACCGGCAAGGTCTGGATAGCCTTGAAAACAATGGGGGAAGGCGCGATGTCACAGGAACCGGTTTTGAGTATCCGCGATATCACCAAGCATTTTGGCGCGGTGAAAGCGCTGACAAATGTCAATTTTGCTTTGGCGAAAGGCGAAATTCACGCGCTTTGCGGCGAGAATGGCGCTGGCAAATCCACCCTTATGAACATTCTGGCCGGGGTGCTTCAGCCTGATGACGGGGAAATCCTGCTCGATGGCAAGCCGCAGAAGATCGCATCCCCGTCCGTTGCACAGTCCCTTGGCATCGGGCTTGTGCATCAGGAGATTGCTCTTTGCCCCGATGCAAGTGTTGCCGAAAACATTTTTATGGCGACCACCAGCCGCCGCCGGTCTTTTTTGATGAATTACCGCAAGCTTGAGCGCGACGCACAAAAGGTCATGAACAGGCTTGCCCCCATTGATGTTCGCCAGAAGGTCGGTGATCTGACAATTTCCAGCCAGCAACTGGTGGAGATTGCCAAGGCGCTCACGCTCGATTGCCGCGTGCTGATCTTTGACGAGCCGACGGCTGCATTAACCGAGGCAGAAACGCGCATACTCTTTGAGATCATACGGGAACTGAAGACGCATGGCATTTCCATCATCTACATCAGCCATCGCATGGCAGAAATCTTCAACCTCTGCGACCGGGTAACGGTCCTGCGCGATGGGCGCTATGTCTCCACTGAAAATATCGCTGATATAACGCCGGACGATGTGGTGCGCCGCATGGTTGGCCGCGAGATCACGCAGCTCTATCCACCAAAACAGGAGAATGCCGCGCGCCCGGATGAGACAATCTTGTCGGTTCGCAATCTTGGCGACAGAAACCGGTTTGGCAATGTATCCTTCGATCTGGCTAAGGGTGAAATTCTTGGCATTGGCGGGTTGATCGGCTCGGGCCGCACGGAGATCGCCGAGGGCATTTGCGGACTGCGCACGATCGCCGAGGGTGAGGTACGCCTGCACAATCAGCCAAAAAGCATTCGAAACTATGCGGACGCGGTAAAAGCCGGAATTGTCTATCTCTCGGAGGACCGGAAGGGTTCCGGCGTTTTCCTTGATTTGTCGATTGCCCAGAACATTTCAGTTCTCAATCTGAATGCCGTAACGGGTCATCTTGGCCTGATCGACGCAAAGGCTGAGGGGCAGCTTGCTCGCAATTTCGCGCAGCGGCTTGGCGTGCGCATGAACCATGTAGACATGCCGGTATCCTCGCTTAGCGGTGGCAATCAGCAGAAAGTTGCCATTGCCAAGCAGCTTGCGGTGCAACCCAAGGTTATTCTGATGGACGAACCGACGCGCGGCATTGACGTTGGCGCAAAATCGGAAATCCATCTTCTGCTGCGCGAGCTTGCGCGTTCAGGCATCGGCATCATCGTTATTTCCTCTGAACTTCCCGAATTGCTTGGCCTGTGTGACCGGGTGCTGGTCATTCGCGAGGGCGCGGTAGCGGGCGAGCTTGGCAGCGACGAGATGAGTGAAGAAGCAATTATCCGGCTCGCATCGGGCCTGAAACAGACACAAGACGGGCAAACAACGCATGCATCAGAACATGCAGCCTGAAGAGAAGACAGTGGGAGATACACCAATGGCAGTCGATACGATGATGGCAAAGGATATGCGAGGTTCGCCCTGGAAGAAATTGGGGTCGATGCGTGAAGCAGGCCTGATCGCCATCATCCTTGCCCTTTGCATTGTGATGAGTTTTGTCTCTCCGCACTTTTTGACACTCGGCAATTTCCGCGCCATGCTGATGAGTTTTTCGGTGGAGGGTATTGTCGTTGTCGGTATGACCATCCTTCTGATCGTCGGCGGCATCGATCTTGCCGTTGGGTCGGTTGTCTGCTTTGCCATGGTGCTGTCAGGCACGCTTTTCCTCGCCGGGCTTGACCCATGGATAGCATCGCTCATTGGTATTTTTGCCAGCGGACTGATCGGTGGTGTGATGGGGTTCTTTGTAACGGTGGTGGGGCTCAATCACTTCATCACTTCGCTGGCAGGCATGGTGATCGTGCGCGGCCTCTGCCTGATCATCACCAAGGGAACGCCGCTTTCGCTCTTCACACTGCCACCAGCATTCAAAGCCGTGGGTCAAGGCTCGTTCCATGGCGTACCCTATGTCATTCTCATCTTTTTTGCGGTTGTCGTCCTCTTTGATTTTCTGCTTCGGCGCGCAACAGCCCTGCGCAAGGTTTTCTATACGGGCAGTAATGAAAAGGCTGCGCTCTATTCCGGCATCCGGACAAAACAGGTGAAGTTCTGGGTAACAGTTCTTTGCTCGACACTCGCTGGTTTTGCCGGTGTTATCTACATGTCGCGCTTTGGTGCAGCCACCCCAACATTCGGCGTTGGCATGGAGCTGAATATCATTGCAGCAGCGGTCATTGGCGGCGCCTCGCTCAATGGTGGCTCGGGTACAATTCTTGGCGCCATCCTTGGCATAGCCCTGTTGTCCCTCGTCACCAGTTCTCTGGTCCTGCTTGATGTCTCCGTCTACTGGCAGGACATGATAAAAGGCTGCATTCTTTTGGCCGCAGTCTCCATCGACCATTTCCTGCATAAGCGGAAGGCGTCCTGATCATGGCACTTATCAAACTCAACCAGAAACATGTGGCACCACGCGAGGAAATCGTTATCGCACGGCAGATGCATCAGGCACTCGTCCTGCATTTTCTGGAAGGACTGACGCAAGCGCAGATTGCCGAGCAGCTCGGGATTTCACAGCCAACGGTCAACCGCCTGATCAAGCGTGGCCGCCAGCTTGGCCTTGTCGAGATCAAGATCAAATCGCCGGTTGAACCTCTCGTTGATATGGAAGAGCAATTGCTGGCGCTTGGCGGCATCAGCCGGGCAATTGTTGTACCAACCGTATCAGACAATCCGCAAACAGCCCTTCAGGCGGTGGGTGAAGCGGCTGCACGCCTGCTGCTCGAAGAGATCACCGATGGCGATACGATCTGCATTACCGGCGGCAAGGGCGTCAGCGCCGTGGTTGCCGGGTTGCAGGCACCGCGCCGTTTTGATGTCGAGGTAATCCCGGCCACCGGCTGTGTTCAGGGTAAGCATTACACCGATGTGAACCATGTCTCGACCCTGATGGCTGACAAGCTTGGCGGGCGCGCTTACCAGATTCATGCGCCGCTCTTTGCCGACAGTTCTGCCGAGCGTGCCATGCTGATCAACATGCGTTCGGTCGCAGATGTTTTCAAACGGGCACGCGAAGCGAAAATCGCCGTGGTGGGTATTGGTTCCATCCTATCGGATGACTCGAGCTATTATGACCTGCATCCCTCTTCCAGCACGGATCGCGATGCCATTGAACGCTCCGGCGCGCGCAGTGAATTGCTCGCTCACCTGCTCGATGATCGCGGACAGGTCTGTGACTACAGCCTGAACGGGTCGCTGGTTTCGCTGACGCTTGAGGAATTTGCGTCCATTCCAACCAAAATTGGCGTGGCGAGCGGACAAAACAAGGCGCGGCCAATCCTGAGCATTATGCGGGGCAATCACTTGGATACGCTGGTGACAGACGAAGCGACGGGGCAACGCATTCTTGATATTGCCGCTGAAGGAGGACGGATATGAGCAACGAACAACTGACGCGGGCCATTGGCAAGTCGAGCGTGCAGGCATCGGCCGTTGGGCTCGGAACCTGGGCCATTGGCGGCTGGATGTGGGGCGGCACGGACGAGCAAGAGTCGATTGCCGCCATTCAGGCTTCACTCGATGCTGGCGTGACGCTCATTGACACCGCTCCTGCCTACGGGCTTGGACGATCAGAGGAGATTGTTGGCAAGGCGCTCAAGGGTCGCCGCGACAAGGCAGTCATTGCCACCAAATGCGGCCTCGTCTGGCATACCCAAAAAGGCACGCACTTTTTCGATCAGGACGGCAAACCGGTTCACCGGTATCTCGGACGCGATGCCATCTTTCATGAGATCGAAGCAAGCCTGAAGCGTCTCGGCACCGATTACATCGACCTCTACATCACCCATTGGCAGGACCCGACCACACCAATCGAGGAAACCGTGCGGGCGCTGGAAGATTTGCGCAAAGCCGGAAAAATCCGGGCCATTGGTGCAAGCAATGTCAATCTTGCCGAATTGAACGCCTATATCGCAACCGGTTCTCTGGACGCGATACAGGAGCGGTTCAGCATGATCGACCGGGAGCTTGAGGCCGGTTTGTTGCCAACAACACGAAAAGCTGGTGTTGCAACGCTGAGCTATTCATCGCTCGCGCTGGGGCTGCTCTCCGGGACCGTTGATCCAAACAGGGTATTTGCCGGTGACGATCAGCGAAAAGACAATCCCCGGTTTTCCGTCGGCAACCGGTTGAAGGCAAAGCAATTTGCCGATGTCATCCGTCCCGTTGCGGACAAGCATGGTGCCAGTATCGCTCAGATCGTGATTGCGTGGACACTGGCCCAACCGGGCGTGACCTTTGCGCTGTGCGGGGCACGCAATCCCGATCAGGCGCTTGACAATGCGCGAGCTGGAACAATCCGGCTCGATACCGGAGACCTATCGGCCATTGACGCGGCCATCGCAGTGAAACTGGCAGACATGGACAGGTAAACAGGCTGCATCATGAACCGTGAAGAGATATTTGACGGACTTCGTCGGAGTCCGAAGGTGGACGTGTGCGTTGTCGGCGGTGGTATCAACGGCATCAGCGTGTTCCGCGAACTGGCCTTGCAGGGCGTCAACGTGCTGCTTGTGGAGAAACATGACTATTGCTCGGGCGCTAGTGCCGCCCTGTCGCGCATGGTGCATGGTGGCCTGCGCTATCTCGAAAACGGCGAATTCAGCCTGGTGCGTGAATCACTTGTCGAGCGTGATCGCCTTTTGCGCAACGCCCCTCACCTTGTCGCGCCATTGCCAACAACAGTTCCGGTCTTTGATGTTTTCTCCGGTCTTGCCAATGGCATTGTCCGGTTTCTGGGGTTGAGCCGCAGACCAAGCCGGCGTGGTGCTATCACGGTCAAAGCTGGCTTGAGCATTTACGACTTCCTGACGCGCAAACGTGCATTGATGCCGCGCCATCGTTTTCGCGGACGGCAGGCAACACTTGCCAAATGGCCAGCGCTTAATCCTGCTATCAAAAGTTCGGCCACCTATCATGATGCCTGGGTCAAACATCCTGAGCGTATCGGGATTGAGCTGCTGCAGGATGGTTTGTCAGCCGGGAACCATGCATATGCGCTGAACTATGCGGAGCTTAGGCGAACCGACCAAGGCGGTTTTGTCGTGCAAGACCATATCGCAGGTACGATGATGCCAATCGAACCCGCTTTCATCATCAATGCGACGGGCGGCTGGATTGATATTGCAAATACCACCCTGCTCCCCAAAACGGCACCTTCCACCCCATTGATGGGAGGCACAAAAGGTTCGCATCTGATCATCGACAACGCTGAACTCGCTGCCGCGCTTGATGGCCATATGATCTATTACGAGAATGAGGACGGGCGCATCTGCATCCTCTTTCCCTATCTTGGCAAAGTTCTGGTTGGTTCGACCGATATCCGCGTCGATGATCCGGAGAGCGTTTATTGCGAACCTGATGAACGGGATTACATCCTGCAATCGCTTGCCTTCGTGCTGCCTGATATTCGCATTCACCCGGAGGAAATCGTTTTCCAGTTTTCTGGCGTTCGTCCACTCCCGGCCAGCAAGGATGATTTCACGGGGCGAATCCCGCGCGACCACTATTGCACGATTGTTGAGGCGGATGAAAATGAGCCGCCGGTGCTGTGCATGATCGGTGGCAAATGGACAACCTTTCGCTCGTTCGGTGAACTCGCAGCCGATATGACATTGGAACGTCTGAAGCGGACACGGCAGGTAACAACCACAGCGCGCGCAATCGGTGGCGGACGGGAATTCCCGGATAATATAAGTGAATGGATTGCTCGCCGGTCGTCTGCTACGGGCGTTTCCCCGAAACGCATGATCGAACTTTTCGAGCGCTATGGCACCGATGCGGAAACTGTTGCGCGCTTTATTGCCGAGAGCCCTGATAAAGCGATGCCCCACGCCGGATATTCGGTTCGGGAAATGCTGTTTCTTATCCTCAATGAAGCCGTCGAACACCTTGACGATCTGCTGTTACGCCGCACCACTTTGGCCATTAGCGGCCAACTGTCACTCGACATGGCGCAAGCAGCGCTTGATCTGCTTGCACACGAAAGAGATTGGGCACCCGCACGCCGAACGGCGGAGCTGAACCGCTTCCTCAAGCTTCTCGCCGAACGCCATGGCGTCGGCCTCGACGCACTCACCGCACGCAATGAACAAGGAATACAATATGCGAAACAATCATAAGGTTCGTATGAACCGCCTATTTGGTGCCGGACGCTGCCTCGATGTGGCAATCGATCACGGCGTTTGCAACGAACCATCCTTTTTGAATGGCCTTGAGGATATGGAAGGGGTGGTGCGCGCGCTGGTAGCGGCTGGCCCAGATGCCATTCAGATGAATTATGGTCAGGCTGATCTTTTGCAGAATGTACCCGGCAAGGATAAGCCCGCCCTTGTCATGCGTATCGACATGGGAAATCCCTATAATGCCATCCGCCATCGCGATATGTGGGCTGTCCTGCAAAATGAGGCTGAACCGCTGATCGGCGCGATTGCGATGGATGCGGCCTGCGTTGTCGTCAATCTCTTCATGCTTCCCGATGAGCCAGACCTGTTCCGCCAGTGCGTCCAAAACATTGCACGGGTACGCGCTGATTGCGACAGATACGGTATGCCCCTGATGATTGAACCGCTTGTCATGCAGCCGGTGACAGAACGCGGCGGCTATATGGTGGATGGCGATGCGGACAAGATCGTCACGCTGACCCGCCTTGCCCGCGAGATGGGCGCTGATATCATCAAAGCGGACCCTACGACATCAGCGGAAGATTTTCATCGGGTGGTGGAGGCCGCACGGTGTCCGGTTCTGGTGCGGGGTGGCGGGAAGGAGGACCTGCGCCTTGTCTTTGAAAAGTCGGCAGCTTTGATGCAGCAAGGTGCTGTTGGCATGGTTTATGGGCGGAACATCTATCAGCACGCTAACCCGAGCGCTGTGGTGCGCGGGCTGATGGCCATCATCCACGACAATGCCAGCGGCGAGCAGGCCTACGCGCTCTACCAGCAGGGCTGAGAATAAAACAAGAACCTGAGGAGGGGTTCCGTATGGGAGAGTATTTATTGGGTCTTGATGCTGGCAACACCATCATCAAGGCGATCATTTTCGACCGGCAGGGCAATGAAATCGCTTCGGCGGCTGAGGAAGGGCACAGCAGCATGCCCTACCCCGGCCATGTTGAGCGCGGGCTGGACGAACTCTGGACCAATGCCCGAACAGTCATTCAAAGATGCATCAACGAGGCTGGAATAAATCCGGAGCAGATTGCTGCAATCGGCTGTGCCGGACACGGTAATGGACTGTACACACTCGACCGCGCGGGCAAACCCCTGCTCGCCATCCAGTCTCTCGACACACGCGCAGCCGATCTGGTGGAAGAATGGCAGGCGCAGGGCGTTGGCGAGCGCACCTATCCGATTGGCTTGCAGCGGCCATGGCCATCGCAGACGCCGACGCTTCTCGCCTGGATCAAGCGCCACCGGCCCGAAACATTTGGCAAGATCGGTACCGTCTTTCTCTGCAAGGATTTCATCGTCAACCGATTGACGGGCAAGCGGGTGAGCGAGATGTCCGATATGGCGGGCTGCGGTCTCTTGAACGTCGCGGAACGCCGCTATGATCAGGAACTCATGACCGCATTTGGCTTGGGTGAATGCATGGATCTTTTGCCAAAGCTCATTGAAAGCGCAGATATAGCCGGAACAGTGACGCAGGAAGCAGCGGAAGCGACAGGTCTCGCCGCCGGAACGCCAGTTATTGGCGGGCTTTTCGATGTCATCGCTTCGGCGATTGGCTCGGGCGTAACCCGAACAGGTGCAGCCTCAATCATCGCCGGCACATGGAGCATCAATCAGGTGGTTGTCGATACGCCTCGCCTTGATGAACCGTTCTTCATGTCATCAACCTTTGATCGCGAGCGTTATATGGCAATCGAGTCGAGTGCGACATCGGCGGCCAACCTTGAATGGCTCGTGCGCGAGTTCTTCCATGGGGAACAGCCGGACGGGCGCTCGCCGTTCGATGTCTGCTGTGAACTGGCATCGACGATAGAACCAGCCGCGAACGACCCGATCTATCATCCGTTCCTTTATGGAGCCCAGCAGGACGGCAATGCCCGGGCAGGTTTTTATGGTGTTGCCGGGTGGCACACCAAAGGCCATCTGATCCGCGCTTTGCTGGAGGGCGTGGCATTTGGCCATCGCCAGCATATCGAGACATTGCGAGCCGCCGGTGCAAATTTTGATGAAGCTGTGCTTTCAGGTGGCGGTTCACGCAGCCTGTTCTGGCCACAGATTTTCGCGGATGTACTCGGTGTCCCCGTCACAGTGGCGCGGTCAAGCCAGACTGGGGCACTCGGTGCGGCGATAGCAGCGGGCACGGCCGTCGGCATATTTGCTGACTTTGAGGCTGGTGCCGGTGCGATGGTTAGCGCCGATCGCCATTATCGACCTGACGCAACACGGGCGGTTCACTATGCCCGCCGCTATCAACTCTACCGGGATATTGCCGATGCAATGGCCCCGATCTGGAAGCGCATGGCTGCGCATGAACCCACAGCGACCGGAGTAGCCGCGTGAACGGGAGACACAGTCAAACGGCAGTAGATGAAGGCGTCTATGACTTTATCATTATTGGAGCGGGGTCAGCGGGTTGCGTGCTCGCCAACCGGCTATCTGCAAACCCGAAGAACCGCGTTCTCCTGCTCGAAGCGGGTGGTAACGATCGATATCACTGGATTCATGTGCCCATCGGTTATCTCTATTGCATGGATAATCCGCGAACCGACTGGATGATGAAAACCAACGCGGAAACCGGTCTCAACGGACGCTCGCTTCCCTACCCCCGCGGCAAGGTGCTTGGCGGCTGTTCGTCCATCAATGGCATGATCTACATGCGTGGACAGGCGGCCGATTATGATGGCTGGCGGCAGGCGGGTAATACCGGTTGGGGTTGGGATGATGTACTTCCCTACTTCGTGAAATCCGAAGACAATTACCGTGGCTCGTCTTCCATGCACGGCGCTGGCGGTGAGTGGCGCGTGGAACAACAGCGGCTTTCATGGCCCATCCTTGATGCGTTCCGCGATGCAGCCGAAGAGCTTGGGATCAAGAAGACCGATGATTTCAACTCAGGCGACAATGAAGGATCAGGGTACTTTGAAGTCAATCAGCGTGGCGGCGTTCGTTGGAACACGACAAAAGCGTTTCTTCGCCCGGCTCTGAAGCGGCCAAATCTTCGCGTATTGACGGGTGCGGAGGTCCAAAAGCTGGAATTCACCGGCAAGCGCGCAACGGCTGTCCGCTACCAAAAGGATGGGCGGCTTTGCAAGGTAACGGCTACCGGGGAAATCATCCTGTCCGCTGGTGCGATCAACTCGCCCAAAATCCTTGAACTTTCAGGAATTGGCAGGCCCGAGATACTCAAGGAAGCGGGACTTGAGCCCGTCCACAACCTTCCCGGTGTTGGCGAGAATTTGCAGGATCATTTGCAGATACGAACGGTCTTCCGCATTGAAGGCGCGAAGACACTGAATCAGCTTTACCATAACCTTTTCACACGGGCAGGGATGGGATTGGAGTATATTCTTCGCCGCTCCGGTCCCCTCTCCATGGCACCGAGCCAGCTCGGTATTTTTGCCAGGAGCCACCCGGCATTGCTGACGCCCGATCTTGAATATCATGTCCAGCCGCTCAGCACGGATCGGCTTGGTGAACCACTGCACCGCTATCCTGCTGTGACGGTTTCAGTGTGCAATCTGCGCCCGGAAAGTCGCGGTACGGTGCATATCTCCGGACGAGATGCGGGTGAGCAACCTCATATCAGGCCAAACTATCTGTCCACTGCCGGTGACAGATTGCTCGCAGCCGGATCGATCCGCCATGCGCGCAATCTCATGGCAACAAGAACTCTGGAGAAATATCAGCCGATTGAGATGCTGCCGGGCACGCAATATCAGAGTGATGATGAGTTGATCCATCGCGCCGGAGATATTGCCACAACGATTTTTCATCCCGTGGGGACATGCAAGATGGGCAATGACAACCGGGCTGTCGTTGGTCCTGATTTGCGGGTGCATGGGCTGGAAGGATTGCGCGTTGTCGACGCCTCCATCATGCCGACAATTGTCTCCGGCAACACGAACTCGCCTGTCATCATGATTGCAGAAAAGGCCGCCGATCTTATTCTGGAACGAAGCTGAAAGCGTCAAAATTTGTCTGTGAAGTATTGCGACATGGAGACAATCTTCCACGAATAGCTGTAAACTGCCGCCCAAGACAAAGGACATGATTTGGAAACGGAGCTTTACCTTCCCATCAAAGGCTTCCTCGAAGAGGCCGGTTATAATGTAAAGGGCGAAATCGTTGGCTGTGACATCGTCGCCCTGTCCGACGGCGAACCGCCGCTTGTTGTCATTTGCGAACTGAAAGTCAGTTTCAATCTTGAGCTTATTTTACAGGCTGTCGACCGCGCCACGGCGAGCGATGAAGTCTGGATCGCAGCACGGGTTTCAGCCAAGGGTAAGGGACGCGAAAGTGATCGCCGTTTTCGCAACCTCTGCCGTCGCCTCGGTTTTGGCATGCTTGGCGTTGCCGATAACGACGTCGTCAGCGTCATTGTGAGCCCTGAAGCGCCGATGCCTCGAAAGAATGCGCGTAAACGATCGCGTCTTGTCAGGGAACATCAGCGACGCAAGGGCGATCCGACGTTAGGCGGCGGAACCCGCAAGCCGATCATGACGGCCTACCGTCAGCGCGCCCTCGCCTGCGCTCAGGCTTTGCAGCAAGGTCAATTGCGCCCACGCGATTTGCGTGACACGGCGCCCGATGCGGCAAAGATTCTGCTGACGAATGTTTACGGCTGGTTCGAGCGTGTCGATCGCGGCGTTTACGCATTGACAGAGCTGGGTGTCGAAGCTCTCAAGCGTTGGCCGCCGCGACCGGTGAACGAAGTCAATCTGCCCGAATAATACGAACTTAATAGGCTTATGCCTGTTCCAGTTCCGGCACGGCGCTGTCGAGAATCTGCTGGGGATCTCCCGGTTGCACAAGGTGGATGTTCGCACCACTTGTTCCAGCGCCCAATCCCGATTTCAGAACCTGCTGGCCATCATAATGCCCGCCATTCTGGGTGCGGAACGGGATAGGTTGCTCGTTGAACAGGTTTGCAATGCGGAGCTTGTATGCTTCGGCAGTCGCAGGCCAATCGGCTTCGGAGAGCCTGTTGCTCTGGTAAATTGTAAAGGGCGGCAGCACTTCCATACCCGGATAGAAAAGCATTCCGTGCTGGATAGGCCAGAGAATATCCTCAATCCGCCCGTTTACACCGCGCTCGCTGTAATGCGGTTCCCGGCCGCCAATCGTGACTGCAAGCATGGCCCGGCGCCCGCTAAGAGTGCCTTCGCCATAACGATCGCCCCACCGTTCACCGCCATGGGCACCGATGCCATAGGCAAAGCCAAAAGCGAAAACCCGATCAACCCAGCCTTTCAAAATAGCGGGCATTCCAAACCACCATAGCGGGAAACTGAACAGCACGGCGTCCGCCCATAACAGCTTTTGCTGTTCGGCTGCGATGTCAGGAGACTGGGTGCCTGATGCGAGAGCATGGCGAGACTCGGCGATATAGTTCAGTCGATCAGGCTTGGCCTCCTCAAGAAAATCCTGCCGGTCCGCGATAGCCTTCCAGCCCATGGCATAAAGATCGGAGACCTGCACGTCGTGCCCCTGCGCAATGAGGGTTTCGACGGCCAGATCTTTCAGAGCGCTGGTCAGGGATTTTGGTTCGGGATGCGCGTGAATAATTAGAACATTGCTCATTGGCTTACTCCTGATTTCAATGAACTTTATGTGGCCCAAACTCTGCCATTCTTGAAATCGAAGTTTTAATGTGCTGGTATAACTTACATGGATATCAACCGTCTCGACCTGAACCTGCTCGTTACGCTGGATACGCTGCTTGCCGAGCGGAACGTCACCCGTGCAGCCGAGCGGCTCAATCTCAGCCAACCGGCTCTATCGGCGCGACTTGCCCGGTTGCGGGATATTCTCGGGGACCAGCTGTTATTACCGGTTCAGCGCGGCATGGTGCCGACCCAGCGCGCGCTGGAGTTGCAGACGCCATTGCATGAGGCACTGGAAAGTGTTCGGCGGGTTGTTGCGGAAGGCGCTTCGTTCGAGCCATCCACAGCGGTCGCCACGATATCCATCGTCGCCAGCGATTACGTGCAATATTCCATATTGATGCTTCTTGCCGCCGCATTGCGCACGGAAGCACCTGGAGTGAGGATCGCCTGGCGATCCATTGAAGCGTCGCAGCTTATACCGCCGATGGAACGCGGCGAGGTTGATCTGGCGCTTATCACGCCCGATATCGCCCCGGAACAGCTACGGATGAGAAAACTCTACCGTGAACGCTATGTTGCGATTGTCCGCACTGACCATCCAATCGTGCGGGGAAGTATCGATCTGGACATTTTTTGCGCGCTTGATCATGTCATTGTCTCGCCGCAGGGCGGCGGCTTTACCGGACCGACGGATGAGGCACTTGAAGCTGTCGGTCGCAACCGGCGTGTTGTCCTGTCCACTCCGGGGTTTCTTATGGTGCCGGAGCTGATTGAGCGGTCGGATATGATCGCGCTGGTTCCCTACCGAATAGCGCGGGATCGCTCGCAGCGCCTGCAAATATTGGAGCCGCCACTGATCGTTCCGGGCTTCAGTATAGCGATGGTCTGGCACGACAGGACGACGACGCATCCCGTGCAACGCTGGCTGCGGGAGAAGATCGCGGCAATTGCGACCGGCGATCCCGGCCCCGCGTGATAACGGCGCGTAAGGCAAACTGGGCCAGCGACTTACCGCCCTTCACGCTTTAGTCAAACTTTATCCCTTTGTGCTAAATCCCATCGCAGCAAGATTATTTAATCCGCTCCGTCGGGGCGGTCCAAGAGGTGTGATGGAATGACAGAAACCGAACCGGAAAAACGAGCCCTCGGCGACAGCGATCGAAAGCTCTTGAGTCACTTGAGAATACACCGGCGAAAAAACCGCGATCTCAAGCCTGCCAAACTGGTACCCAATCTAACTCCGGGTCAGAGGATAGCCGATCAGGTTGCCGCAACCATGGGGTCGTGGCCCTTCATAATCATTCAGACGGTAATATTGTTTGTCTGGGTTGTGCTGAATGTCACCGCCTATGTACAGCGCTGGGACCCCTACCCATTCATTCTCCTCAACCTCGCCCTTTCTTTTCAGGCGGCCTATGCGGCACCGTTCATCATGATGAGCCAGAACCGCCAACAGGATATAGATCGGAGAGATGCGGAAGACGATTACAAGATCAATATCAAAGCTGAACTTGAGATCGAATTGTTGCACGAGAAGATGGAGCTTCTGCACCAGAAGATCGATTTTCTAAGAGAGAAGGAAGTCCTGTCTCTCATAGAGGAAGTCCGGCGTCTCTGTGATCAAAGAGCTGGTAAATAGTTTTAGCATGAACGGGATGGTGCAGCCATGTAAGCATGGCTGGACTGCGGGGTCACGCGTCCCGGGAAAATACGATTGCCGTGAAAAGCAGAACCCCGGCAAGCACAATAAACGACCCGATGCCAACCAACGCGTCCATTGCCGGATTGCCTTGCAACATCAGATAAAGTCCAACGGTCATGACGATGACGCCAATCGTGTAAACGACAAACTGGATCATCGGCAGCCTGCCGCCAGCCTTCGCTGGATTAAGCGCAAAATAAATGCCGAAAATGGCACTGCTGACCCAGCCCAGCAGGTTGAGATGGGCGTGAGCCGGATAGGTGTTGTGATTGCCCGATATCCCCATGTGCAATCCCATGACGATGCCAACCAGAAACAGGATCGTTGCGGTTTTAAAATACAGTTGCGAAATCCGTGGCATGATGCGCTCTCTTGTTGTGCTGCCGCACCGCGAAAATGATATCGCGGGCGGCGAGCCTGTTGTGTTGACCGAGGCAATGCATCCCCCCTTTCCTTCAGGGAATATGATGCGCCTCTTCGTCATATGTGCTGTCTTTGCCCGAGAGCGACGGGGTGTGAACAGTTGTCATTTGCCAGCCAGTTGCGCGGCAAATAAGCCTGTTTGGTTGGATCGCCGTATGCTGAGAGAGATTAGAGAGCCGCCCGTTATCGGGCCGCTGCCTCTGACAGGTTCTTGACGGAACCAATGAGTTTGTGACGCCCGTCCTGAAGATGTTCCGTCAATTTCTGTACTGCGAGCAATTCATCGCCCTGACGGCACGCCATTATAATTCCCCTATGTCCATTGTTCGAAATACCTCGAAAATCGATATTTGACATGAAGATGCGAACATAGCGGTCAGCGGCACCATGCTGGGCTTCAATAAGCGAGAGCAGCCGCGTGTTGTGGCATGGATTGTACAGTGTCATGTGAAACGCCAGATTTAACGTGCCCCAAAGGCTGATATTGGGCTCTTCGTCAATCTGGTCCTGTATGCGTTCTGCTTGATCCAAAATCCCGGTGGTCAAAAAGGGAAAGGCCAGACGCAAGGCCGCGCTTTCAAGCAACTCCCGAACCGTGAAAATCTCGCTTATTTCCACCGCATCCATCTGCGCGACGAAAGCCCCACGCGTCGGATGAATGGAAACCAATCCCTCCGCCTCCAGCAATCGCAATGCATCACGAACAGGCATACGGCTGACACCAAATCGCGATGCCAGATCGTCCTGCCGCAATGCAGCACCTGATAAAATCGTACCTTTGACGATAGCTTCCCGCAAAGTGTTGGCAACCTGGTCTGCCGCCGTTTGCGGCTTCTTCATCTCGCTGCCGAACAGCTTGTCCAACGGACTCATTTCACCCCCTTATACTTTTCATCTGGACATGCCTGAGAGGGCTATTGAATGTCAACTCACGAACTTGTATACGAGTATCCCAAATTAAACCGGCGTAGAGAATGACGCAACTTCAGACGGCCTTGTCTCTCCGGGCCATTCAAGTTTCATCTCCATCCATGCCGATTTCACAGACTTAAAAGGTTCAAGCATGTCACCTCGCTCGTTCACACCATCGCGACCAGAAAAGATCGCGAGGACTGGGCTGATCGAGAATCTCGGTATCCATATTCACAATAGATTTGATCGCTCGCCGCCCTGTTCAGCGAATTCGTAGCTTCCAGCATTTGCGGAATTCATGACGCAGCGAGCGGTCGGGATCAGAAGGAATTGAGAATGATTGAAACATCCCTAGCGCAGATTACTGGGCTGATTGGCCAGATTTATCTGGCCGCCTTCGATCCAACGCAATGGACGCCAGCCATTCAGTCAACGCGCCAACTGCTCAACAGTTCGGCCGTATGCCTCACCAATCACGCCAACAATGGAACAGCAACCTGGGCCTTCAATACCGATCAGGATGAGGGTTATTTTCGAAAATATGTCGAAGAACACACCCAGACAAATCCCTATGTGACCTCGCTATCGGCGGGACCATTGCATCGCATCGTCGCTGACAGAAATCTTTTCGATGTGGATACGTTCCGGCGCAGCACCTTCTGGAACGAATGGATGAAGCCGCAGGATATGTATGACGGCTTATGCTGCAAACTTAACCACACAGCGACGGGCCTTACATTCGTTGACATCAGACGTGGGCCCAACCAGCCATCTTTCGAAAACAGCGAAGCGGAGCTTTTTGCGCTTCTGACTCCACACTTCGAACGGGCAAGCCAGATCAACGAACAGATGCGGCTTGCCAATGCCTTGACGGCAACCTTCTCCCGCTTGCCCTTTGGCGCCGTGGTGGTGGATGCGGATCTGCGCATTCTCGAAATGAATGACCCGGCCGGAGTGCTGCTGGATACGGGCCATGCTGAGCTGGCGCGGCGTAATGGCTTTCTGACAGTCCAGTCCCAGTCATTGCGTCAATTGAAAAAGCTGGTAGCTGAAGCATGTGGCCTTCACATGAACGGCGTGGTCGGCTCAGGTGGTCGTGTCATTATCGAATCCTCCGGGGATGCCGGGCAGGTGGCCGATTACGTGCTGGAAATTGCGCCCGTGTTTGATTCGCCCTTTGCTGGATTGACGAGCGGTCGCTGCGCCATTGTCATCATCAAGAAGATCGACATGGGTAATCCTGATGGTTTCGATGAGCAGATCCGGGCAATCTTTAAACTGACACCCTCGGAATCCCGATTGGCCGCGCTGCTCGCCAGCGGCTATTCCCTGAAGGACGCGGCGATGGAAACAGGTCTGAAGAACAGTACGGCCCGCGCTTATCTCGAGCGCCTGTTTCACAAGACCGGCACCCATCAGCAAAGCCAGCTGGTGGCCTTGCTCAAGAATGCTGCGCCTGTCCTGCTGAAGAATGGGCATTAGAACAGGAGTTTAACGGCTTGCGGAAAAAAGATGCCCGGTCAATCGACCGGGCATCTTCACGGCTGGCTTGGGAAGATCACCGCTTATTGCGGAACGTAGGTGTAAGCCCCGTCCTTGTTCTTTTTCCATTCATACATGATGTAACCCGGCAGCTTTGGATCACCCTTGTCATCAAAGGCAATCTCTCCCAGAACCGACTTGAATGGTCCTTTGGTCTTCAGGGTCTTGGCAACAGTTTCCGGATCATTGGTCTTGGCAGCTGTTGCTGCTGCGGCAAGAACCTGAGCCGCCGCATAGGAATACAGCGTATAGGCTTCAGGTTCAAAACCAGAGGTACGGAACTTGTCGACAATCTTCTTATTGGCAGGATTGGTGCGTGGATCAGGACCGAATGTGTTCAGCGTTCCCGCCACCGCGTCACCTGCAATCGCAGCCAGTTCGGTGTTTGCAATGCCGTCACCTGATATAAATGTAACCTTCAAGCCCTGATCAGCCAATTGGCGAATGATCAAACCGCCTTCCGTATGCAGACCACCCCAGTAAAGGACGCTGACCCCCGCCTGTTTGGCTTTGGAGATAAGCGCGGAGAAATCCTTGTCGCCAACATTCACACCTTCATAAAGGGTTGTCTTGATCCCTTTGCCTTCCAGCATCTTCCGGGTTTCATCGGCAAGCCCCTGTCCATAGGGCGTCTTGTCATGGATAACAGCAATTTTCGAATTCTTGAAATGCTTGGCAATATATTCGCCAGCAATACCACCCTGCTGATCATCACGACCGCAGGTGCGGAATGTGTTCCAAAGGCCGCGCTCTGTGAACACAGGGTTGGTTGCGCCGGGCGTGATTTCAACAATGCCATTTTCCGCGTAGACTTCGGATGCCGGAATGGAAACACCGGAATTATAGTGGCCAATCACATATTTGACGCCATCAGCAACAAACTTGTTGGCTACCGAGACACCCTGTTTTGCATCGGAAACATCATCGCCGAGCACAAGCTTGACCTTCTCGCCATTGATGCCTCCGGCAGCATTGATCTCGGCAATAGCGGCTTCAGCCCCTTTTTGGATCTGAGCACCGACAGCAGCATTTGGACCAGTCAGAGGAGCACCGATACCGACCAAAAGATCCGCATATGCCGTTCCGCCCAACACCAACATTGCGGCGACCGCAACACCCGATAGTAATGACGTCTTCATCTTGAACTCCAGATTCAATGTTAATAATTGGCTGGTCTGGCAAGGTTTTACCCGGCAGCCATTTCGCATCCGCGCTCTTTGGAAGGCGCAGCGAGAATGGCTAACTTTTTACGATTGCGGTGAGTTCTGAACAGTTGGCATATGCCATCCATATGATTATTCAGCGTCGCCATTGATGCCAGCTGCGTAATACATTGCGAGCAGCACGGCAAAATTCCCGCCGAATGGCTTTAATTGGCTCATCATTGGCATATGACAACTGTACAGAATTCGCGGCTTACCTAAAACGTCCCCTAGCATTGCTTGAGAGAAAACTCAGACTCTCGCAAAGAGGTTCGGACATGAAGCATTTCCTATTGGAAGGCGAACGCCTCGTCGTCCCAGAAGAGCTATTCGGGCGGCTACCCCAGCATCACCAGTTTCTCCAGAAAGGCCATGGTTTGCCAGTGTTTCAACTGGACCGTTCCAACCATTGTCATGTGAAAGGGATAAATCCATGTTTTTAAGATCAAGCGCCTGGAGTTACGAAACAGGGTCCACCGGTGGTCTGGCTATCGGTTACGCGGTTGGTTCTGGCGGCAAGATTTTCCTGCACGATCCTTCGGGAGTACAGAAAAGCTTCTGGTATGGCGGTCTGGGGGGCGGAATTGGCGAGGAAGCCAGACTCGGCAAATTTAAAGCACCCACCTTCAAGATCAAAGGATCATCGGTTGGGGCTGCGGGGTCACTGACATCCTACCCAAGCTGGGGCAAAGTCTACATGACTGACGCCTTCAAAGGCACCGAATTGGCCGAATCGGACATTCGGGGGGCGACTGTCTATATCGACGCGGCAGCAGGCATTGTCGCTGGCTTTAGTGGCTCCGCAATGATCTTGGGAATAGATCCATTGCCATTGATCATCGGATTGACCAATCCCCTCATGATGATGTACGCGCAATTCGCCATCTGGCGCGCACCGGCTGTGTTGATTATGGGCGGTGTTAATGTAGGATTCCAGGCTGGCATGGGTATCGGCGCACTGGCTGGCTACCTTCGTTAGTCAAGACCGAGTAAATCAAACCCGTTTTCATGGGGTCTGATGGCATGTTCTCCATGCCGTCATGTCCTTTATTCACGATGTGGTCAAAATAATCAGTCACATCTGTCGGAAACGACTAAGCCCGTTCGTCATCATCAGGATACATCAATCGTTTGGCTATTCAGACGATTGCCGTTATCTCTGTCCGAAGTCCAGTTAAGGCAATATCATGACCAATGACTCCTCCACCTATAGCGATGCATCGGCACCAGAATCTGTTGTCGAAGACCACAGTGCTCGCAATAAACTTGTCATCGCTCTGCTTTTGGTATCGGCATTTGTCGTTATTCTTAATGAAACGATCATGGGTGTCGCACTACCGCACCTGATGTCCGACCTTGGCATTACCGCCAGCGCCGCCCAATGGCTCACGACAGCTTTCATGCTGACGATGGCTGTTGTCATCCCTGTTACCGGCTATCTGCTGCAACGCCTCAATACACGTCCTGTATTCATTCTTGCCATGTCCTTGTTCAGTGCCGGCACACTGATTTCAGCGCTTGCGCCGGGTTTCGCCGAGCTTGTCGTGGGGCGTATTGTTCAAGCATCAGGCACAGCGATCATGATGCCGCTGCTTATGACAACGGTGATGAACCTTGTGCCACCGGAAACGCGTGGCAAAACCATGGGAAACATCTCGATTGTCATTTCGGTTGCACCGGCAATCGGGCCGACAATCTCGGGCTTGATCCTGTCAGCGCTCGACTGGCGTTGGCTGTTCCTTCTGGTGCTGCCAATCGCACTTGGCGCGCTGGCACTGGGTGCCTCGCGGATAAAGAACGTTACAGTGCCCACGACAGCACCAATCGATGTCCTCTCCATATTCCTCTCTGCCATCGGTTTTGGCAGCTTTGTCTATGGTCTCAGTGGACTGGGTGAAGCAGCGCTTCATCCTCCTGTCGTCTCGCCGTGGATTCCGCTCCTGATCGGTGCAGCCGTGATCGCAATTTTTGTTTTGCGTCAGCTGCAACTGCAAAAGCAGAACCGGGCACTTCTTGACCTGCGCACGCTGACGACAAAAACATTCACGATCGCGGTGGTCATGATGGCCATCTTGATGATGTCGATGTTTGGCGTCTTCATTCTTCTGCCGATCTATCTGCAGAATGTGCTGGGGCTTACCACTTTGCAAACCGGGCTTCTCTTGTTGCCGGGTGGGTTGATCATGGGTCTCTGCGCGCCAAAGGTCGGCAGCCTGTTTGATAAATATGGGCCAAAACCATTGGTTATTCCGGGTGCAATTCTGCTCAGTCTGGTGATGTGGGGACTGATCTTCGTGCAGCAGGATACGCCGTACTGGATGCTGCTGATCGCGCATATCGTGTTGAGCATTGGGCTTGCTTTGATGTTTACGCCGCTGTTCACCGTCAGCCTGGGATCACTGCCACCCAAACTTTATTCCCATGGCAGTGCCATGATCGGCACCACCCAACAGGTTGCCGGTGCCGCTGGTACAGCGCTGTTTGTTGCCATCATGACTTTGCGTGCAGCGAGTGTCAGCGCTGGCGGTGGCGATATCCTCGCCGCAACAACCGGCGGCATCAAAACAGCGTTTCTTTGCGGGGCGATCATTTCGCTTGGTGCGGTTCTGGCATCCTTCTTCGTCAAGAAGCCTGCGGCATAACCAACCGTTGATTGTCATGAGACGAATTAGCCCACGATACTTAAATCGTGGGCTTATTTTTTGAAGAGCCACAACGGCAATCCGTCTGGCCTGTTACATCGTTATACGGGAGCAATGGGCTGCAATGATGGTCCAAGCGCCTGATGTACGGCTCCAGACGCGCGTATAGGCCAATTTTTCCGAGAACTTTTCACCGTAATAGGCTCCGGCGACCCGCGCTCTCAATGAAACCAGCGCTGCATTGTCGAGCGGCTTGATGATACGATCAAGAATCTCGATCTGCACGAGTTCCAGAACACCACTGCGGTAGACTTGAAGATCGTCTGCCTTACTGGCACGGCGACCCTGATGATCAATGAAAATCAGATCGTCAGCCAGCAGCGTGTCCAACGCCTCGACATCGCCAGCCAACATGGCAAGCCGCAGACGCTCTTCGCATTGTTCAATAACAGCTTCATCAATAGTGTCGGATGCGATGGTCATCGTGTTATCCCCTCCCATATACCGCATCGGCCCGTGCCATGGAGGCTATGGACTGAACCGTAAAAGCAAAATCTATAATCCTGTTCACCCGATACTCAATACCAAAGTGGACCGGACTTTTACCGGGCCTCGGCAGAGGCCAGCGCATAAAAGCTAACCTGCCATACCTGAACAAGGCATTAACCATAAAAACTCTCTGGAATAAACTCCGTTGCGACATTCCGTGCAGAGCCGGGAGATACCGCGCGCAATTCGGCTATGTATTGCCCGGTGGAAAACACGCCAACAAATGAAAATCTATTCACGGCGACGGCGATAGAGGCTACATCAGCGCATCATTCTCGTGCAAAGATTGGATCTGCCTATGACTGACACTGTCCTCGATCGCTTCCTCCGCTATGTGGTTATCGATACTCAATCGGACCCCAAGTCATCCGCGCAGCCCACCACCGAGAAACAGAAGAATCTGGGACGGCTTCTGGTCGAAGAACTGCTGGCAATCGGCTTGTCCGATGCGCATCTCGACGAGCACGGCTACGTCTACGCGACGGTTCCCTCGAACGTTGACAAACCGGTGCCGGTCATTTGCTTCTGCTCGCATATGGACACCGCGCCTGATTTCACCGGTACAAATGTCAAACCGCAAATCCTGCGCAATTACGCTGGCGGCGACATCCAGCTTTCAGGCGATCCGCAACAGGTTATTCGTGTCGCCAACAATCCGGTGCTGCATGACCAGATCGGCAATGACATTATTACAACCGATGGGACAACGCTGCTTGGTGCCGATGATAAGGCAGGACTTGCCGAGATCATGAGCATGGCCCAATTCCTGATTGATAATCCTGATATCAAACACGGGACCATCAAGCTCCTCTTCACCCCCGATGAAGAAGTCGGGCGTGGTGCGGATAAAGTCGACCTTAAAAAGCTTGGCGCACAGTTCGCCTACACCGTCGATGGTGAAACCGCCGGGCATATCGAAGACGAGACATTCTCTGCCGACGGTGTAGATGTTACCATTCAGGGTGTTGCCATCCATCCCGGCTTTGCCAAGGGTAAAATGGAGAACGCGATCAAGATTGCCGGTGCGATCATCAATCGCTTGCCGAAGGATATTGCACCAGAGGCGACATCCGGCAGAGACGGTTTTATTCACCCGACAGGTGTGACCGGTTCGATGGAAAAGGCCGCTCTCAGTTTCATCATCAGGGATTTTAATGATGATGGGCTTGCCGCCAAGGAAGCCCTGATTGAGACGGTGGTGAAAGAGGTCATTGCTGAATATCCCGGCTCTTCCTACACCTTCAAGGTCACGCAGCAATATCGCAATATGAAAGTCATTCTCGACCAGCATCCGGAGATAGTCGAGAACGCACTTGAAGCGGTACGCCGTGCAGGAATGGAACCGGTGCGCGGCAGTATCCGGGGCGGCACAGATGGCTCCCGGCTGTCCTTTATGGGTTTGCCTTGCCCGAACATCTTTGCGGGCGGCCACGCCTTTCACTCACCACTCGAATGGGTCAGCAGGCAGGATATGGAAAGAGCCGTCAAGACGCTCGTCGAGTTGGCGAAAATCTGGGAAGAGCGCGCCTGATTATCCTTTTTCGCAGGTTTTCCGCAAGTTATTGAGCGATTGCGGAAGACCTGCGGCTTATGATCCGTTGGGGCTATTCACTTTATCCCCGGCCCAAGTCCCGGCCGCGCCACCTCTCGCCTTCCATGTTTCCCATCCGTTCCCCTGAAATTGCTAGCATAGCTTTGGTAGTTGACTTCCAAAACGTTTCGGAAAACTATAAAATGAGCGTTTCCGGGAGGGGGCATGTCCAATCTTAAACAACTGGCGCAATCGCTTGGTTTATCCATTACCACGGTTTCACGGGCTCTGGACGGCTATTCGGACGTATCGGCAAAAACGAAGGCGCGGGTTCTGGAAGCCGCTGCCAAGTCTGGATACCAGCCCAACGTAGCCGCCCGCCGTTTGCGCCGTCAACGTGCCGAACTTGTCGCCGTTACGCTCCCAACGGCTCCCGGTCATATCGGACCACCGCATTTTCTCGACATCCTTTCGGCATGTGCGGAACATCTGGCGCTATCCGGCCTTAACCTTGTCATTGCTCCCGTCCCGCGCGGCCAAAGCGAGCTGGAAATGTGCCAGCGCTTTGTCGATGGCCAGCGTGTCGACGCCATGCTGCTGGTGCGCACCAAACGCAATGACGAACGGGTGGAATTGCTTCAGTCGCGCGGTATCCCGTTTGTTACGCTGGGCCGGACAGAATCTGCCAAACCCCACGCTTTCCTCGACGGCGACGGCTTTGCTGGCTTCCGCGATGCGACGCTGCGGTTCATCGCCGATGGTCATACCCATATCGGGCATATTGCGGGGCCACAGGCATTTTCGTTTGCCCACCATCGCCGCATGGGTTGGGAAGCTGCTCTTGGCCAAACCGGATTGTCATCGGCGCTTCTGGCAGAGGGCGATCCAACCGAGCAAGGCGGTTATGCCGCCGCAAAAGCCCTGATGAGCGCTTCAATCAAACCGACAGCCATTCTTTGTGCTACCGATGAAATGGCCGTAGGCACCTTACGTGCCTTGCGCGAAGTCGCCTGCGGAAATGCGGTCAGCATTATCGGCCATGATGATTTGCCAATGAGTGCGTTTACCGATCCGCCCCTCTCAACCATGCGTGTGACGGGCGACGATATTGGCGTTCGCATAGCCTCGCTGTTGCTACGGGCCATTGACGGAGAAGCCCCGGAAGCCCTGCAGGAAATCCATCCGGTGGAATTTCTGCCCCGTGCCAGCCACCGCCGGGCGCAACGGCTGGCCGCCAATGATGCGGGTGTTCAAGCAGAAGAATAGCCGAATGCCAGTACGTGCCGCGTGATCAGCTTCTTGTCTTGTTCACCACGGCAGACCAATTGCGGTATGGCGCCCGGAATGTTGGCACGCGCTCGGCAACTCCCGGTAGCCTGTCAAAGCTTTGGTGCGGTTCCGATTGATACCAGAAAGCCACCGAAGAGATGTCATCCGAACGGCCATTGGCATGGCCATGTTCAATCGTAACGCGGATGCTTTTGTGGAAGATAACCGGGTCTTCAATATGCCAGCGATAGAGCGTAACCGGCTCTGTCCAGTTGGGTCCACCCGCAGCAATGATGCCATGATAGGGACCGCTATAGGTCTGGGTCGGGCACCATGCCGTGTTGAAATAGTCCTCGGTCCCCGTGCCATGCAGGGTCGGCGGCCAGGCGTCATTCGCACCCGGCACAGATTCAGCGCGATCTGCAATCAGCTTCGCTTTGGGACCAATACGCGGATCGGGTTTGCGGATCGTATCGGGGACCGAGATTCCGGCTTCACCATCGATGAAGATCATATCATCGCCCTCGCCGTACCAGTCCCAGACGGCGGACCGCCTGCGCGAATAAACGCTGAAGAGAACACCGACATAGTGACCATGCCCTGTTGCATTCAGGATGGTGTAGTTCTCCTTGCCATCGACATTCTCGCTGCCGAACAAAACCTGCTCGTTCGTCCTTCCTTCCTCGCTTGGCGCGTGCGGCCGGTCCTGCCGGTACTGGGCATGGAAACGTCCCATATCCTCGTCAAGCGTCTCGTGCAGCTCAAGATCGACATAGTAATAAAACAGGAGATCGTGTTCCGCCTCGTTGGTGATCGTGAACTTCATGTGTGAGGCAAACGGCATGGGAAAATAGCAATTGAAAGCCTTGCCATCCTCCGGACTGGCCTGCATCGGCAAGCTCGCATAATTGCGGGTTTGCGCATGGCCCATCCCGAAAAAATCTCCGATGGGGGTTTCAATGCTTGGCTCCGCTTCACCATCCCACCAGGCACGCAGGACGATTTTGCGCAGGAAGCTCTCGCTTTCGCAGGCAAGGGTTGACCAGATGTGTGTGATAATACCGGCCCCGGCATGTTCGGCAATGACCACTGTCTCGCCGGGCTCAATATGCAGACGATCATCATTCCCTCCCGTGCGGTCAAAACTCGAGAACCGGCGGGTTTTGGCCTTGCGCAGTTTTGCCAGACCGCGAAGCGGTGAAAGTGCGGCATCGGTCATGCTGGTTCTCCTGTGGAATGGTGCGCGGTCATTTCAGGCCACTGGTCTTGATGGAATTGATAATTTGCCGCTGGAAAATCACGAACAGGGCAAGCGTCGGAATGGCGACGATCGTCGACGCGGCCATCATGTAGTTCCATGCCGCCGCGTACTGGCTTTTGAAGTTGGCGATGCCGACCTGTACCATCCAGAGCTTGCTGTCAGAGGTGATGGTCAGCGGCCAGAGAAATGAGTTCCAGTTGGCAAGAAAGAACAGGATTGCCAGAGCTGACAGGATCGGACGGCTGAGCGGCAGGATGATATTCCAATAAATACGCCAATAGCTGGCGCCGTCCATCAGCGCTGCCTCCTCCATCTCGCGAGGGATCGAGAGATAATACTGGCGCAAAAGGAAAATACCGAAGGCATTGAAAATAGCAGGGATGATGAGCCCCGCATAGGAATTGAGCATACCGAGCCATTTTACGATGATGAACAACGGAACAATAATGACGGGTAGCGACACCAGAAACGTCGAGAAAATCGTAAGAAAAATCAGTTCCCGTCCCGGAAACCGCAGCCGCGCCAGTGCATACCCGGCCATGGAGTGGAAGAACAGCGCGATAATGGTAACAGCCGCAGAGACGAAGAGACTGTTGAACATGAAGCGCAGAAATGGCACGCCGGTCAGCACATAGATAAAATTGTCGAAGGTTGGCGCGCCGGGAATGAGATTGGGTGAGAACGTTTCTGCGGTAGGTTTGAAGGCAATCGACACCATCCATAACAGCGGAAAGATCGTCATGAGCGCCAGAACCGCCGCGACGGCCATCCAGATAATCCGTACAAGGGTGATCTGGGAGCGGGCGAAATAGGCTGAACCTTGATGCGAACTATTCATGCTCAAATCGCCCTCCGCGCGTGAACAGGAAGAGCAGCAGCGTAAACAGCATCAACAACAGGATCAGCGTTGAGGCCATGGCTGCGGCATAACCAAAGGCACCGAGGCTGAATGCCTGCTGATAGATATAGACGATCAGCACAGAGGTGGAATTGGCCGGGCCGCCCCGCGTCATCACATAGATGATGTCAAAGGCCTGCGCGCCCGCAACGGCTGCCACCATTGAGACCAGCAGAACGAAGAAGCTTGTTGGCTTGAGCAGCGGCAGCGTTATGTACCAGAACCGGGCAACCTGCCCTGCGCCGTCTATTTCCGCCGCCTCATAAAACTCCGCCGGGATGTCCTGCAATCCGCCCAGAAAAATGAGCATGTAAAAACCCATCAGGAACCAGACGCTGACGACCACCACAGCGACAAGGGCAAAACTGGGATCACCAAGAAACGAGATGGCAGGCAATCCGAATTTAGGCAGCAACCGACTGATGACACCAATCTTGTCGACAACCATGAATTGCCAGACAAGCGCCACGACAACCAGACTGACCATATGCGGGGCAAAGAACATCGCGCGGATAACGGCATTGAAACGTCCGGGTTTCTGGATCAGCAGAGCCAGACCCAACCCGCAGACATAGAGCGAGGGCACCAGCATAAGTGCATAAAGTGCCGTGGCTTTCGCTGCCGACCAGAAAAACGGGTCCCTGATCATACGGGCGTAGTTTCCGAACCCTGTGAACGTGTATGCACCAAAGCCATCGACTTCAAAGAAGCCGATGACAAATGACAGGACCATTGGCAAGCCAAGAAAGATGAGAAGACCCAGCGCATCCGGCAAGACGAACAGATAGCCCGCGATCCACTCACGATGCTTTGCCGACAGACCGTGACGCCTGCTGCTGATGGGAGTCCGGTCATTCATCGATACAGCTCCCCTCCTGTCCGCACATCAAAGGATCGGCGCGCCCTTATAGGAAGCAAGAAACGCATCAATCTGCTGCGACGCCGCCGTTGCGGTGGCCTGCGGATCGGCACCGTTCAACTGGGTCTGCTGAATGACATCCGAGATGATCTTGTAAACTTCAGGCGGAAGTCGCGGCTCTGCTCTGGTGCCGGGATGGATGTCTTTGGCAAAGACGCCCATGCCGCCTTTGCTGTAGACCTCGCCCCCTGATTTGAGCGCGCTGTTGCGTGGCGGCATGTCGGATTTTCCGACCGTACACCAATTGACCACCCGGTCGACCGACCCCTGATCCATGGACGCCAGAGCCCAAGCGCAAAACGCAGCGGCAGCATCAGGGTTCTTGCCCTTGGCATTGGCAACAAACGCCCAGCCACCACCAACGGTCACGTATTTCCCATTGGCAGGCGTCGGCAATCGGAAAATGCCGTAGGGAACATCCTTGGCATTGTTCTGCATGGCAGAAATAGCCCAGATACCGACATTCTGCATCGCCGCATAGCCGGAGCCGAGATTGGCAACAACGTCATTGGCGCCGTAGCCCAGCACCTGCCTTGGAGCCACGCCAAGATTGATTGCGTCCTGCCAGAATTTCAGCGCCTGAACAGTCGCCGGAGAGTCAAAGGCACTCTTGCCGTCAGCGCCCTGAAAGGCACCGCCACCCTGCCACAGGAAGGGATACCAGGTGAAGTTCTGGTAGTAGCCGGGGTTGGTCTCAAACAGGACACCAAACCGTTCCGGCGTCGTCAGTTTTTTGCCAAGCTCAAGCAGTTCGTCCCATGTCTTGGGAACATCATTTTCATTGAGCCCGGCTTTTTCAAAAGCGCTGACGGAATAGTACATAGCCATCGGCTCGACTTCCATCGGGATACCGTAGATCTTACCATCGACCTTTCGGCTCGCAAGAACACTATCCGGGAAGTCTGCCTGAGCCGCAGCATCGATATGCGGCGTCAAATCCTGCAGCACACCGCCATTGTAATAGCGCAGGAAATCACCCGGCGAGATCAGAAAAATATCGGGTCCATCACCCGAGGCAAACGACGTCGCCAGTTTGGTGCCGTTGATATATTCAGAATTGGGCACAAATTCGAGTTCAACCTTCTGTGGATGGCTGGCGTTCCAGTCGGCCACTGTCTTCTCGAACCAGGCAATCTGGGATGGAACCTGACCACCGGGCGCATAGAACTGCCAGAACTTGAGCGGGGCGTCCTGCGCCCGGACAGCCATTGTGTTGATAAACGGGAAACCCGTGACACCACCGATCAGCCCGGCAGCGGCAAACGCCGAGGCATTGGTTAGTATCTTGCGGCGCGAAAGATCAGTCCGTAACCGCTTATCGTGTCCCTTGAATTTATTGCTCATGATTTCCTCCCTCTTCCTTGTCAGACGTAACGCCGATGCTCCTCCACCGGTGATCGCCCGTGCTTTGTCAGATCAGGCCGTATCAAAAGGATGCAGGATACAGGGCACCACCTCCGTGCGCGGTTCTGCGTCATAGGTTCCATTGAGACGATCGATCAGCATTTCGGTAGCGCGGCGCGCAAGAACCGCCGGACTATTGCCCACTCGGGTCAGTTTGGGCCTGATATATTCAAGCTGAGGCTGGTCGCCGAACACGGCAACCGCAATATCTTCAGGCACGCGAATGCCGCGATCATAGAACTCTGCCAGCGCGCCCGCCGCCATCAGGTAGTTGCCGAAAAAAACAGCCGAAGGAAGGTTTGCCGCATGACGGGCCAGTAGCCACTGGGCAGCGTCTTTGCCGGAGGGTGTGAGATACGTACCCTCGTAACGCATCCCTTCGATGAGGGGAACTCCATAATCGTGCAAGCCTTGCTCGAATCCTTCTGCCCGTTGCATTGCTTCCTTGAAAAAGGACGGACCGGTAACATGAGCAATACGGCGATGGCCTTTTTTCGCAAGATATTCCCCCATTTGATAACCACCCCCGTGGTCGTCGATTTTGACGCTGTCGACTGCCTGATTTGGAAGATGCCCAATGAAGACGGATGGAATATCGATCTTCAGCAGCGCATCGTGCATGCCATGCAAAGCGAAATCACCGACGATAAGTCCGTCGACGCGTTTGTTGCTGATCTGGCTGAGATATTCCCGGCCATGGTCCTGCGACCGCCCGCCGGGAACATCCGTGTTGAAAATCAGCATGTCAAAGCCGATTGCCTCAAGCTCCGATTGCGCGGTTTTTACCAGCTCCGGATAGAACGGATTGCGTATGTCAGGAATGAGCATCGCGATGATGTTGGTGCGTCCAGTCCTCAAGCTGCGGGCCTGCGGATTGGGAGCGTAACCCAATTCATCGATTGCGCGGTGAACGCGTTCCCGCAGCGATTTCGACACGCGATCCGCATGGTTGATGACATGCGAGACCGTTGTCTTTGATACACCTGCGCGTTCTGCAACTTCCGCTATTGTGCTCATAACTGCAAAATATCGCGCTTTGAATGCATTTGCAAATCGATTTGCAAAATAAATCCCGATAAACTCATCGCGTGATAAATCACATCATTCTTCTTCAAGGAAAGGCAACGATGAAACGTTTCATGATTTTATGCGCGTTGGCGCGACGGTTTCCCAGACGCCATACCGCATTTCGTTTCGTTGGATTTTCAGCAATCGAAGCGATTGCTATTTTGCTGCTGAGATAGTCGTATCAACAACGCAGATTTTCGAGCGCGTCAAAAACCGCACTTCCCGGCCATTATCCAGCGAGAACATACCGCCCCTGCCGGGGACGACATCGATAATCAGTTCGGTATGCTTCCAGACATCATATTGCGATGCACTGATATAAACAGGTGCGCCGCCAATCTCACCGAGGCAGACATCATTATCACCAACAATAAAATCGCCCTGCGCGTAACACATGGGTGAAGAGCCGTCACAGCAGCCACCGGACTGATGAAACATGATCGGTCCGTACTCAGCCTGCAGTGTCTTTATGAGATCGAGAGCAGCATTTGTGGCGCTGACCTGATTTTTCATGATGCCCTCCAAGATGGAGCCGGCGGCGCCACGCGAGCGCCACCAGCTTTATAACTCTACAATGCTCAGAAGAAGCCGAGCTTCTTCGGGCTGTAGCTCACCAGCATGTTTTTGGTCTGTTGATAGTGATCCAGCATCTTCAGATGGTTTTCCCGCCCGATGCCCGACTGCTTGTACCCGCCAAACGCCGCATGCGCCGGATAGGCATGATAGCAATTTGTCCAGACACGACCGGCCTGAATGGCCCGGCCAAAGCGATAACAGGTATTGGCATCCCTGCTCCAAATACCCGCGCCAAGGCCATAAAGCGTGTCATTGGCAATCGACAGCGCTTCATCATTGTCCTTGAAGGTGGTGACTGAAACGACGGGCCCGAAAATCTCTTCCTGAAAGACCCGCATACGATTGTGGCCCTTGAACACGGTCGGTTTTACATAGAAGCCACCGGCGAGATCCCCCGCCAGCATATTGCGTTCACCGCCAGTCAAAATCTCGGCGCCTTCCTGCTTACCGATATCGATATAGGAAAGGATCTTCTCCAGCTGCTCACTGGAAGCCTGCGCGCCGACCATTGTGGCAGGATCAAGCGGATCGCCCTGAACGATCGCCTCAACGCGCTTGAGCGCACGCTCCATAAACTCGTCATAGATGGATTCATGGATCAGAGCGCGGCTCGGGCACGTGCATACCTCACCCTGATTGAGCGCGAACATGACAAAACCCTCAATCGCCTTGTCAAAGAAATCATCATCTTCTGATGTCACATCCTTGAAGAAGATGTTGGGGGATTTGCCGCCCAGTTCCAACGTCACCGGAATAAGATTCTGGCTGGCATATTGCATGATCAGACGGCCGGTTGTGGTCTCGCCGGTAAAAGCAATCTTGGCGATACGCGGGCTGGATGCCAGTGGCTTACCCGCTTCAAAGCCAAATCCGTTGACAATGTTCAGAACACCCGGCGGCAGAAGATCGCCGATAAGCTCGGCCAGTACCAGAATTGAAGCTGGCGTCTGTTCCGCCGGTTTCAACACGACGCAGTTTCCGGCGGCGAGTGCCGGGGCAAGCTTCCAGATTGCCATCAGCAGTGGAAAATTCCACGGAATAATCTGGCCAACAACGCCCAGCGGTTCATGGAAGTGATAGGCCACCGTGTCGTGGTCGATTTCGGAAATCCCGCCTTCCTGCGCCCTGACAACTCCGGCAAAATAACGCAGATGATCAATGGCCAAAGGCAGGTCGGCGGCGGTTGTCTCGCGGATTGGCTTGCCATTGTCCCATGTCTCGGCCTGTGCCAGCAAAGCGAGATTGTCTTCCATCACCTGCGCGATCTTGTTCAGGATGACACTGCGCTCGGCAACGCTTGTGCGGCCCCAGGCATCCTTGGCCGCATGGGCGGCATCAAGTGCGACCTCAACATCGCTCGCATCGGACCTCGCGATTTCGCACAGGACCTGACCGTTAATTGGTGAGGTATTGTCAAAATAACGCCCGGACTTTGGTTCGACAAACTTGCCGCCGATGAAATTGCCGTAGCGCTTCTTGAAATTGGGGCGAACTGTACGGTTGAATTCTACCTTGTTCATTGTGTTCCTCCCTGGCGTAGAGGCTTGCAAAGCAAAAGCTCCGCACGTCTATGCGCACTGATTGATGCCGCCTCCTGCGGCTGAGGAAGGATCGCGCGCGGATAGATATGTGTCACCCTGCGCCAATGATCGGGCTTAGCCCGTTGTCTCACTTTTGAGACAATGCCGGATTGGATTCCGCAGGCAGCTTGGGCTTCAGTTAATCCCGAGCTTTTTCAGCTTGCGGTGCAGCGTGGCACGGCCCATTCCCATCATGGTGGCGGCGGTCGATATATTGCCGCCCGCATTGGCAAGGGCGCGCTGGATGACACTGCGCTCGGCTGCGGCAAATCCCTGATCTATTCCCATGTTCTGCCCGAGAAGATTGGCGGCAGGCAGCGGCTTGCTCAAGGTTTCATCCGTGAGGCCAAGATAATGCCGGACAGTCCGGGACGCGCCAATAACGAGATCATCCTCATCCACGGCAATCAGCGCGCTTGCGCTGCGTTCATAGCTCACATCCGGCCCAAGCTTTGCCAGCATGATCCGTGCCTTTGGGAAAGCCAGACTGAAATTCTCTGCCTCCACGCGGCGCGCTGCATCGACAACAGCAACAGCAATCAGTTTGACAAAGTCTTCGGTGAGATCCCGGCGGGCCGACGAAACATCGATTGCTGCCATCAGGCGTCCGCAATGGTCAAATATGGGAGCAACGGTGCAGGATAGCGCCGTATTGCGGCTGCGGAAATGCTGATCCCTATGGATCGTCAGGGCGCGTTGCTCGGCAAGCGCAGTACCGATGCCGTTCGTGCCCTCACGCTCTTCACTCCAGACAGCGCCAGTCCAAAGGCCGATCTTGCAGAAGGTGTCATCGTCAGACACGCTGCCGCGGCGATCAACCGGCACGCCATCCTTATCCGCCAGAAGCACGCAGCACCCGGCACCGCCAACGGCGGAATAAAGCCGGTCCAGCGTTGCTTGCGCAGTCGTGATCAACGACCCCAAGCGCTCGCGGGCATCAGCAAGCTCACGTTCACCGAGAAAATCAGGTGGTGCGCCTTCTTCCGGATTCAAGCCATAAAGGCGCATGGAACGCCCCCAGGATGCCACGAGCGCGGATTGCGCAGCGGCACTTCCGGTAAGCGCGGCCTGAATTTGTTCGGCATGCTGTCCATCATGTCGCGTAGCCATTGGTCTCCTCCCAAAGTCCAGGCGCCCTTCATGCGTTCCCTTACGTTAAGCTACTTGACGTTCTGGTCAAGGCAATCGATGCCGCTGTCATCTGGTCTAATCGCTCCCGAAAGATAAAATTTCCAGTTCTTGAGCAAGTTAGGGAATCTCATATCCAGACAGGCACATCTAAAAGTATTTCAATGGCGATGAAGTGTTTGACGACTGTTACGGCAGGATGATGCATATAAAAGACATTCAATCGACGGCGACTTTGTCCGAATTGGAAATTCGCGAGCTGTTCAGAAAGATGCTGAAGCTCACTGAAAATGCGCGGGGTGCTACATCCACCGGGCGCCATGAACTCGATGTCATACAAAACGTTCTGAAGTTCTCGATGGCGCGGTTGAAAGAACCCGATAATCGCGGCACAGCCAACGACAATCCGGCAGGGCATTCCGATATCAAATAGCTTCGCTTGGCTTTTCCGGTCTCAAAGCCCGACATCATAGAGAATTTGGTTCATTGAACGGGCAGGCTCTCTTTCCTGTACGCCGCCAATGACCTTGGCGGGAACGCCCGCTACTGTTTTCCTGTTCTCAACGGATTTGAGTACAACCGATCCGGCACCAATCTTTGAATTGACGCCGATCTCGATATTTCCAAGCACCGTGGCATTGGCACCAATGAGAACACCATGTCGTACCTTGGGGTGCCGGTCGCCGGTATCTTTTCCCGTGCCGCCCAATGTGACGCCCTGCAGAATGGAAACATTGTCTTCGATGACAGCCGTTTCCCCAATGACAATACCGGTGGCATGATCAAAAAAGACGCCCTTTCCCAGCCGTACAGCCGGGTGAATATCGACCTGCAGAATGCGCGATGATCTCGATTGCAAATAGGCGGCAAGGTCCTCACGGCCTGTTCCCCATAGGAGATGAGCAAACCGATGGATCTGGATGGCGTGAAAACCCTTCAGATAGAGCAATACATGCAGGGCGCTTTTGGTCGCTGGGTCCCGCTCCAGAACCGCATTGATATCTCTCTCAGCACCGGCGAGCACCGTAGGGTCCTGTTGCAGCAGATCACTGAAAAGATCGAATAATCTTTCGCTCGTCACCAATTGGCCGGCCAAGACCTCTGCCAACTGAAAACACAAGGCGTGTTCCAGCCTGTCAAAGCGTATCACAGAACGCTGGAGGACCGGAGCCAGTGTCGGCTCACGTTCACCCGTTGCAACCGCCTCGGAGAGGATACGCGACCACAGGGATCGGCTTTTTGACGTCACTGCTGCATTGGTCATGTTGCACCTTAAAACCCGGTGAGTGGCGTGATCTTTGAACCATCACTGAAACGCGAAAATCGGAAGTCCTTTGGATCAACGACAGGCGAGCGTCCCGTTACGATGTCGGCCATCAAGCGACCCGCAGCAGGCCCAATTCCGAAGCCATGCCCGGAAAAGCCGGTGGCAATATGAAAGCCCGGCACCGCGTCAACAGCGGAGATAACAGGAATAGCGTCGGGAGTAACATCAATATATCCGGCCCAGCGCTGTGCGATCTCGGCTTGGTTGAACACAGGAAATGCGGCCTTCAGACTATCGAAAAATCTGTCTGACAGATTGAGCGACGGCTTGGGATCAAGCACGCGGTTATATTCGAACGGACTTGCCTCATCCATTTTCCACTTTGTCGGAATACGCGCTTCATCGAAAAAGCGCCCGCCAAGGCGAAAAGACAGCGAACTCCATTCCAGTTTCAGGGCTGGCAGGAATTTGAACGCGTAGCGGAATGATTTCGGTACAATATCGACAATGTTCTCATCACCTGACGCAATGGTGTAACCGCCATCCTGCCGTTTGCGGATGGCAAAATCTTTGGACCAGAGTGCTGATTCAGGACCGCCCTCCAGCGGTTTGGTGCGGATAACAGTGTTCAACACTTTAAGCTGTGGCAGATCAATCCCGTAAAGACCGCAAAACAGGTTGGACCAGGCACCGCCCGCAAGCACGACAGCGTCACAGCCAATCCTTCCGCGCTCTGTGACCACACCGGAGATCTTGCCGCCTGACGTCTCGATGCCGCGCACCGCACATTCAGTAAGAATGGAAGCACCTTTGTCGCGCGCCGCCTCGGCAATTGCTGGCGCTGCCTTTTGCGGCTCAGCCCGGCCATCAACAGGTGTGTAGAGCGCGCCTTTGAGGTTCATCTTGCCGCCCGGCAGCAGATCATCAAGTTCCTTGCCGCTGACCATACGGCTTTCCAGTTGATAATCCTCAAGGTTTTGCAGCCAGCGCTCATTGTCCTCATAGGATTTATCGTCGGGGGATGTGAACAGAATGCCCGCACGCTTGTAACCCGTATCGCGGCCAAGGCGCTTGTCAAAACCTGACCATAGACGCAGTGCTTCGGCCATAAGCGGTACTTCGCGCGGATCGCGGCGAGAGATGCGCACCCAGCCCCAATTGCGGCTCGATTGTTCCTGACCGATACCGCCCTTCTCGCAAAGTGCGACCTTCAGGCCGCGTTCTGCCAGTTCCAGTGCTGTCGACGCCCCGATAATACCACCACCGATAATAACAACATCCACTTTCTCCGGGATTTCTTCATCACCGTGAACACGCACAACATAGGGGCCGGGCATTGAATGAGTACCTCTTTACGAATGGACGATTGCGCAGCTGTATCAGTATTGCAAGGCGTGCGCAGGCACTTCCAATCGTACCTCTCTATCCCCGCTGCCGGAAGGTAGAGCAGAACCATCGTGAAGGGAGGCATCTTTTTGCGAATAAACGCTTATTTCAGTGGAAACATGCTCAAAATAAAGGCTTCTCGCGCTCAGATTTCCTGTCAGCGCCCGACACTCCGAAAGGATACGAAGCATCGAGCGCTGAGTGAGGTTTAGAGAAGTTTGTCGAGCGTGATCGGCAGATCGCGGATGCGTTTTCCTGTCGCGTGGAAGACCGCATTGGCAATGGCTGGCGCTACGCCAACAATGGGCAATTCACCAACGGCTTTGCCCCCGAGCACCGAGGCATGGTGATCCGGAATGCCGACAGAAATTACCTGCAGGTCGGGAATATCCGAATTCGTCGCCACCAGATAATCGCCCAGATTATTGTTGATCACCCGGGCGTTGCGCGGATCAATAATTCCTTCCTCCAGCAGGGCCTGCCCGATACCCATGATAATACCGCCTCGCCATTGGCTTTCGGCGAGTTTGGGGTTGTACAGGCGGCCTGAATCAAGCGCCGACACCATGCGCGAGACCCGGACCGTGCCAAAATCCTCGTCAACCCGTACTTCGACAAAGTGCGCGCACCAGCTGTGAAGCGAGTAGCCGCCTTCCGTTGGTGACTTCATCGCCATCATGGTCGTAAAGTTATTATAGCGATCTTCGGTATTCTTTTTCTCCTCCGGCAGGGTATCGCGCAGGGTCTCAATCTTTTCCTGACCGATATGCTGCATGAAATCGGCGATTGAAATATCTGCCCGTTCGCCGCGCGGTGTCGAGATCGTACCATCCGCGATAGTGAGTGTATTCAACTGGAGATCGAGGAACGGCGAGTTGGGATGATTGAGCGCGAGGCCAATCAATTCCTCTCGCGCGGCAAGCGCTGCCTTATGCACCGCACCGGTCATGAGGTTGGCAAGTTGCGAGCCGCCCGCCACAGGCGCCCGTGGCAATGCAGAATCGCCAAGTTTCACAAGGATCTGGTCAACCGGAATACCCAGAACTTCGGCTGCTGTCTGGGCGAGGATTGTATAGGTTCCCTGCCCCATATCGATGCTGCTGCTTGCCACCTCCGCCGTACCATCTGCGAGAATGCGCACCAGAGCCTCGCCCGGTGTGCGCCGCACCGGATAGGTGCCAGCCGCAACACCCCAGCCGATAAGCTGGTTTCCGTCCCGCATTGATCTTGGCGCCGGAGTGCGTTTCGACCAGCCAAAGGCTTTTGCGCCTTCAGAAAAGGCTTCCCGCAATTGCCGTGTAGACCACGGTATTTTTGCATGCGGGTCCTCTTCAGCATAGTTCAGCAGCCGGATTTCAAGGGGATCAATGCCGATTTCATAGGCAAGCTCGTCAATTGCCGATTCAATGCCGAAAGCACTCGGGTTTTCGCCCGGTGCCCGCAAGGCCCCCGGAGTAACCGTGTTCAGTGGAATGATGTTCTGCCGGGAACTGAAATTGGGGACCGCATACATGATCGCGGTGACTGATCCCAGCGGCTCGACTGCCATTCCAAGCATCGATGTCTCATTGACACCGTGTTGGACGATGGAAAGTAGTTTCCCTTCCTTTGTCGCGCCAAGCGCCAATGTCTGACGGGTGGCCGGACGGCCGCCATAAGCCGTAAACGTCTGCGGCCTCGTGACCGCAAGTTTAACCGGCTTGCCGAGCATGCGCGCAGCAATTGCAGCCACCGCCCCATGCGGCAGCGACAGTGCTTTCGAACCGAAACCTCCACCAATGTAAGGCGAAATCATCCGCACATTTTCAAAGGGTATATCGAACCATTCCGCATAGGAGCGGGCCATGCCATCCACCCACTGGCTCGGCTCCCAGAGGGTCAGCCTGTCACCCTCCCATTGCGCAATAATGCCATGCGGTTCGATAGCAACATTGTATTCGCGCGGGGTTTTGTATTCCTGTTCAATACGCACGGGCGCTTCGGCGAATGCTCTTTCTGCATCCCCCCAGGACATGGTCATACGATCAATTGGCACGCCCTCACCTGCCTTTGGGTCCTCAAGACCATAGACATGTTCCGCTTCCTCATAGCTTACCTTGATGAGGGCGGCTGCAGCCGTGGCTTGCTCCAGTGTTTCCGCCACAACGGCCACAACATGCTGACCATTGAAGCTGACAGTCTTCGGCAGTGCCAGAAACGGGCCGTCTGGCCCCGGTGTGCCGGCCCATGTCGTCGCTGATTTCAGGTGGGTGATATTATCTGGTGTCAAGACCAACAGGACGCCGGGCGACGCCTCCGCTGCCTTGCTGTCAACCGATTTCACTGTCCCGGCAGCAATCGTGCTCTGCACGGTGACGGCGTAAACCAGCCCTTCAATCTGATGTTCGATCGCATAGGTGGCGCCGCCGGTGATCTTTGCCGGTCCATCGATACGCGACAGGCGCCCGCCGAGATTGCCATCGGACGCATCACCATGTTTGGATTTGGGCGTTACGAAAGTCATGCCAGACCTCCCATTTTCAGGACAGCACGCGTGATAACACGCGGAGCAAGATCGATTTTGTAGTGGTTCGCACCGTGATCAATCGCCCCCTCCATGACAAGCAGACTGGCCTTGCGAACCAATTCCGGCCCCAGCACTTTGCCAATCAACGCTGCCTCAACCGTGCGGGCTCGCCAAGGTTTCGTTGCAACGCCGCCAAGGGCTATGCGTATGTCACGGACAGTCTTGCCATCCGCTTCAAATTCAAGCCCTACCGCTGCACTGGCAGCGGCGAACTCGTAGGATTGCCGGTCGCGTACCTTAAGATAAGTCGAGCGTCGCGCAGCGACCGAGGCGGGTATGGTTACTGCCGTAATGATTTCGCCGCGCTCAAACGCATGCTCGCGATCCGGTGTATTTCCCGGAAGCCTGAAGAAATCATCCACGGCCACTTGTCTTTCGCCCAGATGCACAATTGCATCGAAAGCCACCAGCGCAACGGCCAGATCGCCGGGATAGCCAGCAATGCACTGATCGCTCGTCCCCAGAACCGCATGATTGCGGGTGGCACCCCCAAGAGCAGAACAGCCGGAACCCGGATGACGCTTGTTGCATGCGGGAAACACCGCCGCATCGCGGAAATAGGAACAGCGCGTCCGCTGCAACAGATTACCACCAATGGTTGCCATATTGCGGATTTGCGCCGAGGCGGCCAGCGCCAGAGACTCCGCCACAGCCGGAAAAGCCTTTTGAATGGCAGGGTGATCAGCCACCGCGCTCATGCGGGCAAGCGCCCCGATGGATGCCCCTGTCTCATCAACCTCAATGCCGTCAAGACCAGCGAGATGGGTGATATCGACAACGGTGTCAGGTTCGGCAATCCCGCATTTTGCCAGATCCAGCAGCGTCGTGCCGCCCGCGAGCACCATATTGCCAGCCAGCGCGGCGGCCTTGCGGGCTTCATCGGCAGAATGAGCGCGAAGATAGGAAAAATTCTTCATGATGCTGCCTCCGCTGCTTCGCGTACCGCGGCCACGATGTGCGAGTAGGCACCGCACCGGCAAAGATTGCCGGACATATATTCGCGGATTTCATTGTCGGATTTCGTGTGGCCTTCGCGGATACAGGCAACCGCCGACATGATCTGGCCGGGGGTGCAGTAGCCGCACTGAAAGGCGTCATGCTCAAGAAATGCAGATTGAACGGGATGCAAGCCACCATCGCCCTCGGCGAGACCTTCAATCGTTGTGATTGCCCGCCCTTCAACCTGTGCCGCAAGGGTCAGGCAGGCAAGCACCCGCTTGCCATCGACATGAACAGTACAGGCACCACACTGGCCCTGATCACAGCCCTTTTTGGTTCCGGTAAGGTCAAGATGCTCGCGCAGCGCATCCAGCAGAGTGACGCGCGGTTCAACGGCAAGCTCTCGACTCCTGCCATTTATATCCAGCTTCAAGTTGATTGTTCCGGTCATTATATCGCTCCTGCTTTGCGAATGCAGATTCATTCGACAGCCCGATACCCAAACGCCAAGCGTCAGGAGAAGTTCACATCGCTGTGCGCTTTACCTACCTGTCAGATGGGTCGAATCGAGTTTACCTGTGTTTAGAGACATGACATTGGGACCCATTCTGCGATAAGAAGGCAAAAGGACTCCACTTAAACGGAGGGGCCTCCGCTTATCTTAAGAACTTGTTGCTCGTGGTCAAGCCCCCATGAGCGTGGAGCAGAATTTGGTCGCCAAGCCATCAGAGAATGCCGGGCCACCGCCTTTGAGTGTAAAAGGTATGCGCGCCGATGCGCGTCGCAACCGGGAAAAACTGCTCGAAATGGCGGCCGTGGTTTTCTCCGAACATGGCGTGGAAGGCTCTCTTGAAGATATCGCCCGGCGAGCGGGCGTTGGCATTGGCACGCTTTACCGGCATTTCCCGACCCGCGAACATCTTGTGGAGGTCGTCTACAAACGCGAGGTTGAGAACCTTTGTGCGGCAGCGGGCGAATTATCGCTGCATCACCCGCCGGATGCTGCGCTTGAAGAATGGATGCATCGCTTTGTCGGATATATCGCTGCAAAACGTGGCATGGCAAACAGTCTGCGCATACTCGTTACCAGCAATTCCGAACTGTTTGCCGGAAGTTCGGGCATGGTTGCCATCTCGCTTCGAAATCTTGTCGAAGCCGCGGCCAATGACGATCTTATCCGCCGGGATATTGACAGCACTGATCTGCTGCACGCGCTGTTTACAATCTATTCCATCCCCGATGCTCCCGATTGGCGTGACCGGTCGCGCCGCCTGGTGAAGCTGCTGATGGACGGATTGCGGTGGGGTGCTCGTGACAAGGCCACAGCCCAACGCGATGAGAGCCCTCGCAATGGCTAGGACTCCATGGCGTCCGATACGGCCTCATCGGCAGGCATGGACTGGAGCAGCGTTTCGCGAGCGGACCGAAGATGATTACGGCAGGCAATGTCAACTTTTGCCGCATCGCGCGAACGCAAGGCATCGATATAAGCCAGATGCTCTTCCAGAGCCTTGGCGTTGCGAGCCCGTTCGTTCACCTTTCTCCATTGATAATGGTAGTGAAATACGATCGCGATGACGTCATAGAAATCAATGACGAAGCGATTGCGCGAAGCGGAATGGATCATGCGATGAAACCGCTCATCGAGCGCGGAAAAATCCATATAGCGCGTATCGATATCGCGTAGCAGCGCAAGATGGTCAGCCTCCAGAACATCCAGTTCCTGAATGGCAGGATGATCATCGGGCAAGTTCAGGAAAGCAACGGCGGAACGCAGCTCAAAAATCTCCCGGATTTCAAAGAGTTCGAGCGCGAATGAGCGGGTAAATCCCTTCAGGACCCAATGGCTGTTCTTACGTTTTTCAATCAAACCGAACCGGCTGAACCGGATCAGAAACTCGCGCACGCTTGACGTGCCGACACCAATATCGCGGGCAAGCTCAAGCTCATTGATCTGCATTCCGGGCTGGGCCCCGCCAGCCAGAATGCGCTGCATGAAACTACGCTCGATAATCTCCGACAAGGAGTCGGTTTCCTCATCGGGAAAATAGTCCGATTTGACTGGTTTTCGCAGGACTGTCTTGCTGCGCTTTGTCCATTCGATCAGGCCATTTTCCTCCAGGGCACCAAGAATGGCGCGAACCGTGGTCCGGCTGATGCTGAGGCGTGTTCCAAGCTCGGGTTCTGATGGAAGCTCCTCAATATCTTTGAGAAGGCGAAGACACCTGTTGTAGCCCTCCTTGAACACCGTATTCTGCTTCGACATTCTATTCTTTCATTATCCCGAACCGACCCAATCCGACCGGGACTTGCAGTTCCACCTATAGTTCGATCTGATCTGTGTTTTATCCGCAAGAGGCGTTGACGGCAAAATGTATTTTGTCGATAAAAGACGAATTGTGCAGATATTGACATGTTAGTTCAGTGCTCGCACCATTGGTTTGTTCTGGGAGGAACAGTTGGATATCCGGAAGATTGGTAAAACGCCGCTGGCCGTGACAACGATCGGCTTTGGTGGGGCAGCTATTGGCGGGCTCTATCGTGAATGCACGCGTGACGCGGCGATGGAAACGCTGCAGGCCGCGTGGGATGCTGGATTACGCTATTTCGATACGGCCCCCTTTTATGGTTTCGGCCTTTCAGAACGGCGAACAGGTGATTTTCTGCGCGATAAACCGCGTGAAACCTATGTTCTTTCAACGAAGGTTGGCCGGATTCTGCGACCTGTTCCGGAAGATCAGGTCCCCGATCACTCCTACGTCAATCCCCTGCCCTTCACCGTCGACTATGATTATAGCTATGACGGTATCATGCGGTCCTTCGAGTTCAGCTTTGCGCGGCTGGGCCTGAACAGGATCGATATACTCTACGTGCATGATATTGGCGCCTACACCCACGGCGCCGAAAAAAATGCCGTCTACATGGCCCAGTTGCTTGGGGGCGGACTGAAGGCTTTGGAGAAACTTAAATCTTCAGGTGCGATCTCGGCCTATGGCCTCGGCGTCAATGAAGTTGAAGTTTGCCTTGAGGTCGCCGCCAGACACCCGATTGACTGCATTCTGCTTGCAGGGCGCTATTCCCTGCTCGACCGTTCTGCCGAACGCGGCTTGCTGGATATCTGCCGGAAACAACAAATATCACTGGTGATTGGCGGCGTCTTTAACTCGGGCATTCTGGCAACCGGCCCGGTTCCCGGTGCAAATTTTGACTATGGGCCCGCATCACAGGACATTCTGGATCGCGTGCGCTCCATGCAGGCAATTGCAACGAACCATAATGTTCCGCTGGCGGCAGCGGCACTTCAGTTTCCGTTCCGCGAGCCGGTGGTGGCGAATGTGCTGATTGGCACGGCAAAACCGTCGAGTCTGACCAGAAATATTGAGCTTCTTTCGACAAAAGTCCCTGAAAGCGTCTACGCAGAATGTGAGCCCTTCACGATCCGCTGAGATGCTTGCAAAGAACAGGCATTTAAATTAGCTTCGCATGATCGATGTTTTTTATCGATAAAGAGCGGATTGAAAAGCGCCCTCTCAATCCGGACATAAGCAAATAAAACCGGCGCTACGAGAGGAACACAACCATGATTTCTACAGGAAAGTGCATCAATCGCAGAACCGTTCTTGGTACCGCCGCTCTGGCTCTGCTGGCAGGAATGATGTCCGTGGCACCAGTTCGTGCCGCGGATGTAACCATCCCTATCATCGTCAAGGACACGACATCTTTCTATTGGCAGATCGTCCTTGCCGGTGCGCGCAAGGCGGGCAAGGATCTTGGTGTTAAAGTACCCGAGCTTGGAGCCCAGGCTGAATCCGATATTAACGGCCAGATTTCCATTCTTGAAAATGCCGTCTCCGGCAAACCGGCTGCTATCGTCATCTCCCCCACCGAGTTTAAAGCTCTCGGCAAGCCCATTGATGAAGCGGCGAAATCCGTCAAAATCATTGGTATCGATTCCGCTGCGGATTCCAAGGCCTTCACCTCATTCCTGACAACGGACAATGTACAGGGTGGACGTGTGGCAGCCGACGGTCTCGCCGCTGCGATCACAGAAAAATATGGCAAGGCTGAAGGCGAAGTGGCTCTCATCACGGCCCTTCCCGGCGTTGGCTCACTCGACCAGCGCGCCAAAGGTTTTAAAGAACAGCTGGCAGCCAAATATCCCGGTCTCAAGCTGATTGCCGACAAGGTTGCTGATGGCCAAGCCACGACAGGGCTTAACATCACGACTGATCTGATCACCGCCAATCCCAACCTGCGCGGTATCTTCACATCCAATCTGATCATGGCTCAGGGCGCGGGTCAGGCCATTGCCGAAAACAAGGCGCAGGACAAGATCAAGGTTATCGGCTTCGATAGCGATGAAAAGCTGGTCAAATTTCTGTCAAACGGGACATTGGCCGGGTTGATCGTTCAGGACCCCTACCGCATGGGCTATGATGGCATCAAAACCGCTTTGGCCGCCTCAAAAGGCGAAAAGACAGAGGCCAATGTCGATACCGGTGCAAACCTGATCACCAAGGCCAATATGAACGACAAACGCGCGCAGGAGTTGCTCAACCCCAAGCTGGACTGATCCAGATTTGCTCAACAGTCAGTGGGGCCGCCATGACAGATCATGATATTTCGCATCGCTCCAGCAGCGGGCAAAGTGAAGATGTATCCGCAGCGGCGGCTCACCTGCCTATTCTGGAATTGCGTGGGCTTGAGAAACAATATCTTGGAACCCACGCGCTAAAACCCGCCGATCTCGCTTTCAAGGCTGGAGAAATTCACGCCATTGTCGGTGAGAACGGCGCAGGAAAATCGACGCTGATCAAGCTTTTGACCGGCGTCATTCCCCGCACCGCCGGTGAGATTTTGTTTCGGGGCGAACCGGTGGCATTGACGACACCGCTGGAAGCAATCCAGCATGGGATCAATGCCGTGCATCAGGAGGTCGTGCTCTGCCCGCATCTGACCGTCGCCGCCAATATTTTTCTGGGTGAAGAGCAGCGCCGTTTCGGTCTCCTGCAGCACCGCCATATGATCAGGGAAGCACAGAAAATCCTTGATGATCTTGGCTTTGCGCTGCCAGCCCATGCGCTGCTGAGCGACCTGACCATCGGGCAGCAGCAACTGATCGCAACGGCGCGCGCAGCAACACGCGGCGCACGTTTCCTCATATTCGATGAACCAACTGCCTATCTGACGCGCGAGGAAGCGGCGCAGCTCTTTGCGCTGATCCGCCGTCTGCAGAAAAGCGGCGTCACCATCGTCTATATCAGCCACCGCATGGAGGAAGTGTTTGAACTCGCCGACCGGGTTTCGATCCTGCGCGACGGGCGGTTGGTTGGCACGCGCAACATCGAGGAAACCAACGAGAATGAATTGATCGGCCTGATGATCAATCGTTCAATCGAACAGATTTATCACAAGGTACCCTTTACCTTTGGCAAGACAATCCTTGAGACACAAAATCTCAGCGGCAATGGCTTTGAAGATATCAGCCTTAGCGTGCGTGAGGGCGAAATTGTCGGGCTTTACGGCTTGATTGGCGCGGGCCGCAGTGAGTTCGTGACAACCATCTTTGGACGGCACCCGAAAACTTCAGGCCAAATTCTCTGGGACGGCAAAGAGGTGCGTATCGAGCGCGAGCGCGATGCGATCAAACTCGGCATCGCTCTGGCGCCGGAGAGCCGCCGCGATCAGGGCCTATGCCTGTCCTTGCCGGTGTCACTCAATCTCAATCTGCCGATCTACAAGCAGCTCAGCAGGAATGCTCTGATTTCGCACCGCGAAGAAGCCAGACATGCCGACAATCAGATCTCGGACCTTCGCATCAAAACGTCCTCGCGCAGTGCCAGTGCTGCCAGCCTTTCCGGCGGCAACCAGCAGAAAATTGTTATCGGCAAATGGCTTAACCATGGTGCCAAGCTTTTCATTTTTGACGAACCTACAGTGGGTGTCGATGTGGGCACAAAAGCTGAAATCTACCGGCTGTTCTCGACCCTTCTGGAAAACGGCGCCGGTATCATTCTGATCTCGTCCTATCTTCCCGAAGTTTTTGAGCTTGCCGATACGCTGCATGTCTTCAGGCGTGGACATCTGGTGGCAAGCCATCCCCACAAATCCGTTACGCATGAAGACATCCTGACCCAAGCGCTCGGCTCAGCATCAGCCGACGCCAGCACGCACAATTGATCTGTTCCGCCACGATTATTCGCCTCGACTATCTGGAGATTTGGCCCGATGAGCCTTGAAACCAAAGACACTGGCACCACCCCGAAGCGGCGCTTCAATGTCCTGTTCGGACTGACGCTTTTTGCCCTGTTGCTAGTACTCTGGCTGGTCCTTAGTCTCGCAACAGATAGTTTCTGGACCGGAAACAATATTGCCAATCTGCTACGCCAAGGCTCGATGATTGCGATCCTCGCCATTGGCCAGACCTTCGTCATCATTACCGGCGGCATTGATCTGTCTGTCGGCGCGATCGTCGGCTTCACCAGCGTCATCGTCGCCTGGTTGTTGGCACATGGCTTTCCCGTCTGGGCGGCGATCCTGATCACGCTGGGTATCGGTGTCTGTATCGGGCTGTTTCATGGCTTTGGCATTGTGCGTCTCGGGCTTCCACCCTTCATCATCACACTCGCAACGCTTACATCATTGCGCGGCATCGGCCTGCTGATTACCAACGGTGCCACGATTTCGATCGATAATGACCCGTTTACCGAATTCTCCCGCAATGATTTTGCCGGAATACCCAACCTGTTCTGGATGGTGGTCCTTGTCGGCATTCCCGCCTACATCTTTCTAAGTCACAGCCGCTGGGGACGCTATCTGTTTTCCGTGGGATCGAATGCAGAAGCCTCGCGTCTGTCCGGCGTCAATGTCAAAGGGACCATTTATCTCGCCTATACATTATCAGCCGTCTGCGCATCATTCGTAGGATTGCTGCTTGCCTCCCGTATCGGCATTGGCAATGCCACACAGGCGGAGGGATGGGAACTGCAAGCCATCGCTTCCTCGGTTATCGGCGGCACCAGTCTTTTCGGCGCTGTAGGTTCCATTCATGGGCCGCTGCTGGGCGCGTTCATTCTGGCGACAATCAACAACGGCGCTAACCTCCTCAACGTCAATTCCTTCTGGCAGCGGGTTATAACAGGCGTTCTGATCATTGTTATTGTGTACTTCGATCAGCTCCGCCGCAGGCGAAGATAGGCGTTATTCGGGAACATTCGACCGTTTCAAAGGTTTCTATAGTACCGAGAGCGAGTTTGGGAGAGCTCTTGCTTTCGTCAGAGGTCTGGTCGAGCGATCGTGGAACTTCATCCTTCGATACTCCCAGACCTCGTTCTATCCTATAGAGACGACCGCTTGTCACAGGATGCGGCGGAGAAACAGGCTCATATGACACCCGTGAGATTAACGCGCCGTGCAAGAGCCACGGCACTTTCCTTACGCTCACTATAACGGTTGGTGAGATAATCCGACACGTCGCGTGTCAGCAGCGTGAACTTCATAAGCTCCTCCATGACATCCACAACGCGATCGTAATAGGCCGATGGTTTCATACGGCCGTTTTCGTCAAACTCCTGATAGGCTTTGGCAACCGACGACTGGTTCGGGATTGTGACCATACGCATCCAGCGCCCGAGAACCCGCATCTGGTTGACTGCATTAAACGACTGTGACCCGCCAGAAACCTGCATGACCGCAAGCGTTCGTCCCTGCGTAGGACGGATCGCGCCCATGGCAAGCGGTATCCAGTCGATTTGTGATTTCATGACGCCTGTCATGGCACCATGCCGCTCGGGACTGGTCCAGACCTGCCCTTCGGACCAGAGTGAAAGGTCGCGCAGTTCCTGCACCTTTGGATGATCAACGGGCGCGTCATCGGGCAGAGGCAATCCTTCTGGATCATAGACACGAGTCTCCGCACCAAAATGCTCCAACAGGCGCGCTGCCTCTTGCGTTAGCAAGCGGCTGTAGGACACTTTCCGGATGGAGCCGTAAAGCAACAGGATACGGGGCCAGTGTACCGAGAGCGGAACAGATAACTTTTCAGGATCGGGAATCTGTAGGGCCTCGGATAAAGTATTGGCTAAATCAGACAATGCGCTTTCCTTTAGCATCAATGACAACTTCGCCATCTTCCTTGGTAAAAGCGCGCTTTTGTGGATTCGGGAGTATGTCAAGGACGACTTCAGACGGTCGGCTTAGGCGCACGCCTTTTTCAGTCACCACAAACGGGCGGTTCATCAGGATCGGATGGGCCTCCATCGCATCCAGCAGTTGTTCATCTGTCAAATCCGGGTCATCGAGCCCAAGCTCCGTATAGGGCGTGCCCTTTTCGCGAATGGCTTCACGCACCGTCAACCCCGCTCTTCGAATGAGGTCTTTCAGTTCCTGACGTGCTGGAGGTGTCTTCAGATACTGGATTATGGTTGGCTCAATACCTGCATTCCGGATCATTGCGAGCACATTGCGCGACGTGCCGCAGGCAGGATTATGATAAATGGTGACAGTCATTAGACGACCCTTTCCGCTTTTTGAAGGTTCCGGACGGCGGCCCCCCGCTCGTACCAATTCTTGCTACGGTTGACGATCCACACCACCGACAACATGACTGGCACTTCAATCAGAACACCGACGACAGTAGCGAGTGCGGCCCCGGAGTTAAAACCAAACAAGCTAATTGCAGCGGCTACCGCCAGTTCGAAGAAGTTACTTGCCCCGATCAACGCGGAGGGACCGGCGACACAATGCTGCTCACCACTCATACGATTAAGCAGATAGGCAAGGCCTGAATTGAAATAGACCTGTATCAGGATCGGTACGGCTAGAAGCGCAATCACCAGCGGTTGAGCGATAATCTGCTCCCCCTGAAAGCCGAAGAGCATCACCAATGTTGTCAGCAATGCCACAAGCGATAGCGGTTGAAGAACACCGACCAATCGATCAAAAGCCGCCTTGCCTCCATTGGCCAGCAACCATCGACGCATGATCTGGGCTATGATGACCGGAACAATGATGTATAGAACCACCGATAGGATAAGCGTATTCCATGGTACGGTGATTGCAGAAAGACCAAGAAGCAGACCCACAATAGGGGCAAAGGCAACGACCATAATCGCATCATTCAAAGCCACCTGAGACAAGGTGAAATGTGGTTCGCCCTTAGTGAGGTTCGACCAGATAAAAACCATGGCTGTACAAGGTGCGGCCGCTAGAATGATCAGCCCAGCAATATAGGAATCGATCTGGATAGCAGGCAGATATGGGCGAAAGAGCCAGCCCACAAATAGCCAGCCAAGCAACGCCATGGAGAATGGCTTTATAGCCCAATTGATAAACAGGGTTACACCAATTCCACGCCAATAAGCGCCTACCATGCGCAGCGACGCAAAGTCGATACGCAGCAACATCGGAATGATCATCAACCATATGAGAACCGCCATCGGAATGTTCACTTTGGCATATTCGGCAGAGCCGATAGCTTGAAACACGCCCGGAATAAAATGGCCAAGCGCAATCCCAACAACAATGCATAGGGCAACCCACAGAGTGAGGTAGCGTTCAAAGACAGACATTGGCTTTCCTATAGAAAACGGATCGCGTCAAAATGGATATTGAGGCCAGACACAGCCCCTGGACTTGCGGCACAGGCAGAAGGTCAAACGGCACCCACTGTTGAATCGTGCAGAATTGCCTCTCCACAGGATCAGGACATCATCGACGCGATCAGCCATTGAACTTCTCCTTAGGCGGACAACATGGAACGATATCAGTGATGAGCGGAGTGCAAATGTCCGGATGACCTGCGCAGCAATCCTTCAGCAGATAACTGATCGCAGCGCGAAGATTTTCGAACCTCGCGCGATAAATAATGGAACGGCTGTGGCGGGCAGAAGAGATCAGTCCCGCGCGCGACAATATCGCCAGATGCGCCGACATCGTGTTTTGCGGAATATCCAGCAGTCGCGATATCTCTCCTGCTGCTATTCCTTCCGGCTCATGCATGACAATCAGCTTGAATGCATCCATGCGTGATGGTTGTGCAAGGGCCGAAAATGCCTGAATGGTCTGCTCTTTTTCCATATATCTGGATTTATCGATATATGGTCCGACTGTCAAGTCAATCCCATGCAAGCATTAGACAATGACCGGTCAGACGCCTTGCTATGTATGATCCAAAGGAGCCAGATCACCCAAGACGGTCGGAATAAGCTCGGAGACTGTCGGGTGTATCGGCACTGCCCATTTGAGCGTTGGATAGTCCATCTTCGCGCTCATGGCATCGAGTATTCCGTGGATCGCTTCATCACCGCTTGTCCCTAAAATAGCTGCGCCCAAAATCTGCTTTGTCTGAGCATCAGCAACGATCTTCATAAAACCCTGCGTTTCGCCTTTCTCCACGGCGCGGCCAACACGCGTCATCGGTCGTTTGGATACAAAAACAGGGCGACCCGTTGCCTTGGCCTGCGTCTCGCTCATTCCCACCCGGCCGAGTGGCGGATCGATATAGAGGGCATAGCCCTGCACGCGCTCGCTAACCCTGCGGTCTTCCCCGTCCAGAAGATTGGCCGCGACAATCTCGAAATCATTATAAGCCGTGTGCGTGAAAGCACCCTTGCCATTGCAATCTCCAAGAGCCCAGATGCCTTCAACGCTTGTTGCGAGATAATCGTCGACCTTGATGTAGCCCCGCTCGTCGGTGGCAATACCCGCCTTGTCCAGATCGAGATCGTCAGTGTTGGGACGGCGACCAATCGCCAGAAGCACATGCGAACCGACAACATTGCGCTTGTCAGAGTCGCAATCAAGGTGAACCTCCGTACCGCTTTCATGGGGTTTGAACGCGATGCAGTTTGCGTTAAGGCGGCAGGAAATACCTTCGTTTTCCAGAATATCCTTTATGGCTTCGGAAACATCCTCGTCTTCGCGCCCGACCAGGCGAGGACCTTTTTCGACAACCGTGACTTCTGAACCAAAACGCCGATACATCTGCGCAAATTCAAGGCCGATATAACTGCCGCCAATCACCACCAGATGTTTTGGCAGGACGTCAAGCTGCATCATGCCAGCGTTGGTAAGATAGTCGATATCACCGATACCCGGCATATCAGGAATATTGGCGCGCCCGCCCACATTCAGGAAAATGCGCGGAGCATCAAAGAGCGCCCCGTCAATGCTGATTGTATGTGGGCCAGTAAACCGGGCATGACCTTCAACAACAGTGCAATTCTTCATGCCGCGCAGCCAGTTCTCGACACCTGTGCGGGCGTTAAGAGTAACGGTATCGGCCCTTCGCCGCACCCGTTGCATATCAACCCGAATGGGTTGCTCGATGACAACGCCGTAGTCCCCACCACGGCGGGCGAGATGCGCCGCATAGGCGCTGGCAACCATCGTCTTTGTTGGCATGCATCCGGTGTTGACGCAGGTACCGCCAAACAGTTTTCGCTCGACCATCAACACCTTCATACCCGAAGCGGTCAGCCGGCCCGCGAGAGATGGTCCCGCCTGTCCTGCACCGATAATGATCGCGTCAAATGACTGGCTCATGGCAATGCTCCATCAAGAAAGATTGGGATAGGGTAGCAACAGTGAGGTCGCCTTGAAAGGCGTGGTCCGGCATTCATGCTGCGGGGTGAACGTATCGACACCCGTATGCAACACCTTTAGAACAGCAAAAAGACAATGGCCCCATCTGCGCAAGCCAATCCACATTCTGTTAGAAGCAAACAATGAACTATGTCAGGCAAGCCATAGCCAGCCTTACCATTTTCGGGATGACAAGCCTAAGGGAACTCCGGTCACTAGCAAAGCCCGGACCACGGATGGTCGATGAATTTGAGTGCGTTGTATCCGTTCTCCTCGCCATCATCTTCGCGCATATTCTGGGCGCACAGAATGTCGGCTGGGCTGCCTTCAGCGGCTACATGGTTATGCGGTCCCATGTATCGGAAAGTCTCACCAGAGGGATTTTGCGGATCATCGGAACGTCAGCAGGCGCAGGCGCGGCTCTGGGTTTGGCACCTTTCGTTATCACCAATCCATTACTTTTAAGCCTGTCCCTTATCATTTTTGGTGGGGTCACGCTCTACTTCGCGCTTGTTGGAAAACGCAGCTACGCCTGGCTGTTCACAGGCCTCACATTCTGCATGGTGCTGATTGATGGCATGAAGCACCCATCAGAGTCAGTTTTACCCTTTGCCCAATCGCGTCTTGTCGAAATCCTTGCGGGAACCCTCGCCTGTATTCTTGTCAGTGCCGTCTCGACCTTCACAATCAGGCGCAGATTACCACGGCAATCAAAGGAAACACCCGTTCAGGCGGCCATAAGGCACTCCGTCGTCTGGCATAAGGGCGCAGCAAAGCATTCCGTGCAAGCGGCAATCGCTCTCGGGCTCATTCCATGGATATGGGTATGGACCGGCATCACTTCACTGAGCCAGTCGAGCATCACAATCATGGCCGTGATGATGATCCCCGTGACCAGCCTATCAACCAGTGTGCTGAACCCGATCACATCGCGGCTGATCCTGCGATTCATCGGTTGCAGCGTGGGTGGGTTGATCGCCACCGCAATTCTGCTGAGCAGTCATCAGTCACCCATTCTCATGACAATAGGTGTCTGTATCGGTGTTCTTGTCGGGCGGCATATCGAAAACAGCAACTCGTCGATCAGCTATATCGGCACGCAATTTGTTCTGGCTTTTCTTGTTGTGCTTGTGCCTGATACCTATACCAATGCGGCGCTGGAACCCGGCATGGAGCGCCTTGCTGGTATCCTGTTTGGTGTGGTTATTCTCGAACCGGTTTTGCTCGCCTCCCACTATCTGTTTCGCGATCACCCAGGGAATGACGGCATCGAGATGAAGCAGCCATCATCAAACGAGTAAGCCACATTCTTGCGCAAAACTTTACGCGCGACAATTTTTATATTGACATAGCAATATAAATTGCACATCCATGCGGTGGACGAAGGTGGGAGGAGCATGGCCATCGCCAATGGACTTGAGCACGGCAAACAGGCTGTGCAGTGTCCGGCAATATTGCGCCAATGCCCAACCGCCGGATTTCGAGAAAACAACTGTTCTGGAGGGAACAATGATCCGCACCCATTTTACCAAACTGCTTCTTGCCGGCGCAGTAGCGCTCATGGCTACAGGTGCCTATGCTGAAGGCATCGGCGCTTCCCTGCTCACACAGCAGCATCCATTCTACATCTCGCTTGCTTCCGCCATGACCGCAGAAGCCAAGGCGGAAAACGTGCCGCTTGAAATTGCGATTGCCAATCAGGATCTGAACAAGCAACTCGCCGATGTGGAAGATTTCATCACCAAGGGCGTCAGTGTCATCATCATTTCCCCTGTAGATAGCACGGGCGTAAAATCCGCCATCACCAAGGCGCAGAAGGCGGGCATCAAGGTCATCACCGTGGACGTTCCTGCCAAGGGCGTTGAAGTGACTTCGCATGTTGGCACCGACAATTACACCGGCGGCGTCAAGGCGGGCGAGTTGATGGCCAAGCAGATCGGCGACAAGGGCAATGTTGCGGTTATCGACTACCCGACGGTGCAATCTGTCGTGGATCGCGTCGAAGGCTTCAAGAAGGCAATTGCTGCACATCCCGATATCAAGATCGTCTCCATCCAGACCGGCATTACCCGGCCGGAGGCGCTAGCCGCTGCCCAGAACATTCTGCAGGCAAATCCTGATGTGGTCGGCATTTTCGGCTTTGGCGACGATGCGGCTCTCGCGGCGGCTTCCGCTGTGAAATCGGCAAAGCTTCAGGAGCAGGTCAAGGTCATTGGTTTTGACGGCATGGAAGAAGCCCGTAACGCGGTGAAGAACGACCCTGTTATGGTTGGCGTTATTGCGCAGTATCCGGACCAGATGGGCAAAGTCGCGGTCGAGACCGCGGGCAAGATCATCAAGGGCGAGACCGTTGAAGCCAAGCAGCCAATCGTTCCTGGTGTCGTCACCAAGGCTGGCGAAGAAAAGTAACCTCGCAAAGGTCTCTACTCACTCATGCCACCCGCGCGAATACATCTTCGCGGGTGGCCGTATGGAAAGACCTCCGGTAGGATTGTCGTTCATGATCGCTTCGCCCAATGCCCCCGTGCTTGAAATCAAGGATGTTGCCAAGACTTTTGGTCCGGTGACAGCGCTCAAGCGCATGAACCTTTCCGTCCGGAGCGGACGGGTTCATACGCTGCTCGGTGAGAATGGCGCGGGCAAATCCACGCTGATGAAAATTCTTGTTGGTCTGTTCCAGCCAACTTCGGGGTCGATCACCCTGCATGGCAAACCCTATGCACCGAAAAACCCCATCGAGGCGAAAGCGCTGGGGTTGAGCATCGTGTTTCAGGAACTTAGCCTCTGCCGCAATCTGTCGGTTGCCGAGAATATTTTGGCCACGCATGAGCCCAATAGTTTTGGCTTCATCAATGAGCGTGATCTCAATGCACAAGCGGCGCAGATTGTTCAGGAGCTTGGCCTGCCGGTCAATGTGAGGACCAAAGTGGGCGACCTTTCCATTGCCCAGCGTCAGCTCGTTGAAATTGCAAAGGGGCTTAGCCGTCCCGCCGATGTGGTCATCCTTGACGAACCGACATCCTCACTCTCGGACAGCGAAGCGGAAATCCTTTTCACCATTATCGAACGGCTGAAGGCCAAGGGTACCGCGATCATCTATATTTCCCACCGCATGGAAGAAATCATGCGGATTTCCGATGATATTACAGTGATCCGCGATGGTTCCTTTGTGGCAACGACAGAAAAGCAGAACACGAGCATTGAGGGCCTGATCGCCCTGATGGTCGGACGCGAGATGAAGGATATCTATCCGCCGCGTCTGGTCGAGCGTCCCTCGTCTGCAATCGCGCCTGTCCTTGCGGTTGAGAATCTCTCGGAAGCAGGCAGGTTTGAGAATGTTTCGCTCGATGTCCGCCCCGGCGAAGTTGTTGGCCTGTTCGGTCTGATCGGTTCCGGGCGTTCCGATGTGATGAAGGCACTCTTCGGTTTCGGGCAACCGACCGGCACCATTCGCCTTAATGGTAATCCGGTGCATCTGCGCTCCCCCGCCGATGCCATCCGGCACGGCATTGCCTTCGTGACCGAAAACCGCAAGGAAGAAGGCCTCGTGCTGCAGCATAGTGTCGAGCGCAACATCAACATGGTTGCGCTGGGTCAACTCGCCGGACAGTTCGGCTTCACCCGCCCTGCCCGTGAACGCGCCGCAGCGAAGACGGAAATCCTGCGTCTTGCCATCAAGACCGCATCGATGGAAACGCCCGCCGGGTCGCTCAGTGGTGGCAACCAGCAGAAAATCGTTATCGCCAAATGGTTGCAGACCCAACCCAGAATACTGATCCTTGACGAGCCGACGCGCGGTGTCGATGTCGGTGCCAAGTTCGAGATCTACCGCATTATCCGCGAGCTTGCCGCCGCTGGCACCGCCATCCTGATGGTATCCTCAGAATTACCCGAAGTGCTCGGCCTCAGCGACCGGCTCGTCATCATGCACAACAAGCGCGTGGCAAAAATGCTGGACGCGCAGGGCCTCAGCCCGGAAACCGTTATGACCTACGCAGCAGGAATACACCAATGACCAATTCTACCGAGACGAAGCAGGCGCTTCTGGCTTCCCCCCTCATCCGGCAATATGGTGGCATTGTCATCTCGCTGATCATCCTGTGCCTGGTCTTTTCAACGATCAGCCCTCGCTTCCTTGCCTTCAACAATTTCATGAACATTATGCAGCAAGTAGCTGTAATTGCCGTTGCTGCCTATGGCATGACCTATGTGATCCTGCTTGGTGATATTGACCTCTCCGTCGGCTCGATCATTGCCGTGGCGGGCATGGTCGCTGCGCAAGCCTTTTCCATGGGTTTTGGTTTTGTCCCAACAGTGTTCATAACGCTTGCAGCTGGTGCAATCATGGGCGGGCTTAACGGTGTTCTCTCGGCAAAACTCATGCTGCCTTCATTCATCGTTACGGTCGCCACGATGGGTATCTATCGCGGAGCCGTCAGCCTGCCGACCAATGGCGCGCCGGCTTCCATCGACAATGAAACGTGGCTGGCGATTGGTAGCGAAAGCTGGCTTGGCTTGCCCATTATCATCTGGATTGTCATTGCGCTCTTCGCGATCAATCACGTTGTCCTGTCGCGTACGATTTTCGGCCGCCGCGCCTATCTCGCCGGTGGCAATCGCGAGGCTGCTATCTATTCGGGCATTCGTGTTGACCGTTTGAAGATCATCATTTTCATGATCTCCGGCGTGATGGCGGCAATCAGCGGCATCCTGCTGTCGTCGCGGCTTTCCTCGGCGCAGACGAATGCAGGCATGGGCTATGAGCTGGATGCCATTGCCGCCGTTGTGCTTGGCGGCACCAGTCTTGCCGGTGGTGTGGGTACAATGGTCGGCACCATCCTTGGCGCGCTGATTATCGGCGTTATCAACAACGGCATGAATATGCTGGCCGTTCCGTATTTCTACCAGCTCATCTTCAAGGGTATCGTTATTCTCTTTGCTGTCTGGCTCGATGTGCGCAGCAAGTCGATGCGCACTTAATCGACTACAGTTGGTCCGGGGAGGAACACGGCAAAGGGTTCCTCCACCGTGCGCTTGAGATAAGCGAGATAGGATGCGTAGCTGGCATGATCAGGGGCGATACGCCCGAACTGTGCATCCGGTGCCGACCCCATCGGAATGAGGACAATTGGCGCTGAAACCGGTGTCAGTTGCGCACCGCGCCCGGCCTGCAATGTGGTAAGGATGCCATACATCTCCCCCGTGATGGACGGACGCGAGATGATGATCAGGCGATGCTGCCCTGATGTATTGGTCGCAAGGTAGATATGACCGGAGAGGTTTGGAATGGCCACTGTACCCTGCTGGGTGAAGGCCGCATCCAACCGTTCCTTTTCGATGAAACGCAGATTGGACGCGGTGTCATTCCAGCCGATTTCGGTGCAATAGGCAAAGATGGCTTTCGGATCACCGAAAGAGGGGCGCAAGGTCAGATAACGGCCCTCAATCCACCCGACGGCGGCGCGGGAATAGGCACCAAAATCCTCACTGGCGTGGCCATGGCTTGGCAGCGGCGGGTTATCATAACCATCAGCCCCGCGCAGACGCATGCCAAGCGCCTCTTCAAGCCTGATCGTTGTTGCCAGTGTGAATGGACGGTGGCCTGACAGAGCCTTCTCCAGCGTGGAAAGGCTGATTTTCGCCTGATCAGCCAGATATTGCCGCGAAATCCGCCGCCGCGCCATTTCCTCACGGATTTTCGTGGCGACCGTATCGTTCTGACGTTCCGATAACTGGCTGTCTATATCCCCGGCCATGATGCCCCTGCTTTCCCAATCACGTACATTTCTTCACATATCCACACAAGTCCATCAGGAGCAAGACATGATGTGACGCAGCCGTGCGGAACATTCCCGAAGCTTACGCTGGCGCAGAAAAGGCCCATGTATGAAATGGGGAAAGCTTCCCGATGGGAGCACCAACAGGAGCTTTCCCGATGAAAACCGTATCCCTCTCACCTTCCCCGCAACCCCTGCCAAGCTGGCTGCGCTACACCTGCCAGGCCGTCTGGCTCATCAACATTATTGTTTTGCCGCTCGTGGCGCTTCTGGCTGTCTTGCTTGCCGGGCCAGCCCGCGCCGAAACAGCCCAATCTCCCCTTGTCACCATGGATGAGGTCAAATCCGGTACGCTGCTGCTGAAGAGTTCCGAAGCTGGCCGCTATATCGAGGCCCCGCGCGTTGCCACCGATGTTGATATCATCGTCAGCGGCCCGACTGCGCGCGCCCGTATCACTCAGATTTTCACCAACCCTTCCAATGGCTGGGTGGAGGCTGTTTATGCCTATCCCCTGCCGGAAGAAAGCGCCGTCCATGCCCTTAAAATGGTCGTCGGCAAGCGTGTGATCATTGGCGATATCAAAGAGAAAAAGGAAGCCAAGGCAATTTACGAAACGGCTAAGGCTGCAGGCCAGAAAGCCAGCCTTGTTGAGCAGGAGCGCCCCAACCTCTTCACCAACTCCGTCGCCAATATCGGTCCGCATGAGCAGGTTGTGGTTCAGATCGACTATCAGGAACCCGTCCGCCTCTCCGGCGATGAATTCTCCCTGCGCGTGCCGCTTGTCGTAGCGCCTCGCTACAATCCAAATCCGATAACACAAACTGCCGACCTTGCCGCCGATGGTTCCGGCTGGGGCACAACAGCCGATCCGGTTCCCGATCGTGATAAAATCACCCCGTCCGTACTTGATCCCCGTATCAATGCACCAGTCAATCCGGTTACGATCAAGGTTCGCTTGCAGGCCGGTTTTGCCTTGGGTGAAGTCAAAAGCCCGCACCATTCCATCAGAACAGAAGCCTTTGACGCACAGACGCAGATCGTTGCGCTGACCGGTGAAAACCATGCGGATCGCGACTTTGAACTGATTTGGAAGCCACAGAATTCCAAAGCCCCTGCTGTTGGCCTGTTTCGCGAAACCATAGGCAAGAACGATTATGCTCTCGCCTATGTCACACCGCCTGTTGTCGAGCAGAAGCAGGAAGAACGTCCCCGCGAGATCGTCTTTGTCATCGATAACTCAGGCTCGATGGGTGGCACATCCATGGATCAGGCCAAGGCCAGCCTTGATTATGCCTTGAGCCGTCTGAAACCAGCCGACCGATTCAACGTCATCCGGTTTGACGACACCATGACCGCGCTGTTTCAGGATACAGTCACTGCCAACCGCGATAACGTCTCCACTGCCCGCGAATTTGTCGGCGATCTCGAAGCATCCGGCGGCACTGAAATGCTCGCACCGCTCGAAGCAGCGTTGAATGACAAACGCCCCAATGATCAGGCTTTTATTCGCCAGATCGTATTCCTGACCGACGGCGCGATCGGTAATGAACAGCAGTTGCTTGATACGATTGCTGCCAAGCTTGGCCGTTCGCGGGTCTTCATGGTCGGCATCGGTTCTGCACCCAACAATTACCTGATGAACCGCGCCGCTGAACTTGGCCGGGGCACCTTCACTTCCATCGGCTCGACCGATCAGGTGGATGAGCGCATGCGCAATCTGTTCGCCAAGCTGGAAAGCCCTGTGATCACCAACCTCGTTGCAACGTTCTCTGCTGGCAATGCGGACGTAACGCCGGCCATTCTACCCGATCTTTATCGCGGCGAGCCTCTGGTTATTGCTGCCAAGCTTGGTTCGTTGTCTGGTACGCTGACAATCAAGGGCATGATCGGCAAACAGCCATGGGAAGTTACCCTGCCAGTTGCCAAGGCTGCCGATGGTGAAGGCCTGTCAAAACTCTGGGCACGCCGCAAGATTTCCGATGCGGAAGTGGAAAGCACACTTGGCAAAATCAGCCGCGAAGAAGCCGATAAGCGCATCCTCAAACTCGCCCTTGAAAACAGCCTCGTTTCGCGCCTGACAAGTCTGGTTGCCGTCGACAAGACTGTAACCCGCTCACAGGATAAGCCGTTGACCCGTGCCGATGTTCCACTCAACCTGCCTGCAGGCTGGGATTTCGACAAGGTGTTTGGTGAGCAGACCACGCGCAGGGCCGCTCTTGAGAGCGACACGAATATCCAGTTGGCCAAGCTGGTTCAGGGTAACAAGCCGGTAGCCAAACAGGCACCTGCCGACGAACTCCCTCTGCCACAGACAGCAACCGATGCGGAACTGCGCATGATCGCTGGCCTGATGCTGTTGCTCGCAAGCGCCGGGCTGTTCTTCTTCACACGCAAGACAACCGGGAAAGCATCATGAGTGCGACCTTAACAGTCAATAATGGTTCAAAGCAGAAAGGCGGGGCGGTTATCCGCCCTGCCCTCCGGGCTGGAATGATTGCGATGGCTTTGTTTGGCTTTCTGTTGTTCAGCCAAGGGATCTGGATTCATGCGAAAGCCATTCTGGCGCAGGTGCTTCTTGATCGTGCCTTTACCCAGAGCATCGAGACCGGTCAGCCGGTAAAGCCCTGGTCATGGGCCGATACGTGGCCGGTTGCCCGTATTGAATTTCCGCGCATTGGTGAAACATCCATTGCCCTGCGTGGCGCAAGCGGGCAGGCATTGGCTTTTGGCCCCGGTCATGTGGATCGCAGTGCCGAGGCCGGTGAGAGCGGAACGGCTGTTTATGCAGCGCACCGCGACACGCATTTTGCCTTTCTGAAGAATGTGCAGATCGGAGATAAGATCAAAGTTACCCGGCGTGACGGCAAAGCCTTTTCCTATCAGGTCACGGAAACATCTGTTGTGCGCTGGGATCAATCGGGCATTGATAGCAATGCCGCTGGCAAAAATCTGGTTCTCGCCACCTGCTGGCCGTTCAATGCCACGACCTCGGGTCCAATGCGCTATCTGGTAAAAGCACAGATCGTTGAGTGACTACCCATCCCATTCATTGCGGCGGATCAGCTCTTCCTTGATCAGCTTTTTCGCGATCTTGCCATAGGCGGATTTCGGCATCTCCGGCCAGAAGACGAAACGCTTCGGCAGTTTATAACGTGCCATCTTGCCGTTGAGCCACGCCGTGATCGCGTCACCATCCGGCGCGCTGCCGGATCGGGCTACGCAGACGGCCAGCCCAACTTCGCCCCAAACCGGGTCAGGAATACCGAGAACAGCCACTTCACTGATATCCGGGTGGGTCAGGATCTTCTCCTCAATCTCCCGCGGATAAACGTTGGAACCACCAGAGATATACATGTCCGACGCCCGGCCCGTGATGTAGACAAAACCGGCCTCATCCATATGGCCGAGATCACCGGTGCGGAACCAGCCATCGCGAAAGGCTTTCGCATTGGCTTCCGGATTGTCAAAGTATCCAGCAAACACCGCTGGACCGATAACGCAAATCTCGCCGGTTTCACCCGGACCAACCTCCTGTCCGGTTTCATCTTGAATCGTAACCTGCATACCCGTCCGCGCAAAGCCGCAGGTGCCGATGCGGGCATCGGGACCATCTTCAACAGCGTGGTAGGCGGGCGGCAGAACCGTGATGTTGCCCGTTACCTCGCCAAGGCCGAAATACTGGACAATCACAGGACCCAGTGTCTTCAAGGCATGAATCTGATCGGTCCGATACATCGGCGCTCCGGCATAGATCACATAACGCAGCGATGAGTGGTCACGCTCATGAACAGCCGGATGTTCCGTCAGCATTTTCAGGATTGTCGGCACGGTGAACATATTGCTCACGCGCCATTTTTCCACCAGCCGCCACGCTTCGGCAATGTCGAACTTTTCCGTCGGCAGCAGGATCGTCTTTGAACCGCGCGCAACCTGCGTCAATTGATGAATGCCAGCACCATGGGAAAGAGGCGCAACGACAAGCGAGGCATCTTTTTCCGTCGTGCCAGGCATGAGATCGCACAGGTGATTGGTGATAACGAACGCCATCTGGCCGTGAGAAAGGACCGCGGCCTTGGGCCGTCCCGTTGTGCCTGATGTGAAAAAGAACCAGCAGGGATCATCGTGATCAACCGCAGCAGTTGCAACTTTCTGACCGTCAAAGCGCGCAACGATGTCATCATAATCCTCGCCGAATTCCGCCGAACCAATGGCAATGACAAAGCCAAGATCAGAGTTCATGTTCCGGCTTGCAGTCACATGCTCAGGGAAAAGATGACCGCAGATCATGCCCTTGGCACCGCTCGCCTTGGCAAGATAGGCCACCTCATCGGGCGTCTGGCGAAAATTTGTCGGCACCCATACCGCGCCCAGCAGGAAACAGGCGAACATGGATTCAAACATCTGATTGCAGTTCTGTGACTGGATCAGAATTCGGTCGCCTTTGACCACACCGAATTCGCTTTGCAGCGCCGCAGCCATGGCATCAACACGTCGCTGCAACGTCCCCCAGTTCCAGCTTTTTTCGCCCCAGACAAACCCGATTTCCTCAGGCAGGCGGCGCGCGGTTTGCGCCAGAAAGCCCGACAGGTTCATCACGCGTTTTGACATGGCCGTAATCAGGATTGCATCCTTGCTGCTCATACCTTCATCCGTTCCGGTCTTCTGGATTTCATTGCGGGTGTTACCGGGCGTTTTGGCCGGTCGCTCAGTGGCTGCAGATGCGCCAGACGTGCCTCGATCTTTTTCGCTTCAATACGCATAAGCTCCGCCAGTTCCAGCTGACGTTCGGGCTGCATTCGGCTGTCAATGGCCGCTATGCTCAGCGCACCGGCAGCTCTGCCATCAGGAAAATGGATCGCAAGGCCGATACCCCAGGAATTGGCAAGAATGCGCCCAGGGTTAAGAGCAAAACCCTGCTCCCGTGCCGTTGCGACATCTTCCCTGATCTGTCGTGGCGAAAGATTGGGATAATCAGCCAGAAGCACTGTCTCATTGGCCGCCAGAATAATATCGATCTCGTCATCGGGCATTGTGGCAAGAATAGCCAGAGAACCGCCGCCGACACCAAGAGGATGGCGATAACCCGCCTGTAGCGCATGGGTGCGGATCGGATAGGTCCCCTCCTCCCGATGCAGGCACACGGTATAGGTTTCGCGCTGGATGGATAGAAAGCTTGTGTCCTGCGTCTTGGCCGAAAGAATGCTCAGACTGTCGCGAGCGATCTGCAGCAATCCGTAGCGGCGGGTTGCCAGCGTTCCAAGCACATAGGCTTCCTGTCCAAGATAATAGCGGCGCGTCTGCACATCCTGCTCTACCAGACCGGACCGGATGAGAGCCAGCAACAACCGGCGCGTCGTCGGTTTGTTCAGACCGCTCTGCTCAACAATCTCGCTCAACGATCCACCCTGATCGCCGAAATAGCTGACAAGGCTGAGGAGGCCCAACGCTCTGTCGACGCTTTGCGATCCGCTGAGACTGGCTGGTGCCGTGATCCGTTCCTCCATGCTCCCCCACATGTCTGTCGATCCATATTGTGGATCATTTTGCCGATCTATTGAACAATGACATAAAAATTATTGCAAGATGCCAGCATTTGTTTATGGTTTTATCCAATTCAAGGAGGAATTGCATTCTACAATATGGACCTATGAGTTGAGCTAATGCAATGGAGGTTGCACCCGCTCAATGAGTTCCACGAGAATGCATCACGCTGTTCGGGAGGAAATCACATGAATAATCTGTCACGCCGCAAGGTATTGATCGGTACTGCCGCAACGCTCGTTGCCAGCCCCTTCATCCTCAGGCGTCCGGCTGCTGCGGCCGAGTTTTCCTATAAATATGCCAATAACCTGCCGGTTACACATCCGATGAACCTGCGTGCGCAGGAAGCCGCTGATAAGATCAAGGAAGAAACCGGTGGACGGTTTGAGCTGTCGATCTTCCCGTCGAGCCAACTCGGCTCGGACACGGATACACTGAGCCAGCTTCGCTCCGGTGCGGTTGAATTCTTCACGCTATCAGGCCTGATTCTGTCCACGCTGGTTCCAGCCGCTTCCATCAATGGTATTGGCTTCGCCTTTCCTGACAGCGCCACCGTCTGGAAAGCGATGGATGGCGAACTCGGCGCCCATGTGCGCAAGCAGATCGAGAAATCCAACCTCGTTGCCATGGAAAAAATCTGGGACAATGGCTTCCGTCACATCACATCGAGCACCAAGCCGATTGTAACGCCTGACGATCTGAAGAATTTCAAGATCCGTGTTCCGGTCAGCCCGCTCTGGACATCGATGTTCACGGCCTTCCAGTCTTCACCAGCCAGCATCAATTTCAATGAGGTCTATTCCTCGCTGCAGACCAAGGTTGTCGAGGGTCAGGAAAATCCGCTTGCGATCATCTCCACAGCGAAACTTTACGAAGTACAGAAATATTGTTCGCTTACCAGCCATATGTGGGACGGTTTCTGGTTCCTTTCGAACCGCCGTGCTTGGGAATCACTGCCCGATGATATCAGGACTGTCGTTGCCAAACATATCAATGCTGCCGGTCTTGCCGAGCGCGATGATGTCGCAAAGCTCACCGAGACTTTGCAGGCCGACCTGAAATCAAAGGGCCTTGAATTCAACACTCCAGATTCCGCTCCTTTCCGCGACGCCCTGCGCAAGGCGGGTTTCTATTCCGAATGGAAGGGCAAATATGGCGAAGAGGCCTGGGGCCTTCTGGAAAAAGTCGTCGGCCAGCTGGCATAGGGGCGAACCCGATGGCAGGGATCAGACTGACCGAAGGCACCGTTGCGGCGGAAGGTGAAAGCATTCTTTCGCCGCCGCCGCGCAATGATCACTCGATTGCCTCCAGACTCGACCGGCTGCTTGGCCATCTCGTCGAGTTTCCAGTGGCAATTCTTGTCGTTGCAGAAGTGGTCATTCTCTTCGCCGGTATCATCGCCCGTTATGTCGTGCATCAGCCGCTGATCTGGTCGGATGAACTGGCTTCAATCCTGTTTCTCTGGCTCGCCATGCTTGGCGCCGTCGTCGCGTTCCGGCGCGGCGAACATATGCGCATGACGGCGCTTGTCGGCATGATGAGCCCGCAGCGCCGCGCTTTTTTTGATGTGATTGCCATTGTCGGCGCGATGGCATTTCTGCTGCTCATCGTTTATCCCGCCTATGACTACGCCCATGAGGAAACCTACATCACTACCCCGGCACTGGAGATAACCAATGCGTGGCGCGCGGCAGCATTGCCTGTAGGTGCTGGCCTCATGATCATCTCGGCCCTGATCAAACTCTTTCAGGTGTCAAACCTGCGCCATGTGGTGACGGCAATTGCGCTTATAGGCGGCCTGACCCTGGCATTCTGGCTGATTGGCCCTTTCTTCAAACCGCTCGGCAACATCAATCTTCTGATCTTCTTTGTTGGCGTGGTTGCAGCGCTTGTTCTGAGCGGCGTCCCCATCGCCTTTTCCTTCGGTCTTGCCACCTTTGGTTATCTGGCATTGACCACGAATGTGCCAATGATTGTCGTGATTGGCCGCATGGATGAAGGCATGTCGCATCTCATCCTTTTGGCTGTACCGCTCTTCGTGTTTCTCGGCGTACTCATCGAAATGACCGGCATGGCACGCGCCATGGTACAATTTCTGGCAAGCCTGCTCGGGCATGTGCGTGGCGGCCTCTCCTATGTGCTCATAGGCGCGATGTATCTTGTGTCAGGCATTTCAGGCGCTAAAGCTGCCGATATGGCCGCCGTCGCACCCGTCCTTTTTCCCGAAATGAAAGCCCGCGGAGCCAAGCCCGGCGACCTCGTTGCACTGCTATCGGCCACCGGCGCGCAGACCGAAACCATTCCGCCGAGCCTCGTGCTGATCACCATCGGCTCGGTGACGGGCGTTTCTATCGCTGCGCTCTTCACGGGCGGCCTTTTGCCCGGCGTGGTTCTGGCTGTCATGCTCTGCTTTGTCGTCTGGCGGCGTTATCGCCATGAAGACCTGTCGCATGTGACAAGGGCAACGGGACGGCAAATCGGCCGGGCATTTATTATTGCCCTGCCCGCCCTTGCATTGCCATTCATTATCCGCGCTTCCGTGGTTGAAGGGGTGGCGACAGCCACCGAAGTGTCCACCATTGGCATTGTCTATTCAGTGCTGGCTGGGCTTTTCATCTACCGGCAGTTTGATTGGGCGCGGTTGAAACCGATGCTTGTGGATACGGCATCGCTTTCCGGCGCAATCCTGCTGATCATTGGTGCCGCAACCGGCATGGCATGGGCGCTGACGCAATCCGGATTCTCTCGCGATCTCGCCGCCGCAATGACCGGCTTGCCCGGTGGACCCATCACCTTCCTTGCAGTCTCAATTGTTGCCTTCATCATTCTTGGCAGCGTGTTGGAAGGCATTCCCGCCATCGTTCTGTTCGGACCATTGCTGTTCCCTATCGCCCGGCAGGTTGGCGTGCATGAGGTGCATTATGCGATGGTCGTTATCCTTTCGATGGGTATCGGTCTTTTCGCACCGCCCTTCGGCGTTGGCTACTACGCCGCCTGCGCTATTGGCCGGGTCAACCCGGATGAGGGTATGCGGCCCATATGGGGCTATCTCGCAGCTCTTATTCTCGGCATCATTCTTGTGGCTGCCGTTCCGTGGATTTCGATTGGCTTCCTGTAATGACTGAAAGACTGAAAGACAAAATCGCCATCGTTTTCGGGGCAGGCTCTTCCGGCCCCGGCTGGAGCAATGGCAAGGCAGCCGCTGTTGCCTATGCACGGGAAGGCGCGACGGTCATATGCGTCGACCTGCAACAGGAAGCTGCCGAGGAAACAGCTGGAATTATTATTTCGGAAGGCTTTTCCGCGATTGCCATTAAATCGGATGTCACCAGCAGTGCATCCGTTACGGAAACAGTCGACGCCACGATCAGGCGCTATGGCCATATCGACATCCTGCACAACAATGTCGGCGTTGCTACATCAGGTGGCCCGGAAGAACTCGATGACGAAAAATTCCGCATCTCGCTTGATATCAATGTCGGCTCGGTTTTCCGCACGGCCAAGGCGGTCCTGCCCCACATGAAGGGGCGAAAGTCGGGTGCGATTATCAACATCTCGTCACTCGCGGCGATCCGTTGGACTGGCTATCCCTATTTCGCCTATTACGCCGCCAAAGGTGCGGTCAATCAGGCGACCGTGGCGCTTGCGATGCAATATGCGCCACATGGTATCCGCGCCAATTGCATCATGCCGGGGATGATCGACACGCCCCTGATCTACAAGCAGATATCAGGCAATTATGAATCCAATGAGGAAATGGTGGCTGCACGCAATCGCCTCGTACCATTGGGCCAAATGGGCAGTGCGTTTGATGTGGCCAATGCGGCAGTGTTCCTTGCCTCCGATGAAGCGAAGTTCATAACCGGCATTTGCCTGCCCGTGGATGGCGGCCAAAGCTGCTCGGCGGTGGTCGGTGCCTGAGCGTCGGTTGCAGCAACCCGGCCCGGCAATGGCCGAACGGTTCGAAAGTTTCGCCGGAATTGGCCGAACATTCAGTTTTGAACTTCAGCCGGGTCTCAGCATCAACGAGGCAATCGCCAGACCGCTCGTTGCGGCTAATATGCGCGCCGCAGCACTCGTCATTGAAGGCGGTGCTCTTGCGCCCTTTCACTATCTGATGCCCGCACTGTCTGCGGATAATCTTCATGCCGCATGGTACAGCGACACCTTCTCCCCCCCAGGCGAAACGCAGCTGGAACGCGGCAATGTTACATTCGGTGAGCGGGATGGTGCTCCGTTCATCCACTGCCATGCCACATGGATCGAACCGGATGGCAGACACTGTGCCGGTCATATCCTGCCGCACGAGACAATCGTCAGCCAGCCAATCCGCGCCACCGCATGGGGTGTTGAAGAGATCAGGATGGTTTCCGAGCCGGATGCCGAAACGGCATTCACCATTTTTCATCCTGTGCCGTTCAAAGAACCCTCCGGCAATGCGGCAGGTCCGCGAACAATCATCGCCCGCGTCAGACCGAACGAGGATATCATCGGAGCGCTGGAAGTCATCTGCCGCAAGCATGGCTTTGCTGGCGCACACTTTCGTGGCGGTGTCGGCAGCCTGATCGGTGCGCGGTATCTGGATGGTACCCGCGTGGACGATATTGCGACCGAGGTTTTCATCACGGGCGGGTTTGTTTCAGCAGACGCCAGCAAAACAAGCGTTGAAATCACCATGGTTGATACCAAAGGCGGCATCACCCGGGGAGAGCTTGTCCGCGGCGACAACCCCGTTTGCATCACCTTTGAACTTTGTCTGGAAGAGGCCTGATTATCCTCTTCCCTCACAACAGAGAGGATCAGCACCATGACGACATTCGATACTGACGAGCGGACAGCCCTTGTTACCGGCGGCGCATCGGGGATCGGTCTTGCCACGGTCCATGCTCTGGCAAGTGACGGCTGGAAGGTTGTGGTCGCTGACCGCGATGTCAAGGAAGCGATAAAGATTGAACTCAACCAAACCTATCCCGATCGCGTCCGGTTTGCCCAACTTGACGTTACCGACGAACAGGCGGTCGAAGCCCTGACAGCGGAGACGGAAGCGGAATTTGGCCCCATCCGGGGTATCGTCTGCTCCGCAGGAATTGGCCGCGATACCCCCTTCTTCGACACAACCGCAGACATGTTCCGGCAAATCTATGAGATCAACGTGATCGGTACGTTTCTGGTCACACAGTCAGGGGCGCGAATTATGGCTGCCAATGGCGGTGGCGCAATCGTCAATCTCGCCTCGATATCAGGTATGCGCGGCAACATCGGGCGCTCTGCTTACGGAGCGTCAAAGGGTGCAATCATCAACCTCACCAAAGTGATGGCGGTTGAGCTTGCTCCCTACAATATCCGTGTCAATGCAATTGCCCCCGGCCCCGTCGAGACTCCCATGGCGGCTGCTTTGCACACACCTGAAATACGCGAAGGCTGGAGCCAGACCGTGCCGCAGCGGCGCTACGGCCAGCCTGAGGAAATCGCCAGCACAATCGCCTTTCTTCTGGATGAGAGCCGTTCGAGCTATGTGACGGGGCAGACGCTCGCCGTGGATGGCGGTTTCACAGCCGGTGGTCTTATCGGCTAGAAATTCCGATGCGCTCGCCCTGATCAGCTTCCGGATAGCTCAGGCTCTGCAACTGCGTCGGGTCAACACCTTCAATCCGGCGCAAGACAGCACGGGCAAGTTCACGCCCCGCATGCCGGATATCTTCATTATAAACGATGACCTCCGGCCGGAACCATTGCAGGAAATTCGTCGTCTGTTTCGACACCAGATCAACGTCCCGGCCAAGCTTTAAGCCAGTTGCCTCGATACCGGCAACAACAGCCACTGCCAAACCACCCGTGCAACAGATGATACCATCCGGCGGATTGGGTTCACGCATGAATATTTCCGTCAAATTGCGCACATCGGTGAGTGAGAGCGTGCCATTCCAGTGATCAAGCGGAACTGCGGTGGCACCGCTTTCCTGCAGACCACGCCTGAAACCATCATCGAGGTGCCAATAATAGGTATGGGCGGGACTAGGCCCCGCAACCATGGCAATCCGGCGACGCCCCCGTTCCGCAAGGCTTTTCACTGCGGCATAGGCATAGGCCTCATTGTCGAAATCATGGAATGGATGTTCGATACCCATCCTCGTGCGACCATGGGTGGCGAAAGGAAAGTTGTGATCCGTAAGGTAGCGGACGCGCGGATCAGAAGGCTCTGTCTGCGACATGATAATTCCATCCGCCGATCCGGTTTCGAAGATGTAACGGATCGGCTGCATCGGATCATTTTCAGGCGAGTATGGCGTGACAATGAGATGATAGGGCGTTTCCGCCAGAATTTCCGAAATGCCATAAACGAGGTTGGACGTCAGTCCCATGATCTCGCTCTGCGCATTGAGCACAAGGCTGATCACATTGGTCTTGCCTGTCCGCAAACGCACGCCCGCACGATTGGGCCTGTAGCCAATCTGTCTGGCAATCAGCTGCACACGGTTTTTGGTCGCCTGCCCGATTTCCGGAGCGTCCTTGAGTGCGCGCGAGACCGTAGTCACACCGAGCCCAGCCATAAAGGCTATGGTTTTCAACGTTGGCCGCTCGCCCTCGCTGAGAGTTGCCGCCTTTTCCCCATCAAGAGGAATATGCCGTTTATCGTTCATTCCAATTCAACCGATTGCAGGTGCTTTCCCCCTGTATGGACCTGCCGACGCGTATCTTCAAGATGCACGTCAAATTTTCTGTAACGTTTCAGATTATATAAAAAAATATTTCCCCGACCATGATGTTGCAAGGATGGATTGGCGCAGTGTTTCGATCTTCGAAAACGAAAAACCCAGACTTTCGCATCCGCAACCGCACACCATAATCGTGTTAGATATTTGATATTACTATATAAAATACACTCTCCACGACATTATATCGGCCATCGAAAAAAATCCGTCATCAGGAATTGCGCCCTTAAAATTTTTCGACTACGCTACCTGTAACGTTTCAGATTTGGGAGGATACGATGCGTTACCGGACATCACTGGCCATATTGGCTGCATCTACATTGCTGTGGACTGCTGGCTCTGCCAGCGCTGTTGACCTTGAAGTCACCCATTGGTGGACATCCGGCGGCGAAGCTGCAGCGGTCAAAGTCCTTGCCGATTCCTTTGACAAGCAGGGCGGTGACAAGTGGGTCGATGGCGCCATAGCTGGCAGCGGCTCAACAGCAACACCTATCATCGTCAGCCGTATTCTTGGCGGCAATCCCATGGGTGCAACACAGCTCAATACGGGACGTGATGCCGAAGACCTTGTGAAGGCCGGCATGATGACCGACCTCTCCGACCTTGCAGCCAAGGAAGGCTGGGCCGATTTCATCCGCCCCAAAAAACTGCTCGATGCCTGCAAATATGAAGGCAAAATCTATTGTGTGCCTGTGAATATCCATTCGGCACAATGGATGTGGATCAATCCCAATACCTTCAAGGAAGCCGGTGTAGCAGTTCCCACGAATTGGAAAGAATTCGTCGCCGCAGCACCTACACTGAAAGAAAAGGGCATCATCCCGCTCGCCACAGGCGAAGCCTGGCAGGTCAATACTATTTTCAATGTCATGATCCCTTCGCTCGGCGGCAAGGAACTGTTCCGCAAGGTTTATGAGCTTAAGGACCCCGAAGCGGCAGCAAGCCCGGAAATGAAGGCCGTATGGGACTCTTTCGCACAGGCACGCACCCTCGTTGACCCCGGATATGTCGGTCGATCATGGAATGAGGCAACCAATCTCGTGATCACCGGCAAGGCCGGAGCGCAGGTTATGGGCGACTGGGCACAGGGAGAATTTGGCCTCGCCAAAAAGGTGGCCGGGACTGATTATGATTGCTTACCCGGACTTGGTGGCAATGCCATCCTCGATACGGGTGGCGATGCCTTCTATTTCCCCAAGAACCAGAACCCCGAAATAACCAAGGCACAGCTGAAGCTGGCAAGCCTTCTGCTTTCGAAAGAGACGCAAGTGGCGTTCAATCTCGCCAAAGGTTCTTTGCCCGTGCGCGGGGATGTTGATCTTGAAGCAGCAAATGCCTGCATGAAGAAGGGTATCGAAATTCTCAAAAGCCCCGAGAATATTCTGCCTTCGCTCAACCAGAATCTGACTGCGGACACCAAGGGACAGATTGAGGATTTGACGAAGGAATTCTTCGCCGACCCCAATATGACTGTCGATGACGCGCAGGCACGCTTCGTCGAAATCATCAAGCAAGCCCAATAGCCCACTGACATCACCCTCGGGACCGCTGGTTGCACAGGCAATCGGTGGCCAACCGAGGATTGACGGAGAACACAATGAGTTCCACGGCGCGGCCCAACACGCTTTTCAAGAACCTCAATGCCAAGGTTGCGGCATTGCCGATGATCGTGACAGTTCTCGTGGTTTTCATCGGATGCACATTGTGGACTGTTGTTTATTCCTTCACGGCATCGCGGGCATTGCCGGAAATGACATTTGTCGGGTTCGACCAATATGCCCGGCTTTTCAATACGCCCCGGTGGAACATATCCGCGCGAAACCTGGCAATCTTCGGTGTATGTCTATTGTGCTTTTCATCCGTCATCGGCTTCATTCTGGCTGCCCTGATGGATCAGAAAATCCGCTTTGAGAATACGTTCCGCACCATCTTCCTCTACCCCTATGCCCTGTCTTTCATCGTCACCGGGCTTATCTGGCAGTGGATACTCACACCGACTTTTGGCATTCAGAAAGTGGTTCGCGATCTCGGTTTTGAGAACTTCACCTTCTCAATCCTGAATGATCAGCGTTACGCCATCTATGCGATCGTTATTGCCGGCCTGTGGCATGGCACCGGACTTGTCATGGCGCTGATGCTGGCAGGCCTGCGCAACATTGACGAGGAAATCTGGAAGGCCGCGCGGGTCGACGGCATTCCCACATGGAAGACCTACCTCTTCATCATCATCCCGATGATGCGGCCGGTCTTCATCACCACAATCGTCCTGACCGCGGCAGGCATCGTCCGTGTCTACGATCTGGTTGTAGCCCTCACCGATGGCGGCCCCGGCAACGCCAGCGAAGTCCCGGCCAAATATGTCTACGAATTCATGTTCCGGCGCGCCAATCTCGGACAGGGCCTTGCCGCATCCACCATCATGCTGACCACCGTTCTCATCATTCTCATTCCGTGGGCCTTGATGGAATTCCGCGAGGGTAAACGCAAATGACTGTTGTAAGCCAGACGACAATCGAACCACGCGGCAAACGTCCCACACGGGTTTTTTCACCGGCAACAATCATGATCTACGGCATTCTGTTCGTGGCTGCGGTCTATTACCTGTTGCCCCTTTACGTGATGATTGTCACATCATTGAAAGGCATGCCGGAAATCCGCCTCGGCAACATCTTTTCGCCGCCGGTGGAAATCACGTTCCAGTCGTGGAGCACGGCCTGGGACACGGCCTGCACTGGCCTGTACTGCGAGGGCCTGAAAGTCGGCTTCATGAATTCGGTGAAGATTACCATTCCAAGCGTGATCATCTCGATCCTCATCGCCTCGGTGAATGGCTATGCGCTGGCGAACTGGCGCTTCAAGGGATCGGAAGTCTTCTTCAGCATTCTTCTGTTTGGCGCGTTCATTCCCTATCAGGTGATGCTGTATCCGCTCGTGATCATCACACGCGATCTCGGTATCTTCGGAACATTGCCGGGTATCATCGTCATCCACACCATTTTTGGCATGCCGATCCTTACCCTGCTCTTCCGCAATTATTTCGCTTCGCTGCCGGTGGAACTGTTCAAGGCTGCCCGTGTCGATGGTGCAGGATTCTGGCGCATCTTTTTCCAGATCATGGTGCCGATGTCTGCGCCGATCTTTGTTGTCGCTATCATTCTTCAGGTCACAGGTATCTGGAACGACTTCCTCTTCGGCGTTGTCTTCGCCGGTACCAAGAACGTGCCGATGACGGTGCAGCTCAACAACATCGTCAACTCGACGCAGGGCGTCAAGGAATACAACGTCAACATGGCAGCCACCATTCTCACCGGTCTGGTGCCGCTGCTCGTCTATTTCTTTTCAGGCAAATATTTCGTCAGGGGCATAGCCGCTGGCGCCGTCAAAGGATGATTGCGTATGCAAGGATTGTCACCATCAGCCACGAGGGAACGGATCAGTATGACCCAGCAAAGCCCCAGCGTTTCGATCAAGGATCTTTCGCTCAACTATGGTTCGGTGAGCGTGCTCAAAGAGCTGAATATCGACGTGGCCGATGGTGAATTCCTTGTACTGCTCGGACCATCGGGGTGTGGCAAGTCGACCTTGCTCAATTGCATTGCCGGTCTGCTCGAAATCTCGGATGGACAGATTTTTATCAAAGACAAGAACGTGACATGGAAGGAACCAAAGGACCGTGGCATTGGCATGGTGTTCCAGTCCTATGCGCTCTATCCGCAGATGACAGTGGAAAGGAATCTCTCCTTTGGTCTGCGCGTTGCAGGACTGCCAAAAGCCGAGATCGACAAGCGCATTGCCAATGCCGCAGACATCCTGCAGATCGGGCCGCTTTTGCAGCGCAAACCCGGCGCACTTTCCGGTGGCCAGCGCCAACGCGTCGCCATCGGGCGCGCATTGGTGCGTGACGTCGATGTGTTTCTCTTTGATGAACCCCTGTCCAATCTCGATGCAAAACTTCGTTCCGAACTGCGCGTTGAGATCAAACGGCTGCACCAAAAACTCGCCAATACGATGATCTATGTCACGCATGACCAGATCGAAGCCTTGACCCTTGCGGATCGCATCGCCGTCATGAAGGGCGGCCTGATCCAGCAACTGGACGAGCCGCTGACCATCTACAACAAGCCGCGCAATCTGTTCGTTGCCAGCTTCATCGGTTCACCCTCGATGAATTTCCTGAAGGGTGAGATTGCGGAGAAAGATGGCAAGCCGGTTTTCCGTGTCGCCGATCTTGATGTGTCTCTGGATAGTTATGGCGCACAGGAACCCTTGAAGGCTGGTCGTTCGGTCATTTTCGGTTTCCGCCCGGAACATATTGCCCTCACTGATCAACCGGGCCCGGCTGGCCGTTCCTGTCAGGCCGCCGTTGATCTTGATGAACCCATGGGGGCCGATAGCCTCGTCTGGTTGAAAGTCGCTGGCAAAGCCGTCTCAGTCCGTGTGGATTCCGGACGGCGCTACCAGAACGGCGAAACCGTGCATCTGACCTTTGACCCCGCCCTCGCCTCCCTCTTCGACTCCCAGACCGAAGATCGAATTTAGTCCTCCCAAAACCCTATGGAGTAATGACCGTGACTGACTTTTCCTACCAGCTCTACAGTTCCCGCAACTTTCCTCCGCTCGAAAAGATACTTCCGATCCTGCAAAAGAATGGCTATGCGCAGGTGGAAGGATATGGCGGTGTCTACACGGATGCGGCAGCAACACGGGCGGCCCTCGACGCCCATGGACTTACCATGGCATCAGGCCATTTCAGCATCGATGTTCTGGAAAACGAGCCGAACAAGGTGCTCGATATAGCAGGTACACTTGGCCTGAAGGCCATCTATTGCCCGCATCTGGCGGTCGAGCAGCGCCCGTCTGATGCCTCGGGATGGTCGGATTTCGGCAAGCGACTGGAGGCCGTCTATGCGACCTACAGCAAGGCCGGATATATTTTCGGCTGGCACAACCATGATTTCGAGTTCAAGGCGCTGGCCGATGGCTCTATTCCGCAGAAACTCATCCTCGATGCGGCACCCAGCATCTCATGGGAAGCGGATATCGCCTGGGTTATTCGCGGCGGTGCAGACCCGTTCCAGTGGATCAAGGATTACGGCTCCCGCATCAGCGCGGTTCATGTGAAGGACATTGCGCCCAAGGGTGAAAACACCAATGAAGATGGCTGGTCAGACGTCGGTTACGGCACCGTTGACTGGAAAGCATTGTTTGCCGCGCTGAAAGGCACACCAGTCCAGTTTTTTGTCATGGAACACGACAACCCGTCGGATGACGAACGGTTTGCCCGCCGCTCCATTGCGACCGTCAAGGCATTTTGAAGAAAGACAGCATCATGGCTAAAACACTTGGTATCGGCATTATCGGTGCCGGCAATATTTCCGCCACTTATTTAAGGCTCGGCCCACTCTTCAAGGGCATCGAAATGCGGGCGGTGGCTGATCTGAACAAGAAGGCGGCAGAGGCACGCGCCAAGGAATTTGGCGTCGAAGCCCGCAGCATTGATAAGCTGCTGGCAAGCGATGACATCGACATCATCGTCAACTTGACTGTGCCGGACGCGCATTTCGATGTTTCGCAGCAAATCCTTTCGGCAGGCAAGCACCTCTATTCGGAAAAGCCTCTCACCCTGTCGCTTAAAGATGGGCTTGAACTACAGAAGCTTGCCAACAAGAAAGGCCTGAAAGCAGGCTGCGCTCCCGACACTTATTTGGGCGGCGCTCATCAGCTGGCGCGCAAAGCCGTTGATGATGGTCAGATCGGCACGATCACATCTGGAACGGCCCATGTCATGAGCCACGGTATGGAACACTGGCACCCGAACCCGGACTTCTTCTTCCGTCCGGGCGGCGGCCCGATCCTTGATCTTGGACCCTATTACATCGCCAATCTGGTCAATCTTATAGGGCCGGTAAAACGGGTTGCTGCGCTGACTTCAATGGCAACACCGACGCGGACCATTTCAAGTGAACCGCGCAAAGGTGAAACCATTCAGGTGACAACACCGACTACTATTCAGGCTCTGCTTGAATTCGAAAGCGGCGCCTCGATCACGCTTTCGGCAAGCTGGGATGTCTGGGCTCATCACCACCCCAATATGGAGCTTTACGGGACGGAAGGTTCATTGTTCCTTCCCGATCCGAACTTCTTTGGCGGCGATGTCAAACTGGCAAAGCCCGGCAAGAAGGCAAAATCGCTCAAGAGCTGGTCGCATCCCTTTGGCATTCCGAACCAGAAGCATTCGGTTGGCATGATGGCCAATTATCGTACAGCCGGTCTTGCGGATATGGCAGCGGCGATACTTGAAGGCCGTGATATCCGCTGCTCCATCGACCGGGCACTGCACGGTGTTGATGTGATGGTTTCAATCCTGCGCTCCGGCGAGGAAAAGAAGTTCATCGATATCAAGAGCAGTTGTACGCGGCCAGAAGCGCTTGGGATCAAGGAAGCCAAATCCCTGCTCAGGAAGAAATAAGCCTCCCAAGGCCGTTCACCCCCTCTGCCCGGCATGGCAGAGGGGCTTGGCTCGAATTCAATCTGCATCCGCTACGGGGTCGAGCAGTCTTGGTCCCGGCCCCTGCTCTGACAATTCATCCCACGGATTACGCAGTGGACAGTCCTGCATCGACAGGCAGCCACAACCAATACAGGTGTTCAACTGGTCACGCAGGCCGATCAGTTTATTGATCCGCTCATCCAGATCCTCTTTCCAGCCAGCCGAAAGCCGCCGCCAATCCGCGGCAGTGGGTGCGCGCCCTTGCGGTAGTGTCGACAGGGCTTCTGCGATGGATGCCAGCGGTATGCCCGTTCGCTGCGCCACCTTAATGACGGCAACCCGGCGCAGGACCTCACGCGAATAGCGGCGCTGATTGCCGCGATTGCGTTCGCTTTGGATTAACCCCTTGTTTTCATAGAAGTGCAGCGTCGAAACCGCAACCCCGCTGCGCGCAGCTACCTCGCCGACCGTCAGCTGTCTGTGTCGCTCACTCGGTTTGATTGTCATGGTTCGCACCTCAACCTCAATATTACTTCAGGTTCATAGCAAACTGCGCGAGCATTGTAAATTTGCGGGACATGTCGCATTTCTGGCTGGACATGCAGCGCCAGACCGGTTCCTTTAGCGATTCATAAATTGCCAGTAGGAGGAAGAGTATGAAGACCCGTTTCACAACGGTGGTTTCTTTCACCGTTTCGCTCGCCCTGAGCACCATCTCACCCAGTATTGTCATGGCAGCCTCGCCCGAACCGGCAAAGGCTGAGCATGGAATGGTCGTCACAGCCCAGCATCTTGCTACGCAGGCGGGCGTGGATGTTCTGAAGAATGGCGGCAATGCCGTCGATGCTGCCGTGGCTGTTGGCTATGCCCTTGCGGTTGTCTATCCGACCGCGGGCAATGTGGGCGGCGGTGGTTTCATGACCATCCGCCTCAAGGATGGTAAAACCACCTTCCTCGATTTCCGTGAGCGCGCGCCGCTCGCATCCACCAAGACAATGTATCTCGATGACAAGGGCAATATCGTCAAAGGTTTGAGCACGGATGGCTATCTCGCCGTTGGCGTGCCCGGCTCCGTTGCCGGGTTTGAGCTGGCCCGAACCGAATATGGAACGAAATCACGCGAGGAACTGATAGGCCCGGCCATTCGTCTGGCGCGGGACGGTTTTGAACTCGTTCAAGGCGATATCAATTCGTTGAAGTCGGGCAATAAGAAGCTGGCCAAGGACCCCGCTGCTGCCGCAATCTTCCTCAAGCCCGATGGCAAGCCCTATGCGGTCGGTGAAACGCTCGTCCAGACCGATCTCGCCGCCACACTTTCCGGTATCTCCGACAAGGGGCCGGATTCATTCTACAAGGGCGCGACGGCGGATGCCATTGCCAAGGCCAGTCAGGACAAGGGCGGCATTCTGACAAAGCAGGATTTCGAGCAGTATTCGGTGCGCGAACTGGAGCCGGTCAAATGCAATTACCGCGGCTATGACATCGTATCCTCGCCACCACCCAGCTCCGGTGGTGTTATCATCTGTGAAATCCTGAACGTTCTGGAAGGCTATCCGCTTTCCTATCTCGGCTACGGTTCCGCAGAGACCATTCACGCGATGGTCGAAGCCATGCGCTATGCCTATATCGACCGCAACGCGGCGCTGGGTGATCCTGATTTCGTGGAAAACCCTGTGTCGAAATTGCTCGACAAGGCCTATGCCAAGGAAATTCGCGAGAAAATCAGCCCGTTCAAGGCTGGCGTCTCAAAAGACCTGATGCCGAAGGGCTTTGGCGAGAGCAAAGAAACCACCCACTATTCGATTATCGACAGTGACGGCAATGCCGTTGCCGTCACTTACACGCTGAACGGCTCGTTCGGTGCGGGTGTCGTTGCCCCCGGAACCGGCATTCTTCTCAACAATGAGATGGATGATTTCACTTCCAAGCCCGGTGTTCCTAATCTCTACGGTCTTGTCCAAGGTGAAGCCAATGCCATTGCCCCGAAGAAGACGCCGCTCTCCTCGATGAGCCCAACGATCATTTCCAAGGATGGGAAGCCGTTCATGGTTATCGGCAGTCCCGGCGGCTCGCGCATCATCACCATCACGCTGGAAGCGATCCTCAATGTGATCGATCATGGCATGAACATTCAGGAAGCCATTGATGCACCGCGCGTTCATCATCAGTGGCTGCCAGACAAAGTCTATATGGAACCCTATGCGCTATCAGCCGATACGCAAAAGGTTTTGACGGAGATGGGACATGACGTTCAGATCGACAAGGATTGGTCGATCTGGGGTCAGGCCGCGGGCATTCTCGTTGGCGGCGAAAGTCTTTCCGAAATCGCCAAGGGTGACGGCTCCCGTTACAACGGTGCCATCGACAGCCGCGCCAGCTCAGGCGAGGCAAAAGGCTACTAAAATAGGTGAAGAGGCTGGCGTTGATGCCAGCCTCTCTTTTTCAGAGACTGAAAGCGACCATCCGGCTGCGCAATTGGCGAATGGTTGCAGCGTCCGCATTGGCAAAAGCGAAGCGTAGAAACCGGGTATGGCCCGCACCGAAATATTCGCCGGGAATTGCCAGAATGCCCGCTTGTTTGGCCAGTTGTTCGGCCACTTCCACCGACGTTTTATCCGCGAGGGGATGGCGGACGAAAGCAAAGTAAGCGCCAATAGCGGCCAGTTCCCAACCTCCCAGATTGGTCATCGTTTCGCGCAGCGCATTGGCCCGTGTCTCGATTTCGAGCCGGTTGCCAGCGCGCCAATCAGTCAACGCCGGAAGTGCCCGCGCCACAGCGATTTGCGGCGCGCGTGGCGCGCAGATTTGCAGATTATCCATGATTTTGGCGATCTCAGTAACAACCGCTTCACCCGCCGTTATCGCTCCGAGCCTATGCCCGGGAATGCAGAAGGATTTGGAAAAACTGTAAAGCTGGATCAGATTGTCTTCCCAACCTGATACAGTGAAAAGACCGTGCGGCGCGCCTGAACCCTCTGCCAGAAAGTCGCGATAGGTTTCATCCAGAATGAGCCAGATGCCACGCTTTTTGCAGACATCAAAAATTGCCTTCAGCCGTTCAGGAGAATAGACCGCGCCCGTAGGGTTGTTCGGTGTGACCAGGGCCAGAGCCCGCACGCCCGGCACCAATGCTTCTTCCACGGCTTCCACCGTCGGCACAAAGCCATGTTCGGCATCGCAGCCGACAAAGCCCGTTTTAATGCCGAGCATCGACAGGGTGGTTTCGTGATTGAAATAAAATGGGTCCGTGACAAGCACCGTCTCCCCCGCTGCTGCCACGACCATGGCAGCGCAGATAAAGGCCTGATTGCAGCCTGATGTAATGTGGACGTTCTGGCCACCAATTTTCGAGCCATAAAGCTCCGACATATGCGTAGCATAGGCATCACGCAGAACCGTTTCACCCTCGATCGGCCCATAATTGGCAAAAGCAACCGACGATGCGGCCTCTCCTAGCCAGCGCAACATGTCGGGATGCGGCGGATAGCCGGGAACCGCCTGCGACAGATCGATCAACGGACCGTGGCCGCCCGTATAGGACTTACCCCATGCCTGCACCGCCGGGATTGGCGGCGGCGACAAACGGGTAACGAGCGAGTTCAGCAGAGCAGCGGTCATGGATGATGGTCCTATCGGATATCGGTCTTGGCCCGGCGCTTTTGCGCGCGATCAAGCCGTTTGGGCCGTGTTGTGGGAATGGATGGGGGCGCTGTCAACCGTTCGGGCGCGCTTATTTTGCCGTTGCGCCGACGGATGATACGGCGCGCCGAAGTCTGCGGTTCGGTGATCGTTTCGGACTCAAGTGAAGCAAAGAGCCAGTCGATAAACACCCTGACGATAGGCGCGTTGCGCACCTCGTTACGGCAGGCGACGTAGAATGCATCATTGGCGGGAACAGTCAGGTCAAAGGGAACGATGAGTTCACCTTTGGCAATCAGATTGCTCGCGGTGATCGTATCACCGAGCGAAACGCCCTGCCCGTAAAGTGCCGCTTCCGTTGATAGCCGCGCATCGCTCATAAAGTGCTGAGCCCCGCGCGCGAGATCAGTGGCATCGGCAGCGGCCAGCCACGTATTCCACTCGCGCCCGTCGTCTCCATGCAGGAGAACATGATTGCGCAGGTCACGCACTGAACGCAGTGGCCGGCTGTTGAGCAATGTGGGGCTGGCCACCGGAAAGAGTTTCAGCGTGCTCCACAAACGCGACCAGCAATCGGTCCACTTGCCATCGCCATAAAGCACGCAGACATCCACATCGGGCGATTGCAGATGATGCGCCTCGTTCGTGGCGTTCAATGTCAATCTGATATCAGGATATTGCTCGGTGAACTGGTTCAAACGGGGAATGAGCCAGAGGGAAAGCAGCGCGGGCACGCAGGTAACGGTGAGTTCGCCCTTCGTCGTCGGGCGCTTCATCAAGGCCGTTGCTGTCGCAATATCCTCAAACGCCTTCGACACCGTTGGCAAGAGTAAAGCCCCCTGCGCCGTCAGTTTCAGCCGCTGCGCACCGCGTTCAAACAGTTGCACGTCAAGCGTTGCTTCCAGTGCCTTGATCTGGTGGCTGATGGCGCCGTGGGTCACGTTGAGTTCCCGGGCTGCCGCAGTCACGGAGCCATGCCGCGCCGTCGCTTCGAAGGCACGCAAAGGATTCAACGGAGGCAACCGGCCAAGTGTCATGGGAGACTCCAATAGACATCAAATGCATATTTGTCATGTGAGATTTTCTCACATAAAACCCTATAACAATGTCAATTGCTTTTCTATCGCTTTTGTATCGATAATGCCGGGAATAGAGGCGAAAAGCCCAGGGGAACATACAGATACGGAGCAGATTAGATCGCTCGAATGGGCCAATCCGCACCTATGTCCCCTCGGCTTTCAGATAGCGGGATAGCGTCATGGCATCATGGGATGAGAAAAAGCTTAGTGATTTGCGTGCCAAATATGGTGAAAGCCATGGCGGCGAACTGTTTGACCCGACCTTTCGCAAGGTCGCAGACAAGATTTTCTCCAAAAGCGGCACACGGCTTGCTCCCTATGCGGGTGTGCCGACTTTTCTGACTGCGCCTTACATGCCGGTGGATGCGGCTGCACCTGATTTTGGAAATCTGCAGGTTGCCATTGTCGGCGTCCCGATGGATCTCGGCGTTACCAACCGCCCCGGCTCGCGTTTTGGCCCACGCGCACTACGCACCATTGAGCGCATCGGCCCTTACAATCACGTCCTTGAATGCGCGCCTGTCTTCGATCTGCGTGTTGCCGATATCGGCGATGTTCCGTTTGCCAGCCGTTACCGGCTTGAACAAAGCCATGACGATATCGAGCGCCGTTTCAACCAGATCGTCGATGCAGGTGTTGTACCACTTGCCGTTGGCGGCGATCATTCGATCACCCATCCAATTCTCAAGGCGGTCGGCAAAAAGCGCCCGGTTGGCATGATCCACATCGACGCGCATTGCGATACGGGCGGTGCCTTCGACCAGACAAAGTTCCACCACGGCGGACCATTCCGTAATGCGGTGCTCGACGGCGTTCTCGACCCCACCCGCACAATCCAGATCGGCATCCGTGGGTCGGCGGAGTATCTGTGGGAGTTCTCTTACGAATCCGGAATGACCGTCATCCATGCGGAAGAAGTCACTGGCCTCGGCATGCCCGCAATCATTGAGAAAGCCCGCAAGATCATCGGTGATGGCCCGGCATATCTGTCCTTTGATATTGACAGCGTTGATCCAAGCTTTGCTCCGGGCACGGGCACGCCTGAAGTGGGCGGCCTGACCACCCGCGAGGTACTCGAACTGATCCGTGGTCTCAAGGGTATCAACATCGTTGGCGGCGATGTGGTGGAAGTTGCCCCGCAATATGATGCAACAGCCAACACCGCCCATGCGGGCGCACAGGTGCTCTTCGAGATTCTGAGCTTGATGGTATTCAGCCCGTTTGTAACAGGCACGCGCGACTGACGGGCAATCCTACACCTGACAACGGTGCGGTGAGAACACTCCGCACCGTCAACAATAAAAATGGGGACCAACATGACATTCAAGACTACGCTCAAATCATCTTTTGCCGCGCTTTTGCTGCTGGGCGGCGCAACAATTGGCGTCACTACGGGTAAAGCTCGGGCCGATGCCATCGACGACATCACCAAGGCGGGGGTTCTCAATGTTGGCGTCTTCGCTGACTTTCCACCCTTTTCCTCAGCCAGCGCCGATATGACCCTCAAGGGTTATGATATCGATGTGGCGCAGGCTCTTGCCGATGCGTTGAAGGTGAAGCTCAAGACCGTCAGCGTCACCGGCCAGAACCGTATTCCGTATCTCACCGAACATCGCGTCGATCTGCTCATGAGCGTCGGTTACAGCAAGGAACGCGAGCAGGTCATTGATTTTGCTGCGCCCTATGCGCCCTATTACATCGCGGTCATCGGCCCAAAGGCGCTTGCAGTGAAAGGCAAGGATGATCTTGCCGGCAAAAGCATAGCCGTCAATCGTGGCACACTCGAAGACACGTCCCTAACGGCCGCAGCTCCAGCCTCCGCCGATGTAAAACGTTTTGACAATTACAATGCTGTCATTCAGGCCTTCATTGCGGGCCAGACCCAGCTCATGGTGGTCGGCAATGATGTGGGCGCGCAGGTTCTTGCCCGTCAGGAAGCGCTTGCGCCGGAGCAGAAATTCCAGCTTCTGACCTCGCCGTCACATATCGCCCTGAACAAGAAAGAAGACCGGTTCAAGCAGGCGATCAACGATGCCGTTGCCAAGATGCTTAGCGATGGTTCTTTGAACAAAAGCTCCGAAGCATGGCTCAAGACACCGCTCAATCCTGCGAACCTCAAGGACTGACCGGTGGGCTATGCGCTCGATTTCGGCTGGCTGAATGATGCGATCGGCATGATCGCCAGCGGCGCGGGCATGACGGTTTTCCTGATCGTCGTGACCTCCGTCGCTGGCACGGTGCTGAGCATCTTCGGTGCCATCGGGCGTCGCAGCCGTCATGCGATCTTGCGCAAGCTCGTTGCGGGTTACGTCGAACTGATCCGCAACACGCCGTTTCTGGTACAGCTGTTCTTCATCTTCTTCGGGCTGCCGCGTTTCGGCATCCGCCTTGATCCGGTGACGGCGGCGATCCTTGCCATGACCATGAATATGGCGGCTTACAGCACCGAGATCGTTGGTGCTGGTCTGGATGCCGTGCCAAAAGGACAGACGGAAGCGGCAAAGGCGCTCGGCCTCCATCCAAGGATCATCTTCATCAAAGTCGTCCTGCCGCAGGCGTTGAAGGTCATCTTCCCTGCCCTGACCAGCCAAATCGTCATCATGATGCTGGAATCTGCCGTGGTGTCGCAAATTGCCGTGCGGGAATTGACGTATGAGGCAGATATGCTTCAGGCACGCACTTTCCGCGCGTTCGAGACCTATTTTATCGTGACCCTCGTTTATCTCGGGCTGAGTATCGGACTGCGCAGACTGCTTTATGCCGCTGGACGCCGGTCGATTGCCGGAGGCATGGCATGATCGAATTCACCTTCTGGGACATAGCGCGCAATCTGCTGCTGGCCGCCCGCTGGACGGTACTGCTTTCCATCGTTGCCTTTACTGGAGGTGCTATAGTCGGTGTCGCAATCCTCCTGGCCCGTATCTCAAAACGGAAATGGCTAAGGCGCAGCGCTGAATATTATATCGGCCTGTTTCAGGGAACGCCGTTGCTCATGCAGCTGTTTCTGCTGTTTTTCGGCCTGCCCCTCCTCGGTTTCCGCATTGAGGCATGGACGGCAGCGGTGCTTGGTCTGACGCTCTGTGCCAGCGCTTTCCTTGCCGAAATCTGGCGCGGCGGCGTGCAATCCCTGCCAAACGGACAGTGGGACGCCGGGAGCAGTCTCGGTCTGCATTATGTCGCGCAGTTGCGCCTGATTATCCTCCCGCAAGCCTTCGCGATCACACGCGCGCCGACGGTGGGTTTTCTGGTGCAGCTGATCAAGAGCACGGCATTGACTTCGATCATTGGATTTGAGGAACTGGTCCGAACCTCGAACGCCATCAACAATGCAACATTCGAACCTTTCACTGTCTACGGGCTGGTCGCGCTGATCTATTTTGTTCTGTGCTATCCGCTGACGCGCTACACTAAGAAATTGGAGCTTCGTGCCGCACAGCGTTAGAGCTTGCGCGGCTGTTGGTAAAAAGAGTGGGAATCAGCCAGAAACTGGCAATAGAAAAGGAGATCGGACTATGGATAAAATTCTCAAGAAAGGCATTAGCCGGCGGACCGTGCTTGGTGCGGGCGCTCTAGGCACCGCCATGCTCGCCATGCCATCCCTGTTGCGCGCGCAGGACAAGTCGCTGAAGATTGGCGTCTATGGCGGCTATTTCAAGAATTCGTTCGACAAGAACATTTTCCCTGAGTTCACCAAGGCAACCGGCATAGCCGTTGAGTCCGTCGCCGAACCAACAGGCGAAGCATGGCTGGTTCAGCTTGAGCAGGCCGCCAAGGCTGGCGCCGCACCGGCTGATATTTCGATGATGTCGCAGGTGTCGATGATCAAGGGACAGTCGACAAATCTGTGGACCCCCCTCGATGTATCGAAGCTGCCAAACTCCAAGAACCTGATTGACCGTTTCATCAACAAATACCCTGACGGGCGTGTCGCCGGTATCGGTGCCGTTGCGTGGTACATCACCCTTGTCACCAATACCGACGTCTACAAGGAAGCGCCAACCTCATGGCAGGCACTTTGGGACCCGGCAAATGCTGACAAGCTCGGTCTGCTGGCGCTCGTTTCCAACTCATTCCTTCTGGAAGTGACTGCCAAGACCTTCTTTGGGGGCACCAATGCCCTCGATACCGAAGAAGGTATCCTCAAGGTCTTCGATAAACTGGCCGAAGTGAAGCCGAATGTCCGCCTCTGGTATCGCGATGAAGCGCAGTTCGAACAGGCGCTGAAATCAGGCGAAATTCCAATGGGCCAGTATTATCACGATGTTACGGGCCTTGCCGCATCCGAAGGGCATCCGGTTCGCTCGACTTTCCCGAAAGAAGGCGGCATTCAGGATTCCGGTTGCTGGGCAGTGTCACGCGCGTCGAAGAAGGTCGATGAAGCTCATATCTTCATCGATTATATGAGCCAGCCAGCCATTCAGGCGACATTGTCGCGCAAAGTGGGAACCGCGCCAACGGTCAAGCGCGAACTGCTCGATCTGAACGACAAGGAATTCGCCGCGGTGTCATCGGATATCGAGCCGATCCTGCCGCGCTACGATCTTTTGACGACCAAGGCCGATTTCCTCAACCAGAAATGGACCGAGCTGATTGTCGGCTGATTGCAACTGGCGGCCGGTGGCTGCAGATTGCTAGACTGTATTGGTGGGAAACCCGGATTATTCCAAACCGGGTTTCCCCTTGAATAAGACCAATGAAATGGGGGCTTGATGTCCGGACTGGTTCTCAACAATGTAACCAAGCAATTTGGTTCATTTACCGCCGTAGAAAATGTGCAGCTTTCCGTGCCGCACGGAACGTTTGTCTGCATGCTCGGGCCATCAGGCTGCGGCAAGACCACGTTGCTGCGCATGATTGCGGGCCTTGATGATCCCACAGGCGGTTCCATTCTGCTCGACGGCGAAGACATTACCAAGGTCCCGACGCACAAGCGCAATCTCGGCATGGTGTTTCAGTCGCTGGCCCTGTTTCCCCATTTGAGCGTTGGTGAGAATATCGCCTACCCCTTGCGCATTCGCGGCAAAAGCCGCGAAGAACAGAAGAAGCGTGTTGATGAGCTTCTCGCCCTCATTCACCTTCCCGGCTATGGAGACCGACCCGTTTCGAAACTATCGGGCGGGCAGCGCCAGCGTGTGGCCATAGCTCGCGCCCTTGCACTTTCGCCAAAGCTGTTTCTGCTGGATGAGCCGCTTTCAGCGCTTGATGCAAAGCTGCGCGAGGCAATGCAGGTGGAACTGCGGCAGTTGCAGCAAAAGCTCGGCATTACCACCATTGTCGTCACCCACGACCAACGCGAAGCGATGACCATGGCCGATACGGTCGTCGTGATGAATAGCGGCCACATCCGGCAGGCCGCCTCGCCAATCGAAATTTACCGCAAGCCCGCCGATACGTTCGTCGCCGATTTTATCGGCTCGACAAATCTCATCGAAACCACAGCTGACAGTTCCGGCGCAGCGACCGTTTTCGGAAACAAGGTTCCCGGCCTGATACTTCCAAACGGTATGCAGAAGGCAACGATTTCCGTTCGCCCCGAAGACGTTCATCTGACCGCGCCGGATAACGGAGCGATCAAAGGCATCGTGACCTTTGTGCGCGATCTCGGGGGCACAATTGAAACTTTTGTCGAAGCAGGCGGCAAGCAGATCGTTGCCGTTTCAACACCGCGTGCCCGGCCTGAAGTCACCGCCGGACAACAGGTTGGCATCGTGCTTGCGCCTGACGTTTGCGTGGTGCTGAAGCAATGAAGCGCGAAGCCCCGCAATCCGTAGCCGATTACGGTCCGCTGTTTTTCCCAGCCGGTATGCTGCTCGTCTTCTTTGTCGTGCCGTTTGGTACGATGATCGCTGTCAGCTTTTTCCAACGCCAACAGGGTGGCTTCTATACACCCGCTTTCGTCTTTTCCAATTACGAGCGCTTTCTCAGCGTTTTCTTTGGCGGCGTTCTTGGGTTTTCCCTCATGCTGGCAATTACGGTCGCCATATGCTGCGTCGTGCTTGCACTACCTTTTACCTATCTCTTGTCCAAGCTGCCACGCCGCTTACAGGTGATCTGGCTCGTCGCCCTGCTTTCCGTGCTGTCCCTGTCGGAAGTCATTATCGGCTTTGCGTGGTCCACTCTGTTCTCGCGTACAGCCGGGATCACCAATATTCTCGTACAGCTTGGTTTGATGAAACAGGCCGTCGCGCTTTCGCCCAGCTTCGGCGCGGTGCTGACAGGCATGGTCTATCAGGCCCTGCCCTATACGGTGCTGGTGCTTTACCCCGCCCTTGTCAGGCTTGATCCGACCCTGATGGAAGCGGCGCGAACGTTGGGCTCATCGCCGCTGCGCGCCTTCTTCAACGTGCTTGTACCAGCGCTGCGCAATACGATCATGGCAACGCTTATTATGGTGTTCATTTTTGCGCTTGGTTCCTATCTATTGCCGCAGATTCTTGGCAGGCCGCAACACTGGACGCTTTCAGTCCTCATCACCGATCAGGCGATTTATCAGTCCAATATGCCATTCGCCGCTGCCATGGCCGTGTTTCTGGTACTCGTCACACTTGGTCTTGTGGCGCTGACGCTGCTCATCGGACGCAAGGGAGAAAAGGCATGACCACATGGCTCCGTCGTCTTTACTTCTTTGCGATTGGCCTCTTTCTCGCGCTTCCATTGATTGTGGTCGCGGGCGTATCGGTCAATGCCAAGCAGACCCTTGCCTTCCCGCCGCAAGGTTTTTCGCTCGGCTGGTATGGCGAGATTTTTCTCAACCCGGAATGGCGTAGCGCTCTTTTCGCCTCTGTTCTGCTTGCCACCACTTCGGCGGCTTTGGCCGTGCTGATCGCGCTACCGCTTTCATGGTTTCTCTGGCGGCGGATTGCGCCATGGGCCAACATCTTTCAGGTCCTTGGCATCGCGCCGTTCACGCTGCCACCCGTCATCACCGCGCTTGGCCTTTTGACGTTCTGGGCCACCACAGGTTTCTACGGCCAGCCATGGACCGCCGTCATCGGCCATGCGATCTTCTTCGTCACCTTGCCGCTCGTTACCTTGTCGCTTGGCTTTTCCGCTATTGATCGCTCTTTCGTTGAAGCTGCCGCTACGATGGGTGCCAATGACCGCACCATTTTTCGCACGGTGATCCTGCCGTTAATCCTGCCCTATCTGGTGTCGGGCTATGCCTTTGCTTTCGTGCTGTCGCTCAACGAATATATCGTTGCCTACATGACCGTGGGCTTCACGCTGGAAACCTTGCCTATCAAAATTTTCAATGCACTGCGTTATGGCTACACGCCGACCATGGCGTCGGTCACAATCCTCTTTGTCGCGACTGCGGCGGTGATTTTCTCGCTGGTTGCCAAATTCGGCGATCTGCCAAAACTTCTCGGCGCCATGGCCACGGATGACAAATGATGCGCATTGCAGCACTTCAGATGCAGGCGGTTTGTGGCAATGTTGATGCCAATCTTGCGCGTATCGAACAGGCCGCCATGGATGCAGCAAAAGCCGGTGCCGACCTTCTGGTCGTGCCGGAGCTAGCTCTGACAGGCTATGGTGCTGGCGAGGCAATCACCGCATTGGCTGAACCTGCAAATGGCAGTCAGATCAGCCAGTTACAGGCAATATCCAAAGCAAATGCCATAGCGATCATCGCTGGCTTTGCCGAGCGTGATGGCGATAATGTTTATAACAGTGCAGCCTATGTCTGCGGCGATGCGCAACCCGTAATTTACCGCAAATCGCATCTCTATGGCGATTATGAGCGGGCCCTGTTCACCCCGGAAAAACCAGCAAGCTGTATCATCCAGATAGCCGGGTTAAAGCTCGGGATACTCATCTGCTACGATGTGGAATTTCCTGAGAATGTGCGTCGCCTTGCACAGGCTGGAGCCCAGATGGTCATTGTGCCAACAGCTCTTCCTGCGGGCCCATCCGGCACGTTCATCGCGGGCCATATGATTCAGGTGCGCGCCTTCGAGAACCAGATATTCGTCGCCTATGTCAACCATGCTGGTGATGACGGACGCTTTAGTTTTGCCGGTCTGTCACGCATTGCGGCACCCGATGGCAGCCTGATTGCGGCCTCTACCGATGCGAGGGAACAGCTGCTGTTTGCCGATATAAACAGGCACATGTTTGCCGCTTCCATCGAAAATAATCCCTATCTGAAAGACCTCGCACTGCTATGACCGACATAATCGATACCGACGTTCTCATAATCGGCGCTGGCATTGCCGGTGTTGGAGCCGCCGCCGAGTTGTCCAGCACCCACAAGGTCATCATTCTCGAACGGGAGAGCCAGCCAGCCTATCATTCGACAGGACGTTCCGCTGCGATATTCCTGCCCAATTACGGCAATGATGTTATTCGTGCGCTCAATCGCGCCAGCGCGCCAATGTTCATGCAGCGCGATACAAAGCTATTTCCTGAACCGCTGCTGACGCTACGCGGTTCTCTAACTGTTGCCGATGATACCGGCATCGAACATTGCGAAGACCTGCTCAAGAACGGTGTCAATGTCGAGGAAATCAGTGCCGATCGCGCCGTTGAAATGGTTCCGATTCTTAATCGCGATTACATCAAAGCAGCCTGCTATCAGGCTGAGGCACAGGACATCGATGTGAACGCCCTGCACCAGGGTTGGCTGCGCAAGGCCACAGGCCTCGGTGTAGACCTTCGCACAAATGCGGAGGTTATCCGCGCCAGACGTTCGAGCGGCTTCTGGCTCGTTGAAACAGCTGATCAGACATTCCGGGCTCAAACTGTTATCAATGCTGCGGGTGCCTGGGCTGATGTCATAGCGGGTATTTTCGGCGGCAAGCCGCTTGGCCTTACGCCGTTGCGCCGCTCAATCGCAGTTCTTCCAGCACCTGAAGGCTATGACACCCGAGGCTGGCCGCTTGTCGATGACGCCAATGAAGCATGGTATCTCAAGCCCGACGGCGGGAGGCTGTTCGTCTCGCCTTGTGATGAAACTCCGGTTGAACCGCACGACGCCTATGTCGATGACATGATATTGGCTGAGGGTCTCTATCGCTATGAACAGGCGGTGACGGTGCCTGTAAATCGCGTCGAGCGCAGCTGGGCTGGCCTTCGCACCTTCGCGCCTGATCGTACCCCCGTTGCGGGCTTTGACGCTGAACTTGACGGGTTCTTCTGGCTAGCCGGACAGGGCGGCTATGGTATCCAGACGGCGCCGGCCCTCTCGCAATTCACGGCAATGCTTATCCGCCAAGAATCGCTGCCGGATGCACTGGCACAAATCGCCCCGCGCCTTTCTGCTGCCCGTTTTCAGCCGAGCAATGGGTAGCCCCCGAAGATGTCCGTCTGGCTGCCCACTTCCGACCTGATGAAATCGCTGAGCACGCGGATGCGCGGCGTATTGACGATATCCTCATGGCAGATCAGCCAGTAATCGCGATTGAGATGCATCTCCTTTGCCAAAACGGGCACCAGCTCCGGGTAATTGCAGGCGATGAAATAGGGCAGGATACAAAGGCCGAAACCGGAACGTGCCGCGCTCAATTGGGCAAAGATACTTGAGCTTTGATAGGCAGGCCGCAGGCCCGGCAGAATCTCGCGCATATAATCGAGCCCCGGCGTGAAAATCATATCCTCAATGTAACCAATGAACCGGTGGCCAGAGAGATCCGACCGCTGCCGGATTGCCGGATGTTTCGCCAGATAGCTCTTTGCGCCATAGATGAACAGGCGATACGGCATCAGCTTTTCCTGATGGTAGGGGCCAGTGCGTGTCGCATTCAATGTTATCGATAAATCAGCCTCGCGGCGCGAAAGCGAAACAATCTGCTGGATCGTCACCATCTCCACGGAAAGGCTGGGATAGGCCTGCGCCATGCGCGGCAGCCGATCCGCCAGAAAGAAATTGGCAATGCCCTCGAGAATGCTGAGACGCACAACACCGCTCAGCGAAATCGTGCCGCCGGATGCCTCATTCTGAAAGCGTTCCGCTTCACGCTCCATGATTTCAGCGGATTCAATCAGCTTTTCGCCCAGCGCCGTGAGGATATAGCCACGCGGATTGCGTTCGAACAGACGCGCCGAAAGTGCCTCCTCCAGCCGGTCAATCCGGCGGGAAACGGTGACATGATTGGTGCGCAGACGGCGGGCGGCTGTCGTAAGCTGGCCAGTGCGCGCCACGGCCAGAAAATACTGAAGATCGTCCCACGTATATTGCCGCACGGCCTACCTTAATGTACATTTTTGTACTTATTCTGTTCGAAAATAGGTGTTTGTGTACTTATTTGTCAATGCTACAGTTTTTTCAACAGAGTGGTTGCCCGTCAGAAGAAACGGGACAATCATAGGGGCAAGAATTATCCGGCAGAGAGAATGGCTGACCGGATTGAGGGAGGGAGAACCGAACCGGTTGTGCGCAGACATATCTGCGTCATGTCTCCGGGTCATTTTCAATCGAGACAATCAAGCCCGCGACGGTCCATCATACGATGATCCTGTGAGCGGCATTTCTTTGGGAGGAGAACAGAATGAAATTATTGGCAATAGCAACCGCAGCCCTTATGGCAGCAACCGTCATGCCAGCGGCAAGCGCGGAGATTTCCGACGGCAAGGTCAAGATCGGCATCCTGAACGATCAGTCCGGCGTCTATGCGGATTTCGGTGGCAAGTGGTCCTATGAAGCGGCAAAGATGGCTGCCGAGGATTTTGGCGGCAAGGTGCTGGATGCACCGATCGAGATCATTACCGCTGACCATCAGAACAAGCCTGATATTGCCTCCAACATCGCCCGCCAATGGTATGATACCGAACAGGTCGACTCGATCATGGAGCTGACTACATCATCCGTTGCGCTTGCCGTGCAGGGTATCTCCAAGGAAAAGAAGAAGATCGATCTTGTAACCGGTGCGGCGACAGCTGAACTGACCGGCAAGCAGTGCTCACCCTATGGCTTCCATTGGGCTTATGACACCCATGCTCTGGCAGTTGGTACCGGCGGTGCGCTCGTCAAGCAGGGCGGCGATACATGGTTTTTCCTGACCGCCGATTATGCCTTTGGCTATTCGTTGGAAGAGCAGACAAGCAAATATGTCACCTCCAAGGGCGGTAAGATTGTTGGTTCCGTGCGCCATCCGCTTGCAAACAGCGACTATTCCTCGTTCCTGCTACAGGCACAGTCATCGGGCGCGAAGGTTATCGGCCTTGCCAATGCCGGTCTTGATACGGCCAATGCTATCAAGCAGGCAGCCGAATTCGGTATCGTATCCGGTGGCCAGCGTCTGGCAGCCCTGCTCTTCACGCTTGCCGAAGTACATGGTCTTGGTCTTGAAGCAGCTCAGGGATTGACGCTGACGGAAAGCTTCTACTGGGATCGCGATGACCAGTCGCGCGAGTTCGGACGCAAGTTCTTCAAGCGCACCGGCCGCATGCCAAACATGATTCAGGCCGCCACTTATTCCGGCGTCATGCAATACCTGAAGGCTATCCAGAAAGCTGGAACCGACGATACGGTAAAGGTCGCCGCAGCAATGCATGAAATGCCCGTTGACGACGTCTTCGGACGGGGTGCCAAGGTTGGTGCCAATGGCCGCCTGATCAGCGATGTCTATCTGATGGAAGTCAAGAAGCCCTCGGAAAGCAAGGAGCCATGGGATTATTATAAGGTTCTTGCCACGGTTCCCGGTGATGAAGCTTACATGAAGCCAGCCGAAAGCGGCTGCGATCTGGCCAAGTAATCCGTATGACGGCTTCGCTAACAGGCACGGCTTTCGGGGGAGGACAGACCTCTCCCGGCAACGCCGACAACGCTGCGTCCCGGGTGGTTCTCTCCGCCCGTGGCCTGCGACGGGACTTTGGCGGCTTTATTGCCGTCAACAATGTGGATCTGGATGTTCATCATGCCAAAGTGCATGCGCTGATCGGCCCGAACGGGGCGGGAAAGACCACTGTATTCAATCTGTTGACGAAATTTCTGCAACCATCGAGCGGGACAATCACCCTGCTTGATCACGATATCACCAGAACCGACCCGGCCAAGGTTGCCCGGATGGGGCTGGTGCGCTCGTTCCAGATTTCTGCGGTTTTCCCGCATCTGACAGTCCTCGACAATGTGCGCGTTGCCCTGCAGCGCCCCGGTGGATTGTCCACCCAATTCTGGCTGCCAACCAGTGCGCTCAACCGTCTGAATGACCGCGCCATGGAGCTGATCAGCGCTGTGGGACTGCAGGACGCGCGCAACAAACTTGCCGCCGACCTGTCTTATGGCCGCAAACGCGTATTGGAAATTGCAACCACGCTGGCGCTTGATCCCAAGGTGCTGCTGCTGGATGAACCCATGGCCGGTATGGGCCATGAGGACGTACACATCGTTTCCGACATTATCCGCGAAGTTGCCCGCGACCGGGCTATTCTCATGGTGGAACACAATCTGAAGGTCGTTGCAGACCTTTGCGACAAGGTCACCGTTTTGCAGCGCGGCGAAATCCTCATCTCCGGCGACTACCAGACCGTCAGTCAGGATGAACGGGTGCGTGTCGCCTATATGGGGACCGAACATGAGTGACACCAAACCTCTTCTCGCCGTTCGCGATCTCCACGCATGGTACGGCGAAGGCCACGCACTACATGGCATCAATCTTGATATTCACGAGGGCGAAACCGTCACGCTTCTTGGCCGCAACGGTGTGGGCAAAACCACGACCCTGCGTTCCATCATGGGCATCATTCGCAAACGTACCGGTAGCATCACGTTTAACGGCAAAGACATGATGCGCGTGCCATTGCACCGCACAGCCCATGCGGGCATTGGTTTTGTGCCGGAAGAACGCGGCATCTTCGCAACGCTGTCCGTCGACGAAAATCTCAACCTGCCCCCTATTGTTGCCAAGGGTGGCATGTCCATCGCCGAGATTTACGACCTGTTCCCCAATCTGAAAGAGCGGCGCAACAGCCCGGGTACAAAACTTTCCGGCGGTGAACAGCAGATGCTGGCGATTGCCCGCATCCTGCGCACCGGCGTGAAGCTCTTGCTGCTTGACGAGCCGACTGAAGGTCTTGCGCCTGTTATCGTTCAGCGCATCGGCGAAGTGCTTGTCACCCTGAAACAACGCGGCATGACAATCCTGCTTGTCGAGCAGAATTTCCGATTCGCCAGCAAGGTTGCAGACCGATTCTATGTGGTAGACCACGGCAAGATCATCGATAATTTCCACGTCCGGGAACTGCCGGACCGCATGACCATGCTCAATGAAGCGCTGGGAGTCTGATCCATGACAATGATCTTCGGCGTTCCGCTACAGGCCTTTCTCGGACAATTGCTCATCGGTCTGATCAACGGCTCCTTCTATGCCATGCTCAGCCTTGGGCTTGCGATCATCTTCGGTCTGCTGCGCGTGATCAATTTCGCCCATGGCGCCCAGTACATGCTGGGTGCCTTCATCGGTTATCTTCTGCTGGCACAACTTGGTATCGGCTATTGGCCTGCCCTCCTCCTCGCGCCGATTGTGGTCGGCGTTGCCGGCGCAATCGTTGAGCGCGTGGCACTTTCGCGTCTCTATAATCTCGATCATCTCTATGGGCTGCTCTTCACCTTCGGCCTTGCGCTCGTGATTGAAGGCACGTTCCGCTATTACTACGGTGCAGCGGGTCAACCCTATGCGGTGCCATCAGCGCTCGCCGGTGGTTACAATCTCGGCTTCATGTTCCTGCCGAAATATCGTGCCTGGGTGGTGATTGCATCCCTTGCCGTCTGCATCGGCACGTGGCTGCTGATCGAAAAGACACGGCTGGGCTCGTATCTGCGCGCTGCCACGGAAAATCCAACCCTCGTGCGGGCTTTTGGCATCAACGTGCCACTGCTTCTCACCTTTACCTATGGTCTGGGCGCAGGCCTTGCCGGTCTCGCCGGTATTATGGCAGCACCGATCTATCAGGTGAGCCCATTGATGGGGTCGAACCTCATCATCGTCGTGTTCGCTGTCGTCGTGGTGGGCGGCATGGGCTCCATTCTTGGGGCCATCGTCACCGGCTATATGCTCGGTATTTTCGAAGGTTTGACCAAGGTGTTCTACCCGGAAGCCTCGAATATCGTGATCTTCGTCATCATGGCGATTGTTCTGCTTGTCCGTCCGGCAGGCCTGTTCGGCAAGGAGGTCTGATATGACCGATACAACAGTTTCTTCCGTTCAGAAAAGCAAGTTCTTCACTGTTGAAATGGTGCTGATCCTGATCGGCGTTGCATTGCTTGTTCTCGCACCATTCCACTTCTACCCGGTCTTCCTGATGAAGGTATTGTGCTTTGCGCTTTTTGCCTGCGCCTTCAATTTGCTGCTTGGCTATACGGGTATTCTCTCCTTTGGCCACGCCGCCTTTTTTGGCGGAGCGGCCTATTTTACCGCCCATTCGGTCAAGGAATGGGGCTTTCCGCCTGAGCTTGGCATCCTGCTCGGTGTCTTCGGCGCTAGTATTCTGGGCCTCATCATCGGTTTCTTTGCCATTCGGCGTCAGGGTATTTACTCTACGATGATCACGCTTGCCCTCTCGCAGATGTTCTTTTTCTTCTGCCTGCAGGCATCCTTCACCAAGGGCGAGGACGGCATTCAGGGCGTGCCGCGCGGCAAGCTTCTTGGCTTCATCGATCTTAATGATCCGCTCAATATGTATTTCTTTGTGCTCGCCGTGTTTCTGATCGGCATCTTTATCATCTGGCGCATCATCAATTCGCCATTCGGTATGATCCTGAAATCCGTCCGGGAAAATGAGAACCGCGCCATATCGCTGGGTTATTCGGTTGCCCGCTACAAGCTTGCAGCCTTCGTCATGTCCGCCGCCCTTACAGGTCTGGCGGGCGGGCTGAAAGCCATCGTCTTTCAGTTCGCGACATTGACCGACGTCAGCTGGCAGATGTCCGGTGAAGTCGTTCTGATGACCCTGCTTGGTGGCATTGGCACGCTGGTTGGTCCGATCGTCGGTGCAGGATTTGTCTCCGCGCTGGAAAACTATCTCGCCACTTCGGAATTTCCTGTCACCGTCATCACAGGCATCATCTTCATGGTCTGCGTGCTTGTGTTCCGGCGCGGCGTCATCGGTGAACTCTACGCTTCACGCCTTGGCAAGAAACTCGAGAGCAGCTCCGGGCACTGACATGACAGCCAGTTATGACTACATCATCGTCGGGGCGGGCACGGCAGGCTGTACCTTGGCCAACCGTCTGTCGGAAGACTCGAATGTGTCTGTTCTTCTGCTCGAGGCGGGTGGCAAGGACAATTATCCATGGATTCACATTCCGGTCGGATATCTCTACTGCATCTCCAACCCGCGTACAGACTGGTGCTTTTCAACCGAGGCGGAGCCGGGCCTCAACGGACGTGTCCTGAACTATCCGCGCGGAAAAGTGCTGGGCGGCTGTTCTTCGATCAACGGCATGATCTATATGCGCGGTCAGGCGCGCGACTACGATCTATGGCGGCAGGATGGCTGTACCGGTTGGGGCTGGGATGATGTTCTGCCCTACTTCCGTAAATCGGAGGATTATTATCTGGGTGCCGATGATTTCCATGGATCGGGCGGCGAATGGCGCGTGGAAGAAGCACGGCTGCATTGGGATATACTCGATGCCTTTCGTGATGCCGCCGAGGCAGCCGGTATTCCGCGCACGGACGACTTCAATCGCGGCGACAATGAAGGCAGTTCTTATTTCAAAGTGAATCAGAAGCGCGGCATTCGCTGGAATACCGCCAAGGCATTTCTTCGTCCGGCTATGAAACGGCCCAATCTCAGGGTCGAGACCGGTGCCCATGTGCGCAAGCTTATTATCGATGACCTGACCGCCAAGGGCGTGGAAATCGAACAGGCGGGAACGATCCACACGATCAACTGCCGCCGTGAAGTGATCCTTGCTGCCGGAGCTGTGGGCTCACCACAAATTCTTGAATTGTCGGGCATCGGACGCGGCGGCGTCCTGCAGAATGCCGGGGTCACGCCCGTTCTTGAACGGCGCTCTGTCGGCGAAAATCTTCAGGACCACCTGCAACTGCGCTGCGCCTATAAGGTCAGTGGTATTCCGACACTCAATGAAAAAGCCAATCGCTTGCTTGGCAAGGCATCCATCGCCTTGGAGTATCTCTTTAACCAGTCTGGTCCTATGTCGATGGCACCAAGCCAACTGGGTGTATTCACCCGCTCGGACCCGTCTTTCGCGACCGCAAATCTACAATATCACGTACAGCCGCTGTCACTGGAAAAGTTCGGAGAAAATGTTCACCCCTTCCCTGCCTTTACCGCCAGTGTCTGTAATCTCAGGCCCGATAGCCGCGGTTCGGTTCATGTCAAATCGCCTGACCACCGCGCACATCCGGCTATCCGTCCGAATTATCTTGCAACGGATAGCGATCGTCGCGTGGCAGCGGATTCAATCCGCATCACCCGCAACATCGTGGCGCAGGAGCCGTTGCAGCGCTACCGGCCGGAAGAATTCAAGCCGGGCCCGCAATATCAAAACGAGGCGGAACTGATTGAAGCGGCGGGAGCCATTGGCACGACGATCTTTCATCCCGTTGGCACTTGCCGTATGGGCGCCGATCAGGAGTCCGTGGTCGATCCGCAATTGCGGGTACGCGGCATCAAAGGCCTGCGTATATCAGATGCTTCGATCATGCCGTCGATCACGTCGGGCAATACCAATTCCCCGACAATCATGATTGCCGAAAAGGCAGCCGAGATGATCCAGCAGGGCAATAATTAGAAGGTGAACGGTAAAACCCTTACCAAATCCCCCCTACTCATTCCCTCTGGTGGAGTGGGCAATGGGGATGCTCTTTGCACCATCGTGATCGCCGCCCTATCGTAGTCCGGATTACCCGAAGACGACGCAATCGTTGCAGATTGCACACTTCCATCAAGCGCAATAGATATACGAACCTTCAATCGGGTACCGCCAGACCCACCAATGCGAACGGTTCGTTTATATCGGGCGAGATGAGCATTCAACTTGGCATCCCACGCGCGAGCCTCAGACGCCGAGGCGGAGCGTGCCATAACTGGCGCTGCCTTTGCCTCCACCACGGTATCGCTTTTCACATCAGTTGCCCGTGCCTTCGCGATTTTACGCACAATCTTTTTTGGCACATCCTTTTTAGGCTCTAGCTTCTTCGGTTCCGGTTTGACAACAGGAAGCGGCACTTCAACCTTCGGCAGTTCAACCGTTTCCTCCGGCTGCACTTCCTCTGGCACAACCTGCTCCTCCGGCGTTGGTTGAGGTTCCGGCTCAACTGGCTTTTCCGGTTGGATTTCGGGAGCAGCAGCTTCCTGTTGAACAGGCTCCGGTGTCACCTTTTCCGGTTCGACAGGCGGTAGTTCAGCAACAGCCTCAGGCACGACCGGCGCTGGCAAAGGCTCCATATCGATCATCACGGCAGCAGCAACTTCACCGCCACTTGTGTCTGACTGGTAGCTATATCCGTACCAGCCAGCTCCCGCATGAACACCAATTGCCACGATGGCCGCTGCGGACCACAAGCCAATTTCACGCCAGTTCGTTTGAAACTGGCCTGCCACGCGCGCTACTGGCCTGTCTGGCATTATTGCGCGCTTCCTGTTGGTGCAGGCATGGCTGGCGCCAACGGTGCGCTTTCAAGCCCGACAAGCGCGATCTTGAGATAACCACTGGCGCGCAAGGTATTCATCAGATCCATCAGCGCGCCATAATCCACAGCGCGGTCGGCGCGCAGGAACACGCGTGTTTCCCTGTCGCCCTGCGTCTTCTGATCAAGGAACGCGCCAAGCGTTTCCTTTGTCACCATGTCGTTGACGATTGCGATGGTGTGATCTTCTTTCAAAGTGAGATAAAGCGGTTTGTCAGGACGGTTAGCGGGGGCTGCCGTTGATGCCGGCAGATCGACATTGATATCGACGGTTGCCAAGGGCGCTGCCACCATGAAAATGATCAGCAGAACCAGCATGACATCGATGAACGGCGTCACGTTGATCTCGTGGTTTTCCTGCAAATCGTCGTCAGAAACGTTGTGTCTGATACCGCCAGCCATGATCTGTACCTTTATTCTGCCGCTGCAGGGCGTGCCTGATGCACCTGGGGTACAAGCGCAAAATCCACATCACGGCTGACAAGACGCTCAACGCCAGCCGACGCATCAGCAAGCAATTGCCGGTAGCCGGTGATCGACCGGGCAAACACGTTGTAGATCACGACTGCGGGGATGGCTGCGACGAGGCCGATCGCCGTAGCCAGAAGAGCTTCCGCGATACCGGGAGCCACGATGGCAAGATTGGTTGTCTGCGACTCTGAAATGCCGATGAAGGAGTTCATGATGCCCCAGACCGTGCCGAAAAGGCCAACGAAAGGAGCGGTTGAACCGATTGTTGCAAGGACACCTGTGCCACGGCTCATCCGGCGCCCAGCCTGTGCCTCGATACGCGACAGACGCGAGGCAACGCGTTCTTTCAGGCCGTCCGCACCGGCATAATTGCGCGCTTCCTGCGACATGCGCACTTCCTCGCGCGCCGCATTGACCAGCTGCACGCCCGGTCCACCACGCCCTTCAAGCACCTGTTCCGCATCGCGCAGCGTGCGGGCATTGCCAATTGCATTAAGGGCGCGATAAGCGCGAACACGCGCACCAGCAAGTTCCAACGTCTTGGCAAGCCAGACAGTCCAGGTGATAAGCGAAGCAAAGGCCAGGCCGATCATGACACCCTTCACCACCCAGTCTGCGGCCATGAACATGCCCCATGGTGACAAATTGTGTGGCAGGTTGGCCTTGTTTACTGCCGCAGGTGCTGCTGGTGTCGAGGCAATTCGTGAGGGTGCAGGGGTTACAGCAGGCGCAGGAGCACTTTGAGCGGCGGGTGCCGGGGCAAGCTGAGGCACGGGCGCGGCTTCAACAGGGCTCTGTTGTGCAGGTTGCGGTGCCTGAGGAGCGGTTTCCTGTGCCATCACAGGGGAAATCAAAGACAACAGAAGCCCGGAGGTAATCGCCACCGCCCTGATTCTTACAGAAACATTCTGCATTGGTGAAAACCTGTCTGTATTTTTCCGCATGACTTTTGTCTTTCGCTTCTTCCGCCGCCCCGGCCAGCTCGTCGCGATAATGCATCCATTATCCAAGGCTCCGATGCGTGGCGCATGGTCTGTTGGAGCGGCTGTAATATTCATGAGTATAATAATCAACTATTAACTTCTGCAACCCCGGGTTTTAAATGCTTTGCATTTTGAGCTTTTCAATCGCTCCGCCGGGCGTTGTCACCATCAAAGCCTCGCCGCCAATAGGCAACCACATGGTGTTTTTCGCGATCATGTTTCAGTTTTTTACGCAGATGGGCGCGGATTCGTTTGAAGTCGTTAAATTCACAACCGGCCCACACGAAGGTATCAGCGGAAAGAGCGGAGGCATCCAGTTCCTCAACAATATCGGCCAACTTGCCGGTTGTTCCTGCCGGTGCGCTATGACGATACATCCAGCGAACATCAACCTGCGCAGGCGACTGCAATGGCTGCCGGTCATCGGGACCGTCAACCTCAAGAATGACCGTTGCTTTGGTCTGGGCGTGCAAATTCTGCAGAATACGGCCAATGGCTGGCAGGGCGGTTTCATCGCCAATCAGCAATTGCTGCGGCGCGGCCAATATGCCGCCTCCGCCCGGTCCGGTCATACCAACAATATCACCGGATTTGGCGTTCAGCGCCCATGTTGCACCCGGCGTACTCTCGCCGGGATGAACGACCATATCGATATCGACTTCGCCCCGGTCCACATCGATATTGCGGATCGTATAAACGCGGGCGATCAGCGCATCTTCGCCGCCCGCCCACACGGGTCGGCCATCGCGGCCCATGGTTGGCCATTTCGGAGCCCTGCCCTCGGGTACGAACAGGAGCCGGATATGCAGACCGCCGATGGCAAAACGGGCCAAATTCTCACCACGTAATCTTATGCGTCGCATATGCGGGGTAAGGTCTTGGGCACTCACCACACGCATTTCGCGGAAATAAGGAAGCTCCGAGCTGGTCAAGCCATCGCCTACCCAGGATAATTGCGGCTTCTCATTACCGGCAATGTCCAGAATATTATCGGCCAGCACCATGCGTACATAAGCAAGCGAGGTTTCGTCGTCGGCTTCAACATCAAGGGAAAGTACGTCGCCAAAGATTGTCAGATGCGCTTTGCCATAGGGCGTCTGAATCCGCCCTTCCAGATCATCCCGCTCAACATGTGCATGTTCGGCAAATACATTGCAAAGCTTGTCGAGCATGACACCGGGCGCCAAGAGTTTAACCGCAGCAGAGCTGCTCAGAACATTCGACGTGGCGGACATTGGCATTCTCCTGGCACTTTCTTCCTGCCGCTCGTCCATAAAGAGGATCGCAGGACAGGTCGCCGGGACCCTAATAAAAGATGACCAATTTAGTCAAGTATTAATAGGAGAAATTTCTGCTCTTGTACCGATCACAAAAATGGGATGTCAGACGATACCCCAGGCACGGTAACGTCCTCTGCCTGTCATCTCGCGAACGCCCAATTCGGTAATCAGATTCAAAGCGCCACGCGGCGAGACTTTTAGCTCTTTTGCTACCAATGATGTTGAAACCATAGGCCGCGACAGGATCAGGTCGATCATACCCGGCAGACTGGATGTCGAGCGCCGGTCCTTCAGCTTTCTCTCCATCTGGACACGGGCAAGGCTCAAGCGATCAATCTCTTTCAAACTGGCAATCGCCGATGTTTGTGCAGCTTCAAGGAAGGCAGTGAGGCGCGTATTGGGATTACGGGCACGGCGGCGATCGCGTGGTATCGCTCGCAGACCCGCATTGAATGCCGCCAAATGCGCCCGTGTCTTCAAACGCTCACGCAGCATTGCGGCGACCAGCATGGGGCCGAGCCAATGCTGGTGTTGCAAGGGTTCAATCTCTTCCCAGGCATCCCAAAGCAAGGCTGCTGCCAGCATAGGAGGCAGATCACGGGTCCGATCCATGACTGCGAACCATTGGTCCATGCGGCCATCTTCATCCCAATCCGGATCATAAACCAGGGGATCGCCATCAGGCGTCAAATCCCCGGCGGGTGAAGCCCTCCGCCTGACCTGCTGCTTGCTATCCGCTTCCGGTGGAGATTTCTCGGCAGGCTGGTTCAACAGGCGTTCGGAACGGTTGAGCAAGGCATCCAGCCGTGCCAATTCTTCTTCAAAGGCATTTTCCGCCTCAGATCCAGCTTCTGAGGCAATTTCGAGTTCAGGTCGCCTTACCGGTACGCTTGGCACAGGTGCAAGAAGTGCGTCCGCACCCCAACGGCCGCGCAAACTGGCTATGCCCTTGGGACTCAATGCCCATTGCGCCGGGCTCGCGGCAATCTGGCGCCGCGTTCGCAAGATCGCATGAGCGCGCGTCAGTTCATGTGTCGGCGTTCTGATATCCATTCGTGCGTCGTGGAGAACCAGATCTTCTACGTGAACGAGTTCGCCTGCCAGCCAGAGCGCATTGCAGGCCTCCATGAAATGCGAGCGCGCGATCCAGCCTTCGTTCTCACGAAGCAACCCGTCCTTCGACTGACGGCTACTCAATTCGCCAAAGTCACCCTTGCGCGCAACCCGCTCGTCCAGCCGCGCCAAGGCATCTTCCGCCGCCGCAATAGGGCGAAGCAGATCTTTCAGGGAGTAATTTGCAGAATCATAAGTCATTGAAATCATGTTAGGCGAATAGTGAAAGTGAAGCTATTGCCCTTGAGATAAATGGATGCTGCAAACACAGGTATCAGAGCGATGGCAACCGGAAGAAGCCCTTTCTGCCTTCGCTCGGCTTCATTCCCAAAGCCAGAGACGGGTGATCCTCGATCATAACTGCAATCAAACGCAACGATGCAGCGGCCTGCAATACCAACGGACGGTCCGAACCCTCTGGAATATCTGCCGCCAGCGATCGCGCTGAGACAACATATTCTGCCACAAGGCCGGGGTCCTGTGTCTGCAGGCTTATGATTTTTGCCAGCTGCGTTAGGTTTTCCGATACGCGGTCGGCTATGCCGTGTTCCAGCCGCCCCCACAGCAACAATCGGCGCAACCGGATGATCTCTGCCCCTAATGTGACCGAAGATAATGCATCATCCATCAATGTCTCGCCTGTCTCCCGCATTGTTTGCAGGATCGGCATCAGCTGGTTGATCCGATCATAAGCGAGGCTGTTGAACGCAGAGGCATTTGGCACGCGGTCACGCAGACACAGCCGAATGATATCCGTCCGCAGCGCATTCATCATACGGTTCACCGTCACAAGGGGCCGCTTCGGCAAAACGACAATGAAAACCAGAATCCCAATCAGAACACCTATTAGCACCGAAAGCGAGGTTTCCATGAATATGGCAGGTTCGAACGCCATTTTTTCATGAGGTTTCAGGAAGACGATGAAGTTGATGGAAAAAGCAGTGGCTGGGCCGACATGCCGTGGATCGGCCATCAGGATCGCAGCTGGCACCAGAACCGGAATGATGAATACAGCGAACCAGAACAGCCCCGGAAAATGCGGCAGGACCAACTGGCTGAGAATAAATGCAAATGGCACGGCATAGAGGGTGCCCCTGAAAAAACCCCAACTCGTTTGAAGCGGATTGGGCATTGATGCAAAAAGGCTGCACACGACCGCCACGATGATTGCTGCCGCAGCGGCATCTGAGTGCTTGGTCTGCATCCAATAGGCGGTCATCAGGGCTGTCGCGACAATTGCCCTGATGGCATTGACAAGAGCCGTATTGTGATCGCGATAAACAGGCAAAGCCGGTGGCTTCCTGCTTCCAGAAATATATTGCGAACGGCTTCCCAAGGCTGAAAGTCCGTCCAAAGTTGCTTTCAGACTGTCAATAAACTCCCCGAGCAGTGTCAAGCGAGCCATCATGCCAATCCGGTCATCGCCCCACGGCTTGCCTTTCAGTTCCGCAACCTCTGCGGCGAAGGCATCGAGCTTGTCGAGCCAGAGCCCAGTCGCATCGAGTTTGAAATTACCAGCCATGGCATCGAGCAGTTTTCCAAGCTTGTCGCGCAAATTTCGCCATGTCTCATCGGATGAGACACGATGTGCCACGAGAATATTCACAATGGACAGGCAGGACATAAGATGGCCCACCGTATGGCGCGAGTGCCGCCCATGGGTAACGAGACTTGGCGCTTCGAGCCGCGCATGGGCACGCATCGCCGCCAGTGCCTGCGTATCGGCAATCAGCTTTCTGTGGGCGGTTTTCAATTGGACAGAATCGCCACCGGCAATAGCGTCACTGGTATATCGCGCGAGATCCGCAATACAATTTTCCAACCCTTCAACCAGCGCGGTTCGGGCAAGTTGCGGCTGAAAGAAACGGCTGGCAATACCGGCACAGATAATGCCGAGCATGATTTCCGCACAGCGGGCATAGGCCACGTCAACCAGCAGATGTGACTGGCCAAAGGCGGGCAAAGCAATAATGACGGCGGTATAGCCCGCAAGTGCAGCACCATAGGATTCCGGATTGCGCAGCATCGACGCCGCAAAGGTGCATAGGGCCACCCAGAGCGCGATTGACACCACAAACAGCCATTGTATATCGCCCGTCGCCGCGGTTATCCCGATGGCGGCCAGCGCACCGATCAAGGTTCCGGCAAGACGAAACAGGCCTTTGCTGATGACCATGCCGGCAATGGGTTGCGACACGATAAAGACCGTCATCATTGCCCATTGCGGTTGCTGTAAGTTCAATGCAAAGGCTGCCATGAGCGCGACAAGCGCTGCAGCATTGGTTCTGAGTGCAAATATCCAAGCCGTCCTACCGGGCCAGGCTGGATGTTCAACCAACTTTTCAATGTATTGAATCATGGCGTCCGATCTGACAGCTAGCGCCTCTCATTATCTTTCGTGGGCGGACCGCACAACGGAAACAGCTTGTCTCTCCATGCGTCTTCTTGCCACCCGGATATGCCACAGATCGCCCGATTGTGTCACAGGCGTGACATCCGGCAAGCGCATGATTGATCTCCCGCGATCACCCTAACGAGGACCATTTCATGCGTAGATTTCTCAGCCTGCTGACAGCATTTGTTTTTGTTGGCCTAACCGCTGCCTATGCTGGCGACGCAAAGCCTTTCACCGATAACAAGGAGATTGATCTCCTGACGATTTTGCCACCACCGCCTGCCAATGACTCTCCACAGACCAAGGCAGAATTGGGAGAGATTCTGACGTTGCAGGTAACACGGACACCGGAAATGGTTGCGCGCGCGCAAGCCGATGCGGAAGAAAATGTCTGGCGTTTCGCAGATGTGATGGGCCCGGATTTCAACAAGGACAAATTGCCGAAACTGGCAGCGTTCTTCGATCGCATCGTTGAGACCGAAGGCGCGGTGGTTGATCCGGCAAAGGATGTGTTCAAGCGCCCTCGCCCGCATCAGTTGAGCGACCTTGTCAAACCGGCAGTAAAACCCTCCAATTCGGGTGCATGGCCATCCGGTCACACGACGCTTGGCACTCTGATGGGCATTGAATTGTCCAACATGGTTCCCGAGAAGAAGGCCGAGATCATGGCCCGTGCCTGGGAATATGGCAACAACCGGATCGTTGGTGGCATACACTATCGCTCTGATGTGGAGATGGGCCGAATCTCGGGCAGCGTCATTGCCGCTACGATCATGAAGCATGATGACTTCAAGGCTGAGTACGAATCTGCAAAAGCCGAACTGCGTGCGGCCTTGGGTCTTGGCGGCGCTTGATGATAATCGCCATAAACCTATAAAATAGGCCCGTCACGCCGTATCAGATGCGTGACGGGTGTCTGTTCATCTGGATAACAAGTACGACTTTTGTCGTAGATACCGGGCTGACCTTCGCCCGATGCGCGACGTTTCAAATGGGCCTACTTTCCAGCCATACGCTTCGATAGCGTGTGATGATGGAAAGAAGAACATGTCCAAACTGAACCCGATATTGCCTGAGCCGCACGTCAAGCAAGATGCCCTTTACCTCATATTGGTGGTTGGGTGATCATGCGCTATCAGATTCCGCTGCTCTCCATTGAGTATATTGCCTTGTCGCTTTTGCTCGGGCTTGTACTCATTCCTATCCTATCACCTTCATTCTGGAGCATGCTGCGCAACACCGCGCTCGCTCTGCTGCATTTGACGGGACTGTTCCAAGGCAAGGCGCCTCGCATCGATGAGACACCAAAGCAATCCGAGGCAATGCCTCAACCGATCCGCAGGCCCGGCCAAGCATCGGGGGCTCACCGCACGATGCCAAAGGCACGATATGAAAGCAAAGCTGGCATTCGTTCTGCCGAGTGGTATGGAACAAGGGCCCGGCCAGCAAGACGCCGGCATAAGTAACCGGCAAGGAATGACAACTTGGGATTGCTAAACGCTCTTCGCTTGAGAGGCCTGTTCGTCAAGCTGGTATTGATGTTTGTTATCGTTGGGTTTTCCGCGCTGTTGCTGGTCAGTATGGTGATGAGCCAGTTTTCCTCCAGCCGCAATGAAAGCAGTATTCGCGACTTCCTCAACGGGCTGGACCGGCAACAATTGAATGCTCTGGCCACGGGTGTTGATCCACGCGACAGAAATGCTTGCAATGCGCTGGCGAGCAAGATTTTCTGGAACACCGTTCAGGCTGGCATAAAAGGCGTTTCCGACTTCGGGGTGATGTTTTCCGATTTCTATAGCGGGCGATTGCAGGTCCAGATCGTTGATAGTCAGGGGCTTCTCTGCGCAACGCTCCCCGAGGCAACTCCGCTTCTGACAAAGGCCATGACTGAGGCGCGGCAATCGCCCCAACCCATCCCAGTTTACCGGGATGACGAAGATTGGGCTATGGTTACTCCGGTGAGCCTGCCCAATGCAGCCAATACCCAGGCACTCATAGGATTTCATTATTGGTCGCAATGGCAGCTCTACGACGAAATTGCCAGCGCCACCGTGTACGACTACATCCGCACGTTCATCCTGATCGGCTCCATGGGCGCGAGTGTTGCCGCTTTATTTGTCTGGCGGCTTTATCGCCGCATCAAACGGGCAACCAACGCAGCCGATCAATGGGCCGATGGCGATTTGCGGGCGCGCATCAAAGACGGTTCAAAGGATGAATTCGGCCGGCTGGTCGAGCGCTTCAACAATATGGCGGATGCGATATCGAAGAGCTTTGATATGCAGAAAGCACTGGCAATATCGGTAGAGCGCAACCGCATCGCGCGCGATCTGCATGACACCGCCAAGCAGCGCAGCTTCGTCCTTGGCCTCAAACTCACGGAACTGGAATATGAGGCGCAAGGACACGCACCCTTGCTGCCAACCGTGGAATCTGCCCGGCGCCTTGCCGATCATCTGCAGCAGGACCTTGAGAACGTTGTTTCAGGCTTCAACCTGCCTGCCATTGCTGATTTTGGTTTATACGAAACATTGTTGCGCAGCGTTGGCGATCTGCTATCGGGATCAGGTATTCAATGGTCCATCAATTGGCCACAGGATACAAGAGACGCGTTCGATTCAGCTCCAGAAACGGCGCAGGAGTTGCTGATGATTATGCATGAGGCCGTTGCCAATGCGCTGCGGCATGCCCAATGTCATGCTATTCGCATCGAGTGCAAACCGGGACCCCGATGGCACTGGAATATCAGCGACGACGGTCAGGGATTTGATATTGGCAGCGCGCCTTTTGGCATGGGGTTGTCGAACATGCGCTGGCGTGCGAACACATTGCCGGGCGGGATCATAACGATCACGTCCCAACCGTCAGGCACATCCGTTGACGTGTCTTTCAAACCACCCGCGGCGATGTAAGCATGAGCACAACCATAGTCATAGCCGATGATCACGCCGTGGTCCGCGAGGGCATTCGTGGCTTGCTGCGCATTGATCCGGGCTTCACGGTTCTGGCGGAGGCGGAGAATGGCGAGACAGCCATATTGATGGTACGGGAGCATCGGCCCGACGTTCTGTTGCTCGATCTCATGATGCCGGGAATGGGTGACGCCGCCGAAGCCATGATTGGCATTATTCGCAAGGCGAGCCCCGATACCCACATCATGATATTGACATCAAGCGATGATGACCGGCTCGCCTTCAAGGCCATCGAAGCCGGTGCCCATTCCTTTCTGCTCAAGTCCATGCGTGGTGAACATTTGCTCAATGCCATTCACGCGGCTGGTAAGGGCACACCAACACTCCATCCCTTGGTAGCCCAGCGTCTTCTGCATTCCATTCGCAATCCTCAGACAAGCCAGTTTGAAGACCTGACCGTGCGCGAGCTTGAAGTCTTGCGATGCCTTGCAGAAGGCGGCAGCAATGCGAAGATTTCAGCACAGCTCAATATCACCGAAAAGACGGTGAAGGCTCACCTTGGAAGCATCATGTCAAAGCTGGATTTGACCGACCGCACCCAGGCGGTCGCCCTTGCCTGGCGCGCAGGCCTGATGAAGCAATAACCTTGCTCGCTAGCCTTCAGACTGTCCCAGTTTGATCGATCAAGCTGTCCCAGTTTGATCCGGATTGCGGCGCAAAGTGTTCATCTCAGCCCTTTCACGCGCCATATTGCTGACGGCCGTGCGTAATGCCGGATGCCGCGACATGAACATGTTGAAGTCGCGGCGATCAAGCACCAGAAATTCGCAGAAATCGATAGCGACAACATCTGCCGTGCGCCGCCCGCCGCTGAGGAGTGCCATCTCGCCAAAAAATGCTCCGGGCTCCAAGCGCACGGGGTCGCTGTCAAGCTGGACCTCCACCGCTCCGGACGCAATAAAGTACATCCCGTCGCCTCTGTCGCCGATGCGGATGATACGCTCACCCGGCGATGCCGATTTGGGTTTGAACAGCAGCAGGAGTTCTTCCTGTGAATGTTCATCCACTTGCGCGAACAACGGGAAAGTATCGATCAGCTGCTGCATCTTGAGTTGATGCTGCCTGTTTCTTTCATCGCTCAATGCCCTGATATCACCGAGTTCGCGAGCAAGGACGTCATGCCTTTTCTTGCCGTAACTGGCAAAGAATGACGGCCATTTGTAGTGAAAGCCTTTCTCCAAAACCTCGGCGCCCCAAAACACAAGCGGATTGATCGTGATCGAGAGGATTGCTCCGGCCAGAATAATATCCTGACCTTCTCGCGGTAGAAGCCCCAGCGTGACACCGAGACCAGCCAGAATGAACGAGAATTCCCCGATCTGCGCGAGGCTGGCTGCCACGGTCAGTCCCATCCCGACCGGGAAGCGAAGCAAAAGCACGATGCAAAACGCGATCAGCGATTTACCAAAGATGATGAGCGCGAGCGCAGCTATCACAGCCATAGGCTCCCGCAGGAGAATGGACGGATCAAACAGCATTCCAACTGAAATAAAGAAGAGGACCGAGAATGCATTTTGTAGAGGTAGCGAATCTGCGGCGGCCCTGTGACTGAGATTCGACTCACTCATGACGACACCGGCAAAAAAAGCCCCCAGCGCGAATGACACGCCGAAAATCTCTGTCGCCCCGAACGCGATGCCAAGCGCGATAGCAAGAACGGAGAGGGTGAACAGCTCTTGCGATCCCGTGCGGGCGACCAGAGTAAGCAACCAGGGAACCACTTTCGGCCCAAGGAAGATCGCCATGACCGCGAAAGCTCCGACCTTCAGCAAGGTTATGGCAATTGTCAGCACGAGTGGCATTCCACCCGCAGCACCTGCCGCCGCGCCCGTTCCCTGTGCTCCGAGAATCTGCGCCAAAGCCGGTAGGAGTACCAAGGCAAGCACCATCGCCAAATCCTCGACGATAAGCCAACCAACCGCTACACGGCCGTTCGCGGAATTGACCAGATTGCGCTCTTCAAGTGCTTTCAGCAAAACAACGGTACTGGCAACGGAGAGACTGAGGCCAAAAACCAGACCGGCACCAATTCCCCATCCCCATAGTTCGCTCAAGCCAACACCGAGCAATGTAGCGAGCACGATCTGGGCAATGGCACCGGGAACCGCAACGCCGCGAACGGCCAGCAACTCCTTGGCCGAGAAATGCAATCCGACCCCGAACATCAGGAGAATGACGCCCATTTCCGCAAGCTGTGATGCTAAAGCGCCATCCGCAATGAACCCCGGCGTAAACGGTCCCATCAGAATTCCGGCAACCAGATATCCAACCAGCGGAGGCAGGCGCAGACGATCCGCGAGATATCCAAACACGGCTGCAAAAACAAAACTGACTGCTACCGTGGCAATTAAAGAAACTTCGTGATGCACGTCCGCCCTTTTGTTCTTTTTGATGATTTCCCACTCAGGCCAGCGCGGCTGGCCCGACTTCAACCCATACAAGTTAGATTGCACGGAACAAAGCCCAAAATCACATCGGGCGAGATGAGTTCGTTTCAATTTGTCCATTGAACATTGTCGGGTAACGTCCGCGCAATCTCCTTTCATTAGGCCATGACAGCGCCAGATTTGCGCAATCACGCATCCATGAATGAACTGGAGCCGGACCATTCCATGCCGGAATCTCACATGCCCAAGACTGGACTCGCTGCATCGGCTTTTGTGCAGAATGCAAGAGCCCAGGAAAACACCGTTCGCGCACATTTCAACGATGATCGGCACTCCCAATCCATTACGCGCCAAGCGTTAAGTCTGGGTGCCCGCATTACTCTTAAACGATCAACGGTTTTCTGCCTGCGCTTTGCCTACCATCCCATTCTTGCCATTCGATGGCTCTCATTCCTGAGCATTTATGCCAACCATTTATCATTGGGTCGCCCGAATGATGATTTGCTGAGAAAATCCGTCGGTACATTCCTCCTCCATCGAGCCTCCAACCGTGCCCGCCTGCATTTGCTGATGGATCATTTCCGGCTTTCGAGACGATTGCTTCACGTCAATGACTTGCGAACTCTTTGGAGCGGTGAGACCGTCGATGGCGGAATGGTTGAAGGGCGTCATGAACGATACAGGGTGAGACTAAGGCTTGCCGACCATTGCGGCGGGCGTCACGAAGGGGTCTTTGCTGCTCAATTGCTGCGCGAAAGGGACAATCATGCGCTATGGACCGCAAGTTTCATTTTTGCGGATCACAATCACTCTGGCCCAACTATCGTCATTGGCGGAATGCAAGGCCCCAAAGGGGAGATGGCAAAGCAATCCCTGATAACCGCCACCCGATCTTTGAATGGATTACGCCCAAAGGACGCTATTCTGCTGGTGCTTCAGGGGATGGCCGCAAAGAGCAAAATATCCGAAATAATGGCTGTGTCGAACATCAAACATGCCATTAATCAGCGGCGGCGAAAAAGACGGCGGATGATGCTCGCCAATCTGGACGCATACTGGCTGGAGCGCAGCGGCAGCCCATGCGAGCCCTTCGGTTTCAGCCTGCCGGTGCTCAGTACATTCTCTGCCGAAGGTGCCAAAAGAAGGGAGAAATCCAAGCAGGATTTTTGGGAGGCTGGCAACAGGCTGGCCAAGTACCACGATATCTCAGAGCTATGAGAGCGGGTACACAGTTTTGACATGGAAAGCCGGGAACGCTCCGGCTTTCCATCCTTCTGTCTGATGAACGTTATCGGCGCATGATCTTCGTTTGCCATGAGTGGGCGAGCCATGCGGCAAAAGAACCGAGTCCGCTGACAGCAGCCAGTTCGGAGAAGGCGAGAACACCGGGTTCAAGGTGCGCTGCAAAGAACGTAATCAGCCCGAGGAAATAGCTCGGCACATTGTTCAGATGCGGAACGGCGCGCAGCGACACCACTATGATGGCAACCACAAAGACCACGAGACCGAATGCAAATGGTCCGATCAGCGGCACCAATTGGCCTACTGCCAGCGCAGCGCCCATGCCGAATGCCACGCCGATGGCGAGGCACAGATAGCTGAATAGCGCTTCTTTCGCCGAGTGCCCCCGGGTGAAGAATGCGACCCAGCCCATAAACATTGCCCAGACAGGCCAACCGACGCTGGCGGCAGTGGTGGCGGCTATGGCGGCTGTAATGGCAGCAGCCAGAGTGAGAATATTGAACTGCATGGAGGTAGGCGCCAGTGTGGCTTTTGGTTGCGAAGTCATGATGTTCTCCTTTGGAGGTTGTCGGCTGACAGCCAACCCTTTGAGGGCTGGCCGATAGCGGTGAAGTGGATTTACGTGTTGGTATTTGCTGGCTTCAGCAGGTCTTCAAGACCGATGCGACGGAACAATTCGGCCCGGACACGATCAGCGACGCCGTTGACGATCTCGGCTCCGTCCTGCGATGGATCAATATGGGTGCGGAATGGGCGCGTTCCGAAGGGCATGCCAACCACATCGACAATCGCCGTTGCAACGGCACCGGCATCCGCATCGACGGGTTCCAGAGCAGCGAGGCCTTTTAGTGCCATGTCAGGAACACCGGCATAGGGACCTTCATTGTATTCCGCAGCGCGCCCCTTGTCGGCGGGCGAACCCGAATGGGCAAAATGGTTGGTGCCCTTTGTAAAAGCGCCTGGAACGATAATCGCCGTCTCAATGCCCCAGCGGGTGAGTTCCGCCGCATAGGATACGGCGAGGGAATCCATCGCTGCCTTGGCGGCGAAATAGGGCGACAGATATGGCGGTGTGCCGCCGCGGGTACTTGATGAGGAGACCCAGATAACAAGTCCCTTCCCCTGTTTGCGCAGATAGGGCAGCGCGGCACGATTGACGCGCTGTGTGGACAGCACATTGATGTCGTAAAGTTCGGCGAACTGTTCCGGTGTAAATGCCTCGGCTGGACCAAAGGACATATGACCTGCATTGTGCATGATCACATCGAGATGACCCGCTTCGGCAATGATTTTGGCTATGCCTGCTTCCACGGAAGCATCGGAAGCGACGTCCAGTTCGACCGAGCGCAGGTCAACGCCATGTTCTGCGGCAAAGGCAGCTGCGTCTGCAACCTGCGGCGCATTTCGCCCCTCCGTCACGCGCATTCCGGCATAAACCGTGTGGCCTGCCTGCGCCAAAGCGCGGGCTGTAAGAGCGCCAAAACCACTGGAAGCGCCAGTAACAACAATAACTTGCCTGCTCATGATGATATTCCTTCTGAATTTCTTGATGTTGTTTGTGAGAAAAGCTCAATCAGGCAACGCCGCCATTGGCGCGGACGATCTGGCCATTGATCCAGCCGGCGTCGGGGCCGACGAGGAAGGCAACAGCGCGTGCGATATCGTCAGGCTGGCCCAGGCGCTCGAGTGGCGGCATCTTGGCAAACTGGGCGACAAGCTCATCACTCTTGCCCGTGAAGAACAGCTCCGTTGCAATAGGACCGGGAGCCACCGCATTGACGGTGATATTGCGACCGCGCAATTCCTTGGCGAAAACATGGGTGAAGGCTTCGACCGCAGCCTTGGTGCCGTTATAAACCGCGTAACCCGGCATGTTCAGCGCAAGGGTCGTGCTGGAGAAATTGACGATCCGGCCACCATCCCTCAGGCGTTTCGCTGCTTCACGCAGCGTGTTGAATGTGCCTTTGACGTTGATAGAAAAATGGCGGTCAAATTCGGCGTCACTGGTTTCGACCAATGGGATCGCCTTCAGGATACCGGCATTGTTGACGAGAACATCCACGCCGCCAAAAGCAACTTCTGCCGCATCAAACATTCGGGCAACGGCCTCTGCATCGCTCACATCTGCCTTGGCAGTCAAAGCAATGCCGCCATTGTCTTCGATCTGACGCGCCAATGCCTCAGCTGGTACAGCATCGCCCGAATAGTTGATGACGACTGTGAAACCGTCGGAGCCGAGGCGCTGTGCAATGGCAGCACCGATACCGCGCGATGCACCAGTCACGATTGCGATCTTTTTTTGTGGTTGTGTCATGGTCTTTCTCCTTCATGTTCGCGCCGCAGCGCTGTTGATGAAGGCACCATGCACTATTTGTATTTCCGGATAATCATGCGATAGTTGGCATCACTATTCGGGATATAAGAATAATGGATACATTGGACGCCATGCGGGTTTTCGCCCGCGTTGTAGAACGTCGCAGCTTTACGCTGGCGGCAGAAGATGTTGGCTTGCCGCGTTCAACCGTGACGAATGCAGTCCAACAGTTGGAAGCGCGGCTGGGCATTGGCCTTTTGCAACGGACCACGCGGCACGTCAGTCCGACGCTGGATGGCGAAGCCTATTACCAGCGCTGTCTGGTCATTCTGGCCGATATTGAGGATGCCGAGGGTGCATTTGCCGGTGCAAAACCGAAAGGGCCGCTGCGGGTGGATGTGCATGGAACATTGGCCCGGTACTTCCTGCTGCCCGGACTGCCCGCATTCCTGCAAAAATACCCGGAGATACAATTCTATATGAGCGAAGGGGATCGGCTCGTGGATCTCGTGCGCGAAGGTGTCGATTGCGTGCTGCGCGTCGGTGATCTGTCCGACAGTGATATGATAGCGAAACGCGTAGGGATGCTTGAAGAAATAACATTGGCCTCATCAGGCTATATAGAGAAATTCGGCATGCCCGAGCATCCGGACAGACTCGACGGACATCAGATGATTGGCTTCCGCTCGACCGCGACAGGGGGGATTCTGCCGCTTGAATTCCTTGTGAATGGCCACATCCGCAATGTCACTCTGCCCGCACCCGTCTGGGTGAATGCAGCGGAAAGCTTCGTCACCGTGGCTCGACTTGGGCTCGGACTAATCCAGATCCCGCGCTATCATGCGGAAGCTGATCTTGCTGCTGGAACGCTTGTTCACATTCTTCCGGACTTTCCGCTTTCACCAACCCCGGTGTCCCTACTCTATCCACGCAATCGCCAGCTTTCGCCGCGCGTGCGGGTGTTCATTGATTGGATATCGCAGGAATTTGCCAGCCGAAAAGCCGCAGTAGCAGACGTGGATGGTCAGGCGATCGTCGGGGTTCCGCAGCGCTAACCGACCTCATAGATCTCGATGGGAAGGCCATCGGGATCAGCAAAGAATGTGAAGGCGCGCTTGGTATAGGGATCAATCCGTACAGCCTCAGTCTCGACGCCCCTCTCATGCAACAAAGCCAGAGTATCGGCTACGGACTCAACGGCAAATGCGAGATGCCGAAGGCCACACGCTTCAGGCCGCGACGGACGGGCCGGAGAGTGCGGAAAATGAAACAACTCAATCTGAGTATCGCCAGACCTCAAATCGCACTTCCACGACTGACTATCTGACCGCCAGTTTTCACCAATAATTTCGTAACCGAGCTTCTCAATATAGAACGCCTTTGACCGGTCATAATCGCTGCAAATGACTGCGACGTGATGAAAGCGTGAAAACATGGGATTCCTATGTGCGCTGGCCAATGCCATACATATGACTTGGCTTGTCATGGCTCTGGCACGCTCAAGCAATGTTTATTGACTGCCTACCACGTATTGAAGCGAACACCCGCGCGAATCTGATGCGTTTTGATCCCGTCATCGCTAACAGTCACGTCGCCGTTCTTGTACAGGTCGGCACCGTTAATGTTCGCGTAGCGATAGCCGAGATCCAATTTTAGCCTTGGCGTCACATCAATGGCAACACCGGCCATGAGCGCCCATTCAAAGCGATTGGTGTCACCGGATTTGAGACCCGGATAGACAGGCCCCTGGAAGTCGTAATTGACATTGGCAAAGCCGATGCCGCCACCGACATAGGGCGTAATGCCGTAATATTTTCCAAGGTCTACATAGGCGTTCGCCATGGCTTCCCAGAGATCGGCAGTGGTTTCAAAATAGGTTGTATCGCGCTGGCTGTAACCGACCGTGAGATCGCCACGCAGATAATCATTGAACTGATAGCCAATGCCGATAAACGGCGAAAATCCGCGTTTCATTTCATAGTCACTTGGAGAACTGCCGCCAACAAAGTCAACTTTGGCTTTCACGTCGGACTTAAAATTGTAAGCCACGTCGCCGCGCAGATACCAGCCTGACGCTTGTTCAAGCGGCGCATATACAGGGGCCTCCGGTGGATAGGCTTGTCCAAGATCGGCAGCAAGAACAGGTCCTCCAAAGATTGAGAGTAAAGAGGCGGCAGAAAGGACTGTTATGTTCAAACGCATCGTGAAATCCCGAGATGATCGTCAGAGAGGGAAACTTCCGTTGCCTGTACTTTAGGTTGAGCCCGTTAAGTTCTGGTTAAGCATAATATTGAAAAGCGCATGCCAGACACAGCAACTGGATTTGAACGCGAAATTGGTATATCAATCCTGTGCTGGATTTGTGTCTGCAGGTGTTGCCTCATGCACGACGACGAGCAGGACAATATGAGTGAATATGCGCCATACCTCACCAGTTTGGTGCCATATCTCGTCGGCTTTTTCGTAATGGTGCCGTTGGTTATGTGGCTTGGCCGTTCTTGCAGTCATATTCTTCCATAATTATGGAATCTTCGATTGACGGAACGTCAAGAACCACAATAAATTGGGAGTGTCATTTTCCGACAGGCCATCCAGCAACTGGTGAGCATGACGCCGCGCGATCCCTTCCGCACCTTTCTCTGGGTTGCCCCCATAGCTCTGTTTGTTTTTGCCTGCACATGGTTGATTGGATACAGCTCCTTTCATTCCCGATCGCACTACAAAGCGATGTTTTGCGCCGTGCAACACGATCCGGAATTATCCGAAATGAAGCGGAAAAATGTGGGCTGGGCCCACAGCATTTGCCATCAGGACTGGTGACGCTGAGGGTGCATCGAACCTTCCAGATTGCATTGCGCGCAACAGCGAATAAGCTTTGAATACGACTCACCGCAACCTGATCAAGAAGCGGAATTCATGAAACTGTTCTTTGCCAGCCAGCAAATGGCACACCAGCCCAAACAATATATGATCAATGGCCGGATTACCGATCCACTCGAAAATCCGGCACGTGCCCACACATTGATCGATGCTTTGACAAAACTGGGATTTTCGCAGGAAGAGCCCGGCGATGCGGGGCTTGATCCCATCCACGCTGTGCATGCTGATCACTACGTCGATTTCCTGCGAACCGCCTATGACAGGTTCATGCAGTTGCCAAACCATGGGCCGGAAGTGCTGCCGAATGTCAGTGCGTATCAGGGCGCTGGCCACGATCTGGCCGCACGTTCGCGCCCGCGTCCAACAGGCGTTTTGGGTCAAGCTGGCTGGTACATCAATGGGCTCTCCTGCGCGATGATGGAACATACCTATGCGGCGGCCTATGCATCAGCACAAACAGCTATTGCCGCGACCGATGCTGTCTTGAATGGTGCGCGGGCATCGTTTGCGCTTTGCCGCCCGCCCGGTCATCACGCCTATGCGGATCGCGCAGCGGGCTTTTGCTATTTCAACAACGCGGCAATTATCGCCCAACGCCTGCGCCAGCAATATGACCGCGTGGCGATCATCGATTTTGACACGCATCATGGTGATGGCACACAGGCCATTTTCTATAGCCGCGACGATGTGTTTTTTGGGTCCACACACACCGATACCTCAAACTACTATCCGCATTACAGTGGCTATGCGGACGAGACAGGTGCCGGTGTGGGCCAAGGCGCCAATCTTAATCTGCCTTTGTCCGAAGGCAGCGGAGATGATGCATTTATCGAGGCCAACAGAAGGCTGGCCAATGCGGTTGCCAAGCATGGATCAACAGCATTGGTGATATCAGCAGGCTGGGACGCACACCACAACGACCCTCTGTCAAAACTGAAGGTGACGACGGAGGCCTATGCGGAAATCGGGACCATATGGGGCGCAGTCGACCTGCCAACCGTTATTGTTCAGGAAGGCGGCTATTCATTGAGCGCCGTTGCCGAAGCGGCGCCCCGTTTCATGGCTGCTTATCAGGAAGTGCGGGACAAGTCGTAGGCGAAACCATTTTCACGAGCGGGGACGAAAGAATGACACAAGCAACCATTGAGAGGCAACCAATCCGGGCTGCCTTGGGAGCCTTCGTCGGCACCATGATCGAATGGTATGATTTCTATATCTACGGAACAGCGGCGGCTCTGGTTTTCGGCGATGTGTTCTTTGCATCCACCGACCCGATCATGGGCATCCTCGCATCTCTCGGCACGTTTGCGATTGGCTTCGTGGCCCGCCCTTTCGGCGCTTTGCTCTTCGGTCATTTTGGTGACAAGGTTGGCCGCAAGAAATCCCTGATCATCACTCTGCTGTTGATGGGCGTTGCAACAGTTCTGATTGGTCTCTTGCCAAGCTTTCATTCTATTGGCCTGACTGCTGCAGTTCTCCTCGTGGCGCTGCGTCTCGTTCAAGGCATTGCAGTCGGCGGGGAATGGGGCGGTGCCGTTCTTATCGCAGCGGAACATGCACCACCGCGCTGGCGAACCTTTCTGGCGTCTGCTCCACAATATGGCAGTCCCGTTGGTCTTATTCTTGCTACGCTCGCGTTCCGTACGGTTTCCGACCTGCCGCAGGAGGATTTTCTAAGCTGGGGCTGGCGCGTGCCGTTCCTCCTGAGCGGCGTTCTGATCATCTTCGCTTTCATCATTCGTGCAGGTATCAATGAAAGTCCGGAACTTCTGGAGCGGCTAAAGGAGAAATCTGTTCAAAGCGTTATCCCGGCCAAGGAAATATTCCGTACAAAGAAAATGTCCTTGCTGCTTGGCATGGGGTTGTGCCTGCTGGGTGTCGCTGGCTTCTATTTCATCACCACCTTGATGATGACATTTACAACCACATCACTCGGCATCAATCGTTCCGATATGCTGGTATTGATTTCCTGGGTTGGGGTGGTCGAACTGTTCGCCTTCCCCGCCGGTTCCTACATCGCCACGCGATATGGCGAACGCTTCCTGCTGGTGGCAATGGCCGGTGCGGCTCTGCTCTTTGCCATTCCGATGATGATGCTGATCGTTTCTGGCAATCTGACCAACATCTATATCGCTATCCTTGGAGCAACTGTCTTCCTCGCGGCTCATTACGCTGTCATGGCACCGTTCCTGACGCGCGCCTTTCCCGTGCATCTGCGTTACACGGGTATTTCGCTGTGTTCTTCCCTGAGCGGCGCCATTTTCAGCGGATTGACACCCGTCATCGGTGTCTGGCTCGTGCATAAATATGGTGTGCAATGGGCCCCGCTGGCTTTCCTGTTCATATTCATTGCTGGAGCGAGTTTTATATCCAGTCTCCTCTTACCTGTGGATGACAGCGCAGCGGAAGCGCGTGCAATCCCGGCACCAGATCCTGTTCAAAGCAGCGCCTGATCTAAATGTTTGACACCCATAGCCAAATTTGCCCCCATACAATTGGGAGCAAGCATATAGCGTTCAGCTACCCTGTGTTGTAAACTGGGTAGCTGAAAGGTTCGGGGGATTCCTGCCAGTCCCATAAAATTTACCAGCTGCCATCCATTTTTGCCCTCCAATTCATTGCACCTAATGGTTTCAGAAGGAGGATCTCACCCAAACACAACCTATTAGAATTGTTCAGAATTCAGCTTATTTGACAGCTTACGGTTACCCATGGAAAAAAGTCTAACACGCTACATCTGGTCGAACACACGGTTCCAGCAAATATGGATATTGACGGTCGTTGCGGCCTCGATGATCCCCTATTTCCTGTCGTTCGATTTGCCGAAACAGATTGTCAACGGCCCCATACAGGGCACCGGATTTGAAGCGGAGGGTGCGACACAGACCTTCATGCGCATCCAGTACACCCTGCCCTATTTTGGCAAAGTGATGTTTTTCGAAGGCCTGCAACTGACGCGCTTTCAGATGCTGATGGCCCTGAGCCTCGTATTTCTGTTGCTCGTTGTTATCAACGGTCTCTTCAAGCTCTATATCAACACGTATAAGGGCCGGCTTGGCGAACGCATGTTGCGCCGCATTCGCTTTGAATTGATTGATCGCGTTTTGCGGTTTCCACCCAGCCAGTTCAAGCGGGTGAAATCAGCCGAAATTGCCACGATGATCAAGGACGAGGTGGAGCCGATGGGTGGCTTCACGGGCGATGCTTTTGTCCAGCCGGCCCTTCTCGGCGGGCAAGCCATTACGGCGCTTGTTTTCATCATTTTACAGAATTTCTGGCTTGGTATGATCGCCGCAGGTATCGTCGCCGTGCAAGGCGTCGTCATTCCTCGCATGCGCAAAAGATTGCTGGAGCTTGGGCGTCAGCGCCAGTTAACAGCCCGCGAACTTTCCGGCCGTGTTGGCGAGATTGTTGATGGTATCGGCACCATTCACGGCAATGACACCTCCAATTACGAGCGCGCTGATATTGCAGCACGTCTCGGCCTTATCTTCTCCATCCGCTATGATCTTTATCAGTGGAAGTTTCTGGTTAAATTCATCAACAACTTCCTCGCACAGGTTACGCCCTTCCTGTTCTATTCCATCGGCGGTGTTCTCGCGTTGCAGGGAAGGCTCGATATTGGTCAGCTTGTGGCTGTCATCAATGCTTATAAGGATCTGCCGGGACCACTGAAGGAACTGATCGACTGGGACCAGTCGCGTCAGGATGTTCAGGTTAAATATGCGCAGGTTGTTGAACAGTTCAATGTCGATATGCTCGTTGACCCGCATATTCAGGCGGTTGTTCATGAACCTGTCGGCAAGCTCGAACACTCTCTCAATGCAGTGAATCTCACACTTTCGGACGATAGCGGCGCACGCATCGTCGAGCATGTTTCACTTGAAATCAAACTTGGCGAAACAGCTGCCATTGTTGGCACAAGCGGCAGCGGTGGTGAGGCGATTGCCGAGGCGTTTGCCCGTCTCCTGTGGCCTGATTCCGGCCGCATCACCATTGATGGTAAGGATATTCTCGAACTGCCGGAATCCATCACCGGTCGCCGTATCGCCTATGCTGCCTCGGACGCCTATTTCTTCCATGGGACACTGCGCGACAATCTTCTTTATGGCCTCAAACATGCTCCCCTGACCAAAGTCGAGTATGAAGGCGCGAAGGCAACCAAGTACAAGTGGAACATCAATGAGGCCCGCCTTGCGGGCAATCCAGATCTTGATCTCAACAGCGATTGGGTGGATTACCAGTCCGCGGGTGTCACAGGCCCGCATGATCTCTTCACCGTGGTAAGACCCGTGCTGGAAGCGGTGATGATCTCGCAGGATATTGTCGATCTGGCACTTCGCTCGCAGGTGGATACTGCAACGCATGCTGATCTTACAAGCCGCATCGTGGAATTGCGCCAGGCCTTGCGCAAAAGCCTCAAGGATGAGGACCTCGACGGGCTCGTCGTGCCGTTTGAACCGAAGGCCTACAACCCACAGGCAACCATCGGCGAGAACCTGCTTTTCGGCACGGTGAAACGCCCCATGATGACCAACCTGAAGCTTGCCGCCCATCCATATTTCCGTTCCGTGTTGCGGGACAGCGGCCTGAACATCGATCTCTATAATATGGGCCTGGAAATCGCGGCCAATGCGATTGAACTGTTCGAGGACTTGCCACCAGATCATCCATTCTTCCAGCAATTGACGTTCATGACTGCGGATGACATTCCGACCTATCAATTGCTGTTGCAAAAGCTGCAGGGACGCGATTTTGATGCGGCTTCGCCGGATGAACGGTCGAGCATCATCCGCCTGAGTTTTGCCTATATTGAGCCAAGACACCGTTTTGGTCTTTTGACCGATGAGCTTATGGCTAAGATTGTCGATGCGCGGCTTCGCTTCCACAAGAACCTGCCGGATGATCTTAAAGCTGTGGTTGAACGCTATGATGCCAAGAAGTTCATCACATCGGCCAATCTAATGGACAATGTTCTCTTCGGCAGGATTGGATTTACCCAAGCAGACGGGCCGGAGCGCATTCGCGTTATCCTGCGTGATCTTTTCGATAAGCTCGGTCTTTATGACAGCGTGCTGTCGATCGGTCTGGATTTCGATGTCGGCTCAGGCGGCAAACGGATCACAAATGTGCAGCGACAGAAGCTGAACGTCGCCAGAGCGTTGCTCAAGCGTGCCGATTATGTGATCTTCAACCGTCCATTGCCCGCCCTCGATCAGCGTGTGCAGGATCAAATCATGCGTAATATCCTGCAAGACCTGCATGTGGAGGGCCACGCACCTGCAATCATCTGGGTGTTGGCTAATTCTTCTCTGGCAAACTTGTTTGATCGCGTCCTTGTGTTCGACCGTGGTACTTTGGTTGAAGACGGAACACACGCGACTCTTTTGGAGAAAAACGGTATATTCAAAGAGCTAGTATCGTAATACTCTGCGTTCTGGGTAGAGTAGCACTTTGGGGGTAATGGACGTTCATGCTTCTGAAAGACGAAGTCGAAATGTTGCGGCGGATTCCGCTGTTTTCGGGTGTGGCGCCAGCAAAGCTCAAGCTTCTGGCGTTTACGTCGGATCGTGTCAGCTACCGCGCTGAACAGGCTCTGTTCCGTCAAGGCGATATGGCCGATGCGGCCTATGTTATTCTCTCCGGCACGGCTGATGTCAGCGTTGATACACCCAACGGGCTGATCAAGGTGGCTGAAGTCGAACATGATTCCATCGTGGGCGAGATCGCAATTCTCTGCGACGTACAGCGCACGGCAACTGTTACCGCATCGACACCTCTCGAAGCCTTGCGCATCAGCAAGGAACATTTCCTCAAGCTGCTGAGCGACTATCCGGAGATGACCATCGAAATCATGCGGGTTCTGGCGAGCAGGCTAAGCCACACGACCGCGGAACTTTCCGAAGAGCGCAGCAAACACTGATCCGTGCTTTTCCTAACCCATTAAACTTTTTCAATCCGGCCGGTTGCAAGATCGATCATAAAATTGCGCGATGGCAGCCCTGAGAGGTAGCGTTCCATCATTCGCAACATCAGGGCAAACTGCGCCTGTGCGCCGCCGGTCGTCATTGCATTGGAACCAGCGAAAATATCGATCAACACCCGATAGATTTCCAACCGTGCCGCCGATATGCGATCCAGCGCCATTTCACTTCCCATTCGCAGGCGATACCAATCGCCCAGAAGCTCCTGTGCTGCAATCTTGTCGAACTGCTCAAGTCCGGTATCAGTATCTGCAAGGAGTGCCTGTATCTTGGCGATGGTTTCCATCCGCCCGCGTTCGGCGTGGACAAGAATGATTGTCGCGTCGATATCAACAGGCTGCTCGATGAGGCTGAGCGCAAGCAGATCACCGAGGGTAAGCATTGGCAGGATGCGGGCAATGTCCTTCGGCCATTCGCGCCGCAAATAGCGATGCACGACCAACTGATCGACATGTTCCGAGATGAATGCTCCGTAATCCGCAGCATCCAGCATGGTCCCGACCCTCTTGCCAGTCAGGCTGATTTCGGTGCGATACTGGTCGTTCAGGGTTTGATCAATAATCTGCTCATCAATACCGATCGTTTCAACTTTCAGACCTCGCTCTTCAAAACTCACAACCTTGAAGGCCGGCGGGAAAGCTACGAGCGAAGGCACCGCGATATTAACCAACCAGGATGAGCCCTTCTCTGCCCTTGCCGTATCATTGACATGAAGATGACCGCTAAAGTGTATCCGTATGCCAGCATCCATCATGGTTGAGGCGACTTCGGACGAGGGCGTCCGTTTGACGGCGCTGGTATTGCCGATCAAATGCCCTTCATCATCATGGGTACCATCAAGAGCATCGAGCATTGGATAATGCGAGAAGGTAAGCAGCATCTTACCTTCATCTTTTGCCCGCGTCGCAACATCCTGCATCCAGTCAATGACAAAACGCTTGTGATCCAGCATGCCGTTCCAGCCAGCATTTGTACTGTCAACGAAGGCCCCGGAATCGCCACGCTCGAATTCACCGTCCCGGGGCACGAAGACATTGGCATCGATCATCAGCAGCCAGAGGCCAGGAATCGGTTCGACCAGATATGACGCGTCCATGAGCTGATATTCATTGGTACCATCGGCGGATCGAACAGGGTAAAGCCGCTTGGCAGGAGCATCATCTTGACCGAATGGCGTCTCCCAATGGATGTCGCTGGATCGCCGGAAAAAGCCAAGGTCAGGCAGCATCTGCAATCCTTGCGGATATCCTTCACAATACATTTTGTCTGTCACAACCATGCCATCGGCATCTTCATCGATGAAAGCGCTGTCGCTCGCTACAATTGTGTAAGTGCCGTCCGGGTTCAGCAACCGCTTGGCGTGGTGCCTGCCCTTTGGGCCAAAAATGTCGTGGTTTCCCGGCACCGCCGTAAATATAAGCCCATGCGTTTCGGAGTACCCATCAAGCAATCGTCGAAGCGCACCAAGCGTGGAGACTTGTCCGTCATCGGAATAATCACCAAGTAAGATGACATGCTTGATACCGCGCTGCACTACCTTGTCCAAGGCGGTGCGCAGGGCAAAATAGCTTTCGTTGAAAACACGGGTGGAGCGCACTGTATCCGTCAGGCGCCGGGCAGTCATGTTGAGGCCGCCAACCGCCACTCCGGCAAAGTCATAATCGCCGTAAAGATCATGAAAATGAGCGTCTGCGATAACTGCTATGGACGGAAATTGGGCCGAGGACATGAATCAGATGTTCCGATGATTTTATACATTTGTATCAGCGATTGTCATAAAGCTTAAAAAACAAATCGCTATCGCCTACATATACTGAATGGCAGACTTTTATTGCGCACTTAGCCAATAAAACAAAATCCAAGCCTCGCATAACGTCTGCAGTTTGGTTACGATGACCAAAAAAACGGGGACTTGGGTGTGAGAAACGTATGAGCGAAGATGTATTTCGGGTGAAATTCTGGGGAACGCGTGGCAGCGTACCAGTATCCGGCCCCGAATTTGAACGTTATGGCGGAAACACGTCATGTATCGAAGTACGCTGCGGCGAACACAGATTGATCTTTGACGGAGGCTCCGGCCTGCGTCAGGCAGGTGATGCGCTGTCCGGTGAAGGTATCGACAAGATCGATATTATCTTCACCCATTGCCATTATGACCACATTATCGGCCTGCCCTATTTCGCCCCACTCTATAATCCGATGATGAATGTGCGCCTCTGGTCCGGCCATCTTGCTGGTATCATGACCACGCGCGAAATGGTCAAGCAGTTCATGCGACCACCATGGTTTCCCGTTGAGCCTGATATCTGCAAGGCAAGCCTTGGCTTCCGCGATTTTAAATCAGGCGATGTCCTGACACCGCGCGAGGGCATGACGATCCGCACAGATAGTCTGAACCACCCCGGCGGTTGTATTGGATATCGCATTGAATGGGCAGGCAAAGTGCTTGCGCTCATTTACGATACGGAACACCAAGCCGGTGTTCTTGATCCTGTGGTGCTGCGACTGATCGAGGGCGCTGATCTCGTTGTTTATGACTGCACCTATACGGAAGATGAAATGCCACGGCGCTTCGGCTACGGGCATTCCACCTGGCAGCAGGGTGTGAAACTGGCGGCAGCGGGTAAAATTGGCAAGCTCGCACTGTTTCACCATGCGCCATCGCGTACGGATGACGAGATTGACCGCTTTGAAGCACTGGCAAAAAAACACTTCGCCGGGACTTTTGCGGCTCGCGACAGTCAGGTCATCGATCTCTAGGCTTCTGGCTCTTCATCAGTTCACTTATGGAGAGCCAGCGTCCGCCGGGCGTCTTCGCCACAACCTGAAAAAGCTTCTTCAGGAAAATCCATGCCGACTCATCATGAACGAGATGGTGCGTTAAAATCCCGATTGGCTCTGCACTTCCATCAAATCGTTGCCGTAGCTCCGTCACGATCGCAGCCACGAGTTCCGCATGATCACGACACCCCTTTGTTCCGTGCCAGTCCATCAGATCGACATGAGTGTTGATTGCAGGCAGCGAATTTGCCGCCGGTTTTGCTGCGCCAAACACCGAAAGCGCCTCGAATCCGCAATCACCGAGATATGGCAGGAGCGCCGGGTCAATCCGGTTCCATGGCGGCACAAGAACCGGCACAAATCGTGACGGATGCAGCTTTGCAAGACGCGAGCAACCATCGCGCAATTGTTCAAGAATCAACGGGCGCGGCCGATCAGGGCCCAGTTCCTGTTTCTTCTTGTCCTTTGCCGCATGATTTTGATGTGACCAACCGTGAGCCAGCACAGATATCCAGCGTTCGGTTTCAAGCCGTTTGACCAATGGTTCCCCGGTATGAACAGGAATCACCGCAAGTGCCGTCGGTACCTTGAAATCATCAGCGAGTTGGAGAAGCCGATCCAGCGCTGCCGTTGGCTCGACAGTGTCGTCATCACGCAACCAGAATCTGGCGCTGCGGTTGGCATGAATCCAGCGTGCAAGCTCGGCTTGCAGGGGTTGCCAGATTGGATCTTCCGTCATCGGCTTCCTCCCATTGAGTTTCGCAGCAGTGCATCCAGCTGTCGCGCAGCGATCTCAAGCGATCTTTCTTCCATTACAAAACGCCGGGCCGCAGCGCCCATTGAGACCAGCAAGTCATTATCATCGAGCAGGCTGGCGATAGAATCGGCGTAGGCCTGTACATTTCCCTCCGGTGTCAGAAAACCGGTGACACCATTCTGCACTACTTCGGGGACACCTGCTGTTGCCTGTGCAATAACGGGCAAACCCGCCGCCTGCGCCTCCAGATAAGCGATACCGTAAGCCTCTCCGCAACCGGGCCAGACATAGATACCTCCCTCACTCAACAACGCGGAAATCTCATCCGCGTTCCGTTGGCCAAGCCAGCTTATCCGGTCGCCAAATGCCGAAAACAGCGCCCGTATTTCATTCTCCACAGGGCCATCACCGACAATCGTCAAGGTCCACGGCCTTTTATCGAGCAGTGCAAGGGCTGCCGCGAGCATCTCATAACTATGAAGCTTGTCGCCCGGCCGCATCATCGCCACGGTGACAAGGCGAATGGGATTATGCGCAATAGGGTCTGGATGAAACGATGCCGTATCGATGAAGGGCTTCAACTGCTCCAGCCGGGCGCTCGGGATGTTCGTTGCAAGTCCAGTCATATCGCGCTGTGTAAAACATATATTGACCGCTGCATTGCGAACTGCCTCAGCCACCAATATCTGCGTTTCCGCCCATCCGGTAGCATTACGGCGCGGTGAATAGGATGCCTCTGCCGTCACATAGGGAATATCCAACGCGGCGGCTAAAACTGGGCCAATCAAATCCGGTGCTTTGTAGTAAAGATGATAACAGAACCAGAGATCAGGTTTCCCGCTTGCCTGCCAAAGACTGGAAAGACGCTCGACCTCCTGTCGCGCGGACACCGCGACACGCTCCCGGTCTTCAAAATTCGGCAGTTTCGTAAAGCTGCGCAGTTCCGACACCACATCGACGGAATGGCCTGCCATGCGCAGTGCAGCAATCAGCAGGCGAGCCATCTGCCGATCACCCGATGGAACCGGATGATCGGGTGATTTCAAGGGGGCGTAAAAGGCAACCTGCATGCGCAAGCAATCCAGTATTTCACAATGGTTTCAACTATTTCAGCAAAAACTCGCCGAGTCCTGCAAATCTATAGCTGGTTCTTGCCTCCCGACACTAACAATCTTTTGATCGGCTATCACAGAACCGTTTGTCAAAAAGCCATCATTGCGCTTGATCCCGCGCCTATGGCTCGCCAAATCAGCTGGGCTCGAATAAGATTCAGACGAAGATGGGAATGACATGGGAAGTCCCATGTTTTAAAGGGCGGGGATTGATCCAGCATTCATGACAATAGCAGCGACTGCACCCATGCTTTCCGAGCGGTTCTTGCGCCGGGCACGTCTGGCATCAGGCCTGATCATGCTCACATTCCTGACTTTGCATCTCGCCAATCATTCACTCAATCTCATTTCACTTTCCGCTGCGGAAGAAGGTCGCCGCTGGTTCCTTTTCATCTGGCGTAATCCGGTGGGAACCGTGATCTTCTACGGCGCAGCGATCACACACGTCATGCTCGTGATGCGATCACTTTATATGCGTCGCACATTGCATATGCCGCTCGGCGAGGCGCTGCAGATCATACTAGGATTGCTTATCCCCGTTCTGATCATCGAACATGTGGTCGGCACCCGCATCCGCTATGAGATATCCAATTACTATGACAGCTATGAAACCGTCATTCGCGGCTTCTGGATCACCTCCCCTTTCAATGGCATCAAACAGACCGTCGCCCTGATCGTCATCTGGTGTCATGGTTGCATTGGCATACATTTCTGGTTGCGCTACCGGCAATGGTATCAACGTGCGGCGCCCGTATTGCTGACGGTTGCCATACTCCTGCCGGTGCTTGCGCTGCTTGGTTTTGCCAATACCGGCCGGACAATTGCCAATATGTCCCCAGCATCCGGTTATGGTGAATATCCGTCATCGGGTTATCAGGGGCACAAGAATTACAATTCCACGCGCTACTCCTCTCCAGCTGAGCGCACCGAGGTTAAAGAGGATGAATTCCTCATCAAATTTGGCCTGTATGGTGCCTTTGCCGGCGGGCTTGCACTGGTTCTTGTCCTGCGTGTCTACAGGCGCTGGCGCGAGAGGGCCAGCCAGATCGAGATCCGTTACGCCGATGGTCAAAGCGTCCGCGTACCGCTTGGCTTCAGTGTGCTGGAAGCAAGCCGCCTCGGTGGCATACCGCACTATGCCGTATGCGGCGGCAAAGGGCGATGTTCGACCTGCCGCATTCAGGTTCTGGAAGGCGCTGAAACGCTGCCTCCAGCAGAGCCGATCGAGCAGGCCACGCTAACCCGTATCGGTGCCGACCATGGCGTGCGGCTGGCGTGCCAGCTGCATCCCACAAGCAGTATCAGCGTTGTTCCACTGCTTGTGCCAAGCCTTGAAAGCATCGTCCCGGCAGGCAGCCAGCAGACAAGTCCGGGACGAGAACGCGAAATAGCTATCCTGTTTTGCGATATCCGCAGCTTCACCATGCTAACCGAAGCACGGTTGCCTTATGACATCGTTTTTCTGCTCAACCGGTATTTTGCTGTTGTTGGTCAGGCCGTCGAACGCTCCGGCGGGCGGCTTGACAAGTTCATTGGTGACGGTGCGATGGCTCTGTTCGGTTTGAACGGTTCAGCGGCGGACGCCTGTAGCAATGCGCTGAAGGCCGCGACAATCATCGTCAAGGAAATCGAACGGCTCAACGACGAACTGGCTGGTGAACTCAGCATTCCCCTGCGCGTTGCCATCGGCATCCATACCGGTCCCGCTATTGTCGGGGCGATGGGTTATGGCGCAGTCAAAAGCCTGACGGCCATAGGCGATACGGTCAATGTTGCGAGCCGACTGGAAACTGTTGCCAAGGAGTTTGATGTAACGCTCGTGGTTTCGGAACCTGCAATTATGCTTGCCGGTTCCGATACAGCTGGCCTTGAAGTGCGAGAGGTAGCAATCCGCGGGCGCGCCCTGCCGCTGCGCGTTTATATCGTCCCACAGGAAAGCAGTGTTCGCTTCGTGTGACAGAGCCTGATATTCTCCTCACCGGAGAGTGGCTATATCACAAGAGTTTGGGGCGGACGGTGATAAATATAAAGGCATGGCGTCGGGGCTTCCAAAAAGCCAGAAACCGCGCGGCAGGACAATTTTTCGATACACGCTACGGCCGCGAACTGATGATCAGTGCAATGGATGCGCGTGTACTTACCATGACCGTTGATTGTGGTGATCATGTCATGACGTTCTCGCCGAATGACTATATCGGGAGGAAAATCTTCCGGAAGGGCCATTTTGAGCGGCATCATGTCAGCCGTTTGCTATCGATCCTCAAGGAGAAGCAACTTCTGCGCGAAGGCACCACATTGCTTGAACTGGGCGGCAATATCGGCACCCAGACGATCTATTTCAGCCTGAGCGGTTCTTTCGCACATATTATCAGCGTAGAACCCGACCCGCGTAATTTCCAATTGTTGACGTCGAACATTGCGCAGAATTCGATGGAAGACCGGGTGACATCCGTCAATTGCGCGGCGGGGGATCACGACGGCGAAATCGAATTCTTTCAGCATTGCAGCAATCACGGGAAAAGCAGCACAAGCCGCCAGAGCAAGGCGGACACCAAAATCATTGTTCCGGTGCGCCGTGTTGACAATATTCTCGCAGAGGCAGCCGTTACACCCGATCAGATCGGGCTGATATGGATGGATATTGAAGGTTATGAACCGGTGGCCTGCCGCTCGATGGAAACATTGATGATGCGCAAGGTTCCACTCTACCTCGAGTTTTCACCAAACTTTTATGGGCAGGATGAGACTGCAGCCTTCATACGCTATCTGGCTGGGTTCTACGACGACTGTCTCGCCTTTCTGAATGACAAGCCTTTGGCGATGAAAGTCAGCGCCCTTCCAATCGATCAGGGGCAATTTGACGTGCTGCTCTTCGCTTGATTACCTGCGGCGATACAGGAAGTAGCGCCCCGGCTTGACGCTGCGCGGCAGAGGCAGAAGTTCGAGTTCCTGATGATCAAGTGCCAGTCCACTGGCAACAATACCGTGACGTGCCAGCAAACCTGCCGCCAGTTGCGGCAACCATGTAAGTGTGATCGCGTCAACATCCGGATAACCCGTGCCGATATCCGCATGAACGAGCGCCGCATCAATCCCGATAAAGCTTTGAGCCGTTTCCTTGATTTCGCCAATCACCATATTTTCCGGATCAGGAGTTGAGCTTTTATAAGCATGGGAGGCTCTGTCAAACGCGATGATTCGCCTGTCAGGAAAGCGCTCACGTAAATGGTCATATGTGCGACCATTACCCAACCCAAGTTCGAGCAAAGGCCCCGGCAATTCCCTGATACTGTCCGAAATATGATTGAGGATATCGCGCTGGGCCGTCATGCGGCGAATGAAGCTGTCTAGGCGGCTCATGATTATCATGTGTCCATATTGTCAGTTTTATGCCAGCCCGGCTTATCAGGCTGTCGCAATCGGGTCGACCACAGGCAACGACATATCCGGTAGATTCTTTTTGATCAGACGCACCGGAACCATTTCATTTGATCATTTTCAACGACTTATCGAATGCTGTTATAAATCGCGCTTTCTTTAACTTGACTCTTTTTCTCATGTTCTTGTATAGCTGTTCGCGCAATGGTTGCAGGCCTGTTTATTTCAATATTTGAAATAAATATGGCCGCGCTGTCGCTTGCTCAAAAGAAAATAAAATCCAATATCAAAAAGAATAAAGATCATGCCAAAAGAACAAGGTCTTCATGATGGAAATGTTCTTATCGACGCATTGGTTAAATACAAAAATAAACTGATAGTTATTGCCGAAAGTGTATTGCACTCCCACGCGCAAGCAGAAGATATATTTCACGATGCTATTGTGAAAGCTTGCACAATGCAGACGAGTTGCATCCACTGCCCTGTCGGATATGCCTGTCGGATGGTCTATAATCTTGCGCTTGATGAGGCGCGCAAACGGCAATACGAGAAGAACAATCTTATGCCGATGGATGGTGTTGATTCAGTGCCGGCCCCATGTGTCAACGCGCTGGACTGTATCGTTATGGCGGAAGCGTTGAACAAGGTGATGGCGTCGCTCAAGGACTTGCCGAAGCGCACCCATGACGCATTCATCCGTCATCGTATTGAGGGTGTTCCGCAGAAAGATATCGCGGAAGAACTTGGCGTCTCGCGCACCCTCGTCAATTTCATGATCAAGGATGCGCACCGCTACTGCGAACAATCACTCAAAGCTGCCTAGCAGCTTTTCGCGGTCGCAGAAGCAGCAGCGCAAAGACCGGACCACCCAAAAGCGTGGCGATCAGCCCCGTTGGCAATTGCCACGGGAAGTAGGCGGTGCGGCCGATAAAATCTGCAACGGCCATCAACAAGGCCCCGAACAGAGCCGTACCGAGAAGATGTGGGAAGCCGCGTGTCAGCCCCATACGCTGCGCCAGATGCGGCGCCATAAGGCCGACAAAGCTCAGTGGCCCGACGACAAGTGTGGCGATGGCCGTCAGAAGAGCCGCAAAACCAAGAATGAGTATTCGGAATGTTCGAACGTTGACCCCGTGCGAATGCGCCGACGCTTCACCCAAGGCAAAATGCTGCAGGGGTCGGAGAAAGACTGAAACGGTGGCCATGGCAACTAGGGCGCAGATGAGTGAGATGATCGCCGTAGAACTGCTGACACTGTAGGTGGAGCCCGTCATCCAACTGATCAGTGACATGGCTCTTGGATCACCCGATGCGAGAATGACCGAAACTAGTGCAGTGAGAAACGCGCTCAACGAGACGCCAATAATGAGGAACTGGTTGCCCGACTGCGCTTTGTGCCAGCTCATGGCAAACAACGCGACAAGGACTGCGGCTGCACCAAGAAAACCACCAAGCAGCCTGTGACCATAATCAGGCTGGGCAACGACAAACAGGACACAAAGCAGTCCGAAGGCAGTACCTGCACTGACGCCAAGCACTTCAGGGCTGGCCATGGAATTGCCTGTCAACCGCTGCAGGAGACTGCCCGCAAGAGCGAGCATTATTCCTGCCGAAAGTGCAGCAACCAGTCTTGGCAGCCGCCACGGCAAGACGGATTCCAACACCTTGCCGGTGTGAACAGCCCATGAAGAATCGATTCCTCGCCCGATAAAGATTGCGACGACACAGGCAACGAGCAAAAGCGCGGCGAGTGTGGATAGCAGCAATGCCGGGTGCTGGCTCTTGCGGATCGATGGCGATGCGGTGGTGGGTTGACCAATAGCCTTGCGGCGCAACATGACGATCAACAATGCCGGGACGCCGATCAGCGCCGTCACGGCACCGGTTGGCAGCACAATGCCCGTGGTTGCCGACTGCAACTGCAAGAGCTGGTCGATGAGAACAAGCAGACCGGCACCGACAAGTGGAGCTATAATGAGCCTGTCCTTGATACGCCGCGCGCCAATTGCACGCGCAATGGCCGGCGATGCGAGACCCAGAAAGCCGATAATCCCGACAACACTGACCGTGAACGTCGTCAATGCAACGGCAACCGCAAGGGTGAGCGCGCGGGTTGTATGCAATTTCATACCCAAGCCTTGCGCCGCATCACCAAGCGTCAACACATTCAGTTGCCGCGCCAGAAGAAAGGCAAAGAGCGTAAAGACAGCAATTTTTGGCCAGAGTGCGCTTACATCGCGCCAATCGTTCTGATTGAGCGAACCGCCGCCCCAGACGAACAAACCTGCGAGATAATGATCATTCATAAGCACCAGAATGGTCACGATCGCCGTGCAGTAGAGGCCCATGACAAGACCGGTCAGAATGACAGTCACTGGCTGAAACTGAAAACGCCATGCCACGGCAAAAACAATTGCCATTGCAGTGAAACCGCCAATTGCCGTGGTTAGATCACGATTCCAGCCGAGGAGTGCCGGAAACCACAATATCGCAACGCCAAGTGCCAGTTGGGCTCCAGCTTCAACCCCCAATGTCGAGGGCGACGCCAGCGGATTGCGCAATATATGCTGGAAAAGCGTGCCTGAAAGCCCAAGCGCAAAGCCACAGACAACAGACATGGCAAGGCGCGGCAGAAGGCTATAATGCAGAAGGACCGCCTGACCATCGCTAGCCGAAGGCGGCAGAAAAACAGCCCCGACCCCAAGCCTGCTGATTATCGGCCACAGATTGAGAGCTGCAATGCCAAATGCAAGCAACCAAAGAATGCTGGTCCAGATCAGGCGTTGTGACGAGGATGTACGCAGCATTACACTTTAACCTCGGCCAGAAGACGCGCGAAGCGCGAGACTGAGGGCAGCGCGCCGAACATCAGCACACTTGCCATGCGCTGCGCGTGTCCCGTTTGAACAAAGGACATGGCTTGCCATAAGGGGCTGCCCGTCAAACCGGCAAGCACGTCGGGTGGGACCGGGTCCATGTAAAAAACGCGGCTGTCGCCCATGGTAATCAGGTCAGCCAGGCCGGCATCGCCGAAACCCCATTCATTGGTGCGTTTTGTCCAGGCGTTCTGCAGCTCAAGCCGGTCGAAAACATCCTGAAAAATGCCGCCCGGACCATAAACGCGGATGTTACGCGCGTTGAGAAAAGTTATGATAGCAAGCTTTTGCTCAGCGAGACGGCGGGTCGCAATTTTGGCTGCATCAAGCCCACGTTCGGTTCGATCAATCAGATCCTGTGCTTGCTGAGGTCGGCCCACAATCTGGCCAAGCTCCCGTGTTGCACTCACGATATGCGGATATGGCGAGGACCCAAGCGCATGGATGGGAAAGGATTTAACCGGTGCGATCGTCTCAAGCAGGGGCCTGATCCACTCAAGGTAAGGCGTTGAAATAATCAGGTCAGGCTGCAGAAGCTGCAGCATCTCCATGTTGATTTCATAATTGGAACCGACATTGGCAATGCCCGCCGGCAGTGGCGGTTCCATCACCCAGTCGTACCAGCCCTGAGTATCAATGAGGCCAACCGGCGGGGCACCAAATTCAATCAATGTCTGCGCCAGACCATAATCGAGCGACACGACCCGCGGTTCGGCCGCCTTCCCTGATCTGACCGACATGAATGATGCAAACGCGGCGGTCGAGCCGAATAGGAAATCACGTCGACGCAGCGCAGCCATTACAAGAATTCCAATCTCAGAGAACGTAGCTGATGGGCGATTGCGTTTCCGGATGCCGGAAAATGCCCATGCGAACGCCATAAATGGCATTGAGCTTGTCGGCTGTAATCAGCGCATCCGTAGCATCATGCGCCACAAGCTTGCCGCCCGACAAGGCGATCAGCCGGTCGCAGTAGCGCGCGGCCATGTTGATATCATGCAGGACAATCAGAACCGAACGGTTGTGCTCATGCGCAAGCGTCTGGATGAGACTCATCACTTCGATCTGATGGTTGATGTCGAGAGCCGAGATTGGTTCATCGAGCAGAAGACATTCCGTATCCTGCGCAATGAGCATGGCCAAAAAGGCGCGCTGACGCTCGCCGCCTGACAAAGTGTCGACGATACGATCCGCAAACGGCGTCAGGCCGGTGAGTTCCAGCGCTTCGCTTACCTTGGTCCGGTCAGTCAGAGAAAACCGCCCCAGCGCACCATGCCAGGGGTACCGGCCCAGCGACACAACTTCCCGCACAGTCATACCATCCGTATCGGGCGTCTGCTGCGGCAGATAAGCGACTTTTTTGGCATAATCTTTCGGGCGGAACGATGCGAGAGGCTGACCCTGATAGTCAGCCTGCCCATGTGTCGGCGCCTGAAAACGCGCGAGGATTTTCAGAAGCGTCGACTTTCCGGAACCATTGTGTCCCAGAATGCCGACAACCTCCCCTTTGGGAACATCCAGAGTCAGCGGATGAAGTAAAGTTCTTCCGTCAATATCGAAACCGACACCGCTGAGAGAAAAGGATGTTCCGTTCATTTATTACTGACCTTAGAATTTGGCTGACAGGATGCCTTTGATCACACGACCCTCGCCATAGATACACATTGGATCACCGGCAGCATCCGCGGAACAATTGCCATAGTAAGTTTTGTCGAAAAGGTTGCTCGCCTTGATCGAGCCCTTCCAACCGTTCTTCTCGTAGCTCAGTTCAGCATCCACAAGTGTATAGGCGCCGATATTGATTTTGTTTGCGTTGTCACCGAAGCTGCTGCCGACATAACGAACACCTGCACCAACGTTCAAGCCCTGTAACACGCCGGTATCGAAATTATACTTTGCCCACAAAGACGCCTGATGTTCGGGCACCAGCGAAGGGCTGTTCCCCTGCTCGCCAGCCGTATTGCTTGATGTAATTTCGGCGTCGAGGTAGGTGTAGCTTCCTGTCAGGCTTACCCCGTGGAAGAGATTGACAATACTCTCCAGTTCAAAGCCACGATGCCGGACTTCACCGGTTTGAATTGTATTCATTGGATTTGACAGATCAGGTGTCGTGATATTGGACTTGGTAATCTGGAATACGGAAGCTGTCAGGGTGCCCGGGAAGAAGTCAGGCTCATATTTTACGCCTGCTTCATACTGACTACCCTTTGTCGGCTTGAACGTCTGGCCGTTTGCATCAACCCCAATATTTGTTTTGAAGGACTCGGAGTAACTGACATAGGGGGTAAGGCCGTTGTCAAAAAGATAACCAAGTCCAATCTGGCCGGTAAATGCTTGATCGGACTGGGATGTACTCGCCGTACTATCAAGCCGGTTATTGGTTTTGTTTTCAATCCAGGCCTGGCGACCACCAAGCGTAATCAACCAATGATCATCAATCTTGGCATGTGTTTGAGCATAAAGCCCAACCTGACTGATCGTCTGCCGCAAATTCTCATAGATTGGCGGGTTGGCTATATCCAGTCCGTAGACCGGATTAAGAATATCAAGGTTCGGGCCGTTACCAAAACCCTTCGTTCCGTCCACTGTATACCGGTTGTAATCGAGCCCAACCACAAGTGTATTCTTCAAGCGACCGGCTTCATATGTATATTCAGCATTATTATCTACACTGAACTCGGTGGCTTTCTGATCCACGGTAAAAGCGGTTCTTGGTATTAACCGGCCATCGATCATGCTGTTGCTGTAGTAGAGGTGACGGTAATCAGTATCTTCAGCCGAGTAACGTACTTTCTGGCGCACAGTCCACGCATCATTGAAGTTATGTTCAAAATCGTAACCGATGGAACCATGATTGGCATGGAACCGATCGAAATTCGGATCAGCCGTTGTAAAACTACGCGAAAGCTTGCCGTAGGATGCAGGATACTGAACACCTGCCAATGGAACAAAGTAATTGGGTGTTAACTTGTCCCATTGGTAATTCGCCAGAACCGTTAAGGATGTATCGGCGCTTGGCGACCACGTAATAGCAGGTGCGATAAACACCCGATCATTTTCGGAGAATTTCTTTTCTTGCTCCCCATCGCGGAACAGGCCGGTCAAGCGATATGTCCACACACCGTCCTTATCAAGAGGGCCCCCTGCATCCAACCCGACCTCGTAAGTATTGAACGATCCGTAGGAGGCATAGGCACTGTAGAGCGGGTCCTTTGTCGGGCGCTTGGTCGTTGCGTTGATAACACCGCCGACCTCGTTCTCCCCGTAGAGAACGGATGCCGGGCCTTTCAATACTTCGACACGTTCAAGCCCATAGGGTTCAATTTTGAAACCCGAGAAATCCAGCGTCTTTTGCGGCAAACCATCCCGGAACAGGGAGTTGGAGCCAGCATCGAAGCCACGGATATTGACCTGCGTATACCGATCGTCAACACCCCAAGGTGAGACAGTAACACCAGCCGTATACGCCAGTGTATCCTCAATGCGCTGCGAAGGCCGGTCATCCATCTGTTCGCGTGTGATAACAGATACGGATTGCGGTATTTCCCGCAGCGGCGTGCTTGTCTTTGTTCCGGTATTGGTGTTCTTGGCAAGATAACCATTGCCGGGACCGGTAGCATCGTCACCAGTGTTAATGATGATCGGGTTCAGCTCAATGACTGGCGCCTGCTGTGCAAAAGCAAGATTGGCGGCGAATAATGTTGCCAGCGATGTGGTCATCAGCAAACCGGTACGATATTGACGCTTGCGCGCCGCTGAATTGACCCCGTTCCAAATCATCGCCCTGCAACCCCGCATGAACCACACCCCTGCTAAAACCCTGAGACTATTTGATATTTAATATGAGTATTATTCTCATATTGAAAACATGACTACATTTGTCATCTTAGTGGAGTCAAGGCGGGTTTGACGAAATATCCGTCTTTTTCAACCCGCCTCAACCAAGTTTGTTTTGCCTGTGTCACATCTACAACTTGGCGGTATGGAGCGCCTGCTGGATATCGTTCCAGATGACTTCAGGCTCTTCCAAACCGACAGCGAAACGGATCGTCTGAGGATTAACGCCGAAGCGAACAAACGACGTCATCCGGTCAGGAATCTGCAAAGCGGCCTTGGCAGGAACAACAAGTGTTTCCGGCCCACCCCAGCTGACGCCAAGACGAATATGGCGAAGCGCATTGACGAAGCGCGCAACATCGATGTCCGGGTTCAGGTCAAAGGCAAACAGGCCGGAGAAACCCGTCAGCGTCTTCTTGCCCGGATGATCCGAAAAAGCCGGATGGCGGACAAGTTCAATATCGTTGTGTTGTTGCAGATGCTTGGCGAGCACCAGACCATTGTGCATGTGCTCCTTCAGCCGAACCTTCAATGTGCGCATACCACGCAACAACAGCCATGCCTCGAAGGGTGAAAGCTTTGCGCCGATATAGGGATAGGTCGAGCTGTTGATCTTGGCGATCAGATCGCGCGGGCCGACAACAACGCCCGCCACCGTATCGCTGTGACCGCCCAGATATTTCGAAGCGGCGTGGATGACAATATCGACACCGTGCTGGATCGGTTTCTGGAACAGAGGCGTTGCCCAGGAATTGTCGATGACCGTTGTCACGCCATATTCCTTGGCCATCGTCGTCAAGGCTTCGATGTCCTGCAACTCGAAAACCATTGATGTCGGATTTTCGAGATAAAGCAGCTTGGCGCCCGGCAAGGCAGCCCGCACTTCGTCAAGATTGGACGGATCAACAAAATCCACCGTCACGCCAAACCGGGCGAGCATTTTTACAAAGAGACGATAAATATCATTGTAAAGGTGCTGAACGGCAACCACACGATCACCGGCTTCGACAAGGCTAAGGATCGTTGCGGTGATTGCGGCAGTACCACTCGAGAAACCACGGCCATCCTCAGCGCCTTCAAGCCGCGCTGTCAGCAGCTCAAACTCACGCACGGTGGGGTTATCGCCACGCGAATAGATGTAATTGCGCGAACGACCGGCAAATACGTCTTCCATCGCTTCATAAGTATCGTAAGTGAAGAGCGACGTCTGGAAGATGGGTGGAGAAACCGCATTAAATGCGGCGGTATCGACGGGTGAAAACAGATCATCCGGCATTTCCATTGAGCCGAATTCGTGGGGTGGCATGGCTTTGTTCATGATGCCCTCTCAGACACTGTGTTGTTGAAAGTTGTGATGGGAAGAGATGATGCAGTCGTGGTGCCGCGCAGTTGGCGCAGCGCAGTGAAAAGGATAATTACCGACAGGAGTGCGGTTAGTGCCGGAGCCAGAAACAGGCTCGCAAGAAGCCCGTTGAAACCGAACAGGTGCGGCAGGACAAACAGCAGTGGCAGCAGGAAATAACCATTCTGGGCAATGCTGATCGTGGCAGCCAGCCGTGCCCTGCCCTGTGCTTGCAGAAGCACAACGAGAATCTGACGGATGCCGAAAAAGACAAAAGGGACATGCGTGACGATAATCGTCAGTGCCGCCGTTTGCGCGATTTCGGTATCGTTCGTAAACACGGCGGCGATGGGATATCGCAGGAAAACAGCACCAAGGCCGTAAATCACTGCAAAGGCCGATGTCAGCGCCAGAAGCATGTTCGACGCCGCAAGCAATCGGGTCGAATTCCTGGCACCCCAGGCAAAACTCAACACCGCCTGACCGCCAAGCGACAAACCAATGATGGGCAGCATACCCAGGGTGAGAACACGCAGCGCAATACCAACACCAGCAATGCCGCTATCACCCCGGTAAAAGCCCGCATAGGTAAACAGAACGGCAAAGCTGATACTGCTCAACATGCTGGTCAGGGTTGTGGGCAGACCTATTGAGAATACAGGTTTCAGTATATCCGCCCGGAACGCGGCAAATCGCGCCGACAAATGCAATGTGCCAACCCGCTTGCGAAAGTAGAGTGCATAGGCGCCAAGTGCTGCAATCTGCGACAGGATGGTTGCCAAAGCCGCGCCGGCAAGTCCGAAGCCGAAACCAAAGATCATGATCGGATCGAGAACAATATTGAGAGCAAAACACCCAAGCAGCGTCCACATGCTGAAGCGCGTATTGCCTTCCGATATGGCAATGAAATCGGACAGGATTTGCAGCATTGTCAGCGTCACCGAGAAGGCAACGATCATCAGATAGTGCTCGGCAAGCGGCATGATAGCCCCGCTGGCACCGAACAGGCCGAGAAGCTCACGCCGGAACAAGAGAATACCGACCGTCAGGAAAATTCCGAGCGGCACGGCTAAAACCATCAATGTCGAGGCGGTCACATTGGCGCGCTGTGGGTTGTTACTGCCAAGCGCACGCCCAACAGCGGTGGCAACACCAACGCCAAGCCCCTCACCGATCGCACCGATCATCATCAGGATCGGCAGGACAACCGTGATGGCAGCGATTTCATGGCTGCCGATCATCCCGACAAAGACCATGTTAATGGTGTGATGAACAGCATTGATAGACAGACCAGCCACTGCTGGCATACCCAATCTGAAGATTAAACGCGTGAGCGCCGGATCGTTCAGATCATCCGGCGCGAAATAAGCGCGTTTGGGCTTTGAAGGCCCGCCTGCATCGGGCTTCATGGCGCTGGAACCCAAAGCCTGTCATCAAAGAAGCGCTCGCGCAGCAGCATCACCAGCATGGCGCGCTTATGCGGAAAATCGAAGTGCTTCACCTTGGAAAATCCGGAGCGATCGAGATTACGGATTTGCTGTTCGTGGCTGGCACGCGGCTCACCAACGATGCGCTGCGTGCGCGGATCATCGAGAAACATGAAGTGCATCAGTGATGGCAGCCAAGCGGTAATCCACTGCTTGCCGCGATAATCGGGCTCGCCAATGGCCACATGCCAGCCCCGGTCGTAATCCTGCGCATCGTAGTAAGGTCCGAGACGATTTTCCTTGGCCCAATAGACTTCAAAATAGCCAAACGGAACCCCGTTAAAGCAACCGATCAAGGCGAGGATATGCGGATCATGCAGCCGCTCCTCGAGAATGGCTGCGTGCTTATCCTTGTCGCCGCCATCTTCCCAGATCACATTGACCTGTTCATCATTCATCCAACGGTGGAAATGGTCGAGATCAGTCTCCGGATCAGCGGCGCGGAAGGAAAGCGTCTGATCGAGCCAAGGAATGTAACGCTCGTAGAGAATGCCGACAGGCTTGCGCGGTCGCTTGGGATGATATTGGCCATTGGTGAGTGTATGCACTTGCGGATGCGGATAGGGCGGATTGGCAATCCACGGCATTGGCCACTGCCAGAACTCCCGCGTATCAACGGTCAACGAATTTCCGTTGTATAAACCAAGCGGGAAATCCGATGGTTGCACATTGTTGATTTCAACCAGATTGATATTCCGCGACTGCGCCGACAGGAACTCGATGGCTGAGGCCAATACCGGTACGGTTTCACCCGCATTCAGGTCAGGCAAACGTAGCTGGACACTGTCCGCCCTGGATTCGACGTCAACGAGATAGCGACCGGCGCCGGTTGCAATTACCAATTGGCCCGGCGTTTTCATCTCCGCTGATTTCAGAAAACACGAGGAGCCGGGTGTGGGAAACCGCGAAACATTGGCTTCTTTGGAAATATTGGAAACAAGAGTCATGGCGCACTCCGCAGCATGTTCGCTGCCATCGTTTGACAAAGTGATTTCCATAGAGACGGCTGGGGCGCTTTTCGATTTAGCCAAAACTTTAAAAAATTTTTCTCCTATTCCGCTTAAATCGGACGCGGGCTCATCCGTCTCTTGGTCATGTCTTTATTCTGCAAGGAGCCCGCATGATGTCGAATGTCGACACGTCACCAGAGACCTGGAGCATCGTTCGCGATCAGGAACACCGCTATTCCGTCTGGTCCAATGACAAGGCTCTGCCGGTTGGCTGGAACAAGGAAAGCTTCAGCGGCACCCGCGAGGAATGCCTGAGCGAAATCAAGAAAATCTGGGTTGACCCGCGGCCGCTCGCCTTGCGGCAGGCAATGGCGTGATTGCCGGATAACCTTTTCAGACAACAGATCGGTGACGATATGAACAAACTATTCGCTCAACCTGATACTAATGAGCCTGCTTCCATCGAGGACATTGCCAATGGCGCTGTCGAAAGCTTTCCGCTGACACTGGCACAAAAGCGCATCTGGTCACTTGAGCAGATCGGCAACAGCACAGTCTTCCCGTTTCAGATTCTTTCCTTGCAATGGAATGAAACGGTTGATCTGGATCAATTGCAGACCGCATTGAGCACCTTGGCACAACGCCATAGTGCCCTGCGCACGCGCTTCCGCCGTTTTGCCGGTGGCCGCATCGAGCAGTTCTCCATTCCGGCTGATCTTCCATCGAATGAGATTATCGGCAGCGACAGCAATCCTTTAACCCAGACGGAAATCGAAGATGCGAAAGGCGGTTTTGTTGCCCGTCCCTTCAATCTCCTGAATGGAGTTTCCACCCGCTATCAACTGATTGTTGGAAGCAAGGGCCAGTTGGTGTCGACCATCGTCCTGCATCCGATTGTCTGTGACGAAGCGGGGCTCGCGATCCTGCGCAACGATCTCATTGCATTGGTCGAAGGCAAGGAATTGCCAGCCCTTTCCGAGGACACTCTTCAACGCGGCGTGCGCGAAGAGGAGTGGCTGGATAAGCCGGAATTCTCGGCGGCACTCACCCATTGGCGTGATCTGATTGGCGAAGAATATAATGCCACGACACTGCCTACCCGTTTCAATGCAACAGGGTATGCCGGTGCCAAGCGCAAGCATGCCTCTTTCGCTTTGGGTGCTGATTTGTGGACCAGCATTGCATCCTATGCCCAATTGAAAGGCTTCAAAGCTGAACACCTGCTTTCTGCAGCCTTTGCCGTTCTCCTGGCGCGCTACAGCGGAAACTATGCCCTGCAATATGGCACATTGCTTGGCTCCGGCAATGAGATCGACCGGTCAACGATTGCACGCACAGAACAGATTCTACCGCTCAAATTTGAGTTCACCTCACGGACCGTATTTCTTGATGTGTGCAAAGCGTTGGTCTCATCCATCGCCGCCGGAACAGACCATCTTGTTCCCTTCGAACGCCTTGTTCAGGAAATTCAGACGCATGAAGAGCGGGAACAGGATGCCATCGTCAAATCCCTGTTTGAATTCCGTCAGCCGGTGCTGCATTCGGCTTTGGCTGACCATCATGCGTCATCCATTGCCCCACGCTCGGACGCAGAACTTGCATTGGTTCTCACGCCAAGCGCACAGGGCGGACTTGCCGGTCTGTTCGATTATGCCGAAGATATTTATGAACCCGCATTAATCGAGCGCGCGGCTGTTCATTTCAGCCGTATCCTGTCCCAGGCTATTGCTGGAGAGCAGGTTCGCATCAAGGATATCGAACTCATCACCGATGACGAACTCCTTATTCTTTCCGCCCCCTATGAAGATGACGGCATTAATGATGACCGCGCCGTGCATGAACATATCGCTGCCCATGCACAACGGACGCCTGACAAAACAGCCGTCATCTTTGCCGATGAAATCTGGAGCCATAGCAAACTTGACCGTAGCGCCAATAAACTGGCGCACCGGCTGATCAAACTTGGCGTTGGCGCTGATATCAGCGTTGCAATTGCGGTCAAACGCTCTCCTGAAGCAATCGTTGGCATTCTTGCCACGCTCAAGGCTGGCGGCGCCTATATTCCCGTCGAGCCTGATCATCCAACCAGCCGCAACCATCACATCCTGCGCGACGGCGGCGTAAAAGTCATTCTGACCCATAGCTGGCTGCTTGATCGCATTCCGGAAGGGCTTGATGCGGTTATTCTGGAGCTGGACAAGCTTGATCTTTCAGAAGAACCGGACAGCGTTCCAGATGTGAAAGTTCACAAGGATCAGCTTGCTTACATCATGTACACATCCGGCTCGACTGGTCTGCCAAAGGGTGTAGCAGTCGAACATGGACCGCTGACCCATCACATGCAGAACACTTCGCGCGTTTACGGCATGAGCGAAGAATCGCGCGAGCTGCCTTTCCTGCCGTTCAGCTCCGATGGCGGGCACGAACGCTGGATGAATCCGCTGATGGAAGGCGGTAGCATCATTCTGCCTGATCAGCCATTGTGGACACCCGAAGAAACCCTGACCGCCATGCGCAAGCATGGGGCCAACAATGCCAGCATTCCAACAACCTATCTGCAGCAATTGGCGGAATGGGCTGATCTGACCGACAGCGCTCCACCGATGCGCCTCTATTCCTTTGGTGGCGAGGGCCTTGCCCAGCAGACATTTGATCTTCTGTCCACGGCATTGAAATCCGAATGGCTGATCAATGGCTATGGGCCAACAGAAACCATCATGACACCGATGGTGTGGAAGGTGCGCGCCGGACAGAAGTTCGAAGGCACCTATGCACCAATCGGCCGCGCCGTCGGCAACCGCCGGGTCTATGTGGTCGATCCTGATCTCAACCCCTGCCCCATCGGCGTAACGGGCGAACTCTTCATTGCGGGCGAAGGCATGGCGCGCGGCTATATCGGCAAGGCCGATACGACAGCTGACCGTTTCATCCCCGATCCCTTTTCCAAAGAAGGTGGCCGCCTCTACCGTTCCGGCGATCTGACACGCTGGCGCGAAGACGGCACAGTCGAATTTGTTGGCCGAGTTGACCATCAGGTCAAACTGCGCGGCTATCGCATTGAGCTTGGCGAAATCGAAGCGGCCCTGCTTCAATTGGATGGCGTTGGCGAAGCTTTGGTTGTGCTGCGGGATGACGATGCAACCAAACAGAAAATGTTGGTTGCGTATGTCGTGCCAAAGCAGGGTATCGAACTGGATGTCGCTGACATGCATTCGGCACTGGAACGTATGCTTCCCGCCTATATGGTGCCTTCAGCTATTGTTCCGCTTAAGGCGATGCCAATCAACCCGAACAGCAAGCTCGATCGGTTCGCACTTCCAGCACCAACGCCGATGAAGCGGAACATTATCGAACCGGAAAATGCCTCCGAAGAAGAAATCCGCGATATCTGGCAGGAAATCCTGAAGATCAGCCCGATCAGCGTCGAAGACAACTTCTTCGCGATTGGCGGGAACTCGCTGGGTGCCATCCGTATTCTCTCAACATTGCGCCAGCGCAAGCCGCAGAACCGGACAACGATTGCCGATCTCTTCAACAATCCGACAATCCGTTCGTTTGCCCAAATTGTTGAAAACGGCAATGATCAGGCGGGCAGTGAAGTAATTGTCCTGCGCGCATCGGGAACCAAGCCGGTTCTCTATTGCTTCCCCGGTCTGCTGGTCAGCACGCGCGAATATGTCAAGCTTGTCGACTATCTCGGTGCCGATCAGCCCGCCACCGGTTTCATCTGCTATTCGCTCTCCGAACAGAAGGAAATCGGCTCGTCGGTTGACGATATCATTCAGGGCTATGTGGATTACATCCGCCGCGAAAGCAAAGGCCAGCCCTGCTATTTCCTCGGCTGGTCATGGGGTGGTCTGCTTGCCTATGAAACCGCGCGCAAGCTTGGCGATGAGATCGATCTGCGCCTGATCACAATGGTTGATGTCTGCGATCTAGGCACGGAATTCGCCATCGGCGCCAAGCCACGCTTCAAGCCAGGTGAACGCGATCAGCTGCACGCCACGGTACAGGAATGGTTGTCACGAACAGCCATGCGCGGTGAATGGGACCGCCTGCTCAACGTCATGGATGAAGACACCTATGAGCAGTTCCTGCGCTTTGTTGGCGACGAAAAGGATGAGTTACCAACAGACGGTCCCGACATCAGCAGCCGCGAACACACGTTCTGGATTCTCATCGACAACGCTCTGATTTTCAGGCGTCACGAACTGCAGCCGCATGATGTGCCGATCCATTCATGGGCGGCCGATGACAGCCTGAATCGGGGTCTCAACCTGATCGACTGGCGGCGCTACTCACCGCGGGCCAATCCGGCGGAAATTATCTCTGGCACCAACCATCTGCACGTAATCGGATCACAGGCATTCCACAGCCGTCTCTCCCACCGGCTGGACGAGGCCCGATAGGGCCCTTTGGAATCAAGATCACGGAAAGGAATTCTGATGACTGCCATGTTTGCGAACAATGATCATCTGCGTCAGCCGAACGAAACCCTCGATCTGGCGGGTATCGGTGTCGGACCTTCCAACCTGAGCCTTGCTGCCCTGCTTGATAGTGTGGGACAGGTAAAGGCGCATTTTTACGAACGCCGGGCCAGTTTTGACTGGCACCCCGGCATGATGCTGCCCGATGTCGAGCTGCAATCATCCTACCTCAAGGATCTTGTCACCCCCGTCATGCCGACCAATCCCTGGTCCTTTGTAGCTTATCTCGTGGCACACAAGCGCCTCTACGCTTTTCTGAATGCCCATTACGACGCTGTACCCCGACGCGAATTCGCGCAGTATCTGGCATGGGTGGCGGGACAGCTCGACAATGTTTCCTTTGATGCCACTGTTCGCGAGGTCAAGCACGATAAGGACCGGTTTGTTGTACAGTTCGACAAGGGCAGCGTCGCCGCCAAGAACATTGTTCTGGGAACAGGAACAAGCCCATTCGTGCCGTCCTGGGCAACACCATTCCTTGGCGAGCGCTGCTTCCACAATTCCGAGGCCAAATTCCGTCTGCCTGATCTCGATGTTAAGCGGGTTGCCGTTATTGGTGGTGGCCAGAGCGGTGGTGAAGTTGTCGAGTCTCTGCTTAATGCGAAAGCAGGATTGAAGGAACTCAACTGGTTCAGCCGTCGGCATAACTTTGAGCCAATCAACGATACCGCGTTTTCCAATCAGGTGTTTTCGCCTGAGTATGTCTACGCCTATCTCAATTTGAACAATGACCAGAAGCTGGAAGCACTCAAAGCGTCAATCCTCACCAGCGACGGCCTTTCGCATTCCACTATCAACTCAATCTATCGCCGACTTTACAGCCTGCGCTATCTCGAAGGCCGTAACATCGATGCAAAGCTCTCGCCCAATCGTGATGTCATTCAGGTCGAGGCGGACAAGGACGGCTATCGTCTGATCGTACGTAACCGCTTCGATGGCGGTGTCGAGGTTGCTCACGCTGATGCGATCATTCTGGCGACGGGTTATCAGTTCAAGCTGCCAGAAGCGCTATCCGGATTGCAGGACCGTATCCAGTTCGATAGGAACAGCCGTCCAGCACTCAATGACGAGTATTGCCTCAACTGGAATGGGCCGAAGCAGAATCGCATTTTTGCCCAGAATGCCGGACGCTATAGCCACGGTATTGCCGATTCACAACTCAGCCTGATGGCGTGGCGCAGCGCCCACATCATCAATACGCTGACCGGGCAAGAGCACTTTGATCTGGAGCCGCATGACTCGCAGGTCAACTGGCTGTCGAGTGGTCACGAGACACTCGGTCAGTCCATCGCCGTAGATTACTAGGTCATCAAATCTGATCGGAAAAGCGGTGCTGGCGAAATACCAGTGCTGCCCGCTCCGATTGTGCGGAAACAGCGATCAAGTGGCCGCCGGGCGAACGAAAAAGACGATGATGCCAACCGGTGTCATCACTTGATAGATTCTGTTCAACGTGAATGGTCTTTGTACCGTGTTCGAGCCATACATTCAGACGGTTCGGGTCAACGATCAGCCCGTCTCCCGTAGCTTTCAAAAAACTTTCCTTCAGGGTCCAGTACGTCAACAGCAATGATTGACGCTCTGCTCCCTGGAGCGTGGATAACGTTGCAAGCTCGCTGGCAGAACAGATGAGTTGCGCCGTCTCTTCCTCAAGTAACGTAGAATGTATTTCGGCATCTATACCAACAATGGTACAATCTCGACTGATCACAAGGATTGATAGACCTTCCGTATTACTCAGATTGAACGTCAATGCGGTTTTGTCTGCAAGGTATGGTTTGCCGTGCTCTCCAACCGCGATATGCAAATCCTCAGCAGCTATTCCTGTGTAAGACGACAATATGCTGCGCTGCAGATAGCGACCGGCCATAAAACCGATACTATCTTTCTCAAATCGAAAAGCCGCCGCTCGGTCCTGTTCTTCACGCGTTAAGCGCGACTTGATCTTGACCCAATTGGTCTGGCCACTCGTATGGGGCCACCACCAGATATCAATTGCCGGATGGTGTTCTCGAGTGGGCGTTGCGCTCGCTTCGGGCATATCCAAGAGAAGATCATATGGCAGCATCTCGCCTGCATCCTTCCCTTGGTAGCACTACGATATCAGGTGTGGTTTCACAATTGCAAAGGCCGTCTGAATCGCACGATTGACCGCGACCGGCAGCAGTGACATGTGATTCTCACCCGCATAAATCTCGAATTCTGTCCGGATTGGACTATCCGGCAAACGGTTCAAGCGGTTCATAAGTTCGACGGAATAATCATTGTTTCGCGTGATCTTCTTTTGCGTCAACCGATCAGCCTCGTCAGCAGCGCCTCGCTGGAACGGTGCCAGTTTGTCCGTTTCATACTCCCCGCACGAAAGAAAGAGTTCGGCACCGGGCCGCGTTGCAGGCGCCGCTTCAAACCGAGGCAAAAATTCGTTAATCGCGCAATTCTCCCAATAGATGGAAGCACTTGCCGCAATCCAGGTCGTAAAGGCTGCCGGGCGTGTAAAGAGGCTGTAGAGGACGAAGAGCCCGCCAAAGGAGTGGCCAAAAATCGCCTGGCGATTCCGATCGATCGGAATATCGGCCTCAATCATGGGCTTTATCTGGTCTTCGACAAACGTCAAAAACTCTTCTGAACCTCCGGTTCTGACTTCCGGGCTGTTCTCGTAAAATGGCGGATAGCTCTGTCCAGGTGGCGGCCCGAGGTCCCATGAGCGCCTCAACGGGTCATAGGCCCCATCAACCGGATAACCGATCGTAACAATGACACCGTAACACACATTGGTCCCCGTGGGATAACATGCCTGTGCCCGCATCGCATCAACAGCAGTGCCGATGACGGCATTGCCGTCGGTCATATAGAGTATTGGCCATCCATCCTTTGGCGGCTCTCCGCCCGGGCGATAAACGAAAATGCGGTAAGTCTGGCCATTCTGATTCGAAACGACGTCGTGAAAGGTGGTATCGCCAATCGTGACCAATGATGAATTGGGAAATGCTGTCATTATTCCATATCTTGCGAGGCTCGAAGGACTGGTCCTTCCACCGCTTAACGGCGCAGAACGCTTTGGTTGGTTATCCTGTTATTAAACATGAACATAATGGTCAATATTTATTCTGCGCCGTTGAACGTCACTTTTCAACGGAACATAGCTGACACAATCACTTAAGATTCACGGCAATCGCCGGTTATCAGCCTGTTTGCGATCACACAATTTTTAAATGCCCCAAGAACATAAGATTTGCTATGAAAACCAGTCCCGCTAACCATATATTCGTTTCCCATAAAGCGATTCTGAAAATCTCTTGCAGCAAAGCAGTTAATTTCAGATGTTTACTCTGATTTGAAAACCTTCTCTCTTCAATTATATATATGGTTTACATAGTAACTAATGGTTTTGCCTTGGAATGATCGAACGAAGTGAGATGCGATTTATGAATACACATGAAAAACTTATAGAATCCATCGCAAAGGCGATCCATGCGCAGAAGTATACTGGCAGCCAAAGCTGGGACAGTATTCCGGATTTCGTCCGCCAAACGTACCGGGAATATGCGAAAGCCGCGCTGCCCATAGTGTATAGCGTTATGCGGGACCCCACCAACGAGATGATTGATGCGGCTAACCGAGCGCGGCCATCCGTGACATCGAGAACTATTCAGGCCGCCGTTGATGCCTCCCCCCTTAATCCAAACGGCAAGCTCTAATTCGCAGCAATCAGGAGAATCAGTGTTGCAATGCAGCACTTGCTCTTGCTGAAAGGCAGATTCATCCACGATACAGCCCTTTGGCTGCCATTGGCCTGTCCTCTTTATGGCTTGCGTTGATTAACGCGCGATCCATACAAGATGGCAGGCTTTTATCTGTCGTGCGCTTCATTCGTTTCTGTAAAAATATACACATCACGACAAACATCTATTATAAACGCCAGTTTTCTAACGTTTTAGTCAATATACATGTTGAAAATAATGTTCAAACCTCTAATTTATGAAACAATTGTTTTGTATTGTATGGGATAGATAAATTTGTCTTTAAATTTCACATTAATCAAATAAGCTAAAAAACTTGGAAGACATATTTCTTTAGTTGCTATTTCTGCAAAGTTTCTCGTAATCTGGAATTCCTTGAATGTCTAAAGTTTATCATGGACTTTCGTTCTAGAAGTTGCTTGAAGGTATTTGGGTTTTTTCGGGGGAGAAATGTATAAAAATCCTATGGAACGTTCTGAATACAGATCTCTTTCGAGTTCAAGTGACGACATATCCAGTAACATTGAGAAGATTGATGATAACTGGCGCTGGTCTAGTTTCCCGGATGAGCAGGGCCGTTATGGATTCAAGCGTCAAATATGCACCTTACAGCAAACATCTATTGTGTATGGCGAGACAAGCGGCCGTCTTGAAGTTGTTTCAAATGGTGTAGGCGCAACATTGAGCTTCGTATTTATGCTCAAAGGCGCGATTGATCTTATCGATACAAAAAACCGGAAAGTACAAAATATTGCCGCTGGAAGCGCAACCAGTGTGTTTGATCGACCTGGCGTCAAGGCAAAATTTTATCCCGGCAGCACCTGGGTGACATATCTTGTACCGGTACCGACCCTGCGTGAACATTTCGAACGGTTGATGCGGCGGCCATACTTTCAGGAACTGGCATTCTCGCCGTTGCACGATTTCCGTACAGGTAGCGCTTCTGCACTCTATCAGACGCTTTGCTATGTCAGCGAAGACATTGCTGCAGCTACCAGTTCCGGGCGGGAAGTTCTCGCTGGCGTATATGAACGGTTGTTGCTTGCCAAACTGTTCATGACCAAGCCTGACAATGTCAGCGCATTGAACAATCAATCCTCACGTAGAATTTCGCCCCGCTATCTGCAGAGTGCGGAAGCATTCATGCGAGAAAACATTCATAATTCGATAACGCTCGATGACATTGCGGCTGCGGCAGGATGCAGTTCACGTGCCCTGCAACGTATGTTCAAGGAATATCGGGACACCAGCCCCATGCACATTCTGTGCGAATACAGATTGTCGGCGGCACATGATGCAATCGTCAGCGGCAGTGCCCGGAACGTAACTGATCTGGCCATGCATCTTCAGTTTTCAAATCCCGGGCGCTTCTCGTCCCTGTACCGGAATGCATATGGAATGAGTCCATCGGCAATGATGAGATTCCATGAAAAGAGCGCGTAAGACATGCTGAGAATGCGAGTTGGACTTTCACTCCCGATAGACGCGGTGCCACAGTATCTCCTTTTCCGGCATATTGGACCAAAGAGATCAGTCTCGGCAGGATTGCTTATTTCAACGGCGATTGCACTCTCTCTGTCGGGCTGCGCCCTCCCCAGTTCCGGCCCTTCAGCAAAGCAGGTTATTGAGCAACGGAAAACCGAGACCCGCACCAATTATGCGATGGTTGATGTCAATGATGCCGTTCTTTCTTATGCGGCGACACGTCCTCGCGAGAGCCTGATCAATCGCTTTGGTGCAGGACCACGAACAAGCGATCTGCGTATTGCTGTCGGTGACGTGGTTGGTGTCAATCTTTGGGAAGCCCCTCCCGGCAGTCTCTTTGGTGGCAGCATCACATCATCTGGTCTGCAACAGTCGACCGGCGGATCAACGGCCATCCCCCCGCAAACGGTTTCGGGGGACCGCACCATTGCCGTTCCCTACGCAGGACGCATTACGGTAGCAGGCCGGACACCTTCGGAAGTAGAGCGCCAGATTGCAGCAGCACTTGAAGGCAAAGCCGTGCAGCCTCAGGCTCTCGTGACAATCCAGAGAAGTACGGCAAACTCAGTGACAGTGACAGGAGAGGTCGCTTCTGGCGCACGTATTTCCCTATCAGGCGCGGGAGAGCGTGTGCTGGATGCCATCGCCTCTTCCGGCGGTATCAGGGCGGCGGCAAGTGAGAGCATCATCAGGCTGACACGCAATGGCACCACAGCCCGCATTCCCTTTGACGTGCTTATCGAAAATCCCGCGGAGAATATCCGGCTAAAATCCGGGGACCTCATTACCGTTGTGCGTGAACCGCGCACTATCCTCGTGCTGGGTGCCGCCGGTCGCAACGCTGAAATTCCATTTGAAGCGTCCCGTATCTCGATGGCTGACGCACTTGCGAAAGCAGCAGGCCTGAATGACAATCGCGCCGACGCCAATGGCGTTTTCGTCTTGCGCTATGAACTCTCATCTGTCGCGCGCAGGTTCCTTGCTGCGGGCAATCCACTGCTCAACTCCGGTGAGTATGTTCCTGTCGTTTATCGCTTCAACATGAAGGACACGAGCACATTACTGGCCATGCAACGCTTTGAGATGCAGCCCCGCGATGTCATTTATATTGCCAATGCTTCCGGCGCCGAATGGCAAAAAGTTATGGCAATCTTCCAGGGCATCGCTTCGCCTGCCATGTCGGCCACATCAATAGGTATAAGTGCAGCGGCTGCAGGGCGATAAACCATAATTAAGGAGATTACATTCTAAGCATCCGTCTTGTGGGATACTAACATAACTGAAACTATCACTGTCCTATGCTTCCCGTTTAGGAACAGCTCTAGTGAGAATGCATCATGCCATCCCAGTCGTTGCTCCATCTCCACGAGATTGCAAATTTCAAGCGCCAAGACCTGGAAATAGCGGTTCAAAATCTCGCACACAGTGCATATCTGGGCGATTATACTGCGATTGTACGTATCCTCGGGCGTTACAAATTTTACATTGATACCCGCGATCGTGGTTTCGGATCACATCTCCTTCTGGACGGCTACTGGGAAATCTGGCTGACGCAATTTTGCGCACGCAACATTCAGGCGGGAATGGTCGTTGTCGATGTAGGCGCCAATTTCGGTTATTATTCCGTCCTGCTCGCGGAACTTGTTGGCGCTACAGGAAAGCTCATAGCGGTTGAGCCTAACCCGCATGCCATGGATTTTTTGAAACGCAGCATTGATCTCAATGGCTTTTTACGCCGGACACATTTCGAGCAAAGCATTCTCAGCGATGAAAGAACAGGTGCCGCACCCTTGTTCGTGCCGCATCACGAGCCAAAAAATGCAACAGTTGTGGAACCTCACTTTGTTGCGAACCCGTTGATTGGTTCCATCATTGATGTTCCGGTGACGACAGTCGACCAGCTCTGTAAATCATATGATCGCGTCGACTTCATCAAGATTGATGCGGAAGGTGCCGAACAGCGTATTTTCGGTGCCATGGAAGAAACTATAGCCCGCCACAAACCGATGATCGTGGTGGAGTTCAATGTCGAGAGGTACACAAACAGTGAGGAATTCATCAGCCGGTTGACAGCTGTATATGGCACATTGCGCCGACTGGATTTCAAGGGGAAAACACATATCGTGTCACCTCAGGAGCTTCTTACAAAAAACGTTGGCGAGGACTGGCTGCTTGTAGTCTCGGCACAGGAGCCGGCGTGAGCTGGGAATTTCACACGTGAACGACTTAATGCCCTTATCCCGAAAGGAAGCCCGTTGGTAAAAACCATATTGTATGATGGTCTGAATCTATCCATGCAAAAGGGAACCGGCGTTGCCACTTACACCCGCGGCCTGATTCAAACCGCACGCGAACTTGAATACAAAACCGGCATCGTTCATTCCGTTCAGGGAAAACTCCCGAAAGACCCGGCGCTTAGGGAAGTGGTCCTCTTTGATGACAATGCAAACCGGAAACTTACACCTGTTGCACTTGGGCGACGCTGGATGCGTCGACGCATTGCGGCGCCAATGGGTGTCACCCCAACACCCATACCGCTAACGGGCACGGTGATTGTAAAGTCATTGCAGGGAAATCTGATGGGATCAGAATTTCTCTATGCAAATAACGACCTTTTTGCCCTTGCCCGCCATCACTTCAAGGCCTTCGGGAAAAGCCTGCCGCTTTCGTTCGACAAGGCCCCGGATCTTCTTCATTGCACCTATCCATTACCACTCAGGGCGCGCAAAGGCCTGAATATCTGCACCATTCACGATCTCGTACCCCTGCGCCTGCCCTACCTGACAGAAGACAATAAACGATATCATTACAAGCTTCTGCGGCATCTGACAAAATCGGCAGACCACATCGTTACGGTCTCCGAAACATCCAAACGGGACATCGTGAAGATTCTTGGTGTCGATGAAAAACGTGTCACCAATACATATCAATCCGTCCACGTGCCGCTCGATTTACGCGATAAGCCTGAGGATGTGGCAGCGGATGAAATTGCAGGTATTTTCAATCTCGACTGGAAGAAATATTTTCTGTTTTTTGGAGCTTTTGAACCAAAGAAAAATCTCTCGCGACTGGTAGAGGCTTATCTTTCAGCCAAGGTTGATCTGCCGTTGATCATCGTTGGCGCCCCCGGCTGGAAGGGCGATCAGACGCAGCTTTTGATCGACGACGAGCGGTTTCGCTTTTATGCACAGACTGAAAACCGGATTGTCCCCGGCCGCCGCATTCATCGCTTTGATTTTGTGTCCTATTCTCTTCTCATCAGTCTGGTACGCGGCGCGCGTGCGGTTCTCTTTCCTTCCTTGTATGAGGGCTTCGGGCTTCCCGTCCTTGAATCGATGCAGCTCGGAACACCGGTTCTGACGTCCACAGAAGGATCTGTCCCCGAAATTGCAGGCGATGCTGCTCTGTTGATTGACCCCTATGACACAGATTCTTTGCGCAATGCCGTTAAAGCACTTGCCCGCGACAGCGATCTTTGTGACCATCTCGCTACATTGGGGCCGAAACAGGCTGAACTTTTTTCGCCAGCGCGCTACTCTCAGGCTGTCAATTCTCTTTATGACGGCCTCTTCAATGGAGGAGTGTAAATATACCGATGACTCTTCTGGTCGCGTTGGGGATGCCAGGTATCATGTCGTTCTGGGGCAATTTTGCCCTCAGCGTCATCGCAAGCGAAGTGTTCGACGATCATTGCATGTTCCATGTGGAAACGCTGGAAGACATCCAAAATGCGTGGAAGAGCCGCACCAGTGAGAATGTCATTATAACATCGCACTATCTGGATGCCGGATTGTCAGCATTTTTATTGAAAACAAATGCCCCTTATGTGGTTTTCAGCGAAAACGCGGTCGATTCCGTTTCCTATCTCGCTCGCCAGCTTGCGCGTGAGGACATTGGACTTATCCGCTCAGTATCCGCGAGTATTGCGTGCATCTCCCAAGTGCGCGCGCATCCCTTCCTGATTAATTTGGATCGCGAGAAGCTCGGTGCAGTTCCAATTCATCGTATAATAGCCCAGATATGCCGCCAGCTTCGTATTTCCCTGACGTCATCAGCTATGGTGCGGTGTCTGAAGCAACTCGGCATGGACAATGTGGATTCGGCAACACAAGTTGACCAGATACCAACCTTGGAAAAATCAGCCCAAATCAATCCTTTTTATGCGGCTCCCGGAGCAAATCCGACAAATGTATCGGAAAATCTACTGGAGATTGCCCGAAGCGTCGTTCAACCGTTCGATGGCAAATTGATAAAGGATCGGGTTTCGTCACTGATATGGCCCCAGGAGAGCTTCCTGCTGGCGGACAAAGGGGGGGAGCCTTCCGAGGGCGAGATTGAACTTGTCGGCCGGGCGCGCTGCCTGGTCTACGGCCCCTATTTTCACCTTCCTTCAGGTGAATGGAACGCCAAGTTTTCCCTCGGTATTGAGCATAATGTTTACGGACAAATCTTCACGATTGAGGTCCATAGCGATGGGCTGTTGAGCAAAATTCGCGTGAAACCGTCAGGAACTGGTTCCTTTGCCGCTGAAGCGGCGTTCCATATCGATAGCCCGAAGACTCCAATCGAAATTCGCCTCTTTACGGATAGTGGCTCTATCGAAGGTTCGATTGCCTATTGGTCTGTCGAATTAAGCCCTATCGATTTGAGCACACCTGATTCTGAACACGCTACGGATGTGGCTTTGGAACACGATCAAGATGCGATAGCAACGTCTAAAGAAACCGTTAACTACCCAGAATAATGTAGCTTTCGCCAATGCAATACATAATACGCCACACATAGACATTCAGCGACTATATTTAGGTATTTCTCGATAATTAAAGTATATCCAGTATATATATTCTATGTCACTCTTCCCTTTGAAAGTTGGTCTTTTTAAGGTGGAAGTCATGCAGAAATTTGGTGCTATCGGTTTGTTCCTCGCAGCTACAGTATTGGCGGGCAATGCCTACGCTGCAGATGCTGTCAGCGATACCGCTCCTCCAGAAGCAGTGTTCACGGAACCGGCATTTACCTGGACAGGTTTTTATGCGGGTGTGAACGCTGGATATGGCTTCGCTGGCGATGACCGTGTTGGCCTACGCAGTGGCGGTGTATTCCTTGGCAACATCGGCAAGCTGGAAAACAGCGGCTTCCTTGGCGGCGCTCAGATCGGCTATAACTACCAGATGAACAATTTCGTTCTCGGCCTCGAAGCAGATTTCCAGGGTGCCGATATCAATGATGATCTATCGACGCGATTCCTGGGATCTGACGTTGACGCCCATTCAAAGATTAACTGGTTTGGAACGGTTCGGCCGCGCCTTGGCTACGCATGGGATCGCACGATGATCTACGGCACAGGCGGTCTTGCATTTGGCAACGTCAAATATTCGGTTGATGTCGATGGCGTGAACTACATTGATGAAAGCAAGACACGGGCAGGCTGGGTTGCTGGCGCTGGCGTGGAACATGCCTTTACGGATCACCTGACTGCCAAGCTTGAATATCAGTACATCAACTTGGGCAGCCGCACTGTTGGAGACAATGTGCTGTCTACCGAGGCGACGTCTGACTTCCACAGCGTTCGCGTCGGCCTGAACTACAAGTTCTGACAACGTATTCTGAAGATACAAGAATAAACACTCAGCTCTTAACAGAGAGGGATTTGCTATGGCCTTGCTAAATGTTCAGCTTCTTCAAAACCAAACGACAACGATTAATTCTGGCAACGCGACTAATGGTGATACAGTAAACCTCGGTCTGGTTTCCAGTGCTACTTTGATTGTTGATGGGGTTGACGTTAATATTACCTCGTTCGCAGGTGTAACAGGTATTACAAACACCAGCTTTCAGGTAATCAACGGCGCCGACCTTACCGTGGATGCACAACTTGCGGCTATCGGCGCCGGTTCAACTTTTAATTACAACGTCGGCGCAGGTAGTTCTCTTACAATCAATGCTGCGGCAGTGAGTGTCGATGTCCTCCAAACGACTACCGTGGATTTCCTCGGGTCAACTGGCACCGGACATTTCACTTACATTCCACCAACACTCAACCTTTCGTTGAGCTCCACGCCAAGCATTGTTAACGCCAGTGCAGGCGACCAAGTAACCGTAACGGGGGCAGGCTCCGTGACCCAAGCTGGCAATGTCATTACATTCCACGGCGGACTTGGTAACCTCTTTACACTAGCAACCTATACAATTCCTGCCGGCGCGACATACACATTCAACAATGCCAACGACACCATCACGTTCGTCACTCCTTGCTTCGTTCGCGGAACAATGATTGCAACACCTGAAGGTGAAGTGCCGGTAGAATATCTAAAAGAGGGCGATCTTATCCTTAGCCTGAATAATGGCACTGTAGCAGTCACATGGACAGGCAGCCGCAGACTTGACCCAAAGGCAATGGACAAACCGCGTGATGAGCTACCTGTGCGTATCCGTGCTGGTGCCATAGCAGAGAATGTTCCTCATCGGGATCTCTTCGTCTCTCCGGATCACTGCATGTTTATCGATGGATCACTCATCCCGGCAAAGCTCCTGATAAATGGCACAACCATTACGCAGGAGATCATTCTTAGCCCAATCGACTATTTCCACGTTGAGCTCGAAGAACATGATGTGATTTGGGCAGAAGGCGCTCAAGCCGAAACTTATCTGGATCTTGGAAACAGAAATGTATTCTTGGAGCCCGGTGTTCTGCAGTTTACTTCGGTAAAAGCGAAGGAAGCTAAGGCTTGCTATCCTCTTGCTTATTGGGGGCCTGCGGTCGACAGCGCACGCGCACTTCTCGCAGAACGCGAAGTTGCTCTTGGATATAATACAGACGAAGCAAAAGCGTCTTAATATTGAAACATAGTATAGGCCGCGCCTGAATATCCAGGTGCGGTCTATAATTTTAACCATTCACAATAATAATCTCTCGTTAAGATAATATATATCCCATTTACAAATCACCCTTTTCAGTATGAAATCGTTTTTATAAATGCTTTGGAGAGCAATGAATGCGTAGTGAACTATTGGCTTCACCTTATACGCTCGATGAAAACAAGTATGATTTCAGAAGTTTGCTTGGAAAATTCGCGGGCAAGCGCATTTTTTTTGATGGTGTTTTCAAGGGCGACTATAGCCTTGCCATTGTTAACCGCCTCCTCGCACAGGCATTGATCGCTACTGGCATTGAGATTTCTCTCTATACGCCCGAGCCAGACTGGCTGACTGATGCTCGGCTTGATGCTGTACCCGAAGTCAAGCGTCGGTTGCTCGCTCAGTATCCGGCTGGTGAGACTTACGACGTGCATCTGCGCAATACCTGGCCTCCGGCTACGCATGATATGCTCGGAAGATTCAATGCCTACGTCAATTTCGCTTGGGAAGAACTCGAAGTTCCACAATATCTGATTTCGCGCTTTAACCGCGATCTTGATCTCGTGATGGTCACATCAAATTTCGTGAAACAAGCGTTTGAGCAATCAGGGCTTACAATTCCGGTCGAGGTCGTTGGTAATGGAACAGACCATATAAAACCGCATTCCGGACTTGTGGATGATTCTCCCTTGCCCCCGAATGGCAAGGCTCGCATCTTGCACGTTTCTTCATGCTTTCCCCGCAAAGGCGTTGATGTGCTTATCGAGGCCTACGCCCAAACGTTTACCAAGGAAGAACCGGTTGAATTGGTCATCAAGACCTTTCCTAATCCTGACAATATCCTCAAAACGGTCATGGCCAAATTCGACGAGCAGTTAAAGAGCGCGCCGCCCGTTATTCTTATGGAAGAATATTGCAGCCCGGAGCAATTGCTTGGCTTGTATCGCACTGCCTCGCTCGTTGTCGCACCGAGCAGAGGTGAAGGATTTGGATTGCCATTGGCTGAGGCAATGCGGCTGGGAATACCCGTGGTGACGACCGGGTACAGCGGTCAGGTGGATTTTTGCACTCCCGAGACCGCATGGCTGGTTGACTACCACATGGCGCCATCAGTGGCACACGTATCTGGCTCATTAAGTCTGTGGGCTGAACCATCCGTTGCACATCTTGGAACGCAAATGCGGGCAGCACTTACAAATGAGGAGGAGGCACGCATGCGCAGCAAAAATGCGCAAAGGTTTCTGGACGAGCATACCGGATGGAACTCGGTTGCCGGCAGGGTCCTAGCGGCTATCGCCAAACCTGTGAAACAGTTGGTTGCTTCCAGGCAGCCATGGACAATTGATCTTGTCTCGTCCTGGCAACAGCAATGCGGCTTGGCGACCTATTCGGGACACCTCTATTCGACCCCGGCACTCGCTGGTCGTTTTTCGCACATCTATGCGCGTCGATTTGTTGACGACGAGCTACCGGAAAGCGCTGCTGGCCAGATTGCTGAAACGGCTGCCATTACAACACGGCCCTGGGGCTATGATCTTGCTTCATTGACGCGGTTTATCGCGGAAATCGAGAACGCAAAGGGAGATGTGCTGTGGATGCAGCATCATCCGGGGCATTTTTCTACGCCGGATATGGAATTGCTGCTGAAGACGCTGCAGCAGGTCAATCATAAACTTCGCGTCATTACCATGCACAGTGTCAAGGAAACCCTCCGTGGCGGGAATCTGGAATGGACAAAAGGCTTTGATGTCGTGTTTGTTCATTCCGCAGAAGATGCCGGCCTTCTGGCCAAGGCAGGCCATCCGAATCCGGTTGTTGTACCTCATGGCGTGCGCGAAGCGTCAGAAGCCGCACTGCAGCCTGATCCATCGACATTCACGGTAGGCTCATTCGGCTTTTTGATGCCGCACAAGAATATTGACGTTCTCGTACAAGGTTTCGCAAAGGCGCGCCTCTTTGAACCGCGTCTGCGGCTCAAACTCCTCAATTGCATGGTTCCAAACGACGAATCGCGAGCATCACGAGTTCTGATCGAAAATCTGTTGAACCATTTCGACCTGCACAATGTTGCGACGGCAAGATTTGATTTCATTGATGAAACAGAGCTGAGCAATGAACTTTCCCGATGCGACCTGCTCGGCTTTCTCTACGGCGCGTCGACCGAAACAGCGACGGGTGCAGCGCGGATAGCCATGACTGCTGACCGCCCCTTGCTATGCTCCCGCTCGCAGGTACTGCGCGACATGTGGCCAATCAGTCACGTTGTGCGGTCCGTCGATGTGGATTGCGTTGCTGAGGCGCTCGTAAGCCTTGCGCAGAATCCGGACCTTCTTGGTCTGCGTGATGCCGATCGCCGTCAGGCAGCACAGTGGAATTCGTATCCGCGCGTTGCTGCGCGGCATGTTGTGATTATCGAACAGATGTTAGGGCGCAAATATGACAATCGCCGAGCTGCATAAGATCCCTCTCCAAGCTTTGCCAAAGGATGTCTTTTCCTTGCCAGCTGACGCATTTGTTGACGCTTGGGCATCGGCGTTCAATCTCGCCGAGACTGATCTGAATGCTGACCAAAGACATAATCTGGCGCAGGCCATCCGCGATGGAACCAACCGAATGAAAGTTATTGATGCTCTGCGGGCCGCATCCCCCCAGACAAATGAGAAGATTGGCGATTTCTCGGCACAGGTCGTGCGCCGTCCGGCCGATCAATTTGCACTGATCGAGAACTTCACCCGTTTCGCGCCTGATAGCGACGTGGCATTCCTCCGGTACAGTTTCTCCAAGATTCTTGGGCGCGAACCAACGGATAAAGAACGCCTTGCTTTCGAGTTTGATCTGAGACGTGGCACGCGAACGCGTGAACAGGCGGTAAAACAGATAGTCGGCATTGCCCGGCGTGATGGGCGCATCTCGCTTTGGGATACGCTTGATGAGACAGACCCTTTGTCCGGTGAAGTGGACAACAGCGAAGCGCGCACCATACCCGCTGGCCTTTCCTACGATCTGAATGGTCAGGAGACATTGATTTTCGTTCGCGAAGTTCCCGGCTCTGGTTGGATGATCGGTCCTGATTTGTTGCGCCAACCGATCAACGTCGTGGACGATGGCTGGAAAGTAAGCCCTGGCTGGCTTTTTGCCGGTCCCAAACGCAGCCTGCAGGCCGGATCATGGCGCGTTCAAATCGACCTCATTCAAGAATTAAATGCTAAGCTTGCGATCCAGCTGGTTGCCAATTCCGGTCTGGATATCCTGCAGGAAGTCACGATAGCAGGAGCATTCGCTGGCAATCTTGCCACCGAAATCCGCCCAGAACACCGCTTTGTTGAACTGCGTGTAAAAGTCATCGATACGGGCAATGAAGTTTCATGGGTTCGCATTCGGGATATCTCGATGATCCGCGAGGTGAAACCATGATCCGGCTACCATTTTCCGGACAGACTGCAAAGCAAGCCCTTAAACTGGCAGAAAGCGGCTTGGAACCAAAGCGAACGGCTGTGGCTCAGGCGGATGCCGCGCGCAACCGCGGCGACTGGCAAACCGCTGCCACGTTTTACAGGCAAGCTGTTGCTGACAATCCTGCCAGAACGGATCTGCTGGTACAGCTTGGACATAGCGAAAAAGAGGCAGGGAATTATGATCAGGCCGAGACGGCCTATCGCAAATACCAAGGTCTCCATCCGCGCGATGTGGATATACATGTGCAACTTGGCCATTTGTTCAATCGAAAAGGCGACCTGAAGACGGCTTTCATCTGGTATGAGAAGGCTCTCAAACTTTCACCTGATGATATGGAGATCGCGCGGCATGTGAATATCGCCCGCAACGGTTCCAGCAGGCCGGGTCTTGAACAGAACCGGCGCGACGCCATGCGCCTTGTTGAAGAAAACAATTGGTCAAAAGCCCGCGCGGCTTTGCGTGAACTGGTGGTCGAAAATGGCCAGATCGACATGATCGCCGTTTATGCCAATGTTACGAAGGAAGATGGTGATTTTGACGAGGCGTCAAAGCTTTATGGTCAATATCGCGACTATGCGACGGCTTTCAATCCCGACAGTTTGGAAGATGTGGAAGTTCAGTTGGGCCATCTGCACAAAATAACCGGCGATTACCGATCAGCTCTGACATTCTATATCAAAGCGCGCAATCTCCAGTTTGAACGTATGGGATATGTCGACTCGACCTCGCCATATGAGCGCGAAATTCAGGGATGCATCAGCGAGATTTACACCTGTTTTTAGGGCAATGTTCTGGAATGAACGGACCTGACAATCGCCTGGCTGGCAGCTGATATATGCAGCTCCAGCTTTTCCAGTTTGAATAGAATCGTTCTGCCGGAAAGGCTCTAACTGCTGTGATCACGGATTGCCGTAAGCAGCAACCAGGCGAGCAGGTATCCAATAGACGTAACGAGCAGAACGATGGTGATGTTCTTCAATTCCGTTGGTAGTTCCGCCTTATCAGGACGGTTGGCGGGGACCACCACCTCGAGATAGAGCTGCTGCCGCCTGGCATCCGCCCTTGCCGTCTTGAGGGAGTCGAGTGCAGAAAGAAGTGCTTTGTTGGAAAACTCCCTTTGCAATATCAACGCTTCATAATCGGCAATTCGCGGAGCGATGGAGCCATCTGTTCCGGCAATTTTTCCCTGCTCAAGCTTCAATTGCTCTTCGAGTGCGCTGATCCGGCTGGTGATGAAGGGAATGGAACTGGAATCAGGTGCAGTTTCCTTCGTCTCGGCGAGATTCGCACGCGACGCCGCCAATTCAGCACTCAGCCGGCTCATCAGTTCGACAAGCGATACCGAATTTTGCCCGGGATCGATCATCAGTTCCTTGTTGCGGAAAAGGGTAATTGCCTTCTGCGCATCGATCATCCGTTGCTCGGCATTCCCAACTTCAGCAGTGGCGAAGCGGATTGCATCTCCCCTCGCCCGCTCATTCATTTTGGAAAGCCGGTCGCTGCCAAGTTCAAGCAGTTTCACATTCATCGCATAGGCATCTTCCGGCCGGAAAGCCGATGTCTTGAGAACGGTTATACCGGTTGTGTCATTATGAATGACCTGCACCCGCTGCGAATAATATCTATAGAGTTCTTCGAACAAACCCGTCTGCCAGGGTGCGGGAAATCGCGCGAAGACATCTGCTTCAGGCCGGTCGAAATAGCCTCGTATTGGCAAATCATCACTCATCCTAAGCAAGGCGTCGCGAGACCGGATATATTCCTGTGCAGAAAATGTGTCATCCTGCGACCGTGTGATCCCGCTGTTCTGCAATAGATTGCCAAAACTGGATGATGAAGGCGGCGCAGAAACGCGTACAACAAAGGAAGACTGAGAAACATAAATCGGAGCTGCTATAAACAAATAATAAATGCTGACAGAGAGAACCGGAATGACAATGATGATCAAAGCAAAGCGCATTCGCCAAAGCTTGGATATCAATCCTCGTCTAGTCTTCTTTGCGGCCGGAACGAAAGAATTGGGTGCCAGACTATTTATGATCTTAATCCTTTATGGAATTGATACGAAAGTATGCAACGCATCATTCTCATTCCAAGAGAAGAAAAATGATTATAGGTCTAAAATATATGAGTTGTGAAGTACTTGGATCATCCTTGCGTTGATCAAAAGAACGTATATTGTTCATATTGTCGCTTAGTGACTATAATTTAAAGAAGACATTGAATGGAAGCTGTTCCGTCGAAATCTAATAAGAATTCAGTTTTTATGACAGGCCTGCGCGCACAAGCGCGTGTTTTAGGCGCATTGGTCATGCGCGAGATGATAACGCGGTACGGACGTGAAAATATCGGCTTCCTATGGCTGATTCTGGAGCCCATGATTCTGACATGCGGTGTCATGCTATTGTGGACTTTGATGAAGCACGAGGCACATGGGCTAACGGTCATCGCCTTCGTGCTGAGCGGGTATATGCCCCTCACCCTGTGGCGTCACATTTCCTCACACATGGTGTCCTGTCTGCGTCACAACATTCCCCTGATGTATCATCGGCAGATCCGTTTAGCAGATGCGTTGATTGCGCGCGCGCTGCTTGAAATTGGCGGTACGACCTTCGCACTGCTTGTCGTCTATTCTGGCGCATATCTGGCAGGATTCATCGATCCATTTGAAGATATCGGCCTTAATCTGGCTGGCTGGCTGTTCATGGCCTGGTTTTCGTTTGCGGCGGGCCTCATTCTGGCGGCCCTTTCGGAAATATTTGAGGTTGTCGAAAAACTTGTGCCACCTTTCCAATATCTGATGCTGCCAATTTCCGGCATGTTTTTCATGGTTTCCTGGCTACCGCATGGCGTACAGAAACTCGCGCTCTACGTTCCAACGGTTCATTGTTTCGAAATGTTTCGCGCGGGTACATTTGGTAATGCCATCAAGGCTCATTATGACGTCTCATACATTTTCACCTGCTGTCTGATCACCACGGCAGTTGGCCTTTACCTCGTTGAACATGTTAGAAAACATATCAAATTCGAATAGGCTCAAGGGAGCTTGTCGTTAGTGAACTAATCCAAACAGTGCCAGTGGAGGATACCTATGCGCGACACGAATGAAGATTGGGAAAAATTGGCACAAGACAATGCTTATTGGGCTGTACTGACGGAAGATGAATTCAGGCCGAAGAAACTTACAAAGAAACATATGAATGCATTTTTTGCGACTGGCCGCGCAGACATTGCAAACCTTACTACAAAAATCAAAGGCCTTATTCCTGACTTTTCGACACCAGTGGAATCGGTCATTGATTTCGGCTGCGGGGTCGGGCGACTGCTTATACCCCTCGCCGAGCAAGCCACCACCGCCATTGGCATCGACATATCGGAAACGATGCGCTCCATTACGTTGAAAAATGTTGCCAGTCACGGGCTCAACAATGTCCGCTGCGTGGAAACCCCGGAAATTCTCGTCAAGGAAGGGGTCAAGGTTGACTGGCTCAACAGCTATATTGTTTTGCAGCACATTGAACCGCGCCGTGGCTACTTCATCATCAACGATCTCTTGCAATGCGTTAAGAGCGGCGGCATTGCGTCATTGCACATCCCGCTTTTCAAAACGGCAAATCGTGCAGAATATTATAACGACCGGATGATGTACTTCCGCAATGACTACTACAAAAATGAAACCGTGTTTATCGACAGGGACAATTACGGTCATCCCGATATCCAGATGTATGATTATGATGCGAACACGGTCATGGCACTGTTTCACAAGAACCAGATGACCAATGTCCACCTTTTGCATGATCGTTCAACGACGGGTATTCACGCTTACCACTTCATTGCCCGGCGTGACTGAGCTTGAGTGTTGCTCGACTTATAGCGATGCGTAAATATCAAAGGCAAATTTGACGTCGTCGAAGACTCGCCCCCGGCCATTTTTCAGCACAAGGGCAGATTTGCACTGATCGGCGATGATATCGAGGGTATGTCCAACGATGATCATCGCCCGGTTTTTCCGTTTTACGAACAATTCATCGAACGACCGGCGCTGAAAGCGCTGGTCGCCAACGGCAATCACTTCATCAATCAGGTAGCAGTCAAAATCGATTGCGAGAGACAGGCCAAAGGATAAGCGCGCGCGCATACCGGAGGAATAGGTCTTGATCGGCATTTTCAGATATTTGCCGAGATCGCTGAACGTCTCCACACAATCACGGATTTCGTCAAACGGCCTGTTGTAGATTCGCGATAGAAACCGCATGCAATCAAAGCCGGTCATTGAGCCGCCAAAGCCGCCACTCAATGCGATTGGCCATGACAAGGACATGGACCGTGCCACGTGACCAGATGTCGGCATTTCAATTCCGGCGATCAATCTCACCAACGTGGATTTGCCCGCGCCATTGTGGCCAAGAATGGCAATCTTTTCACCGGCGCGCACTTCAAAATTGATATTATCCAGAACCCGCCGGGTTCCGCCATGAATTGGATATTCCTTGACGAGATTGTAAGCGCCGACAACACCATTTTTCGACAACCCATCTTGAGCCGGAACATTGGTGGTGAATTGTGCCGGCACCCCATCGGAGTCTTTGAAAACAATGGTTCCAGGATTTGTCATGTTTCAGCGTGATCATAAATCTGGTTGATCAGGAACCGAACAATCCAGAATGCCGAAAAGCACAGTGCAAAGATCAGCAGAATTGAATAGAGGCGTTTTGGATATAGCGCATAATCCGGTCGGTTTGGATTGACGATTCGCTCCAGGTAAAGCTGCTGTCTTTGCGCTTCGATCTTTGCATTCTCCAGCGATGTGGCGGAGGATTCCAGCATTCTCATGCCGAGTTCACGTTGCAGGAGCAGTTGCTCATACTGGGCGATGAGAGGAGCCATGGAGGCATCACCGCCCACAATGCGCGCGCGCTCCGTACTGATCTGCGTTTCCATCGCGTCAATGCTGCTGCGAAGTGACTGAACCTGCGGGCTTTGGGGAGCCTGTTGAACGAGTGCCGTATATTGAGCCTTACTCTTGGCCACATCATCCGACAATTTGGCAATCATATCGAGCATCACAGCGGATTGTTTACTCGGATCGATCATCGCCACCTTGTTGCGGAAGCCGGTCAATGACTTCTGAACGTCTGCCATGCGGCTTTCGCTGTCAGTAACCTCGAGCTTCGCATACCGAATCGCATCCTGACGTGCGCGTTCATTAAGCTGGTTGATAAGCGTTTCGGCGCCTACAAGCAGCGCTTCGGTGAGTTTCTGTGCGTCCTCAGGACGGGATGCACGCACTTCCAGTGTCGTGACGCCGCCACTCGAGTCCGTATCAATAGTCATGATCCTGCGATAGTGCCTGTAAAGAGCCTCTTCGGTCGTGTCGCTCCAGGGACGGGGAAACCGGGTGAGGAAATCCGCTTCGGGGCGGGCAAGCAAATCCCTCAACTCGCTCTTCTCTTCCAGCGTGGCAACGGCCGCGCGCGATTCAATATATTCCATCACAACATAGCTATCGTCCTGCGCACGAACAAAGCCGGTGCTTTGCAGAAATCCGCTGAGCATACCCGCTGCGTTTCTGTTTGGACTGCGCACAACAAAGCGCGTCTCGGATGCATATTGGGGTGATGCGATAACGCCATAGTAAATGGTGGCAAGGGTCGTCGGGAGAACGACCATCAGGATAAGCAGCACATGTCTGCGCAACAATGCAATCAGACGATCAAGCCGCTTGCCTTTGTGTGCATCGCCAACCTCGGACTGACCAAGGTCAACAAGCGTCATGTAGTCGAGGAATTCTTCGTTGGGACTGAGTCGCGTCATGCAATCACGCGCTCACAGGTCGAAGGGCAGATTCTGCAATGTTTGCTTGGCAATGCCAACCTCATACTGATCTCCACAACCGCATCAGAGATGTCTACTACGTCACAAGATATAGTGAAACTAAACATTCTGCAATTATAACTGTATGGAACTATTGATATAATTAAAGTTATCACAATACAAATGTACGTTAGCAACCATACAAAAACAAATACCTATCTTATTGTCGTAAATATACTTGTTCTGGCGGATTTAGTATAGCGCCATAAAAAACCGAGTGAAATAACTATCTGAAATTGCGTTTGTTTTGGGTTCTGGTGGCGTAACGTCAAACAGGAACCGATTGCGAAGGGGCTTGACGACCTGTGAGGGAGAAATCCGGGCAATCTGGTATAATCGTTCCTTTTCCGATCCGCGGACGTGCAATTCGCTGCTTTACTTCAGAAAAACCGCTTGTTCTTTTATTACAGGGTCCTGTAGGACCGTTTTTCCGTACGCTTGCCGCCTCGTTTGAAGCTGAAGGTTTTGACGTTCTCAAAATCAACTTCAACGGCGGAGACTGGCTGTTTTCCCATGGCCCCGGCACGCTTAATTTCTGCGGCTCAATGGATGCCTGGTCGGATTGGCTTGATACGTTCATTCGCAGCAGGCGGCCCGAAGCTATCGTGCTTTTCGGTGACAGCCGCCCCTATCACCGTCAGGCAATCATGGTTGCCTTACGCGCTGGAGTGCCTGTTTCGTCTTTTGAAGAAGGCTATGTGCGCCCCAATTTCATTACCTGCGAATGGGATGGAAACAATGCCCTTTCACCCCTGCGCAGGCCGCAGCCTGCGCACCATGAGAATCCTGCACCAGAAGCTGTAGAGCCGGTAAAGGGCAATCTGTTTCGGGCCATGACTCTGTTCGCAATTCGCTACTATCTGGCCAAGACCGCGGGAGCCGTCTTCTTTCGCGGCAATGTGCATCATCGAAGCCGTGGAATCCTGTCGGAGTCCATTCTCTGGACCCGGAATTTTTACCGCAAGATTCGCCATTATCCGGCAAATAACGAGATGATGTTGAATTTGATCGAGAACCTTGAAAACCAGTATTTCGTGGTCGCGCTGCAAGTTCACGACGACCAGCAGTTGTTGCGGCATGGCCGCGGCTGGACGATGGAAAAGCTCATTACCGAAAGCATCCGCTCATTCAAGCGATTTGCATCACCGGCGCATCATCTCGTGATCAAAGTCCATCCAATGGATCGCGGACATAAAAGCTACCGCCCATTTGCAATGGAGCTGGCCCGGATTGCCGGCTGTGCGGACCGGGTGCATATCGTCGATGATGGTTCTATTGGCCTATTGATACGCCATTCCCTCGGGCTGGTGACGGTCAATAGCACATCTGGCCTGCTCGCACTGAACCATGGCAAGCCGGTGCTTTCCCTCGGCGAAGCCATCTATAACAGACGCGATCTCGTCTGGGGCAGATATAGCAATGATTTGGACGCAACAGCCGGGATCGACGATTTCTGGCTTTCGCCAATGCCGCCCAAGCGCGATGCAGTCAAAGCCTTCAACAAGCGGATGCATGAAGAAAGCCTTGTTAATGGCAGCTTCTATCTACGCAACTTGATCGACATCACGACCAAGCGCGTCGTGCGACGCATTCAGGCTGACTTGAAGGTCATCTCTGTCGATATCCCTTCGATAGAATCTGAACATCTGGCGGAAAGTCCCATTGGGAAAAAAGGAGCAGTGCAACAACAGGACGTACTTTCCTCATTGTCCCCTGACCTTCCGAATTGACTGCCATGAATTTTGCAAGAACGTTCCCGCTTCCCGAGACAGTTCAAATCAATCTTGACGGTGTTTTAGCCGAGAAAGCAAAACAGACCGGCTGGTTGCCGCCGCAAGGTTCAGAACTTCTGGCATTTCTGCCGACACGGCTTCGTTTTCCCCTCATCGGACCAGCCCTTGATGCGGTTGCTATCAAATCGGCAGAGCTAATGTGGAATCGGGCCGACGGTGTTGTGGGCTGGGGTGTAAAGCCTCTCGCACGCATGGCCCAGCGATTGGCTTCCATGCGCAATATTCCCTACTGGTCGTTGGAAGATGGCTTTCTCCGTTCCGTCGGCCTCGGCAAAGCGGGCGCACCGCCGGTCTCCATGGTCGCCGACGATCTCGGCGTCTATTTCGATGCAGCAAAGCCGTCACGTCTGGAAGAATTACTACAGTGCGGCGCAGAGAAACCAGATCTGGAGCGGGCACGCAATCTGCACGCACTGATCATCGAACACCGGCTTACAAAATACAATCACCTGCTGGATTACAAGATTTCCCTGCCTGCAAGCCGTGGCAGACGCATCCTGCTCATTGATCAGGTTGCGGGCGATTACTCGGTGCCGGGCGCTGGTGCTGACGAACACGCCTTTCTGCGCATGTGGAACGAGGCTCGTGCCGTGCCCGGTACAAGCGTCCTCGTCAAAAGCCATCCGGATAGTGTTGCAGGCTACGCCAGAGGCTATCTCAGCCACCTTGCCGGTCAACCGAATGTCCACTTTATTAATGAGAGCGTTTCACCGCATGCGCTGCTTGATGTGGTGGACGAAGTCTGGACGGTTTCAAGTCAGTTCGGCTTCGATGCGATATTGCGCTCTGTGCCCGTGACGACGTTTGGCGTGCCCTTCTACGCTGGCTGGGGTCTCACCCGTGATTGGGCCGAAGGAGAGATTGCAACCAGAGCATTGCATCGTCGCACGCGCAAAATCAGCCTTGATGCATTTGTTGCGGCAACGTTGCTGCAATACCCGCTCTATGTGGACCCGGTGACGAAACGGCCAACAACCGCCGAAAAAGCCGTGGACCGGCTTGTGGCTTGGCGTCGCCACGCGCTTGAGCGGCAGGGCAATTATCTCTGCGCAGGTTTCTCACGTCATAAGCGATCCACCGTTCGCCACATGCTCGCAGGACCTTGGTCGAGCGTTACCTTTTGCGGCAGCAATCCTGATAAGAAACAGTTAGAAAAGGCTGATTACCTTGTGCGCTGGGGCCAAAATGCGACCCTGCTTGCATCGGAAGAAAAGCTATCGGCTGCGATACCAGTTCTTCGCATGGAAGACGGCTTTATCAGATCAGCCGGCCTTGGCTCGGCGCTGACACCCGCCTCATCGATGTGTATCGACCGGGAGGCCGTCTATTACGATGCAACCCGCCAGAGCGGATTGGAGAAATTACTCCGGGCAGCGCAGTTTGATCAGTCATTGCTGGAGAGAGCCGCACGTCTGCGCCAACGGATTATCGAGCATGGGATCACCAAATACAATCTGCGGTCCATGATATCACCCGACTATCATGCGCTGGCGGCAGGCCGCCCTATCATTACGGTCGCAGGACAAGTGCCCGATGACGCCTCGTTACGGTTCGGTCTTACCAACGGCGTTTCAAATATCGAACTGCTAAAAATCGTCAGAAAACGACGCCCGGATGCCTTCCTTGTCTACAAGGAACACCCGGATCTCCTTGCCGGGAAGCGCAAGGGGCTCTCCGATGCAACGGTTCTTGGCGAAACTGCCGATCTGGTTGTCGGCGACGTGGCCGTTGATCGCCTTCTCGACGCCAGCGATGAAGTGCATGTGGCGACATCACAGCTGGGCTTTGAAGCCTTGATCCGGAGACGTCAGGTCTGGTGTTACGGATTGCCGTTCTATGCGGGCTGGGGCCTGACCCATGACGGTGTAACCCCGCTTCGCCCGCGCCGTACGCTTTCGCTCGATGAGCTGATTGCGGGGGTACTCATTGTCTACCCGCATTATCTGTCCGGCGAAACCGGACTGCCCTGCGAGGTCGAAGACGTCATCGACGAAATTCACGCAGCACGAAACAAAAAACGCAGTCTTGTACGCCGGTCATTGCACCGGATGGGGTGGGCATGATGAACGCAATTTCAATGGACATTTCCCGGCTAATTGGTCGATCACATTACTCGACACCAACGGGTATCGATCGCTTTGAGCTGCAATATGCCCATTGGGCCAAGGCTCGCAGTTCCTTCTTTGTCGAAATGGGGCGCAACAAACCAATAGCGATCAATCAGGGCCGCGCAACAGGGCTTATCACCGATCTCAGCGCGCGGTGGTCAGGAACGGCGTTGAGCCCGAAGCAATCGACGGAGCTTGAAAAGATTTATGCGGCCATTGATGGGCGCATATCCTGGTGTGATATCAAAGGCGCTTCCAATACCGCGCAACCGACCAAGGTAAAGCAGTGGAGCCTTGCAGCGGGTAAGGCCTTGCGAACATTTCTTCCGGCAGGCCCGATGGAACGGAATGCACCTTTTGTGCATGTCTCACATACAAATCTCGATAGACCTGCAGCCTTTTCCTGGCTCGACGCGAAGCGGCAAAGCGGTGTCTTTTACGTCCACGACCTTATTCCTGTTACCCATCCGGAATTCGTCCGGGCAAGAGAACCGCAACGGCACCTCCGAAGGATGGATACCGTCTTGCGTCATGCGGGTCTGGTGCTTTGTAATTCCCAGACAACCGCCCGCTCACTGCGTTCATTTGCCGAAGAACGCGGACGCACTGCGCCGCCCATTGCCATTCTCCCGCCGGGTATCGAAAATAGCTTTCGCCACGCGAGTCGAACAGCAACACCGCGCACAAGAAATCCCTATTTTGTCATTGTCGGCACGATCGAACCGCGCAAGAATCACATCCTGCTGCTGCAATTGTGGCGCTGGCTCGTCGAACGGGATGGAGCAGACGCGCCGCGTCTGGTGATTGCGGGCAAACGCGGATGGGAAAATGCACAGGTATTCGCGACATTGGATCGATGCCCGCAACTGCGCAATATGGTGATTGAAGTATCAGACCTCGGGGACGCTGCATTGGCCGATCTGATGGCGGGAGCCGCTGCCCTGCTGGCACCTTCCTTTGTCGAAGGGTATGGCATGCCTGTCGCAGAAGCCATGGCAACCGGTACACCGGTCATCGCATCCGACATCCCGTCCCACAGGGAAATTACAGGCGATCAAGCGATACTGCTTGATCCCAGCGATGGCCTTGGCTGGCGCGCTGCGGTTGATGCCCATACCAGTGAATATCGCAACAAATCGCGCCATACATCACAAGATTGGAATGGACATTTTAAAGTATTGGATGAATTGTTAGCGGGTGCCGTGCAAACTTCACGGTAACAGACTGAGTTTCACTTGATGTAGCAGATGAATTCCAATGAATGTGAAGGCGTCATGACGAGTTACAATGATATTTTAAATTGCTACAAATTTATCCTTGGACGTGAAGCAAACCCTGAAGAACAAAAAATAATATCCGAGAACCTGCTTAATATCTCGGATATTCCGTTTGGCGAACATCGAAGGAGATTCCTGTCTTCTACGGAGTTCCATCAAAGACATGCAGAGGTTATTTTTAATAACTTCGTTCGCAAGAGCATTGAGGTGCTCTACGAAACAAAGGACAACTTCAAGATTTATCTGGATTTGCGCCAGTATCACATGACGTTTGGCATCTTTAATGGCCAGTACGAAAAATTTGATATCGACATCATCAAGGCTGTAACACCCGACAAGGGCGTGTTTTTCGATGTGGGCGGCAATGTCGGATACTATTCGCTCTCCGTTGCGACCAAACCCAATTTCTCCGGCAAGATCGTTTCATTTGAGCCCTTGCCGCATCTCTGGAATCTGTTCAGCAAGTCAATCGTCGAAAACAAACTTTCGAAAATCGTCACGGTACACAAACTGGCACTTGCCGATGCACCGGGAACCATGGAACTGAACACCGCCGAGCATACGGTGAATGCTGGAGCGACCAGTCTTATCGCTGGTTCCGGAAACACAAAATCCGAGCGCAGCACGAAAGTGGAAACACTGGATGCAATGGCAAAAGGTTTGAAGCCTGATTCCATCAAGATCGATATTGAAGGTGCAGAAGGCCTGTTTTTCGCTGGCGCTGTCAAAACCATTCCGGCATCGAACCCGACAATGCTTGTCGAGGTCAACCGGGAAGTGCTTGCCACGCTCTCCAAGACCACCCCCGGCAGGATTTTTGACCGGTTGGCAGGCTGGGGTTACGAGGTCTGGGAAGTGCTGGAAGATTCGGTGCGGCAATTACCAACGCCTCAGGCTATCGACACGGCTTTCCCGGCTGGACGTGTCGCGAACATTCTGGCTATTCATCCCGATCGCAAGCGCGACGTCGCTGAACGGCTAAAGACACTCAACCTCACGCTCTGACCACCAAAACCACCTGATACATTTCTTCCCTGATCTCTCCATCTTGGGCTATAGCTGCGCAAGATGGAGGAATCGGCATGCAAATCATTAACAGGGTCATGGTTGGAGAATCTCTTGTTGGCGAAGGCAACGAAGTTGCCCATATCGACCTGTTGATCGGCCCGCGTGGCAGTGCGGTGGAAACTGCTTTTTGCAATGCTCTCACCAACAACAAGGACGGTTTCACTTCTGTTCTGGCGGTGATCGCTCCGAATCTGCCCTGCAAGCCCAACACCGTGATGTATAATAAGGTGACGATCCGGGGCGCGGGACAGGCCGTCCAGCTATTCGGCCCAGCGCAATCCGGCATTGCCAAGGCAGTTCGTGATTCCGTCGCGGACGGCATCATTCCGCAGAACGAGGCAGACAATCTTTTCATCTGCGTTGGCGTTTTCATCCATTGGCAAGCACGGGATGATGCCAAGATCCACGACTATAATTATCAGGCAACCAGAGAAGCCATCCAACGGGCAGTATCAGGCCACCCAACCGCTGCGGAAACACTGGCAGCGGCTGGCTGAGGCAGTCTATTGATGATCGCGGCGACGCTGCGATGCGGGCACCGTTGGCAATGCGGGTTTGACGGGAGCGATCTGTGCCTCGCGTTTTCGCTCGATCTCTACGCCAACACCGCCGGGTCCAAGTTCAAGCTTTTCAGCGCGAACGATCACACGCATCACACGCGGATTTTCCAGAATGAACGCTGCCACGCGCTCCGCGAGCGTTTCCGATAGCTCAATATGCCCGCGCGCAACAATCGTACGAATACCATCCATGATAAGATCGTAGGAAACGATGTGGCGCATATCTTCAGGATTGCGTGTCACCCGCAAGACTTCGGCAGTCACATCGAACCGCACCTTCTGAGCGATGCCATGCTCGAAACTGTAAGCACCGATATGAACGGGCAATACGAAATCGCGGACAAAAATCTTGTCGGTGCCAAGTCCTTCTTCCGCCGGATCGGGAAAATAGCCCCGCGCCGCCAGCAGCTGATAATCAACACCGGGAGCAAGACTGGTCTGGCGTTCTTCCGGAATGAGTTCGCGTATTCTGATTGCTGTTTGCGCACTGATTGCGCCTGAGTTCGCCGGGTCAAGAAGCGCTTCGCGAAAACCCAGTATATCGAGTTGAAAACTCAATAACCTCGGAATGTCAGGCGTTTCCAGCGCACCGGCCACGCCAACCGGCATTGAAAGTGCATGGGACTGGCGCACAAAGGCGTCGATGCTTGAAAGAGACAGATGGTTGAGCAGTCGCGATCCATTGCCAGTGTCGAGCATAACAGCATGGAAACCCTGCGCCACCAGCCCTGAAACATCGGGCAGATCATCAGTGATATCCGCATGAACAACGGCGATCCACTTGGTTTTGCCAAAATCAGGCAGTGAGCCGGGAGGTGCCGAAACGTCTATGGGAAGCTTGATAAAATCGATATCAAGTGCCCGCAGTTCGGCCGCATGCGATGTGAGCGCTGCCCATGCCAGTGTTGTACACAGGAGAGCCCTGTCTCCAATCGCATCTGCATAGAGTCGCAATGCCTCCGGATCAGATATCGGCACATCAATCACGTCAGCGCCGCATTGAAGGACAATCTCCGTCTCTTCAAGGCTATGAACGGTCACGAGCATCTTGGTCATGGGCAAAAACCTCCGGATGCACCATGAACTACATAGATCGGCGCATTGTTGCGCCGATCATGGCGCCATGAAATGGCGTCATTGCGAAACACGGCGCTTATTTCAGTGCCAGCTCAGGACAACCTTGCCTGAATTTCCCGAGCGCATGGCATCGAACCCGGACTGAAAATCATCAATCGGCAGGCGGTGGGTAATGATCTCGCTGAGATCGAGCCCACCTTGCACAAAAGCAATCATCTTGTACCAGGTTTCGAACATCTCACGTCCGTAGATACCCTTCAGATTGAGCATCTTGAAGATGACCTTGTTCCAGTCAATCTCAAAGCCGGTCGGTGCGATACCAAGGATGGCAATCTTGCCACCATTGTTCATCTTGTCGATCATATCGCGGAACGCCGGAGCAGCACCGGACATCTCGAGCCCCACATCAAAACCTTCCGTCATGCCGATCTGGCGCATCACATCCGTCAGGTTCTGCGATGAGGCATCAACGACGTAGTCGATACCAAGCTTCTTGGCGAGTGCAAGACGAACGGGATTGATATCGGTTATAACAACCTTGCGCGCCCCGGAGCGCTTGGCAACCAGCGCGCCCATGATGCCGATAGGTCCAGCACCGGTGACAAGAACATCCTCGCCAACCAGATCAAAACTCAGCGCGGTATGGACAGCATTGCCAAACGGATCGAAAATCGCGGCGATCTCGTCGGAAATATCATCCGGAATAGGCACAACATTGTATTCGGGAATACAGACATATTCGCCGAATGAACCCGGCCGGTGTACACCAACACCAAGCGTGTTGCGGCAAAGATGCCCCCTGCCCGCCCGGCAATTGCGGCACGTACCACAGACAATATGGCCTTCACCGGAAACCCGCTGTCCAACCTTGTATTTCGTAACGGCTGAGCCAATATCGGCAATCTCACCACAAAATTCATGCCCGACAACCATGGGAACGGGTATCGTCGCCTGCGCCCACTGATCCCAATTGTAGATGTGAACGTCCGTACCGCAGATCGCGGATTTCTTCACGCGGATCAGCACGTCATTGGGACCCGGCTCCGGCACAGGAACGTGTTCCATCCAGATGCCAGGTTCGGCTTTTGCCTTTACCAGTGCCTTCATCATATTCGACATGGTTTTTTCCTATTTGATGATGCCGAGATCACGCCCGACTTCCGCAAAGACGTCTATAGCGCGGGCGACATCTTCAGTTGTATGGGCAGCAGACATTTGCGTGCGGATACGCGCCTGACCTTTTGGCACGACCGGGAAGGCAAAGCCGACAACATAGACGCCTTTATCAAGCATGCGCGATGCCATTTCCTGTGCCAGCGATGCATCGCCAAGCATCACGGGAATGATCGGATGATCAGCACCGGCAAGCGTAAAGCCAAGCTTGGTCATATCCTTGCGGAAATGTGCGGCGTTGGCGCTGAGACGCCCGCGCAGCTCGGCACCCTGATCGATCAGATCGAATACTTTCAGTGATGCGGCAGCAATAACCGGTGCAAGCGTATTGGAGAAGAGATAGGGACGCGAGCGCTGACGCAGCCAATCCACCACCTCTGCCTTACCCGACGTATAACCACCAGAAGCGCCGCCCAGAGCCTTGCCCAGCGTGCCCGTGATGATATCGACCCGGCCTTCCACACCGCAATATTCAGCCGAACCACGGCCATTCTTACCGACGAAGCCAACCGCATGGCTGTCATCGACCATGACCATCGCGCCGTATTTTTCAGCGAGATCGCAAACGCCCTGAAGATTGGCGATAATACCATCCATGGAGAATACGCCATCCGTGGCAATGAGCTTGAACCGGCTGCCTTCGGCTTTCTTCAATTCTTCTTCGAGTGCCGCCATATCATTATTGGCGTAGCGGAAACGCTTCGCCTTTGACAGGCGGACACCATCAATAATGGAGGCATGGTTGAGCGCATCGGAAATGATCGCATCTTCTTCGCCCAGCAGCGTTTCAAACAGACCGCCATTGGCATCGAAACAGCTGGAATAGAGTATTGTGTCTTCAAGACCGAGAAAGCTGGAGATACGCGACTCAAGCTGCTTGTGCTCTTCCTGTGTGCCGCAGATGAAACGAACCGAAGCCATGCCATAACCATAACGGTCGAGCGCTGCCTTTCCGGCCTCTGCCAGTTCTTCATTGTTGGCAAGGCCAAGATAATTGTTGGCACAGAAATTCAGAACCTTCGCACCACTGGAAACCTGAATTTGCCCCGCCTGCTTGGAGGTGATGACGCGCTCGGACTTGTAAAGCCCCGATTCCTTCAAGCCCTTCAGCTCGGTCGTAAGGTGATCAATGAATTGCTGTGTCATGATCCGTATGGTGTCCTGCTTGGTTCTTCCGGCAACGGGCCGTGGCGATTGTGCGTATTCGGATATTCGCAGGCAGTGTCATCTCACGATCGGATGAATGTCTCAAGCCCCAGATTGAACAGCGGACGAACAGCACCAAGAATAGCAAAATCCTCGCTCGATTTGTCGGCGACCAGAACGGGCAGTTCGAGTGTTCCGATCAGCCCTTCCGCCTGAAAGGCGCTCTCAAACGCTTTCCAAACATCGGCGTTGGCAATGAAAGGACCGGTCACGATAACCCGTTTTGGAAAAAGCAGGCGGCAAACATTGGCGAGAGATCGCGCCATCAGTTTTAAGCCCGTCTGAATATCTGCGAGTTCGAGCAATGGCAGGCCGGACATCTGCCCCGCCAGCACTTCTTCATCCTCCGAAAGATCCGGCCAGATTTCACGCATCTGTGGCAGCAGGGCCCATAAGGCCGCTGCAGTCTCCAAACAACCATGATTGCCACAACCGCAAGGACGGTCTTCCAGCAGATTAAAGCGCCAATGGCCAATTTCGCCAAACGGCCCTCCGGCACGGATGAACGGATCGCCATTGACGCTATAGGCCAGACCAATGCCCCAACCCCAATGCAGCAGCAATGTATTGTCCGTGCCATAAACCGGGTCCTGCAATACGCGCGCATTGAGTTCCGCATCGAGGTGACGGCAGACGAGAACCACAGGTGTCACAGGGGCGAGCGCCGCAGCAATGTCAAAATCACGGAGATCAGGCCAGCGTGATGTCAGCAGCCAAATCTTGGCTTTCACATCAACAACACCTGATACGGACACGGATGTGCCGATGTGCTGCATCCCCAATGGGCATTTGCTTGCCAATAACTGGACCAGTTCCTGCATTGCGGCTGTCATCCGGTCGCGGTCCACACTGGATGGAATATCAAGACTTTCGCGTGCGAGCGTCTGCCCGCCAAAATCAACAAGAGTGCCACGCAGTGATCGGCTCGATACGTGAATGACCGTTGCCCCAAAACGTTTGACGTTGAGACCGATCTGGATCGCGGGCCGCCCCCGCCCGCTTTTTTCACCGGCTTTTTCCACCAGCAAGCCGCGCGCAATCAGATCACTCACCACTTTCGATGTGGTGGTCGAAGTCATGTCGAGCGTTTCGGCAATACCGGGCCGGGAGTGCTGGTTGCCATCTGAAATCAAAGCAATGACGCGGGCACAATCGCGCTGGTGGGCGTCGTCATAGTGCGTTTCGTCTATCGTTAAAATCATGGGGGAACGGCCTCGATCTTATTTTTGAATAATATTATTCTAAAATACCTTGCAGTGCCATGGATAGCTATGCTTACAATGGCCAGCACGGTGAGAAGCATATGCAAGAAGGTTGGTAAAGCCCATGGTTGATACGCGTATTTTATCGGACAAACGCACACTCGGTGCGACAGGTGCCGAGTTGGGAGCGGCCGCGATCCGGCAGGCAATCAAGCAGAAGGGCAAAGCTTCAATCATTGTTGCGACAGGCGCCAGCCAGTTCGAGCTGCTGCAAAGCCTCGTTGCGGCTGAGAATATTGATTGGTCGCTCGTCACTGCATTCCATCTTGACGAATATGTCGGCATGGACATCACGCATCCCGCGAGTTTTCGCAAATATCTGCAGGAGCGATTTATTGCCCCCTTGGGCGGCAAGGTTACGTTTTATCCAGTGAATGCCGAGGTTGATCCGCAGGTAGAGGTGCAGCGGTTGAGCAAAATCATTGCCGGGCACGATATTGATGTGTGCTTCGCCGGTATCGGCGAGAACTGTCATCTGGCATTCAACGACCCGCCCGCAGATTTCGATACGGATCAGCCCTATATCGTCGTGACGCTGGATGAAGCCTGCCGCAGGCAGCAAATGGGTGAAGGCTGGTTTCCGTCTCTGGAAGCAGTGCCGCAACAGGCAATCTCCATGAGCATCAGGCAAATTCTTAAAAGCCGCTTGATCATCCTTTCTGTACCTGATGAGCGCAAATCACAGGCCGTGAAGGACGCGCTTGAAGGCCCGGTTGATCCGCGTTTCCCGGCTTCAATCATCCAGAGCCATTCGCAAACAATCCTTTTGCTCGATCCAGATTCAGCGTCGAGACTTGCATGATCACAGGCGGTCTTGTCGATATTCAGGTGAATGGTTTTGCCGGCGTGGATTTCAACTCCACCCAGCTGACGCCTGGAGCACTCGATCATGCATTGGAGGCAATGCGGGCGACAGGTGTTACCACATGCCTGCCAACGATTATCACTGCTTATCCTAATGAACTGGAGGCACGTTTTGCTGCGCTGGATCAGTGCGTGAATTCAAGCCAACTCGGGCCTTCAATGTGTCCGGGATATCACCTTGAAGGTCCGTTCCTTAGTCCCGCACAGGGTTTTTCCGGGTGTCACCCGGCTGGCGCCATGACGGCAGCGGACCCGGCGCTGGTTGCTCATCTTCAGAGCAAGATCGAAAGACCGATCCTTCTCGTCACCGTCGCACCTGAAATATCCGGCGGTCTCGACTTTATCAGGGCTATGACGGCGCAAAATATTCTGGTTGCGATTGGCCATTCATCGGCTGATTTCGCCATGGTTGAGGCGGCAGCAACAGCGGGTGCAACCATGTCCACCCATCTCGGCAACGGCCTGCCACAGACAATGGCAAAGCTCAACAATCCGCTTTTTGCACAACTGGCTGAAGACCGGCTTCTGGCCACTTTCATCGCCGATGGCATTCATCTTCCGCCCAAAGCGCTGAAATCGCTGATGCGCGCCAAAGGCTTTGAACGCTGCGCTTTGGTGACTGACGCCGTTGCTGCCGCCGCAGTCCTGACCGGTACTTATGATTTTGCAGGCATGCGCATTGAGCGCACCGAAGATGGCACTGTCCGTTTGCCCGGTACGGTTGGCCTCGCCGGGTCATCTCTCCGTCTGGATGACGCAGTTCGCAATCTCGTGCATTGGGGCATAGCAAGCTTCGAACAGGCGGTCGAAATGGCCTCGACGCGATTGCTGGATGCACTGGAGCCAGTGTTACGCGCCCGCAACATCACCCTCCCGCATACAGAGATTGAATGGTCCGAGACAATGATCGTTCGCAGCGTCCGTATCGGCGCAGAGGTCAAGCATTACAACTGAAATATCCAAGAACAATAAAGGGGAATGCAAATGGGAAATGACCAGTTTCGAATAAACCGCCGGATACTGCTCGGCGGCATGACAGCATCCGCAATGGCAGGCGCGATACCGGCATGGGCAAAGTCGCCCGCCCTGCCCGCAGCACCCGTTGTCATTACGGTGATGGATGTGGGCGGCGCGCTCGCGCTGATGCAGCCAGCCTTCGAAGAATATGCCAAGACCTATCCGGAGCGGGCATCGCGGATCATCTTCACCAAAGCGCCGGTCACGGAGCTTGCTGGCAAGCTCAAGGCGCAGCAGAGCGCGGGCCGCGTCGATATTGATATTGTGCTTACGGGCAGCGATGGCCTGGCCGCTGGGCTTGCCAATGAGACGTGGCTGAAGATCCTGCCGGATTTTGCCGACAAATTTCCGGGCATCGAGGAAAACTACGAACCGGCAGCGCTCGCCCTGCATAAGGCGCAAGGAGATGGATTTGGCGTCGTCGTCAACTACTACCCCTCCGGTCCCCTGATCGAGTATGATCCCGAGCGCGTGAAAAAGGTGCCGACCAGCGCGGAAGAGCTGCTTGCCTACGCCAGGGAAAATCCCGGACGTTTCATGTATGCCCGCCCGACCAATTCCGGTCCGGGTCGCACGTTCATGATGGGCCTGCCCTATATTCTCGGCGACAAGGACCCGCAGGACCCGGTTAATGGCTGGGACAAGACATGGGCTTATCTCGCCGATCTTGGCCAGTATATTGATTATTACCCTGCGGGCACTGGCGCCACGATGAAGGAATTCGGCGAAGGATCGCGTGATATCATCATCAGCACCACCGGCTGGGATATCAATCCGCGTGCGCTTGGCATTGTGCCTGAAACCGCCAAGATCGGAACCCTCAAAGGCTTCCATTGGGTTTCAGACGCCTTTTTCATGTGCATGCCCAAGGGCATAGCTGATGACAAGGCAGCAGTTGTCCTTGACCTTATGGCCTTCCTGCTCACGCCAAAGGCGCAGGCTTATTCCTATGACGAAGGTTATCTCTATCCCGGTCCTGCAGTGAAAAACGTACCCCTGTCGATGGCGCCGCAACACAGTCAGGATGTCATCAAGCAGTTTGGCCGGGAAGAATATGCCGGGCTGATCGCCAACAACCCCATCGAATTGCCGTTGAAACCAGACAAGATGGTCGTCGCGTTCCGCAAATGGGACGAACTGGTCGGATCAAAGAAATCCAAGTAAACGCCACGGGATCATGGCGGGCAACTGCCGTGATCCCTATTGCACTTGAACCAGATGTCCGGCTGAGACTTCATTGTATTGCCTCACAGGCACAACGAAATCGGGTGTGCGCACCGGGCTTTTGATCTCGTCATTGGAGACAGGCCGCTTGATACCGCGCCGCGATGGATCAGGTACAGGCACAGCGGATATCAGCTTTTTCGTATAGGGATGCTGCGGGTTCTCAAAGATGGCTTCGCGTGAACCAATCTCAACGATCTCACCGAGATACATGACGGCAATACGATGGCTGACCCGTTCCACCACGGCGATATCGTGCGAGATAAAGAGATAGGCGAGGTTCAGGCTCGCCTGCAGGTCGAGCAGCAGATTGATCACCTGCGCCTTGATTGAAACATCCAGCGCCGAGACCGATTCATCCGCAACGATCAGCTTGGGATCAAGCGCCAGCGCCCGGGCAATGCATACGCGTTGTCTCTGACCACCGGAAAACTCATGCGGGTAGCGGCTGGCCATATCGGCATGCAGACCGACGCGCTCCAGAAGATCGGCGACGCGATCCCGCGCCTGCGCCCGCGTTCCGAGCCTATGTTCAAGATAGGGTTCGGCAATCGCAGCACCAACCGGGATACGCGGATTGAGGCTGGCAAACGGGTCCTGAAAGATCATCTGCATGCTGCGGCGTATATCGCGCAGCCGCTTCGGTTCCATGGTTAGAACATCTTCACCGTTCAGCAGAACCTCACCACTTTGCGGCTGCACCAGCCGCATGATGGAACGACCAGTGGTTGACTTCCCGCATCCGGATTCGCCAACGAGTGACAGTGTTTCACCCGGCTGCAAGGTAAAGGAAAGGTTTTCTACCGCATGAACGCGGCCTTCCAATTGCCCGAACATCCCAGAATGAATATTGAAACGGGTGGTGAGGTTCTTCACTTCGAGCAATGGTTTGACTTCGGTCTTGACGGTATCCGCTGCCTCAACGGGAATGTCCGAGGTGCCGGTTGCACGATCAACCACGGGAAAACGCAAAGGACGCTTAAGTCCTTTCATCGATCCAAGAATGGGAACGGCCGAGAGAAGCGAGCGTGTATAGGGATGCTCGGGGCGCGCAAATATGTCCTCGGTTTTCCCTGTTTCCACCGCTTCGCCATTATACATGACGACAGTGCGGTCGGCGATTTCAGCGACCACGCCCATATCATGGGTGATGAAGAGAACCGACGTTCCCTCCTCTTCCTGCAACAGTTTGATAAGATCGAGAATCTGGCCCTGAATGGTCACATCGAGAGCGGTCGTGGGTTCGTCTGCGATCAAAAGTTTCGGTTTGCTGGCCAGTGCCATGGCAATCATCACGCGCTGGCGCATGCCGCCGGAAAACCGGTGCGGATATTCATCAAAGCGCGATTTCGCTGCGGGAATACGAACTTTTTCCAGAAGCCGGATGGTTTCAGCTTTCGCGTCCGCTCGGGACATGGAGGAATGACAAAGCAGGGCTTCGCTGATCTGCTGGCCGACCGTGAACAACGGGTTGAGGCTGGTCATCGGCTCCTGAAAAATCATGGCAACATCATTGCCACGTACAGCCCGCATCTGGTTTTCAGGAAGGGCAAGAATGTCCTTGCCACCAAGCATGATCTTGCCTTCGATGCGGCTCTTGTCCTTTTGCAGAAGCCGCATGATTGACAGAGATGTCACGCTCTTGCCTGAACCGGATTCGCCAACAATAGCCACCGTCTCTCCCGGCGCCACGTCAAACGAGACATTACGCACGACAGGCCGCCATTTGCCATCGGACTGGAAGGATGTCGTCAGATTGGAGACGGACAATACAGGGGCGAATGGATTGCTCTTATTGTCCGTATGCGAAGGCTGACGATTTTCCATGAATACAAATCCTTTCCGCTGGCAGATGACGAGGCGCTGGTTAATCGGGCCAACGCATGAGACCGGCGATACGGCGGGCGTAGCGGTTTTCAACAGGGGTCGAGATGATCTCGTTTGACGCGCGCGCCTTGCCGAGTTCCTCGACCAGACGGCTTGCCACAATGGTTTCTTCACCGGGGTGCAGATTACACGGGTCCATGTAGAAATAACCGTGCTCGACCTCATGATCGCGCACGATCACCGGGCGTGATCCCTGCGCCAGTGCGTCGGCCAGATCCCACGCACTGATATGCGCAGCCTGTGGCTCGATGATAACGCGGATGCGGTCGAGCGGATTGTTTGTTGGATCGGCCTCGATAATGGTGGTCACACCCGGCTTGCCCGCAAGCGTCTGCTGCCAGAGATTGAGATAGCCGGTTTCCCGTTCGCGAATACCCGCATGGTCGCGTTTTTCCCATGCTTCCAGCGCAGCGATGGTTCCGAGAATGCTCTCCTTGCCCACCTTCATGCCGCGGCCAATGCCCATGTTCTGCAGGAAAGTGTTGCGGACGAAATCCTTGGCACCGGCAACGATACCGCCTGTTGGGCCACCAAGAAATTTGTGCGAGGAATAAAGCGCAATATCCGCGCCCTGTTCCAGAAAGATTTTGAGATCATATTCGGAAGCCGCGTCAACGATAACAGGTACGCCGCGTGCGTGGCAGACTTCCGCAAATTTCTTCAGGGCAACGAGGCCATACTGAACCGTATGATGCGAGACAACAAAGACAGCCGCCGCCGTCCGCTCATTGATCGCCCCATCAAGATGGTAGGGGTAGCAGGACGTTGCCTGACCGACCAGAATCGCCTTGGCACCGGCAAGCCTGATGCCCTGATCAACCGGCGCGCCATAACTGACCACATGGCCCATCTGGATAATGACTTCGTCCTTCAACCCCGTCGTATCGGGCAGGCGTTCAATGGCGGCAAGGTTATTGCCGGTCATGGCCGCCGCCACCGCAAGACTGATGCCAGCGGAACAGGACGCGGTAACAAAGCCCGCCTCGCCGCCCGTCAGGCGGGCAATCACAGGGCTCGATCTTTTCTGCAGATCATTCACCTCGACAAATTGCGGCAGGATCGCCGTCATGGCGGCAACAGCCTCTGGGACCACAATCGAAGCACCCAACGATGTCATCGTTCCGGAGACGTTGATAACGGGTCGCAACCCGAGCGTTTCACGGATATCGTCGGGGTTATGAGAGTCGGTCATGCTGTTCTCCTCGAAATGTTGCCGCTTGCAACGCATTCCATTTGTCAGGCATATATGCCACTATAATGTAATATACCGTTTGAAGACCAATCGATCCTGCCAGGAGCCTGAACGTGGACGCAAAGACATCAGACATGGATGCCACCCGCGATTTTGAGAAAACTGAAAAACCTGATGCCGCCGCTCGCCGTTCGCGTGTCAGCGGCATTGATCGCGCCTTGCAGGTTCTGGATCATCTGTATGAAACCGGTAGCCCGGCTGGTGTTTATGGGATCGCCAAGGCCATCGGCGCGCCGCTTTCCACGGTTTACGTCATCATTGATGATCTGGTCGAAAAAAACCTTCTCTCGCGCAACAATGACGGTTCCGTCTGGCTCGGCGCGCGGCTCTACCATTATGGCCTTGCCTATGCCCGCTCGCTGGATTTTCTCGATGTGGCCAATCACGAGATGCACAATCTCAGCCGCATTTCCGGCGAAACCGTGCAGGTTTGCGGTCGCGATGGCGACCATATGATGGTTCTGGCCATGGCCGACGGACCTGGTCATTTCCACGTCACCTCGCGCGTCGGCACCCGCGTTCCCTTGAACTGGACCGCTTCGGGCCGTTTGCTTGTCGGTCATCTGCCGGAAGCGGAACGGCTGGAGCTTTTCAAGCGCTGCGCCAAATCCTCGCCTACGGGCCGTGCCGTCATCGAACCGGCTGCGCTGTCGAAAGCTGCCGGAGACGCGCTGCAATCGCGCATCTCCATTCAGGCTGGTGAATCGGACTACGCCGTCGCCTGTGTTGCCTCGCCGGTTTGCGACGACAAGGGCACCTGCGTTGCCACCATTTCCATCGTTCTGCCCGAACAGAAGATTGCCGATAACCCCGTGCGCTATACGGCCGAGGTCAAGGCATCTGCGGAACGGATCGAAACCGTGATGGGCTGGCGCAGTCATTCCTGATCCTATTCCTTCAAGGCGATGATCGCCTCGATCTCCACGGTGATATTGCCCGGAAGTGAGCCAAAGCCCACAGCCGAGCGGGCGTGCTGTCCCGCATCGCCGAACACATCGATCAGCAGATCGGAACATCCGTTGATGACAAGCGGGTGATCCGCAAAATCGGGCACGGCATTGACCATGCCGAGCAGTTTGACCACCTGCTTGACCCGGCCAAGATCACCCAAAGCCGCATGCAGAACCGCCAGCAGGTTGATCCCTGTCAGCCTTGCATGGGCGTAGGCATCATCAACGCTGACGGTATCGCCAACCTTGCCGGTGTGCATAAAGCCGTCATCCTCACGCGGCCCCTGGCCCGACAGGTAAAGCATATTGCCTTCCTGAATATGGGTGACGAAGTTGGCAATCGGACGCGGTGCCGGAGGCAATACAATACCCAGCGCTTTCAGCCTGTCGTAAGGAGATGTGCCAGCTTCAATGGCTGGACTGGATGAATGGTTCACGCGAGCTCCTTAGCGGTATGAATAGGTATGACGGTGATTGACCATTTCAGGGTTCACCGGTTGATAGCGGCTGGCCGCAATGGTCTCTGTCCCCAGAACAACCATGCGCGGCTCGAACAGTTTGTGAAGCGTCGCCTTGTAGCCGAGTGAATCGATAACGCTGAGGTCTGAATCCACTAGCTCAAAAATCGTGAATTCAGCTGGCTTGCCGACCTCCAGAAGATTTTCTGTTGGCAGGCCGATTGCCGATGCTGGCGAAAGCGTGACGGCTTCTACAACCTTCTCGAACGGCATGCCGACGCTGAGCAGCTTTGACATGGTTGTTCCAAGATCCCAGACGGAATAGTTCAGGCTGTGCAGGTGAATGTCCGTCGAGATGGAGAATGGTAAAAGACCACGGCTGATAGCGACTTCTGCCACACGGAATGAGAATGATGCACCGCCATGGCCGATATCGAGCCGGATGCCTTCGCCGGCACAGCGTTCCGCCAGTTCGAACAGATCATCATCTTCGATAATGCTGCTGCCGACCTTGCCGTTAAAGCAATGGGTGATGATGTCACCCGGCCCGAGGATTTCCAGTACCTCGTCGTAGAGCGCGGGCGGTTCACCCACATGCACCATCATCGGAAGCTTCAGGATTTTCGCGACCTTCTTGCCAACCTTGACAGGCGTTACACCCCAAGAACCCGTTATGACGTGGCTGGCACGTACTTTCAGGCCGACAATGTGGTCGCGGTTCTCATTGACGCATGCAACGGTGCGATCAAGATCGATGGACCTGATATCGCTGAGTTCGCTGACACGGTTGCAGGCGACAAGACCGATAGAGCCGAGATTGAGGAAGGCTTTGATGCGTTCCTTCGCCGGTTCGATGATGTATTCGCGCAAACCATGGAAATTTGCTTCACCAGCCGAACCCGCATCGACGATTGTCGTCACACCGCGTTCCACACCGCAGATTTGCGGGCGCACGGAGATATCAGTGCCGCCATGCCAGACATGGGCATGCAGATCGGTCCAGCCGGGCGAAATCCACGCACCTTTCATATCAACGCGCCTGATATCTCCGGCGACATTTAGCGAGGGGCCAAATTCAGCAATTTTTCCGTCTGCACCAATGAGAATATCGATAGCGCCGGAAGGGGTATTCGGGCCAAAGGCAACCGCTTTGACATTGGTCAGCAACAGGCGACCATCGGTTGCAGAGGAGGCGGGCATGATCAGAGATCCTTTCTGAGGCGTGGGTCGAGGAGGTCACGGAAGCCATCACCCACCATTTGCAGCGAGAGAACGGAGAGAACGATGGCAATACCGGGAAAGAGGGTCATCCAGTCGGCCTGACCGACATATTGCCGTCCGGCGGCAATCATCGTGCCCCAGGTGGGCACTTCGGGGCTGACGCCAAGACCAAGGAAGGACAGGCCTGCCTCTGCCAGCATGGCATGGGCAAACAGGAATGTTCCCTGAACGAGGATGGGCGAGAGCAGATTGCGCAGGATATGCCGTGTCAGAATATGCGGCGTCGATATCCCAAGCGCATGGGCGGCTTCCACATAGGGCAACTCGCGAATGACAAGCGTTGAGGCACGCACCACGCGGGCAAGCCGCGGCGCATAGACAATGCTGAGTGCAATAATCACAGTGGTGAGCGACGGCCCCAGCGCGGCTACCAGGGCAATGGCAAGCAGGATATCCGGAAACGCCATCATCGCATCGATCAGGCGGGTGATCGGTGCATCGAGCCTGTGGAAGAACCCGGCGAGAATGCCCAGTGTCACACCGATCAGCGATGCCAGAACCACCACGGCAAAACCAACCAGCAACGACAATCGGGCCGAATAGATCGTACGCGAGAACACATCGCGCCCAAATTCATCCGTACCGAAAATCCATTGGGCGCTTGGCGGCTTCAGCCGGTTGACGATCGAAAGCTTGTTCGGCGCATAAGGCGCAATGAGCGGCGCCAGAACGGCAAGCGCAATGAAAATTGCCAGAACAATCAGACCAAAAAGCACGGTCTTGCGGCGGATGAGCACGCGGAAAAACTTGCTGCGCTCACTGACGGGGGCTGTTGAAGCAATATCGGTCATCAGTAGCGCACCCTTGGATCAACGACGAGGTAAAGCATGTCGATGGCAAAATTGATGAGGACATAAAGCCCGGCGATGACGAGAAGCGCGCCCTGAATGACCGGATAATCGCGGCGTAACACCGCCGACACGACCAGATTGCCGACACCGGGAAGGCCAAACACCGTCTCTGTAACCACAGCGCCGGAAATGAGCACGGCTGCGGTCAAACCAACGACTGTTATGATCGGGATTAACGCATTCTTGAACGCATGTTTGAGCACGACGCTGCGCTCGACAACGCCCTTGGCACGGGCGGTGCGAATATAGTCATCACCCAGCACATCCAGCATGGAAGCACGGGTAAAGCGCATGATCAGGGCCGATGAAACGATTCCCAGAGCAAAAGCTGGCAGCACGAGATGATAAAGCCGCTCACCAAAGGTTGTATCCGGACCGCCATAGCCGGAAACCGGAAATATGCCAAACCGCACTGCAAAGACCTGCATCAGAATGAGCCCCAGCCAGAAGCTTGGAATACTGGCGGCGAGCATGGCGAGCGCTGTTGCGGCCTGATCGAAAATCGACCCACGCCTGTAGGCCGCATAGACGCCAATGGGAATGGCAATGACACTGGCGATCAGGATCGAGAAAATGGTGAGGAAGAAGGTGGGCTCGGCGCGCTGCGCCAAAGCCGTCAGCACCGGCTGGTCGAGAAAGATGGAACGCCCGAGATCACCCTGCAACAACTGGCCGATGAAATAGACATATTGTACGGGAATGGACCGGTCGAGCCCGAGCGCTGCCCGCAATTGCGCGATATCGGCAGCGGTTGCTTCCGGCCCGAGCATGACGGCAGCGGGATCACCCGGCGTGACGCGCACAATGATGAACACGATGGTCACCACCAGAAACATCACGACAATCATGCCGATAAAGCGTTGGAATATGTAACGGAGCATCAGGTCGGTTCAATCCTGTTGACAGGGGGTAGACGATGCGGCGCGGACAGTGATGATCTGTCCGCGCTATGCATTGTTCCGATTACTGTTTGAGTGACACGTTCCAGAAATATGGCCATGGCGCTGGCGTAAAACCCTCCACCTTGGGTGACTTGGCCGATAGAGCATTGAAATCACCAATCTTGATGATGGGTGCTTCCGCGTAGATCACTTTCTGAACCTCCGCCCACAGTGCAATACGCTTCTTCGGGTCGGTTTCGGAATTGAAGGCATCAACAGCCACCTTGCGCGCTGGCGTGTCCCAATTGCCGGGCGCACTGGTTGACAGAGCACCGATCAGGGCGGGTTCCGGCAGGAACGGGCTATGGCTGATATAGATATCCCATAGAGCGGGATCAGCACGGCGCTGCGTCAGCGTTGCCCAGTCGACCACCTGCAATTCGACATTGATCCCGGCTGCCTTCAGATATTCAGCGGCGACCTGCGCCATCTTATAATGGAATTCATATTGGCGGCTGGTGAGAATGCGGACGGGCTTGCCGTCGTAATTGGCCTTTTTCAAAAGTGCGGCGGCCTTTTCAGGATCGCCAATATTATAGCCATCCTTGACGCCCGCATCGGTTGCCCAGCTATAAGAGGCTGGATAGAACGATCCGTTGAGCGAATAGAAATCCGTGCTACCAAAGGCGGCCGCCAGCATGTCTTCCATGTTGAGCGCGGCACGGATAGCCAGACGCATATCCTGGTTCTTGGTCAATCCCTGCGCGGTGTTCAGCACAAAGACCGGCCAGCCAAAGGGTTTCAACAGAACGGGTTCGGTTGCCTTCTGGCCCTTCACACGGTCATAGGCTTCAACCGGCAGGCTGTCCGCATAATCGAACTGGCCGGATATCGCGCCTTCAACGCGGGTATTTGCGTCGGGTACGGGCGCGAAGCGGATTTCATCAAGATATTGATGGCGTGCGCCGCCATAGCCGTTCTCGTTCCCTTCAGGGGATTTATAGCCATCGAAGCGAACAAGCTGAATATACTGATCAGCCTTGCGTTCCTTCAGCTTGTAAGGTCCCGTGCCCACCGGTTCGGTCATCGGGTTCTGTTGTTTTTCACTTGGGAGGATGATCGCTGCGGCATTGTTAAATGCCAGCAGCGACAACAGCGGTGCATGGGGTGCATTGAGCGTGATGCGAACGGTTGAGGCATCAACCGCATCAATGGATGCAATGAGCGACGCGACCTGCTTGCCGCGCGAGGCAATCTGTGTCCAGCGCTTTAGCGAGGCAACCACATCGGTGGAATCCATATCGGTGCCATCATGGAACTTAACGCCCGTGCGCAGTTTGATCGTGTAGATTTTGCCATCGGCCGAAATCTCGGGGAGGCTGGCGGCGAGAAGCGGTGTCGGGTTCCAGTTTGCGTCAAATGTATAGAGCGTCTCGAAAATATGCTGCGAAACAATGCCGACAAGATCGGCTGTCGATGCCATGGCATCAAGTGTCGGCGGCTCGCCAATGGTGGCAACGTTGATAACGCCGCCCTTGGTCTGGGCAAAGGCAGCAGGGCTGAAGGCAACCAGCGCCGAACCCAATAGGAGTGCGAGTTTCAGTGATTTCATGACAGTCCCCTTTGTTATTCCACTATTATGTTATATAGTGTGTTATAGTAGAATAAGACCAAATGTATCGAGCGCTGTCAAACAAAAAAGAAAAAGGCAGCGCTGATGGCGCTGCCTTGGAAATGCTGTTGTAGGAGGGATCGGTCAGATAATGCCGCCGCTGCCGCCTGTGCTGGCGGGTCTTATTTTCCCGACCTTCTGCCGGTAGCCGCTGGTTCGATACGCCGCGATTGGCTCAATGGCACCACCTGCCCGGCGGCGTGCTTCCGCCAGAATGGGCTCCACATCCGTCCGGTAGGCGCGCTTTAAGGCATCCGACGCCATCAGCGCGTCGTTGCTGTCCTGGTAGCCCCCCAGCGCATCACGATCCACCAGCAATGCCTGCGCATAGGCGCGGCGAATTTCATTGGCGCTGGAGATCAGGCTCTCAATCGGATCAGTCACATTGTGCGACTGATCGATCATGTGTGCCGGATGGAAACCCTCGACACCACGCTCTTGTGCATCAACGAGTTCATTGAACACGAGGAACAGCCGGTAAGGATCAATCGACCCCGCATCGAGATCATCATCACCATATTTGGAATCGTTGAAGTGGAAACCGCCAAGTTTCTTGAACTGGATCAACCGCGAAACGATCATCTCAATATTGCTGTTCGGGGCGTGGTGGCCAAGATCAACCAGACAGAAGGCCTTTGGCCCCAAGGTCTGGGCAATCAGATAATTGGTGCCCCAATCCTGCACAACGGTGGAATAGAAGGCTGGTTCGAACATTTTATGTTCGGAGAAGATGCGCCAGTCATCCGGCAGCGCCTTGTAGATTTCGGCCATGGCACCGAGATAGCGTTCAAACGACCGGGCAAAATTGCTCTGGCCCGGAAAGTTCGATCCATCCCCAACCCATACAGTCAAAGCCTTCGAGCCGATAGCATTGCCGATTTCGATGCACTCTATATTGTGCGCGATAGCCTGTTTACGGGTTGCCGCATCCACATGGCTCAACGAACCATATTTATAGGAATGCGCCTGATCCGGTGCGTCGGAAAAAGTATTGGAATTCATCGCATCAAAGCCGAGGCCAAGCGCATCCGCATGGGCTTTCAGCTGTTTCGGATCGGCCTTGTCCCAGGGTATGTGAAGCGAGACTGTGGGTGTCGCACGGCTCAGTTGATGAATGACGGAACAATCATCAAGCTTGTCAAAAATACCGCGTGGCTCGCCCTGCCCCGGAAAACGCGCAAAGCGGGTTCCGCCAGTGCCAACGCCCCACGATGGAATGGCGACGAAGAAATCCAGCACCTTTGCGGTGATTGCCTCGATATCGATGTTGCGGCGGGCGAGATGGGCTCCCAGCGCTTCAAAATCGCTCTTTTGTGCCGCAGCGCGCTTGTCATTTTCGGACGCAATAAGATCGCCGGAAATTTGCAGTTCAGCCATGATGTCCTCCCCAGACCGCTTTATCGCGTGAAGCTTTGCACGTTGCCAGCGTCGACATTGATAATATTACCCGTGGACTTGGCTGAGGCGTCGGAGGCAAGGAAATAGATTGCCTCGGCAATATCCTCAGGCAGCACATTCAGCTTGAGCAGCGACCGCTTGCGATAATGCTCTTCAAGCTCTTCCACCTGCAGATTGGAGGAGGCTGCACGTTGCTCCCGCCACTCGCCATTCCAGATTTTTGACCCCCGCAACACCGCATCCGGGTTGACAGTATTGACGCGGATACCGGCTTCCGCCCCCTCAAGCGCAAGGCAGCGGGCGAGATGAATTTCCGCAGCCTTGGCAGTGCAATAGGCACTGGCATTGGGGGAAGCAGCAAGTCCGTTCTTGGAGGCAACAAACACCACATTGCCGCCAATCTTCTGGCGCCGGAACAGGCGGAACGCTTCCCGGGAGACGAGGAAATAGCCCGTTGCCAGAATGTCCATATTGCGGTTCCACATGGCAAGTTCCGTGACTTCAATCGGGGCTGACGAGGCGATGCCCGCATTGGAGACAAGAATATCAATGCCGCCAAACTCGACCGAAGCCTCGGCAAAGCTTGCAATCACACCCGCCTCGTCTGTCACATTAAGCTGTACACCACGCACCACATCGGTGCTGTAGCGCTCGGCAAAATCCTGACGGGCAGCCTTCAATGCTTCCGCATCAATATCCGCAAGAATAACGCACGCACCCTGCCCCAGCAGCCGCTCGGCCGTCGCACGGCCAATGCCACCGGCACCACCCGTTACGAATGCCACACGACCTGCCAATGATTTGGGCTTGGGCATACGCTGCAATTTGGCTTCCTCAAGCAACCAGTATTCAATGTCGAACGCCTCCTGTTCCGGCAGCCCCTGATACTCAGAGACGGATGAAGCGCCACGCATCACGTTGATAGCGTTGACGTAGAATTCACCGGCGATACGGGCGGTCGCCTTGTCCTTGGCAAAGGACAGCATGCCAACACCGGGAATGAGGAAAATGACCGGATTGGGATCGCGCATGGCAGGCGAATTGGCGTGCTTGCAGGCGTTATAATAGCGGGCATAGTCAACGCGGTAGGCTTCAAGCGCAGCATCAAGCGCATCACCGGCAGCATCGAGATTGACCGGATCGATATCAAGCACGAGCGGGCGAATTTTCGTACGCAGGAAATGGTCTGGGCAACTGGTGCCGAGAGACGCGAGGGGACGCAGGTTTTTGGAATTAACGAACTCCAGAACTGCCGGCTGATCATCAAAATCGCCAAGCTTGCGTTCCGATACCCCGATCTTCCCGCGAATCTCAGGCATGAGCCGCGCGGCGATAGCACGACGTGTAGCTGCATCAAGGCTCTTTGTTGCCTCTCCACCAAAGGCAGCCTTATCTGCAGTCTTGCCATCAAACCAGACAATCGCCTTGTTGATGATATCAAGCGTCAACTCATAGCATTCCCTGGCATCATCGGCCCAAGTGAACAGACCATGGCTTTCAAGCACCACGCCTTTGGAATGGGGATTGGCAGCCACATAGGCACCGAGATCAAGACCAAGCTGAAAACCCGGACGACGCCATGGCAGCCAGCCAATTGTGTCCCCAAAGACCTCCTTGGTCAGCTCACGCGAATTCTTTGATGCCGCAATGGCAATAATAGCATCGGGGTGCATATGGTCGACATGCTTGAACGGTACAAAACCGTGCAATGGCGTATCAATTGACGCGGCGCGACCGTTGAGATTGAACGTGCAATGCGGCAGGAAACCCACCATACGGTCTTCGTCGGCAATGCCCGTGTAAATGGATTTCAGCGATTTCAGCTTTTCCATATAAAGCGTGGCGAAGCCATCGAGCTTAATGGTGCCCACATCACCGCCCGAACCCTTTACCCAAAGCACTTCAACGGATTTGCCAGTCAGCGGGTCCGTTTCCAATACTTTCGCAGAGGTATTGCCGCCGCCATAATTGGTAATGCGCTTGTCAGCACCCAGCAGATTGGAGCGATAGAGCAGCTTGCCCGGTTCATCCAGCTTGGCAGCTTTTTGATCGTCCCAACGATTATCCAGAAGTTGGACCTTGCCCGCCATACTTGCCTCCCGATCAATCATAAGATGGCCGGACATCGCGCCACAGCCATGTGAATTTTCTCTAGCTATGGAGCAGAGTGTGATTTCGTGTCAATCACAAATGATCAAATTCAATCATAAAATTGCAATTGTGCAGTGCAATATGAATATATTTGACTGATATTGATTGACACTGCATGTTATTTTGCGCAATGCTTGCGACAGTGGAGGGAAAAATGCACGAACGTGAGCGCCAACGTATTATCCTGAGTGCTGTTCAGGAAAAACCGTTCATCACCATTCAGGACATTGCCGAATTGACGGAAGCGTCGGAGGCAACGATCCGGCGCGATATCGCCTCCATGCATGTACAGGGCAAGCTGCGCCGGGTCCGTGGCGGCGCAGAAGCCATTCACCCGCCACAACAGACAGCGCTTGCCGGCCGGCCATTTCGGGTGTCCGAAGCGGAGAATATCGACAAGAAGCGAGCAATCGCCCGCGAAGCCGTAAACCTTTGCAATGAAGGTGATGCGATCATTCTGAATGGCGGCACGACAACATTTCAGATGGTGCATTATCTCGCCGCGCGCCGTTTGCAGATCATGACCAACTCCTTCGCCATCGCTGAACATCTGGTGAAGAACTCCAAGAGTACGGTGATCATACCCGGCGGCATGATTTACCGCGAGCAGAGCATGATCCTCTCGCCCTTCGACAATGACGTCACCCGCAATTTCTACGGCAAACGCATGTTCATGGGTGCGGTTGGTGTGGGCCCGTTCGGGGCTATGGAATCTGATCCACTGATCATTCAGGGCGAACAGAAACTGATCAATCAGGCGGATGAACTGGTGCTGCTGGTTGATTCAACCAAGTTCGCGCGCCGTTCAAGCCTGATCCTTTGCCCATTGCAGCGGGTCGCGACAATTATAACGGACGACGGCATTTCGGACGCAGACCGGAAAATGGTGGAGGACGCCGGGGTCGAGCTGATCATTGCCAAAGTGAATGCTCAGGACAAATCAAGGGATTCCGCTTCGATCGCATAAAAACCAGCGCCGGAGCGGCTATTTTCAATCTAGGGAGGAAGAAAAATGAACGTATTGAAGAAACTTGCACTGGGGTCGGCTCTGGCACTTGCCATGCTCGCATCACAGGCACAGGCAGAAACCATCAAGATCGGCCTCGTCGCGAAATCCCTTGGCAATGGCTTCTTTGAAGCAGCCAACAAAGGCGCGCAGGAAGCGGCGAAGGAACTCGGCGGCGTCGAGGTCATCTATACAGGACCAACATCAACGACAGCTGAAGGCCAGATTGAGGTCATCAATGCACTGATCGCCCAGAATGTTAATGCCATTGCCATTTCTGCCAACGATCCGGACGCGGTTGTACCGGCTTTGAAGAAGGCCATGGCGCGCGGCATCAAGGTTATTTCCTGGGACTCGGCCGTGGCCAAGGAAGGCCGCATCGTCCATCTCAACCCTTCGTCCAACGAACTGATCGGCAAGATGTGCCTGCAACTCGCCGCTGCCCATCTGCCCGACGGCAAGGGCGACTTTGCTATCCTTTCAGCAACGACCACATCGACAAACCAGAACACCTGGATTGCCGAAATGAAAAAGCAGCTGCCAAGTTTCCCCGGCCTCAATCTGGTGACAACCGTTTATGGCGATGACCTTGCTGATAAGAGCTATCGCGAAGCACAGGGTCTCCTGACCTCGCAGCCCAATGTGAAGGTCATCGTTGCTCCAACGACAGTTGGCGTTCTCGCCGCCTCGCAGGCGGTGGCAGATGCCAAGAAGATTGGTTCGGTTTATGTAACGGGCCTTGGCCTGCCATCGGAAATGGCCGGTGCCATCAAATCCGGTGCCACCAAGGAATTTGCCATCTGGAACCCGATTGATCTTGGTTATTCCGCCACGCAGATCGCCTATCGCCTCGTCAAGGGCGACACGGACGGCAAACCCGGCAGCGAGATTGAAGCCGGACGCATGGGCAAGATCAAGATCGGCGACAATGGTGAGGCCGCCATGGCTGACCCCTTCGTCTATGACGCGAAGAATATCGATCAGTTCTCCAAGATTTTCTGATCCGGCAACCGCGCCATAAAGCCCGGCAGATTTTCTGCCGGGCATTTTTCAACCCATTGGTATGTCCATGATGAACGCCGCCCTTGCCGAGCCATCACCAATTGTCCCCATTCTGGAAATGCGGGGTATCTCCAAGTCGTTTCCCGGTGTGAAAGCACTGAACGACGTCAATATCTCCCTTTATCCGGGCACAGTGACGGCGCTGATCGGCGAAAACGGTGCGGGAAAGTCTACCCTCGTCAAAATTTTGACCGGCATTTATCAGTCCGATGAAGGTGAGATTCATATCGATGGCAAGTCGGTCGCCTTTGGCAACGCACAGAATGCTATCGATCATGGCGTGACGGCCATTCATCAGGAAACCGTGCTGTTTGACGAATTGTCCGTCGCCGAGAACATCTTTATCGGTCATGCTCCAAAAACGTCTTTCGGTCTGGTCAACTGGAAGGGCGTGAATGCAAGGGCGCTCGCCCTGCTTCATTCGCTCGAAAGCAATATCGACCCGCGCGCCCGGCTGAAGGATCTTTCCATCGCCCAGCGCCATCTTGTTGCCATCGCCCGCGCGCTTTCGGTCGATGCGCGCATCGTGATCATGGATGAACCAACGGCTGCCCTGTCACGCAAGGAAGTCGATGATCTCTTCCAGATCGTCAGGCGGCTGAAGGCTCAAGGCAAAGCCATTCTCTTCATCAGCCACAAATTCGATGAGGTTTATGAGATCGCCGATAATTATGCGGTGTTTCGCGATGGCAAAGCTGTGGGCAGCGGGGCGCTCGCCGACATCAATCAGAACGATATTGTCCGCTTGATGGTTGGCCGCTCCATCGAACATGCCTTTCCAAAAGTGGATATTCCGCGTGGGGAGACAGTTCTGAAGGTCGAGAATTACAGCCACCCGACGGAGTTCCGCGATATTTCCTTCGAACTGCGCAAAGGCGAAATCCTTGGCATCTATGGATTGGTGGGCGCTGGCCGTTCGGAGATTTGCCAATCCCTGTTCGGTGTCACCCGGCCATCGCATGGCAGGCTGGAACTGGACGGCAAGGAAATCCAGATACGCTCGCCCGGCGAGGCGGTTCATGCGGGCATTGTCTATGTGCCCGAGGAGCGCGGACGCCACGGCGCCGTGCTGCAATTACCGATCTACCAGAATATCTCGCTGCCTTCCCTTGGGAAAACCTCGCGCTCTGGTTTCTTGCGTGCCGCGGAAGAACTGGCATTGGCGCGCAAATATGCCGAACGTTTTGACCTGCGCGCGGCCGCCTTGTCGGTGCCTGTTGGTACGCTGTCCGGCGGCAATCAGCAGAAGGTCGTCATCGGCAAGTGGCTCGCCACACAACCGAAAATCCTCATTCTTGATGAGCCGACCAAAGGCATCGATATCGGCTCGAAAGCTGCCGTCCATGCCTTTATCAGCGAACTCGCAGGCGAAGGTCTCAGCATTATCATGGTTTCATCCGAACTGCCGGAGATACTCGGGATGTCCGACCGCGTGCTTGTCATGCGGGAGGGTCTGTCTGCCGGTCTCTTCGAGCGTGCAGATATGAACGCCGAGATACTGGTTCGCGCCGCAACCGGCAACGCGTAAGGAGCGAGATGATTAAAAAGCTTTTCAAATTTCGCGAGATGCTGCTGGTGGTGATCATCGCCGTCTTGCTTGGGATTTTTTCCTCACGTTCACCCGGCTTTTCCAGCCCGTCAAACCTCTCGAATATTTTCAATGATACGTCGATCCTGATCATCCTGGCGCTCGGCCAGATGACCGTGATCCTGACGAAATCGATTGATCTTTCCGTTGCGGCCAATGTTGCCTTTACCGGCATGGCCGTTGCCATGTTGAATGCTGCTCATCCGGATTTGCCATTGGCGCTGATTGTTGTCATCGCGCTTGGCATTGGTGCGATCCTCGGCGCAATTAATGGTCTGTTCGTGTGGAAGCTCGGCATTCCCTCAATTGTTGTCACGCTTGGCACCCTTACCATTTATCGCGGCATGGCCTTCGTCCTGTCAGGCGGCGGCTGGGTCAACGCGCATCAGATGACCGAGCCTTTCCTGCAAACACCGCGTCATGTCTTTCTTGGTCTGCCTGTTCTCGGATGGACAGCCATCGTCATTGTCGCTGTCATTTATATCGTCATGTCGCGCACCTTCCTCGGCCGCGCGATCTATGCTTCCGGCGGTAATCCGACAGCGGCTGTATATGCGGGCATTGATGTGGGCCGCACCCGGTTTTTTGCTTTCGTCATATCTGGCACGCTTGCCGGTCTGTGCGGCTATCTCTGGGTGTCGCGCTATGCCGTGGCTTATGTCGATATCGCCGCGGGGTTTGAACTTGACAGCGTTGCCGCCTGCGTCATCGGCGGTATCTCGACACTTGGAGGCATTGGCTCGGTTGCGGGTGCAGTTCTCGGGTCACTGTTCCTCGGCGTTATCAAGAATGCCCTGCCCGTCATCAACATTTCACCCTTCTCGCAAATGGCCATATCAGGCGGCGTCATCATTGCAGCGGTGATTTTCAATGCGCGGCAGGAACAACGGCGCGGCCGCATCATTCTGCGGGATCGCGGGGCATCGGAAAAGATCGAGGGTATCGCATGAGTATCACAAGCGAAAAACGTCATATCCCGGATCGTTTGGGTACATCTGCGACGCGATTGTTTGCCAGCTGGGAAGCGCTGCTTCTGGTTGTGGCGATCCTGATTTTCATCGCCAACTCCTTTGCCTCACCTTACTTCTTGAATGCCTGGAACCTCTCGGACGCCACGTTCAATTTCACCGAAAAAGCGATGGTCGCTTTCGCCATGGCCTTGCTGATTATTGCTGGAGAAATTGATCTTTCTGTCGCGGCTATCATTGCCCTTGCCGCAACAGCCATGGGTGCTGCGGCGCAGGCGGGTGTTGGAACTCCGGGGCTCGTCGCCATCGGTATTGCGGTTGGCGTGGGATGCGGCGTCATCAACGGCATTCTGGTGGCTGGACTGCGGCTTCCCTCCATTGTCGTGACCATCGGCACAATGAGCCTGTTTCGCGGCATCGCCTATATTGTCCTTGGCGACAAAGCCTATGGCGGCTATCCCGCTTCCTTTGCCTATTTCGGACAAGGCTACGTCTTCTGGGTGTTTTCCTTCGAATTTGTCCTGTTCGCCGTACTGGCAGTTCTCTTCGCCATTCTGCTGCACGCCACAAACTTTGGCAGGCGCATCTATGCCATCGGCAACAATGAATTTGCGGCGCGCTTCTCCGGCATCCGCGTTGAACGGATCAAGTTTACCCTGTTCGTAATGACCGGGCTGATGTCCGGCATTGCTGCGGTCTGTCTTACCTCGCGTCTGGGTTCGACCCGCCCCTCCATTGCACAAGGGTGGGAATTAGAAATCGTCACCATGGTCGTATTGGGTGGCATCTCCATTCTTGGCGGCTCCGGCACCATTGGCGGTGTGGTCATCGCGGCTTTCGTGATGGGACTGGTTACATTTGGCCTAGGACTGCTCAATGTACCGGGCATTGTCATGTCAATCTTCATCGGCCTGCTTCTGATTATCACCATAACATTGCCGATTATCATCCGCCGCGTCAGGCACAGGAAGCACGCATGAACGCTCAAGAGAAATATGCGTTCAAGATGATGCTCAACCCCGGCATGGAAGAGGAATATCGGCGGCGGCATGATGCCATCTGGCCGGAGCTTGTCGACCTCCTGCGCGACGCGGGTGTGCAGGATTATTCCATTCATCTTGATCGCGAAACCAATACGCTTTTCGGCGTATTGAGTCGCCCTGCCGGGCATACAATGGCTGATCTTCCTGACCATCCTGTGATGAAGAAATGGTGGGTGTATATGGCCGATATCATGGCGACCAACCCTGATCATTCACCCGTACAGTCCGATCTGGTCTGTCTGTTTCATATGGCCTGATATGACCAAGCCACGCCATATTGCTGTCATTGATGTTGGCAAGACCAATGCCAAACTCGTTGTGGTTGATGCAGCAAGCGGTGTGGAACTTGCCGTACGCAGCACACCCAATCGCGTGGTCAGCAATGGTCCCTACCCGCATTATGATGTTGACGTGCTGTGGCACTTCTTTCTGCACTCGCTGACAGAATTTGCCGAAACACCCGGTTTTGATGCCATATCCGTTACGGCCCATGGCGCTGCGGCGGCGCTGCTTGGCGAAAACGGGCTGGCCATGCCTGTCATTGATTATGAGCATATCTATCCCGATGCCGTGCGTCAGGACTATGCGCAGCTACGGCCTGATTTTGCCGAGACCGGCTCTCCCTATCTGGCTGGCGGGCTGAATGTCGGTGCGCAGATTCACTATCAGAAAACACAATTTCCAGCATTGTTCGCAGGCGTAAAAACTGTCCTGACCTATGCCCAATATTGGGTCTGGCGGTTAACCGGAACCGCAGTGAACGAAGTAACATCTCTTGGCTGCCATACGGATCTATGGAATCCGCGAAACGGTGAATATTCCAGCCTTGTCGACAAGCTGGAACTGCGCCCGCTTTTGCCTCCCGTCCGTTCGGCTTTCGATCATATCGGAGATTTGCTCGCACCCCTGAAAACTCAGATCGGTATCAACAGATCAGTACCGGTGTTCTGCGGCATTCATGATTCAAATGCATCCTTGCTGCCGCATTTGATGACACGCACCTCGCCGTTTTCCGTCGTTTCAACGGGGACATGGGTTGTTCTGTTTGCCGTGGGCGGCCATCTGGATCAACTCGATCAGCAACGCGATACGCTTGCCAATGTCGACGCCTATGGCAAGGCAGTGCCATCAGCCCGTTTTATGGGCGGGCGTGAATTTGATCTTCTGACCGGCGGGAATGCCGTTGCTCCCGATGCGGAAACGCTTCAGCGCGTTATTCGCGATCAGGTGATGATTCTGCCAGGTCTTGCCAAAGGCACCGGCCCGTATCCGAACCGGGTGGCGAACTGGCCCAATGGCGAACCAGGCAACCCGGCAGAACGAACCGCCGCTGCTTCACTCTATGCGGCGATGATGACCGCGATCAGTCTGGAGCTGATCGGTTCGGCGGGAGCCACAATCATCGAAGGCCCCTTCTCCCGCAACGCACTTTATTTGTCAGCATTATGCAACCTGACACAACGGGAAGTAATATCGCTGCCGGGTGGTTCGACAGGAACCAGCCTTGGGGCTGCCCTGCTTGCGGGCGCGACAATCCCCGCGCCGACGAACACCGGAAATGTTCAACCTCTCGACAACGGATTCGATGCCTATGCGAAGGCATGGCGAGACCATCTCGCATGAAAAAGGCGGGCCTGAGCCCGCCTTTCCATTTCATTCTTTACCAGATCATCAACCGGCGAAGGCAAGAGCCTCTTCTTCGCTGACACCGCCATGCAGCGCACGATCAAGCATGCCTTTATCCAGTTCGCCTTCCCAACGGGCGACGACAATCGTTGCCACTGCATTGCCAACCAGATTGGTCAGGGCACGGCATTCCGACATGAAGCGGTCGATACCGAGGATCAGCGCCATACCGGCAACCGGAACAGCCGGAACAACTGACAACGTTGCGGCAAGGGTGATGAAACCAGCACCGGTGATACCAGCAGCGCCCTTTGAGCTGAGCATGGCAACGAGCAGCAGCAGAACCTGATCGGTGAGGGTCAGGGGTGTATTGGTTGCCTGCGCGATGAAGAGGGCAGCCAGCGTCATGTAGATATTGGTGCCATCCAGATTGAAGGAATAGCCGGTTGGAATAACAAGACCGACGACGGACTTCTTGCAGCCCGCTTTTTCCATTTTCGCCATCAGGGTTGGCAGGGCAGCTTCCGAGGAACTGGTGCCAAGAACGAGGAGCAATTCTTCCTTGATGTAACGGATCAGGGCGAAGATGGAGAAGCCGTTATATTTGGCAACGGCACCCAGAATGATCACCACAAACAGGATCGACGTCAGGTAGAATGTGCCGATGAGCATCAACAGATTGGCAACCGATGCAATGCCGTATTTGCCGATGGTGAAGGCCATTGCACCGAAGGCGCCGATTGGGGCGGCCTTCATCAAAATGGCGACCAGCTTGAAAATCGGTGCTGACAGCGTGTGAAGGAAGTTCGTGACGGGTTCGGCGCGCTCGCCAACCATAGCAAGCGAAATACCGAAGAGAACCGAGAAGAACAGGACCTGCAGGATATCGCCGGATGCGAAAGCACCGACAATGGTTGTTGGAATAATGTTTTGCAGGAAGCCGATAACACTCTGTTCATGCGCCTGCTGCGTGTAGGTGGCTACGGCAGCCGGATCAAGTGTTGATGGATTGATGTTCATGCCCGCGCCGGGCTGGATGACATTCGCAACGATGAGACCGACAATCAGCGCCAGTGTCGAGAAGGTCAGGAAGTAGATCATCGCCTTGCCGGCAACACGCCCGACCTTTTGCAGATCGCTCATTCCGGCAATACCGGTTGTCACGGTCAGGAAGATTACCGGAGCGATAATCATCTTCACCAGCTTGATGAAGGCATCGCCGAGCGGCTTCATGCTCGTGCCAATATCGGGATAATAGTGGCCAAGCGCGATGCCGATGGTGATGGCAACGATGACCTGAAAATACAGATGGGTATAGATTGGTTTCTTGACGCGCGGCTCTGGCGCTGCGCTGATGTTCGCAGGACTCATGTCTTCCTCCATGGTGCGAGCCGCGTCTGGCAGAAACCCTGTCAGCCTCCCGGGCCCTCGTTCTCGAGAACAACCTACGCATTCTCTTCAATCTCATTAGCAAGGGCCGTGCCAATTAGAAGATATTCTTTAACTATCTGATTTCTAATAATATTATTCTGCGCGAAGAAATCTTCAATCTTCACATGTGCGAAATTACGCACAAAATTATTGTCAATCGTGCGGATATATGCACAAATCAGATATGGAAAGTTCGGTTGAGAAAGACGTGGATACACTGCCCGTGGTGGCAGGGTCGAGCGCCATATCCAAATTGATCTATGGGGCGCTCGCGGTGTTCCTGATCCTTGGTGCATTGCTGGCTGCCAATGATTATGGCCGCAATCGTGCCTACCAGACACTTGAAACGAGAGCGACAAGCGCTGCGGAACTTAACGCTGTTCTCCTGCGGACAGTGCTGGAAAAGCAGCGTTCGCTTCCATTTGTTCTTTCACAGGACCGGGATCTCATCAGCGCGCTGACATCGCGTAGTGAAAGCATGCTGCATCTTGTGGACCGCAAGCTGGAAAGCCTGATCGAAGGAACACACGCGTCGGTTATCTATCTTCTCGATGCCAAAGGCACGGCACTTTCGGCCAGCAACTGGCAGGAACCGACGAGCTTTGTCGGGATAGACTATAGTTTCCGCCCCTATTATCTGCGCGCCCTGGCAAGCGGAAGCGCTGAACATTATGCGCTTGGCACGATCAGCAAAAGGCCGGGTCTTTATATTTCACGGCGGATTGATGGACCTTCAGGCTTGCTTGGTGTGATCGTCGTGAAGGTCGAATTTGATGAACTTGAAGCCGACTGGCGAAAAAGCAGCGATCCATCCTATGTGATCGACCCCCGCGGTATTGTGTTGATCACCAGCTTTCCCGAATGGCGGTTCATGGCGCAGGCGCCGATACCACCAGATCAGGTTGGCCCTATTCGTGAAAGCCTGCAATTTGGCGCTGCGCCGCTTGCTCCCTTGAGTGTCACCCCGGCATTGACGCAATCAAGCCCCGACCGGGTAACGGCGCAACTGCCCGGTTCCAATCAGGATGCGGAATTTATTCGCGTTCGCGTCCCTGTGCCGACCACAAGCTGGTCATTGCAGTTGCTGGCTCCTGCCGGAGCGGCAGTGACCGAGTCCATACGGTCCGCACAACTCGCCGCTTTGGCCGTCCTTGCACCCGTCCTCGGCTTCACTGCCTTTTTCCTGTATCGCCGGGGCCGCGCATTACGGCGCTTACACTATCAGGAACAGGCGCGCCTTGAGCTGGAGCGCCGCGTGGCAGAACGTACGGAAGCGCTGAGTACGGCCCATGCTGAACTGGTGATGCAGGCTGAAGAGCGGCAGAAGACAGAAAACAAACTGCAAACCGTGCAACAGGAACTCGTGCAGGCCAACCGCCTGGCCATTCTTGGGCAGGTGACAGCAGGCGTGGCCCACGAGATCAATCAGCCGGTGGCCGCCATCCGCTCCTATGCCGACAATGCCAAGACCTTTCTGTCACGCAATCAAATGGAGCCGGTGAAGGAAAACCTCTCGGCGATTGCTGGTCTGACAGAACGTATTGGCAGCATTACCGACGAATTGCGCACCTTCTCCCGCAAGGGCACCAGCGATGCTGGCCCGGCGGCGGTCAGCGACGTTATCGAAGGTGCGTTGCTCCTCCTTGGCAGCCGCTTCCGACAGACCGTTGGCAAGATCACCACCGAGACACCGCCTGTAGAGGTGAAAGTCCATGGCAATCGTATCCGGCTGGAACAGGTTCTGATCAATCTGATGCAAAACGCGCTTGAGGCAACCGAAGGTGGGCCATCGAGCCGGATCAGCGTTGGCTATGCGCTTGCCGATGACGAGGTACAGTTGACGGTGGCCGATAATGGCCCCGGCATCCCCCCGGAAATTATGCAGGCCCTTTTTACCCCTTTCAATACATCCAAAGACCGCGGCCTCGGATTGGGGCTGGTGATTTGCCACGACATCGTCGCCGAATATGGCGGACGCATTGAAGTGGAGAGCAACAACGCAGGAACCAAATTTACCGTTCATCTCAAGAGGGTTGTTTGATCATGGATTTTCAACCTCACATTGCGTTTGTCGATGATGATGATGACCTGCGCAATGCCAACCGGCAAACATTGGAGCTGGCCGGTTTCAGCGTGGTTCCCTTTGCCGACGCGATGAGCGCACTGCGATTTCTGACACCGGATTTTGCCGGGGTGGTCGTCAGCGATGTACGCATGCCGCATATTGATGGCGTGGAGTTTTTCCGGCGCTTGCGCGAGATGGATGCGGACCTGCCGGTCATTCTGATCACGGGTCACGGCGACATTGAGATGGCCGTTCAGGCCATGCAGGAAGGTGCCTACGATTTCATCGCAAAGCCCTATCCCGCCGAACGTCTTGTCCAAAGTATTCGCCGTGCTGCCGACAAGCGCCACCTCGTTATGGAAAACCGCCAGCTGCGGCAAATCATGGAAGCTTCCGATGAAGCTGTGCCGCTGATTGGCCAGACGCCTGTCATGCAAAACCTGCGCAAGACTTTACGTCATGTGGCCACTGCGGATGTGGATGTGCTGATTGCCGGTGAGACCGGCAGCGGCAAAGACGTCGCCGCCGGGCTTCTGCATGAATGGAGCCGGCGCAAGCAAGGTAATTTTGTTGCGCTGAATTGCGGCGCATTGCCGGAGTCTGTGATCGAAAGCGAATTGTTCGGCCATGAGGCGGGAGCCTTCACAGGTGCTCAGAAAAAGCGCATCGGCCGGATAGAATATGCTAGCGGCGGAACGCTTTTTCTCGATGAAATTGAGAGCATGCCGCTGGCAACGCAGGTGAAACTCCTGCGTGTGCTGGAAATGCGCGAGATCACGCCGCTTGGCACCAATGAGCATCGCCCCGTTGATCTGCGTGTGGTCGCCGCCGCGAAGGTGGACCTTGGCAGCCCTGAACAGCGGGCCAATTTCCGCGAGGACCTTTTCTATCGTCTGAATGTCGTGACGGTATCGATACCGCCTTTGCGCGAGCGCAAGGAGGATATTCCGCTATTATTCACACATTTCCTGCACCGCGCAGCCATTCGCTTCAAGACCGAACCGCAGGAAATGACTTCAGCCATGCGGGCGCGGCTGATGGAGCATGACTGGCCCGGCAATGTGCGCGAACTGGCGCATTTCGCCGAGCGGGTCGCCCTTGGGCTGGGGGAAATGGGCGGCGAACGGGTTGCCGCGCCCACCACGACACCCGTTAATCTGCCCGAGGCTATGGAACAGTACGAAGCCAAGCTCATTCGTGACGCGCTATCAGGCAATAATGGCGATGTGCGCACGACGATCGAGGCGCTGGGGATTCCCCGTAAGACGTTTTATGACAAACTGCAGCGTCATGGCATTGATCGCGCAGACTACATCAAGGCAAAGGCCGCTCAAGATTAGATTTGTTCGATACAATCCGTCACCGAGAGGCGCTCCACCAATGGACATTCCAATTTGGTAATGGGATAGCGCGTGCCGCTACCGGGCACATATGTATCCAACTGCTCGATGGCCCAGCGGCCCATGGCGCGGTGCGGCAGAACCGACGTGGTCAATTGCGGGTGCAGGTGCCGCGAGATTTCTTCATCGTCATAGCCAATGACGGAAATATCTTCCGGGATGCGGATACCCGCCTCTTTCAACGCTTCATAGCAACCGATGGCGGTTCGGTCATTCTGGCAGAAAATGGCAGTAGGCCTGTCTTTCAGCGCAAGAAGCGACCGGGTGGCCTTGTACCCCGCGCTTGCTGACCAGTCACCCTCTATGACCAACTCAGGATCAAACGGAATATCCGCTGTCGCCAATGCCCGGCGATAGCCGCGCAGCCGGTCTTGCGCTGCTTCCATCCATGGCTCCCCTGTGATGATGCCGATACGTTTGTGGCCATGCTGGATCAGATGGCGGGTCGAATGCTGACCACCGGCAATCTCGCTTGGAATAACAGCCGGAAATGCATAGTCCGAGGTGTAGCAATTCAAAAGAATAAGCGGGATATCGAGATCATAGAGATAATCAGGCAAGGTCACTTCACGCGTGAAAATCGCCATATAGATCAGCGCGGATATGCCCTGTTCACGCAAGGCGCGGATGGTGCGCGGTTCCATCTCAGGATCATTCAATGTCTGGGCAACCAGAATGATGTTGCCTGCATTCCATGACGCCTGCCGTGCGCCCTCGATCGCAACCACCGCTTCCGGACTGGTTGCCAGTTGGTCAACGACAAAACCGATTTTACCGTCGACAGCTGGCACATAGGTGTCGTTGGCATCAAGATGGGCAAAATTCGGCGCCGCGTAACCAAGCGAACGCGCGGCCTCAATCACCCGCTCCCGCGTTTCGGTGGCAAGCTTGATACCCGGTGTTTTGTTCAGAACAAAAGAAACCGTCGCTTGCGAACACCCGGCGATGCGCGCAATATCCGTCATCGTCACCCGCTTGTTCACGCGCTTGCGCCGGGCTGAAATCCGGGCGGACTTTTTTTTGTCAGTGGTCGTATCATCCACTGTGTCGTTCATGTCGAAAATAGCCCTTTGCCATGCTCAGACGCATCTGAATCGATGAAGCTGCATCCGGTTGATTATGCAGCGAACCACCGACTAATCAACATAAATAATTATTGACTAATTTTTATAAATGAAGATGATCAAGCCAGTGGAATATCCACGCTCTGAATTTCTGGGAGGAAAATTCGTATGTCTATTACCCGTCGTACCCTCTTGCTTACATCCGCCGCTGGCCTCGTTGCAGCGCTGGCAGCGGGCAGTGTTTTTGCCGCTTCGCCGCCATTGAAGAAGAAAGATACCTACAAGGTTGGCTTTGCCCAGACCGAAAGCAACAATCCATGGCGTCTTGCCCAGACCGCCAGTATGCAGGAAGAAGCCAAGAAGCGCGGCTGGCAGCTTGTTTATACGGATGCGGCAAGTTCCGCAGCCAAGCAGGTTGCCGACGTCAATTCGATGATCGCACAGGGCGTCGACCTGATTTTCCTAGCACCTCGTGAAGAAAAGCCGCTGATTCCAGCGATCAAGGCCGCCAAAAATGCTGGTATCCCGGTCATCCTGCTTGATCGCAGTGTCGATGCATCCCTTGCCAAGGCTGGCGATGATTATGTGACCTTCATCGGCTCCAACTTCATTGAAGAAGGCCAGCGTATCGGCGAATGGCTGGTCGCAAATGCCAAGGGCAAGACCAAGATCATTGAACTCGAAGGCACCACCGGTTCATCACCAGCCAATGATCGCAAGAAGGGTTTTGACGACGTCATCGCCAAGCATTCGGACTTCAAGATTGTTGCCTCACAAACGGGCGATTTCGCCCGCGACAAGGGCCGTCAGGTTGCCGAAACCCTGCTTCAGGCACACCCCGATGCCAACGTGATCTATGCCCACAATGACGAAATGGCCATTGGTGCGATCTCGGCCATTGAAGCTGCTGGCAAAGTGCCGGGCAAGGACATCCTTGTTCTGTCAATTGATGGCGGCAAGGAAGCCGTGCAGGCTGTTGTTGATGGCAAGATTGCCGCCGTGGTTGAATGCAATCCACGCTTCGGCCCCAAGGCCTATGACACCGCTGCGGCCTACGCTGCTGGAGAGAAAATCCCTGCATTGATCATCAATCCGGATCAGTTCTACGATGCCAGCAATGCGGCGAAATTGTTAAGCTCTGCCTATTGATATTTGACGAAGCCAGCGCTCCAATGGGGCGCTGGCTTTTCCACGTCTACGTATCTCTGCGCCGCACAAATTTCAGACGATTTCAGAAATGGCTTTGCAATGGACACCGATAATCTTCTATCGATGACAGGTATCGACAAGCGTTTTGCCGGAATCCCCGCCCTATCAGCTGCTTCGTTCACTGTGGCACGCGGCGAGGTGCATGCGCTTATCGGCCAGAACGGCGCTGGAAAATCAACACTCATCAAAGTTCTGACCGGTTATCACCGGCGCGACGCAGGCGAAGTGACTTTCGATGGTAAGCCGTTTGAAGTCTTCTCGCCGCAACAGGCGCAGGCGAGCGGTATCAGCACCATCTATCAGGAAATCAATCTGGTTCCCTACCGGTCCCTGACCGAGAATATTTGCCTTGGGCGCGAACAGCGCCGCTTCGGCCTTCTTGACTGGGCGAGCATGCACCGCGAGGCCGAAGGTCTATTGCAGCGTTTCAATATCAAGGTCGATGTTCGCCGTCCCCTGATGGAATTCAACACGGCAACCCAGCAGATGGTGGCGATTGCCCGCGCCATTGGTTTTTCGGCCAAACTCGTCATCATGGACGAACCCACATCGTCGCTCGACGAGCGCGAAGTCGGTGTCCTCTTCAATGTTATCAGGCAATTGAAACAGGAAGGCGTTTCGGTTGTGTTCGTCAGCCACAAGCTGGATGAACTTTATGCCGTGTGTGATCGCGTCACGATCATGCGCGATGGCAAGACAATCAGAACCGCCCGCATGGACGAAATCGGAAAAATCGATCTTGTCTCGTCCATGCTTGGCCGCAGCATTGAAAAGACAGAGGGCCACGCCACGGCTTTTACCGCGCGCGATGAAAAGAACATCGGAAAAATCCTGCTCTCCGCCGATAATTTGGCCGTGGGGCAGATTGTTCAGGATGTCTCGTTCAATATCCGCAGCGGCGAGATTGCAGGCTTTGCCGGATTGCTTGGCGCAGGCCGTACGGAAACGGCGCGGCTGGTCTTTGGCATCGACCGGCTGAAAAAAGGTGCCATGACCTATGGCGACAGGACATTCGAACCGAGGCGACCAGCCGATGCCATAGCAGCGGGCATGGGCTTTTGCACAGAGGATCGCAAGAGCGAAGGCATTGTCCCTGATATGAGCGTTGCCGAAAACATGATGCTGGCGCTCATGCCGAAACTCAGCAAGTCGGGTATTATCGACGAGAAAGCCCAGCGGGACATTGTCGAGCGCTTTATCAAGCAGCTCGGTATCAAATGTTCAGGGCCGGACCAGAAGGTGCGTGAACTGTCAGGCGGCAATCAGCAGAAGGTTCTGCTTGGCCGCTGGCTGGCGATGAACCCGCGCCTGCTCATTTTGGATGAGCCGACGCGCGGGATCGATGTCGGCGCCAAGGGCGAAATTCAGTCCTTGATCAAATCTCTGGCGGATCAGGGTTTGGCCGTCTTGATGATCTCTTCGGAGCTGGAAGAAGTCATTGAAGGTGCTGACCGGGTGTTTGTTCTGCGCGACGGCGTCAGCGTTGCCGAATTCGACCGATCAGCCGCCACAGAAGATGCGCTTATGGGTGCCATGGCGCATGGCAATGCGCCTGTTGTCGAAAAGGCCCTGACATGACCGACACGCCGCAAACCGCACACACAAACAAGCGTTTCGATGCATTCGAGTTTCTCGCACGTTATGGCACGCTGATCGCCCTGCTTCTGCTCATCCTGTTCAATCTGGCATTCACGCGCAACTTTGCCACGATCCAGACCCTGAATGTGAATCTCACGCAGGTCTGCACCATTGTTATCGTCGCAGTTGGTATGACGCTGGTTATAGCTACTGGCGGCATTGACCTCTCCGTCGGCTCGCTCATGGCCATTTCAGGCGCTTTGGCACCAATGATCTTTCTTGGTAAGATTGTCCCTATCGACAATATCTATCTGGCTGTTGCCACCGCCATGATCGTTTCCATTGCCGTGGCCGGACTGTTTGGCCTGTTCAATGGCTGGCTTATTTCAGCCTTTCGAATTCAGCCGATCGTTGCCACGCTGGTGCTATTCATCGCCGGGCGCGGCATTGCGCAGGTCATGACCAACGGCAATCTTCAGACATTCCGTGTGCCGCAATTCCAGTTTATCGGACTTGGCCGGATATTCGGCATTCCCGTACAGGTGATCCTGATGGTGATCATTGTGCTTGCTGCCGCATGGATGCTGAAACGCACTGTCTTTGGCCGCCAGATTATCGCCATTGGCGGCAATGAGCGGGCGGCTGAACTCTCCGGCATTGCTGTCGCCAAGGTAAAACTGCTCGTCTACGCCATTAGCGGTCTTTGCGCCGGTATAGCCGGGCTTGTGGTCATCGCCATCAATTCATCCAGCGACGCCAATCAGGTCGGTCTTGGCATGGAGCTTGATGCCATCGCCGCCGTCGCCGTCGGTGGCACACTTCTATCAGGCGGCAAGGCAACCATCATCGGCACGCTGATCGGCGCCATGACAATCCAGCTGGTGCGATACACCTTGCTGGCCAATGGCGTCCCGGATGCCGCTGCACTGGTGGTCAAAGCCGGGATCATCGTGCTCGCCGTCTGGATTCAGCAACAAGGCAGGGCACACGCATGACCAGAGCAAAATACATATCCCTGCTTGGCAGTTACGGCGTGGTGCTGGCACTCCTGCTGCTGATCCTGTTCGGCTGGGCGCGCTACGATTACTTCCTCGGCTTTTTCAACATCACAAGCGTGCTGCGCTACAATTCCATGTTTGCGCTGGTGGCACTTGGCATGTGCTTCGTCATCATGACCGGCGGTATCGACCTTTCAGTGGGTTCGACAGCCGCGCTTGGCAGCGTGGTCGCAGCGCTTTTCAGCCCGCAAGGCGCGTGGATCGGGCTCGGCGCAGGTGTCGGCGCGGGGCTCTGCGTTGGCCTTATCAATGCCACGCTGGTGACGCGGCTCAAAATCATGCCCTTCATCGCCACACTCGCAATGATGCTTGCGGCCAGCGGTACCGCCTTGCTGCTCGCGGACAATCAGTCGGTTTCCGTGTCCTATGACAGTGGCTTCACCACCATAGGGCAGGAAAATTTCCTCGGTTTCCCCATCCCCGCATGGATTGCCCTTGGCGCCTATATCGTTGGCTGGATCATTCTCAATTTCACCAGTACAGGACGCGGTGTGCTTGCAGTTGGCGGCAATGAAGATGCAACGCGGATGATGGGCCTGCCGGTTAATCGGATTAAATTTCTGGTCTATCTTGCCAGTGGCGGTCTGGCTGGCCTCGCGGGCGTGATCCTCGCTTCGCAATTCGGCGCAGGCCAGCCGATTGAGGGCGTGGGCTGGGAATTGTTTGCCATCGCCGCTGTGGTTGTCGGCGGCACCTTGCTGACAGGCGGCGTCGGTTCCGTCGGTGCGACATTGGCAGGTGTGCTCCTGCTCGGTATTCTCTTTAACGTCTTGAATTTTGAGAACGGCAAGGGCTGGATTTCGCTTTCCGCCTATTGGCAATCGGTTATTCGCGGCCTGTTCTTGCTCATAGTGGTCATCTTGCAGGCGAAGTTGTCCTCGCGCGGCAATGCCGTGAAGGACCATTGAACATGCATGCGGTGCTGGGGCCCCAGCCATTCGGCACGTTTTCGGGCGAACCGGTGTTTCAGGCGACAATCCAGTCCGCATCGGGGGCAACAGCGCATATTCTGAGCTGGGGCGCAGTCATCCGCGATCTACAAATCCCTTTGACGGATGGCACATTGCAACGGGTTGTCCTTGGTTTCGATCAATTCGATCCTTATCCGCATCAGTCACCTTATTTCGGCGCACTGGTCGGGCGCTACGCCAACCGGATCGCCTATGGCCGGTTTACTCTCGACGGCAAGGATTATGTGCTTGATCGCAATGAAGGTGGAAAACAGACCCTGCATGGCGGGTCGAACGGCACGTCCCAGCGCCTTTGGCAGATTACCGGCTGGAGCACCTCTTCGGTTACGCTCGAACTGCAATTGCCTGACGGAGATCAGGGTTTTCCCGGCGCGATGAATGTGCGCTGCACCTACAGTTTCAGCACCGGATCAACGCTGCGCATGGACATCGAGGCGACAAGCGATGCGTTGACCGTCGCCAGTTTCGCCCAGCACAGTTACTTCAATCTGGATGGTTCGGATGATATTCGCGGCCATGAGTTGCAGATTTTTGCCGACAGCTACACACCGGTGTCAGACGATCTTATTCCCACCGGCGAAATTCTGCCTGTTGATCAGACACCGTTTGATTTTCGTCAAACTCGACTGATTGGCGCGCACTCATCATCGACATATGATCATAATTGGGTTTTGAACGGCGATGGGAAGAACGGTGTGTGCCATGCCGCTTCGCTGACGGCGCAGAACGGCTTGCAAATGCAGGTTCACACCAGCGAGCCCGGTCTGCAATTCTACGATGGCAGGATGATCGACCCTTCGCTGATCGGTCTTGACGGCAAACGCTACGGCCCGCATGCCGGATTGTGCCTTGAGGCGCAGCGTTTTCCTGACAGCCCCAATCAGCCGCATTTTCCAAGTGCGGTGCTTCGCCCTGATGGGACTTACCGGCAGCACACGGAATTCCGGTTCCTACATCGCTAGCCTGTTGCCAAGCGCCCTCTCCCGTCCTATGCCGGAGCAAAGCAGCCAGATGAGGAGCGTTTGAGGTATGGCGAGCAATGTAGCATTGACGGGATTGGCGCGGGATATGCAGGCGCGTGCGGATGCGGGGCGTCCAATTCGCATCGGTCTGATCGGATCGGGCGAGATGGGCACGGATATCGTCACCCGCGTCGCCCATATGCCCGGCGTCGAAATCGGGGCGATTTCCGAATTGAACCTGCCCAATGCCCTGAAGGCCGTCGATATCGCCTATCAGGAACCGGGCCATGCACGCGAGGTGAATACCGCTTCGGCGCTGACCTCAGCCATGGAAAGCGGCAGGATTGCCGTCACCGACAATGCGGATCTGATCCTTGAGAATGATCTGATCGATGTGGTGATCGATGCAACAGGTGTTCCGGCTGTCGGTGCCGAAATCGGGCTTCGCGCCATGGAGCATGGCAAGCATCTTGTCATGATGAATGTCGAGGCTGATGTCACCATCGGTGCATACCTTAAAAGCGAGGCGGATCGCCTTGGCGTGACCTATTCGCTGGGCGCTGGTGACGAGCCATCCTCCTGCATGGAACTGATCGAGTTCGTCTCGGCCATGGGCCATCCGATTGTCGCTGCCGGCAAGGGCAAGAACAACCCGCTCAACATCGATGCCATTCCTGATGATTATGAGGAAGAGGCAGCCCGCCGCCATATGAATGTGCGCATGCTGGTGGAATTCGTCGATGGTTCGAAAACCATGGTTGAAATGGCGGCGATTGCCAATGCCACCGGACTGGTGCCTGACAAGGCTGGTATGCATGGTCCGGCGGCAACGCTCGACCAGCTCAACAAGACGCTGATCCCGCAAAAGGATGGCGGGCTGCTGTCGCGCGTTGGTGTTGTCGATTATTCCATCGGCAAGGGTGTTGCCCCCGGCGTGTTCGTCGTTGCCGACATGTCGCATCCGCGCATATCGGAGCGCATGGAAGATCTGAAGATGGGCAAGGGTCCATACTTTACTTTCCACCGGCCCTATCACCTGACATCGCTGGAAGTACCGCTGACCTGTGCCCGCGTCGTGCTTTACGGCAAGGCGGATATGGTGCCGCTGTCCAAGCCGGTGGCGGAAGTCTGTGCGGTTGCCAAAAAGGACCTCAAGGTCGGCGAGAAGCTCGATGCGATCGGCGAATATTGCTACCGCGCCTGGATCATGACGGCGCAGGAGGCACGCGATGCCAGGGCGATACCCTGCGGCCTTCTGCAGGGCGGCACGGTGACAGCACCGATTGCCAAGGGCGAACTCATCACCAGCGCCAATGCTGCACCCATTGCAGGCTCAAAGATCGTCGAACTCAGGCAGCGTCAGGACAAGCTCGTTTATGGCTGATTCGGGTCAAGCCAGATGACGCCACTATTGAGCCGTTATGATCCAAGATCAGAGCGGCTTTTTATTGCGAGTATGGAATAAATTCACTTTGTCATTGCAAAACAAAGACTTGATGAGAGCATGGGCAACAATAATCCCATGCAAATAAATCTGTATAAAACCTGCATCTCCTTGAAAAAACCGTGTCAAGCGCCAATATTAATAATTGGTTAACGACTGAGTCTTTGGTGCAGGAGAATGCAGTGCCAGCGTATCAAGTCAAATTTGCCTATCTGACCAAGTATAAACAGACACGCCATCTGTTTCATCAACTTGTCATTGCCGACGACGAAGCAACAGCGCTCGCCGAAGGCCGCAGGTTGATGAGCAAACGGTCTCCCAATGCGCGTATCATGCATGAATCATGCGTTCTTCGCCCTGACAGTCAGGAAGTCGAAAGCGCGACGGCCAAGGGCTGGGTTCTCAACGACAATTGGTGGTCACGGCCAATTATGCCGGATGACGACCTTGCGGCGATTGCCAAGCATGGTTTTACCCATAGCAACCATATTCACGCAAAATCGGCGATGGATTGCGTTGCCATCGACAAATACGCGGCATGAATTAGAGTATCTAGGGCGGACCGGCCTAAAGCTCGGTCCGCATGCTCCACAACTCAGGAAACAGCACGATATCCAGCATCTTGCGCAGGTAGTTGACGCCGGATGTGCCGCCCGTGCCTGTCTTGAAGCCAATGATGCGTTCCACCGTGGTCACATGGTTGAATCGCCATCGCCGGAAGTAATCCTCGAAATCAACAAGCTTTTCCGCAAGTTCATAGAGTGGCCAATGGGTTTCGGGTGAGCGGTAGACTGCAAGCCAGGCATCCCGCACACTGTCATTGGCCTCATAGGGCAAAGAGCAATCGCGCTCGAGCATAGCCTTGTCGATGGCAAAGCCCTTGCGCGCCAGCAGGCGGATCGACTGGTCGTAAATGCTTGGCGCATGCAAAATACCATCAAGCCAGGAATGGATATCGGGCTTGTGTGCATGCGGGCGCATCATGGCGGCGTTCTTGTTCCCCGCTAAAAATTCGATTGCGCGGTACTGGAACGACTGAAAACCGGAGGACATGCCAAGCGCTTCACGAAACGTCGTATATTCGCTCGGCGTCATGGTTCTCAGCACATCCCAGGCGGAATTCAGCTGATCGAGAATGCGCGACACCCGGCTCAGCATCTTGAACGACGGCGCCAGATCATCTTTCGCGATATGTTCGCAAACGGACATCAACTCGTGGATGACAAGCCGCATCCAGATTTCCGAAGCCTGATGCTGGACAATGAACAGCATCTCATCATGCGCATCGGAAAGCGGCGATTGTGCCGTGAGAATCTTGTCGAGACGCAGATAATCCCCATAGGACATGCGCCCGTCGAAGGACATTTGCGCGCCCTCAGTCTCCGGATTGTAAGGCGTGCGGCTCATGTCACGGCTCCCCTCACCTTGTGTTCCGGCGCATCCCATGCGCGTGTCGCCAGAATTTCCTTGAGAATGGCCACCGCCTCGGACACTTCGGCAAAGCTCAGATAAAGCGGCGTGAAGCCAAAGCGGATAATGTCAGGGGCACGGAAATCGCCGATAACGCCGCGTGCAATCAGTGCCTGCATGATGGCATAGCCATTGTCGCACGAATAGGACACCTGACTGCCGCGCTGGTCGGGGTTGCGCGGTGTGACCAGTTTCAGGCCGAACTCATCGGCAAAGCTGTCGACCTCCTGAATGAAGAAATCGCAAAGTGCCACGGACTTTGCCCGCAGCGCATTCATATCGACCTCTTCCCACAAGGCAAGCGCCTCATCCATCGCCACCATGCCAAGCACCTGCGGCGTGCCGCAAAGATACTGGTCGATACTGTTCGATGGCGCATAGGCCGCTTCGAATGCGAAAGGCGCACGATGCCCGAACCAGCCGGACAAAGGCTGGCGGAAACCGCCCTGATGCCGCGGATTGACATAGAGGAATGCCGGAGCGCCGGGACCACCATTCAGATATTTATAGCCGCAACCAATGGCGAAATCCGCACCGGCTCCCGCCAGATCAATCGCCATGGCACCAGCGGAATGCGCCAGATCCCATATGACAAGAATGCCCTTCTCGTGCGCCGCCTTGGTGATTGCAGCCATATCGTGCCTATAACCGGTGCGATAATTGACATGGGTCAGCATCAGTACGGCCACGTCCTCATCAAGCATCGCCGGAATATCGGCGGGCTTTTCCGATAACACCAGCCGGTGATCCTGACCGATCTGCCTGGCCACGCCTTGCGCGATGTAAAGATCAGTCGGGAAATTCTCCCGCTCCGAAACAATCTTGCTTCGGCCGGGATTGAGACTGAGCGCCGCCGACAGCACCTTGAACAGATTGATAGACGTGCTGTCAGCAGAAACAACGCTCCCGTCCTGTGCGCCGACCAAACGACCAATCTTGCCGCCGACCTGTTGCGGCAGATGGACCCAACCGGCGGTATTCCAGCTGCGGATAAGCTGCTCGCCCCACTCCTCGCTGATGGTCCTGGCAACCCGAGCCTTTACGGTCTTGGGCAAGGCCCCGAGGGAGTTGCCATCGAGGTAGATGACACCTTCAGGCAGTTCGAACCGCTCCCGGAAATGCCGCAAAGTGTCCGTTTCGTCCTGATGCGTCGCGTCGATTCGTGTCATCGTCATTGTCTCTTTGGTTTTCAGGCAGCGGTATCAAAGCCAGCAATGCCGCTGGCTTTGGCGAGTTTCACAAAGGCATCCTTGGCAAGCCGGACGTGATCCAGCATCAGCGCTTCGGCCCTGACTTTGTCGCGGGCAAGCGCGGCTTCCATCAGGGCTGAATGTGCATCAATGCCCAAGGCTTCGCGCGAAAGATTGCCGAGCGACTTGTCGCTGTTCTCCTGCGCGGCCCGGGTCAGATGATCAATCCGCAGGATGATATGGCGGCGATAGCGATGCAGTTGCGCATGCAGTTGCTGGGCAAAATTCAACAGCCATTTGGACGAGGCACCCGCAATGAGTGCCATGTGAAATTCCGTATGGGCTGCATCCCAGATATCAATCGCCTCGAACTGCGAGAATGAATTGGGCACATCGCATTTCGACAGGCGGTAATGCGCACCAACAAGATTGGCTTCCCAGTCGCGATCGCCATTCTCGATGGAACTGACAAGCAATTGCGTTTCGATGACAGAGCGCGCCGCTTCAAGGTCCTGCAGCTCCTCCAGCGTAACGATAGCCACCCGAAAGCCCTTATTCGCCTCGGTTGTCACAAAACTTTCCGCCTGCAGACGGTTCAGCGCTTCCCGTACCGGCGTCGCGCTGCTACCGAGTTCCGCGGCGAGCGTTCGCAGGCGCAGGGATTGCCCCGGCTGCAAATCCCCATTCAGGATGCGCGAGCGCAACGCTGTATAAAGGTTTTCAGACTTGATGTTTTCGGCCATTGTGTTCCCTCGGCCTTTGCCATTTTCTATTTGTATATCATTTCACGTTTGTTATATTATTTTCAAGCCTGAGGAGGCGAGGCCAATAAAAAGCCAACAAAAAGTGGAGAACAATAAATGATCGGTGCAAAATATGTCGTGCGGACAGCGCTTGCTGCAGCACTGGGAATGACGCTTGGGCTCAGCGCAGCCTATGCAGAGACAAAAATCGGCATCGCGCAGTTCGGCAAACATCCGCAGCTCGATGAAACCGTTACGGCATTCAAGGCTGAACTGGTCAAACTCGGCATTGCCGATGCGGTTTTCGATGAGTTGCAGGTCAATTTTGATGCAACGCTCATTCCGCAGATGGTTACAAAGCTGACCTCGGCCAATCCAAAACTGATTCTTGCCGTCACAACGCCAGTGGCGCAGGGCGCGCGCCAGATCGTCGGGAACACCGGAACCCCAGTTGTTTTCGCTGCTGTGACTGACCCTGTCGTTGCCAAGCTCACCCCTTCATGGGAAGCAGGCGATAAGAACATGACAGGCGCATCGGATTTGCAGGATGTGGATTCGGTCGTCAAATTCATCAAGAAGCTGCTGCCTGACGCAAAGCGCCTCGCCTATCTCTACAATCCCGGCGAAGACAATGACGTTGCTGTGCTGAAACTGGTCAAGACAGCCGCTGAAGCTCAGGGCCTGCAGGTTGTGGAAGTTGGTCTTGATAACACCAACGACATTCCGATCCGTGTCAGCTCGCTCGCTGGCAAGGCCGACGTCATTTACGTGCCGGCATCAAACCTCGTACAGCCAGCTGTTCCTGCTGTTGCCGCTGCAGCGCTCAGCATCAACATTCCGATCGTCAACGCATCGGCGCAGGCTGTGCGTGATGGTCTTGTCGCTGCGGCGTTTGAAGTGTCCTACACCAAGGTCGGACAGAACGCCGCCAAGCTTGCATCCGAAATCATTGCAGGCAAGTCACCTGCCAGCCTTGCACCGATCAAGCCATCCTATGAGGATCACACCGCGCTGATCAACGAGAAGGTTCTGGCAAAAACTGGACAGAAAGTTCCGGATACTTTCAAAGATTGCGGCTGTTTCGTCAAATAAGCCTTCTCCTATCGTCTGCAAACATATAGTTCCTGCGCCAACAGGCGCAGGAACTTTTGACACGGAGCAAAAAGCTCCGGTTTGAGGGGCTCAAACATGACTACCGACATGCTTGCCGTTACAGGCGGCACAAAGATTTTTTATCGCGGCACACCGGATGAACGCCGGGCGCTTGATGGATTGAACATTACGCTCAAACCTGCTGATTTCTGCATTGTCATCGGCAGCAATGGCGCCGGAAAGTCCAGTTTCCTCAATGCGGTCTCCGGCAAGCTGCCACTCGATTCCGGCCGTATCAGTATTGACGGACTGGATGTCACCAAGCTTAACGCCCATAGGCGTGCCCAATTCATTGCCCGCGTCTTTCAGGACCCAATGATCGGCACCGCGCCCACCATGACGATTGGCGAGAACATGCTTCTGGCGGAGCTGCGCGGCAAACCGCGCGGGTTCTCCTACGGATTGACGGCGAGCCGCCGGGCAAAATATCGCGAGCAGTTGTCGGAACTCAATCTTGGCCTTGAAAACCGGTTGGATATGCCGGTCGGACTCCTGTCCGGTGGCCAGCGCCAGTCATTATCGCTGGTGATGGCTGTTTCAACACGCCCGAAACTTCTGTTGCTTGATGAGCATACGGCGGCGCTCGATCCGCGCACTGCCAAGCTGGTTATGGATACGACAGTGCGGGCCGTCGAGGAATTACACCTCACCACGCTGATGGTGACGCATAATATGGATCATGCGATCAAATACGGAAACAAGATCGTCATGATGGATGCGGGCAAGGTTCTGCTTGAAATCGGACAGGAAGAAAAGCGCGGCATCACGGTGCCTGATCTTATCGACCGGTTTCACACCAAGTCCGACGCCATCGCGTTGCAGGGGAGTTGAGTACTATGGATATTCTTGGCACCCTCACCAGCTTCTACGCCCTCATTCCCGTCACCATCGCCCAGAGCCTGATCGTCGCCTTTGTCGTGCTTGGCGTCATGCTGCCGTTCCGCATCCTGAATTTTCCCGATCTGACGTCGGAAGGTGCCTTTCCGCTCGGAGGCTGCGTCTGCGGCACGCTCATTACAATGGGAGTCAATCCGTTTCTGGCATGCGGCGTCGCGCTGATCTGCGGCTTTCTCGCGGGCTGTACGACGGCGTTCATCCATCTGCGCTTCAAGATCAACACATTGCTGGCCGGTATTCTTGTGATGACGATGCTCTACAGCATCAATCTGCGCATCATGGGCCGCACCAATATTCCGCTTTTCACCTATGATACGGTCTTCACCATTCTGGCAGGACCATCAGCCAATGTTTCCTGGGTCAAAATCCTGATCGTCGGTGCTTTGATCGCGCTGGTCGTTGGTGCCATGCTGTATTTCTTCATGTCGGAGAAAGGCACATCCATGCGCGCGGTTGGAGCAAGCCCTGATATGGCGGAGGCACAGGGCATCAATGTCGGCATCGCCACCATATTGGGCGTTGGTGCAGCAAGCGCGCTTTCAGCAACCGGCGGCAGCATCATGGTGCAGACGCAGGGCTTCGTGGACGTCAATATGGGTTTTGGCATCCTGATCAACGGCCTTGCAGCTCTGATCATCGGTGAGGCTGTCACCGGGCGGCAATCGATCCTGCGTCAGGTGATGGCACCGGTGGTCGGCTCCATTGTCTATTATCAGCTGATTTCCTTCTGTCTGACACTCGGATTGGCACCTGCTGATCTGAAGTTTGCCACAGGTGCATTCGTTCTGCTCATGCTGGCTCTGCCGAACCTGCGCAAATCCGGCGGAGGCACGCAAATTCGCGAAAAGGTGCGGGAATAACAGGCCCGCATTGTTGGGACGGAGATTTTGATCCGCGCCCGGCCTCTGCTAATCTGGAGCAAGCAGGCTTGATCCGCGCGACGGCCGGATTTGAGGGGGGACTGTTACGGATATGACGAAGAAATTCGACTGGGACGCTGCCTATTCCAATGGCGCCTATATTCCGGGTGGAAATGACTTCCCGCCCAGATGGAAGAACCTGGCCGCCGAATTTCGAGCGGAGATCGCTGCCGCTGGCCGCCTGCGCGCTGACATCAGCTATGGCCCGCATGAGCGCAACACTCTCGATCTCTTCATGCCGCGCGGTGAAGCCAAAGGCCTCGTCGTGTTCGTGCATGGCGGATACTGGATGAGTTTCGACAAATCAACCTGGTCACATCTGGCAAAGGGCCCGCTCGCGCACGGATTTGCCGTGGCCATCCCCTCCTATGTGCTGTGTCCGCAAGCGCGTATCAGTGACATTACCGTGCAGATCGCCACTGCCATCACCCACGCCGCCGCGGAAGTTCCCGGTCCTGTTCATCTGACAGGGCATTCGGCGGGCGGGCATCTGGTCGCCCGCATGGCGTGTTTCACCTCGCCGCTCAGCCAGCCGATTCGCCACCGTATCCGCAAGACGGTGGCCATATCTACCCTTGGCGATTTGCGCCCTCTGATGAAGACGCGGATGAATGAAACGTTTCATCTCGACGCTGTGGAAGCGCGCCTTGAAAGCCCTTCTCTGCTTGAGCCGCAGGAAGGTGTTGACATCACGGCATGGGTCGGTGGTGCAGAACGGCCTGAGTTTGTCCGGCAGAGCACTTTGCTGGCCAATATCTGGTCAGGCTTCGAGTGTAATGTGAATGTCGTAGTAGAGCCGGAAAAGCACCATTTTAACGTGATCGACGGACTTGCCGATGCGGATCATGCGCTGACACGCACGCTGCTCTGCCTATAATTCAGTAGATCGAATCAAAAGACTGCCAGAGTTGGGATATGGCTCTGGCAGTCTTTTGTGATTTTTTGATTTAAATAAATCAATTATCTCATGCACTTAGACGCTTTGAAACTTCAGGCGTCATAGCATTTGCCGGCAGCCCGAGGGCATGGGCAATGCGTTCCAATTTAGTCGGGTCGGAATTCTGACCGCTTTCAATTGTATCAATTTCGAGGGTCGTAAGACCGCACGCAACGGCCAGATCCTCTACGGAATATCCGAATTGCTCGCGGAACGCCCTAACAATGTTTGTACCATTGGCTATCGCCGTGGAAATGGCTTCTGGCAATGAATAGTCGCCGACGGTTGTGCTCATCGCTTTGCTCCTAACGTGAATGGTTGGTTAACAAATCGGAAGGCAGAACTTATACGTCCATCCTGTTGGATCAAGCCTTTTATCTGCAATCACATAAAACGTGATCGTAAAGCTCCGTCCGAACATGCCTTATTTAGGCACCAGATCTCTGTACAATACTGTAATTCGCGGAATGTTAACTCGACCAATTCCTAAAGAATATCAGTGGATTGTTACGCCACTGTGTCAGTTATGACAGGGTATATATAGGAGCGATGAGACGAAAATGAACCATCACACCTTGAAATATTTCAGACTGGCATTTTTGCCTCTTATTGTAACAATTCCCCTGCTGACAGGATGTGCCGGCGGTGTCTACTATGACACATTCCGGTATGATGCGACCTGCACCGACTCGGATGCACGCCATCCGGACAGGGGCCCGGTTTGCGAGGTAAGGAAGACGCGTTAAGCCCTGATGAGGCCGCAACGATGTCAATCCCGTCTATCAGCCGTTTCCCGATACCTTCCATCGCTGACCTGCCGCAGGACATCGCCGACCGGATACTCGCCGTACAGGAGAAGTCCGGTTTTGTCCCGAATGTCTTTTTGGTGCTCGCCCATCGTCCGGACGAGTTTCGCGCCTTTTTCGCCTATCATGATGCCCTTATGGACAAGCCGGGCGGCCTGACAAAGGCCGAAAGGGAAATGATCGTGGTGGCAACGAGCGCCGCCAACCAGTGCCAGTACTGCGTCATTGCCCATGGCGCGATCCTGCGTATCCGCGCCAAGAACCCGCTGATCGCCGACCAGATCGCAACCAACTACCGCAAAGCCGATATTACGCCCAAGCAAAGGGCGATGTTGGATTTCGCCATGAAGGTCTCCGTGGAAGCCTACAAGGTCGAGAGCGCCGATTACGAGCAGTTGAAAGCCCATGGGTTTTCTCGGGACGATATGTGGGACATAGCGGCAATCTCCGCTTTCTTTGCCATGTCGAATCGCCTCGCCAACGCAACAGACATGCGCCCCAACGACGAGTTTTATGTGATGGGCCGCGGATAGGTGCTTCACGCCCCTGTCATCGTGACGCGCTAGGCCTGAAGCACAATCTGCCGGAGGATGACATCATGTCTGCAATGCGAAACACACTTGCCATAGCAATCACCATATTCACGACGATTGCCGATTCATCCGCAAACGCTGAAATCATTCAAGCCGGACGTACGATCAGCGAGCGTCTCAAGACATTCGACAGGAATACCGTCTGGAAACCGGTTGAGCAGATCACCTTGAACTTCCCGACCTTCCATCCGCAGGGAATGGTGAAAATCGGTGATGTCTTCTACATAACCTCCGTCGAAATCACCAAACCCACGATCAAGTATGACCAACCGCGCGACGGCTATGACCGGGATACGGGTGAAGGCAAGGGGCATTTGTTCAAAGTGGATGCCAAGGGCAATCTGCTTGAAGACCTCGCATTGGGTGAAGGATCGATCTATCACCCCGGTGGGATCGACTTTGATGGTACCTCGATCTTTGTTCCCGTCGCGGAATACCGTCCGAACAGCGCCGCCATTATCTATAAAGTCGATCCAAAAACCATGAAACCGCAGGAGGTGTTCCGTTACAAGGATCATCTCGGCGGAGTTATTCACGACACCGAGAACAAGACGCTCAATGCGGTCAGTTGGGGATCACGGCGCTTCTATGCGTTCACGTTCGACAACGCTGGCAAAGTCACCAACGCGGATGTGGAGCGGACAAAGCTGGCCAAGCTCAATCCCTCGCACTACATCGATTATCAGGACTGCAAATATCTCGGGGCAAGCGAAATGCTGTGTGGCGGTTTGACTGCTTACCAGACGAAGAAGGATGGTCCCAAATTTTCGCTGGGCGGGCTTGAGATCATCAACCTTGCCTCCAATCAGCCCGTCTATCAGGTACCCGTGCAACTCTGGACGGAAGCGGGGCTGCCCATGACCCAGAACCCCTTCTGGATCGAACCCGCAGACAAGGGATTGAAAGCCTACTTCATGCCCGAAGATGACAAGTCCACGATCTATATTTATGAAGCGCAGGGCAAATAGCAGTCGTCCCTCTCCCAACTTGCACCATCTTCGGACAATGGTGTGTGTTATGATGCGGTCATAATACCTTGAAGGAGATACTGGATTTGCAGCGGATCAATCGGCCCGGTGAAACGTTTCATCGTGTGAATCTGGTCAAACTTTGTCAGCGCGTTGCTGCAGACCTCGCGCCCATTCGCGTCGAGCAGGGCGGCATTATCGAGGTCGCGGATCAAGGACCTGGAATACCGATGCGGAACGCGAGTTAATCTTTGAGCCGTTTTACCGTTTGCATCCACGCGAGCGGGGAGCCAGCCTTGGCCTTAATGTAGTGAGGGAGATTATCACCCGCCGTCAAGGCCATGTGGCAGTGGTGGAAGATATTGGTGGCGGCGCCTGCTTTCGCATCACAATCCCTCTTGTAAAGCCAGCCTGACCATATTTCTTAAAAAAACGTAAATAAAAATCACGTAAATTATTGAAATATATAATAAAATCTTTCATTTCTCCGTTTTGTGCAATGTGGGTGCAATCTTCAATTGCAAAATAAACCATGTCTTCCGGCGCAATGGATATCGCAGGAAGTGGGGTGGTCGATTGCAGGGGTTTTGCGTCAGTTTCGGTGGCCAGCTCATAGATCAGGCGATCATCGCGCCGGAAGACATCCGTATCAGAGCGTGATCAGCCCAAGTGTATCAGGCTCTCGGGAGTTGAACCGCGCAACATGTCGCCGGACAGTTCGGTGGATCATGCGCTTGTATGTTTGGAGTAATGCGAATGTCCTCTCAAAGAAAGACTGTCTTGCTGGCTGGCGTGGTTGCGCTGCTGGCTTTCACAACCGGGACGGCGATGGCAGCCGATTATTATAATCCCGCCCCGGCCTATAACGACCCGCCCGCGTTCCAGTGGAGCGGTGCCTATATCGGCGCCCATGGCGGTACGGCCTTCACCAAGATGCCCAACCCTTTTGCCGACAGAAACGGCTGGAGCGGTGGTATTCAGGGCGGCTACAACATCCAGATGGGACCGGCTGTTCTCGGTGCTGAACTTGAAGGTTCCTATCTCGGTGGCGCAGAACACAAGGTGCGCGGCGGCAAGATTGAAGAAAAATGGCGCGCGGCGGCAAAGGCCAAAGCCGGTCTGACATTCAATCAGACACTGGTCTTTGGTACCGCCGGTGTGGCCCTGACCAAGTTCGATGCCGGTGACAAGGTGCGGGATACCAGTGGCTGGAAGACCGGCTACCTCGTCGGCGGCGGTGTCGAACAGGCTTTCGCCGGCGGTCTCTCGGCCAAGATCGAATACAACTACATCCACACACCCAATGTGAAGGCGACCTCGGCTCTTGGCCGTAGCGAAACCGACATTGGAAGCCATGAACTCAAGGCCGGTCTCAATTACCGGTTCTAGCAATAAAGTACGATCCCGGCAGGTAAGCCGCCGGGATCGCACCCGGACTACGCTGCGCGAGAATGTGGATACTAGTCCCGTTCACATGCGTGCGGTGTAGAAGTGCCTATCCGTGATGGGCGCTGTTCGGAGAGAAAATGGTTTGCAGCGCCGGTAGCGATCCCGCCCATCAGTCTCTGCCCGCCCTAAAGACTGTTTTCTCTCCGTTCGCACTTGGGCTAAGGCCGTGCAGACCGGCCATTTCTACCATCATGTCAGAAAGATTAGACGGGGCGGATCGCCCCGATCTCGCATCATATTGAGCTAATTTTCTTTGGAACATTCTGCAGTAAAGTTTTCGTTAATTAATGCACTTCTTAACAAATTTATACTTTATTATAAGTATTAATAAATAGAAATACACCCGGATGCTCTTTAATGAGCATCCGGGTGTAATATGTTAGATAGGCAAACTACCGAGTAAACCTGCGATGAGGTTGACGACAGCTTCAAGAAGGTGCTTAAGAAGATCTCCGAACATCTAAATGTCCTCCCGATTAAGTAAGTCAGCGCTATCATTATTATCAGACGTGTAATTGTTTACTAATAAATTGTTATCATTCGTCTTTACTATTAAATTTGAACCACTTTGTTTTAACCGCATGTTTTTGGCTGTATTTGACCACCTAATTTTAGTTAAATATTTAGTGCATCATCACTTTAATTGATTATTCATAGCGCAGGGCATCAATCGGGTTCATCCGCGCAGCGCGGCGCGCCGGGAAATAGCCAAAAATCACACCGATCAAAGCGGAGAAGCCAAAAGCGATCAGCACAATGGATGGATCAACCACGAAGGGTACGCTCATCAGGCTGACCGCCGTATAGGCGAGTACCAGACCGATGATCATGCCGATCAGACCGCCAATCAGGCACAGGACGATGGCTTCCACCAGAAATTGGGTCAGAACCTGCCGTTCCGTCGCACCGATGGCGAGGCGCACGCCGATTTCGCGCGTTCGCTCCGTCACCGAAACCAGCATGATATTCATAATGCCGATACCACCGACAAGCAGGCTGACCGCCGCAATAGAAGACAGGAGCCCGGTGAGGATCACCGTTGTCATTGAGACGATTCCGAGGATCTGACTGAGATCGGTGACTTCAAAATCCCGATCACCCGTTTCTCGGATTTTGCGCCGTTCCTTGAACAGGTCCTCAAGTGCAGTCTTGACCGGGCCCGTCGCACCATCCTTGGCCGAAACCGTGATCAGCGACACATCGGTGGAACCGGCAATCCGGCGCTGGAACATGCGGAACGGGATGAGAACCATGTTGTCCTGATCCTGCCCGTCAATGGCTTTGCCCTTGGAAACCAGCGTGCCTATGACCTCGCAGGAAATGCGATTGACGCGGATACGGTCCCCATCCGGAATAGTATCTCCGAACAGGACCTTTCGCACCGTTCCACCGATAATACAGACGGATCGACCGCTGCGCTCTTCTGACTCCAGAAAATTGCGTCCAGATGCCAGCTGCCAGTTCATCGTGGTGAAAAAGTCATTGGTTGAGCCAATAACCGATACAGTCCGGCTATTGCCCTCCCGGATGGCCGTGCCGGATACCTGACCAAAGGGGGCGACGGCGGCAATGCCTGGAATCTGATCACGGATCGCGTCAACGTCCCTGACATCAAAGGTACGTGGTGCGAGGGTTGAGCGTCGCTCGGGGTTGCCGGGCGACACGAAAAGCAGGTTAGTACCAAGTTTTGAAATTTCACCCGTAACCCGCTGCCGCGTGCCATTGCCGACGGTGACCATGGCGATCACCGCACCGACGCCAATAACGATGCCCAGCATCGTCAGGAACGAACGCATCATATTGCGTGACATGGAATGCAGTGCCAGCCGGAACGCTTCAAGCAGCATTGTTATAAATCCTGTCTGCGTTCATCGCTCTGGATGTGACCATCGACAAAGCGGATTATACGCCGGGCATAGGCGGCAATATCGGGCTCATGGGTGACCATGATGACAGTGATGCCATTATTTCTGTTAAAACCGGAGATAACATCCATGATCTCGGCACTGGTTTTCGTATCGAGATTGCCGGTGGGTTCATCGGCGAGCAACACCTGCGGATTGGTGACAATGGCGCGCGCTATGGCTACACGCTGCTGCTGGCCACCTGACAGTTCAGAAGGCACATGACTGGCACGCGTTGCCAGACCCACCTGCCGCAGAGCTTCCAAAGCGCGCTCCCGCCGTTCTGCGCGGCCCATGCCACGATAGATCAGCGGCAGTTCAACATTCTCAACCGCAGATGTGCGGCGCAGAAGATTGAAGCCCTGGAAAACAAAGCCCAGCAACTCCCGCCGCAACGTTGTCTGTTGATGCCGGTCGAGCTGGTCGATGCCGGTGCCGCCAAACAGATATTGTCCAGTGCTTGGCCGGTCGAGGCAGCCAATCAGGTTCATGGCCGTTGACTTTCCAGACCCTGATGGCCCCATGATCGCAACGAAATCCCCCCTCTCAATGGCAAAGTTGACACCAGCCAAAGCGTGAACGGCGGCCTCACCCTCGCCGTAGCTCTTGGTCACTCCACGGAACTCGATCAATGGTACCGGTTTTTGCATGGGCTGCGCGGTCATTTTGGCGGCGTGCTTGCAGCCACGATCACCTGATCGCCTGCTTTGATCTCGCCGGAAAGAACGATCGTGTTGCGCCCGTCTGTCGCGCCGGTGCGCAGTTCAAGCTTTTCTGGCTTGCCACCACGCAGCACCCAGACATTACGCAGCGCCCCGGCCTCTTTCTTCACAGCATCCGGCGTTGCTGGCGTTTGGTCAGCCGGAGTTGCCGCCTCGGCCTTTGCCGGTTCATTGGGCGGTGTAAATCGCAATGCCGCATTGGGGACAAGCAGCGCATCCTTGACCTCCTTGACATTAATGTAAGCCGTGGCGGTCATACCCGGACGCAAGGCAAGGTCTTCATTGTCAACGGCCAGCATGGCCTTGTAAGTGACAACATTCGAGACTGTTTCGGGTTGAAAACGGATGTTGACGATCTTGGCCGGGAATGTGCGATCCGGATAGGCATCCACATTGAACGTCGCGTCCTGTTCCGGCTTGACGAGACCAACGTCGGCTTCGTCGACATTCACCTGCAACTCCATCCTTTTCAGATTGCCGGCAAGCTTGAACAGAACAGGCGCCTGAAAAGCAGCGGCAACCGTCGCACCCGGATCGACCGAGCGGCTCAGCACGACACCATCGATCGGCGATATGATCTTGGACTTGCGCAAGGAGGTTTCATTGACCTGCAGTTCCGCTTCCGAAACGGCCACTTCAGCATTCGCCACATCAAGCGCGGCAACGGCCGAGTCGTATTCCGACTTGGCAACGTCAAGTTCGCGCACGGATGAAACCCTGCTGTCCTGCAGTGCCGTCATGCGTTCAAACGCATTCCTTTTGGCCGCGAGTGTTGCCTGTGATTGCACGACACGGGCACGCGATGCCAGAAGCTTTGATTTCGAACTCTCGATGTTGGTGTTGATCGTGTCGATATCGAGCGTTGCCAGCACATCACCCCGGGCGACGAAACTGTTATAATCAACAAGCACGGTGCGAACCGTGCCGGAAAGTTCGCTGGACACGTCCACCTGTTCGGTAGGCTGCACAGTTCCCGTTGCCGATACGGTGATGGAAAGCATGCCCTTGGTCAGCGGCTTCTCGGTATAGCTATATTGCGTACCACGAGAATACCACGACATGGCTGCCAGAACTGCGACAATGAGAAGACCGCCGCCCCACAGGAAGGGGTGTCTGCGAAAAACATTCCGCTTGCCCCTCTTGTCGACAATGGAAGCCAGTGTTTTGCTCAGGTCCGGTTGGTTTGTCGAAGAGTCCACGCTGTTACGCCATTCGCTTTATCGGTTGCATGATGCGCCAAAGCGCTTTGAGTGACATAAGCCCATAAAAATCAGACTTCAATGCGGTAAGCCCTTCTGCTGTCAGCCATGCAATATAAGTGAACGGATACTATTCAATCCAGTAGCTGATATTTGCAGGGGCAGATTGCGTCAGCATTGCAGAGAAAATGCCGATAGAATGGGCTGAAACGGAGAGGTGTGCTTTAAAGAAGAGAAAAACCGGCGGAGGATTATCCTCTACCGGTTCCCATTAGGCATAATGCAAAATTATATTACAGGGCGACGTCGAAAGTCGCTTGTGTCTTGGCTTTGATTTCATCCACCGTAACACCGGGCGCAATTTCGATCAGCGTCATCTTCGGCTCGCCGCGCCGCTCGATTGTGAAAACACCAAGGTCAGTAATGACGAGATCGGTGACACGCTGCCCGGTAAGCGGCAACGTACATTCCTCGAGAAGCTTGGCCTCACCCTTGGCCTCGTGTTCCATGACAACGACAACCTTCTTGACGCCGGCCACCAGATCCATGGCACCGCCCATGCCCTTGACCATCTTGCCGGGAACCATCCAGTTGGCCAGATCGCCATTGCGGGCAACCTGCATGGCACCAAGGATCGACAGATCGATATGGCCACCGCGGATCATGCCGAAACTGTCGGCACCGGAAAAATAGCTTGTCGTTGGCAGCTCCGTAATTGTCTGCTTACCGGCATTGATAAGGTCGGCATCTTCTTCGCCCTCATAGGGGAAAGGTCCCATGCCGAGCATGCCGTTCTCGCTCTGCAGCTGAACGCTCATGCCTGTCGGAATAAAATTGGCAACAAGCGTCGGAATACCGATGCCCAGATTGACGTAAAAACCGTCCTGCAATTCCTTTGCGGCCCGTTCGGCCATCTGATCACGTGTCCAGGCCATCTCAGTTCACCTCACTTGCAGCGACAAGACGCGGACGGGTTGTCCGTTGCTCGATATGTTTGACGGGATTGGGCACATGCACGATGCGTTTGACGAAAATACCGGGCGTATGGATATGGTCGCCATCGATATTGCCCGCATCCACCAGATTTTCAACTTCGGCAACCGTGATTTTGGCGGCTGTGGCCATGATCGGGTTAAAGTTGCGTGCGGTCTTGCGATAGACAAGATTGCCTTCCGTATCACCCTTGAAGGCGTGAACGATGGAAAGATCGGCAAACAGGCCGCGCTCCATCACATAGGATTCGCCGTCAAATTCGCGCACATCCTTGCCATCGGCAATAATGGTGCCAACACCCGTCTTGGTGAAGAATGCCGGAATACCCGCGCCACCGGCACGAATACGCTCGGCAAGCGTGCCCTGCGGGTTGAATTCCAGCTCCAGTTCGCCTGACAGATATTGCTGGGCAAACAGCTTGTTCTCACCCACATAGGACGAGATCATCTTGCGGATCTGCTTGGTTTCCAAGAGAACGCCAAGGCCGATACCATCAACGCCCGCATTGTTGGAAATAACCGTCAGGTCCTTCACACCGGAATCCCGGATTGCGTAGATCAGGGCTTCGGGAATACCACAGAGGCCAAAGCCTCCGGCCATAATGGTCATGCCGTCAAACAGCACGCCATCCAGCGCATCGCTTACATCTGAACGAACTTTTTTCAAGAACACTCTCCCATTGTTCTCCATCCACTGCGGCGGGTTTTCAACGCTGCCGTTGCCGCAACGGTATGGCTTGTCTTGGTGGCACAGGTAGTCGTATTAATACTGCATGACCGCAGCCGAGTTTCCTATCTCCGACATTGCCGTTTCAGGAAGCGCAAAACGCTTCATCTTAACCGACATGCCGGTGCCGATGGTCTATGCGACACACCGTATCATACGCGATTGCAATTTCGAATTCGCCGAGACCTTCGGCTACGAACGCGGCGAACTGATCGACCAGAGCTTCAGCCGTCTCTATCCCAAGATCACCGACTTTGTTCGTACCGGAGAAATGTGGCGAACAAATTTCGCTGGCGGGCGTGTCTATTACGACGAACGGGTGATGCGGCGGCGTGATGGGGCGAGTTTCTGGTGCCGGGTGCGCGGGCGCAGCGGCAATCATGCCGATCCCTTTGCCGAAGCGCTTTATTGCTTTGAGCCGATGAACCGTACTGTGGCTGGAAATGCCAGCCTGATCTCGGACAGGCAGAGACAGGTGCTCACCCTTGTCTCGCAGGGCAAGACCAATGCGCAGATCGCCCATGAAATCGGCCTGTCAAAACGAACCATAGAAGCACACCGTGCCCGCATCATGCGCGCTTTCGGATTGAACAACAGCGCAGAATTGATCGCCTGGTTTTCATCGCTGCGATAATCTCCTTCACACTGATCAAAACGTCGGCGGCGTGCAGGCGCTGACAATTTCACAAGGGTTTGGACCAACGCAGCGAAAGCGGTGCGGCTGGCGGCTTTCGAAATAATAGGCATCGCCCGGACCAAGAATGCGCCGCTGGTCATCCACAGTCACTTCAATCCTGCCGCTGATGACGACACCGCCCTCCTCGCCTTCATGTACAAGCATGACCCGGCCAGTATCGCCGCCCGGTTCATACCGCTCTTTGAGGATTTGCAACGCCCTGCCAAACAGGTTTTCGCCAATCTGGAGATAAGAGATATTGCCCTTGCCGATCTCAACCAGTTCACCCGCCTCGTAGAACACCTTTTGCTTGAGATCGGGCTCGATAGCAAAGAACTCGGAAAGACCAATTGGAATGCCATCGAGGATGCGTTTCAGTGCGCCAACCGACGGATTGGTCTGATTGGACTCGATCAGCGAAATCGTGGAATTCGTAACACCGGCCCGTTTGGCAAGTTCACGCTGCGAGAGATCGTGTCTTTGCCTGAGATACCGGAGCCGCCCGCCCAGATCAATTTGCATATCCTGCCTCATCAGCTGTTCTACATGTTTGATATAGAAAATTTATGGAGTATGATATAAATAAAATCAATATGTTATCGAATCGTAGAAAAGGACTTGTTGGCAAATAGAAAGCATGGCTCCCTATCCGTAGAAGAGGAGCCTCCACCATGCTGATGAGCAATACCCCGTCACTCGAAAATTACTGGATGCCATTTACGGCGAACCGGCAGTTCAAGGCGGCACCACGCCTGCTCGCCTCCGCCAAGGGCATGTATTACACCGATGTCGATGGCGGACAGGTGCTCGATGGCACGGCGGGCCTCTGGTGTGTCAATGCTGGCCATGGCCGCGAAAAGATCGCTGATGCGGTAGCGCGCCAGCTGGTGACTATGGACTATGCGCCCTCCTTCCAGATGGGACATCCCCTCGCATTCGACTTTGCCGAAAAGCTCGCAGCACGCGCCCCCGGCGGCAAGAAGGCTGGACTGACGAAAGTGTTTTTCACCGGTTCCGGTTCGGAGTCGGTTGATACGGCGCTCAAGATCGCCATCGCCTATCAGCGCTCCATCGGTCAGGGCACCCGCACGCGCGTCATTGGCCGCGAACGCGGCTACCACGGCGTCGGCTTTGGCGGCATTTCCGTCGGCGGGCTGGTCAATAATCGCCGCGTGTTCCCGCTTCTGCCGGGCACCGACCATATCCGCCATACGCATGATCCGGTTCGCAATACCTTCGTCAAAGGTCTGCCTGAACATGGCGCTGATCTGGCTGATGATCTGGAGCGGCTGGTTGCGCTGCATGGCGCCGAGACCATTGCTGCCGTCATTGTCGAGCCGGTTGCCGGATCAACCGGCGTTCTCCTGCCCCCAAAGGGTTATCTGGAGCGGCTGCGGGCGATCAGCCAGAAACACGGTATTCTCCTGATTTTTGATGAAGTCATCACCGGTTTTGGTCGCCTCGGAACGCCTTTTGCGGTCGATTATTTTGGCGTTGTGCCTGATCTCGTCACCACCGCCAAAGGTCTGACCAATGGTGCCGTGCCGATGGGTGCTGTTTTTGCCAGTGAAACCATTCACGATGCGCTGATGCACGGACCTGAAAGCCAGATTGAGCTTTTCCACGGCTATACCTATTCCGGGCATCCTGTTGCCTGTGCCGCCGGTCTGGCAACCCTCGAAGTCTATGAAGAGGAGGGCCTGCTCACCCGTGCCGCTGACATGGCTGAGCATTGGCAGGGTGCGCTCCATAGCCTCAAGGGTCTTGCGAACGTCGTTGACATTCGCACAATTGGTCTGGTCGCCGGTATTGAACTTGCCTCACGTCCTGATGCCATCGGCGGGCGCGGTTATGATGTGTTTACCGACTGCTTCAAGAAGGGTCTGCTGGTGCGCGTCACTGGCGACATCATCGCTCTTTCGCCGCCACTGATCGTCGAGAAAGAACAGATCGATACCATTGTGTCGATGCTGGGTGACGCGATCAAAGACGCGGCTTAAGGGGTTTTCAGGATTGCCGAGAAGCGTGGATCGAAAGCCCGCGCAATCGGCTCCGCTGCCGCTCCCAAGGCGACCGACCAAGGATCAGCGAGCCCTGCCTGCAGGCGGGGCTCCGGGTAACGCAGCGCCCGGTCGGCAATAGACGGCAGAATGGGTTCCATGCGCGTGATAAGGCTGTCGATCAACACCTTCGGCGCTCCGCCGCACAGAATCGTGGTTTGCGGATCAAAGATGGATTCCAGCATCTGCACCGTCCGGCGCAGGCGATCCGCAGCATTGTCGATCCAGCGCTCCACGGCAGGCCCGCCCTTGACCACCGCATCGGTGACAAGTTCGAACAGCTTGGGATCAGATCGATCGAGCCCCAGCACATTGCATAGCGAGGCCATGGATGTGTAATGCTCCAAGGGCTCCACATCCGCACCGTCACCGGGTGCCAGCGCCAGCATCATGCCGATCTCGCCAGCATTGGAATAAGCACCGCCATAAATTTCGCCGTTGAGGATCAACCCGGCACCAAGGCCATAGCCAAGATAGATGCAGACCACATGATCAAGGCCATGGGCTGCACCCATCAACCGCTCCGCCGTCGCCGCCGCAGAGGCGTCGTTTTGCAAGGCAACTTCAAGGCCCGTGCCTTCGGCAATCCGCTCAACCAGCGGAAAATTCTGCCATGCTGTCATCATCCATGGATCGTCATAAAGCTCGTTGATACCAAACGGACCGGGCATGGCGAGGCCAAGGCCGACGAGCTTTCTTCGCGCCTGCGGGAACTGGGACGTGAGCGCTTCACGGGCCTTTTCAACCAGATCAAGAATAACGACAACACCTTCGGATGGGCCACCCGCCGGTAGTTTGGACTCAAACTGCACCAACACGTCGCCAACAAGATTGACAATCACCGCTCGCGTGATGTGCCGGTCAATCTGCAAGCCGATGGCAAAGGCGCCCTCGGGCACAAGCTGATACGGCGTCGCGGGCTGGCCGCGCCCTTTGCGGACGCTGGCCTGCGATTGCACCAGCCCGTCACTGGCCAGTTCTTCAATGATGTTGGAGACTGTCTGCGGCGTCAGTCCGGTCGCTCGCGCGAGATCGGCACGGGACAGCGCACCATTCACCCGCAAAGCATCAATCATGATGCGCCGGTTGTGCGCACTCGCACCACCCAGATTGGTTCCACTTTTGGCCCGGATCGATTTTCTCGCGTCCATTCTGTCCCCTCTTGACACCAGAACAATATTGATCAAGAAATAAGTCAAGACAATTGATTTAATGCAAAAGACCACAAGAGTCTTGGGGAATGTGAGCGCTGGCTGGACGTAACACGTCACGGGCAGATCCTGAACAGAAAAGCTCCCGGACTGTGACGACCAATCGGCGCTGTCTATAATGGATGGTGCGCGAGCTATAAGCCAATAGGAGGTATCATGTTGAAATCTATCCAGACAGCGCTTCTAAGCGCGACCCTTCTGGGAGCGGCACTCGCCTCTCCTGCCCATGCGGAAACCAAGATCAACGCCCTGTTCATGGCACAGGCCGCCTATAGCGAGGCGGATGTCCGCGCGATGACGGAAGCCTTCACCAAGGCCAATCCTGATGTGACGGTCAATCTTGAATTCGTTCCCTATGAAGGTCTGCACGACAAGACCGTTCTGGCGCAGGGTTCGGGCGGCGGTTACGATGTCGTTCTGTTCGATGTGATCTGGCCTGCCGAATATGCCACCAACAAGGTGTTGCTCGATGTATCGGACAAGATCACCGGCGACATGAAAACGGGCGTTCTCCCCGGCGCATGGACCACCGTCGAATATCAGGGCAAGCGCTACGGCATGCCGTGGATTCTCGATACCAAATATCTGTTCTACAACAAGGAAATCCTCGAAAAGGCCGGCATCAAGACGCCGCCAAAGACCTGGGGTGAACTGGCCGAACAGGCCAAGGTCATCAAGGACAAGGGTTTGCTGGCAACGCCGATCGCGTGGAGCTGGTCGCAGGCGGAAGCGGCCATTTGCGACTATACCACGCTGGTCAGCGCCTATGGCGGCAGCTTCATCAAGGATGGCAAACCGGTTTTCCAGACGGGCGGCGGTCTTGATGCACTCAACTATATGGTCGACAGTTATAAGTCTGGCCTGACCAACCCCAATTCCAAGGAATTCCTTGAGGAGGATGTGCGCCGGGTATTCCAGAATGGCGAAGCCGCTTTCGCGCTCAACTGGACCTATATGTACAACATGGCCAATGATCCGAAGGACAGCAAGGTCGCGGGCAAGGTCGGTGTCGTCCCCGCTCCCGGCATTGATGGCAAGAGCACGGTTTCAGCCGTTAATGGCTCCATGGGTCTCGGCATCACTTCAACCAGCAAACATCCTGACGAAGCGTGGAAGTACATCACTTTCATGACCTCCCAGCAGACGCAGAACCAGTATGCCAAGCTGAGCCTGCCGATCTGGGCATCGTCCTATACGGACCCGGCTGTATCCAAGGGTCAGGAAGAACTGATTGCAGCGGCCAAGCAGAGCCTTGCCGCCATGTATCCACGCCCGACAACGCCGAAATATCAGGAACTGTCGACCGCGCTGCAGCAGGCCGTTCAGGAATCGCTTCTGGGCCAGAGCAAGCCTGAGGATGCGCTGAAAACCGCCGCCGAGAACAGCGGACTCTGATCCAACCATGCGGGCGGCAGAACATTGCTGCCGCCCGTATCTTTCTCAATGATTGATATTGTGGCAGGCTGATTTTTATGACGAGCAATTGGATTACGACCCGCGCGTGGCTTCTGATGCTGCCACTCCTCATCGTCATGATCGCGATTATCGGCTGGCCGCTTGTCGATACGGTGCGCCTGTCCTTCACCGATGCCAAACTGGTTGGCACCGAAGGCAATTTCGTCGGTATCGACAATTACGTGAAAATCCTGTCCGGCTCGAATTTCCAGCGCACCTTGATCACCACCACGCTGTTTGCCGTTCTCTCCGTTGCGGCGGAAATGGTGATCGGCGTCCTCGCCGCCCTGCTCCTGAACCAGCAGTTTTATGGCCGCTCCGTGCTGCGAGCGCTGATGATCCTGCCATGGGCATTGCCAACGGTGGTCAATGCTACTTTGTGGCGGCTGATCTACAATCCTGAATATGGTGCCCTCAACGCTGCGCTGACACAGATCGGCCTTCTCGATACCTACCGGTCGTGGCTGGGCGAACCCGGCACTGCCTTGACCGCGTTGATCGTTGCCGACTGCTGGAAGAATTTTCCACTGGTTGCCCTGATCGCGCTGGCGGCACTTCAAGCAGTGCCTCGCGATATCACCGCCGCCTCCATGGTGGACGGTGCCGGTGCCTGGTCGCGCTTCCGCTTTGTCATCATGCCCTATCTCGCAGGCCCGCTGATGGTCGCGCTGGTCCTGCGCACCATTGAAGCCTTCAAGGTCTTTGACATTATCTGGGTGATGACCCGTGGCGGGCCTGCCAATAGCACCCGCACCCTGTCGATCCTCGTCTATCAGGAAGCATTTTCATTCCAACGCGCAGGTTCCGGCGCATCGCTCGCATTGATTGTCACGCTTCTCGTGACCGTTCTCGCCGTGGCCTATGCGGCCCTGATCCGCAAAAGTGCAGGAGCCTCCTGATGGAACGCCGCAGCCTGACAGCCACCATCTTTGTTTATATTGCGGCCCTGCTGCTGGCAGCAGTTATTCTTGCGCCTGTGCTCTGGCTGTTCATCATGAGCATTTCCTCGACCACTGACCTCATTACCAAGCCCCTGCGCTGGTGGCCTGAGACCATCGATCTGTCGCGTTATGGTGTGCTCCTGTCGAGTGCTGCCAACAGTGCGGGTGAAGCATTCGTTGCTTCGCTGTTCAACAGCCTCGAGGTGGCAGGCATGGCAACCGCGGCGGCGCTTCTTGTGGCCATTCCGTCCGCATGGGCGGTATCGCGCACGCCAAGCGTCGGCTGGTCGCTCTACGCGGTTATCGCCACCTATATGCTGCCGCCGGTTGCCTTGGCCGTCCCGCTTTACATGGCGTTGTCGTGGCTCGGCCTTCTCAACAATGTTTTCGGGCTGGCGCTGGTTTACCTTACGATCCTTGCGCCCTTCACCACATGGCTGATGAAATCCGGTTTCGATTCCATTCCGCGCGAAATTGAGAGCGCCGCTACCGTTGATGGCGCGCGACTTGACCAGATCCTGCGCCTGATCACCCTGCCGCTCGCTGCTCCTGTCATGGCAACCGCTGCGCTCTTTGCCTTTCTGCTTGCATGGGATGAATTCTTCTATGCCCTGCTGTTCACCTCTGACCAGCGGGCCAAGACTCTCACCGTCGCCATTGCCGATCTGGCGGGCGGGCGGGTCTCTGATTACGGACTGATTGCTACAGCGGGTGTGCTGGCCGCCCTGCCGCCGCTGATCATCGGTCTTTTCATGCAGCGTGCCCTGATTTCGGGCCTGACCAATGGCGGCGTCAAAGGATGAGTATGACTTCTGATACAAACCGGCCAGCGGGTCTTGTGGCAATCGAAAAGGAAATGGCACGGCAGAATGCAGATGCGATTGCTTCCTTCGAGACCGCAGCGTCGCTTGCCGCAACAATCGCCCAATCGCTACGCAAGACCAGCCGCCTTCTGCTGCTTGGCATGGGCGGTTCTCACGCTGTCAGCCGTGCCGTTGAGCCGCTCTATCGCAGCTTGGGTATTGATGCCGTCGCCATGCCTTTGTCAGAGCAGCTCGGTCAGCCCGTGCCGATTGCCGGTAAAACAATTCTTGTGACCTCCCAGTCAGGCGAAAGCGCTGAAGTGCTGCGCTGGTTTGATGAAGCCGGGATTGTCCCTGATACATTTGGGCTGACGCTCGAAGGCGGATCAACTCTGGCCCGCACCGTGCCTTCACTGGTTGGTGCCGGTGGAACAGAAAACGCTTTCGCTGCGACCCGCAGTCTCACCGTAAGCTTTGCGCTGCATCTTGCCGTTCTGGCCGCGCTTGGCGACGATCCGTCGACTGCACTTAAGCTCCTTGGAGAAGGTGGCAAACCCGACATTGATGCTGCCGTTAAGACATTGAGCGGAGTTTCATCCATCGTCACATCCGGTCGCCGTTTGCAGGGCATTGCCGAGGCCATTGCTCTGGGCCTCACGGAACTGTCACGCATTCCCTGCTTTTCATTGGAAGGCGGTCAGCTACGCCATGGCCCGATGGAGATGCTCGGGCCAAAGATTGGTGTCGTGCTGTTTCGCGCCAAGGACACCACCGCTGAACTCGTCGCAAGAATGGCAATATCTGCATCCGAAGCGGGATCACCTGTCATCGTGTTTGACGCATCAGGCGAGGCTCCAATTGATGGAGCAACAACGGTAGATATTGGTGAAGCTGCCGGTGTCGCAGCCATCTTCGCTCTTCTGCCTGCCGCCCAGCGTTTCATGATCGCTTTTGCCGGTGAGCGCGTAGCGGATGTGGGAACGCCCGTTCGCTCGACCAAGATTACACGGAGCGAGTGAGATCATGCGTCCGCTGGCTGTTATTGGAAATGTGAATGTTGACCTGATCCTCGGTCCTGCCGATCCTTGGCCGACGCCGGGAACCGAGATCATGGTTGATTATGACGAACTGCGTGTCGGTGGTTCTGCCGGTAATTCGGCTCTGACGTGGGAAGGACTAGGCATTGATTTCCAGATCGCCGCCAATGTCGGGACTGACCAGTTCGGCGAATGGCTGCACAAGGAATTCGGGGAAAGGGGTAAGCGCTGGCCGATTGCTCCAACGGGCACCACCCTTTCGGTCGGCATCACGCATCCCAATGGCGAGCGCACATTTTTCACCACGCGCGGACATCTCGGCGCGCTTTCATGGCCGGAGGTGCTTGATATGCTCGATGTCAGGCAGTTGCGTGGTGGTTACATCCTTCTATGCGGATCATTCCTGACCGACACACTGGTCGCAGATTATGATGCGCTGTTCGATTGGGCCGATGCCAACGATATTCGCATTGCACTGGATACGGGCTGGCCAATCGGCGGCTGGACAGAAGCCAATCGCGCGGCGACCCGCAAATGGCTATCGCGCTGCCATTGCGCCCTGTTCAATGAGGTGGAGACAACCCGCCTTGCCAATAGTGTTGAGCCTGCTGAAGCTGCACACAAACTCAAGGCGCTGATGCCGGACAATGCGATTGTCGTGGTCAAATGCGGACCGGATGGGGCATTGGCCGTTGGCTCGGATAATGAGTTGGTAAAAACCGATGCACCGCTGGTTTTCGTTGCCGATACGATAGGTGCTGGTGATGTTTTCAACGCGGCTTTTCTGGCCGCTCTCGCCAGAGAAATGCCGTTGCAGCAATGCATCGCCGCCGGTGTCCATGTGGCTTCCAAAGCCATTTCAACCGTACCGCGCCGCTATGACAGCCATGACCTCGATACCATGCCGGAGAATGCGCTATGAGCGCCCTTGAACTTATCGACATCCGCAAACGCTACGGCACTGTAGAAACCCTGAAAGGCATTGATCTCTCGCTGGCAAGCGGTGAGTTTCTGGTGCTTCTTGGCTCGTCCGGCTGCGGAAAATCCACACTTCTGAATATTATAGCCGGACTGGCCGAGGCGACGGAAGGTGATGTTCGTATTGGCGACCGCTCGGTGACGGGTGTGCATCCGAAAGACCGTGATATCGCCATGGTGTTCCAGTCCTACGCGCTCTACCCAAACATGTCCGTGGCACGCAATATCGGTTTCGGGCTGGAAATGCGCAAGGTTCCGGCAGAAGAGCGCACGGAGGCCATCCAGAAGACTGCGAAAATCCTGCAGATCGAAAATCTGCTTGAGCGTAAACCCTCCGAACTCTCGGGCGGCCAGCGCCAGCGCGTTGCCATCGGACGGGCGCTCGTGCGCAATCCGCAAATATTTCTCTTTGACGAGCCGCTCTCAAACCTCGATGCCAAACTGCGCATGGAAATGCGCACGGAGTTGAAGCGTCTGCATCTGATGCTGGGAACCACGATTGTCTATGTGACCCATGACCAGATCGAGGCGATGACGCTGGCAACGCGGATCGCGGTGATGCGCGACGGCCAGATCGAGCAATTGGCAACACCCGATGAAGTCTATAACCGCCCGGCTACCCGTTATGTCGCAAGCTTCGTTGGATCGCCGCCAATGAACATGCTGGAAGCAACCGTGGCTGACGGAGTGGCCCATATTGACGGGTCGATCGGCAGTTTCGTCTTGCCGGAAGAGGTCAGGGAAAAGGCCGGTCAGGTGCGTGATGTCGTTATCGGCATCCGCCCGGAAAGCCTAAGCATCGCAGCATCAGGAGATACGGCGCTAGGCATTGATGCGATGGTGGAAGTGGTCGAACTGACAGGCCCGGAACTGGTCGTCACCTCGACCATCGGCAATCAGCGCCTGACCGCCAGCCTGCCGCCAAAATCCAGCATCACGGCAGGGGTTGCCCAACGTTTCGCCATCGATGCCGGCGCCCTGCATATTTTTGACAAGGCGACCGGCAAGCGACTTTAGCCTTCAAGCAGATAGTCGGGCATGTCTTTCAACCGGGCTATATCACGCAGTGGCGGCTGACCGAAAAGGCGCGCATATTCACGGCTGAACTGCGACGGGCTGTCATAGCCAACCGTATGACCTGCCGTTGCAGCATCCAGCGACTGGCTGAGGATCAACCGGCGCGCTTCCTGCAAGCGAAGCTGCTTCTGATATTGCAGCGGGCTCATCGATGTGACCGCCTTGAAATGCTGGTGGAACGAAGACGGGCTCATATTGGCTTCGGATGCCACATGTTCGATGCGCAATGTCTTACGGAAATTGCGCTTGATCAGACCGATTGCCTTGTTCACCTGATGCAGACGGCTTTCGGACTGGGCAATCTGGCGCAAACGCCCTGATTGCTCACCGGTCAGCAACCGGTAGAGCAACTCGCGCTCGGTAAGCGGTGCCAGCATCGGAATGTCTTTTGGCGAGTCCAAAAGGCGAATGAGGCGCACAACGTTATCAAGCAGTTCCGGCCCCATCGGATTGAGCGACATGCCCCGGTCTGGAAGCTGGTTGCTGAAACTTTCTTTCGGCGCTTCAAGCAGCAATGCGCTGAGCATGGTGGGATCAAGATCGAGTTTCATGGAGAGATAAGGCTCGTCCTCCGATGCCTCGATGACATGACCAACAATGGGAAGGTCAACAGATACGGTCAGGTATGTTGCCTTGTCGTAGTAATAGACTTCATCGCCAAGCATTGTCCGCTTGCGACCTTGCGCGATGACGCAGACGGCAGGTTCGTGGACAACATGGTTCGGTTCAGTCGGGGCCGTGGCCCGCGCGAGATTCAAACGCGGAATATCCGTCGAAAACAGGCCATCGGCGCCCGTATGCTTTTCGATCAATTGTGCAAGTTCGGTGATTTTGTCCACGGCAGGTCTCCTCGGATAACACCCGCCCAATCTAGGTACTATCACGCACGCGAACCAGAGCCGGAACATCGGCTTTGGTTCGATTTGGAGGATTGTGCAATCATCCGGCAGTTTCAGTCAATCGCAAGGAGGCGTTTTACGCCGCACGCATGCTTGCCACCTGACGGATGAAATGGTCCTGATCAATGGCAATGACGCGGTCCTGCGGAACGGCGGACAAACGCCTGACCTCTTCCACATCAGAAGCCTTCAATTGGGCCTTTGGATCATCAAACCGCATTTCCGGGTCCGGCACGGCTGACAGGAGAAGCTTGGTATAGGGATGCTGCGGATTATCGATGACCTTGTTGACGTTACCCCACTCGACGACCTGTCCCGCATACATGACGACGATATCCTCCGCGACATAACGGGCGGTGGCGATATCATGGGTGATATAAAGCAGCGCCAGCTTCATATCGCGCTTCATCTCATTAAGCAGATTGAGCACTCCAAGCCGCACCGAAACATCGAGCATGGAGGTGGGCTCATCGGCAACAATCACTTGCGCACCAACGGCGAGAGTACGAGCGATGTTGACACGCTGACGCTGGCCGCCGGAGAGTTCGTGCGGGTGTTTCTGCGCAACGATTTTCGGATCAAGCTTGACCCGCGTCAGCAACTCTTCAATCGCCGCATCGATCTGTTTACCCCTGAGATCACGCCGATGCAGCTGCAATGGACGGCGCAGATGATAGTCAATCGTATGAGCCGGATTGAGTGAGGAAAACGGGTCCTGAAAAATCATCTGGACTGAACGGCGATAGGCGGCGAGCGCTTTGGCATTATCCGTTGAAACAGGCTTGCCCTTGAACAGCAACTGGCCTTCGCTCGGTGTATATTCCCGCATCACCAGCCGCGCACAGGTGGTCTTGCCACTGCCGGATTCCCCGACAAGCGCAAGGGTTCTGCCCGCATGCAATTCAAAGGAAACCGACTGCGCGGCATTCACCTGAAATGGCGGGCGGCCAAAGGATTTTGATACCCGGTCGAGCGCAAGGATAGCGGTCTGCGGCTCGCTCATGTCGGCACCCTTTCCATAACCGGTTCCCCATGTAGCGACGGGAAGGAAGCCCAAAGTTTCTTTGTATAATCGTGTTGCGGATCACCGTAGATTTTCTCGGCGGTATTCTGCTCGACCAGTTTGCCCGCCAGCATAATGCCGATACGGTCGCAGAACTGCACCATCAGACCGAGATCATGGGTGATGAACAATACCGAAAAGCCGAACGTGCGGCGTAGCTCATTGATGCGTTGCAGGATTTCCCGTTGCACCACCACGTCGAGCGCCGTTGTCGGCTCGTCCATGACAACGATTTTCGGGTTCAGCGAAAGGCAGATGGCAATGACGATACGCTGACGCATGCCACCGGAAAACTGGTGCGGATAATCCTTCATACGATCCGGCGGGATATCGACAAGACGCAGCATTTCCGCAGTGCGCTCGCGTGCTTGCGCCTTGCTCATCCCTTGATGGGTACGCAGCACATCATAGAACTGCGCTTCAACACGCAGCACCGGATTGAGTGAATTCATCGCGCTCTGGAATACCATGGCAACCTCCCGCCAGCGAAAATCACGCAGCTGTGCCGGATTGAGGTCAAGGACGTCCCTGCCCTCCAGCAATATCTGGCCGGAGCGGATCAGTGCCGGAGGTTTGTGCAAGCGACTGATGGCAAATGCAATCGTGCTTTTGCCGCAACCGGATTCACCGGCAAGTCCAAACGTCTCACCATGGGCCACATCAAAACTGACATCATCCACAGCACGAAAATCTGTCTTGTCGCCGATATAGTCGATGGTGAGGTTCTTCACCTGAAGCAGAGGTGTGGTCACAGGCGGCCCTCCCCGGAACGGATGAGTGCGGACCAGCGGCTCATGCTATTGCCCGTCCGAAGACGCGGATTGGCGATCTCATCCACGGCAAAATTCAACAGGGAAAGTCCGATGCCCAGAAGCGCGAGCGCGAAACAGGGCGTTAGAATATCCCACCACGCACCAACCGACAGGGCGGATGCCTTCTGCGCGTTATAAAGCATCATACCCCATGACACGGTCTTGGGATCGCCGAGACCAAGGAACTCCAGCGTCGCCTCGGTGATGATGGCGAAGATTACACTGCCGATGAAATTGATACCGACAATGGAAATCAGGTTCGGGAAGATTTCGAAGGTCATGATGCGCCAGCGCGGCTCGCCCATCATCTCGGCGGACTTGACGAAATCCTTTTGCTTGACGGAAAGCGTCTCCGCACGCGTCACGCGGGCACCCCACGCCCAGGATGTAAGCCCAAGAATAACAGCGATCACCAGCGGACTGGCCTGACCTATGAATGAAGCAAGCACGAGAAGCAGTGGCAGATTGGGAACAACCAGCACCATATTGGTGAAGAAGCTGATGATCTCATCGGTCTTGCCGCCGCGATAACCGGCAATAATACCAAGCGCAGTGCCTAGCACCGTGATTATTAGTCCGGCCCCGAAGCCCACCGCAAGCGAGGTTTGCGCCCCGTAAATCAGGCGGGCGAAGACATCCTGCCCGATGCGCGTCGTGCCAAGCCAATGGTCAGCCGAAGGTGGCTGATGCGGTCTGCCCACACGCGCGGCGGGATTATATTCTGTCAAAAGTGGTGCCGCGAGGGCGATCAGTACAATGATCAGGAGGATGATCATCCCGACAAGTGCTTTGCGGTTGCGGACAAGTCCGGCAATGAGTGGTTTCATGGCTCATGTCCTCCGCAGGCGTGGATCGAGCAGCACATAGCTGATATCCACGATGAAATTGGCGATAAGCATGGCGATGGTCATGATCAGAAGCTGGCCCTGAATGACGGGATAATCGCGGGCGAGGATCGCCTGATAGAGAATATTGCCGAGGCCGGGATAGTTGAACACAACTTCAGTTACCAGTGAGCCGCCAAGCACGGTGCCAATGGCGATGGCTAGGCTGCTGACGGTTGGCAAAAGCGCATTGCGCGCCGCATACCAGATCATCACCCGATTGTCGGAAAGGCCTTTTGCTCGCCCCATGACGATATAATCCTCGCCGAGGAGATTGATCATATTGTTGCGCATGGTCACGGCAAATCCGCCTGTGAGCACCGAGCAGAGCGTCACCATTGGCAGAATGCCATGATAGAGCACGCTCGCGATATAGGTGAACGAGAAAGACGGATCGAGCGCAGGATCAGCCGAATAGCCTGTTGGAAACCAGTTGAGCGTGAACCCGAAGAAAAACAACACGATCAGCGATGTAACAACCGCCGGAACCGATGTAGCGAAGATCGCGCCAACGGATACGACCACATCGAAAACACTGCCCCGCCGCCATGCAGCGAGAATGCCGAGAAACGTTCCGAGCGTGAAACTGATGAGGGTTGCTGTTCCCATCAGAGCGACCGTCCAGATCAACGCATGGCCGAGAACTTCGGTTACAGGCAGCGGGAAATATTTGATCGAGCGGCCGAGATCGCCGGTAAAGATGCTCTGCAGATAGGTCAGATATTGTTGCCAAAGCGGCCCGTCAACAAAGCCAAATGTCAGTTTCAACGACTCAAGATTCTCCGCCGACAGTTCGGTGCCGGTGCTGGAAAACATGATCTGGATCGGATCTCCCGGCATGAGGCGCGGCAGGAAGAAATTGATCGTGGCAGCCGCAATGAAGGCTGCCAGATAGAATCCGAGGCGTCGAAGCAAAAAAGCCATATGCATCCCCCATCGCGGCAAAGGCGGCTAAAACCGCCCTCGCCTGTTGCGATGCCTATTTGACCGGCTCAAGCGCCAGAAGGTGAATGAGACGCGCCGGATTGTTGCGCGTGATCGAAGGATTGACGAATGGATGTTCCTTTGTCGACCAGCCGGTGAAGCGCTTGGTATTATACTGGTACCAGTTCGGATTGTTGAACACCGGCATCATGGGCAGGTTTTCCGCGACAATGCGTTGCGCCTTGTTCATCACATCCTTCTGGGCCGCCGGATCGGCGGTGCGGGTGAAATCAACCAGCAGTTTGACGAGATCGGGATTGAACCATCGCTGCGCGGTAAAGCGGGTCTTGCCCTTGTCGGTCTCGTTAAAGGCGCGCTGATAGGGGTAATAGGGCGATGCGGCGGCCGGCAGGCTGTTGATGGCCATGTCGAATGAGCCATTGATGAGATTACCAGACCAGACAGCCTCCTCCGGTGTGGCAATCTTCACATCGAGGCCCGCCGCCTGCATGCCTTCAATGGCAATCTGAACCGTGTCAATCCAGTCGGTCCAGGCATTGGGCACGATCAGCGAGAATGACAGCTTTGACCCATCAGGATTGTCGCGGAAACCATCGCCATCCTTATCCGCATAACCGGCTTCATCAAGCAAAGCCTTGGCGGCATCCGTGTCATATTTTCCATATTTGCCGAAGTCCGCGAGGACGGAGGGATCAGACCAGTTCTTGTAGAGTTCACCCATGCCTGATGGATCATCATTCAGGGTCGGGTAGCCATAACCAGCCACATCAATCATCCCCTGACGATCGAGCGCCATACTGACGGCACGGCGGAATTTCACGTCATTGAACGCTTTGCGGTTATTCTCGTTTGCCGTTTCCAGATTGAACAGGAAAGCCACCATGCTACCCGGCGTATACCAGTAATGGAAATGCGCGGGGTCCTTGGCGACATAGGTATTTTCCACGTCAGGCAGGAACGAGACACCCCAATCGAGTGTGCCATTGGCGGTCGCCGTCAGTATCTGATTGTTGTCAGCCAATTGCGGGAAGCGCATGCAATCGACCTTGAGATCGGCTGCATCCCAGTAGTTCGGGTTGCGGCACTGGTCATAAGTCTGGCCTGTGAACCTGACAATCTCAGTCATCGGGCCACTACCAACAGGGCTTTCATTGGCAAAGGTCACGGGATCGGCGATATCCTTCCAGACATGCTCCGGAATGATTGGCACCTGCACCAGTTGGTCAGCCGCAAGCGAGCTTGGATTGACCAGTGTGAAACGCACCGTCTGTGCATTCACGACATCAACACTGCTGATGAACTTCCAGATGCTGACAAAATCGAGTGCCGGGAATTTCTTCAGATAGTCATAGGTGAATTTCACGTCAGCAGACGTGAACGGCTTGCCATCCGACCATTTGAGATCAGGCCGCAACTTGAACTCGATGCTCTTCAGATCATCGGCCAGCTTGAAACTTTCGGCCAGACGGAAGTTCGGCTTGTTATTGTCAAAGCGGTTGAAAATGACAAGCGGCTCATAGATGAAATCAAGCGTACTTTGACGGGCTGATGTCTGATTGAACGGATTGAAATTGCGCACCCATGTGGTGGCAGGTTCGATATTGACGGTCAGCACGCTCTGCGCCATGGCAGGTGCTGACAAGAACAGCATTGCAGATGCTGCTGCAAACAGACGGTTTCTCGACATGCGTATTCCCCTGTTTTTATTGTTAAACGCGTTCAACTGACGAGTGCGCTGGCAAACATGTCTTCAACTTCCGCATGGGCAGCTTTGACATCAACTTTCAACGAACCAAGGCGGGCATTGGCAGCAGCGATGCGGCGGGCCGCCTCTTCAGTCAGCGGGCGGGAAGCCTTTGCAGCCGCTTCACTATCGGCAAGATCGCCATGGCTGTGCAGCGCAATGTCAAAACCGGCATCAAGAACCTGTGCGACGCGTTCAGGCATTGTGCCCGTCAATGAGTTCATGAAAATGCAGTCGGAGATGAGCACGCCTTCATAACCCAGATCCTTGCGGATCACATCGAGCATGACAGGCGAAACGGAAGCGGGCTGCTCCTTGTCATAGGCGGAATAGACCACATGGGCCACCATAGCCCATGGCGTATCCTTCAGATCAATGAAGGGTTTGAAATCGGTAGCCAGAAGAGTTTCCTTGCTGGCGTCAACAACCGGGCGCTCCTTATGGGAATCAAGCGTCGCGCGGCCATGACCGGGAATGTGTTTGATCACGGGCATGTTGCCGGTTTCGAGAAGTCCATCGACAACTTCGCGGCCAAGAATGGTGACAAGCTCGGAATCAGAACCAAACGAACGCGCGCCAATAACATCGCTCGTCGTGTCGAACACCAGATCAAGCACTGGCGAACAGCCGCTGGAAAGACCAAGCTCGGTCATCATGGTTCCCATGGCGCGGGAGGAAAGACGCAAGGCTTCGCGCGCCAGTTCAAGATCGTGATGGGCCAGCTTTGCAAATTCGCCAAAGCTGCGGAACAGTGGCCAAGGACCTGCATCCAGATGCTGCACACGTCCGCCCTCCTGATCAGTAAAGACAGGTGCATCCTCGCGGCCGACAGCCTCACGGAAACTTTCAATCAGTGCCTTGACCTGCTGCGGCTCGCGCTGATTGCGGCGACCAACGAAGAGGCCAAGCGGATTGGTCTCGCGAAACAGCGCAATTTCGTCTGAAGACAAGGTTGTGTTCGGAATGCCGACAAACAGGGCGAGAGGCAATTGGCTGGACACTGTATTTACTCCATAAGATCTGATTGGAAACGGGGTCAGGTGCGCTTGGCGCGCAACATGCCCTCATAAATGCCTTTGTCTTTGGCCGGGATTTCAATGGCACCGGCTGCCTTGGCGTAAAAGTCCACAGGCCCCGCATCGCCGATAAACGCGTAGGCATGACCGAGTGTTTTCATTGTCTGCAGGGTGGCCGAAAACAGAGCAAGGCCAATGCCTTTTCCCTGTTTGTCAGGATGAACGCCGGTGGGGCCAAAAAAGCCGCGCGCGGTTGCATCATAGCAGGCAAATCCCACAAGCTCGCCGTTCTCAATCGCGATAAGACAGGCGGAGGGCTGGCGCGTGATGGCAACGGCAACTTCACTGCCCCAGTTTGCGCTGAAATGCTCACGAACCCAATCTGTGACCAGCTGCGCTTCTGGCGCAAGCACAGGGCGGATCGTGACAGCGACATTGTCAGCTTTGTTTTTTAGCTCCGCCAGCTTGTCCGTGTACAAGCTTACAAGTAAATCAGCCACCGCCACTCCCTATTCAGTATTTCCATTATAATGGAATATATCCCCTTTTAATGTAATAGAGTTGGATTTTTGAATGGGCTTGTCAACTGGTTTTTGCCTGTGGCATCTGGCGTCCCGCCAGTTCCAGCAATTACTGGGCTGGGAATGATCCTGAACAACAGCGGTATGGAATGGTTCTGGGCCGAATGGAGGTCGCTGCTTCGATTCGGACCAATATGGTTATCGTTTTGCTAGACAGTTGGACGTGACACGACATACCAGGCGCAGGCGATGAAGAACAAAGCGACCACCGCGCCGAGAAGCGGGCTCGGCCGGGCAAAATACCAGAACGAACCATAGCCGAATGCCATGCCGCCACAGGCAATCCATTTCACCCGGACTGGAATGGCACCATGGCGCTGCCACTGGACCAATGTCGGCCCAAAGATCGGATGTTCCAGCAGCCATTTTTCAAAGCGTGGGGAAGAGCGACCAAAGCACCACGCGGCGATGATCAGGAAAATGGTCGTAGGCATGACGGGAAGCAGCGCCCCGATAAACCCGAGCGCGACCATCACCCATCCAAGCGCAAAGTAAACCGCACGTCGTGTCCCGTTCATTTCATCCGCTCCTCCGCCTCACATTGACGGTAAAGGAGCGGTTTAACCGGAAAGGCTGTCAATGTCAGCCTGTACACTTGCCGCCCGTATATTTCAGAAGCCGAAATGGCCTTTTAACCCGGGAACAGAGGCTACAATCTTGTCAATCAGCTCCGGGTCAGCGGAAGCCTTGGCATGGGCAACGACCGCAGAACCAGCCTGTTGAATTTGTTCCACTGTCAAACCGCTCGCCTTGAGCGTCGCGACACCATTGACGATTGCCCCGACTTTTTCACCCGCAGCGCCACCAAGAAACCCGGTTATGCTGGACAGTAAACCACCCAATTGATTGCCCGCAGCCATGACATCAAAGCTCTGCGCCAGCTGCGCCGCGCCGGGTATGTTGGCAAACAGAGTTGCGGCCTGCTCAGGTGCTTCATGCTGAAGCACGGAAAGCACAGTGCCCGCCGCCTTTTCCGCCACCTGCGGATCAAGATTGGCTTCCGTTGCTATCGTGTTGACCAGATCTTGTATCGGCATGGGATTCTCCTTTTGCGAGCGCAGAACTGAACATTATCCATTCTCTATGGGAATTGGATGACGCCAGAAAAGGCTGGAGGTTGCAAGCTGAAACGCCCGGACAGGAGATCGTCCTATCCGGGCGTTTCTAGAGTTTCAAAGAGCAAACGCTCTATGTCTGTTCGCTGTTATTCGGCCTTCAGGCGCGTGTTGCATGCGCTCCAATATTGCGGCCAAGTTTGACCGGCAACCTTGTTGGCAGCCTTTGCCTTCTGCCATTCATCGCCGCATTCGCGAATGCGCGAGCGGAACGCAATCTCACCGGGGGACAGCGGCTTGCCATTGGCGGATGTTTCCGGTGCTGTGGCAGCCTTGCTGGCAGCAGCTTTGGTTGGCGCAACGGTTGGTTCCGGCGGCGGCGTCGCGTCGGATTGATCCGACTTCAGGCTGTCACTGCAAGCCGAAAGGAACTGCGGCCACTTCTGGCCATTCAGTGTACCAGCTGTTTTGGCTGCCTGATACTGCGTGCTGCATTCCTTGGTTACAGCCTTTCCGGACATCGCGCCCGCAGCTGCGGGTGCTGCCGCCGTTGTCTGTGCCTTTGCCGGTTTCATGGCGTCTTTCGCCTTCACCGCCGGAGCGGGAGCAGGTGCTGCTGCGTCTGTCTTCAGATTGGCACTACAGGTTGAGAGGAACTGTGGCCATGTCTGGCCATTCAGCTTGTTCCCATCCTTGGCTGCCTGATATTGAGTGCTGCATTCCTTGGTGACGGACTGGGCCGCAGTGCTGGCTGCAGATGCCGGGAGGGCAAAAAAGGTCATTCCGGCGCCAACAATCACCGATGCGGCGAGCGTCTTTGTAAGAAACTGGTTCATTTTCATGTGTTCCTTGCGAGTATGGTTCGCGTTTCCCCCGGTACGCACCATGCGTTCCGGTTTAACAATGCCTCGATGGCTCCCGTCCCTATTGAATGAAACGCGTTCAACGCATCACTCGAAGTCATCGCGCGGAATCTGCACTTCGATTGTGGCTGAAAATGTCTCGAATTCAGGAATATTTGCAGGTGAATTGCGCATCAAATTTACCCCAGAGTCGCAGTCGATGGCATTGCAAAGACAGCATGATCTTCTCGCCTAAAGATTGCAAGTGAGATCACATTCCACCCTGAGTACGCATAGGCGTATCGAAACAACCATCAACCCGAGAGGGCATGCGGGTTGAGTGATCGGCGATTTGCTTTTGAGATTGGTATCGGGTCCGTCGGCAACTGGACCGGATAATCGCGCACATATTGTGCAAAGGCCTAAAGGCCCACTAAAGAAAAACGGCATGGCGCAGAAACCCGCGCCATGCCGGAAGCATTAAAGTCAGGCAGCCAGTGTGTCGGCAACAGGCTCCGGAACCGACGCAATGGTGCGCAGAATCTGCGAAGCGATCTGGTAGGGATCACCCTGCGAGTTCGGACGGCGATCTTCAAGATAACCACGATAGCCACTGTTCACGAAGCTATGTGGCACGCGGATCGACGCACCACGATCAGCAACACCATAGCTGAACTGATGAATGGACTGAGTCTCGTGCTTGCCGGTCAAGCGCAGATGGTTGTCTGGTCCATACACGGCAATATGGTCATCGCAGGCATCGGCAAATGCAGCCATGACCTGTTCAAAATAGTCCTTGCCACCGACTTCGCGCATAAACGCAGTCGAGAAGTTGGCATGCATGCCGGAACCGTTCCAGTCGGTGTCACCGAGTGGCTTGCAATGGTATTCAACATCAATGCCGTACTTTTCGCACAGGCGCTGCAGGAGATAGCGAGCCATCCAGATTTCGTCGGCAGCCCGCTTCGAGCCCTTGCCGAAAATCTGGAATTCCCACTGACCCTTGGCCACCTCAGCATTGATGCCTTCATGGTTCAGACCAGCAGCGAGGCAGATATCGAGGTGCTCTTCGACAATCTGGCGGGCAACGCTACCAACATTGCTATAGCCAACACCGGTGTAATAAGGACCCTGTGGCGCTGGGTAGCCGGTTTCAGGGAAGCCGAGTGGACGACCGTTCTGGTAGAAGAAGTATTCCTGCTCGAAACCGAACCATGCGCCTTCATCGTCAAGAATGGTTGCGCGATTGTTGGATGGGTGCGGTGTCTTGCCGTCGGGCATCATAACTTCGCACATGACCAGAACGCCGTTCTTGCGCTCACTATCAGGATAAACCGCAACAGGCTTCAGAACACAGTCCGAACTCCGGCCTTCGGCCTGCAAAGTCGAACTTCCGTCGAAGTTCCAGAGCGGCAGCTGTTCCAACTTTGGAAAAGCGTCAAATTCCTTGACCTGCGTCTTGCCGCGAAGATTTGGGACCGGTGTGTAACCGTCGAGCCAGATATATTCGAGTTTGTATTTTGTCATTGTGGCTTCTCTCACTACCTAGTTGTGCGCGCTAATCTTGCAGGTCCCAACGCCCAATCGTGCGCCGCCACCTGCGGATATTTTCTCCAAAGCAAGTTGCGTGCCACTTTTGCAATCAAGAGAATTGCCCGTGTTGGAAAAGCCAAAAAACCGAAATTTTAGCTTGCCAACGAACTAAACCGCAGAGGATTTTGACAGGCGTTCAAATGCGCACGCTTTATTCCATCGAATTTCCGGTTCGCATTGCGTCAAAAAACAATCTGCCCGACGCGTACTAAACGATTGCCAGCCCAACAATTGAACATTTCATGATGATATTTTGGGCAGTTGCGAAAATCCTGTGCAGATACAAGGCTGGTGACAAGCGTGTCATATGACTCAAATACAGCTTGGCAAACGAACTCATCATACTTGCTTACCGTCGGAATCTCTCAAACGCCGCAGTCGTACTTCTCTTGGCAAATCGCAACTGCCGTATAATTCTCTGATATGTGGTTTTGTGGCTTCTGCTAAAATATTTACCGCTGGCCGCTTTATCTTGTCGCCTGCTTCAATGATCCCATGCCGGGCAATTTTATGGTCGATAACGCCAAGACGATCATGCTCATTGATTACGAATACGCGTCGAACAACGACCGATGCTACGATCTAGGTATCTGGTGCGGCGAGATGTTTTTCTCCAACACCATAGAGAACGAGGTGATCGAGGAGTATTTCGGCCATTTCGATCCGCAAATGTATGCCCGGCTCTATGTCCACAAAGCGCTCGCCGATATTAAATGGTCCACATGGGCCATGGTCCAAAGGGAAGTGTCCGCGCTTGACTTTGATTTCCATAAATATGGCGCGTGGAAACACATGCGTGCCCGCAGCTATATGCGTGATCCCCGTTGGAAAGATTATATGAAAATTGTCTGACGGCGCTGGCTAAAAGAAAACCGGCAGCCCTCATGGAGGCCGCCGGTTTTTCAAAACAGCAATCGAACAGTTGACGAACCCTAGACTGCACTTCCGCAACAAGCCGATGCCATGCGGTTGCCTATGGCAGCCAGACTTTTGGTCACTGCGGGCCCATCGACTGTAAAGGGTCGTTGCCAATTGGTGGAAGCGGTGGCTTCAAAATTTTTGCGTGCCACAGACTTCATAAGGAGTTCGAGCTCGCTGCGGGTCACATGATCAGCGCTCATGACAGCGTTGATCAGGGGATCTGACAGGGCTTCAGCAAGGGTAAGATCGGCATATGTCTGTGGCATGATGCACTCCTTCTCAGCGGCGTCGTTGCCGCGTTTTCAAATAGAAACTTCAATCCGTACTTTTCTGTGGCGGCAGCCCGGAACCAATTTCAAATAAAATTGACACACGAACCAAATGCGTGTTACCGGTAAGTAACAAGCCAATAGTTACTGGACGGTAACATCCATGTCAAGCGCACCAACGCAAGAAATATCAAAGCCTCACGAGACTGTTATATCGGTGGAATCCGAAGGCAACCGCATGCCGCCGCGCGCGCGTATCATGGCCAGCGCCATTGATTTGTTTCGCCAGCAAGGCATCAAGGGTGTTGGTGTTGACGCGATTGCAGAGGCCGCTGATTCCAACAAGATGACGCTTTATCGCCATTTCGGATCAAAGGATGATCTGATCTGCGAATGCCTCAAACAGGTGTCCGAGCGCCGGGAACAAATTTGGCGTGATCTGGAAGCAACCTTCCCTGACAATCCACTTGCCCAGATACGCGGCTGGATTGAAGAAGCTGCGGAATGCATATTCAATGACCGGCGCGGTTGCGATCTCGCAAATGCCGCTGTCGAATTGAAAGAAGCCAATCACCCGGCTTTCAAGGTGATCGTGGATGCCAAAAAAGCGCATATGGACCGCCTGACCGATCTTTGCCGGCAGGCTGGAGTGAAACAGGCGGAGCAATTGGCCGATGCACTGATGCTACTCGTCGAGGGGGCGCGGGTATGCAGCCAAAGCGCTGGCGCAGAAGGCCCTCAACAACAATTGAAACGTGCCTGCGACGCAATGATTGCCGCCTACTCCTCGGATTAGCTTACGCCCATATCATTGGTGCCCGATCCAATTGTTTATGTTGAAAGAGAATACAACCTACTGGATTAAGCCCAACGACCAGCAGCACGACATTCATCGTGGTGATCAACAATCAACGGATACCCTACTTACTATCACGAAAAGCCCTTCCCGGATTCACGCACTTGTTATCGGTGTCTTCAGCCAAAGCATGTAGATTGCGTAATCAGGAGAGGGCTCCCCGACACCCCGCCAAAAGAGCTGCCCGTAAAGGGTGTATTTGTCCTGGTAAAACCCAGACGGAGAGTCAATCGCATGGGAATCGCATTTATGAACGACGGCGTGCCGGAAACTCTTCCCTGCATCAGTCATGAAACGCGTTCAAAGTGGCTACTGCAAAGAGTGGCTATCCTGAGACGAAATCCCAATTTCGGGACCGCTGCCACTGACTACGCAAACGGTGCCGTCAGGATTTTCGAAGGTCGATATATGGCCAACAAAGTCATGGCCAATGTTGCTCGTCAGGTGATCTGTATGTCCATTCTGGCGTTGCATTTTACACGCAGCAATGGAAATCACGGCGCAACAATATCCAGCATTCAGAACATAACGTCGGGTTTAAAGCTATGCAGCAAAAACACCACTGCTGCTACGATCGACCTTTTAGAAAACATAGGACTTGTTACCCGTGTGCTGGACGAAAGTGATCACAGGAATCACCTGATCCAACCAACCAACAAGATGATATTCGGCATCAGAAGAATTACCGGCATAGCCCTCAGCGCAGCGGACAAACTGTTCCCTTCACGGCATTACAAACAGCTGATTGAAGGGTCGGATGATTTTGTGGAACGCTATTTCGCGTCCAGCCTGCACTCGCTGCTGAACATCAGCACAATGATCTCCAAACTGCACAGTTCGAAATTGTTCGCGATCAGCGACGGGGGCGGCATCCTGCTTTGCAAACTTATGTCAATGAAGGGACAGCCATCAACAGTTACTGAAAATACTGTCTGCTTTCCCTATGATGATATCGGTCATCTCTACGGTGTTTCCCGCACACACATTCGCCGTTTAATGAAGCGAGCGGAGGCAGAAGGCCTTGTGCGCCTGCTGGAAGATGGAGGCCGACGGATAGATATCTTGCCTCCACTCAATGATGTTTTTGAGAATATGGTTGCCGCGCATATCGCTCGCGCCCAGTTCGATATTCACCTTGCCAACAAAGATTACGATCTGTTGCCCATAGATCGAACGCCTGACTATTACGCCGTCTGAAAAGCAAGAATTCCGCGTTAACAGGCCCAAATAAAATGGCCCTGCCTTTAAAAGCAGGGCCTTTTGAGCATTGACTGGAGATCAACTGAACTCAATTGCCTTCTTGTTGAAGCGCAGTCCTTCTACGTCAACGAGAATATGCATCGTTACGTTGCATCCGATTTTCAAGGCAGTCAAAGGACATAACTGGTCGCATTTTGCTACCATTTTAAGATCCGTTTTTCTGCTGGCAAGCCATTTCACAAAGATGTTTACGCGAAAAACTGATCCAGCCGACAAATCCTCGCCGGTGAGCCCTCATGGGGTTTATGTCCTCAGAAACATTGATTTTCGCACGAAAACAGTAAGTCGGCTGGCCACTTTGTTGGGCTAATGACGTCATCCCGGGCCGTCAGTCTTGGCGTTTTAAACCCGATAGATTGTAGCAAAAAGGCAACATTAGCATTGGTAGCATGATACCACCAGTTATGTCCTTTGACGAAAAGGGTGCCAAAGTAAGACATAAGTGCGGCACTGCGTCTTTGGCTTGCCTCTAACAATTTATCCTTAACTGGAGATCGACATGAATATCAAAAGTCTTCTTCTCGGCACCGCCGCTGCGCTTGTTGTGGTGTCGGGCGCGCGCGCTGCAGATGCAGTCGTCGTGGCCGAACCGGAAGCCGTGGAATATGTGCGCGTCTGCGACGCGTATGGCGCTGGCTTCTTCTATATTCCCGGCACAGAAACATGCCTGAAAATCGGCGGCTATATGCGTTATGATGCCGGCGGTGGTGACGACCCCTATTTGGGTGGTCATATGGGCGGCAAAAATGATACGTGGTACAAGCGTGCCCGCGCTGAAGTCCGTTTTGATGCACGTACGGAAACCGAACTCGGCACACTCCGCTCCTATATCCAGACACGTTTCCAATACACTGACGGCAATCAGGACGGCGCGTCCATCCCACAGGCTTTCATCGAACTGGGCGGCTTCCGCATCGGTGTTGCCGATGAAATCTTCGGTTCATGGGTTGGTTATGCAGGTAACATCATCAACGACGACGTGATCCAGTACAACAGCTTTGCCAGCAACCAGGTGAGCTATACGTATACCGCTGGAAACGGCTTCTCTGCTATTATCGCCGCTGAACAGGGTGAAGCTGAGAATTTGAATGGTCAGAGTTACGACTATCGTATTGATGACTACATGCCTCATGCCCTTATCGGTGCCAAGTTTGAACAGGGTTGGGGATCAATCTCCGGTATCGCTGGTTATGACTCAGCTGTCGAAGAATGGGGCTTCAAAGCTCGTTTGGACGTCAAGTTTACTGACACAGTGTCCGCCTGGGTCATGGGTGCCTATCAGACCAACTATGACGACAAATCATTCAACACCAATCTGAATCGCAATTGGTTCGGTACGTGGGAAGGTGATTATGCTATCTGGGGTGGTTTGGCTGCCAAGGTATCCGACAAGGCAACTGTCAACGCTCAGGTTGCCTACGAAGAACAGGGCACGATTGCTGCTGCTTTGAACGTGGCTTACGAACTGGTTCCCGGCTTCACGATTACACCGGAAATCAACTACACCAAGTTTGACGGTGCGCGTAAGGACTACTCAGAAGCCCATGGCGGCAGCGACGATGCCTTTGGTGGCATTATCCGCTTCCAGCGCAACTTCTAAGTATCGCTAACAAGAAATCCGGGGTCGAAAGATCCCGGATTTTTATTATCTGGCAGGATTGAGAACCGAGAACCGCGGCGCAGGTGCCGTCTCGATCAGTCCCGAGGACGTCTCCCTATAGATGCCCCGCGCCCTGTTATGTGCATGGTTTACCGCTTCAGCAATGTTCAGAACCGGTGCAAAGCAGGCATCGCTTCCTTCCAGAATTTCACACCAGTGATCACGTGGACGACTGGCAAATAGTTCAGCGAAACGCGCCTTCAGAGCAGGCCATTGTTTGCGGTCATATTGCGAAGCTGGATCGACATCTGTAAGTCCGAGTTTGGCAAGCAATATCGCATAAAACTGCGTTTCAAGTGCCCCGACAGTAATGAAGTGCCCATCAGCACAGATATAGCTGTCGTAAAATGGCGAGTCATGAAACGGGCTTGGCTCAGCCCCGTCAATCTGCCCGCTTGCACGCGCGAGTTGCACGATTGTTCCAAGCATCGCCACCACATCGACAATTGCCGCATCCACCACTCTTCCCTGACCTGATATTCTGGCATCCAGCACAGCGCTGACGATACCGAAACACAGACCAAGAGAACCAGCGGCATCACCCATCACGGTTGGCGCCGCTATGGGCGCTTCTCCCGAACGCGCAGAGAGAGAAAGTAGCCCCGTCAAAGCGAGATAGTTCAGATCATGACCGGCACTTTGCGCCAGAGGACCTGTCTGGCCCCAACCGGTCATCCGGCCGTAAACCAGCCGCGGATTGCGGGCAGCGCATTCGTCCGGTCCAATGCCAAGGCGTTCCATGACGCCGGGCCTGTTGGCTTCGATCAATGCATCGGCAACGGCGACCAGCTCAAGCGCCTGCTCGACACCGGCAGCTGTTTTGAGGTCGAGAGCAACAATCCGTTTGTTTTGGCGAAGGGGATTGTTCCCCGCATCACCTCCGAATTCCTGCATGATTTTTAGTGGTGTCGGACGCGTAATCACTGTCACCTGCGCCCCAAGATTGGCAAGCATGAGCCCGGCAAGCGGCCCGGGGCCAATTCCCTCAAACTCGACAACCCGAAGTGTGTGAAGGGGATTTCCCGGTGCCTGTTCGCTCATGACATTCCTGTTGTCTGATGGGAGCACCCGGCTCCCACCTTATCATCCATCACGCGTTAACACCCGCGGGTTCCTGATGCTCCTCGGGCGGCGCATTATGATCGGGAGCCTTGATACGGAACCAGGCAATATAGAGCGCTGGCAAAAAGAGCAGCGTCAGCACAGTTCCAACAATAATTCCCCCCATCATGGCATAGGCCATCGGTCCCCAGAAAATCTCGCGGGCAATCGGGATCAGCGCAAGACTTGCAGCCGCAGCCGTTAGCATGATGGGACGCATTCGATGCTCCGTCGCTTCGACAACAGCACTCCATGGGTCTTTGCCCTCACTTCGCAGGTCCTCGATCTGGACGACGAGGATGACCGAGTTTCGGATCAGAATACCAATCAAAGCCAGCACGCCGAGCAATGCGACAAAGCCAAGCGGTGAATTGCTGGAGAGCAGAGCGGCAACAACACCGATGATTGCCAGAGGCGCAACCGCAAACACCAGGAACAGCCGCTGGAAGCTTTGCAACTGGATCATCAGCAGCGTCACCATGGCGAACAGCATCAAAGGTGCGACGGCAGCGATTGGAGCCTGGGCCTTGCCGCTTTCTTCAACGGCACCGCCCACGACAATCCCATAACCGGGTGGCAGTTTTTCCGTGAACTCCACTACTTTCGGGGCAAGCTGTGAGACAACCGTCGCTGGCTGCAGATCACCCAAAACACCGGCTTTGAGTGTGATGGTGGGTTGGCGCGCACGGCGCCAGACAACGGACTGCTCAAGTTCATAGCGGAAATTTGCCACAGCGGCTGCCGGCACGGACTGACCATTGGCGGTTGTCAGCTGGATATTGCGCAGCTGATCGATTGATCCACGCTCATCAGCACGGGCACGCACGATCACATCGATAAGATAGATGGAATCCCTGACCTGCGTGATTGTGGAGCCACCGACGACCGCATTGAGCGACGAGGCGATCGATTCCGAGGTGATCCCCAGTTGCCGTGCCTTATCCTGCAGCACGTCCACCTTGATGACGCGTGATGGTTCGTTCCAGTCAAATGTAATGTCGCCGATGGATGGATTGCCTGCAATCAGATTGGCCATCTCATGGGAATAATCGCGGACCTTCTGAACATCGGGCCCACTGACACGATACTGAACCGGACGTCCGACCGGCGGTCCGATATCAAGCAGATGCACAAAGGCATCGGTGCTTGGAAACTCGTTTTTCAGCCACGCTTGTAGTTTCGTTCGCAGCCGGTCACGCGCTTCGAGACTCTTTGTTACAATAACGGTCTGCCCGAAGAAGGGATTTGATGGCTGCACGTCGAACGACAGAAGGAAACGGATTGCGCCCTGCCCGACATAGGAACTCCAATGATCGATATCGGCGTTCCCAGCGAGTTGCTCTGCCTCAAACTTGTCCATCTGTGCCTTGGTTTCAAGAATCGAGGCGTTCTGCGGCAAGTTCCAGTCGACAATCAGCTCGTGACGGTCGGAATTGGGGAAGAACTGTTGTTGCACATGGCCCATACCGTAGACCGACAGGGCAAAAATGCCCACCGTAACGGCGATTGTCACCCAGCGAAACCGCATGCAAGTCAAAAGGATGCGTTGAAACAGCGTGGCAAACCGGCTGGGATTCTCGTGCTTGTTCTTCATTGTCTTTGGCAGCAAAGTCACGCCAAGCAGCGGCGTGAAAACCACGGCCACGATCCACGAGACAACCAGAGATACGGCAATCACCACGAACAGCGTATAGGTGAATTCGCCCGCCGCACTGCTATTCAGACCAACGGGAATGAAGCCCGATACTGTCACCAACGTGCCTGTCAGCATCGGAAAAGCCGTGTGGGTATAAACATAGGTCGCGGCTTTTCGTAAATCATCTCCCGACTCTAGCCGTGCCACCATCATCTCGACCGCGATCATGGCGTCATCCACAAGCAGCCCAAGCGCGATAATCAAAGCACCAAGCGAGATACGCTGCAGCGAAATGCCCATATACTCCATCACCATGAAGGTGATCGCCAGAACAAGCGGTATGGCCAGCGCAACGACAAAGCCGGCGCGCATTCCCAGACTGACAAAGCTGACCGCCAACACGATGGCAACGGCCTCGAACAATGCGCGAGTGAAACCGGAAACCGCTTCTTCGACGATCTGCGGCTGATCTGAAACCAGATTAACACCGACGCCAACGGGCAAATCCGCTGTGATCTGCTGCATCTGCGCTTTAAGATGTTCGCCAAATTTAAGCAGATTGCCGTTCGGCTTCATACCGATGGCAAGCCCGATCGCTTCCTTGCCATTCACACGGAACAGACTGGTCGGCGGGTCCGCATAGCCGCGGGTAACCCGCGCCACATCGCTCAAACGGAAAAACCGGTCATTGACGCGCAGATTGATGGCCTGAAGGCTTTTTTCCGATACGAACTGGCCGTTCACCCGGATCATTACCCGTTCGGGTCCAGTCTCGATAACGCCCGATGGGGTAATCGCGTTCTGGGCTTGCAAGGTGCTGATAATGGCCTGTTGATCCAGCCCGAGAGCGGCCACCTGTTTGGGGGAAAACTCCAGATAGATGGCTTCGTCCTGTGCCCCGACAAGTTCGACCTTGCCAACATCGGGGACAGTCAGGATTTTCCGCCTGACGTCTTCAACGTAATCACGCAATTGCCGCTGGCTTAGTCCATCTGAGGTGAAGCCGTAAACATTGCCATAGACATCGCCAAACTGATCATTGAAGAACGGTCCGACCACACCTTGCGGAAATTGCGGTGAAATATCGCGGATCATATTGCGGACGCGAATCCAAGTTTGCGTGACCGCATCGCCACGTACCGTGTCCTTGAGATTAAGGAAAATCGTTGTCGAGCCCGGCGAACTGACACTGCGGGTATAATCCAGCGTGTCCAGTTCCTCGAGCTTCTTTTCAATCCGCTCGGTGACCTGCGTTGTCGTGTCCTCAACGGAGGCTCCCGGCCATTGCGCCGAGATCACCATGGTCTTGATGGTGAAGTTCGGATCTTCCTCGCGGCCAAGATTGAGGTAGGAGAAAATCCCCGCAATCGTAAAAACGATCATGAAATACCAGACGAGAGACCGGTGATCGAGCGCCCATTCTGAAAGATTGAACTTTTTCATAGTGGGTTCCCGTCAGTCAGCTTGATCTTTCGGCCATCGGTAAGACTGTGTGCGCCCGCCGTTGCTATCCGGTCCCCGTCCGTCAGACCATCCACGACAATTGCCTCGAAGCTGGTGCGGTTTTCCAGTTTAACCTCTTTGGCGGAAACTGTTGCCTGCTTGCTGTCAATGAGCCAGACAAACGTCTTGCCGTCCTTGTCGAAAATGGCGGTCGCTGGAATGCGTATTCTCGGGTCAGCCGCTGTCGTCAGATAGGCGGTCACGGTTGTCCCCAGACGAAACCCTTCCGGTGGCTGTTCCAGGGTAATGCGTGTACGGCGCGTGCGTGTGGCTTCATCGGCCTGCGGGGCTATTTCCCGGACAACACCTGACGTCTGGATTGTCGGATCGGTTTGGAGCGAAACGCCGAACTTGCTACCGATTTTAATGGGGTTGGCGACGGCTTCCGGTATATCAACAACGGCTTCCCGCACATCAGGGCGCGCAACCACGGCAATCTGTTGACCTGCTGTCACTGTCTGCCCCACATCCGCTTGCAGCGACGTAACCACGCCATCAAAATCGGAGCGCAGCACCGCATAACCAAGCTCTTCCCGTGCTTTGGTCAGGTCAGCCTCGGCGCGCACGACCGATGCCCGTGCCGCTTCATGTGCCTGCTGTGCCTGATCGAAAGTCGCTTCCGTCGCCGAACTCTGGCTAAGCAGTGCTTTCTGTCGATCTTCCGTCGACGCCGCATTGGCAAGCTGGGCTTTGGCTGACGACAGACTCGCTTCCGCCGCCTGCACCGCCAGCTCGAGCGCCAGTGGATCGATTGCCGCTATCTCCTGCCCGTTCGAGACCTGATCACCCACCGAAACGTCTCGGCGAACAATGCGCCCAAGCGTGCGGAACCCAAGCTTGGTTTCAAAACGCGGCTCGACCTTCCCAGCAAAGCCACGCACCTGCACGGACTGCGATTTAAGGATGGTGGAAAGGACTGGCCTGATAACCTCGGGCTTTCCAGCCTCATCTTCTTTTTGGCAAGCAGCAAGACCAAGGGTCAGACAGACAAGACCTGTACCTGCAACAAGAACACGCCTCATGATGGATCACCATTCTTGACTGCTACAATTTCGGTCGGACGCAACCGGGTTCCACCTGAAGTTACGACCTGATCACCCGCCTGTAGGCCGCCACCAATTGCGACGTTCAAGGACTCATAGGCCGTCACCGTCACGCTGCGCAGGCTGACCGCTTTTGTCTGCGGATCAATCACCCATACGGCCGGCTTGCCATTATCCGATGTCATCACCGATGATGGTAAAACAGCCGCTTTGACGGCAGCCAGTTTCACCGTTCCGATCACCACAGAGCCGAGCGCCATTTCAGGCCGCGGGTTTTGCACGGCCACTTTTACACGCACCGTGCCAGAAGCATCATCAACGGTTGGCGAAACCTCGCGGATCGTGCCCGTGGCTGTGATAGTGGGATCATCGAGCAGAGTAATCTGAATCTGATGGTTGCCGATGTTTCGCGTTACCAGCCCTTCATACACATTGAAGATCGCGTCGCGCGGCCCATCGACCGCCACTGTGAATGCAGTTGACGCGATCTGGGTCACCTGCCCCACCTCAATATTGCGGGCGGTCACGACACCCGAGGCATCCGTTTTCAACTCCGTATAGGAAAGGGTTTCGCGCGATGTATCGAGTTGAGCCTTGGCTGCATCGAGTGATCCTTGCGCCGTGCGCTGGGCTTCTTCGGCGCTGTCATAGGCGCTCCTTGTGGTGAACCCTTGTGCAAGAAGCGCCTTCTGCCGGTCAAAAGCGGATGTGGTCTGCCTGACCTGCGCCTCTGCGGAACGCACAGCAGCTTCCGAAGCGTCAAGATCAGCCTTTTGCTGCGTCGGATCGATACGTGCAAGCACGTCGCCCGCCGCCACATGATCACCCACATCAACGAGCCGCTCTGTTACCTTGCCACTTACCCGGAACGATAGATTACTGTCGATCTTGGCGCGTATTTCGCCTGTCACCGAAACACTTTGCGAATAGTCCGTGAACTCTACCTTGACCGCATTGACCTGTGCTGGTGGTTTTTGATCTGCAGCTTTTTCAGGCTGACAACCCGCCAACAGGGCAAGCCCAAAAACCATGATAATCGCTTTGCGCATGAAAGGGTTATCGCGCCGCCATGATTGGCGCTCAACCGTCAATTTCGGGGAGTAAAAGTCAGGCCGCATCGTTCTACCAATCCATGCAAAGGTGTGACGGGTATATTATTGACTGATTGTTCAGTCAATGTATAATCTCATTCAAACGGCTTCAATGCTCCATTGGAAGAAATCATGGCTGAAATAAAAGAGGCGTCAAGCGCCGAGGTAGGTGCGACTGCACCGGGAGTGAGGGCGCGCCGCAAGGCCCAGCGTCCGCAGGAAATTCTGCATGCTGCTTTCGATGAGTTTGTGGAGCGCGGTTATACGGCAACCCGCATCGAAGATGTCGCCAACCGGGCTGGTGTTACCAAGGGCACGATTTATCTCTATTTCCAGAACAAGGAAGAGCTGTTTCAGGACGTCGTGCGCAAGCTGTCACAGCCAATTTTCAACGAGGAACAGTTCTGGCAAGAGCATCAGAACCGCCCGAGCGATGAACTCGTGCGGCTGTATCTGGATACGGTCTATGAACATATGACCGTGAACCCCTACTCCCGTGAAATCCTCCGGTTCCTGATTTCCGATGGCCGGAGCTTTCCGGATTTGACCGCATCGCATTACGAGGAATTTGTCCGGCCAATTTTGACAATGCTTCAACACATCCTTGAGAAAGGCGTTCGGGAAGGTATTTTCCGGCCGGAAGCGGCCGCCAGCCAAATGAGCTATATTCTTCTCAGCCCGGCGCTGACATTGACAATCGACAAGCTGTTGGACTGTCAGACCGACCTTCCCGAGCTTGGCGACTATGTGAATGCCCATTACGAAATGATCATGCGCAACGTCCGCAACTAGAGTTTTTTGCCATTGATACCAGCGTGCTTGCGTAGATCACGCCTCCGATCGAAAGCCATAAAGAATGGGCATCAATCCGGCCAAAGCCTTGAAGCGGCTCCAGGATTTGGCCTCTGGCCTTGTCCACCCGGTCTCTGCCAGCGCCGAAATACGCGGGAAGACCAGCCGGTCAAAAACCGCACGATCCGTCATCGGTTCAGACCAGATGCAGGTCTGGACACCAAGGAAACGTTCCTTTTGCGATGTGCTCCAACCTTCGACGGGATCAAAATTATAAAGCTTTTCCGGTTCTGACCAACCCGCCCAACCGGCACCGGGCTCCGACCAGTCAGGACTATTGGCCATATCGAGATAGTAGACCGGGCCGGGACAGACCACGATGTCATAGCCTTCCGTCGCAAGCTTTGCGCTGATTTCGACCGTGTGCCAGCCATTAAGATAACAGTGGTTTTTATCGATGCCGCCGCCATGGGCCGCCTCTTCCCATGCGCCGGTGATACGTCCCCGTTTGGTGAGCGATGCCTGCACCCGCTTCAGAAAATCCGCCTGAAGCACTGCCGCATTGTCGCTGCCCAATTGGGCAAGCCGTGCCTTTGCTTGCGGTGAACCAGTCCATGCGTCGGCGGGTACTTCATCCGCTCCGACATGAATTGTCTTCGAGGGGAAAAGTTCGAGCAACTCATCCAGAATGGTCTCGACAAACTGATAGGTTTCCTCGCGCGCGGGGTTGAGGCAATTGTCCGGAAAGCCCTGAATGGAAAAATACTCGCCTGTCTCCTGCGGATCGCACAGCCATGGCAGCGATTGCAGGACGGAATAGCAATGCCCCGGCATGTCGATTTCAGGTACGACATCAATACCGAGATCATCGGCCAAACGGATGATCTCGCGAATAGCAACCTTGGTGTAATAGCCACCCATTGCTTCCGGGCCAGAGCCCAGCAATGGCGGGATCGGCAGACCATGGCCACGCCACGCACCAATGGAAACGAGTTCCGGATAGGCATCAATCTCCACACGCCACGCTTCATCATCCGAAAGATGCCAGTGAAAGCGATTGAGCTTGTTCCATGCGAGGATGTTGAGGAACTGGCTGATCTCCGCTGATCCATAGAATTGCCGCGCCACATCCAGATGTGTGCCGCGCCAGCGCATGGTTGGTTCGTCGCGGATTTCACCTTCGAGTGGAAACACAAAGGTTTCCGGATGGAGCCGTGCTCCCCGCAAAATCTGACCAAGAGTGATCAGGCCATAGAGCAGACCCGAACGGCTTCCGGCTGTCACTTCTGTCTGATCGCCAAAACGGATCGCATAGGCTTCCGCTTTGAACCCTTCTGCAACCCGAAGCGTCACGGGCAGACCGCCCTCGGCCTGCGAACGAACAATACCCTCAACAGGAAAGAGTGACTGCACCAAGGTCTCAAAAGTGTCAGCGGCGCGCTCGGCTTCATCATCTCGCGGCAGCAAAGCAAGTCCCAAAGGCACGCAACGGCGGCCGGAAATCGAGACCGCTTGCGGCCATGGCACAATGGAAAGCGGAACGTCGACACTCACAGGAACAGGATAGATTTCGGCGCCACGCTTCAATGGTGCATTATCACCGATGGCCCGGGTGGGTGTGATTGCAACGGGCGCGGTCGTTCCGTCGGCAAGAACGAGATAAGCGGTGGTGCCCCCATCGGTCCAGTGGCGCAGAGGATAGCTCAATCCTCGCGCTGTGATTGTCCATGATGTTTTGGGCTGAAGCACAAAATCAACCGGCGGTGCGAATTCCGAATGATTGGAAAGCCGGGCTGTCAGTGTTGCACCTTCCACAGAAGCAGCCGGATCAATACGGCCCGGTCCACTCACACAAAGGCGGAAGTCCCGGATTGGCTCATCCGAGAGATTGGTAAGGGTCAGCACATAGGCAAGAGGTTCATCGTCCTTGGCAGGATGCCATGCGGTTGCCAGTCGGAATGCATATCGTGATGTCATGGGTAAGCTTTCAGGATTTAATCTGGATATCTGAGCAGTCCGGCAAAAACGCCGGGTTCGGAATCGGCAATCGGCGTTGCTCCGACTGCACGGACGTAGAAATCGACGGGACCGACATCACCGATCGCCGCGTAGCCATAGCCCTGCACGCGCATATCGAGCAGGCAGGCAAGCAGAAGGCTGTGGCCAATGCCTGCGCCCCGTGCCTCCTCACTGACACCTGTTGGTCCGAAAAAACCGCGCGCAATGGCATCGTAACAGGCAAAGCCGACGAGCTTGCCATTCTTGGTCGCAATGAAACAGGCCGATGGTTGCCGGGTGCAGGCAATGGTGGCTTCGCTTGCCCAGCCGGGTCCAAATTCCTCTTTGATCCAGTCTGAAACAAGACCGAGTTCAGGAGCGAGCACCCGGCGAACCGCAATGCCTGCATCAGCCAGACGCTGATCAAGTTCCGGCTTTGGTTCAAGCGCATATAGTCTGACAAGAAGGTCCATCTGATACCCCTTTGATCAGCCTGCTTCGCCAAGTGTGCGGACAAAATGGTTGGGACCAACCTTATCCACCCCATCGGATGATGGCCGGGATATCTGACGGATTTTTTCCGCATGCTGGAGAAACCGCACGCTGTCGCCCGGCACGAACGGCTGATACGGATCGGGCACGGCCGAAAGCAGCAGCTTGGTATAGGGATGACAAGGATCAGTAATAACAGACATTGTATCTCCCCACTCGACCATCTGTCCGGCAAACATCACAGCGATTTCTTCGGCTACATGCGCCGCCGTTGCTATGTCATGGGTGATGTAAAGCAGGGCCAGGTTGCGCTCACGCTTTATGCCTGAAAGCAGTTCAATAATACCGAGACGGATCGAGACATCGAGCATCGACGTTGGCTCGTCAGCCACAAGAACTTCCGGCTGCACGGCCAGAGCGCGTGCAATGTTCACCCGCTGACGCTGCCCGCCGGAGAGTTCGTGCGGAAACTTATGTGCAGTCAAAATCGGATCAAGCCCCACGCTCTCAAGCAAGGCGTCGACACCATCCGCTGCGCCCTTTCTACCCTTGACATGACCATGCAGTTTCAGCGGTCGAACCAGATGATGTCCCACTGAAAACACAGGATTGAGTGAGGCAAATGGGTCCTGAAAAATCATCTGCACGGCACGGCGATAAGACTTTTCCTCAGTTCCTGAGCCAACAGTAGTGACATCATTGCCGCGGAAAAGCATCGTGCCCGATGTGGGCCGATCCATCCGTGCGATAATGCGCGCGCAGGTTGTCTTTCCGCAGCCGGACTCACCCACAAGCGCCAGCGCCCTGCCCGGCACCAATGAAAAGGATATACCGCGCAAAGCATGAACAAGACCAAAGGATCGCGTGATATCTTCAAGCGCAATCACCGATGATGTCTCGGTTGCTTTAGCGCCCTTAATGTCAGGAATGGCGTTCATGCGGGCCTCCTTTCCATGGCATTCATGCTGGGCAGGCTGGGAATCGCGCCCCATAATCGTTTGGTATAGTCATGCACAGGCGCACGGCTGACCTGCTTGACATCGCCAACCTCAACCAGTTTCCCCTTCAGCATCACGCCGATCCGATGACATATCTGGGCCATCAAATGCAGATCATGCGTTATGAACAATACCGAGAAACCATGGCTCTTCTGCAGGTCCACGACCTGTTCAAGGATTTCCCGCTGCACCACCACGTCAAGCGCCGTTGTCGGTTCGTCCATGATGATCAGCTCCGGGCTGAGAGCCAGGCAGATGGCTATCACAATGCGCTGGCGCATGCCGCCGCTGAACTGGTGCGGATAGTTGGAAAGCCGGTCAACAGGAATACCGACAAGCCGAAACATTTCTTCCGCCCGCGCCCGCGACTTCTCGCGGTTGCAACCGGTATGGCGAGATAACACATCATGAAATTGTGCCTCGACCCGCATCAAGGGATTGAGCGAGTTCATGGCGCTCTGAAACACCATGCCAATGCGTTTCCATCGCACCGCTTGCAGTGCCCGCTCGGTCATACCGAGCAGATCCTGTCCATCAAGCAGTATCTCTCCACCCGCCACCCATGCCGGTGGTTTGGCAAGTCGCGTGATCGCATAGGCTATTGTGCTCTTGCCGCAGCCCGATTCCCCGGCAAGACCGAAAAGTTCGCCGCGGCCAATGTCGAAAGACACATTTTTCACAGCATTGAAAACGCCCTTGTCGAGCAGATAATCAACACTGAGATTGCGAATTTGCAGAAGCGCATTGCTCATCGTGCAGCCTCCAATTCGCGTGTGCGCAGACGATTGAGCCGCAACCAGCGGCGAAGTGCCGGACCAGAACGCAGTTGCGGATTGGCGATTTCGTCAAAGGTGAAGTTGAGCAGTGAAAGCCCAAGCCCGACCAGAACGATGCCAGCACAGGGCACTGCGATATCCCACCATGCACCAACGATAATCGCCGACGAGTTCTGTGCGTTGTAAAGCATGGTGCCCCACGTCACATTCAATGGATCGCCAAAGCCAAGATATTCCAATGTCGTCTGGGCAACGATGGCATAGATAATACTGCCGACAAGATTGAGCGCGATGAGTGGCAGGAGATTAGGCACGATCTCGACAAATACGATCCGCCAGTTCGGCTCACCCACCATACGCGCAGCGACAACAAATTCGCGGTTGCGCAAAGCCAATGTCTGAGAACGCGTCATGCGTGCCCCCCACGGCCAAGATGTCAGAGCGATGATCGCCATGATGGCAACAGGTCCTACTGTACCAGCAAACGATGCCAGCAAGATCAACAGCGGAATATTGGGAATGACAAGCACCGCATTGGTCAGGAGGTCGAGAATATTGTCGGTGCGTCCGCCAAAATAACCACCGGCAAGGCCGATCAATGTACCGAGTACGGTGATGAATATTCCGGTTGCAAAGCCTATCGTCAGGGATGACCGGGCACCCCAGACAAATTGACTGAAAACATCACGGCCCATTTTTGTGGTGCCCATGACATGTTCAATGCTGGGTGGCTGATGCGAGCGACCGACACGCGCAGCTGGATCGTTCGGGGCAAGGATCGGCGCGAACAGAGCCATCAGGCACAATGCGATGACGATAGCCAGACCAACGACGGCCTTCTTCTGGCGTAACAGGAGTTTCAGTCCGGCATTCATGTGCGTGCCTCCCTGATGCGCGGATCAACGACGCCGTAGATGAGATCAACCAGCAGATTTGCTCCCAGAGTAGCCAGAGTCATCAGCAGAAGTTGCCCTTGAATAACCGGATAATCACGGGCCACACTTGCCGTATAAAGCGTGAGGCCAAGACCGGGATAGTTGAAGACAATTTCGGTAACGATGGAGCCACCGAATACCGCGCCAAGCATGAGGGCAAGATTGGTCAGCACGGGCAGCATGGCGTTGCGAGCGGCATAACCAAACATAACAGCGGTTTCGCTCAGGCCTTTGGCGCGGCCCATGGTGACATAATCCTCGCCCAGCACTGAAATCATGCTGGTTCGCATGGTCGTCTGGAATTCACCGATGAGATAAGGCGAGAGTGTCAGAACCGGCATGATTGCATGAAGAAAGACGCTGCCGAAGAACGTAAAATTTAAATCGGGGTCGAGATTGGGATTGTAGGCATAGCCGACCGGAAGCCCGCGAAGAGCAACACCGAAAGTGAAAAGTGTGGCCAGGGCGATGACGACGGGCGGCACGGCAATCATCATGATGGAAAGCGGTGAGACGATGGAATCAAACCGTCCCCCTCGCCGCCATGCGGCCAGCGCTCCCAATGTTGTCCCGATGCAAAGGGAAAAGATTATGGCTGTAATAACGAAAAAGGCTGTCCATCCGGCAGAACGGCCAAGAACTTCCACCACGGTCTGTGGATAGTATTTTACCGACACCCCAAGATCGAGCGTGGCCAGTCCTTTCAGATAGTCGAGGAATTGCTCCCACAGGGGCTGCTGTACCGCACCAAACCGGGCCTTGATCGCTTCGATTGCAGCCGGTGTCGCACGCGGGCCAAGCTGCGCAATCATTCCATCAACAGGGCTCCCCGGCATCAGCCGGGGAACGAGAAAATTGACAACAATGGCAAATAGAAACGCTACGCCATAGATAGCAAGCCGGTGCAGAGGGAGCCGCATCAGCCGTTGCTCCCGCCAGCCTTCTCATCTACCGGATGCAGGCGCAAAAGATGGATGAGCCGCATCCTGTTGTTCTCGTGGTTTTCCGGGTTCAATGCTGGATCATCTTTTGAAACCCAACCGGTGAAGCGTTTTGTGGAAAATTGATACCAGGTCGGACCATTGAAGAGGGGCACAACCGGGAAGTTATCAGCAACGACCAGTTGGATCTGGTTAAAGATCGCCTTGCGTTCTTCGATCGTCGTTGCTCGCTTGTAATCGCTGAAAAGCTTATCGAGGTCAGGATTGGAATAGCGGGATGGTGCGCCGGTGATACGGCCACCAAACGCTGTTGCCAGCGATTGATAGTAACCGCGAAAAGGCGTTGGTCCATCGGCGCGTGAATTGATCAGAGTATCGAAATTACCCTCGACGATCTGTTTGCCCCATTGCTCATATTCCGGCGTGGTGACGGAAACATTGATCCCGACCTTGCGCAGGCCTTCGGCAGCGATCTGCACGGCATCGATCCAGTCGGTCCAGCCATTGGGGACCATGATTGAAAACGCAATCGGCTCGCCTTTTGGTGTCGCGCGGAAACCATCTGCGCCTTTGGCATATCCGGCATCATCAAGCGCCTTGCTGGCCTTGTCGATATCATAGGCCATCCATTCATCCTGAGCTTTTTCAGCATCAGGATTGCGCCAGCTGTCGAAGCGCGGCGGAAGGCCACTGGCATGCAGATTGACCACGGGATAACCGAAACCTGCAATGTCGACCATTGCTGTCCTGTCCATCACCAAACTGATCGCATGACGAAATGCGATATCATTGAACGCAGCGGCATTGCCGGGCTTGGTCGTCTTGAGATTCATCTGGAAGGCAACGGTTTCAGCCGATGGCTGCCAGTAGTGATTGTGCTTCGGGTCGAGCGAAACGTAGGTCTTTTCAATTTCCGGGATGAATGATCCGAACCAATCCATCTGCCCATCAGGCAGGGTAGCCAGAACCTGATCATTGCCTGAGATTTGCGGTAGTTTCAGGCAATCGATTTTCAACGATGCGGCATCCCAATAGTTGGGATTGCGGCACTGTTCATAGACTTGCGGTGTGAAGCGGCGAATCTCGGTCATTGGTCCGGAGCCGACGGGATTCTCATTCTTGAAGGCAAGCGGGTCGGCAATGTCTTTCCAGATGTGCTCTGGAACGACAGGCAGATCAGATAGCGATTCCGGGAAATGCGTATCGACATCCTTGAGAGTGATCTTGACCTCAGTTGGCGATGGCGCTTCCACGGAAGCAATGCTGTCGGCTACCCCTACAAAATCAAGCACCGGGTTTTTACGCATAAGCTCAATCGTGAACTTTACATCGGCAGCGGTAAGGGGTTTTCCATCTGACCACTTCACCCCTTCGCGAATGGTATAGGTGATCGATTTCAGATCGTCGGCAAATTTAAAGCCCGTCGCCAAACGATAGGAGGGCTTGCCATTGTCAAGTTCGTTGAACACGACAAGCGGTTCATAAACGAAATCAAGAGTACTCTGGCGGCGGCCGCCCACATCAAACGGGTTGAAGTTGCGCACCCAGCTTGTCTGCTCTTCAATGTGCATGGTGAGGAGCGCTTCAGCGGAGGCACGCGTTGTGCCTGTCAAAGGGCTGGCGGCAAGAAGCGCGAGGCCAATAATGCCCGCTGCGGGAAGAAAGTGCGTTAGTCGGGAAGTAATCGAGAGTCGGCGTGTTACGGCATTCCTGTTCAAGGTCATGTCTCATCCCCATTTTCAAATGATTGGCGTCGTTTTGTTCCCTTTAGGTCAATCAATTTGATTTAATGCTAGGCATGGAGATATGCGCTTGTCAACAGCCACAATTTTGCCACACAATCCAACGCCGGATTTCGGGGAAAATGGCGGAAAGTGACCAACCGATGATCGATAGCCTGCCAAGAATCACTTGGCCGGATCATTTCCGCATCATCATCATGGAGATCCGGATAATGGTGCCGCGAGATCATCCAATTACAGTTTGAAAGAAGGTGTCTATTCGAGATTGATCATCGCAGATATTTTTCCGCAGCCAGCGCGAGGCACTTTTTAAAAGCCGTAAGGTCTGTGAGAATGTCGGCATCCGAGACAGTGTTTCTAATGAATACGCCACCACGCGAAACGATGCCACCATCCAGCATGAGGTTGTCAGCCATGTCAAAGTCCTCGACACTCAAACCGTCGGCGCCGGTCAGCCTGCCTTCCGCGTCGGAGATGACTTTTCCCTTGTAGTAATTCCTGCTGGTGCGCTCGAGATAGCTTTCAGCGACGTTCGTGTAGCCATAAACATGCCGGCCCAAGGCACACATAAAGCCAAGCTCGAAAGCTGTTCCAACATCGGCGCTGATACCGCGAAATGGCGTCAGATTCGCTATGATCAAGTCGGAAGCCTGCATGAGCCTTTCATCTATGGCACTGATCGCAAGTCCACGCTCATACTTGCTGTTAGTGGGCGGAATTTCCAGATCATCGGGCGCAAGCGGCGTAAATCCGGCCACGCGTGCCAATTCAGCTTTATGTGCCAAAACTTCTCTTGCATTGCTCAAAAAGACCTCAGGGCCAGCCAGATATACTTTCATGATCTTTGTGCCTCCCCACAGAATTTGCAGGCCTAAACTATTGCCGAAATGCCACAGCGACACAACCAATCGCTCGGGTTTAAACGAAAACACACGCTTTCCGCGAGCATGATCAGTTGCGTGATAAAACCGTTACATAACTCTATTACCGACGAGGCAGACAGCGATTCCTACTGTCCGTTGTGAAGCAATTCGGCCAAGCAACTTTCCAATAGATTGTGTGGAGATCACCCATGACCATCAAGAGCTTACTTCTCGGCTCTGCTGCAGCTCTGGTTGCAGTAACTGGCGCTCGCGCTGCTGATGCAGTTGTTGTAGCTGAACCAGAAGCCGTTGAATATGTTCGCGTTTGCGACACGTACGGCAAAGGCTTTTTCTATATCCCAGGCACGGAAACATGTCTGAAAATCGGTGGATATCTGCGTTACGATGCCAAGGGCGGCGATGATGTCTACAAGGGCGGCGAATTCGGAACATGGCAGAAGAAGACGCGCGCCACGCTCCGCTTCGATGCTCGTACAGAAACCGAGCTTGGTACACTGCGTTCCTTCATCGAAACACGTTTCGATTACACGAACGGTTCCAACAGCGGCGGCACGATCCCGCAGGCTTTCATTGAACTCGGCGGTTTCCGCATCGGTGAAGTTGACGAAATTTTCGGTACATGGACAGGTGATGCCGGCAACGTCATCAACGATGATGTCATCAACTACCAGTCCGGTTACAGCAACCAGGTCAGCTATACGTTCAATGCTGGCAATGGCTTCTCCGCCATCATTGGTGCTGAACAAGGTCAGACACAGACGGCCAGCTATTTCAACTACGACTATCGTATCGACGATTACATGCCGCATGTGCTCGCCGGTGCAAAGTACGAACAGTCCTGGGGTAAGATTTCCGGTATCGTCGGTTATGACTCCAAGATCGAGGAATGGGCCGGCAAGCTGCGCCTGGACGTGAAGTTCACGGACACTGTTTCTGCATGGGTCATGGGTGGCTATCAGTCAAACTATGACGATGCAGCTCTCGGTCAACGCAACTGGTTTGGTACCTGGGAAGGCGACTATGCCGTTTGGGGTGGTATTGCTGCCAAGGTTTCAGACAAGGCAACTGTCAATGCACAGGTTGCATACGAATCCGAAGGCACTGTTGCTGCTGCTTTGAACGTGGGCTACGAAATCGTCCCCGGTTTCATGATCATGCCTGAAGTCAACTACACGAAGTTCGATGGCGCCCGTAAGGACTACTCAATTGCTCACGGCGGCAATGATGACGCATTTGGCGGAGCCATTCGTTTCCAGCGCAACTTCTAATACCCGACAAAAATTTGGCGATGCCGCGATTGAAGCGACATCGCCAGATAGCAAAGTTGATACGATCTCCAGTCAAATCCTTTGCAGAAACGGCGAGCCGCAAAGCTCGCCGTTTTTTATTTTATAGCGGTATCAAGACCCATCAGGATGGATTGAAAGCGGCAACCCGCTGACGCTTTATGAACTGATAGGCAATGGCCAACAGAGCAAACCAGATGGGGGCAACATACAGCGCGACCCGCGTAGACGGATCAAGACTGAGAAATACGGCGACCATCAACAGGAAAGCGACAATCAGCCAATTGGCAACCGGAGCGCCAGGCATACGGAAATGCACGGCCTTGGCCTCGCCCCTCGCGACTGCCCGGCGATAGCCAAGATGCGCAATCATGATAATCGACCAGGTCCACAAGCTGCCAACCAGCGAAATACTGGTAATCCAGATAAAGGCCTGCTCCGGCACCACATAGTTCAACACCACGCCGATCGACATGACCGCCGTTGACGCTGTGATACCAGCGAATGGTATGTGGTTACGGTTGACGCGGCCAAATATGCGTGGTGCCTGCCCGGCACGCGCCAAAGTAAACAACATGCGGCCATTGCTGAAAATGCCACTATTGCAGGAGGATGCGGCAGCCGTGATAACAACAAAATTGATCACATCAGCCGCGATGCTGAGCCCAAGCTTGTCGAAGACGAAAACAAACGGACTGGTATTTGGGTCAAGCTGGTTCCATGGCAAAAGTGCCATGATAACGGCCAGAGCACCCAGATAGAAAATCAGAATACGCCAGATAATGCCATTCGTGGCGCGGGGCAGGACTTCTTCCGGATTTTCCGCCTCACCGGCCGTGACACCAATCAGTTCCACACCCTGATAGGCAAACATCACCATTTGAAGGGCTAGAACAGCGCCAAGAGCGCCGAAAGGCAGAAAGCCGCCATGCGTCCAAAGATTGGAGAAACTCGCCTGCTGCCCGAGGGCGCCGATACGGAAAATAATCACGGCAAGGCCGCCGAGGATCAGTGCTACAATTGTGATGACCTTAATCAGCGCGAACCAGAATTCCAGTTCACCGAACAGCCTGACAGCAACGACATTGACGATATATAGCACCGCCAAAGTCACCAAAGCCGGCACCCATTGCGGCACATCCGGCAGCCAGTAGTGGATATAGACGCCAACGGCTGTGATTTCAGCCATGCCGATCACGACCCACATGAACCAGTACGACCAGCCCGTGGCAAAACCAGCAAAGGGTCCAACATACTCTTCCGCATAGGTTGCAAAAGAACCTGCCACCGGCTTGTGCAGAAGCAGTTCACCCAGCGCACGCATGATAAAGAAAACCGCAATGCCGCCGGCGGCGTAGCTCAGCAACAATCCCGGTCCAGCCATTGAAATGGCTTTACCCGATCCAAGGAACAGGCCAACGCCTATAGCGCCGCCAATAGCAATCATATGAATATGGCGGCTCTTGAGTTTGCGCGCCAGTTCGCCATCTTCAGGCAAATTTTCTGATTGGCTCGACATAGTCATAGCGGTCCCTCCTCCTGGCCAATGTCATGGTACAATCGTCGATACGACTCTAAAGTCGGCGGGATATTACATGGATCGGGGAACGCGGGAGCCTGCTGTAGGTCAATAATATTGACCTATTGAAACCTAAGTTGATGTACACTTGTGCGCATAAAAAACCAAGTGAAATAGCCTGTTTTGCAGCCATCAATCTAAACCGATTGAATGCCAAGGTAACGGGCGGCAATTGCCACATGACAATCCAACCGCCCGAAACGAGAGCAACGGATGCTCAACTGGAACCATCCGCCCGAAGGCGTTTTGTTCAGAACGCTGCTCTGACTATTTTGCCGGAGTGGCTCCCGGTTGCTGTGCTGCCACCTTCGGAACACCCGTCAACAGGGTTGCTTCGTCGGCGACAATATTGGCAGCTTCATTCAACAGCACATCTTTTGCACTCTTACGGGCTTTTTCGATGGCGATGTCAGCGCTGAGGCTACGTTCATTGGCCTGCAAGCCGTCATCCTGTGTTGTCAGATCAGCAGAATCATCATCCTCGCCCGTTCCCGCACCATCGCTAACTTTCTCGCGTGATTTGAGACGCTTTGCCTGTTCATTCATCTCATTGCGACGGTCGGTTTCGTTGAGCGAAATGACCCGCTTTTCGCGCTGGGCTTTCAGATTGGCCATATCATCGACGAAACGCTGGAAATCCGGGTCCTTCTGCACCCGCGCGTCGTGGCGGGTTTGCAGCTCAGGAAGCAATGCCTTCAGATCAGCCGAAGGTGTGTAATTTGCTGGCGGAACCTGTGTCCAAGGCAGAGCATTATCATAGCTCGACTCGCCAAAAGTCTTGGTGTCCGAGAATCCCGGCAGGCTGATGTCAGGCGTCACACCACGCAACTGTGTCGTACCCCCATTGACGCGGAAGAACTGCGCAACGGTCATTTTCAGCTCGCCAAATTTCGGCTTGGTGTTGTGCGCCAGCTGATCGAGATTAACCACGGTCTGCACTGTGCCCTTGCCGAAGCTGGGTTCACCAACAATCACGCCGCGCCCGTAATCCTGTATCGCAGCGGCAAAAATCTCCGACGCGGACGCTGAACCGCGATTGATCAATACACCAACGGAACCGGTCCATGCGGGTGTAGGGATAGTATCGCTCTCGACGTTTACCTCACCACCGGCGTTGCGTTCCTGTACGACGGGGCCTTTGCCCACAAACAGGCCCGTCAGATCAATCGCCTCAGCGAGAGAACCACCGCCATTGTTGCGCAGGTCAATCAGGACGCTATCAATTTTGTCCTGCTTCAGTTCAGCCAGAAGATTGGCCACATCACGGCTGGCACTTCTGTAGTTCTTGTCGCCCTTGCGGCGCGCCTCGAAATCTTCATAGAAGGCAGGCAGCGTGATCACACCGATCTTGCGGGTGGCATCACCATCCTTGACCGATAGAATCGTCTTCTTGGCTGCCTGTTTGTCCAATGTAATCTTGTCGCGCACGAGGCTGATCGTGCGATGCTTGCCATCCGGCCCGGCATCGGCAGGCAATATATCCAGCCGTACAACCGAATCCTTGGCGCCGCGGATCATCTTGACAACTTCATCAAGACGCGTGCCGACAACTTCCTTGATAGCACCGCGCTCACCCTGACCAACACCAATGATACGGTCGCCAACGGTGAGCTTGCCTGACAATTGCGCGGGACCACCGGCCATCAGTTCACGGATCGTCGTGTAATCGTCCCGCTCCTGCAAGACGGCACCGATACCAACCAGCGACAGCTTCATCGAAATATCAAACTCGGCCGAAGCCGTTGCACCGAAATAGTCCGTATGTGGTTCGACCGACGTGGTGTAGGCGTCCATGAAAATCTGGAACACATCGTCGCTCTTATACTTGTAAGCGCGTTCCTGCGAGTTTTCGTAGCGCTTGTCGAGCGTGTCGCGAATGCCAGCATCGGCTTTACCGGCCAGCTTCAGGCGCAACCAGTCATTCTTGACGCGTTTGCGCCAGAGTTCATTGCTATCCGCCTCTGTCTGCGGCCAAGGCTCCTTGTCACGCACGAACGGATAATCTTCCTTGACGCTGAAATCAAAACCCTGCTTCAGCAGCGAACGCGCATAGGTCAGGCGTTCAACAACACGCTGCTCGTAGACATTGAAAATCGAAAAGGGAATCCGCAGATCTTCCTGATTAATGCCATCGTCAATCTTCGTGCTGTCGGCCATGAACTTGTCGATGTCGGCCTGCACAAAGAGGAACCTGTCCGGATCAAGTGCTTTGAGGAACCGGTCCATGATCTTGGCGGAGAGCGCATCATCCAACGGAACAGGCTTGTAATGATAACGCGTCAGAAACTGGGCGCTCAAACGAGCGGCCTGCGCCTGTTGTTGCAGCGGCGTCAGGGTCGGGGGTGTACCGGCTTCCAGCGCATAGGCAGAAGGCGCAATTGCCAGGAACACACAGAGCAAACCATATTTCATACGCATTAAAGCTTCGATCCGATTTTGAACGTTCAGGTTTCGTTATTTAATGTTGTTGGAACAATTATGGTTTTTTGGCAACCGAACGCCAGATTATTCCTGTGCCCGTCCTAATAATTTCTTTTTCCGCTACGGTGCTGCAGCAGATTTACCCAACACCGATTGTTGGCGTTTACAAAAAAACCGCTCAGCGCGATGCCAGCAGAATCTCAAGTTCTTGGGATGTTGGGAAAGCGGATTGTGTCCCCTTTCTTGATACCGTGATGGCTGCGGCCTTTACCGCATGTTCAATCGCCAGCCGGTCAAGACGGCAATTGCGCTTTACAGATGACGCCAAGGCAACGGACATGAATGTATCTCCCGCGCCGGTTGTATCGACGACGACGGAGGGATGGGCCGGAACCGTAATCATGGCCTGCTCATTCGCGAGGATCGCCCCCTTATTGCCGAGGGTCAGAACAACTTCACGCAGGCCTTGTTGCAGCAGATATTCAGCTGCCGCCTCACCCGTCGTTCCCGTCAGGGCCAACGCCTCTCCCTGATTGAGAAACACCACATCAATCAAGCCCCAGAGATCGGCGAAATACGGGCGCAGCGGGGATGGGTTGAAAGCCGTGGCCATCTGAAGAGCCTTGGCCCGTTCAAGGATTTCGCGCGTCACCCTGTGCGAGAGGTTCCCCTGCAGAATCGCAAGATCATCAGGTTCAGCGGCTTGCAGTTTTGAAGCCACATCAGATGAAGTCAGGCTTTGGGCGGACCCGGTTGTTGTGACAATGGCATTTTCACCATCAGGCAGGCGAAAGATAATGGAAACGTCGCTGGATTTTCCCTCCAGCTCTACCAGTTCGGCAATAAGGGGCTCGTCCAGCAGGCGCTCGCGAATTGCTGCTGCCCGAACATCATTGCCGACAGGAGCGACCAACGTCGTCTGAACACCGCAGCGCGCCATGACGACGGCTTGATTGGTGCCTTTGCCTCCGAGGTCGTGCGCTTCAATTTCGCCAAGGATAGAGGCGCCGGACGTGGGCAGTGCATCGACGGCGATTGTTTCATCAATGGTAACATTGCCGATTACATAGGCGCGCATTGGGGTACCCTCGGAAAGCTAAAGATAAGGCGCGTCATGAAAATCAATTTCGAGCTGCATCGCGTGGCTGAAAATACTACTTAACCGCGAACATGCCTGTTCGGAAAGGCCTTCGCCAGCCAGATCAAGCTGCCGCTTGAGCCATAAGGCCTGTTCGGCAAAACCCTGGCTTACATGCAGATCAACCCACTCCTTGAGCAAGGGATCGCTGATGCGGCAGACAGATGCCTCCTTGGACCACGACCAGTACATCCATTCCGCCGCAAACATCGCGGCGACAATATCCAGAAACCCGCCCTCGGCTGCAATGCAGAGCATACCGGAGCAAAACGCATCAACCGCCTGTATATTCACGTCGAATGCTGATGGATCGATAGACCGCAGTGCGAAAGTTCGCTCAAAATAGACAATCTGTTCGTTGGCAAGCGCATCAAGAACAGCAATGAGCCAGCGCTTCTGCTCGATGGTTTGCGCCGTCGCCGCCGCATAGGCGAAGATGGAAATTGCCGTATCAACGAAAGCACCCTCATAAACAAGATAGCGATCAAACACATCCTTGCTCAACGCATCGTTTTTGATGTCCCTGACAAAACGATGGTCGAGCATCGTCTGGAGAACAATAGCGTTTTCCCGCAGTATACGGTCGGAGAGGCTTTCGGTTGTCATCCGCTTAGTGCTCCAGCCCCGGCTCGGCAGCGGCGCGGAATGCCTTGACCCGTTCAACGTCCACCGGGTTCCACCAGACACCACCATGTTTCAATGACGAGGCGACAATCACGCCATTGGTGCGGCTGAGAATTTCCACGATATTGTCCCGGTTGACACCTGAGCCAACCAATAGCGGCAGATGCGTGGCCGAGCCGATTTCTTCGATCTCTTCAATCGTCGCGGCATTGCCGGTGCGTTGTCCTGTTGCGATGACGCCATCGGCATCAAAGAATGCCAAATCGCGCGTCAATTCTTCGATCGTGCGGTCCGCCACAATGGCATGGCTGCCATGCTTCACATGACTGTCGGCGAAGACCTTGATATGTTCGGCCCGCAGCATTGAGCGGTAGCGCATGGCCTCCGCCGCACGGCCTTCCATAAAGCCTTCATTGGCCACATAGGCATTGGCCCACTGATTGACACGGATGAACTTGGCACCACCAGCCATGGCAATGGCAAAGGCCGGGATTGGCGCATTGGCCAGCACGTTAATCCCAAGCGGAATACCAACAGCGCGGGCAATACGATCTGTGACGACGGACATGAACCCCGTCGTCTCCGGGCCGATATCGTCGGGTTTCGAGAAAGGAATATCACCGTGGTTTTCGATAACCAGCCCATGCAGACCGCCTTCCACACAGGCTTTGGCATCCCGCATGCAGGTATCGTAGATTGAGTCCATACTCGCCCTGTTATACCGCGGTGCGCCGGGGAAAGCCGGGCAATGGATCATCCCTATCAGCACCTTGTTTGTGCCGAAAATCTCCTGCACGGCATTGGAGCTTCGATCCGATATTTCCTGCATGTGGTTCCCTTTCATATGCTTTTTGAGTGGTTGGCGTCTGCGGGCAATCAGCGCGTGAGCCAAGCCAGAATGTTCTTCCAAAGCTTGCCGTAGCCTGCCCATTCGCAGAAGGCGGGTGAAAGCCAATGCGGCCCGATATCGGATGTCCAGACAGCTGTGTTACCGTTGCCAAACCGTCCAAGAACCAAAAGCGGGTGGCCGCCCTGATCGTCAGGCAAAGTCGCAATGACTTCGACGTCTGCGTGCTGACGCACTTCGACTTCATTCACACCGAGGAGCACCGGCCACTCCCCGCTGAGACCGGCCATGACAGGATGATCGGCCATGAGAATTTTCGCCGTTGTACCCTCGGGGATTTCAACGCGGTCATCATAGGGAAGGCAGGTAACCGGAAGCACATCTTCGACAGCCGTCCGCCGCCAACGCGCCTTGCCGTCAATGCCCTGAAAGGAGAAATAGCCACCGACCATCAGAAGAGCCCCACCCTTTTCCACCCAGGCCTTGATGAGCTTGAGCCGGTTCGGAACAGTGCGCGAATGCAGCCAGACATCCGGCGGCAGAAGCAGCGAGTTTGCGCCAATATCCGACAGGATAATGACGTCATAGGCATCCAGACCCGCCATTTCATACGGGAATTTTTCAACCGCTTCATGCGCAGGCATATAGGTCAGGTCAAACTCGCTGCCTGCCAATGCCTTGACCAGCGGCTCTGCCCCCAGATGAAAGGTGACACTGCCAAATTGGTCAAAACCTTTGTAATGGGTGGCCGAACTGACCCAGCTTTCGCCAACGAGAAGTACTTTCTTTGTCATGGGTAATTACTCTTTCATTTCAAATGGGATTTGCTTCAGGTTCCGGCGTCAAAGACGGCGCGTGGGTTTGCCCGCATCATCTGATCGAGAGCCGCTCTATCGAGGCCATGCCTTTCAAGACGAGGCAGGAAATGACGCAGGATATAGGCGTAACCATTGCCGCCATAGCGGGTCAGCATCATCTTGAGGAAGACATCATGAGACAGAAGAATCCGGTCGAGATAACCGGCTTCCCCCAGACGCACGATGGCTCGCGCTGCTTCCTCATCACTTGGACATTGTACCTGCTGGTCCGCATAGAAATAATCCATGCCAATCATGTCGTATTCAATGAATGCCCCACGCGACGCAAGTTCGCTCTGGTAGGCAAAATCATCATGCGAGGGGTTCATATGGCAGAGAACAGTGTGCCTGATATCGGCCCCCTCCTGCTCCACAATATCAAGAACGCGGTGGCCAAGCCTGTACCAACCGGGCAAGTGTACCATGAGCGGAAGTCCCGTTCGCAGCTGTGCCTGTGCAGCGCCACGCAGTGACTTTTCTTCCTCCGTGGTGAAGTCCGAGGAAACGCCAATCTCCCCTATGAGGCCGATTTTGACATCGGTTCCGTCAACACCTTCCACTGCTTCGCGCACAATTTCACTGGCGATATCTTCAACAGTCATCGCAGCAACTTCATCGGGGTGGGACGAACCAAGATAATAACCCGCGCCCATTACCACATTGAGACCTGCGGCCTTCGCGATCCGCCGGAGAGCCAATGGGTTGCGGCCAATGCCACGGCATGTCGGCTCCACCACCGTCTGCCCGCCTTCGATGGCAAAGGCGCGCAGTTCTGAAATCGCCAGCGGTTCATCATCAAGCGTGATGTTGTGCTTGTTGACAAAGGGGTCCTGCTTCAATTCGCCGAGAATTTCGATGCAGACGAAACCACCGGCAAGATATTGTCGCTCAGGTGTTTTGGGCGCATGCCACCAGCACCGGCAATCGTTGAGAATATGCTCATGCATCAAGGTAATGCCGAGCGCATCCGCAGCGATGGGACCATTGACGGTCATCACCTTGCCGGAGCGAATATGCCCTTCAGATAGTTCATTGCTCACGGCTGTCACCTCTTCTTACCGCCGAAGCGAAAGTTTGCGGTGAAAATCCGTGTGTTCAGCCAGATGGCGATCAGGATAATCGCGCCCGTCACGATCTGGGTGAAGAACGGCGAGATGTGCATGAGGATCAGACCATTACCGATCACCGCAATGGTCAATGTCCCGAGAACTGTTCCAAGAATGGTGCCACGGCCGCCCATGAGCGATGTTCCCCCGAGAACAACCGCGGCGATAACCTGCAATTCGAAACCCACGGCCGCATTGGAAGAGCCTGATCCCAATCGCGCTGCGATCAGCAGTCCGGCGACGGCACATGCAACGCCTGAAATAATGTAAACAGATGCGATGATCCATTTGGCAGGCATGCCGACACGCCGGGCCGCCTCCATATTGGAACCCACAGCCACGACCTGACGGCCATATTTCGTTGCAGTGATTGCCACATAGCCAAGAACGGCCACGACGGCGGCAATGATGGCGGGCACGGGAATGCCGCCAACAACACCGCGACCAAGGGCAAAGAAACCCGGCGCGTCCTGAATGGGTATGGAATAGCCTTGCGTCAGATAGAGCGCATAGCCGCGCAGGATAGAAAGACCCGCAAGTGTAACAATGAACGCGGGAATGCCCTGATAGGCTACGAACCAGCCTTGAGCGAAGCCGAGACCACCCCCCAGAACAAGCATTGCGACGACCACCAATGGCCAAGGATATCCCATCGCCATGACGACGGCGGCAACGGCATTGATAAGAGCCACTTGCGAGCCAACCGACAGGTCAATGCCGCCGGTGATGATCACGAAAGTCATGGCAATCGCAACAATCAATATTGGCGCAGCCTGCCGCACAATATTCAGGATATTTCCCGCGGTCAGAAACGTGTCACTGCCAACAGAGAAAAAGACCATGCAGGCAGCAAAGAAAATCGCGATGGACAGAACCTGTGCATGCTCGCCGAAGAAATCGGCAACGCGCGATCCGTGACCGCGCTCGGTATAGACGGTCATTGCCTTGCTCCTTCGCCGACAATCAGTTTCACGAGGTCTTCCAGATTGGTCCCGCCGATCTGGCGTTCGGCGACTTTCGTGCCCTCATACATGACCGCTATACGATCACAGACCCGGAAGAGATCCTGAAGGCGATGCGTGATGAGGATCACGGAAACACCGTTGGCCTTGACGCGATTGATCAGGGCAAGCACTGCTTCGACTTCGGCCACGGCAAGTGCGGATGTAGGTTCGTCCATGATCAGAACGTTTGGCTTGAAGGATGCGGCACGGGCAATGGCGATTGCCTGACGCTGTCCACCGGAGAGCTGGGCCACCTTGCCGGTTAGTTTCGGGATACGGATTTCCAGCGCGTCCAGCATTTTGCGCGCTTCTGCCAGCATGGTCTTGCTATCGAGGAATATGCCCTTGCTAAGCTCCCGCCCGAGAAAGAGATTCCCGACAACGTCAATCTGATCACACAGGCTCAAATCCTGAAAAACCATCTCAATATGTCTGTTACGCGCATCGGCTGGTCCTGACAAACGGACTTCTTCGCCCTCAATGGTCATGGTGCCGCCATCCGGAATGTAAGTACCGGAGATGATCTTTGTCAGCGTCGACTTGCCCGCCGCGTTGTCGCCAACAAGGCCGAGGCATTCGCCGGGAAAGATATCGAGATCAACGCCGCGCAGCGCCTGATGCGAGCCGAATGATTTGCGTATACCGCGCAGGGAAATGCGCGGGGCGGATTGCGTACCGCTGGCGCTTCCGGAGAGGTTTCCCCCTCCGGCGCTTGCGGCAGCTGAACTTTGCTGGCCGTCCTGAATCATTTGAAAACGGCCCTGTACGGATCGACATTCGCCTTGGTCACGATCGTTACGGGAACAGCAATGTTCTTTTCAACGCTCTGGCCAGCTGAGACTTTCAGCAGGGCGTCGACAGCGGCGCCGCCCATTGCCGACGGGTCCTGCTGGATAACGGCGGCGACAAATCCTGCATCAATACCAGCAATGGCTTCTGCGGTCAGATCCCAGCCAAACACCTTGATCGTGTCCTGCTTGCCCTGACTTTGCACGGCAGCAATTGCCCCCATCAAGGCAGGTTCGCCTGTCGCATAGATAGCGGTCAGATCGGGATTGCCTGTAATCAGGTTTTCTGCGGCAGACAAGGCATTGTCCTGTACGTTCTGACCATCGACCACGCCAGCCATCTGAATGCCTTCGGCACTCTTGACCGTCTTTTCAAAGCCATCCTGACGGACGTTCTGAATGTAGGAATTGAGCGCACCGACAACGCCGATCTTGGCTTTGCCGCCCATATTGGTTTTCACATAATCAAGAAAGAACTTGCCCATATCAGCGCCAGCTTTGGCATTGTCCACGCCGATCTGCGCCTTCTGCGGGCCATCAGGCAGGATCGCATCAATGGCAACCACCGGAATACCTGCATCGGCAGCCTGCTTGACGGCAGGCATCAGCCCGTTGACGTCAATGGCAACGACAGCAAGACCGGAAACCTTCTCCTGAATATAGGTTTCGATAGCGCTGTTCTGTGCCGTCGGTTCGTTGTTGGAATTGAAGATAACCAGCTTCACGCCCGCAGCATCTGCCGCCTTCTGGGCACCCTGATTCATCTGGTTGAAGAAAAGTGCCTGCTGGTTAATCTGCACAAGCGCGATTGTCTTTTTTTCCTGTGCAATGGCCATTGACGCACTGGCACAACCCAATGCAGTGAAGCCAGCCAAAGCGATCAGTGTTCTCCTGCTCAAATTCAAAGTCATGTTCTCATCCTCTGTTGGTTTTTTTACCGTCACATTTGTTATTTCGCAGGCGGAGCAACGGAGTTCCGCACGACGATTTCAACAGGCAGAAGTTCTTCCGAGGCGGAAGGCTTCCACTCCTGCCAGTTTGTTTCCAAAAGCAGTTCCAGCGCGCGGCGACCGAGTTGACGGACTGGTTGACGAACAACCGTCAGCGGAGGCCCAAAGAGGTGAAGGGGCCCGACATCATCGAAGCCAATGATCGAGACATCATCGGGAACCGAAACATTCCTATCCTTGAAAACCTCGATCAGACCAATGGCGATTTCGTCGGAACTGGCAAAGATGGCTGTTGCCTCATGTCGCTCTTCAAGGAACCTGAGGGCCGCTTCCCGCCCATATTTGACGGTGTATTCACCGGCATAGCGATCAACCTTTGCCACATCGCCATGCCGCTCATGCAGCGCACGCATCAGACCATCGAAGCGGCGGCGTGCGCTGATCATACGCTCATCACCGCCTACGAAAAGGACATGACTATGTCCCCGTTCCGCAAGATGGATACCGGCAAGATAGCCGCCATTCTCGTTGTCACAGAAGAGCTTGGGCGCTTTTGAGCCAGGAACATCTTCGTCGACGATGATGACCTTTCCCGAACGATTGATAAGATTGGCAAGTGACCCATCGTCAGGGTGATTGGTGATGAAGATCAGCCCATCCACATGATTGCGTTCAATCAGCTGCAGATACTCAATCTCGCGGCCCGGACGATTGAGCGTGGCATGCAAAGAGACCGCCAGCTTCCGCTCGTCGGCCGCCTGCTCCACGGCAGCCACCAGGGTCGAGAAAAACGGATTGGCAATTTCCGGAACAACCAGACCGATAGTATCCGAGCGCCCCATGCTCAGACGGCGCGCATGCGGATTAGGCATATAGTTGAGCGACTTGATCGCATCTTCAATACGCTTTTTGGTGTGATACGGCAGATCGAGACTGCCATTCACAAGCCGGGAAACGGTGGTCACGGACACACCGGCGGCAGCGGCAACATCTTTCAGACTTGGCGTTGTCTTCTTGATCACGTGCGCATTCCCATTTGTAAAGCGGTTTAGTAAAACGCTTTACAAAGCAACATCACTTGATCTCCAATGTCAACCGGATTCAAAAAATTACCCGTGCTGAAGGTTGACGACGATCAGGTGCAGAACTTGAATTTCAATATGTCGAGCAAGTTCTAGTCATCCAAGAACAGCGAAATCAGAAGTCGATGGATGCGTAGAAGATGGCAAAAACGCCGTCCAGCACGATAACGATGAAAATCGATTTCACCACAGATGCGGTCACGCGCAGGCCCAGCGATTCAGCGCTGCCGCCAACTTTCATGCCTTCAACCGCAGCAATTGTCCCGATGATCATGGCCATAAAAGGCGCCTTGATCAGACCGGCCAGAAAATACTGGACGCTGATGGCATCGCGCAGATTGGCTATGTAGATACCCGGTGCCACGTCCGAATAAAGCCATAGGGCAACAGCACCACCTGCAAGCCCGGCGAAATCGGCAATAATCGTCAGAAGCGGCAAGGAGATGCTCAACGCGACCAGCCGGGGAAATACCAGCACGCTGATGGGATTGAGGCCAATGACGTGAAGAGCATCAACTTCCTCACGCATCTTCATGGACCCAAGCTCGGCCGTGATCGCACTACCCGAGCGACCGGCAATCATGATTGCGGTCAGAAGAACCCCTGTCTCACGCAGCACCAGCACGCCAACAAGGTTGACCGCATAGGCCTCGGCTCCATAGGTGCTGAGCATATAAGCGCCCTGCTGCGCAACGATCGCGCCCATAATGAACGAGATAAGGACCACGACCGGAATTGCACCAACACCCAGCCGGTCAATCTGATGAAAGAATGCGGGATACCTGATCGGGCCACCCTTGCCGGCCCGCACCTGGGAGCCTGTCACCACAGCACCCAACACATGCATTGATTTGATAAAATCGTCGCCGAAATTGACAACTGTCCTGCCAATCGTATCGAGAATCTGAATCCCGATATTCATCTTGTGTGGCGCCGCATAGGCATCCGCAGGCGCGGACGCGGTTTTGCCGACTGCATCAAACAAAGTTTCCCAGTGCTTCTTCAAGCCCCGGATTTCCACCTGTTTACCCGCACCCTCAAGGGACACACGCAACCGGTCCACCAGCCAGGCACCTGCTGTATCCAAAGCGTCCACGTCCGATAGATCAATGACCGCACTTGAGAACTCTTTCCGGCGCTCGATCTTGTGCATCTGCGCATTGACGCGCCCGACATAGCGAGTGATCCAAGAACCTGCCAGCACAACTGTTGCCTGGTCATTCTTGGCACTGAAACTAACGTTGAGGGGCTGCCCAGAAACGCCGGATTCGTGTGTCGCATCAACCATGGCCGAAATACTTTCGATTTTTGAATTTGCTGTTCGAACAAGCAGGCTGCTTTATCCACCGCCTGTTCGGTTCTGGCAAGCACAACCCAAAACAAATTGCCTCTGGCCTTCAATGGCTTGCGAAACATTTCCGTGACCGATGCATTCCAGCACCTGTTCCTATCGAAACAGGGTCAGGCAATAAGAGAAAGCCGGTTGTCACACATGGTAACAACCGGCTTTCGGTTTTCTGTCCGTAATGGCGCTGTGTAATTAGCTACCGCTACGGGAATGAAGCTGCGGAATGAACAGATCGGTCCAGCTTGCGGGCTTGACCTTGATCGTACCGGCAAGGTTCATGAATTCGGCAAACTGCATCACGCCGTTTGGTGTTGTGGAAAATTGCGAGTCCTTGTCATTCAGCATTTCAAGAACCTCGTCGACAGATACCTTTACCTTTGAACTCTTGGCAAAGATTTCCGCAGCAGCCTGCTTGTTACCAGCGATGAAAGCATTGGCCTCATCCAGCGCGGCCAGAAATGCATCCGTGGTTTTCGGATTGGCATCGACAAACTTTTTGGGCGCGAAGGTAACATCCAGCGTGATATTGCCGATAACATCAACCGAATTGACGACACGATGGATTTTCGGGTCTTTCAGCTCCAGATAGGAGAAGGGAGGCGATGTGAAGTGCGATGTAATCTCAGTCTGGCCACTCGTCACCGCTGCCAAGGCTTCCGGGTGCGGCAGGCTGACCGTCAAGGGGTCGAGCTTTGCATAATTCTCACGCCCAAATTCATGGGCTGCCATCATCTGCAGAACAACAGCCGAAAGCGATGTCTTGATCCCCGGCAAGGCAATCTTGTCCTTGGGCGTCAAATCCTTCAGCGTTTTGACCTCAGGATTATTCGAATTGAGCCAGAGCGATGTGGCGCTTAGCCCGCTGATGCCGATAACTTCAACATTGGGAATCCCCTTGGCCTTTGCCCACAGGGTAACAAAACCCGGCGCTCCGGTTCCCGCGAAATCGAGCGAACCCGCCATCATGGCGTCATTGATCACATTTCCGCCGTCCAGCATCAGCCATGTGACTTTGACATCGCCAAGACCTGCCTTGGCTGCCTGCTTCTCCATCAGCTTCTGATTTTCCATAACAATCAGCGGCAGGTAGAGAATGCCGTAGCCTTTGGAAATCCTTACCTCATTGACCTCAGCCTGCACGGGCGCAACTGCACCTGCCAATCCAAGTCCGACGCCCAGCGCGGCGGCACATAATTGTTTCAAGATGTTCATTGTATTCCTCCCTTTATAGATACCGGCTCCCGGCGGTTTAGAGTCAAGCCTGCATTCCCCAGCGGCGAATGGTCTTCTTTTCAATCGTGGCGAAGATCAGGTTTTCAACGGCAAGGCCAATCAGGATAACGGTGAACAGGCCCGCAAAGACGTTGGCGGTTTCAAGCTGGTTGCGGTTTTCAAAGATGAACCAGCCAAGACCACCCGAACCCGAGGACACCCCGAATACGAGTTCGGCTGCAATCAACGTGCGCCATGCAAACGCCCAACCCACTTTCAAACCTGTCAGGATAGACGGAAACGCGGCGGGTATCAGGATGTGGCGAACAAGCTTGAGGCCGCGCAGGCCATAATTGAGACCCACCATCCGCATCGTGTTGGATACGGATTTGAAACCGGCATGGGTATTCAAAGCAATCGCCCAGAGCACCGAATGCACAAGAACAAAGATCACGCTTCCCTGTCCGAGACCAAACCAGATCAGCGCCAATGGCAGCAATGCAATAGCCGGAAGAGGATTGAACATGGACGTCAAGGTTTCGAGCAGATCAGCACCAATGCGCGACCCAATCGCCAGCGTGGTCAAAAGTGAAGCAAGCACAATGCCGATGCCATACCCGATAAGCAGGGTTTTCAGGGATGCCAGCGTTCTGGCTGGAATGGTCCCGTCAGCAATATTGGAGACAAAGGCAGAGAACGTTTGCGTAAAACTCGGAAACAGCAAGGGATTACCAAGCCAGCGGCCATACATCTCCCAGGCGATAGCCAGAACGAGCAGGATAAACGCCTTTCGCACCGCGCCGATACGGTAGATGCGTTCAAAGCCGGAAAGCGTCTTTTCGACCTGCAGAAAATCCTTCTTGCTGTCGCCACGCAGAATTTCCGGTCGTGTGTAGAGAACTTCGGTCATCGTCTAATCCGATCTCAGCTGGCAAACAACATGTCGTTGATGCGGGTTTCGAGAGCTGCCTGCGTACCAGTTCCAAGTTCGCTGGGGGGTATGCTGTTCAGCTCGGCCTTGACCTGCCCCGGATGGGGCGAAAGCAGCAAAATGCGCGTCCCGATGCGGATTGCCTCTTCGATGGAGTGTGTGACGAACAGAACCGTAAAATGCGTATCGTCCCACAGCTGCAGCAGCTCATCCTGCATCTTGCGGCGCGTCAGAGCGTCGAGCGCAGCAAACGGTTCGTCCATAAGAAGCACATCCGGCTCCATAGCCATGCCGCGCGCAATGGCGACACGCTGCTTCATGCCGCCAGACAACATGTGAGGATAGCTGTCGATGAATTTTGTGAGACCCACCTTGTCGATGTAATTGCGTGCGCGCTCGCGGGCTTCCGCTGGCTTTGCACGACCGCTTGAAGTAAGCGCGAAGACAACGTTCTCGCCAACCGTTTTCCACGGCAGAAGTTGGTCGAACTCCTGAAACACCATCATGCGATCAGGGCCGGGTTCCGTAACTTCCTTGCCCTTGAGTTTTATCTGGCCTTCAGTTGGCGTGAGATAGCCGCCAATTGCCTTCAGCAAGGTCGACTTGCCGCAACCTGATGGTCCAAGCAGGACAAAGCGATCGGATTGAAAAACCTGAAAATCGACGCGATGTGTGGCTGTAACCAGCGCATCCTCGGTCTTGTATTGCAATGTGACGCCCTCAATGCTCAGCAATGCGCCGCGAGCATCAATCGACTGATGCAAAGTCATACTTCCTCCCAGTGCGTCTTCTCTTTTGCCCAACGCAGTAACGTTGACAAAACTCCCGCACCAACTGTACTTGCGGTAGCTGACACATACCTGACTCAAGTTTCGGGGACACGATTTGCGCATTCTTGTCGTGGAAGACATGCCCGATATCGCCAAGGCAATTGCCCAGCGCTTTGAAAAAATCGGACATGCGGTTGACTGTGAAAACGATGGGCGCACCGCCAGCGAAGTGCTGCTGGTGCAGGACTACGACCTCATTATCCTCGACATGATGCTGCCCGGAGCAGACGGCTTTGAGATTCTTAAAGGACTGCGTGGCCGCAAGGACAAAACGCCGGTTCTGGTGTTGACTGCGCGCTCTGCTGTCGATGACCGCGTTGATGTTCTTGATCTGGGAGCCGATGATTATCTGACCAAGCCGTTCGATTTTCGCGAGCTGGAAGCGCGGGCCCGAGCACTTCTGCGCCGAAGCGCGGGGATGTCTGACAATGCGCTGCGATTTGGTGATCTTGTCATCGATCAGGCCGGACGCACGGCAAGCATTGCCGGTACGGCCCTAGATCTCACCCGCCGCGAACTGATCGTGCTGGAGATTCTTGCGGCACGGCCAAAGCGCTTCATCTCCAAGGAGGAGTTGGTGGAACAGCTTTTCAACTTTGATCAGGAGCCAAGCGCCAATGCGGTTGAGCAATATGTAACGCGCCTGCGGCGTAAACTGGCCGATACAACAGTCGAAATTCGCACCACACGAGGATTGGGCTACCAGCTTGCAATCAAGTGATATCCGTTATTCGCTCCACGTCCGGATCATTGTATTCATCGCGCTCATTCTGGGTGTGGGTGCGATCGTCCTAGCCTTTGCCGCCTGGCAATATGCGGGGATCGCGGCGCGCGATGCCTATGACAAGCTCTTGATCGGCGGCACAATACAGGTTGCTGAAAACGTCTATGTTCAGGGCGGCGTTGTAACGCTCGACCCTCCTGCAGCTGCTTTCGCCACACTTTCCGCCTATGATCTTGTCTTCTATCGCGTCACCGATCCGCGCGGGGTCGTTGTGGCCGGTTATGGTGATCTCGCACCGAAAATTCCGTCGGAGGAAATCCGTAAGGGTGTGGTTCTCGCCGATGATATTTATCAGGGGCAACCGGTTCGCATTGCTGCCATTGGCAAACAGATCGATACGCCCTCGGGTAGCGGCTGGGTGGAAATCGTATTGGCACAGACATTGCGGGCACGACAGTCACTTGCATGGGATCTGACTGGCAAAGCTGTTGGAATGATTGCCATCATGAGCCTGCTTGCCTTGATTGCCGGAGCCATTTCCGTTCGCATCGCATTGAAACCACTCACGCGTATCGAAAGGGAAATTGCAGCACGCAAACCTGACGATCTGCGCGCGATCCGCGTTACGCCTCCCCATGAAATCCGCGCATTGGTCAGTGTTCTTGACGACTTCATGCGCCGTCTCGCAGACCGCATTGCGTTGATGCAACGTTTCATTGCCGATGCAGCCCACCAGATGCGCACGCCCCTGGCAGAGCTTAACGCGCAGGTTGAAATCCTCTCGAATGATGCCGACCCCAAACTGCAGAACCAGATTGACAGGCTTGGCGCCAAAGTAACCGAACTTGGCAATCTCACCAGCCAGCTTCTGGACCACGCCATGGTCATCCATCGTGCCGGTACGGTTGCATTTACCCCGATTGAGCTGAATGGCTTGGCCAAAACCACTTTGGCGCAGTCGGTGCCGCTTTCTCTCGAACGCGAGGTCACGATTGCATTCACGCCCAGCCCGGCAGAACTCCATATTCAAGGCGATGTGATCAGTATCCGGGAGGCGCTGACAAATCTCATCCAGAATGCCTTGATTCACGGTGCATTGACCCGATTATCGGTCGAAATCAACCGCGATGCCAGCAGGGCCTGGGTCAATGTTTGCGATGACGGAGCAGGCATTGCAACATCAGAACAAGAGCGGGTGCTGGAACCATTCGAAACAGGGCTTGGCCATACATCCGGTTCCGGTCTGGGACTTGCAATTGCTGTGGAGGTAGCAAAAGCACATGGTGGAGAACTTACTTTCAGCAATGCACCGGGCGCATTTTGTGTTCGGTTGACCTTTCCACTTTGATTGAGGGCAAGGGCGTAGCGAACGTTCGCATTATTTCTCGCAAGAGACCGGATTGATCTGCTATTGCCAGTTTCACAACATCTCTTGTACGGGGAACGGCATGTCGCGATTTTCGCCACTCGCCGCAATACTGATTGCGGTTGTGATATTTGCCCTGGATACGCTGACGACCTTTGATATGGCCATCGCCGTGCTCTACGTCACGGTTGTGCTCCTTTCCCTCTCATTTGCCACAAGAAAGGGACTTCTGTTTATCGGTGCTATTTGCATAGGCCTGACACTGCTCAGCTTCGCCGTTTCCCACGGCGAAAATCCCACGTCGGATTCTACCGCCCGGTGTTTCGTGAGCCTTGCCGCCATCGGCATCACCACTTTGCTGGCATACAGGGTCAAAACGGCTATCGCTGTGCTTGGCGAGAGCGAACAAAGATACCGGACCATCTTTCTTGCAACGGGCGTTGCTATCCTCGAAATGGATTTTACCGCCGTTAAGGCTGCGATTGAACGTCTCAAAGCCGATGGTTTCACTGACTTGCGGACAGCCGCAGAGGTCAATCCCGACTTTGCGCGCGCCGCTATCGGGATGATGAGGCTGACCAACGTCAACAACACCACCCTGACCACTTTCAAGGCAAAGGACCTTGATGCTTTCAAGACCGCTTTGCCAGCACTTATCGGCAAGGAAATGGAAGGTTCAGTCTGGGCATTGCTCGAGGCAATATGGGACTCCAACGCATCCTTCGAATCCGAAACGATGATGAACGACCTCGATGGAAACCGCATTTCTATCCTTTACAATGTTGCCATGCCGCATGACCGTCCATCGCTTGACATGGTGCTGGTGAGTATCGTGGACGTAACAGCACGGCATGAGGCTGAAAACGAATTGCATCAAGCCCATGCGGAACTGGCACACGTCACCCGTGTTGCCACGCTGGGGGAACTTACGGTGTCTATCGCCCATGAAGTCAACCAGCCGCTCGCGGCTATCGTTACCAATGGAGGAGCGGGTTTGCGCTGGCTCAAACGAAGCGAGCCTGATCTCGGCGAGGTTGAAACCTCGATGCAGCGCATGATCGCCGACGCCGGCCGGGCAAGCGAAGTTATCAAACGTTTGCGAGCGCTGTCGAGCAAGGCGACCTCGCAGACGATCCCTGTCAATCTCAACGAGGTCATCAGGGAAACCGTGGTGCTGGTTCAACGGGAATTGACCAACCAGCGGATAGATCTGCAGCTGGAACTCGCCGCTGATTTTCCATCGATTTCCGGCGATCCCATACAACTCCAGCAGGTCATCATCAATCTGATCCTCAATGCCGTTCAGGCAATGTCTGACCCGGCAATCAGGACCCGTAAACTTCTGGTCCAAACCGCCATTGCCGGTGGCGTGGCTGTAACGAAAGTTCGTGACACCGGAACGGGTTTTGCCGCTGAGACAGCTGCAAGCCTGTTCGATGCCTTTTATACGACCAAGTCCAACGGCATGGGCATGGGACTATCAATCTGCCGGTCGATTGTCGTTGCGCATGGCGGGCGCATCATTGCAAGCTCTGAACCTGGCAAAGGTGCCATCTTCGAGTTCACCATTCCATTGCAAGAGGAAGTTGTGTCATGATCCAGAACACGCCGCCATTGGTGTTTGTTGTTGATGACGATGCCTCATTGCGCGAAGCATTGGGCAGTCTTTTCAGATCAGTCGGGATGCAGGTCGAGCTATTTGGCTCACCGTCAGAATTTCTGGAACGCGGGCCGGTAGTGGCGACCGAAAGTTGCCTTGTGCTGGATATCCGCCTCCCCGGCGTAAGCGGGCTGGATTTTCAGAGCCAGCTTGCGAAACTTGGCAATAATATTCCAATTGTTTTCATGACCGGTCATGGTGATGTTCCGATGTCGGTGCGCGCGATGAAAGCAGGAGCGCTGGACTTTCTTATCAAGCCATTCCGGGATCAGGATATGCTGGATGCCGTCTCGAACGCTCTTGCGCTTGATCGGGAGCGCCGCGCGACGGATGGCGAACTTTCCAACCTGAAGTCACGTTATGAGAGCCTGACAGCGCGCGAACGGGACGTTATCGCCTTGGTAACCACCGGGTTGATGAACAAGCAAGTTGCCGGAAAGCTGGGCGTGAGCGAGATTACCGTAAAGATCCATCGCGGCCACCTGATGGAAAAAATGGGTGTCAGAACGCTTGCTGAACTGGTCAAGATCTATGAGGCGCTTCGGCCCGTTCTGGGCAAATAAAGCCGCGACCTAAACCTCTGTATGATATGATTCAGTGCCTGAAAAGCGCATCTTCAGCAGGCGTGAGCTATATTGCGCATCCCATCAAAAGGACGGGTCGTGTCTGAAGCAAAATCCATAGCCATTATAGACGACGACGCGTCGATGCTGGACGCTACCGAGAATCTGGTGCGCTCCTATGGTTTCAAAGTTTGCAAGTTTACTTCTGCTGAATCCTACCTTGCTTCCGTCGGAGACACCGAGATCGATTGCCTCATAACCGACGTACAAATGGACGGGATCAGTGGCGTCGAGTTGTCGCAAATCCTGTGGGAGAGCGGCGTCAAAACGCCGATAATCTTTATCACGGCTTTTCCTGATGAACGGATACGTAACCGTGTTATGGCAGCCGGTGCCATTGGCTTTCTGGGCAAACCCTTCGAAAGCAAATCACTGATTGATTGCATCGAGCGCGCCCTGACCCACTAAGCGCTGCCCGCATTGAAATTTGCATCTTAAAATCGGCTTAAAGCCTGTTCAACATCCGATAGAATGGAGCCCTTGAACACGAAGGAAGCAGGCGATGTTGACCCGTCGAATGGTATTGGCAGCAATCGGCATCATGACCGTCCTCCCCACAAAACTTCTTGCGAACGCCGCCAACACGGTCCTTCCATTATGGCCAGCAACGCCACCCGGCGGAGGCGGTCCGAACGGCCCCGTCAGCGAAAATGCCAAAGGCGCTATCAGCAATATTGCGGTCCCTTCGATCGAAATTTTTCAACCCGCAAAGCCGAATGGCGTTGCGGTGCTTGTAGCAGCAGGCGGCGGTTACAAGCAGATTGAAATGAAAAAGGAAGCCATTCCCGCAGCGAAATGGCTGACAGACCGGGGATTCACGGCTTTTGTGCTCACCTACCGGTTGCCAGGAGAGGGTTGGAGCGATGGGCCGCTTGCACCGTTGCAGGACGCACAACGCGCGTTGCGGCTGATCCGTCAAAATGCCAGTCGCTTCCGGATCGATCCGGAACGTATTGGCGTGCTCGGATTTTCTGCCGGTGGCCATCTCCTCGGACTGGCTTCCACGCGTTCGGCCTTCTCGTCCTATAACGCTGTCGATATGACAGACAGTCTTTCAGCACGGCCGATATTTTCAGGCCTGATCTATCCGATTATCACGCTGGAGGCGCCCTATGATCATACGTCAAGCCGCCGTATTCTGATCGGCAAACATCCAAGTCCTGCGGAAAGCGCGGAATGGTCGGTTCAAACCCATGTTCGCAGCCAATGTCCACCGATGTTTCTGGTTCAAGCGAAGGATGATCCGATTTCCGATCCCGCAAACACCCGCATTATGGCGGACGCCTGCAAACAGGCCGATATTCCAGTTGAGCTTCATCAACTGGCAAGCGGAGGTCATGGCTTCGGAATGGGAGAAAAAGACGCGCCAACGGGCATGTGGCCGGATTATTTCGCCACCTGGCTTGCAAAGGTCGATGTTTCAGCGGCGCAACAACACCGCTGAAACCATTGACGATCCGTTTCAGGCGGCACGCGTGATGCGTATCGGAACCGATTTGAACGATGGTGTTCCCGAGCGCTCGTCATAATGTGACAAGGCAACCAGCGTGTTCATCTCCGGATAATAACCGGCAGCAGAACCGCGCGGAATATTATACATCACAGCTGTCACACGCTTGACGCGGCGTGGCCGATCATCGGGTTCGCCAGGATTTCGGGCCGCTTCGATATCGATCGTATCGCCATCCGATAATCCCCGGTCGGCCAGATCGTCGGCGTTCAGAAAGATCACGTCACGCCGCCCGAACACACCGCGATAGCGGTCATCCATGCCGTAGATTGTCGTGTTGTACTGGTCATGGCTGCGGATTGTTGTGAGCGTCAGCACATTGGGTTCCAGAATGCGCGGGTCTTCATTCAGGCCATTGACCACCAGAAAACATGCCTTCTGGTTCGGCGTTTTCCACTCGCGATGCGATGCGGGGACACTCAGGCGAAAACCACCCGGCTCTCTGATACGCGCGTTGAAATCCTTGAAATCAGGGAAAACAACTTCGATTTTGTCCCGTATGCGGCTGTAGTCTGCGATCATGGCGTCCCATTCGATACCGTAACGATCACCCAAAGTTGCCTTAGCCATTCCCGCAATCACGGCTGGTTCGGAGCGAATATCACCGCTTGGCGGGTTAAGAAAACCGCGCGAGGCATGCACCATTGACATGGAGTCTTCCACCGTAACCGATTGACGGCCTGTTTCCTGAACATCGGCATCGGTACGGCCAAGAACCGGCAAGACGATGGAGGTCTTGGCTGTCAGCAAGTGCGAACGGTTGAACTTGGTCGTCAGATGCACCGCAAAGTCGAGCTTGCGCATTCCGGAGAACGTGGCATCCGGGTCCGACATGGCAACAGCCAGATTTCCACCGAGGCAAATCAGCGCCTTGGACCGGCCATCAATAATTGCCTCAATGGCTTCGATGGCATTGTGACCCTTATCGGCGGAGGGTCTGAAACCGAAAGCCCGTTCCATGCCGTCAATCAGGGCGGCATTGGGAATTTCGGTGATGCCAACCGTGCGGTCGCCCTGAACATTGGAATGGCCGCGCAAAGGACAGATACCCGCGCCCTCACGGCCAATATTGCCACGCAGCATCAGGAAGTTGGCAATCTGCTGGACGTTTGCGGTACCGTTCCTGTGTTGGGTGATGCCCATGCCATAGCAGAGAATGACATTTTCCGATTTGGCATAGACATCCCCGGCGCTTTCGATAGCGGCACGGGTAAGGCCGGACATGAGTTCAATATCATCCCAGCTGGTCGCCTCGATATCATCCCTCAAAGCCTCAATGCCGTCCGTATGCTCTGCAATGAAACTGCGATCAAGCACGCCGTTACCGCCGCGTTCCAGATCCAGCCTGTCAAGCTCGAACACCCGCTTCATCATGCCCTTGAGCACCGCGACATCGCCGCCAATGCGGACCTGATGATAGGCTGATGCAATATCCGTTGAGCCGAGTGTGGCCATTTCCACGGGGCTTTGCGGCGAAGCAAAGCGTTCGAGCGCGCGTTCTTTCAACGGGTTGAAAACGATGATGGGGGCTCCACGCTTTGCTGCTTCTCGCAATGTTGTCATCATGCGCGGATGGTTCGTGCCAGGATTATGTCCAAAGCTGAAAATGGCATCGGCATGGTCAAAATCTTCCAGCGTAACCGTCCCTTTGCCGACACCGATCGAATGCGGCAGGCCGACACTTGTCGCTTCATGGCACATGTTCGAACAATCGGGGAAATTGTTGGTTCCGTAGGCTCTGACAAACAACTGATACAGGAACGCAGCCTCGTTCGAAGCCCGCCCTGATGTATAGAATTCGGCCATATTCGGATCAGGCAATGCATTCAATGCAGCGCCGATAGTCTCGAAAGCTCTGTCCCATCCTATGGGAACATAAGTGTCCGTTGCTGCATCATAAATCAGTGGATCAGTCAGCCGGCCCTGATCTTCGAGGTCGTGATCCGACCAATCCCACAGCTCCGTAACAGTGTGCGATGCAAAGAAGGATGGCCCGACACGTTTCGCCGTCGACTCCCAAGTTACTGCCTTTGCGCCATTTTCACAGAATTCGAAAGAAGAGGTATGTTTCGGGTCCGGCCATGCGCAGCCCGGACAATCGAACCCATCCGGTTGGTTGGCCTTGAGCAAGGTTGCCGTGCCTTGGGCGACAATCTGCTGCTGGGCGAGACTTTCCGCGACCGCTTTCAACGCCCCCCAGCCACCCGCCGGTGCATTATAGCGCTCAATACCTTCGGGTCTCTTTTTGGCCATTTCAAACTCCTCGGAACTTAATCAACGATTGGCAGATATGTTGGGTTTCGTTGTAGCAGATAATAGAGCTTTTGAGTGCTGTATGTCGTCTGAAGATGGTGCATTTTGCTGAGACGCGGAGGCCTGCACCCAATATCCCAGAGCGATCATCACCGCGCCACCGCACAGATTTCCCAATGTCACGAAAGCAAGATTGTAGAAAGCGCCACCCACGCTAATGTTTACGGGATGCGTGCTTAAAAGTGCCAATGAAAAAGCGAACATATTGGCCACGCAATGTTCAAAGCCCGCAGCAACAAAGATCATGATCGGCCAGAAAATAAGGATGGCTTTGGCCGCGTCATTCTGCGTGCGATAGGTCATCCAGATGGCGAGGCAGACAAGCCAGTTACAGATCAGCCCGCGTGCAAACAATTCTGATGCGGGCGCATTCATTTTGGCAGCAACCGCTGTGATAAATGCCGTGTTTCCATCGCCGAGCAGGACGCCCCCACCGCCAAGCTTGAAAAGCCACGCAAGCATGAAAGCGCCAAGCAGATTGCCGAGCCAACAGACCGCCCAAACTCTCAGCGTGTCCATGGAACTTACCTGCCTGCTCAGCAGCGCCAGCGGCATATACATGGCCGTTCCGGTGAAAAGTTCGGAGCCCGCGAAGATGACGATTGTCAAAGCTGCGGCAAAGACGACACCCATCACCAGATGAGCCCAGGCAGGGTCGGCATGGGCGCCGACCGTGAACATAACGATGTCACCGAACCCGATATAAGCACCGGCCATGGCCGAGCCCACGATGAATGCGAGTGAATTGTATTTCAGTGTGACGGATTTGGAGTGACCTGCCTGAGCAAGCCTGCTGATAGTGTCTTCGTACATGATAGTTTCCTTGCGAAATCACAATTCGCGTAAAAGCGATCGACTTGCACAAGCGCGAGCCTATGCCGCGTCCTTCAACCGGGATATCGGATGTTGGTTTCGGCAACCCTATACTTTGGTATAGGCCTACAAAATAAACCGGAAATCATGCATGAAATTCTGTCGCTACGGCGCTGTTGCAAGCGGGCGAACAGATGCCAGAAAGCATTTTCGTATAAAAAGAAATGGGCACCACCGAAACGCATTCAGTGGTGCCCATTCAAACAAGTAAAAAAGCTTGTCTTAGTTTGCCGATGCAAGTGTCATCGATGTACCTGTAGCAGCAATGTTCAGGCCGATCTGGCCAGTTACACTGATTGCCTGCAGGTGAACCGAACCAGCAGTGCCGCCAAACAGAACGTTGGTGCCGATGCCGGCGCCGAGTGTCGCTTCCGCTGTCGCACCACGATAAACGCCGCTCAGCGAACCCTGATGGTACCCTGCTGTCGGTGCGAATACTGCCCAGACAAGACGGCTGCGTGTTGTGAAGCCGAGATCAACACCAAGCTTCTTGATCGCGCCGGTGTAGTGATCCGAACGCTCACGGCCAACAGTCGACCGGAAGACACAATCAACTTCCTTGGCCGAGCCAAGAACATAGCCAACGCCGCCATCGATATCGCACGTCAGATATCCGATCCGCACACCGTTGCGTGCGTCTTCTTCCTGGTAGCGCGTCTGCATATCAGCTGCAGTGGCAGCCGTTACGCCAGCAATTGCCAAAGCTGTGGTCGCAAGTGCCATAGCAAGTGTCTTCTTCATCATTCTCTCCTTCAAAATTGTGACCGGTGCACCGCTATCGATCCTCCAGCCAACAAATTCAGCACCAGATTACGGACGATTTCGCAGAGCGATTTTAATCGACGCAACTGACGCAGCACATGTTGAGGCGTGCCGGAATGCGCAAGTGACAGACGAGCTACAACTCGCCTCATAATGGGACATTTTGAAGGCATCGCGGAAAATCTTTACACAAAATTAACAGTTTAGCCTTGGCAGTCAGGAGTTATTCCTTTGACCGTTGCGCCTTTGCCACGGCAGGCGCAAAGCTGTGAATATTGTCTGCGGTAACGGATATTTCATTATCCAACTTCATCCGAACTGGACCAAATTACAATTTTAGATTGATCTCTTCGCCACGATTTGCAACGACACAGTTGTATTTTCCGTTCAACCGGTTTTCCCTACACATTCTGTTTCGGTCCGTTTCGTGGATACCAAGGCTGCCCTTTATGACCAAGAAAATGTACATTGTCGGCAATGGACCAATAAAAGAGGATTTGTCCGCCGATATCGACGGGTCTGACTTTGTTGTGCGCTTCAACGAACCCAAGAGTTCCATTGGTATGTCCGGGACAAAGACGGATATACTTTTCATGTGCAATGCGGGTAAGCCGATGCAGCGGCGACTGACCGATCCGCACTTTATTGAATCCCCAATCGTCCGCGCAGCCAGCCAGATTGTCTTGGCCTATCATCCGTTCATTATCGACCGGTATTTTCCGAAGCCGAATATCCTATCGCGCATCAAAGGCCGCCGTTCCGACTGGACGATGGCAACGATCAGATCATTGGGCGGGGTAGGCAAGACAAACATTGTTCTGCCGGAACAGTTCTATCTCGATGGTTGCCGGGAACTTGGACTGCCGGAATCCAAAATGGCTGAGGTTTTCCCGAGCACCGGTTTCTTCGGCATCTATTATATTCTCAACCATCCTGACTATGCGGGCTGGGACATATCGGTCTGTGGCTTCAGCTGGCAGGGATGGAAACGCCATGCCTGGGCGAATGAGCAGGAATGGGTAAGGAACAAGGTCGATAGAAAATTGTTATCTGTCATCGACTAATAAAGTGACGTCTCTCGGAAGGAATGCAACATGACGGAACAACTCGACATCTACGTAGGGTGGGATTCACGCGAACCGATAGCCTATGAAGTGGCGAAAAGCACAATATTGAAACACGCCTCGATTCCGGTTGGCGTCGAACCTATTGTGCTTGAAAATCTGGTGAGCAGAAATGCCTACACGCGTGACATCGATCCGCTTGCTTCGACCGAGTTCACCTATTCGCGTTTTTTCACGCCGTGGCTCGCTGACTACAAGGGTTGGGCGCTGTTTTGCGACTGCGATTTCCTGTTCTTTTCTGATGTTGCCGATTTGCTGCAATATCGTGATCCGCAGAAGGCCGTTTACTGCGTAAAACATGATTACACACCCAAGGAAGGCACGAAAATGGACGGGAAGGTCCAGACCAGCTATCCCCGGAAAAACTGGTCATCATTCATGCTTTTCAATTGCGAGCATCCTTCCGTTCGCAAGCTCACGCCTGAGCTTATCAATCGGGAAAGCGGGGCCTATCTTCACCGGATGCAATGGGCAGCCGATGATGAGATCGGAGAAATTCCAACGGCTTGGAATTGGCTTGAGGGCTGGAATGAAAAGCCAGCGACCGGAACACCAAATGCGGTTCATTTTACCAATGGCGGACCCTGGTTCAAAGATTGGCAGGACGTCGAGTATGGCGATGTCTGGCGCAAAGAAGCCTTGAAAATCGATCCCGATTTCAAACCAATCTGAGATAATCATAACCCATCAAAATCCCGGCGTTTCCAGCGCCGGGATTTTTTATTTGCCCTTGAGAAGGCTGAAATTGACGGCCATCAAATGCGCGCACGCTGATTTCAGTTTCGCTTCAGCCTCATATAATTCTCCACTCAGCCATCTCTGATAAAAGCTGTGATGTATCCGGTTTGAATTCTCCTGTGCGGGCAGGAGCAATCAACCGGAAAACGCGTCTGCTGAGCGGCTATTCGGAGAATATACTCAATGCTTTTTGCACTATCTGCCCGCGATTGGTTTGTGATCCTGGCCACCATAGGTGCCAGCCTCAGTGCTTTGAAAGCTGCCTGGCACTGGCACGCCTCTACCGAGATATTGACGAGGGACGAAGTCGCAGGTCTGTCTGATGGGCGAAACGTACTCGATGACGTCCTCAACATCACCCTTGCACAGAGCTTGGCGAATGCAAAAGCAGCGCAAGCCGCAATCTTCGCGGCCCTATTTGCCGTTGTCGTATTCGTTACGTGCCTGTCCAGCTGACAATATTGAGCCTCGCTGCAATCCAGACTCTTCGTGTATCAGAAAAGAGCAGTTACTTAATCGATTGACAATTTTCATCCCAGAAGCTGCAGTTGAAACGACCATCTAAGATGGCCATAACAACCGGAACTATGGGAATCCAATGAATTTTCGGCAGCTTGAAGTTCTTCGCACATTGCTTGTCACAGGCTCTACGACAGCAACGGCGCGCGCCATGGGTCTCAGTCAGTCAGGCATCAGCCGGTTGTTGCAACAGCTTGAATCCGACCTGTCGATGCAGCTTTTTGCGCGGGACAAAGGCCGGTTGATCCCAACCCCGGAAGCTGAAAAACTAGCCTATGATGCAGAACTCGTCCTTGCGGGAATAGACCGGTTCACCAATCTTGCGCAGGATTTGCGCAGCGGTGCGGTCGGGCCGGAATCCGTACGCATAGCTGTGCCCAACAGCCTTGCAGATCAGTTCACCCCCGATCTTCTGGCAGCCTTCGACAAGGATTTTCCACGCGTACGCATTGAGACTTTCTTTGATACATCGATGGCTATCACGCGGCTTATCGAACAGCGCATCGTGGATTTTGGTTTCCTTCGCTATGAGGGGCAACAAAGTGCTGGTGTTGAACTGGAAGTGATCGTCAGTGGCCGCAAAGTATGTGTCATTCCAGTTGGCCACCCCTTGGCCGATCTGGAGGTGATTACCCCTAAAGATCTGCGGAATATTCCATTGATCCTGACAGGTCGTAACCGGCCCAATCGCATGAAACTTGATGAAATTTTCCGGCGAGCCAGCGTCACGCAAACGGTCAAGATCGAAACACACAGCAACAACTCTGCATTTGCCTACGCGGCCCATGGACTTGGTGTTACGATCATCAGCAGTTTCTTCGCCAATCTCAGCAAGGACCCACGAGTTGTGATCCGCCCCTTTGAGCCGGCGTTGCGGCAAAGCTTCGGTCTGGCCAAGGCGGCAGGCGTTCCGCTTTCCATTGCCGCTGAAGCCTTGAACAATCGGATGAAGGAAATGCTTCTTGCGGTGCAAGACATCAAAATCTGAGCCAGCGGGCCTTATTCGACAACACTCGTGATCTCCCGCTGAACATCCGCATCTTCATGCATAACACTATGACATTTACTCATAATATTGCGCATACTTTCCACATATGCTCATAGTCCAGCACTCAATGGCCAGACAACCGCTGGATACATACCATCGGTCAAAAGAGCAGAACGGGAACAACGTGATCAAATTTATACTCAGCCGAATGCTGATGGCTGTGCCCACGATTATCATTGTGGCAGTTGCAGTATTCACCCTTATACGCTTCATACCCGGCGATCCGGCCGCCCTTATGCTGGGGGACCTCGCCGACCCGCAACAGATCGCAGCATTACGTTCGACATTGGGTCTCGACCAGAGCATCCCCGTGCAGTTCATGATCTGGGTCGGCCATCTGTTCCAAGGCGATTTTGGTAAATCCATTGTTACGGGGGAACCTGTCCTGCATCTCGTCTTGTCCCGATTCTTCATCAGTGCCCAGATCGTTGTGCTTGCTGTTTTCATCGCAAGTGTGATCGCCGTTCCGGCGGGTGTTATTGCGGCATGGAAACAGAACAGCCTCACGGATCTTGCCCTTGTCGGTACGGCAACGGTTCTTTTGTCCATTCCGACATTCTGGCTTGGGCTTTTGCTGCTGCTCTTCTTTGGCCTGAAACTTGGCTGGGTACCGGTGCTGGGCTACGTCTCCGTAACAACCGACTGGAAAGCCGGGCTCATTTACATGGCCCTTCCGGTTGCCACGCTTTTTATCCACGAGATGGGCGTCATCATCCGCATGGCACGCGCCTCAACCCTGGAAGTCCTGCGCCTCGACTACATCACCCATGCGCGCGCCAAAGGGCTTTCCGAACAGGCTGTCCTCTGGCGTCATGCCTTCAAAAACGCTTTTGGTCCCACATGGACAATGATTGGCCTGATCCTCGGGAATCTGCTGGGCGGAATTGCTGTGATCGAAACTGTCTTCTCGATACCCGGCCTTGGCCGCTTGCTGGTCGACAGTATTTTCCAGCGCGATTACCCCGTCATTCAGGGCTGTCTTCTCCTCGTCGCCCTCGCCTATGTGCTGGTCAATCTCGTCATTGATCTTCTCTATCCGCTCTTTGATCCACGGGTGGTGGCAGAATGAAAAAGCTTACATTCAACGGCGTTATCGGCGGGACTATTATTGCCCTTCTGTTTGCGGTTGCCGCCATCGGCATGGTCTGGACGCCATTTGATCCGATGAAGCTCAGTTTTTCCGCGCGCCTTGCTGCCCCAAATGGATTGCATCTTTTGGGAACAGACGAATTCGGCCGCGATGTTCTGAGTCGGTTGATAGTTGGTGCGCAGGCCAGCGTCTGGATCGGCCTCGCAACGGTCTGCTTTGCCGTGTTGTTCGGTACTTTAATCGGTCTGACCAGCGGTTATCTGCGTGGCTGGGTAGACGGGATTATCATGGCATTCAACAATGCCCTTCTGGCATTTCCCGGCATTTTGCTGGCGCTCGGTCTCCTCGCGGTTTTCGGTGCCAACCAGTATGGCATCATCTTTGCGCTGGGTATCGCCTACACCCCCTCCATGGCACGCATTGTCCGTGGTGCGGTTTTATCCCTGCGTGAGCGGGAATTCATTGAAGCCTCAAAGGTTATGGGCAACAGCGAGATCTACACGATCCTTCGCCACATCCTTCCCAATTGTCTCGCACCGATCACCGTCCTTGCCACATCCATGTTTGGCTGGGCGATCCTTTCCGAAAGCGCCCTCAGCTTCCTCGGTCTTGGTGTTCCGCCCCCCGCGCCAACCTGGGGCAATATGCTTGCAGCGGGTCGTCCGTTCATTGAACAGGCCGCATGGCTCGGCTTCTTCCCGGGACTGTGCATCGCATTCACCCTTCTTGGCATCAACCTGCTTGGCGATGCCCTGCGCGACAAGCTTGATCCACGCATGAGAGGTTTGAAATGAGCAGTCAGAACACCCTTCTCAGCGTTCGCGGGCTTACCCTTGAAGTCATCCATAATAATGGCGCAGTCGTCAAAAATGTCAGCTTCGACGTTTCATCCGGTGAGATCGTCGGTATCGTTGGTGAATCCGGATCTGGAAAAACCCTCGCAACTCGCGCCATCATTGGATTGATTGCACCCGGTATCCGCCATACCAGCGGTTCAATCCTCTATAAGGGGCAGGATATCCTCAAGGCCGGTGATCGCGCGCTGCGGCGCTTGCGTGGTGGTGAAATCGGTGTTGTCTTTCAGGAACCGATGACTTCCCTCAATCCCTCGATGACCATTGGTCGCCAGCTGGAAGAGGGACTTATTCTCCACACCAAACAAACATCCGAGCAACGCCGCACCAATATTCTGCACATGCTGACCCGTGTTGGCCTGAAAGACCCATCAGGCGCATTGACCGCCTATCCGCATGAATTTTCCGGTGGCATGCGTCAGCGCATCATGCTTGCCTCGGTCATGCTACTGAAGCCGGCCCTGCTGATCGCCGATGAACCCACAACGGCACTGGATGCCGTTGTTCAGCGCGACGTCATGGAACTCATGGTGGAATTGACGAAAGAACAGGGCACGGCAGTGCTGTTGATCAGCCATGATCTGCCGATGGTCGCACGATACACCAATCGTTTTGTCGTGATGGAACGCGGTGTCGTTGTCGAACAGGGCACGACGGAGGAAATCCTGTCGGCTCCAAAGCATCCCTATACCCGCAAGCTTCTGTCTTCCCTGCCGTTCCGTGGAGATATCCGCTCGATCGACACCACTGCGGGGCCCATAGTTTCCGCGCGCGATATCGTCGTTGATTATCCGGGGCGCAAAAGCTTGTTCAAGAAAGGCGTGGCAAAGCGCGCCCTGCATGGCATCAGCATAGACATTCATCCCGGCGAGGTGGTGGCCTTGGTCGGTGGCTCGGGTTCGGGAAAAACCACCCTCGGCCGCACGATTGCGGGACTGGTCAAGGAGACCAGCGGTGAAATCCTGTTTCAGGGCAAGAGCCGCCGAAGTGACTGGTTTGATTACCGCATGAATTGCCAGATGGTCTTTCAGGACCCCTATTCATCGCTCGACCCGCGCATGACGATCATGGCTCTGGTCGAAGAAGCGCTCAGGCTCATCCCCGATCTGACAACGACCGAGAAGAGACAACGCGCCACCGAGACACTTGAAGAGGTTGGTCTCGATAAAGCATTTGCTGATCGTTATCCGCACCAGCTTTCCGGTGGCCAGCGGCAACGTGTTGCCATTGCGCGGGCGATTGCACGCCGTCCCAAATTCCTGATCGCGGACGAGCCCGTCTCAGCACTTGATGTCACCGTGCGTGCGCAGGTTCTCGACCTCTTTTCCAACCTGCAAAAACGGTATGGCTTTTCCTGTTTGTTCATCAGCCATGATCTTGGTGTGGTCGAGCAGATCGCCGATCGTGTCATCGTCATGCAGGACGGGCAGATCATCGAGCAGGGCGACCGGAACGCGATCTTCGATACTCCAAGGGAAGCCTATACCCGCAAGCTGCTTTCGGCCATTCCCGCGCTGGACCTCAACGACAATGGCGGCGTCAAACTCAAATGGCGGCTCGACGCCTGAACCAATGAAAAAAGGGTGGAACATGAAGAAAATACTTCTCGCAGGAACAATCCTGATAACGGCTGTTAGTCTGGCTCAGGCACGGGACATCAATATCGCGCAAAGTTCGGATATTCGCAGCAACATCCCCGGCGTTAACCGTGATGGCAATACGGACTCGGTTATCTTCCATCTGGTGGAAGGATTGGTTGGTTATACGGAAAATGGTGACGTGAAGCCGCTTCTCGCGCAATCCGTGAATGTCTCAGCGGATGGCCTGACCTATACTTTCCCGCTACGCCACAATGTGAAATTCCACAACGGCGATCCACTGACGGCTGGAGATGTCGTATGGAACTGGAACCGCTATATGGCGGAGGACACAAAGTGGACTTGCCGTGCGGATTTCGATGGCAGCAGAACCGTCAAAGTCACTGGTATTGAAGCTGTCGATCCCCATACTGTTGCCATGAAGATTGCAGCACCCTCCGCTGTATTTCTCGGGCTCATGGCACGGCCCGAATGCGGTTATACCGGAATTATAAGCCCCAAATCGATAGCGGCTGACGGCAGTTTCGTTGAGCCTATCGGCACAGGACCATTCAAATGGGGTGAATGGAAGCGCGGCGAATATGTGCGGCTGGCAAAATTCGATGCCTATGTCTCACCGCCAAATGAGGGCAAACCCGATGGCATGGTCGGCTCCAAGCGACCACTGGTGGATGGGGTAAAATTCACAGCGGTTCCCGATGCTTCAACGGTTAAGGCCGGATTGCTCGCAGGTGCGCTTGATGCGGCTGAAGTACCTGCCGATCTCGTCCCGGAACTGAAGGACAGCGCCATACAGCTGATCATGAAGCGCAACAACGGCAAAAACCTTCTTTATATCCAGACTCGCGATCCGGTCCTGAGCAAAGTTGGCGTGCGCCGTGCCATGGCGGCAGCGCTTGATCTGGATGATCTGGTCGGAGCTGTTTCCAATGGCACAGGGACCGCGAATGCTTCCATGGTTTCGCTGGACTCAATCTACTATTCCGATGTTCAGAAAAAGCGGATTGCCACAGATCTCGAAGCAGCGAAGAAGGAACTTGCGGATTCCGGCTACAAGGGCGAACCAATCAAGATCATTGCCAACAAGCGCGGCAATGTTCCGAGCTATCCGGTGGCTGTTGTTGCTCAGGCGATGATGGCTCAGGTGGGCCTCAATGTGCAGATCGAAGTTCTCGATTATGCCACACAGGTCGATCGGCGCCGCAGCGGCAATTATCAGATTATCTCCCAGTCCGTCACTCCGCGTCTCGATCCGGCGCTGATGTACAGTTTCTATGTGGGCAACAAGGACAAGAACGCTTCGCTCATGTGGGATAATCCCAAGGCGATCGAACTCATGGATGCAGCTTACAAGGAAGCGGACCAGATTAAGCGTCAGGCCATATTCGATCAGTTTCACGAACTCATGCTGCAGGAGGTTCCCGGCATCTTTCTCTATGATCTCATGGATCTGTGGGGCGCATCGAAAAAACTGCACGGTACACCCGTATGGCAGTCGAACGCACGCGTTTGGGAAGTATCGCTCGACGATTAATTCGAAGGTTTATTGCCGGGCATCCGTGTCCGGGCATTGAAGGACCGGAAGGAAGAAATGATGACGACCAAGCAAACTGTTGCGGCCATAGCCGCAGCTGTCGACCAGTTGCAGCCTGAATTTGCAGCCATGAGCGATGCTATATGGGATTATGCGGAGCTGAGCTTTTCCGAGCACCAATCGGCACAGACACAGATTTCCATGCTGGAAAAACACGGCTTTCGCATTGAGCGCGAAATCGCTGATATTGAAACCGCCTTTATCGGCGAGTCTGGCGAGGGCAAGCCGATCATTGCTTTCCTCGGAGAGTTCGATGCACTTGCGGGGCTGAGCCAGAAGGCGGGCATTGCCATCGAACAGCAGGAAAAAACAGGCGGCACTGGCCATGGGTGCGGGCACAATCTGCTTGGCACGGGATCAATGCTGGCCGCTGTCGCTCTGGCAAAACATCTGAAGGCAAACAATCTGCCAGGCACCATCCGCTATTATGGCTGCCCCGGCGAAGAGGGCGGATCTGGCAAGACATTCATGGCCCGCGCAGGCGCATTTGATGATGTGGATACGGCGCTGACCTGGCACCCTGCCCCGTTCAACGGCGTGCGGTCCACCAACAATCTGGCGGTGCTGGAGATTTACTACCGTTTCAAGGGCATCGCCGCCCATGCATCAAATGGCGCGCATCTCGGACGCAGCGCTCTTGACGCACTCGAACTGATGAATGTCGGCGTCAATTTCCTGCGTGAACACATGCCGCAGGATTGCCGCGTCCATTACGCCATCACCGATGCCGGCGGCAAGGCGGCCAATGTGGTTCAGTCGCGCACCGAAGCACTTTACCTTGTTCGTGCGCCGGAATTGCCGATCGCACTCGACCTTGCCGCCCGTGTTGACCGGATTGCCAAGGGTGCAGCGATGATGACGGATACAGAGGTTGAAATCGTATTTGACCGGGCAGCAACAAATCTTCTGCCCAACATCGCGCTTGAGAGCGCTATCCACGCCAATATGGTTGACCTGGGTCCTGTACCATTTGACAATGCAGACATTGCTTTCGCGCAGGAGATACAGAACACACTGACACTAGAAGCGGTCAAAAGCAGTGTCAGGCTTTACCAGATCAAAAACGACGTGTTCCTCAATGGCAAGGTCGATGGATTAAGCCCGTTGCATCTCGGCTTGCGCGACTTCGAGGGCGAATCGCATTTCCGCGCCGGTTCAACCGATGTTGGCGATGTAAGCTGGATCACGCCAACGGCGCAGTGTTGGGCTCCGGCATGGGCTATCGGTACTGCGCCACATACGTGGCAGGTGGTCGCTCAAGGCAAGAGCCCAGCTGCACACAAGGCTTTTGTTCATGCCGCAAAATCTCTGGCCGCCACGGGTCTTGATCTCATTCTCAATCCCGATCTTCTGGCTCAAGCAAAGGCGGAATGGCGGGAAAAAACCGAGGGTCGCCCATATCAATGCCCTATTCCAGCGCATATAGGCCCAAAGATCGGCAAGCCCTAGACTTCACCGCAAGCCATCACTATCTAGCCAGTTACACCCAGTAACCTCTGACGGCAGCGATCACATTGCTCTGGAAGTTATGGCATATTTGCCGTAGAGGTTCTGGCGCAACGAGGCCCGAAGGCCTTGTTGGAGGCAAGATTAATGTACTGCCCTACCTCGGCATAAAAGATCGTGAACTTGAATGCCTGCAGCCAACATAGCCGCCGAAGCGCCCGGAGCCATTGCCACACTTCTGAGCTTTGGTCTCGTCGGCTTTGGATCACTGGCACTCCTTGAGAAATTCATCCCGGTTATCCCGTCTTACGTGCTGTTCATGCTTTTGGGCATGACTGTGCCCGATAGCGGCGGGCTGGGACTGGCTATTCTCGTTACCACAATCGGGTCTGCAATCGGTGCGTTGGGCTGGTTCTCCCTTGGCTGGTTGCTTGGGCCAACAAGGGCCGAAGGGATCGTCGCGCGCTACGGCAAGTATGTTTTCCTGAAGCCCGCCTTCTACGAACGTCTGACAAACTCCTATCGCAGCAATCATTTCTGGGTAACGCTGACGGGACAGATTATCCCAACAGTCCGGATCTATCTTGCCCTGCCCGCTGGAGTCCTTCGGCTTGATCCCCGCTCATTTACTGTGGCAACGACGGTTGGTACTTTCCTTTGGAATACGCCATTCCTGTGCCTGGGCTATGCACTGCGGGGAACCCCCTATGATCCAATCCATGTTGGATTCTGGGCATCGATAATTCTGTTCGTTGCTGAAGGTTCAATCATTCTGTTTTTCAGCCTGCGCCGCAAACGTCTGGCCAGACAGAGCTAGAAACTTTTCTGAAGCCGATGCCACTTTGATTGCAGGATAAACCAAAGATCCGGCATGATCCCCAGCGAGTGCTCTATACGCACGGCAATATCGAGCGTTATCGGATGCTGTCCGCCGATGATCGCCTCAATGGTCTCCACAGGAATTTCCGCGAGCCGGGCAAAATTCTCGCGGGATAACCCGTGCGCACTGATGCAAACGGCGAGATGCTCGCCGGGGTGTACGGCCCAATGCGGGTTCCATTGATCTGCTGTCGAGTGCATTTCCCATCACCGATTCAGTTTCGCTTCGGTGAGAGATTCGTACCAGTTACTCATGTCAGGCCCATGTAAAAAACATGGCCTGAAAGTGGCAGCCTGCTAACAAATGTTTCATTGAAAACACTTCTGAATCGAATGAACCAGCCAATAAATCTTATGCACAGATTTTGTGCAGTAACATAATTGCTCAAAATACCGTCTTGACGCCGTATCAAAAATGCCGTCGACTGAACCAATCCAACAATTGGTCCGAACCAATCGCACATGGCAAGCAATCAGTCCCAGGAGAATTCCAACTACGCGCTTGATCGGCTGCGGCATCTTCTGATGTCGGAGGCGTTCGAAAAAGACGGCAAGCTACCCACAGAGCGGGCGCTATCTGACTCCTTGGGCGTCAGCCGCCGTTCGGTCCGCCGCGCGCTTGAAGTATTGGAAGCCGAAGGCCAGATATGGCGCCGTCAGGGTCATGGGACATTTGCGGGGCGTAAACCCGATGGCTGGGGAGAGCATGTCGGGACAATTATTGCCGGTACTGATTTCATGGAGATCATGGAAGTTCGGTTAAGGATAGAACCTCAATTGGCTCAACTGGCAGCAATGCGCGCCAAGGCTTCTGAAATCGCTCGCATGCGCGAGCTGGCGCAGAAATCAAGCGAAAGTCAGGACCCTGACTCGCATGAACTATGGGATGGCGCATTACATCGGCAAATTGCCCAGAGCGCTGGCAATCAGTTTTTCCTGACAATCTTTGACGTGATCAACCGGGTGCGTTCTGACGAAGCATGGCAAGTCATCCGTGAACGTGCGCGCAGCGGAAACAACTCCGGATCAAGGTCTTACACCCAGCATTCAATCATCATTGATGCCATTGAAGCCCGCGACCCGCTGAAAGCCGGTGAAGCGATGCGTCAGCATTTGTTGATGCTGCAGGAGTGGCTGATCCGGTTGACTTCAATGGATGGAGCCGAAACGGACCAAATCGGCGAAGCACCCTAACGCATTTCGTTACTACTTTACGACAAGGATCGGAGCATAACCGGCCATCAACACGGAACAAACAAGCGGATTTCACCGCTCTGACAAAAGAGGAGAACTTCGATGAAAAAGGCAAGGCTTCTTGCAACCCTGGTCGCTGGCATTCTTATCGCTGCCCCCGCTAGTGCCGCTGACTTGCGTATCGGCCTTCAGGACGATGCCGATGTGCTTGACCCCGCACAGTCGCGAACCTTCGTTGGCCGCATTGTCTATACGGCATTGTGCGACAAGCTGGTGGATGTGAGCCCCACGCTTGAGATCGTGCCGCAACTGGCAACGGATTGGAAATGGTCGGATGATGGTTCTGAATTGACCATGAACCTGCGAAAGGATGTGGTCTTTCATGACGAGACGCCGTTCAATGCAGCGGCTGTCGTTGCCAACATCCAGCGGTCACAGACCTTGCCTGAGTCTCGCCGCAAGAGCGAACTCTCTTCGGTAAAGAGCGTCGAGGCAACCGGCGACTATCAGGTCAAATTCACGCTGAAAAGTCCGGACGCCTCGTTGCTCGCGCAGCTGACGGATCGCAGCGGCATGATGGTTTCGCCGACAGCGGCCAAGGAACTCGGAGCCAATTTCGGCAATAAGCCGGTTTGCTCAGGTCCGTTCAAATTCGTCGAACGGGTCCAGCAGGATCGTATCGTGCTGGAGAAATTCGCGCATTACTGGAACGCGGCCAATATATTCATCGACAAGGTAACTTTCCTGCCGATCCCCGACTCGACCGTTCGGCTTGCCAACCTGCAGTCGGGTGATCTTGACATGCTGGAACGGCTTGCCGCTACGGATGCCGCAGCCGTGAAAGCGAATTCAAACCTGACCTATGCCGATGCAATTGGCGTTGGATATCTAGCCCTCTATACCAACATCGCCAATGGCCCGCGCGCCGACAATCCATTCGGCAAGGACAAGCGGCTACGCCAGGCTTTCTCTCTGGCCATTGATCGCGAAGCGGTCAATCAGGTTGTCTATGAAGGCACCTCGGTTGCCGGCAACCAGCCCTTTCCGCCAAACAGCCCCTGGTACGACAAGGATATTCCCGTACCCGCGCGGGATGTCGAGAAAGCCAAGGCCTTGATGAAGGAGGCTGGCTTTGAAACGCTCGATATCGATCTGCAGATCGCGAACAACCCTGTGCAAATGCAGATGATGCAGATCATCCAGTCGATGGTCGCGGAAGCCGGGTTCAACGTCAAATTGAGGACGACGGAATTCGCAACGCTTCTGTCCGAACAGACAGCGGGCAATTATCAGCTTGGCCGCTCCGACTGGTCTGGACGCGTCGACCCTGATGGCAATCTACATCAGTTTGTCACATGCAAGGGCGGTATCAATGATACCAAATACTGCAACCCCGAAGTGGACACGCTTCTCAACGATGCGCGCGCGTCTACTGACAATACGGTGCGCAAGCAGAAGTACGACGCGGCGGCACAAATTCTCAATGACGACCTGCCCATCATCTATCTTGGCCATCAGGCATGGATCTGGGCACTCAAGAAGAATGTGACGGGCTTCGTGCCCTCCCCCGACGGCATGATCCGCCTGCAGGGTGTCAAGAAGAGCTAACGAAACAGCGATGGGCAAAGCTGCGGGATTCTGCAGCTTTGCCGCCACGCGACACGTCAGGATTTTCAGGCCATGTATACTTACATCGGGAAGCGGCTATTGCTGGCCATACCGACACTGATCATCATATCGATCTTTGCATTCTCCCTGCAAAAGCTGTTGCCGGGCGATCCGATCCTTGCCATGGCAGGAGAGGAGCGCGATCCGCAGGTACTGGAGTTCCTGCGCGACAAATACCGTCTGAATGATCCTGTCATCTTCCAGTATTTCTATTGGATCGGTTCTGTCCTCCAGGGTGATTTCGGCATATCGCTGCGCACCAACCAGCCCGTGCTTTCGCTCATTGCCGAAAAACTACCTGTGACCATTCAACTGGCGATCATGGCCATGACTTTTGCCTTTGCCATCGGCGTTCCCATTGGGATACTCGCTGCGGTCAGGAAGAACACCGTCGTCGACTATATCGCCAACATCGTTGCTTTATCCGGTCTATCCGTCCCCAATTTCTGGATGGGCATCATGCTCATTCTGCTCGTCTCGGTGAAACTTGGCTGGCTTCCGGCGTCGGGCTACGAACCGTTCTTCAGGGACCCCGTCCGATCCCTGCAAACCATGATCATGCCAGCCTTCGTTCTCGGACTGGCACTGGCAGCGACGCTCATGCGTCATACGCGTTCCTCCATGCTGACCGTGCTGGGTGCCGATTACATCCGCACAGCCCGCGCCAAAGGCGTTTCGGAGCGCTCGGTCATTCTCAGCCACACGTTCCGCAACGCGCTTCTTCCGATCATCACAATGACTGCTCTGCTCTTTGGCGAACTTTTGGCGGGCGCCGTGCTGACAGAACAGATTTTCACCATTCCCGGCTTCGGCAAACTGATCGTCGATGCCGTTTTCAACCGTGACTACGCGGTTGTGCAAGGCGTTGTGCTCTGCACCGGAGCAGGTTTCATCCTGATGAACCTCGTTGCGGATGTGCTCTCCCTTCTCCTCAACCCAAGAATGAGGGCAGCGCTATGACCATGCCGCAAACAATGCCGATGGCACCACAGCAAAGCCGTTCAAACAACCGGGCATGGAAAAAACTGAAGGCCAACAAAAGCGCTCTCGCTGGTCTCATCATCATCAGCATCTTCCTGATCCTTGCCGTCGCCGCACCTCTATTGCCCATAGCCGACCCCGTCGCTACGAGTTGGTCTGCAATCCGCAAGGCTCCCTCCGCTGCACATTGGCTGGGGACCGATGATATTGGCCGGGACATTCTCTCACGCATGATCTGGGGCGCGCGCGCCTCGCTGATGGCCGGTGTATTTTCCGTTGGCATTGCTGTTGCAGTCGGCGTTCCGCTCGGGCTCATTGCCGGTTACTTCGGTGGTTGGATCGACATTGTCATTTCGCGCATTACCGAGGCATTTCTCGCCATGCCATTCCTCATCACGGCGATTGCTTTGGCTGCCTTTCTTGGACCAAGCCTTGGCAATGCGATGATTGCCATCGGCTTTTCCGCCATGCCGCTTTTTGTGCGGCTGACGCGCGGGCAGGTGCTGACTGTAAAAACCGAGGATTATGTGGAAGGCGCGCGCTCTGTCGGGCTCAGCCACTACAGGATCATCACCCGTTACATCCTGCCAAATGTGTTCTCCCCCCTGCTCGTCCAGGCCAGCCTTACCATCGCCACTGCAATTATTGCAGAAGCCAGCCTTTCCTTTCTTGGGCTTGGTCAGCAGCCTCCCGCTCCCAGCTGGGGCTCGATGCTCAATGTGGCAAAGAACTTCCTGTCCCAGGCACCATGGATGGCGATGTGGCCGGGGGCTGCAATTTTTCTTGTCGTTATCGGCTTCAACCTACTTGGCGATGGATTGCGCGACGCCCTCGACCCGCGCGAAGCATAATTCTGAAAGGACAATTCAATGACCCGTTTTACCACCCGGCCCGAAATTCTTGGAACTTTCGGCGTTGTCGCATCAACACACTGGATCGCCACAGCAGTCGGTATGAGCATTCTTGAAAAAGGCGGCAATGCCTTTGACGCGGCCGTCGCAACAGGCATGGTCTTGCAGGTGGTGGAACCGCATCTGAATGGCGCGGGCGGCGATATGCCTGCGATCTTCTATTCAAAGAAGAAGGACAAAATAGAGGTCATTTGTGCGCAGGGACCGGCACCAGCGGGCGCGACGATTGAGCATTACAAGAGCGAGGGATTGGACCTGATCCCCGGTGATGGCCTTCTGGCAACGGTGATACCCGGCGCATTTGACGGCTGGATGGTCATGCTTCGGGACTATGGCACGATGACGGTCCGCGACGTACTGGAACCCGCAATCTATTATGCCGAAAACGGTCATCCCGTTTTGCCGCGCGTATCGGATACTATCAGCGGATTGGGGGAATTCTTCCGCAAGGAGTGGCCCGCATCCTTCGCGACATGGTTGCCCGGCGGGAGTGCTCCTGCACCGCATTCAAATTTCAGGAATCCTGTGCTTGCCGCAACATGGCAACGCATTGTGGCTGAGGCTGAAAGCAGGAATGGCCGCGAAAATCAGATCGAGGCGGCGCGTGATGCGTTCTACCGCGGTTTTGTTGCCGAAAATATTGCCGACTATCTGGAAAGTGCCGAAGTGATGGATGCCAGCGGCAGCCGCCACAAAGCCGTATTGACGGCTGACGATTTGGCCAATTGGCACGCGACAGTCGAAGCGCCGCAAACCTATGATTATCATGGCTGGACGGTCGCCAAAACAGGGCCATGGGGCCAAGGGCCCGTGCTGCTGCAATCGCTTGCCCTCTTGAAGGGCTTTGATATTGCGGCCATGGACCCGAACAGCGCAGAATTCGTTCACACGGTGGTTGAAGCCCTGAAACTCGCCTATGCGGATCGCGAGGTCTATTACGGTGATCCAAATCATTGCAATGTGCCGATAGAGCATCTTCTGTCTGACACCTATGCCCACGAACGCCGCAAATTGATAACAGCGCAGGCTTCCCACGAGCTTCGGCCGGGAAAAATCCCCGGCTTTGAGACGCAGTATGATCTCACCACGCGCATGTTAAAGGGCATGGGAGATGGCGCAGTCTATGAGCCAACCATGTCGCACCTTTCGGAGAAACGTGGTGATACAGTTCATATCGATGTGATCGACCGCGAAGGCAATATGGTGTCGGTTACTCCGTCAGGCGGCTGGCTCCAGTCGTCACCAATCATTCCCGGACTTGGCTTCTGTCTCAATTCGCGCGCGCAGATGTTCTGGTTGCAGGAGGGATTGCCAACATCGCTCTCTCCGGGCAAGCGCCCGCGCACGACACTGACGCCGACTATCGCGCTTTTTGAAGGGCGACCAACAATGGCCTTCGGCACGCCCGGCGGCGACCAGCAGGACCAATGGCAATTGCCGTTTTTCCTGCGCCACATTCATCACGGCCTGAACCTTCAGGAAGCTATCGATCAACCGTTGTTCCATACTACGCACTTTCCGAGTTCCTTCTATCCAAGGACGGGCGAGCCGGGAAACATCACCATCGAAACCAGCATTGGCACAGACGTGTTGAATGCCCTGCGTCAGAAGGGGCACGAAATCACCGCCGCCGACCCGTGGTCGGTTGGTCGTTTAACGGCAGCAAAACGCGACGCTGACGGGCTGTTGCGGGCCGCGGCAACACCGCGCCTTATGCAAGCCTATGCAATAGGGCGATAGCGGGATGAAGGTAAACCCTGTGATGGTCCCCGAAACGAACCACGCCAATCCGGTGCTGTCTGTCGAAGGGCTAACCACATCCTTCCTCGTTGACGGTATGTGGAAAAGCGTGGTGCGCGATGTCTCTTTCAGCGTCATGCCGGGAGAAACCGTCGCCATTGTTGGCGAATCCGGTTCAGGCAAGAGCGTCACATCGCTTTCTGTCATGCGCCTTCTGGCAAAAGCATCCACTCGCATTGAAGGCAGCATTGTCCTCAACGGCAAAGATCTTCTTACGTTGTCCGATAGGCAGATGCGGGATGTTCGCGGCAATGATATTGCGATGATCTTTCAGGAGCCGATGACCAGCCTTAATCCGATTTTCACGATCGGGCGGCAGATATCCGAAGCCTTGACCTGTCACAGCACCATTTCACAGACGGAAGCGCGTGCCGAGACAATACGCCTGCTGGAGAAAGTGCGCATACCCAATGCAGCAGCACGCTTTGACGAATATCCGCACCAATTCTCAGGCGGAATGCGTCAGCGCGTTATGATAGCAATGGCGCTTGCAAGCCGGCCGAAGCTTTTGATTGCCGATGAACCGACAACTGCCTTGGATGTCACCATTCAGGGACAGATTCTTGATCTGATCAAGGTCCTGCAGGAAGAGGAAGGCATGGCCGTCCTTTTCATTACCCACGACATGGGCGTGGTCGCCGAGGTCTCGGATCGCACCATTGTGATGTATCGCGGCGAGGCAGTGGAAAGCGGCCCCACCGCCGATATTTTCCATCACGGCAAGCATCCCTATACGAGAGCGCTGCTTGCAGCTGTGCCCCGCCTCGGCTCCATGAAGGATCGGCACTGGCCGTTGCGCTTTCCGATTGTCGATATCAAAACCGGGCAATCCACCGTTCCGGCCGAGGTAGCCGATACAGTCGACAGACGCAGAACGCCAATCCTTGAAGTCAAGAATCTGACCACGCGATTCGATATTCGTTCGGGTCTGTTCTCGCGGAAAACGGGCGCTATCCATGCGGTGGAGAACGTATCGTTTGACCTGTTCCAGGGTGAGACCCTATCGCTGGTCGGCGAATCCGGCTGCGGAAAATCCACCACAGGCCGATCTATCACCCGTCTCGTGCAGCCCAATAGCGGTGAGGTTCTTCTGGACGGATACAATGTCCTTGCCCTCGATGCGATTGCCCTGCGCACTATGCGCAAAAGTATCCAGATGATTTTTCAGGACCCTTTTGCCAGCCTCAACCCACGTATGAGTGTCGGCGCAACGATTGCAGAGCCGTTCATCGCTCACCGTCTCGGGACACAGAAGCAGGCTCGCGAAAAGGCTATAGACTTACTTGAACGGGTTGGCCTGACGGCGGATATGTTCACACGCTATCCACACGAATTTTCCGGCGGCCAGCGCCAGCGCATTGCCATTGCCCGCGCCCTCTCCCTTGATCCTAAGGTCATCGTTGCGGATGAGTCCGTTTCGGCGCTCGACGTGTCGATCAAGGCGCAGGTGGTTAACCTTCTCCTCGACCTCCAGCAGAGTTTCAACCTATCATTTCTTTTCATCTCGCATGATATGGCCGTTGTCGAACGGGTGAGCCATCGCGTGGCCGTCATGTACCTTGGTGAAATCGTCGAGATCGGTCCGCGCGCTGCAGTTTTCGATAATCCGCAACATGCCTATACGAAAACCCTGATGAATGCGGTTCCTGTACCCGACCCGGCGCGCCGGGCAATCAGGCGTAATGCCACAATCAATGAATTGAAAAGCCCGGTGCGACCCGTGGGGTATGAATCGCCGCAGCGCGAATATCAGGAGGTGACGAAAGGACACTTTGTTCAAAGATGATCGTGGCTGGCGCCCGGTGCCGAACCCCAACCCGCAAAATACATGCCCCAATCTTCGCCTATTCCAAATCTTCCTGAATGAAGGCTTCTGTAACGTGAAGATCAGTCGTTTCCAGACGGCCTGGGCCGAGGTTTACGAATTTGTGAGGGACATGAGCAGGACCAAACACAATCTGACCGGCTTTCGCTTCTATCTGCTGCTCTCCAATCGTAAACAATGCGCGCCCCTCCCGGACGATGAAAACTTCATCATATGGATGCCGGTGGAGTTTCGGGCCGTGGCCGATTTGATCGGTGGTGTAGAACATCACCGACACACCAGTGCCGAAGCGCATCCCTTCAAATTCGCCCTGCCACACGTCTGATTCCTCAGCCCATTGGGCACGATCAAGCACTGTAGCTTTCTTTTGCATCAATCATCCTCTCATCCCCGCCAGCTCATCATTGTCGGCCATGCTTTAATAGAGTGTGTGTTCAACACAGCAATTCATTACAACCATCTCTCCCACCCATTTCAGAGCGTGGACCTTTAATAGCTGAATGCTTGAAAGGAATATCCTTAAGATACTCAATTGTTTTTATTGAATAATTTTATCAATTCGGCAATGAAAATTGGTTTAGATGCCACAGCATGGACTTTATCCATGATTTGAGGGACTTAAATACAGGAAAATCTTAGCATATTTGCGTCAGCGTGTGGATAAATGTCTGTGTTTATACCCATCTTCGCGTCGTATCGTCGGGCTCGGTTCATTTCGCTCTCCCCTCCCCCACGCGAAGAGGTCTCAGCCGAGATGAATAAACCAACACGTTATTGCCATTGTAAGTCTGCTGGTGATTGCTAGAATCGTGACATGAGCACTCCCCCCAAACCCGCCCGAATTGGTTATGCCCGCGTATCGACAGACGATCAGGCCAATGATGCGCAGCTGATCGAATTGAAAGCTGCAGGTTGCACCTTAATCTTTGAGGAACACGGCTCCGGTGCATCGCGGGCTCGCCCGGTTCTGGCCCGCCTTCTTCGCGAGATCGGTCCCGGAGATGTTCTTGTTGTTGTTCGCCTCGACCGGTTGGCACGTTCGGTAAGCCATCTGCTCGCGGTCATCGAACAGCTCGAAGAAAAGGGCGCTCATTTTCGTTCACTGCACGATCCGATCGACACCTCGACACCGCAAGGCATGTTCTCCCTGCAGGTGCTTGGCGCCGTGGCTCAGCTGGAACGCGCGCTGATTTCGGAACGCACCAAAGCTGGCATTAACGCCGCCCGCGCACGCGGCAAACTTCCTGGCAATCCCGGCTTGCGTGAGAAACGCCCCGAGGCGCTCGCCAAACTCTCGAAGGCGCGAAAGCGCGGACATCTGGCGGATCTCGTCGCAGCCATGCCATCCTGGCTTCCAATCGTGCAACGCATGCGCCCGGAGCATCCATGGGAGGATGTTGCGCGCAGCATACAGCATCAGACGGGGCAGAAGTGGAATGTCGACCGCCTGCGCCGCGCCGTAAGGTTGCTGGTGAATGAAGGGCTTGCCGATACCGGATTGATAAGCCCCTCCCCTCGCCGCACACCAGAAGATCGATTGCTGATGCTTGTAACCGGCATTGCAAATGCCAACCCGGATTTGACGCTTCGGGAAATCGCCAGCCAGCTTGAAGCCATGCATGAACGCACCTCGCGCGGCGCTTCCCGATGGGCGGCGTCATCCGTCAAGAACCTTCTGGATAGAGCCAGAAAACTTGGGCTCGTTTCTTCTTGACAATACAGTTGTGTCTCTCGTCATGGCAGAGACAATTGGCCGGCAAAGATAAAACCGGAGACGGCTTGCCGCTCCGGTTTGGTGTTGATTTTGCAGGGACGACAGAAGCGCCGTACCCTGCCCTAGCCAACCACGACGGTTGCCTTGCCTGACACGCGACTGTAAAGATCAATAATATCCTGATTGATCAACCGCACGCAGCCCGACGACATCGACTGACCAATCGACCACCACTCGGGCGAGCCATGAATACGATAACCCGTATCAGCACCGTCCTTGTAGATATAGAGGGCGCGTGCTCCCAGCGGATTCTGCGGTCCCGGCTCCATACCATTCTGATACTGCACGAGTTCAGGCTTGCGCTGGATCATTTCGCGCGGCGGCGTCCAACGCGGCCATTCCTTCTTATATTGAATATTGGCGCGGCCACTCCACAGGAAGCCAGCCTTGCCGATGCCGACGCCATAACGAATAGCATCGCCCCCCGGCTGCACCAGATAGAGGAAGCGCTCCTGCAGCCGCACAACGATTGTTCCCGGCTGTTCGCCCGTCGGATCAACGACGATCTGACGGCGGAATTGGGCCGGTACTTTCTGATATGGAATGGCGGGAAGCGAATAAGGCCCCTCCTGCACTGCCGCATACATCACGTCAGGGACCGTCACGGATTTATCAATGCTGATTTGCGGACGAATACTGCCGGTTGACGTATTATCGATACCCATATCCGGAAGTTCGAATGTCTGTGAACAGCCCGACACACCAAGGACGGCAAGTGAACCCGCGCCTAGCAAAAGATGACGGCGGGAAATGGCTGGGGTCTGCAGACTGTTGATGACTGCCTGATTACGCTTGGACAACTCGGTACTCGCTTACAACTGTGGCAATTGGATAAAACTCTATGGAAATGTGGTTTATAAAGAGTGAATCGGAACCGGACCATTTTAACCATAATACTTGTGAAGGAATCATGCGGGCAGTTGACAGCTGTCAACTCGCATCGGAATCGCAGTTTAATTGACATATCGGCCACTCCTCGAAGCATCGGGTGACCAGCCCGTGTAGGATGAGTTGCTCGTGAAATGAGAATAGAAGTTACGCGCAGATCGTCATGCGGTAATTACAATAGCTCGTCGAGTGATCCCGTTGGGCGGCTTCGGCTCTTCCCTACATTCGAGTTGACAGCTGTCAACTTTACAACAAAAGAGACGCGGCATTTCCACCGCGCCTCAATATCCTCATCACCTGATCAAGCAGCCGAAGCGACCGCAGACGGATCAATGACATCTATCGTTGTCGTGCTGTCATAACGGCTTTGATCAAGAATGCCCTGACGTTTGGCAACGATCGTCGGGATCAAAGCCTGCCCTGCAACATTCACCGCGGTGCGACCCATATCAAGGATTGGATCAACTGCCAGCAAAAGACCAACACCCTGCAAAGGCAGACCCAATGTCGACAGTGTCAGTGTCAGCATAACAATAGCGCCGGTAAGACCCGCCGTTGCCGCCGAACCAATCACTGAGACAAAAGCAATCAGAACATATTCCTGCATACCCAGTGGCACGTTATAGAACTGTGCAACAAAAATTGCCGCGATAGCGGGATAGATTGCAGCGCAGCCATCCATCTTTGTCGTGGCGCCCAGTGGAACCGCGAAAGCCGCGTATTCGCGCGGAACCCCCAAATTGCCCTCAGTGACAGCTTCCGTCACAGGCAGTGTTCCGATGGATGAGCGCGAAACAAAACCGAGCTGAATTGCGGGCCAGGCACCGGCGAAAAATCTTGCCGGGTTAAGACCATTCGCCAAAAGCACGATCGGATAGACAATGAAGAGCACCAGACCCAACCCGATATAAACCGCTGCAGAAAACCATCCGAGCTGAGCCAGAGTTTCCCAGCCATATTGTGCAACCGCATTTCCCAAAAGTCCGACGGTGCCAATCGGCGTCAAGCGAATAACCCACCACAATATCTTCCGCACCACCGCCAGCAGTGCTTTATTGAAATCGAGAAACGGTTCGGCCACGGCACCAACGCGCAGTGCTGCAACACCCACGACAATCGAAATGATGACAATTTGCAGCACGTTGAAGGACAGGTAGGTGCTGGCGCTCCCATCGGAGACTTTTGTTGACGCCTGAAGGCCCAGCATATTGGACGGCACAAGCCCCTTCAAAAAGTCCAGCCACGATCCCGTCGAGGAAGGGACAGCAGCCGTAGTAGCAAGCACAGCGGAGTTGATCCCCGGCTGAATAATGAGCCCGAGGCCGATTCCGATAACCACTGCGACAAGTGCCGTTATCGCGAACCATAGCAAAGTCTGCCAGACGAGCGCGGCCGCATTGTTCAGAGCACGAAGATTACTGATGCTCGCAACAATGGCCGTAAAGATTAAAGGCGGCACGAGCGCGCGCAGTAATTGCACGAATATGGAACCCACCGTTTGCAGCGTGACGGCGAGCCAGTTTGCATTGCCGACAACATCTTTCCCGATATCACGCGCGATGAGGCCCAGAACAAGCCCGGCAATCATGGCAAGCGTTACCTGAAACCCGAACGAACGATAGAATGGTTTTGGGTTGGCGGAGGAAGAACCAGGCGATGTTTTGGTCATTTCAATAATCTCGCTAAGGGGAACACTGTGAAAACAGTCGCGCCCGCGACTCGTCAGAAGACAGCCAGCTTACCACCAACAATAGATCGCCAAGAACAACCAATTCCCGAATTCTGTTGCTATTCAACTATTTCTTTCCAGAATCCCGTCATCGCAAGCACAGGAATGCCTCCGTACTAAAGTCGTATTTACGCGTCGGGAATGTTCAAGTAGCAATACAACCTAAACTTACATACAAGAATTTTTCTATCATACCTTGCATTTAAATCCTGCCCGCCAATTTCAATCACGTCTCAATTTTAAGCCTGGAATTGAAGCAATGTTCGATAAATTTACGGATAGCTATCCGCTCCGCAAACCTGTTCTGCACAGTCCGGCACCGCCTGCGACCATAGAGGCGCTGCCTCTATTTCGCAGCGCTGAATTCTACAATCTACCCCTCGACAGGGTGCATCATCTCAAAGAAACCCAAGTCATCTGCGGTTCGACCTACAGCCCAATCGACGTTAAATCGAATGGTTTGGCCGACCAGCTTTTCTACATCTTCATCGTGAGTGGTCTTGTCGAAAGCCACAATACCCAGACCCATATATCAACCGTGCTAAGAGCGGGGTCAGCTGGGGTTATCACCAACCATGCCTCTACAATACTCAAACTGGGGCGAGGGTGTCGTTGGCTGGCTTTCCGGGTGCCGCTTTCGCTCGTACGAAGCCAGTTTGGGATATGGTCGAGAAAGTTTTGCTTTCAGACTCCCAAATTTTCAACTGTTCCGGATTTTCACAACCATCCGGTGTCCGGTCTTTATCAAACACTCGAGCTTCTGCTTGTTAAAAGAGGGGAGGGGGGAAGATCCCTGTTGGACGCGAGCTATGAGCAACTGCTCATGACCCAGCTCTATGCAATGGCTCCGCATAATCTTAATGGCGGAAATGCCAGCTTTCAGTCCCCTTGTCCCCGGCAACTCCGTTACGCCGAGGACTTCATGCGCAACAATCTCTATGTCTCCATAGCGATCAACGACATAGCTCGGGCAGCAGGTTGCAGCACAAGAACCTTGCAACGCATATTCAGACACTTTCGCGATGCGACCCCCATCCAAATTCTATGCCGTTATCGAATTGCGGAAGCGCACGACCTCATGGTCAGTGGCAAGGCGAGAACCGTGACTGATGTGGCTGCCAATCTGCAATTTTCAAATCCGGCACGCTTTGCCGTCATGTACCGCGAAGCCTACGGTCAAAAGCCATCAGCAGTCATCAGATTTTACAACGCGCAATGAAATCCAAGCGTGCGTTGCGCAAGCTTTCCAGACCAACCGATGAGTTAATTTCGCACAGGATATTTCGATAACTCCCTTTAACAGCGCCCACCGCTTTTCAATCACCAAATCACTTTAAGAAGGAATACGACCATGGCGAAAGCACCACAGAAACCGCCGATTAAGCTGGATCTGGGCGGAGGGAATGCTCTTACAATCGATGGTGCGCAGATCACTTCAGACGGACTGATCAATGTCGGCGCGCTTAACAGCGCAAGAATAGATTTGATCAACGGAGCGCAACTTACGGTAAATTCAACGGCTCTTGGCATCAAAGCACTAACAAATATCACCTATGGGATAGGAAACAATTGCCAGCTGGTACTGAAGGAACCAAGTGTAAAAGTCGATATTTTGAACAAGACAACCATCGATTTCAATGAATCTGCAGGTACAGGCGTTCTTGAGTATAAGCCCAGTGACGTAGCACTCGCTCTGGCCGATCCCATTAAACTCATCAATCTTCACCAAGGGGACAAGATCAAGGTTGATGGCGCGACATCAGCTAAGATTATCGGCAAAGAACTCGTTTTTCGCACGAGCGGGCTGCTTGGTCTTGGCGGAACGGTCAAGTTTGCTATCGATCCGAATGCAACTTTTGCATTTGTCCAGAAAGACGGTGAAGTCACCATTAAAATACCCTGCTTTCTCTCGGGCACACTCATCGCAACACCTTTGGGAGAGGTTCCGGTTGAAAAGCTTGGGAAAGGTGATCTTGTCTACACGATGAATGGCAATGCCGTTCCAATCATCTGGGCTGGACGGCGTACCATTAATCCCAAAGCCGTCGACAGATTGCGTGAGCATGTGCCCATTCGCATTCGCCCCGGAGCGCTCGATCATGGCACACCGAACCGCGACCTCTACGTATCTCCAGACCATTGTCTGTTTTTGAACGGAACATTGATCCCGGCGAAATTTCTCGTCAACGGCAGATCCATAACACAGACTGCAACACTCGAGCCCTTCACCTATCACCACATTGAACTCGAACGGCACGACATACTGATCGCGGAAGGTGCCTATGTTGAAAGCTATCTCGATCTCGGCAACAAAGCGATGTTTCTGGAACCGGGAACGCTCATGTTTACCGCCCCTGCCAGCTCCAGAAAGGCCATCCACTGCTACCCCCCGGTTTATTCCGGCTCAGTCCTCAACAGTATCCAGACAGCGCTGGAGCAGCGCGCAGGCGAACTTGGCTACTTCAAGGATAGAAAAGAAATATCCCGGGAATCAACGGTCAATGTGTTTCCTTTTTATAAGCGAATACAATGAGTTAGACCAGAAGGTATGGGTCGGCGTTCTGCCGCTATCTTTCTCTAGCGATAGGCGGCAGTGCGATCAAGGAAGTCGTGAGAATGCACAATCACCATATCCCGATCAATGAAAACAATGGCATAGGCCGGTGGCTCGAGGGTCGTCATGATCCTGTCAGGCGTGAAATCGAGGGCATTCTGATGGTTCGTGCCCCTGATGACGCTGATAGGAATACCGCGCCAGCTACCAGCCACCGGCCGGTGAGCATGCCCGACAAAAATGTGCCTGACATTGCCATGCTCGCGCAACAAGGCATAAAGCGCATCCGCTTCAACGAGACCCAGCCCGTCAATTAACGGCATAAACATGGGGAAGGGAGGATGGTGCAGGAAGAGAAACACCGGCTTATCGGCAGCCTCGGCCAATCGGCGCTTCAGCCATGCCTGCCGTGCTTCGTCCAAACGCCCTTCGACAAAGCCTTCTGACAGGCTATCGAGGAATATCAGGCGACCTTCTGCAGTATTGACAACACTTTGGACGAAACCATCTTCCGGTGTAACTGAACCAAAGACCCGGAGGAAAGCGCTGCGATCGTCGTGATTGCCAAGAAGCAGCTTGTATGGCGGAATGAGCTTTTCCAACTCGCCAGCCAATGCCCGATACGTGTCGTCACCGCCCGTATCGCTGAGATCGCCCGTAAAGATCACCAATTCGGCGTCCGCATGGTTCTCATTGATGTTGGCAATGCAGGCCTGCAGATTTTTCAGGGGATCAAGCTCGCACAGCATATCGCCGGGCGTGACAAGGTGGAGATCTGTAACCTGTATGATTTTCATGGGAAGAAGCTCAGGGTTTGGTTGATGCAGAAATGCGGGCGCTGCCGCGCAGAACAATGTGTGTGCTCAGACGATCATGTACGGGCGGACGATCCGGTTCAGACTGCCGCTGATCCAGAAGTGCCACGGCGTGTTCAGCCATGAGAGCGGGGTCCTGACGAAAGGTTGTGAGATTGTAGGTATCCCACGCGGCCTCGGGTATGTCGTCGAAACCGATGACGGAGAGATCGTCAGGTATGTTCAGACTGGTATGCCGTCGAACATGGTCAATGAGACCAAAGGCCACCAGATCGTTGACACAGAACACCGCCTGCGGACGCTCATTGCCAGCAAAAAGCTGCCGGGCCGCTTCCTGCCCGCCGGCATAGTCCGAATTGCCACCATGACCCATGATCACTTTTGCACCATGGGCTGTTGCTTCCCGGCAAAAACCGTTCTCGCGTTCAACGGTGGTGGGTGTACGGGAAACCGTTCCGGCAAAACCCAATGTCCTGAACCCATTGGCAAGGAAAAGCCGGGCAGCCTCGCGGCCTGCGCCTTCATTATCGATATTGACGTCATCGGCACCGGTTTCCGACCGTCCAAGCACGATGAGGGGCTGACCGTTACGCCGGGCAAGCTCAACGAAAGATGAGGGCGGCGAGCCCGACAGAATAATTGTCGCCTCGGCACGATAACCGAACAGCGTTTTCTGCGCCGCCACCAGTTCTTCTTCCGTACGGCCGGTATTGATAACAATCGGTACACTGCCGCGATGGATCAGCGCCTTGGTCAAAGCCGCGACGAGATGTGAGCGATAGCCGAGTTCCGGGTTGGTAACAACGAGCCCGACGAGACGGCTTGTTCGCGCCAGCAAGCCCCGCGCCAGATCATTGACCTGATAGCCAAGCTCTTCAGCGGCAGCCATGATCTTTTCACGCTTCTTGGCCGAAACGCTGGCACCGGGTGTAAACGCCCGCGACACCGCGGAACGGGAAACACCAGCTTTTTTCGCCACCTCGACAGCACTGACGTAATGCTGTGTTTTTTTCGATGGTTCGTCGCCGTTCGAATCCATGCTCATTCCTTTAGTGACCAACTTTGGACAATACATCGGCCCGCAAGAATCGTTCCACCACCAGCATAAAGCCGATAGACGGGATGAGTAGCAGCAGGGCGGTGATCGAAGCAATCTGATAGTTGCCGCCCGACCCCGCCGTATAGAGCAGCAAAGGCAGAGTATTCACATCAGGGGCGCCGACGAAATAGCTCCCTGTGAACTCGTCAAGAGATTCCAGAAACACAAAAATCGCGCTGGCGAGCAGTCCGGGGGCGGCGAGGGGGAGTGTTACATCGCGAAAAGCCCGCATGGGACCTGCACCGATGGATCGCGCCGCTTCCTCCAGATCAACCTGTACGGCGGAGAATACCGCCGTCGCAATCCAGACTGCATAGACGAGACCATGGGTAACATGAACAAGCACAACCCCCATGATCGTACCGTTCAGGCCGATCTGGTAGAAGAAGCGGGCGATATTCACGTAAACGGGCAGATTGGGAAAAGCCTGCGGAATGAGGAAGGCGAGCAGGATCAGGCTGCGGAACGGTAGTTTCAGCCGGGACAGGGCGTAACCGGCGGGCACCGCCAGCGCCAGCGCCACCACCACCGTCAGGCTTGCCACCACAATGCTGGTCAACAGCGATTCCATCGCATTGCCGCGCGGCGAAAATACCCGTTGCCAGAAGCTGAAACCATACTCCAGCGGCAACATATGCGGAAAATACCATTTCTCCGCCACGGTCCACAGCAGCAGATTGGTCAGTGGTCCAAAAATGACAAAAGCCAGCAAACCAAGGACAAGCGCGCGCGGCAACCACCAGAAATCAATGCGAGCCATTATGAACGCTCCTTCACCGACTGGCGCAGATAGATGAGCGCAACCCCGGCGGTTAACAGCAGCGATATCATACCAAGTGCATTGGCAACGCCGTAATCACCATGGGCATTGATCCGGAAGGCAATATCTGCCGTCAGCATGGTGGGTGATTGGGCGTTGATCATCAGCGGCACCGAAAGCACCGACATCATGGTGACGAATGAGAGGATAAGACCGACGAGCAGGGTGCCAGCGATTTGCGGCACAACGATCTCGATCAGAATGCGCAGGCGTGATGCGCCGAGATTGCGCGCCGCTTCAATGGTGCTGCGGTCAAGCGAGGCCATGGCTCCCGCAACCAGCAGCGTAACGAAGGGCGTTTGCTTCCAAACGAAGGCGATGACAATGCCGCGCCAGTCAAGAAAGCCGACGGTTTGCAACGGCGTCAGCACCCCAAGACTGACAAGGATGTTGTTCATCAGGCCATTCTTGGCAAGGAAAGTGCGCAGGACCTGACCGACAACAATAAATGGAATGAACATGGGCCAGCGATAGAGCCATCGCAGGACGGCAACAGCGCGGGGGTTTTCGCCCAGCGTGAGATAACCGCCAATGGCGATAGAGAAGAGGCCGATGAGCAGAGTGGATACGCCGACAATCAGCAGCGTAAAAATCATGTCGCTGGAATAGAGTTCGAAGGATTTGGTGAAATTCCCGAGGCCATAGCTATCCCCGACCACAAAAGCCCCGATGATCGAGGCGCCAAGCGGCACGATGAAAAACAGCACGATCATGACCAGTGCCGGGATCACAAGAAGGATAGCGAGAAGGCGTTTCTGCATCGGAACATTCCAGAGAAGGGGAGGGGACCACTGACCGAAGTCAGTGGTCCCGAAGAGTACGCGCTATTAATTGGCTACATTTTTCTCGTATGCTTCGAGAATTGCAGAATTGTACTTGGCAATCGGGAAGGGCTTTGCCTTGGTCGCCAGATCATCTGGCGAAATGTCGACGAACAGCTTGTCCCAGCTCGCCTTGTCGAGTTCCGGTTGCACATACTTTGCATCGATGCCCGGATACCAGTTGAAGCGCTTGACGATGCCTTCAGCCTGAACTTTCGGGCTCGTGGCAAGTGCGACAAACTTCTCGGCGAGTTCCGTATTCGGGCTCTTTGCCGGAATGACATAATGCATAGGCTGGCCGGGCATACCGGGAGCCGGGAGGAACAGCTTCATTTCTGGCGGCAACTTGCCGTCAGCCTTCCACGAATAGAACATATCAACCCAGACCGGGCCCATGGCGATTTCACCGCGGCTCAGCATGTCGAGCGTACCGGCATTACCAGGTGTCAGCGTGGCATTGGTGGTAAAATCCTTCAGACCAGCAAAAGCCTTGTCCCACTTCTTGGTTTCAGATTCCTCGAAAGGTCCATTCATCAGCTTCTTGGCATCGCCATCACCAAAGGCATAAATCCAGCCCATGACGAAGCTGACGCCAGATGCGCCGCCTTTAATGCCATTATAGCCGAACTGTTTTGGATTCTGTTTGGCCCAGGCAACCAGCTCTTCATAGCTCTTTGGTGGATTGGGGATCAGCGCAGGATTGTAGGCGATAGCTGTCTGGCTGGAGAACATCGGCATGACGTAACCGTCAACATTGGCGCCGAGCGCCATCTTGGCCTTGTCACTTGTTACCATTGCGCCTGAAGGAATTTTTGCGCGGTAGGATTCGAGATAGCCTTCCTTGACCATAGGACCGGCAAATTTTTCATGGACGACGGCAACATCCGCGTCCCACTTTTCCGTGTTGGCCTTGGACTGTGCATCGAAACGCTCGACAATCTTCTGCGAACCGGCGTCGCCGGGGCCTGTGCCAACCACGCGCACCTTGGTGCCCGGATTCTCCTTTTCGAAAATGGGTGCGAGGTAATCATTGACGTAGTCGACCATATTCTGGTCGCCCGCTGTCAGTACTGTTAGATCACCGGCAGCGGCAGGTGTCGCCGCAAGCCCGAGAATAAGAGAAGCCTGTAATATTGTTTTCATCGTGAACTCCCGTTGAGCATGGATGTTTTGTTTTGGCAGTCTATGGGGCAGCGGCCTTATCAAGCCGTCTGTCCTCAATGGGTAGGCGCAGCGCTGGAAATCGGCGGTGCGTTAAAAATGAAAAGGGATTGCGCGGGGATATGCACTTTCACAGTCTCTCCCTCGGCAAAGGCTCTCTCCGCATCGACGAGTATCTCGTCGTCGCCAAGCCGCACCGCGTGGCGCCAATGGCCGCCGGGATAACTGACGCTGGCAATCTGTCCGCGCAATTCAAGCGAACCCGGCTCTGCCGAAACCGTATCGCGACTCCCGGCAAGGCGGGCTGCTTCGGCGCGAAACCGCAATTGTACTGGACCAGTGGCGAGCGGACGACCGGACCGTGCAGTGATCGTTGATGGATTAAACGCACCTTCTGCCAGTTCAACTTGTTCGCCGTGGACACGCGCTTGCATTGACAGAAGATTTTCCGCGCCCATGAACGCAGCAACGAAAGGGGAGGCGGGCTTGTTGTAGACGTCCTCAGGGGTGCCCTGCTGCTCGATGCGCCCGGCATTCATGATGACAATGCGGTCAGCCATCACCATGGCTTCCTCGCGATCATGGGTAACGTGAATGGCCGTGATACCAAGCCGCTTCTGCAACGAGCGAATCTCGTGACGCACCGTCAGGCGGATACGGGCATCGAGGTTGGAAAGAGGCTCGTCGAGAAGCAGAATTTCCGGATCAATGGCAAGTGCCCGGCCCAATGCCACACGCTGGCGCTGCCCGCCGGAAAGCTGAGCCGGCTTGCGTGCGCCAAGACCGCCGAGCCCAAGCAGATTCTGCATCTCATTGACGCGAGCCTCGATGATATCCTTCGAATGCTTCTGCAGTTTGAGGCCATAGCCAATATTCTGTGCAACGGTCATGTGCGGCCACAGCGCGTAGGACTGGAAGACCAGCGCCATGCCGCGTTTATCTGGCGGCATTTGCGTGACATCGCGATCCGCAACTTGAATGGAACCGCTGAAAGGTTTCGAGAAGCCGGCGATCGTGCGCAGCAATGTCGTCTTGCCACAACCGGACGAGCCAAGAAGCGCCACGAATTCACCCTTGTGAATATCGAGGTCCAGATTGTCGAGTACAGTCGTCGGGCCATAGCCGACGCTCATTCTCTCGACTTTGAGGAAAGCTTGTCCAGTCATTTTCCACCCCATTGCGCAGCTGTGCAATTTTTTTCTTTGTACTGTCTGTTTATAACAACGGGATGACAAGTGAAAAGTTTTGACACGTTCACCGGATCAATTCATCCCACGAAAAACGTCTGGCAGGAGGTTAGATCTCACATTCAAAATCCTGAAATTTCAAACGCAACTGCTGAATGAAAACTCGACCTATACATTACAACTTTTGTATAGATGTCATCGAACCGTTATCCGGCTTGTATAGGGGTAGCCGATCATCATGAGCCAGCATAAATCAAAGCGGGCTCGTTTCGTCCAGAAACAATAGGGGTTATCATGCGCCAACTTCTCGTAGCTTCCATCCTGCTCGCCGCCGGGCTCCAACCGGTGTTTGCCGCCGATGGCAAACTGGTTCTCTATACCAGTCAGCCCAACACAGATGCCCAGCAGACAGCCGATGCATTCATGGCAAAAAACCCCGGCATCAAGGTTGAGTGGGTACGTGACGGAACGCCAAAAATCATGGCCAAGCTGCGCGCTGAAATCGAAGCTGGCCAACCCCAGCCCGACGTTTTGCTGATCGCCGATGTAGTCACCATGGAAGGCTTGAAGAAGGAAGGCCGCTTGCTGCCCTTCAAGGATGCCAAAACGTCAGGCATTGACGCTGCCCTTTTCGACAAGGACGGAACCTATTTCTCCACCAAGCTGATCACCACGGGCATTGTCTACAACACCAAGGCGCCTTTTGTACCGACAAGCTGGGCCGATCTTGCCAAGCCTGAAGCCAAGGGCCTTGTCACCATGCCTAGTCCGTTGACTTCAGGTGCAGCACTCATCCACACGGTGACCCTCACCGAAAACCTTACACAGGGCTGGGACTACTATGCGGAGCTTGCCAAGAATGGCGCGCAGGCAGCTGGCGGCAATGGCGATATCCTGAAAGCGGTCAGCGGCGGCGACAAGCTCTATGGCATGATTGTCGACTACATGCCGATCCGTGAAAAGGCCAAGGGTGCTCCGGTCGAATTCGTCTTCCCGAAGGAAGGTGTTTCCGCAGTTACCGAGCCAGTTGGCATTTTGTCGACAGCCAAGAATCCGGAAGCTGCGAAAGCCTTCATCGATTTTCTTCTGTCCAAGGATGGTCAGGAATTGGCTGCCAAGATGGGTTATATTCCGGCAAGTGCCGATGTCGCACTTCCGGCAGGTTATCCCGACCGCGCCTCAATCAAGGTCATGAAGTTTGATGCTGCAGCAGCCCTTGCCAACGAGACCAAGAACAAGGAAAAGTTCAGCGAAGTGATGGGACAGTAAACACTCTTGGCTGTTATCCAATCCATACACAAATCCGGAAAACCCGCGTCAGTTGATGCGGGCTCTTTCCATGCTTTGATGCAGACTATCAGGCAAAACGGTCGGCTGTCTGCCCTGCTGGTACTGGTCGCTATCTTTGTTCTCAGCTTCCTGCCGATGTTGCGGCTGCTGGTGACAGCTATTGCACCGGGCGGCGAGATTGATCTCGGTTCATTCGCGGCACGGCTTTCCACCGTCTCTGTCATGCGCGCCACGCTCAACACGCTGGATACGGCGTTCTTCGGCGCGTTGCTGGCGCTGCTGATTGGAGCACCTTTTGCAGTGGGCATCGCAATAACTGATCTGCCGGGGCGTAAAACCCTCGGCTTCCTCTTGCTGTTGCCATTGATGATCGCGCCGCAGGTCATGGCACTGTCATGGCTGCATCTGTTTGGACCATCAAGCACACTACTTGGTGCTTTTGGGCTGGCGCCGCCGCCGGGCACATCCAATCCATTGCTTGGCCGCAACGGGATCATTCTCCTTTATGCGATCCAGCACGCACCCATAGTCTTTATAACACTGCGCGCCGGACTGACTCGCGTGCCACGCGATCTGGTTGAGGCAGCGCGCTCCTCCGGCTCATCGCCAATGCGCGTTCTTCTGACGATTATACTGCCGATGGTACGCCCCTACCTCGTTGCCGCTACCGCTCTTGCCTTCGTTTCCGGCGTTGGTAATTTCGGCATTCCCGCCCTGCTCGGCATGCCGGTCAATTACCTCACCCTGACCACGATGATCTACCAGCGCATTGCCAGTTTTGGCCCGAGCGTACTGCCACAGGTCGCCGCGCTTTCAGTTCTCATTGCCATACTCGCTTTGCTCGGCGTTGTTCTTCAGGCGCTGGCACTGAAGAAAGTCAGCCACCGCTTCACGGCAGGAACGCCAGCGCGGTTCGCTCTCGGCAGTTATCGCTGGCCGTTCGCAGCGCTTTGCTGGCTCGCGATCCTGTTCATGCTGATCCTGCCAGTGCTTGCGCTGGTGAGCACTGCACTGATCCCGTCTTTTGGTGTACCGCTCAACTGGTCAACCCTGACATTCTCCAATTTTGAGGAAGTTCTGTTCCGCCAGGCATCGACCAGCCGCGCCTTCTGGAACTCTGCCACGCTTGCGGGCGCCGCTGCTTTGATCCTCGCCATCGGCTCCATTCCGATTGCGGTCGGTCTGGAACGGTTTTCACGCCTGTCACAACGTATCCTGCATGGGGCCATCGAACTGCCCTATGCCTTGCCGGGAATCGTGCTTGCTATCGCCTGTATCCTGCTGTTCCTGCGCCCGCTGCCATTGATCGGCAGTCTCTATGGCACCGCATGGATTATCCTTGTTGCCTATCTCATGCGGTTCTTTGCCTTGGCCATGAAACCCGTCACTACGGCGATTGGGCAAGTGTCGCGCGATCTTAATGAGGCTGCTGCGGTATCAGGTGCCGGTCCGCTGCGCCGTCTTCTGACCATCACCGGGCCATTGACAGCACCCGCTGCCGTCGCGGGCGCATTGCTTGTGTTCATGAGCGCTTTCAATGAACTGACGGTTTCAGCACTGCTCTGGTCGAGTGGCCATGAAACGCTTGGCGTTGTCCTGTTCAGTCTGGAAGAAGCCGGGCTCGGCACCCATGCAGCGGCGATCGCCGTAACAACCATCATCATTGTCGTGGGGCTTCTGGCCGTGCTTGATCATCTTGGTAAAAAGCTTCCATCAGGCGTGTTGCCCTGGCGCTAGCTTAGCCGGGAATAATCCATGCATCGGTAATGGCAATATGCACGGTGTCGCCAAGGCGCAGCGCCGATGCACTATCGAGTGTCAGGCGTTCGCCATTGGGAAGTTCGAGCCGGGTTTCATAAACAGCGCCGCGATAAGTGCTTTCCTGTACGCGTGCCGCAAGTCCCTTTTCAGCAAGACTGAGAGATTCCGGACGCAACAGCAATTTGACGGTATCGAAGCCATTCGCCACTCCGCGGGCAGGCAGACGGAAACCTGCTACCTCTACGATCACCGATGTTTCCTGCCGTTCGACCACGGTGCCTGATACCGGAGTACCGCTACCGATGAACCCGGCCACACGCTGATCCGCGGGTGAGTGGTATACTTCCGTTGGCGATGCAATCTGCAGGATGTTTCCAGCACTCATCACCGCAATTCGATCAGACAGAGCCAGTGCTTCGGCCTGATCATGCGTGACATAGACGATGGTGGCGCGCGTACGTCTGTGAATATCGCGAAATGCCTCGATCATCGACGCGCGCAGATGCATGTCCAGATTGGCCAATGGCTCATCAAAGAGAATGATTTTTGTATCAGCCACCAGACAGCGTGCCAGCGCAACCCGCTGCCGTTGACCACCCGAGAGTTCCTCGATGCGGCGATCAGCAAAACCATCAAGACTGACACTGTCCAGCACAGCTTTAACGCGACTTGCAATTTCGGCCTTGGCGATTTTGCGGGTCTTGAGCGGATAGGCAACATTCTCGGCAACATTCATATGCGGCCACAGGGCGTAGGACTGAAAGACCACGCCGACGCCGCGTTCCTCGGGCGTTTTCTGGCGGCGGGCATCCGCCACCCGCTCATCGCCGAAGGCAATGGAACCATCATCCGGCGCTTCGAACCCGGCAATGAGACGCAGCAGCGTTGTCTTGCCGCAACCGGATGGCCCGAGCAGCGAGGTGAACGAGCCCGCGGGGAAATCGATGGAGATATCCTTGAGCGCAATCGTCTCGCCAAAGCGCTTCGTCAGATTCTGAATGTGAATGTCTGTCATGCGCCGCTTTTACAATGCTTTTTGATCTTTGACACGGCCTATGCGCCAGCCGCGTTACAACCATGTGACGAGCAGGCGAGGGCTCTGAGATTCTTTTGCCGGATAAGGCCCTTGAGGGGCATCGTCAAAATTCCCATCAAAACCAATCAAAAAGAGTTGCACACCTCATTTCCCTGATCTAGCATATCAGGCGGAGGAGAATTCTCGTGGTAAAGATGACGCTTGAAGACGTCGCCCGAGAAGCCGGTGTCAGTCTTGCAACGGTTGATCGTGTTGTGAACGGCAGGAATGGTGTGCATGCGCGCACCATTGAGCGCGTCAACGCGGCTATCAAACTGCTTGGATTTCACCCGGACCAGCACGCGTCGCGGCTTGCGCGTGGACGTGACTATGATTTCCGCATTATCCTGCCGACGGGCGAAAATGAATTCATGCAGGCGCTCGATGCGGAATTCCGCGCGACCCGTGAACGGCAATTGCTGGAACGCGTGCGTCTCTCCATTCATTATGTGGATACTTTTGACGGCGAAGCGCTGGCACTGGCGCTGGAGCGGCTACCCTCCGGCATTGATGGCGTCGCTGTTGTGGCGCTGGACCATCCTGCCGTAACCGAAGCCATCAACACTCTTGCCGACGCCGGTGTCGTGGTTCTGACCCTGGTCTCGGATGTCCCCAATTCGCGCCGCGCCCATTTTGTCGGCATCGATAATTATGCGGCTGGCCGTACCGCCGCGTCACTGATCGGCCGCTTTGTTGGACCGCGCAAGGGAAAGGTCGGCATGATTGCCGGCTCTCTTGCACTACGCGACCATGTGGAGCGGCAATTCGGTTTCGAACAGGTCATTTCCCGCGAATATCCTGACCTTGAAGTTTTGCCTGTGCGCGAGGCGCGCGATGAGAATGCGCGCGTCGAGGCTGTCACCCGCTCGCTCCTGCGCGATCACTCTGATCTGGTCGCCATCTATAATGCCGGTGGTGGTCAGGCAGGTGTCGTGAAGGCGCTTGAAGCGACGGGCCATGTATCCGATGTGATTTTCGTGGCACATGAACTGACAGCCTCAACCCGCCGTCATCTGGTGCGCGGCACTGTGGATGCGCTGATCAATCAGGATGTCGGCCATATGGCGCGCAGCACGGCGCGTATTCTCACGGCCCTGCGTGAGGGCCGTCCCATTGTGCAGGGCCAGGAGCACATTCGCATCGATATTTTTCTCAGGGACAATATGCCCTGAGGACCGACCCGAGCGGCGCCTACCCGAGGCGTCCAATGAATTGGAGGAGACGAGATATGAAGACGATCAAGGGACCAGCCATTTTCCTCGCACAGTTCGCAGGAGATGCAGCACCGTTCAATTCTTTCGATGCGATCTGCAAATGGGCGGCATCGCTGGGCTATCAGGGTGTTCAGATTCCCACCTGGGATGCACGTCTGTTCGATCTCAAGAAAGCGTCCGACTCCAAGACTTATTGCGATGAAATCGCCGGTATCGCCAAGTCGCACGGCCTCACCATCACCGAACTTTCAACCCATTTGCAGGGTCAGCTTGTTGCCGTTCACCCTGTCTATGACGAGTTGATGGATGGCTTTGCTGTGCCTGAAGTGCATGGCAATCCGAAAGCGCGGCAGGAATGGGCGGTTGATCAGGTCAAGCGGGCAGCGCGCGCCTCAAAACACCTCGGTCTGAAAGTCATGCCAACTTTCTCCGGCGCGTTGGCATGGCCATTCCTTTATCCCTTCCCGCAACGGCCTGCCGGTCTGGTAGAAGCGGCATTTGATGAACTGGCCAAACGCTGGACGCCGATTCTTAACTACCTCGACGAGCAGGGGGTTGATGCGGCCTATGAAATCCATCCGGGCGAAGACCTGCATGACGGCGTGACTTATGAGATGTTCCTTGAGCGCGTGAACAACCATCCGCGTGCCAATCTGCTTTACGATCCCTCGCATTTCGTGCTGCAGCAGCTCGATTATCTCGACTACATCGATATCTATCATGAGCGTATCAAAGCGTTTCACGTCAAGGATGCGGAGTTCAACCCAACCGGGCGGCAGGGCGTCTATGGCGGGTTCCAGTCGTGGGTGAACCGGGCCGGCCGGTTCCGTTCGCTTGGCGACGGGCAGGTGGATTTCGGTGCCGTGTTTTCCAAGCTGACTGCCCACGACTTTGATGGCTGGGCCGTGCTGGAATGGGAATGCGCACTCAAACATCCCGAGGATGGCGCGCGTGAAGGCGCAGAATTTATCAGCGCACATCTGATCCGCGTAACGGAGAGGGCATTCGATGACTTCGCTGGCGCAGGAACCGACGACGCGGCCAACCGCCGTATCCTTGGTCTGGTATAAGAACGGAAGGAAGCGGCAATGGCTATTGAAGCAGGCAAGCAAAAGGCAGCAACCCGGCGTATTCGCATCGGCATGGTCGGAGGAGGGCAGGGTGCCTTTATCGGCGCCGTACACCGTATCGCCATGCGTATCGACGACCAGTATGAACTCGTCGCCGGAGCGCTCTCCTCTGATCCTGATCGAGCCAAGGCTTCGGCGAAGGAACTTGGGATCGCGGAAGACCGTGCCTATGGTTCTTTCGAGGAAATGGCGAAAGCGGAAGCCAAACGCCCTGATGGTATTGAGGCGGTGGCAATCGTTACGCCGAACCATATGCATGCACCCGCCGCAAAGGCTTTTCTGAAAGCTGGCATCCATGTGATCTGCGACAAGCCGCTGACCACCACGGTCAAGGACGCCAAAGAACTGGTGGCATTGGTGAAAAAATCAGGCAAGATTTTTGCCGTCACCCACAATTACACCGGCTATCCGATGATCCGGCAGGCGCGCGCCATGGTGGAAAAGGGCGTGCTTGGCACGATCCGTCTGGTGCAGGCCGAATACCCGCAGGACTGGCTAACCGAAAAAGCCGAAGACAGCGGATCAAAACAGGCGGAATGGCGCACCGATCCAAAACGCTCTGGCGCTGGCGGTGCGATCGGCGATATCGGTACCCATGCTTACAACCTTGCCTGCTTTGTTTCCGGTCTCACGCTGAAGCAACTCTGTGCCGAGCTGACAAGTTTTGTCGAAGGGCGCAAGCTTGATGATGATGTGCAGATCCTGATGCGGTTCGACGGTGGTGCAAAGGGCATGCTGTGGGCCAGTCAGGTTGCACCCGGCCATGAGAATGGTCTGAAGCTGCGTGTCTATGGCACGAAAGGCGGATTGGAATGGACGCAAGCCGACCCGAATTATCTCTGGTACACGCCGTTCGGCAAACCAAAGCAGTTGCTGACCCGCGGCGGGGCAGGGGCTTATCCTGAAGCTGCCCGCGTAACGCGCGTTCCGGGTGGCCATCCGGAAGGTTATCTCGAAGGCTTTGCCAATATCTACACCGAGGCCGCACAGGCCATCATCGCCGCCCGTACAGGCAAGAAGACACCAAAGGATGTGATCTATCCAACGGTCGAGGATGGTCTTGCGGGTATGGAATTTATCGAAGCGGCGGTGAAATCATCCAAGGCCGGTGGTGTGTGGACGAAGGTGTGATGCAAGAACTGGCGGACCATATTTACCCCCACCCCGCTGCTTTGCAGCGACCCTCCCCACAAGGGGGAGGGTGGGGAGCCCGCCATATTAAATTATCTATAAGCGGGCGCACGCAGAAGGCACAACCGCTTACCCTCCCCCGACGTGGGGAGGGTCGGACCAAAGGTCCGGGGAGGGGGGAACTATACAATGAGTGTCCTTGAAGCGCGCAGCATTGCCAAGGCTTTCGGGCCGGTGGAGGTGCTCACCGATATCAGCCTCACCATTCAACCCGGTGAGGTGCATGCGATTATCGGCGAAAACGGTGCTGGCAAATCCACGCTGATGAAGCTTCTGAGCGGCCATTTGCAACCAACGCGCGGTTCGGTTGCGATGGATGGTCAGGATGTACACCTTGCAGGCCCTGTTGATGCGGAACATCGCGGTCTCGTGCTGGTGCATCAGGAAATTCTACTCGCACCGCATCTGACTGTCGCACAGAACATTTTCATGGGCCGTGAGCTGAAGCGTGGCCTCATGGTCAATGATCGCGAGATGAACCGGCTGGCGGCGGAAGCGGTGCGTAAACTTGGTGCGGATATTGATCCCACGACGACGGTATCGCGGCTTTCCATTGCACGGCGGCAGCTTGTGCAGATCGCCCGCGCCCTGCAGGTGCCACACCGCGTCGTGATCTTCGATGAACCGACAGCATCCCTCACGCCGATTGAAACGGAAGCGCTTCTCAAGGTCATTCGCAACCTGCGCGACCAGAATGTCGCCGTCCTCTACATTTCGCACCGCCTGCCTGAAGTCGCCGCCATTGCCGACCGCATCACCGTACTGCGCGACGGCAAACTGATTGCAACGCGCAACGCTTCGGAATTGCAGCCTGTTGATATGGCAAAGCTGATGGTCGGGCGCGATATGTCGAAGCTTTATCCCGAGCGGGAAGAGACGGCGACGCGCGAGACGATTCTTGAAGTCACCAATTTTGATGTTCCTGACTATGCGCGCGGAGCGTCGTTTACCCTGCGCAAAGGTGAAATCCTTGGCTTCGCCGGGCTGATCGGGGCGGGGCGCACGGAATTGCTTGAGGGCATTGTCGGGCTGCGTGCGGGCCATGGCCAGATCAAGCTCCATGGTAAGCCGGTTCGCTTTCACGGGGTGCGCGACAGCATGGCCGCGGGGATTGTTTATCTGAGCGAAGACCGCAAGGGCAAAGGCCTGCTTCTGGCGCAGAATCTGCGCACCAATCTCACCCTTGCCTCGCTGGAGAAATTCACCAAAGGCCCGCTGATCGAGCGCAAACGCGAGGAGCAGGGGCTGGACAAGGCAATCGCCGAATTCGACATCCGGGCCCGCCGCCGCGATTTGCTTGCGGGTCAGCTCTCCGGCGGCAATCAGCAAAAGCTGTTGCTTGCCAAGATGATGCTGCTAGATCCAAGCATCGTCATCATTGATGAGCCGACACGCGGCATCGATATCGGCACCAAAGAACAGATTTACAAATTCATCGCCGATCTCGCCAAGTCAGGGAAATCGGTCATCGTCATCTCCTCGGAAATGCAGGAGCTGATCGGCATCTGCCACCGCATCCTCGTCATGCGCTCATCGCGTATTGTCGGCGAGGTCACGGGCGAGGCGATGACCGAAGATGAAATCGTCGTCTACGCCACCGGCGTCAAAACAAACGAAGCAGAACTTTACGCAGCGGGGTCCGCATGAGCGATACACAACCAACCACCGACACGCGTGGCTTCGCCCGCAAGATTGCAGATATTGACATGACTGCGGTTGCGCCGTTCCTCGCACTGGCTGTGCTGTTCATTCTGGGCGCTTTGGTCAATCCAAGCTTCATCGGAATTGACAATATATTGAACGTGCTGACCCGCTCATCCTTCATTGCGATCATTGCGGTGGGGGCGACCTTCGTCATTTCGGCAGGCGGGCTTGATCTCTCGGTGGGATCGATGGCCGCGCTTGTCGCGGGTATCATGATCCTGTTCCTGAACTCGGCAGCAATCGACGGCAATCTCGCTATGCTGGCTGTCGGTGTCGTTGTCGCCATTGGTGTTGGAGCTGGGGCCGGTCTGATCAATGGGGCTGTAACAACAATCGGGCGGATCGAGCCATTTATCGTCACGCTTGGCACCATGGCCATCTATCGCTCTGTCACCGTCTGGCTGGCCAATGGCGGCTCCATTGCCATGAAATCCAACGAGATGCGCAATCTGTTCCGCCCTGTTTATACGGGAACATTCATTGGATTGCCCATTCCCGTCTGGATTATCATTGCCGTTGGTCTGCTCGGGGCTTTCATTCTCTACAAGACCTCCTTTGGACGGCATGTCATCGCGGTCGGTTCCAATGAGGATGTGGCGCGCTATTCCGGTATCCACGTCAACCGCGTTCGCGCCATGACCTATATTATTCAAGGCATCTGTGTTGCCATCGCGGTTGTTGTTTATGTGCCAAGACTGGGTGCTGCGACCACCACAACCGGTATGCTCTGGGAGTTGCAGGCCATCACCGCCGTTGTCATTGGCGGCACGGCGCTGAAAGGCGGTGTCGGGCGGATATGGGGCACGATCTGCGGTGCATTCATGCTGGAGATCGTCGGCAACATCATGGTGCTTTCGAACTTCGTCAGCGAGTATCTGATCGGTGCCGTACAGGGCGTTATCATCATCATCGCCATGCTTGTGCAGAGGACATTGCAGCGCAAGGGATAGAATAAAGTTTGGGAGGGGGAGAATGGGCCACCCGCCGACCTCGAAGGAAAGGCCCGCAGAATATTTGGGAGAGAGATATGCGTAAACTTATCATGGGACTTGCCGGCGCGTTGCTCGCGTCAAGCATGACCTTGGCTCACGCCGAAGACAAGAAAGTCAGTATCGCCGTTTCCATTCCGGCCGCCGATCATGGCTGGACGGGCGGCGTGGTCTATCACGCGGAGCGGGCGGCAAAGATCCTTGAAGCCAACCATCCGGGCCTCAAGATCATTATCAAGACCTCGCCCGATGGTGCATCGCAGGCCAATGCGCTTGAAGACCTGACCACACAGGGCATCAATGCCTTGGTCACGCTGCCGCACAATTCCGACGAGTTGACCGACCCGATCCGTCAGGTCAAATCAAAGGGCGTGTTCGTCACTGTTGTCGACCGTGCTTTGTCTGATCCAACCATTCAGGACCTTTACGTTGCCGGCAACAATCCGGAACTTGGCCGTGTCGCCGGTAAATATCTGAAGGACAAGCTTGGCACCGCTGATGTTGTCGTCATTCGCGGTCTGCCAATCGTCATTGATGAAGAGCGCCAGAAGGGTTTTGACGAAGCCATTGCCGGAAGCGGCATCAAGGTTCTCGACAAGCAGTTCGGTAACTGGTCACGCGATGACGCTTTCAAGGTCATGCAGGACTATCTGACCAAGTTCCCGAAGATCGATGCGGTCTGGTGTCAGGATGACGACATGGCGGTTGGTGTGCTTGAAGCCATCAGCCAGGCCAAGCGTACCGATATCAAGATGGTCATTGGCGGCGCGGGCATGAAGGACATGATCAAGCGTGTTGGTGACGGCGACGCCATGACACCAATCAATGTTCTCTATCCACCATCCATGATCGCAACGGCCCTCGAATTGACGGTCGCCAATTTCTACGATCAGGTTCCGGTGCGCGGCAAGTACATCCTTGATGCCACATTGGTCACCAAGGAGAATGCCAAGGAATTCTACTTCCCGGATTCGCCATTCTGATCTGAACGGCATGACAATGGATAAAGGCCCGCAAGGGCCTTTTTCTTTTGTATGTCAGGGTTGGCGCCGGGGGAGGACTCTTGCCCCGACGCCGACCCTGTTGCGGCACGAATATACATGGCGGAAGCAGCGGTCATGCTACGGCCAATGCCTGCCGCAAAAAACTCATTTCTTGGTGGATTTCCCGGTTCCCGAGCAACACACACGCAATTTTTATCAAATTTTTCAAGCGTCAACTAACTTGACTCGTTGACTCCTCTTTATGTTGAGTAATAAATATGACCATAAGAGTCAAGTTTGATTATCCGCATCCGGACTGTTCCGGGAGCGACAGCACGAAAAGGCGGCCCACAATGTCACGACGCCAAATCATCGACCTGCAAGTCCGGCTTCCGAGGCTTGCACCCATAGCGCGGGAAATCATGCCGATCTCCCAATCCGATATGCGGGTCTACGGCAGCGAAATCCTGTTCGACGGCACCACTGAGGTGGGCATCGAGCATGCCGGGTCGCTTTACCGTCTCAAAATCACCCGCCAGGGCAAGCTCATTCTCAACAAGTAACGCATTGATAGGCACCCAGAGACCATGACCGATATCCAAAAGCCGACACCCCAGCACATTCGCCAGGCACGGGCTGATAATCCAAAAATGCGCGAGCGCGATCTTGCCCAGCAACTCGGCATTACCGAGGCTGATCTGGTTGCCGCATTCTGCGGTATCAATGTCATTCGCATCACGCCGCGCATCGAGACGTTCCTGACCGAAATCCAGACCTTGGGTGAGGTCATGGCGCTGACGCGCAATGAAAGCGCCGTCCACGAGAAGATCGGTGTTTACGACAAGCCTGTCGTCGGGAAACATGCCTCAATGCTTCTCGGCGAGCAGATCGATATGCGTCTCTTTCCCGATAGCTGGGCCCATGGCTTCGCGGTGGAAAAACAGGATGGCGAATTTACCCGCCGCAGCCTGCAGTTCTTCGATGCGGCTGGCGAAGCGATCCACAAAATTCATCTGCGCCCGGCGTCCGATCTTGAAGCCTATCACGCGCTTGTCGCCAAGCTGCGCCTCGATGACCAGTCACAGAGCATCGAAGTGAAGGCCTTGCCAAAGCTTGAAGAAAAAACTGCCGAAATTCATGAACTCGATGCGGATGGCCTGCGGGATCGCTGGACCCAGATGAAGGATGTGCATGAATTCTTTGGCATCCTGCGCTCACTGAAAATGACACGCCATCAGGCGGTGCAGGTGATCGGGCAAGATTTCGCCTGGGCCCTCGACCGCGATGCTCTAGGTGCCATGATGCATCATGCGGTGCAGGAGCAGATACCGATCATGTGCTTTGTCGGCAATCGCGGTTGCATTCAGATTCACTCCGGGCCGATTGAAAACATCAAATCAATGGGTCCTTGGCTCAATATCCTTGATGAAACGTTTCATATGCATCTGCGGCTTGATCACATCGCGGAAGTTTGGGCCGTTCGCAAACCGACGAAGGACGGTCATGTAACCTCGCTCGAAGCCTATGGTGCCGAAGGTGAGATGATCATCCAGTTCTTTGGCAAGCGGCATGAGGGCTCGGGAGAGCGCGCCGACTGGCGCCAGCTCGTGGAGAGCATGCCCCGCATCATGCGTTCGGCGGCATAAGGAAATGAACATGTTTTCCAGAAACCGAAAACTGCCCCTTGCTGCTTCGTTTGCCGGGTTGCTGACATTGTCTTTGTCCCATGGCATCGCTTCAGCAGAAGAAGTAACCGGACGCCTTCCCGATGCAAGCCGCGTGGTTTCCATCGGCGATTCCATTACTGAAATTGTCTATGCACTGGGTGAGGAGGGCCATTTGGTCGGGCGCGACCAGACGAGCATCTATCCCGAAGCGGCACGGAAGTTGCCCGACGTGGGCTATATGCGTGCGCTTTCACCCGAAGGCGTGCTCTCCATCAACCCGACAGCCATTATTGCCGTCGAGGGCAGTGGCCCGAAAGAGACGATCGACGTTCTCAAAAAGGCCAGCGTTCCTTTTGTTTTCGTACCTGAGGACTATACGGGCAAAAGTATCACCGCGAAAATCCGCGTCGTGGGCGCGGCGCTTGGCGTCGATGACAAGGCCGAAAAGCTGGCCGCGCAGGTCGAAAAGGATTTGCAGACATCCGAAGACGCGACGAAGAACATCAAAAACCGCAAGCGCGTTCTGTTTGTGCTGAGTGCGCAAGGCGGCAAGATCATGGCTTCCGGTACCAAGACGGCGGCCAATGGTATCATAGCCCTCGCAGGTGCCGACAATGCGATCACGGAATATCCGGGTTACAAACCGCTGACCGATGAGGCGATCATCACTGCCAAGCCCGATGTCATTCTGGTCATGGACCGCGGCGGCGATCACTCATCAGACAATGCCGACCTTCTTGCCAATGCGGCAATATCAGCCACACCGGCTGGCAAGGACAAGAAGATCATTCGTATGGGCGGTCAATATCTGCTGGGTTTTGGCCCGCGTGCGCCCAAGGCGATCCATGAACTGGCAGAAGCTATATACGGCAACGAACTAAGCCAATGAGCGAGGCAATCTTGAGAAAACCTGCCGTCCTTGCCTCCGCGCAGGGCGGCAAAAAACTGCGTCCTGATGGTGACAGATCCGCGCTTGCGCGTGCAGTGATTGCCTGTCTTGGCGTGGTGCTCATCGCCACTATCATTTTTAGCCTCGCGTTCGGCGCCTCCGATGCGTCTGTTATCGCTGTCGTAAAGTCCCTGATTTCGGGCGCTGACGGCACGGAAAGCGCACTGTCTGTCAGAGATCGCATCATTATCTATGATATCCGGCTGCCGCGCGTCATTCTCGGCACATTGATTGGAGCTTCGCTTGCCGTGTCCGGTGCGGTCATGCAGGGCCTTTTTCGCAATCCACTGGCAGATCCCGGCATTGTTGGCGTATCGGCGGGTGCGGGTCTGGGTGCAGTCAGCGTGATCGTATTGGGCGGAACCATTTTTGCGCCTGTTGTCGCTTTATTTGGGCTTTATGCACTACCGCTTGCTGCTTTTTTCGGCGCCTTGGCCTTCACCCTTATTCTATACCGTGTGGCAACGCGGCGGGGACAAACATCCATCGCCACCATGCTGCTCGCGGGGATTGCGCTTGGTGCCATGGCCGCTGCCTATATCGGGGTTCTTGTTTATGTCGCCGATGACAAGCAGTTACGTGACCTGACATTCTGGAGCCTCGGCTCGCTTGCCGGTGCCAGCTGGATCAAGATACTTGCATCAGGGCCGTTGATTGCATTCGCACTTGTCATTTCACCTTTCCTCGCCCGCGGCCTCAATGGTCTGGCATTGGGAGAGGCATCAGCCAGCCATCTCGGCATTCCCGTCCAGCGGTTCAAACGCATTGCCATTGTCACGGTTGCAGCGGCAACAGGCGCATCGGTTGCCGTCAGCGGTGGTATCGGCTTTGTCGGCGTAGTTGTCCCGCATCTTCTGCGCCTCGTAATTGGTCCGGATCATCGTTACCTGTTGCCAGCGGCTGCGCTGCTTGGCGCAAGCCTGCTGCTGATTGCCGATGCTGTGAGCCGCACAATCGTTGCTCCATCAGAACTGCCCATCGGCATTGTCACTGCTGCCGTTGGTGCTCCCTTCTTCCTATGGATATTGCTGCGTCGTCGCGGCATTCTGGACCTATGACCATGATCCGCGTTTCCAATGTCTCCGTGTCACTTGGACGAAGCAAGATTGTCAAAGATGTATCCTTTGATGCTGGGGCAGGTGAGTTCACCGTCATCGTCGGCCCTAATGGTTCGGGGAAAACGACATTGATGCGTGCTCTCTCCGGTGATCTGCCGCATGAGGGCACAATCAGCATCAATGGCACCCTGATCACCCAGTTGAAACTCTGGCAGATGGCGGCCATGCGCGCGATCCTGCCGCAATCAACCTCGCTGTCTTTCCCGTTCACCGTGCGGGAAATCGTCAAGCTTGGAATGACCAGCGGCCGTTCCGGCGCGCCTCGTCATACCGTGGATACCCTGCCGGATGACGCGCTCGAACGGGTCGACCTTGCAGGCTTTGGCGGACGTTTTTATCAGGAACTCTCCGGCGGCGAACAACAGCGCGTGCAACTGGCGCGCGTTCTCTGCCAGGTCTGGCAACCGGTGCTTGATGGCCAGCCCCGCTTCCTCTTTCTGGATGAACCGGTTTCCAGCCTCGATATCAAACACCAGCTTATTATCATGCAGATTGCCCGTGATTTTGCTGATCGTGGTGGCGGCGTCATCGCGATCCTGCACGACCTCAATCTTACATCCATGTTTGCCGACCGTATTGTGGTTATGCACAGGGGCCATGCTGATTCTGTGGGTACACCTGAGCAAGTCTTGACGGATGACCGCATCTTGCGTGTTTATGAATGCGCGCTGAAAGTGGGTGGCCTGCCCGGCAAATCCGTACCATTTGTTTTGCCCCAATCCGCGATGCTCTGAGTTAGCGAAGATATCACCATCTACCTATTGACTGCGGATGGCGATTTGATACTAAATATAGATGTTATGGTTCTACCGAGTCGCAAGACCGGGAGCTAAGAGGGAAGCCGGTGAGGTGTCGTTGACATTGATGCCGGCGCTGCCCCCGCAACTGTAAACAGCGAGTTGTTGTCGATAATGCCACTGAAGCTGCGCCCTCAAGGTGCAATCGCTTCGGGAAGGCCGACACCAGCGCCGACCTGTGAGCCAGGAGACCTGCCATAACATGATGAACGTCCACGGGCGGGGTGTCCCGGTGTGTCGCTTGCAATGGTCAGTCCCTGACCTATTCCTTGCACGCGTGCGCTCGACCTTTGCCCCCAACATTTGGGGTATAAGCACATGTCTCTTTCTCTTGAAACCACCCGTACCGATGGTCAAGCACCTGTTCGCTCTGGCGACACACCATCATCCTCGACAGAACCCGGCTACCGCGTCATCCGCCGCAATGGTTCGGTAACACCGTTTGATCCCCTGAAAATCACTGTCGCCTTGACCAAGGCTTTCCTCGCCGTTGAAGGCAATGTCGCCGCTGGCTCGCGCCGTGTGCATGATGTGGTTGAAGGTCTGACCTCCGACATCGTGACAACATTGAAACGCCGCAGCAGCGAGGGCCGTCTGTTTCACATTGAGGATGTGCAGGATCAGGTTGAGCTTGCCCTTATGCGCAGCGAGAACCACAAGGTTGCACGCGCCTATGTTCTCTACCGGGAAGAGCGTACGCGGGAACGCGCCAAACTGGTTGAGCCCGTGGCTGAAACCGGCCCGTCACTCAATGTCACCCTGCTCGACGGCACCAAGGCTCCGCTCGATGACATCCGTCTCGCCCGTATCATCAATGAGGCTTGTGAAGGTCTGGAGGGGGTCAGCGCTACTCCCATTCTGAGCGAGACCCAGCGTAATCTTTATGACGGCATCACGCTCGATGAGCTGTCGCTTGCGCCTATTCTGGCAGCGCGCACGCTCGTTGAAACCGAGCCGAACTATTCCTTCGTTACCGCCCGTCTGCTGCTCGACAAGCTGCGCCGCGAAGCATTGAGTTTTGTTTTCGGCAGGTCTGAACAGGCAACCCAGCAAGAAATGGCGGAACGCTACGCAGATTATTTTCCGGCCTATGTAAAAGCTGGCATTGAAGCCGAACTGCTCGACCCGGAACTGGCTCGTTTCGATCTCAAAAAGATTGCCACTGCCTTGAAACCGGAACGCGACCTGCAATTCCAGTATCTCGGCTTGCAGACGCTTTATGATCGCTATCTCCAGCAGACACGCGGCATCCGGTTTGAGCTGCCGCAAGCGTTCCTGATGCGCGTTGCCATGGGACTTGCGTCGCGCGAGATCGACCGTGAAGCCCGCGCCATCGAATTCTACAATCTGTTGTCGTCGTTCGACTTCATGGCGTCCACGCCAACATTGTTTAACTCGGGCACGTTGCGCCCGCAGCTATCCTCCTGCTTCCTGACCACCGTTGCCGATGATCTCGACGGTATCTTCAAGGCGGTGAAGGATAATGCGCTGCTGGCGAAATATTCCGGCGGTCTTGGCAATGACTGGACGCCGGTACGCGGCCTTGGTGCCCACATCAAAGGCACCAACGGCGAAAGTCAGGGCGTGGTGCCATTCCTGAAAGTTGCCAATGACACGGCCATCGCGGTCAATCAGGGTGGCAAGCGCAAGGGCGCGGTCTGCGCCTATCTTGAAACATGGCACGTGGACATCGAGGAGTTTCTCGATCTGCGCAAGAACACCGGGGATGACCGCCGCCGTACCCATGACATGAACACGGCCAACTGGGTGCCTGATCTGTTCATGAGCCGTGTGGAAGCGGATAAACAATGGACCCTGTTCTCGCCCGATGAGACGCCTGATCTGCACGACCTCTATGGTGCAGAATTCAAATCCGCCTATGAGGCCTATGAAGCCAAGGCTGCGCGCGGTGAACTTCGTGTGTTCCGCACCGTCAGGGCATTGGACCTGTGGCGCCGTATCCTGACCATGCTGTTCGAAACAGGCCATCCATGGGTGACTTTCAAGGACCCTTGCAATATCCGCTCACCGCAGGGCCATGTCGGCGTGGTGCATTCCTCGAACCTGTGTACCGAGATTACGCTTAATACATCCAGGGACGAAGTTGCGGTCTGCAATCTCGGCTCCATCAATCTAGCCAATCACATTGGCAGTCAGGGGCTTGATCTGGAACGTTTGGCCCGCACGGTGGCAACAGCCATGCGGATGCTCGACAATGTGATCGACATCAATTTCTACACCATTCCGGAAGCGCGCCATTCCAATCTGCGTCACCGTCCGGTTGGCCTTGGGCTGATGGGTTTTCAGGATGCCTTGCAAGCCTTGCGCATTCCCTATGCGTCCAGCGAGGCCGTGGCTTTCGCCGATCTGAGCATGGAAGCGATCTCTTACCATGCCATTTCCGCGTCGGTGGACCTCGCCAGCGAACGCGGCAGCTATCCAAGCTTCAGCGGCTCGCTGTGGTCGAAAGGAATTCTCCCCATCGACTCCATTGAGTTGCTCGATCAGGCCCGCACAGCAACCGGTGCCAGGCTTTCCATGGATCGCAGCACAACCCTTGACTGGGAAGCCTTGCGCAAGCGGGTGAAAAAATCGGGCATGCGCAATTCCAACACTATGGCGATTGCACCAACCGCCACCATCTCGAACATTTGCGGCGTCGCCCAGTCCATTGAGCCCGCCTATCAGAACCTCTTCGTCAAATCCAACATGTCCGGTGATTTCACCGTTGTGAATGCCGCGCTTGTGCATGATCTGAAGGCGCGCGGGCTATGGGATGAAGTGATGATCTCGGACCTCAAATATTTCGATGGCTCGGTCGGCGAGATCGATCGCATCCCTGACGATCTCAAGGCGCTCTATGCCACTGCCTTTGAAATCGACAGCGCATGGCTGATCGCAGCGGCCTCGCGCCGGCAGAAATGGATCGATCAGGCGCAGTCGCTCAATCTTTATATCGCCAACCCAAGCGGCAAGAAACTGGACGAGCTTTATCGCCTCGCCTGGAACAGCGGGTTGAAGACCACCTATTATCTGCGCTCGCGATCTGCCTCGCATGTGGAAAAATCCACGCTGAAAGGCACGGATGGCAAGCTGAATGCGGTTGCCGCCAAGCCGATTGCTGAACCCATCATTCTGTCGGAACCGGCTGGAAATGCCTGTTCCATCAACGATCCTGACTGTGAAGCCTGCCAGTAAGCGCGCACGCGCCTGCCACACCACGCTTTGCAATGAATTGAAGGAGACAACCATGCTTGACTGGACCAATACCGAAGCTGCCGCCAATGCGGCCCGCGCTATCCATCCTGCCCTCGCGCCCGATCAGGCGCCTGCCACTGACGCCACGGGTCTTGGCGATATCGTGCGCGGCGGTGGCCGTGTACGTGTTGATGACAAGGCGATGATCAATTCACGCGCCGATGTGAACCAGCTCCTGCCGCTCAAATATCATTGGGCCTGGGAGAAATATCTCAACGGCTGTAACAATCACTGGATGCCGACAGAAGTCTCAATGCAGGCTGACATTGCGCTGTGGAAATCCAAGGACGGCCTGACCGATGATGAACGGCGCATGATCAAGCGCAATCTCGGCTTCTTTGCCGCATCGGAGTCGCTTGTCGCCAACAATATCGTGCTCGCCATCTATCGCCACCTGACCAATCCGGAATGCCGTCAATATTTGCTGCGTCAAGCTTTTGAGGAAGCGGTTCATACCCATACGTTCCAATATATCGTTGAAAGTCTTGGGCTCGATGAGGGTGAACTGTTCAACATGTACCGCGAAGTGCCTTCCATTACCGACAAGGCGGCATGGGCACTCAAGCATACGCAGAACCTTGATAATCCGGACTTCAAAACCGGAACGCCCGAGATGGATCAGGCGTTTCTGCGCGATCTTGTCGCCTTCTATGTGATTTTCGAGGGCATGTGGTTCTATACGGGCTTTGCCCAGATTCTGTCGCTCGGACGGCGCAACAAAATGGTCGGCATTGCCGAGCAGTATCAATATATCCTGCGCGACGAGAGCATTCACATGAATTTCGGCATCGACGTGATCAACCAGATTCGTCACGAAAACCCGCATCTGTGGACGAAGGCATTTACTGAAGAACTGCGCGGGATGATCCGGGATGCCGCTGAACTCGAAGCCTCCTATAGCCGCGATACCATGCCACGCGGTTTTCTCGGGCTGAATGCCGCGTTGTGCGAAACCTATATGCACTTCATCGCCAACCGCCGCTGCGCCCAGCTTGGCCTCGCGCAGGTCTTTGCCGATACGGATAATCCCTTCCCGTGGATGTCGGAAGCGATGGATCTGAAGAAGGAAAAGAACTTCTTCGAAACACGCGTCATTGAATATCAGAGCGGCGGAGCACTGGCATGGGATTGATGAACCCTACACCATTGCCGGAGGATGTCTTCGTTGCCTGGCTGATGCAGCAACCGAAGAACGCCGATCTTGTGGCGGCCGCCAGTGTCGAGGTGGCACGGCTGCGCCGCCATGCCAGTCATCCCGGTGCCAAGCGGCTGCATGATCTCTTCTGTGCTCTGATCAGCGCAAAGGAAGCAGGGATGCGCCCAAAAACATCGCAGTTGCGGCAATGAAGCGGAAAGTCCTCATTATCGGCATCGGGGCAGGCAATCCTGACTATGTGACTATTCAGGCTGTGAATGCGCTCAATCAGGCCGACGTCTTCTTTATCCCTGATAAAGGCGTCGAAAAGGAACAGTTGTCGCGCATTCGCCGCGAGATCTGCGAGCGTTTCATCATGGATCATGACTATCGCATAGTCGATTTTGAAACGCCCGTTCGCCACAAGCCATCATCGACCTATCGCGCCAGTGTCGAGGATTGGCACGACAAGGTGGAGGCGACCTATGCGCATCTGCTCATGGAGGAACTTGGCCATGACGAGTGCGGGGCGTTTCTCGTCTGGGGTGATCCATCTCTTTATGATAGCACATTGCGCATTCTGGATCGGCTCAATGCCAAAGGTGGCTTTGAACTCGAATATGATGTGATCCCCGGCATATCAAGCATTCAGGCGCTGACAGCCAAGCATAAGGTCGTGCTCAATCGTATCGGCGAATCCATCACCATTACGACAGGCCGCAAGCTGGAAGAGGGGTTTCCCAACAACTCGGAAAGCATTGTGGTCATGCTCGACGGCGAGGGCGCTTTCAAAAATATCAAGGAAGACGTCGATATCTATTGGGGTGCCTATGTCGGAACGGAGGACGAGATTCTTCTATCGGGCCGGTTGCGCGATGTGGTCGATGAGATCGAACGATTGCGCAACGTGGCGCGCGAACAAAAAGGCTGGATCATGGATACATACCTCTTGAAACGAACGGGTGAAAAGTAACGGCCAGGGACGGTTTTGCAGCAGCATGACAAGACGCCGCAGCTGCGACAGAATTTGCCGCCAATAGAATTGATTTGTTGACATAAAGATATCTTTATGTGAGTTTACGCCTCCCATCCCAAGATGGCCAAGAGGCGTTTGTACGATGAATATTGCAGTCGATAATCTGTTTGGTCCCATGGGCGCTCCGCGGGACGGCTCGGAAGTGTTTGAAGCGCTGACCAAGGCGGCGCAGGAACGCATCCTGATTCTCGATGGTGCCATGGGCACGCAGATTCAGGGGCTGAGCCTTAACGAGGATGATTTTCGCGGCGACCGCTTTACGGATTGCTCTTGCCACCTGCAGGGCAATAATGACCTTCTGATTCTGACCCAGCCACAGGCAATCGAGGATATTCACTACGCCTATGCCATGGCTGGCGCTGATATTCTTGAAACCAACACTTTCTCTTCCACGACCATTGCCCAGGCTGATTACAGCATGGAAGAGGTGGTCTATGAGCTGAACCGTGATGGTGCGCGCCTTGCGCGCCGTGCTGCGATCAAGGCTGAACAGAAGGATGGCAGGCGCCGCTTCGTTGCCGGCGCGCTTGGACCGACAAACCGTACAGCCTCCATTTCGCCCGATGTGAACAATCCCGGCTATCGCGCTGTTACTTTTGATGATCTGCGCATTGCCTATGCGGATCAGGTGCGCGGTCTGATGGATGGCGGTGCCGATATCATCCTGATTGAAACGATCTTCGATACGCTGAATGCCAAGGCAGCCGTTTTCGCCACGCAGGAAGTATTCGAGGAAAAGGGCATTACGCTGCCGATCATGATCTCCGGCACGATCACCGATTTGTCGGGCCGTACGCTATCCGGGCAGACACCAACCGCTTTCTGGCATTCCGTCCGCCATGCGGAACCTTTCACGATAGGCTTGAATTGCGCCCTTGGTGCGAATGCGATGCGCGCGCATCTGGCAGAAATCTCCAGCGTTGCCGATACCTTCGTCTGCGCCTATCCCAATGCCGGACTGCCGAATGAATTCGGTCAGTACGACGAAAGCCCGGAAGCTATGGCAGAACAGCTTGAGGGCTTTGCTCAGGAAGGTCTGCTGAATATCGTCGGCGGCTGCTGCGGCTCCACGCCGGAGCATATCCGGGCGATTGCCGAGGCTGTTGGAAAATATCCGCCGCGCCAGATCCCCGATATATCGGTTCATATGCGCCTTTCCGGCCTTGAGCCATTCACGCTGACCAAGGATATCCCCTTCGTCAATGTGGGCGAGCGCACCAACATCACCGGCTCCGCCAAGTTCCGCAAACTGATCACCGCAGGTGACTTCGCCACCGCACTTGATGTGGCCCGCGATCAGGTTGCCAATGGCGCGCAGATCATCGACATCAATATGGATGAAGGCCTGATCGACAGCGAAAAGGCGATGGTCGAATTCCTCAACCTGATTGCCGCCGAGCCCGATATTGCGCGCGTGCCTGTGATGATCGACAGTTCCAAATGGGATGTCATCGAGGCCGGTTTGAAATGCGTGCAGGGCAAGCCGCTCGTCAATTCGATCTCCATGAAAGAGGGCGAGGAAGCCTTCCTGCATCATGCCAAACGCGTGCGCGCCTATGGTGCTGCCGTCGTGGTCATGGCCTTCGATACGGCGGGGCAGGCCGATACGCTGGAGCGCAAGGTTGAGATTTGTACCCGCGCCTATGAGCTTCTGACCAAGGAAGCAGGGTTTCCGCCTGAGGATATTATCTTTGATCCCAACGTGTTCGCGGTTGCCACGGGTATCGAGGAGCACAATGGCTACGGCGTTGCCTTCATCGAAGCCACGCGCCAGATCACCGAAACGCTGCCGCATGTGCATATCTCGGGCGGTATTTCGAACCTGTCATTCTCGTTCCGCGGCAATGAACCGGTGCGCGAAGCCATGCATGCCGTGTTCCTCTACCACGCCATTCAGGTTGGCATGGATATGGGTATCGTCAATGCCGGACAGCTGGCAGTGTACGAATCCATTGATCCGGAACTGCGCGATGCCTGCGAAGACGTGGTTCTCAACCGCCGCGACGATGCGACCGAACGCCTGCTTGATCTGGCCGAACGTTACAAGGGTTCGGCGGGCAAGGAGGCGCGCGAACGCGATCTTGCCTGGCGCGAATGGAGCGTCGCCGACCGCATTTCCCATGCCCTCGTCAATGGTATCACCGAATTTATCGATGTTGACACCGAGGAAGCCCGGCTCGGTTCCGAGCGGCCGCTGCATGTGATCGAAGGCCCGTTGATGGCGGGCATGAATGTTGTCGGCGATCTTTTTGGTGCCGGAAAGATGTTCCTGCCGCAGGTGGTGAAATCCGCCCGCGTGATGAAACAGGCCGTTGCTCTGCTTCTGCCCCATATGGAAGCGGAAAAGCTTGCCAATGGCGGCACGGGCGAACGCGAAAGCGCCGGTAAAGTGTTGATGGCGACCGTCAAGGGCGACGTCCACGATATCGGCAAGAACATTGTCGGCGTCGTGCTCGCCTGTAACAATTACGAGATCATTGATCTCGGCGTCATGGTGCCCGCCACCAAAATTCTTCAGACCGCAAAAGAGCTGAATGTCGATATTATTGGCCTGTCCGGTCTGATCACGCCCTCGCTTGACGAGATGGTGCATGTGGCTTCCGAGATGGAGCGGGAAGGCTTTAACATTCCGCTGCTGATTGGCGGCGCAACGACAAGCCGCGTCCATACGGCGGTCAAGATCAATCCGCGCTATCACAGCGGCCAGACTGTTTATGTCACCGACGCAAGCCGCGCCGTGGGTGTGGTGTCCAATCTTCTGTCGCCTGACACCAAGGGCGGCTTCGTTGACAATATCCGCAAGGAATATACCAAGGTCGCCGAGACCCATGCCCGCAACGAAGCGGACAAGCAGCGGCTATCGCTGGAAAAGGCCCGGGCCAATGCGCACAAGATTGACTGGTCCGGCTATGAACCGCCAAAGCCTTCGTTCTTGGGAACGCGGGTGTTTGAGAATTACGATCTTGCGGAACTGTCGCGCTATATCGACTGGACACCTTTCTTTCAGACCTGGGAGCTGAAGGGGCGTTATCCCGCTATTCTCGAAGATGAACATCAGGGTGCAGCGGCGCGGCAGCTGTTTGCCGATGCGCAGGCAATGTTGACCAAAATCATTGACGAAAAATGGTTCAATCCGAAAGCCGTCATCGGCTTCTGGCCGGCGGGCACGGTCGGCGACGATATCCGTCTGTTCACTGATGAGACGCGCGCGAAAGACCTTGCCACTCTTTATACTTTACGCCAGCAGCTTTCGAAGCGGGATGGCCGGCCAAATGTGGCGTTGTCGGATTTCGTTGCGCCGGTAGGCAGTGGCAAGCAGGACTACATTGGCGGCTTTGTTGTCACGGCGGGTATAGAAGAGATCGCCATTGCGGAACGTTTTGAGCGGGCCAATGATGATTACTCCTCCATTCTGGTCAAGGCTCTGGCAGATCGCTTTGCCGAAGCCTTCGCCGAATTGATGCATGAGAAGGTACGCAAGGAATTCTGGGGCTATGCGTCTGATGAAAGCCTGCAACCCGTCGAGCTTATCGGCGAGCCTTATCGCGGCATCCGTCCGGCACCCGGCTATCCGGCCCAGCCTGACCATACGGAAAAAGACACACTGTTCAGCCTGCTCGATGCGGAAAAGCAGATCAATGTCCGCCTCACCGAAAGCTATGCCATGTGGCCGGGCTCTTCGGTGTCAGGGATTTATCTCGCCCATCCGGAATCCTATTATTTCGGCGTCGCCAAGGTGGAGCGCGATCAGGTCGAGGATTATTCCGAGCGTAAGGACATGCCTGTCGAGGACGTCGAGCGTTGGCTTGGCCCGATCCTCAATTATGTTCCGGCGCCAAGGGCTCAAGCGGCCGAGTGAAGATAATTGCGGGGAGGCGCTCCCAGCATGCGCTTGAACATGGTGGTGAAAGCGGGAACGCTGTTATAGCCAAGGTCAAGCGCAACGCTCGTTACCGGTTCGCCTTCCGTCAAGCGGGGCAAGGCGGATAGAAGGCAGGCCTGTTGCCGCCATGTCGAGAGGCTTAATCCCGTCTCGCGCCGGAAAAACCGCGTAAAGGTGCGGCGGCTCATACCCAAGCGATCGGCCCAATCGTCTATATTTGTGCGCGGTGAAGGGTCTTTCAGAAAGCTCCGGCAGAGCGCTGCAAGTCTCGTATCATCAGGAAAGGGCAGACCAAGCGGCTGCTCTTCCAGCATGGGAATTTCATGCAGCAGCAATCCCATCATATAGGTGGCGCGCGGGCTTACCTGTTCCTGCTCCGGTGAAGCAACCACTTCACGAATAAGCGTGTCCATCAAGGGCGTCAGGCTGGTTACGTGCAGATGGCTCTTCAGCCCCTCCACCGCGTCAGGCCGCACATAGATGGAATGCATGGCCACATCACCATGCATATCCACCGCATGTCCTATTCCTGCGGGAAGCCATAAAGCGTGATGGGGCGGAACCATCCAGCGGCCGAACTTCGTTGTCACCATCGCAACACCGGTCATCGCGTGCAGAAGCTGCGACAGGCTATGGCGATGTTCAGGGATATGGCAGCCGGACGGATAGTGCGCGAGGCCCGCAACGACATCGCCCTTGGATTGCTCAAGCCATTCAAGCCTTTGAAGGTGAAGCCGTAGAAAATCTTTTGAAAAGAAGCTTGCTTCAGGAAATTTCAGATAGAGCATCGGACTTGGCCCACTTGCGAAAGAAATAGACCAAACCACGAAGGCGGGTTCTGCGCAACAAGTATATCAGAGAGGTGAAGGGGACGCGGCGGTCGCGATTCACCCCCTCATTCTCCGATGGAACGCCCGATATGACCGATACGTCCTTGCCTTTGCAGCGCTCAAGCGCTGAAACCACCGCCTTCGCGATCATCTTTGCTGTCAGCTTCTGCCATCTGCTCAATGACATGATGCAATCAATGCTTTCGGCTATCTACCCGATGCTCAAGACCAATTATGGGCTCGACTTCAAACAGATCGGTCTTCTTACCCTGACGTTTCAGGTCACGGCATCGCTGCTGCAACCTATCGTCGGCACTTACACCGACAAACGCCCCATGCCCTATTCCCTGCCTGTTGGCATGGGCTTTTCGCTTGTCGGCCTTGGCCTTCTGTCGATTGCCACGCACTATTCGATGCTGCTCATCGGGGCGGCCTTTATCGGTATTGGTTCGTCCATCTTCCATCCGGAATCGTCGCGCGTTGCCCGTCTTGCTTCCGGCGGGCGTCATGGCCTTGCCCAGTCGCTGTTTCAGGTTGGTGGCAATTTCGGCACGGCACTTGGCCCATTGCTGGCAGCCTTTATCATCCTGCCGCACGGCCAGCAGAGCATTGCCTGGTTTTCCGCAGCTGCACTCATTGGCATGATCATCCTTTATCAGGTCGGCAACTGGTATCAGCGCTATCGCGCCGCCAACTCGAAAAAGCCGCCTGCAAGCCGCGCCCTGAAACTGCCGCGCCGCAAGGTAACGATGTCGCTGATCATTCTGACATTGCTTGTTTTCAGCAAGAACATCTATCTGGCCAGCATATCGAGCTACTACACGTTTTACGTGATCCATAAATTCGGCATCACCGTGCAACAGTCGCAGCTGATGCTCTTCCTGTTCCTTGGTGCAGCGGCTGTCGGCATCATTGGCGGCGGGCTGGTCGGTGACAAGATCGGCGTCAAAACCGTGATCTGGTTCTCAATCCTTGGCGTCCTGCCGTTCACGCTGTTGATGCCCTACGCAAACCTGTTCTGGACCGGTGTGCTGACCGTATTTATCGGCCTCATCCTGTCCTCTGCCTTCCCGGCTATCGTGGTGTTTGCGCAGGAATTGGTGCCCGGACGCGTTGGGATGATTGCCGGTATCTTCTTCGGCTTCGCTTTCGGTATGGCCGGGATTGCGGCTGCGGTTCTCGGTGTTGTTGCCGACAGCAAAGGCATCGACTTTGTCTATATGATCTGCTCCTATCTGCCGTTCCTTGGCCTCCTCACCATCTTCCTGCCGAGTATGCGTGAGTTGAAGGGAGAGTCGGTGCTCGCACCGGCATAACAGGCAGCGCTATTGTTGCCATAGGGCGACAGTCGCTGAAATAACAGATCACGACGACGTCAGGTCCGGAACAGTCATGTTCCGGACCTGATTTCAATTGGACGAATGATTTCAACAGCTAAACATGATTTCTTTATTCACATTTTTATACTTAGTGCAAAACCTTCTGGAAGCGTTCTAAATCATTGTTGTTGCGCGCTATTTCACACCATATTATCCAAAAGTATGACGTTTCAACCGCGCATGAACACCAAGATCAATGGCTTTACGGTTGTGGGAGGGCTGCAACAGCGCTCCTGGGATGGCATTGCCGCCGATCTTTTCAGCGTCGATTGTGCAGCGGATGCGAGTGGCCAGTACGAAGCGAGAGACCCCCGGCTTTTCATCATCCTTGATGGGCTGAAGACCGGCACCTTCAACGTGAAACTGGACCCGCAAAGCAAAGATCTCGGCCATGAAGGGGTAGCCAACCCCATGTGCTATGTCCCGGCGGGCATGCCGCTCTGGTCCCGTCTCGACAAGGTCAAGCACATCCGCCACATTGACCTGCATTTCAATGTAAAATCTCTGGTTAAACGCTTTGGCGAAGATGTTGACCTCGGTGTCATGGCCCAGCCACGCCTGATGTTTTCCGACGCGCGTATTCTGGCGCTCGCCAATCTCGTTGCTGGAGAATGTTGTAATCCGGAGCCATTGCACCAGCTTTACGGGGAGAGTCTGGCAATCTCCGTGTTCTCGGTGCTGTTCGACATCAAGGCCAAGGCGGAACGCAAGCGAAGCAAGCTTGCCCCATGGCAATTGCGCCGTGTCACCGATTATCTCGAGGAAAACTGGATGCGACCGATCCGTCTGCAGGAATTGGCGGAGCTGGCCGGATTGTCACAATCGCATTTCGGCCACGCCTTCAAAGCTTCCACAGGCATGCCGCCACATCAATGGCAGATGAGTGTCCGCGTGCGGCGCATCGAGGAGATGCTGCTGCGCTCGAACCATAGTCTCAATCACATTGCGGAACTTGCGGGCTTTGCCGATCAGGCTCATTTCACGCGCGTATTTCGCCAACACACCGGCGTCACACCAGCCGCATGGCAACGCGCACAGAAGTAACCGGCGGACTTTAGCCCCAAAACGTTCAAAAATCCGCGGTTTCAGACAAGACCCCACCATATAGTTGAGTTAAATATTCATAATATCTTTCAGGCACATGATGATACCAGCGCGGGTGCAGCGGCGTGCGGGATCATTGTATTTTGGGGCGACACAATGACAAGAAACAACCGGACCAGCTGGGCAAGTCTTTTGCTTGCCAGCACGACACTGGGCATTTCAATTATGCCGAATGCTGCAAGCGCTCAAGAGCCCATCGTCCTGAAGGAAATCGTCATTGATGGCGGCAATGGCTCGGCAACCGGTCCCGTGAATGGATATGTAGCCAAGAAAACCCAGGCTGGCTCCAAGTCAGATATGCCGATCACTGCTATCCCGCAGTCCGTTTCGGTCGTTGGCCAACAGGAGTTGCAGGACCGCGGCGTCAAGAAAGTGGACGAAGCCCTGCGTTACACGGCTGGTATCACCGCATCGCCCTTCGGCGAAGACCCTGACACGGACTGGATTTTCATTCGTGGTTTTCAGGCAACCCAGACAGGCATATTCCTTGATGGCCTGCCGCTCTACGGTTACGGCTTCGGCGGCTTCCAGGTCGATCCGTTCATGCTTGAGCGCGTTGAAGTCCTCAAAGGCCCGGCATCCGTGCTTTACGGCGGCGCCAATCCCGGCGGCATCGTCAATATGGTCAGCAAGCGTCCACAGAAGGACCGCTTCGGCCGTATCGAAACCGGCATCAACCAGTACGGCAATGCTTATCTCGGTGTCGATGTCGGCGACAAGATCGACGAAAACGGGGTGTGGACCTATCGCTTTACTGGCCGGATAGCGGGCGGCGATCAGCAGACGGATTTTGCCGAGGACCTGCGCGGCATTATCGCACCGCAGCTGACCTATGAACCATCAGCCGATACCAAAATTACCCTGCATGGCTATTTCTCGGCTCTCGATCAGACCCATGCGGGCGGCAACTTTCTTCCCTATGTGGGCACGGTTGTCGATGCGCCATTCGGCAAGATCAGCCGCGATGCGAATTTCACTGAACCCGGCATCGATGATGGCAAATACAGGCAGGCGATGATCGGCTACGAAGTCGAGCACACATTCGATAGTGGCTGGAAACTCAGCCAGAATGTCCGCTACAGCCATTTGAGCAAACAGGAAACCAATCCTTATCCCTATGGCTATGTTGATCCAAAATTCCCCTTTGGTGGTGGCCCGAACCCGACAACACCGGATAATCTGCTGTATCGCATTGGCTTCAATCACGACACCAAGGTCGATACATTCCTGATGGACAACCGCGCCGAAAAGGAATTCACCACCGGAGCGCTTGAGCACAACTTCCTGTTTGGCGTCGACTACAAATATTTCAAGATCGATCAGGTGCAGGCGTCAGGGGGCGCAACACCGATCAGTGCCAACAACCCGGTCTATGGGGCGCCGCAGGGCTCAACCAGCGTCTATCTCGATCAGGTTCTGAAGATGAACCAGATTGGCGTCTATGCGCAGGATCAGGTGCGCTTTGGCGATGGCTGGCTGGTCACTCTGAATGGCCGCTACGATTATGTGAAAATCCAATCGGATTCGGCTGAAGGTCCCTTTTTCCCGCTGGGTCCGACTTATGAATACAATAAGAGCGCTGTCAGCGGGCGTATCGGCCTCGGCTATGAATTTTCCAACGGTGTGACGCCCTATATCAGTGCCGCCACATTCTTCAACCCGGTGATCGGCGTAACATTGGGCGATCCTTTAAAACCGGAGGAGGGCTATCAGTTTGAAGCTGGCGTCAAATATGTACCTGACTTTGTTGATGGCCTGCTGACTGCATCGGTGTTCCAGATCACCAAACAGAATGCTCTGTCGCGTATTCCGGGTACGTTCATCGACACGCAATTGGGCGAGGTCACATCAACCGGGCTTGAACTGGAAGGCAAGGTCAATATCGACCAGAACTGGAAAGCTCTGGCATCACTGACCGTCCTCGACATGGAAATCACCAAGGATGAAGACGCAAAGCTGATTGGCAACTGGCCGACAATCGTCCCCAAAGTGACGGCTGCTTTCTGGCTGGATTACACAGTCGATCAGGGTCCCTTGGAAGGTGTCAATCTGGGTGCAGGTGTTCGCTATCAGGGTGAATCCTACGCCAATAAGAGCAATACCCTCAAAGTGCCCGGTGCGACGCTGTTTGATGCGGCGATCCGATATGAAAAAGATAGCTGGGGCGTCGCTCTTAATGTCACCAACCTTTTCGACAAGGCCTATGTGAAGGGCTGCGACGGTGAGGCAGTCTGCGGTTATGGCGATGGCCGGACGTTTACGCTTTCCGCCCATACCAAGTGGTGACGCGAAAACGCTATCTATAGAATGGTCGAGTCCCGACACCCGCGATGCAAGTGCATGGCGGGTGTTTTTCTTTGCTGGTGCTCCTGACTCGATTTGTCAGGAGGTGGTTTGAAAACCTGTTCTGATCACCATATAAGGAAAACAATTCTTCCAATGATGGTTCGCATCTCCGGTTCGTTCGTCTGGAGACGCCGCGACCGAAAATTCCGTTCGGATAGTCTCATGTCATCAGCCATATCTGTTTCCAACCTGTACAAGACCTATGGTTCGGGTTTTGAAGCACTGAAGAATATCAACCTCGATATCCATCACGGCGAGATCTTTGCACTGCTCGGACCGAATGGTGCTGGCAAGACGACGCTGATCAGCACCATCTGCGGTATCGTCAATCCAACATCGGGGACGATCCTTGCCGATGGCCACGATATTCAGAAGAACTACCGCGCGGCGCGCACGAAAATCGGCCTCGTCCCGCAGGAACTGACAACGGATGCCTTTGAGAGTGTCTGGAATACTGTCAGTTTCAGCCGCGGTCTGTTCGGTAAATCGTCCAACCCTGCCCATATCGAGAAAATTCTGAAAGAACTTTCGCTGTGGGACAAAAAAGACAACAAGCTCATCACACTGTCAGGCGGCATGAAGCGCCGTGTGATGATTGCCAAGGCACTGTCGCACGAACCGGAAATTCTGTTTCTCGACGAGCCCACGGCAGGTGTCGATGTGGAATTGCGCCGTGACATGTGGAATGTAGTGCGGGCGCTGCGCGAGTCCGGTGTCACCATCATTCTGACAACCCATTACATTGAAGAAGCCGAGCAGATGGCAGACCGTATCGGTGTCATCAGCAAAGGCGAGATCATCCTGATCGAAGAAAAGAACGAGTTGATGCGCTCGCTCGGCAAGAAGCAGCTCCGGCTGCAATTGCAGGAAGAGCACAAAACCATACCGGCGGCTTTGGCCAAATATGGCCTTGAACTGACGCCAAGCGGCTGCGAGCTGATCTACAGCTATGACGCCCATGAGGACAAAACCGGCATCGCCGCCTTGCTCAAAGATCTGGACAAGGCTGGGGTAGGGTTCAACGACATTCAGACGAAGCAAAGTTCGCTTGAGGAAATCTTCGTCAATCTGGTGAGAGAACGCAAATGAACCTTTATGCGATCCGCGCGATCTATCTGTTTGAAATGCATCGCACATGGCGCACGATCATGCAGAGCATCATCTCGCCCGTTATTTCCACAAGCCTGTATTTTGTTGTCTTCGGCTCGGCAATCGGGGGACGCATCCCTGAAATCAACGGTGTCAGCTATGGTGCATTCATCGTGCCGGGACTGGTCATGCTGTCGTTGCTGACACAAAGCATCTCCAATGCTTCCTTCGGCATCTACTTTCCGAAATTCACGGGAACGATCTACGAACTGCTATCCGCGCCGGTCTCCTATTTCGAGATTGTCATTGCCTATGTCGGAGCAGCAGCGTCGAAATCGATTATCCTTGGGGTGATCATTCTGGCAACAGCCGCCCTTTTCGTGCCGATGCGGATCGACCACCCCTTTGTCATGGTGCTGTTTCTGGTGCTGACGGCAGTGACCTTCAGCCTGTTCGGCTTCATTATCGGTATCTGGGCGGATGGTTTTGAAAAGCTGCAGCTGGTGCCGCTGATGATCGTCACGCCGCTGACATTTCTCGGCGGCAGCTTTTATTCCATCAACATGCTTCCGGAATTCTGGCGCACCGTTACCCTGTTCAATCCGGTCGTTTATCTTATCAGTGGCTTCCGCTGGAGTTTCTACGGATCATCGGACGTACATATCGGAACCAGCCTTGGGATGACGGCAGTGTTCCTCGTCGTCTGTATTCTGATTGTGCGCTGGATGTTCAAGACGGGATACAGGCTGAAAAGCTAAGCCTATTCTTCCCAACGTTGCGACGGATCGCGATCATCGGTCGTATGGTTGCGCTCCTCGCTGCTGAGGAAGTCAGCTGAAATCTCGTCGGTTTTCAGCAGCAGGCCTCCATCCTGATCAGACACAGCGCCATAGGCGGCGCCGCTATCTGGCGTGGATGGTTTGAACAATATTCTCACTGTCGGACCCATACGCGTTCCCCGTACCTAAAATCGTACGCACTACCCACGACGTGTATGATGCAGGCAAAACCGGCTGAGAGTCGAGTCCCTTCAGCGGCTCCAGAGTCCATAGACGACCAAAGCCACGAACAGTGTAACGAAAGCTGCAAAAGCAATATGCAGTTTTACCAGAACACTTTTGGTTCCCGATATACGCGCATTCAATGGCCGGGTTTTCTCCGGGCGCGCACGCAGGCGCATCCGCGCCAATATATCATCCAGCGCCTTGCAGCCATCCAACTCATCCTCATGTGAGGCAATGAACCGGAACAGCGCCGCGTCGAATAGAAGATAGCCTGTTAAAAACAGGGTGATCAATCCGCCAATCATCATGAGGGGCCAAAGCCCGGCAAACAGAGCGCCGCCCTTGTCCGCGATAATGGAGGTGCCGACCATAAGTATGCAGGTAAGGACGCCATAGGTTATGGCGCGGTGCCTCAAATGATGAGCAAACTCGGCAGCATCTTCCTCCATGGCATTCCTTTCCCAAGCCTTGATGTTGTAGCCCGTGCCCGCTCATTTTATGATCATATGGGACCACCCACAATCGGAATATTGCGGAGCATCGTTCAAAGCATTCTTCAGGAACGGGCGTTAGGGCTTTGATCTTATAGGGCAAAGCGACGGAAGACCTTTTGCAGGGTAAGGGCAGTTCCAATGGCAATAACACCTGCGATTGCGACGGGTATGGCTGCGGCTTTCCAGCCAACGGCATCAACAAGACTGCCGACAACGACTGGACCAATCATCTGGCCTAAATTGCTGCCCTGCATGACAAGACCGACTGACATGGCGCCAAGTTGCGCCTCCGGCACGGCCCGTGGGGCAGCTCCCATCATCGCTGAGGGTAGACAACCGCCCACACCTGAGAAGACCACACAGAGACTGAAAATCAGCCATGTTGGTCCAGAAAGGGTGAACACAGCGACACCTGTCATTGTCATGATAGCGCTTGCCACGGCAAGCAGTAACCAGCGCGGCACACCATGACGCAGTGCAATACCAGCGCCAATATTGCCCAGAATGTTGGTCACAATGGCAAAGGCGGTCATCATGCCCGCAGCCGTACTCGATACACCCATCCGTTCGGCCAGAAGGACAGGCAGAAAGCTGAACAGAGCAAAAAACTGCAGGCCATACATGGCGAACATCATGGCCAGAAGCAGCGGACCAGCTGACGTAACTGTCTTGCCTGCATTCTTCGCTATCGTGTTCAGTGAAGGCTTTGCCCGAGGTGATTTCTCTTTCGGGACAAGGATTTGCAACAGGAGAGCGAACAGGCAGGCGACAATCGCATTGGCGAACCAGAAAACGCGCCAGCCATCAATGGCAAGACCAAGCAGAATCGCCAGTGCGATTCCAGCCGGCATGTAGCAACTCCAGAATGCGAAAACGAGATCGCGATCCTGTGCCGCGGCAATGCGATTGAGGATGGCAGACCCGGCAATGACCACGAACAGCAAACCGGTTCCTTCCAGAACACGCGCCGCCAGCAGGATGTTGAAGGTTTCGGTCGATGCGCCAATTGCGCTGCCCAATGCAATGCCAAGAAGCCCAGCGACAATCAGATTTCTGTCGCCAAAGCGCGTTGTGGCCGCTCCGGCAGGAATACCGCCCACCACCGCAAGCAAGGCGAAGATCGACATCACCCATCCGGCCTGACCAAGGTTCAGGTGAAAATCATTGCGCAATGCGGGAATGGCAATGGCCGCTTTCCCCACCTGAAGCGCGGCAACGACACCGCTTGCGATAACAAGGATTGTGGAGAGACGATCGGTTTTAAGGGCGGACAGGCTACTGATTTCAGTCACGACAGATATCCGGGAGAATTGCACTGCCCGCATCATCGCATGCCAATTCCATCGATGATATTGACAAAATATGGCTCAATATGATCGATTAAATAGATCATGTTGGATGCACTCACACTTGATCAGATGCGCATGTTTGTTGCTGTCACCGAGACCGGCAGCTTTCGCGCGGCGGCAACTCAGCTGTCACGCGTACAATCTGCCATCAGCCACTCAATCGCAGGCATGGAAACACAACTCGGCCTTGCACTGTTTGACCGTTCGGGCCATCGGCCAGTTCTGACATCAGAGGGGCAAGCACTCCTTGCCGATATCAGAGCGATCCTGTTGAAGGTGGATACGATGCGGGCCCGGGCGCGGGGATTGGGTGAGGGGCTCGAACTTGGCATATCCATCGCGCTTGATCCGCAATTTCCGGTTGAACTTGTGGCGAGCGCCTTGAAAGCGGTACAGGATGCCTATCCCTCCGTTGGTGTACGGCTGACCATCGCCCCCATGGGAACGCCAATTGCAGCCTTGCGCGAGCGCCGATGCACAATGGCCATCATGGCGTTGGACATGCCTGACCCGATGATAGAATTGGAAGAGCTTGCCTTTCTCTGGCGCGTTGCCGTCGTCTCGCCGCACCATCCACTGGCGCTACGTGCTGCACCTGGACCTGCGGTCACTGCGGCGGAGCTTGCCGATCATGTCCAGATTGTTGGTGAGGACCCCTCGCACCTGACAGAGGGCCGCGATTTTCACGTTCTGTCGCCGCGAACCTGGCGGGTCAGTGACAATGACACCAAGCGGGTTCTCATCCTGAAAGCCATTGGTTGGGGCAACCTGCCAATCTGGCTGGTTGAAAAGGATTTGAACGAGGGAAAGCTGGTGCGGGTGCCCACAGCCGAGTATGGCCAGAAGGGCGAAACCATGCTGCGCGCCTATATTGCACACCGTTCCGATGAGCCGTTGGGGCCTGCCTCGCGGCTGTTTCGCAAGGCGCTTATCGAGCAGGTTCAGCAGGAAAAAATATCCGCGCCCTGAATGTCCCGCTTTGCCATTGCTTCTGGAAAACCCACTTTGGGACTCCTCTACGGTTGTACTGCCCCCTGTTCTGCACTAGGTGCTAACCGCGAACACACGCACTCTCTGGGGGAAATATAATGCTTTGCCCGCGCTGATGCCCAAATTCTGCAGCACCAGCGTGGAAAGCAATAATGGCCGACAGGCCCAACTGCTCGGGCTGCTTTTGCCTGAGTGGAATTAAGAAAAGAAAAGGAAAGTAACAAAATGCCAGGATTCCGTTTTGCCATTGCGGCTGTCATGACCGTGTTCATGGCCCTGACAATCTCAGCCTGCTCGGACAGCGAGGCCACCCAGCGCAAGGCATTCATCGATTTTCTGCAGACACGCATTGTCGACAAGAAGGGTGTGAGCGTTCCGCAGCTTACGGCAGAAGAAACCAAATCCCTCGGTGCCTATGCTGCTCAGTACAAGGTCATCACTGATTTTCACGCGGCCATGAATGAAAAGATCAGCAAGCCGATGGAAGCCCTTACTGCCAAGGGCGCAATTACATCGATTAACGATGCCATGAATCGCAAGGAAGACATCAAGGCTGCCTTTGCTGGCCTGAGTGCCCTGCGCACCGCCATGGATGAAGAGCAGGCCACTGCGGATAAGGCTCATGCGGCATTGAAGCAGCCGGAGGACCTCAAGCCCGTTTTTGACAAGGCCTATGACAAGACCGTCAGCAATCTCGCCAACACCTATAAGGAGATCTTTCCCGCCACGAGCGAGACCTTTGACATTCTCCTGAAGGTTGTCGATTTCGTTGACCAGCATAAGGACAAGATCACGATTTCGGGCTCAATGTTCGAGGTGTCCGATCCCACTGTTCAAGCGCAACTGAACACGCTGCTTGAACAGGTCAATGCCAAGGGTCAGGCCATGTCTGAAGCGCAGAGGAAAATGCGCGCAGCAATTTACGGCAATTAATCGACCCGGCCACGCGCGGCGACGGGGGCAATTTCGACAACCTCGTCGCCTGAAATCAGTACAACGCTGTCAAACAGGTTCGACACCACGCAGGCATGATTGGGGATAATCCGCACCCGGTCCCCAATCTCAGGCTTGGATTTGCAACCCGACACATCGATTGTCCCATGTTCCTCGCTCAGCGATGTGATCACCGCTTCCGGGAACTCCACGATCCGGCCAAAACCTTCCATTCCAAATGTATCGCTCGACAGCGACTTTGATCCCGCGTCGATAACCACACGATTTTCCGTCGGGCGGCTGACAACGGTTGCAAGGACAGTCAAAGCACAATCGTCCCAGGTGCCCGCATTCTTTGCCACCTGAAACCGATCCATATAGATATAGGTGCCGGGCCGATGTTCCGTGGCAGTTGTCACCTCATGGGCATGCCACATATCGGGTGAGCCGCCATTGGAGATAATGCCGGGATTAAGACCCGCATCAATGGCTTTCTGCTTTGCTGTTGCCAGCCAAGCCTCATTCTCTGCAACAGCGCCCGCTTTCGGATAGGTCATGAAACCTGCAAAGGTAAGACCGCTGGCGGCATCAATTGTCTTTGCCAATGCCACGGCCTCATCGGGCGTTTGCACACCGCAGCGGCCCATGCCCGTATCGCATTCAACGAGAACTTCGAGCGGTTTTGCCGAATTGGCGAACGCAGCGGAAAGACCACTGACCGTTGCTGCACTGTCGGCTGTCACAGCTATCTTGATACGGTGATGCAGCACCACAAGCCGATCGAGCTTGGCTTTGCCGATAATATTATAGGGAATAAAGATATCGGTGAGACCCGCATCAGCCATGACCTCGACTTCACCGAGTTTCTGACAGGTGATCCCGACAGCACCGAGTTCCACCTGACGCTTGGCAAAACGGGGCAATTTATGTGTCTTGATATGTGGGCGCACGGCCAACCCATGCTTGTCCGCATAGGTCTGGAAGCGCTGCAGATTGGCATCGGCCCTGTTCACATCGATAAGGACGGCAGGTGTATCAAGTTCGGACAGTTTCAATTCTCAATCTCCAAGCGGAAGGTTCGGCGCATCGCTTTTTTGCATGCCCTGAAGGTTCTTGATCCGGCGCATACGTTCCACCGCCGGTGCGCCAATCTTCTCCGCCACGCTCATGGCAAGCATATCGGTAAGGGCAAGCAGCGCGTAACGGGCGGGCGAGGGCCGATAGATATTCGTGCCCTCTTCAATGTGAAAGGGCAAGACCAGCTGCGCCGCCGCAGCCAGCGAGGAATTCGCCGCTGTAAAGGCAATCGTTTTTGCGCCATAGCGTCCAGCAATGGTCACGGCATCAATGACCGGTTTCACTTCGCCGGAAAGCGAATAGGCAACAATAACCGTATCCTTGTTGCTGGTGGCGGCCGTCATCTGCTGCATCTCACCGTCAATATGTGATGACGCCAGAAGACCAAGCCGGAACAACCGGTTTTCAAGTTCTGTTGCCGCCATTGAGGATGCACCGCCTGAGCCATAGGCGCGAACCATGCCAGCACCGGCAACGATTGCGGCTGCTCGGTCAAGATCGGCACGATTGATCAGGCCCGTTACCGTCTCGATTGCGTTCATAGCGCTGCTTGCAATGATGGAAGGCACACCATTACCGGTAGAACTATCGGCGGGATTGACGGAAATGAACCGCCCGGCGATCGCCAGCGATTGCGCCAACCCGACCTTGAAGTCTCGGGTGCCTTCAAAGCCAAGCATACGGCAGAAGCGGGTAATCGTCGGCTCGCTTACCCCCGCTTTTTCCGCCAGCCGCTCTATCGAAGCGTGCGTGGCAAAATCCGCATCGGCCAGAACGGCAGCCGCCACTCTTTGATCGGATCGCTGACCGTTTTCAGCGATCTCCCGCAACCGCGCAACGATGTCGAAATGCGGCGAGGCCATGTGCTCTAAATCCGGTTTCCGGTTTTCCCGTCAAAGACATGAACTTTATCAGGATTGACTGTCAGCATCATCTGACTACCCGGTTCAGGCGCGACACGATCACGGAAGACCGCACGAACGCCAACCCCGGCAATCGTGCCAAAGAGGTGGGTTTCCGAACCGGTGGGCTCCACCACCGCCACTTTATAGGGGAAACCCTGACCGCTTGCCGCAAGGCGGTAATGCTCTGGACGGATGCCCAGTTCGACCGGTTGTCCTGAAGCGGCAGTTGTATCTCCAACCGGAATGATAAAGCCTTCGGCGGTACGCATACGCGCTACGCCATCACCGCGCTCCAATGTACCCGGAATGAAGCTCATGGCGGGCGAACCGAGGAATCCGGCAACAAATTTATTGGCAGGCCGGTCATAGAGTTCCAGCGGCGAACCAATCTGTTCGATGCGGCCACCGTTCATGACGACGATCCGGTCAGCCATGGTCATGGCTTCCATCTGATCATGGGTGACATAGACAATGGTGGTTTTAAGCTGCTGGTGCAGCGCCTTGATTTCCGTGCGCATCTGCACCCGCAGTTTGGCGTCAAGATTGGAAAGCGGCTCGTCGAAAAGGAAGAGGTCCGGCTCACGCACAATCGTCCGTCCCATGGCAACGCGCTGGCGCTGACCACCGGAAAGCTGACGGGGCAGGCGGTCAAGGTAATCGTGCAGGTTGAGCGTTTCCGCTGCCTTGTTCACCTTCGCATCAATCACATCACCCGCCTCCCGGCGGATTTTCGGACCAAAACCGATGTTCTTGCGTGTGGTCATATGCGGGAACAGGGCATAGCTCTGGAAAACCATGGAAATATTGCGCTGCTGCGGCGCAAGACCATTGGTCAGGCGATTACCAATCCATAGTTCACCGGATGAAATATCGTCGAGACCAGCAATCATTCGTAGAAGCGTAGACTTGCCGCAGCCTGAGGGGCCGATAAGCACGAGAAACTCGCCATCGTGTACGTCAAGATCGATGCCGTGCAGGACACTCATGGCACCGTAGGATTTGACAAGCTGTTTGATCTGCAATCCGGCCATATCAGTTTTTCCCTGCAAGAACTTCGTTGATGAAACGCAGATTGCCCGCTGTCAATCCGGCATCCACGGCGAGCGCTGTACCCGTTATGCCCGATGCCGCCGAAGAGGCCAGAAAAAGCGTGGCATTCGCCACTTCTTCCGGTGTCACCATCCGCCCGAGCGGATAGTGCGGCAGGACCTTTGCCAGAAGCTCGGGATGGCCGGTAAGACGGTGATCCCATGCGGGTGTGCGTACTGAACCGGGGCAGACCGCATTGGCACGGATGCCGTAAGCACCGCGTTCGACTGCCAGCGCCTTCACATAGGAAATCAGCCCGGCCTTAGCCGCTGAATAGGCAGGATTGCCAAAATGTGAGAGGGCATTCACCGATGAGATAAACACGATATTGCCGCCACCGCGTTTCGCCATGGCCTCGACAATGGGGGTGGTTACATGGAATGCGCCATTCAGGTTGATCGCAATCTCGCGATCCCAGACATCGCCGTCCACCTGATCCAGCGTTTCGCCGCGGGTAAATCCGGCATTGTTGATCAACACATCCGGCGCACCATTTGCCCCGATGAAATCGCCAATGACCTTTTCTGTTCCTGCGCGGTCTGTCAGCTCAAAAACCAGCCGGTGAGCGAGCGGCAACGTTTCAAGGGCTTCAATGGTCTGGTCCGCACCGGAAACAATTGCTCCGGCTGCATCAAACGCTGATATCAGCGCCTGACCAATGCCACCGCCAGCGCCGGTGATGAGGACATGCTTGCCCTTGAGGCCATAGAAATCATGCAAATGAGGTGAGGTCATCGTCCGTTCGTCTGTTCCCATATTATTGGCCCGCTTTCACGGGCGATTTTTTGCGGATTCTGCCCGCTTGTCATCAAGCTAACGGCCAGATATGAAAAAAAGCAACATAAAAATACACGAAACAAACCTAAAAATTCGCTTGCATGAAATTAAATTACATTTGAAGATAGATGGGCTGGTTGGAGAGGACCGTCTTTTCGGGAAGCGCAGCGACGCACCCGCTATAGATGGTTCATGACAAAACAAACACCGCCGAACGCGGTGATAACAAGGGGAATGACAATGACATTCAGACAGAAACTTTGCCTTCTTGCTGGAGCAAGCATCGTTGCTTTCAGCAGCAGCGCCTTTGCCGAGAGCACCGTGCGCGTGACCATCGCCGAATATAGCAAGGGCACAGGACCCTATTTCCAGGAAGCTGCCAAGGCATTTGAAGCGGCTAATCCTGACGTCAAAATCCAGATTGAAGTTGTGCCATGGGACAGCCTGCAGCAGAAGCTGACCACCGATATCTCAGCCGGTGCCAATGCCGATCTTTCCATCATCGGCACACGCTGGCTGCTCGACTATGTGTCCGAGGGCATCGTTGCACCGCTTGATGAGCACATCAAGCCCGAGTTCAAGGCCCGCTTTATCGATACGTTCCTTACGCCATCGGTGATGAACGGCAAAGTCTACGGCCTGCCAATCGCCGCCTCGGCCCGCGCCATGTATTACAACAAGGATATTTTCGCCAAGGCTGGCATCAGCGCACCACCAGCAACATGGACTGATTTCAAGACCGATGCGGAAAAGATCAAGAAGCTTGGCGGTGAGACCTATGGTTTCGGCCTGCAGGGTAAGGAAATCGAGACCGACGTCTATTTCTATTATGGCATGTGGTCGAATGGCGGCGAGATCGTCAAGGATGGCAAATCCGGACTTGATTCCAAGGCCGCCATTGAAACGGCCAAGCTTTACAAGAGCTTTATCGATGGCGGCCTGACCCAGCCGGGCGTCACCTCCTATTCGCGTGAAGACGTGCAGAACCTGTTCAAGCAGGGCAAGGTGGCAACCGTTATCACGGCTCCGTTCCTGTCGGGTCAGATCAAGACGGAAGCGCCGAAGCTGAATTATGGCGTTGCGCCAATTCCAGCAGGCCCAAGCGGCGACAAGGGTACCTATGGTGTGACCGATTCCATCGTCCTGTTCGAAAACTCCAAGAACAAGGAAGCCGCGTGGAAATTCCTTGATTTCATTTTCACCGCCGAACAGCGCACCAAGTTCGACAAGATCGAGGGCTTCCTGCCGGTTAATGCGGAAGAAGCCAAAGACCCTTACTTTGCCGATAATGCCGATCTGAAAGTGTTCACATCGCTTCTGCCCAATGCCCGCTTTGCTCCGGTTATTCCGGGCTGGGAGGATATTGCCAAGACAACCTCCAATGCCGTGCAGAAGATTTATCTCGGACAGGGTGAAGCTGAGGCGACGTTGAAAGAGGCGGCAGCCAAGATCAACGCAACGCTGAAGTAATGTGAGATGGCGCGAGGGGCGGGTGTGTTGTTTCACCCCACCCCGCCGCTTCGCTCCGACCCTCCCGATAAGGGGAGGGTGAAGACAATCACCGAGTTTGCCGCGGCCTTGCCCTCCCCTCTGTGGGGAGGATCGGGGCGAAGCGATGGGGTGAGGGTCTTCACGGATCACACCAGGAAACCCGATCGAAGGAACGCACGCTTATGCAACGGGCAACGGCCCCCTATTTTCTGATCCTGCCGAGCTTTCTTCTGGCAGCCGCCATTATCCTCTGGCCGCTGAAAGAGATTGTTTCGCTCTCACTGCATGATGTGAACCGTTTCGGCATCCTTCGTGATTTCGTCGGACTGGAGCATTTCCGTGTTCTTTTTGCTGACCCTGATTTTATCGCGGCCACATGGCGCACGCTGATCTGGACCGCCTGTGTTGTGCTTGGTACGCTCATTGTATCGGTACCCATTGCACTGATCCTCAATGAGGATTTCTACGGTCGCGGCATTGCCCGCATCCTGATCATGCTGCCTTGGGCGATCTCATTGACCATGACCGCTGTCGTCTGGCGCTGGGCCCTGAACGGTGAAAGCGGTATGCTGAATTCAGCGCTGCGCGATCTTGGTGTCATCGGCAGCAATATCCAGTGGCTGGCCGAAGCCTCCACCGCTTTTCCAATGCAGATCCTCATCGGCATTCTCGTCTCGGTCCCGTTTACTGTCACCATCTTTCTGGGCGGTCTTTCATCGGTTCCCGAAGACCTCTACGAAGCCGCCGCCACCGAAGGGGCAGGGCGCTGGGACCAGTTTCGTCTGATTACGCTGCCGCTGCTGCGTCCATTCATCAACATCGCTTTCGTTTTGAACACCATCTATGTCTTCAATTCCTTCCCGATCATCTGGGTAACCACACAGGGCGGCCCTGCCAATTCGACCCATATTCTGGTGACCTACCTCTACGAGCTTGGTTTCCGCCTTGGCCGGCTTGGCGATGCTGCGGCCATCTCATTGATCATGTTCGCGATTCTTCTCGTCTTCACCCTGATCTATGTGCGGCTTGCCATGCGCGAGGAGAAGGCATGATGAACAAGAAACTCAAGCGCTCGCTGCTTTTCTGGCTGTGCCTCTCGCCCATCATTGTGGTAATCCTGTTCCCCTATGCGGTCATGACCATCACCTCGCTCAAATCAGCAACAGAGGTGTTGAATCCAACCTGGTGGCCGGAAGAGCTGCACTGGCAGAATTTTTCCGAGATGTGGCAAACATCGGGCGTTGGTTCGGCTCTCGCCAACTCGCTCTATGTCTCCACGCTTTCAACGGCCCTGACGATCATCGTTTCCATTCCAGCCGCCTATGCGCTGAGCCGCTACGAATTTGCCGGGCGCAATGCCTACCGGCAATTTCTGCTTGTCTCGCAGATGCTCTCGCCCATCGTTTTGGTCATCGGCCTGTTCCGGCTGGTTGCCAATGCCGGGATGATCGACAATCTGAATGTGCTCGTCATTATATATACGGGCTTCAACATCGCCTTCTGCGTGTGGATGCTGCAAAGCTATTTTTCCACCATCCCGCGCGATCTTGAGGAAGCCGCATGGATGGAAGGCGCCAATCGCTGGCGCACCTTGCGCAGCGTTTTCCTGCCGCTTGCCGTCCCGGCGATGGTCGTCACTGCCATCTTTACCTTCATCAATGCGTGGAACGAGTTCGTCATCGCCCTCACCATGCTGCGCAAGGAAGAGAATTATACTCTGCCCATCCGCGTGCTCTCGCTCGTTGCCGGGCGTTACACCGTCGACTGGCACTACGTCATGGCTGCGGCATTTGTAGCATCGGTTCCGGTGGCCATTCTCTTTGCCTGGTTGCAGCGCTATCTGGTGCGCGGTCTTTCCATTGGCGCCGTCAAATAATCAAATACAGGACGTGAATATCATGACAAAACAACATTTCGGATCATCGCATGTGCCGCTGTCACCAGCCGTTCGCGCCGGGGATTTCATCTACATTTCCGGTCAGGTTCCTGTTGGAGCCGATGGCACTGTCATCATTGGCGGTATTGAAGCCCAGACCAAACAGGTGATGGAAAATATCAAGGCAGCGCTGGCATTGGCGGGTGCGGAACTTTCCGACGTGGTGAAGACCTTCGTCATTCTGGAAGACGCGCGTGAATTCGCGGCGTTCAACAAAACCTATGCCACCTATTTCACTGCGAACCCGCCAGCACGCACAACCATTGAATCGCGCCTTATGATCGACATCAAGATCGAGATCGAAGCCATCGCCTATAAGCCGCTGTGAATGTGAAGCGTGGTCCTAAGGGGGCACTTTGCAATAACACGATGCGTGGTTCGACAAGCTCACCATGAGGGAGATGGGTGGGTTGCAGGGAGTCAAGTTCTGCAATGGTGGCGATTATCGTTGCAGCACCACTCTCCCTCATGGTGAGCTTGTCGAACCACGCATTTTGTTCATGCAAACTGAACCTGGAGAACCACCATCATGCAAACCGAATATCGCAGCTGAAAAGCTGTAGTCTGCTATTGGAAAGCTCAAAATGCGCATCTTCACCGCGTCCCTCGCCACGGAAACCAACACGTTTTCACCCGTCCCGACGGACCGCGCCAGTTTTGAAATGGCGTTCTATGCGGGACCCGGCGAGCATCCTGATACGCCGACACTCTGCTCCGCGCCCATGGTGGTGTTGCGCCGCCGTGCGCGGGAAGAAGGTTTTGAACTCATTGAAGGCACCGCGACATGGGCGGAGCCCGGCGGCCTGTTGCAACAGCAGGCCTATGAAGGGCTGCGCGATGAAATTCTTGATCAGTTGAAAGCCGCTTTGCCCGTCGACGGTGTAATCCTCGGCCTGCATGGTGCCATGGTTGCGCAGGGCTATGATGATTGCGAAGGCGATCTTCTGGAGCGCATCCGCTCAATCGTCGGGCCTGATGTGCTGATAGCTTCTGAACTTGATCCACACAGCCATTTGACGCGCAAGCGGGTGGAAAATTCCAACATTCTCGCCGCTTTCCTTGAATTTCCGCATACGGATTTTTACGAGCGCGGCGAGCATGTGGTCGATTTGGCCCTGCGCACCTTACGCGGTGAAATCAAACCCATCATTTCTACCTTCGATTGCCGCATGATCGGCGTTTTCCCGACCAGCCGCGAACCGATGCGTTCTTTTGTCGATCGCATTCAGGCCCTGCAGGGCCACCACAATATTCTCTCGATTTCCCTTATTCACGGTTTCATGGCCGGTGATGTGCCTGAGCTTGGCACGCAGGTCATGGTCGTCACCGATAATGACGCGCCGCGCGGTGCGGCATTGGCTGAATCGCTCGGTATGGAAATTTTCGGAATGCGCGGCCGGACGGCGATGCCGATGCTTGATACGGAAGCTGGCCTCGACAAAGCCGTCGAACTTGCGGCAACGAAAAGTGGCAAGCCTGTTGTTGTTGCCGATGTCTGGGACAATCCCGGTGGCGGCGTAGCTGGAGATGGCACGTTGATCCTGCGCCGCATGATCGAGCGCGGCATCGATAATGTTGCCGTGGCCACGATCTGGGACCCGATTGCCGTTACTTTCTGTCTGGCAGCAGGCGAGGGCGCCAGAATTCAGCTCCGCTTTGGCGGCAAGGCGGGACCGGATGGCGGCGCACCTCTCGATGCGCGCGTTGAAGTGCTGAAAGCCGTGCAGGAGGGCTGGCAGAGCTTTGGCAAGAGCCGCGTCACGCTTGGACCGGCGGCTGTGATCCGGCTTGAGGGCACCAATATCGAGGTCATCCTCAATACAAACCGCACCCAGACGTTCGAGCCGGATATTTTCTCCAATCTCGGCATCGAGCCTGCTTCAAAAGACATCCTGCTGGTCAAATCCACCAATCATTTCCACGCGGGTTTTGAGCCGGTCGCGGCAGAAATCATCTATATCGACGCGGGCGCACCCTATCCGTCCAACCCGAAGAAAACCGATTACCGGAAACTGTCGCGCGAAATCTGGCCACGAATTGAAATGCCATTCTGATAGGACAGAGACCTGTTATCGGCCTTGCCGGTAATAGGCCTCAAGTGCCGCAAGCCCTGCCTTCAAATCCCTTGCTCCCCGTTCACCAAGCCGGGCAAAAAGCTCCGTCTCGTAATTATGCGCGAGCGTCGTCAGGCGTTGATACGCCTTGCGTCCGGCCGGTGTCAGTTCGAGATGTTCCGTGCGCCGGTCGGCATCATCGCGCTTGCGTTTGAGCCAATGGCGCTGTTCCAAAGAGAATACTGCGCGGCTGACTTTCGTCTTGTGCATTGAAGAATGCGCGCCAATCGCCGTGGCGGATAAAGCACCGAACTGGCCAAGTGTCGCCAGCGTGCGCCACTCCGGACGCGTCAGCCCATATTCATCCCGGTACTGGCTGGCAAATCGCTGGCTGATCGCTTCAGCCGCCTTGTTCAACCGGTAGGGTATGAAATCCTCCAGAATGAGTGGCGGCAGCCCCGCCTCGTTCTCTTTAACCGTCATTTGATCTCCTTTACCGTTGATAGTTACAAAATAGATCGTCACAAATGCAACTAAATATCTTCGAAAGATCGGGAGGACTGATCATGACCCTTCATTACATGCCGGGCTTCGGCAATGACTTCGAAACTGAATCTCTTCCCGGCGCGCTGCCGCAGGGGCAAAATTCGCCGCAGCGCTGCGCCTATGGGCTTTACGCCGAGCAGCTCTCGGGGTCGCCCTTCACCGCACCGCGCGGGATCAACGAACGCTCCTGGCTTTACCGCATTCGTCCATCGGTGAAACACTCCGGGCGTTTTACGCCAACGTCTCGCAAAGACTGGAAAACCGCGCCCAATCTCGATGATCATGAACTCCCGATCGGCCAGCTGCGCTGGAATCCGACGCCGATGCCAAAGGAGCCGGTCAATTTCATAGACGGCATCCGCACCATGACGACAGCTGGCGACGTGCATGGTCAGGTTGGCATGGCCGCACATGTCTATGCATTCAACCGCGATATGGACGATGACTACTTTTTCAACGCCGATGGCGAGATGCTGCTGGTGCCGGAAAAGGGCCGTCTGCGCGTGTTCACTGAAATGGGCATCATGGAAATCGAGCCGTCGGAAATCTGCATCATCCCGCGCGGCATGGTGTTCAAGGTTGCCGCAATCGACGGCGAAGCCCGCGGCTATATCTGCGAAAATTACGGCGCAAAGTTCGCGCTGCCCGATCGCGGGCCGATTGGCGCCAATTGCCTTGCCAACCCGCGCGATTTCAAGACGCCGGTTGCCGCCTATGAGGACAAGGAAACAGCATGCCGCCTGCATGTAAAATGGTGTGGCAAGTTCTATAAAACAGGCCTTGGCCATTCGCCGCTTGATGTCGTGGCATGGCACGGCAATTACGCACCTTATAAATATGATCTGCGCACCTTCTCACCTGTTGGTGCCATTCTCTTCGATCATCCCGATCCATCGATCTTTACGGTGCTCACCGCCCCATCGGGTGAGGAGGGAACTGCCAATGTCGACTTCGTTATTTTCCCGCCGCGCTGGCTTGTTGCCGAGCATAGTTTCCGCCCTCCATGGTACCATCGCAATATCATGTCGGAATTCATGGGATTGGTTTATGGTCAGTATGACGCCAAGGAAGAGGGCTTCGTTCCCGGCGGTATGAGCCTGCACAATATGATGCTGCCACATGGGCCGGATACAATGGGATTCAACAAGGCATCAACCGTGGAACTCAAGCCGCACAAGCTGGAAAATACGCTGGCCTTCATGTTCGAAACCCGTTTTCCGCAGCATCTGACCCGCTTTGCGGCGGAGCTGGAATCGCTGCAGGATAATTATGCCGATTGCTGGACGGACCTGAAAAAGCGGTTCAATGGAACACCCGAGGGAGACTGGTCCGAATGAAACTCGCATCACTGAACAATGGAACCCGCGACGGCAAACTCGTCATCGTGTCCAAGGATTTGACCAGCTTTACCGACGCATCGTTTCTGACCCCCACGCTGCAATCGGCACTCGACAACTGGGCGCGGATTGCTCCGCATCTGGAGGCACTCGCCGAAAGCCTCGACCATGGCTCGGTGCCATCGGAGCGTTTTCATGAGCATGAGGCGCTTTCGCCGCTGCCCCGCGCTTTTCAGTGGGCCGATGGCTCGGCTTACGTCAACCACGTCGAACTTGTGCGGAAGGCACGCGGCGCGGAGATGCCCGACAGCTTCTGGACCGATCCGCTGATCTATCAGGGCGGCTCCGACAGTTTTCTCGCCCCGCGCGCGCCTATCGTGATGGCTGATGAAGCTTATGGCATCGATATGGAAGGTGAAGTAGCCGTTATTGTCGATGATGTACCGATGGGCGCAACACCAGATCAGGCACGGGGTGCCATCCGCCTCATCATGCTGGTCAATGATGTGAGCCTACGCGGACTGATCCCGGCTGAACTGGCAAAAGGTTTTGGTTTCTTCCAGTCAAAGCCTTCCTCCGCTTTCTCGCCAGTGGCTGTGACGCCCGATGAACTCGGCGACGCCTGGGACGGCGGCAAGGTACATCTGCCGCTCAGTGTTGATTATAACGGCAAGCCATTCGGACGAGCCAATGCGGGTATCGATATGACCTTCGATTTCCCTGTTCTCATTGCCCATGCGGCGAAAACCCGACCACTTGCCGCAGGCACAATCATTGGCTCGGGCACGGTTTCCAACAAGCTTGATGGCGGACCGGGTAAGCCTGTTGCGGAAGGCGGAGCGGGCTATTCCTGCATTGCGGAAATCCGCATGATCGAAACGATCAATCACGGCGCGCCCAAGACCTCTTTCATGAAATTTGGCGACACGGTGCGCATCGAAATGAAGGACAGGGCTGGTCACTCCATTTTTGGAGCGATCGAACAGCAGGTCACACGCTACGAAACGGGGAACTGAGGAATGAGCGGACTCATCCTCTTTGAATATTGGCGGTCATCGGCAAGCTACCGGGTGCGCATAGCACTCCAGAGCCTCAAGCTTGAATATGAGACCGTTCCCGTCAATTTGCTGAAGGGCGAACACAAGGACCCTGATAATCTCAGCCGCAATCCGCAAGGGCTGGTTCCAACATTGGCGATGGATGGGCGGATGATGAGCCAGTCGCTGGCAATCATTGAGTATCTCGATGAGATTTACCCTGATGCCGCATTCCTGCCGCCTGATCCCGCTGGCAGACAGCGGGTGCGCGCACTGTCCTATGCGATTGCGATGGATATTCACCCCACCTGCAATACGGGGGTGGTCACACATGTCATGGAGATCACCGGCGGCGGCGATGCTGCCCGCAGCGCATGGATGCAGAAGTTTATTGGGGAAGGATTGGAAGCCTTTGAGAGGCTTCTGGACAATCCTGATACCGGCAAGTTCTGTCATGGCGATAAGCCGGGAATGGCGGATTTCTGCCTTGTGCCACAGGTCTATAATGCCCGCCGCTGGGGCGCGGATATTTCAGGGTTGAAGCGCGTAAATGCCATCACCAAACGCTGCGAAAAGCTGAAGGCTTTTGCAGCGGCACACCCGGATAAGGCCAAGCCGCGTGAGTGAGCAGGAACTACTCACGCGGTTTTGAGATTTATTCCGCTGCATCAACCTTGATGACGCCGCGGCGGATCTGGTCTTCTTCGATTGACTCGAACAGGGCGCGGAAATTGCCCTCGCCAAAGCCTTCGTCACCCTTGCGCTGGATGAATTCGAAGAAAATCGGCCCGATGACCGTCTTGGAGAAAATCTGCAGCAGGATTTTTGTCATGCCCCCATCAATAACGCCTTCGCCGTCGATGAGAATGCCGTGTTTCTTCATCCGCTCAATCGGCTCGTCATGGCCATGCACACGGTCATGCGACATATCGTAATAGGTTTCGGGCGGACCCGGCATGAACTTGAGACCATTTTCGTCAAGCTTATCCGTCGCGTCGTAAATGCCTTCGGTGCCAACAGCGATGTGCTGAATGCCTTCGCCCTTGTACTTGCGCAGATATTCCTCGATCTGGCTCTTGTCGTCAGTCGACTCATTCAAGGGAATACGGATCTTGCCGCATGGCGAGGTGATGGCGCGGGAGACAAGCCCCGTAAGCTTGCCTGCAATATCAAAGAAGTGAATCTGCTTGAAGCCGAACAACTCGCGGTAGAACGCCCACCACTTATCCATATTGCCGCGATAGACGTTATGGGTGAGGTGATCAAGATAGTAGAAACCGACACCTTCAGGTTTCGGATCGCGCTCGCCCAGCCATTCGAACTCATCATCATAGACAGAGCCCTTCTCGCCATACTTCTCGATGAAATACAGCATCGAGCCACCAATACCGACAATAGCAGGAACATTAAGGGTCTTATCGTCGCCAGTATAAGGCGTCGCACCCTTGGCAACCGCATGATCAAAGGCATGCTTGGCATCAACCACGCGCCAGGCCATGGATGGGGCACAGGGACCGTGCTCCCCAACGAATTTCGTCGCATGGGAACCCGGTTCAGCATTGAGGATGTAATTGATATCGCCCTGGCGCCACAGCGTTATGTTCTTGGAACGATGCCGGGCAACGGGCTTATAGCCCATGCGGGTGAAAAGTTCTTCCAGCTTTTCCGGTTCGGGATGCGCGAATTCGACAAACTCAAAGCCATCGGTTCCAGCAGGATTATCCTTGCTGATGGTGGCAACAGGTGCGTCGTGCGGAAATGGGCCCATAACATCCTCCTCTGGCTCGCAGCATTATCGCGCAAAGCACATGCAAAGTGCTTGCATTTCGACGCTCGCCGGAGACATAATATGCATGTATCGTGCATGTAATTGATAAGGAATGCATGAATGGAACAACTTGATGCATTTGACCGCAAAATACTGTTTTCCCTGCAGGAGGACGGACGACTCACGAACAACGAACTTTCCGAACGGATCAACCTGTCGGCCTCCCAGTGCTCCCGCCGCCGTTCAAGGCTGGAAGAAGAGGGATTTATCCGAGGTTACAGGGCGGAGATTGACCGGGAAAAGCTCGGCCTTGGCATTGTCAACATCATCTCGGTGACATTGGCGACCCATAATCGCGACAACTCCCGCCGGTTTTCCGAGCTGATTTCAAAACTGCCGCAGGTGATGGAGGCCCATGCGCTCACCGGCGAGATGGATTATTTCATTAAAGTGGTCACGCCAGACCTGCGCGCACTTTCCGCCTTCGTCAATGAGGTGCTGCTACCGCATGAATCCGTACAGAACGTCAAAACCGCCATTGTGCTTGATACACTCAAGGAAGATGGCCGCCTGCCAATTGATCACGCTCGATTTTGACCTTTATATAAGTACTAAATTTCATACTAATGGAGATTGCCATGCAACGTGTCGAAGCCTCGGTGGCGGTGACCGTATCAAACCTCAAGAAAAGTCCGACCGCCATCATGAATGAGGCGCAGGGCAAGGCGGTGGCTGTACTCAATCACAATCGTGTCATGGCCTATATGGTCCCGGCGGATGTTTACGAGGCCATGCTTGATCGGCTTGATGATATTCATCTGGCTGAAATCATTAAATCCCGCGCGGACGAACAGGGCATATCCGTCGATATTGATGACCTTTAAGCTTGAGTTCCTTCCGTCCGCCCGCAAGGAATGGGGCAAACTGGGTGCGACGATCCGCCAGCAACTCGTCAAGAAGCTAAGGGAGCGGCTCGAGATACCTTGCGTCCCCAATGCCGCCCTGCATGGCATGCCCGATCATTACAAAATCAAGCTGCGACAGGTGGGCTACCGACTGGTTTATCGGGTCAATGACGAAACCATAACGGTGCTCGTCGTGACCGTAGGGAAACGGGAACGTAGCGAATTCTATAATCTCGCTAGGAAACGCTAAGTGGGGATGGCGTGGAAATAAATCGGCTATAATTTCAGGATTGCCGCTACTTTTAGCTTCACTTGCTCGAAAATCACTTCGCTTACCTGCCCCAGACGATCAGCATGCGCGGTCTCTATAGTGGCTATTTTTGATGGTCGAATAACAGATGGCGCGGGCAATCCCGCCTCATGATGCAATGGGATTGGAACATCATTTTCCCATCGCTTGTTTTCAGCACTCGTAATCATGAGCACCCAAAGAAAATCTTTGTTCTCGCCGGTAGTGCCGTTGGAAATAACGAGTGCTGGCCTGTGCTGGCGCGTGTTCCGATCCGTATAGGGGAAAGGCACACGAACAATGTCTCCCGCTTTAAAGGTCTGCATAGGCACTTCTGTCCGCATCGCCATCCCATTCCGAGAAGGTTGCGAATGGGTCGTCATTGACCACCCCGGTTTCCGTGCGCATGAGAATCACACGGCCATCTTCGATCTGATAGGCGATCTCATCGCCCGGTTTCAGTTTAAGCGCCGTGCGCACCGCCTGCGGTATCGTTGTCTGTGCCTTGCTCGTCATTTTGCTCGTGATCATAATGAGGCTCCTTATCGCACAATGTAAGGAATTTCCTTACCTCATACAAGTGCGTTACGAACATCAATCAGGGGTACAAAGCCTTGCGCAGCATGGGATAAACCCTGTTATGACCGAGCATATAGGCCTTGAGGTTGGTGCCATCAAACAGGCCGTGAAAGGCCCGGCCAAGAACATTCAAACCGCCGGTATAGGCGCCAAACGCAGGCATGATCATGCGTGCATGATCGCTGACAAAGCAACGCCGCTGCACCGCCTGGCCACGCCTGACGACTTTTGCCGCGGGATGCAGATGTCCGGCGATTTCGCCCAAAGGTGAGCCCTTGGACGGTTCATGGCGAAACACCAGCGAGCCGAAGGCAAGTTCCGTATAGGTATCACCGGGAAGATCAGCAGGATGGTCAGGATCATGATTGCCGGTGATCCATATCCAGTCGCGGCCCTGCATGAGTGCTGCAAGCTGCTGCGCATAAATCTCAGGCAGGCGGGCCGCGGCATCGCCATCGTGGAAACTGTCGCCAAGGCTGATGACGCAGGCGGGGTGATAACGGGCGATACACGCCGCCAGCGTTTTAAGTGTGGAAGCCGTGTCATAGGGCGGCAGCATCATGCCGCGCCGGGCAAAGGATGAACCCTTTTCGAAATGCAGGTCCGACACGATGAGGATGCGGTCGGCTTCGAGATAAAGCGCTCCGGATGGATCACAGATGGCCGTGTGCCCGGCGATGTCAATTTCAACAGCGCCGTGCAGCATTGTCCTTGTTGTGTGAACCGCCAGATTCATTTGCCTTCCATCATCTCGCGGGTCAACTCGTCTGCTATCTCTTCCAGAAGCGTTTCGTGAGCTTCACCCGGAACGCGTTCCTTGCCGATCTCCATCATCACTGGGACAGCGAGCGGTGATATCCGGTCGAGATCCTTATGAATGATATGACCCTTGATTCGTGCCAGCATATCGGCAAGGCGGCGAATGTCGAGAAGCCCGGTAGCCGCATCGGCGCGTGTGGCCTGAATGAGGATATGGTCAGGCTCATGCGTGCGCAGAACGTCATAGATCAGATCAGTCGAGACCGTGACCTGCCGCCCGGTTTTCTCCTGTCCGGGATGGCGCTTTTCAACGAGGCCGGAAATCAGCGCACAGTTGCGGAATGTGCGCTTGAGCATCCAGCTTTCAGACAGCCACGCTTCAAGATCATCGCCCAGCATATCCTCATCGAAAAACTCGGAGAGGGGGAGTTCGCCATTCCTGAACATGCGGCCCATATCGCGCAATCCCCAGATCGACAGGGCGTAATCCGTGGCGACAAAGCCGAGAGGCCGGGCCTTTGCCCTTTCAAGCCGCCGCGTCAGCAGCATGCCGAGCGTCTGATGCGCAAGCCGGCCTTCAAAGGGGTAGACCACCATGTAATAGCGCTCGCCGCGCGGAAAGGTTTCAACCAGCAAACTGCCGGGATCGGGCAGCACGGATTTTTCCTTCTGGATGCGCAGCCAGTCGCTGACCTGATCGGGCAGGGCGCCCCAGCGATCAGGGTCCGCAAGCATCGAGCGTACCTGATCGGCGAGATAGGTGGTCAGCGGGAATTTGCCACCCGCATAGGCGGGGATCTTGGCGTCAAACCCTTCGGCATTTGAAACGATACATTCATTCTCGCGGATGCCCTCAAAGCGCAGCACGCGCCCTGAAAAGAAGAACGTATCGCCCGGCGACAGTGCCTCAAGAAACGACTCCTCGACTTTGCCAAGCACCGGCCCACCGCGCGCATTGCCGCCCTTGCCGCGTTGGCGGGTGAGGCGCACATTGAGGCTGGGCGCTTCAATGATCGTACCGACATTAAGCCGGTATTGCTGGGCAAAACGGGGATGGGTGACGCGCCACGTACCATCGGCGGTTTGCCGTATCTTGGCAAAGCGCTCATAGCTTTTCAGCGCATAGCCGCCGGTTGCCACAAAGTCGACAATGCGATGAAACGTTTCATATGGGAGGGTTGCATAGGGCAGGGCTGTGGTGATCTCATCAAAAAGCGCCTGTTCATGAAACGGTTCAGCGCAGGCCATTCCCAGCACATGCTGGGCAAGCACATCTAGCGAACCGTCACCAAGCGGCGGTGTGTCCTGCGCCCCGAGATAGTTTGCGTCGAGTGCTGCCTGACATTCCATCACCTCGAACCGATTGGCCGGGACGAGAATAGCCCGCGACGGTTCATCCATGCGGTGATTGGACCGGCCTATACGCTGGGCGAGGCGGCTCGCACCTTTGGGTGCGCCGACATGGATGACCAGATCGACATCGCCCCAGTCGATACCAAGATCAAGCGTCGACGTGGCAACAACGGCGCGCAGCGCGTTGTTGGCCATCGCTTCTTCGACCTTGCGGCGCTTGCTGACGTCAAGCGAGCCGTGGTGCAGCGCTATCGGCAAATTGTCATCATTTGCCATCCAGAGATCATGAAACAGGCGCTCCGCCTGACTGCGGGTATTGACGAAGATCAACGTCGTCTTGTGCCGTTTGATCGCTTCATAAACACCCGGCAGGGCATAAACAGCCGAATGGCCAGCCCATGGAATACGATCTGAGGATTCAAGGATGGTAATATGGGGTTTGGCACCCCCTTCAACTTTGACCAGACTGGCCATTGGCATGCCGTTCACCTGCGGCAGCAACCAGCGCCGCAAAGCATCAGGGTCCGCAACCGTTGCCGAAAGGCCGATTGTTTGCAGTCCCGGCTGCAATTTTCGCAACCGTGCCAATCCCAGCGACAGAAGATGACCGCGTTTGGATGTCACCAGCGAATGCAGCTCATCAAAGATTACATAGCGCAAATCCGAGAAGAAGCGGCCGGCATCCTTATTGGCGATCAGCAAAGCAAGCTGTTCCGGTGTGGTCAGGAGGATATCGGGCGGGATAAGCTTCTGGCGCTGCCGCTTATGGGCAGGCGTATCGCCGGTGCGGGTTTCAATGGTGATATCAAGCCCTATCTCTTCGATGGGTCGGGCGAGATTGCGCTCAATATCAACCGCCAGCGCCTTGAGCGGCGAGATATAGAGCGTGTGAACGCCGCGGCTGGTAGTATTGCTCTTGCCGCGCGTTGAAAGATCAACCAGCGCGGGCAGAAAACCGGCAAGCGTCTTGCCAGCGCCCGTCGGCGCAATGAGCAGGGCGGAATGACCAGCCTCAGCCTCCTCAAGCAGTTCCAGCTGATGCGCACGGGGCGACCAACCCTTGGCCTGGAACCAGTCCAGGAAAGGTTTTGGCAGGAGTGTGCTGTCTTCAGCAAAAAGGGGCTTTGTCTTGGTGCTCACAAGAGCGAATGTAATGATGCGCGGGAAAAGCGCCAAGTTTTCTTTAGCATGGAGGACATGTTGTTGGTTTCACCCCCCTCTGTCCTGTCGGACATCTCCCCCACAAGGGGGGAGATCAGCTGTATTACTGCCTTTGCACAATCTGCAATGCTTCCGGTTGTGGGAAAGCGCTCGTGTCAATGTGATCTCCCCCCTTGTGGGGGGTCCAAAGGACGGGCGAGACCCGTGGCTCGTCCCGGAGGCCGACAGGGCAGAGGGCGGTGTCGCAACACCGTATCAGGGTGCCAGCCATGCTGACCCGCCCAGAAGAACTTTTGCGATCAACGCCGGAAGGCCTCTATTCACCAGCCGGGGATTTTTATATCGATCCGGTCAGCCCGGTTGAACGCGCTTTGATCACCCATGGCCACGCGGATCATGCGCGATCAGGCCACCGGAAAGTCATGGCCACCCGTCAGACCCTTGATATTATGGGCATACGTTATGGCGATGATTTTGCCGGGTCCACGCAGACAGCCGAACTTGGCGTTGTCACTGAGATCAACGGCGTGAAAGTCAGCTTTCATCCGGCAGGGCATGTGCTCGGCTCTGCCCAGATTGCGGTTGAGAAAAATGGCATGCGTATTGTCTGCTCAGGCGATTACAAACGGGCGGCTGATCCCACCTGTCTTGGCTTCGAGCTGGTGCCCTGCGATGTGTTCATCACCGAAGCCACATTCGCCCTACCGGTGTTCCGTCATCCCAATGCCATGGACGAAATCGCCAAGCTTCTGAAATCGATTGCACAGTTTCCAGAGCGGTCGCACCTTGTCGGCGCCTATGCACTTGGCAAGGCACAGCGCGTTATTCGCATGATGCGTGATGCGGGCTATGACAAGACGATCTACATTCACGGCGCAATGACAAAGCTTTGCGACTATTACCAGTCGCAGGGTATTGATCTGGGACCATTATCCTCCGCGACCGTGGAAACGGGCACACCGCAGGATTTCGCCGGTAGCGTGGTTGTCGGGCCACCATCGGCTTTCCTTGACCGGTGGGCGCGACGTTTTCCTGATCCCGTATCATGCTTTGCATCCGGCTGGATGAGCATTCGCCAGCGGGCGCGCCAGCAGGGCGTCGAGTTGCCGATCATCCTGTCAGACCATTGTGATTGGGATGAACTTACCGGTACAATCAAGGAGCTGGCGCCGTCGCAGATCTGGGTCACCCACGGACGCGAAGAGGCGCTTGTCAGATGGTGCGAGCTGAATGGTTTTGCCGCACGGCCGCTCAATCTTGTCGGCTATGAGGACGAGGGAGATGGATGAAGGAATTTGCCGCGCTGCTTGACCGGCTGGTGCTGACGCCGCAGCGCAATGGCAAGATCACGCTGCTCGTCGACTATTTCAGGCAGACACCAGACCCGGACCGGGGCCTTGCCCTGGCGGCGATTACGCGTGATCTCGACATAGCCAATGTCAAACCCGCCATGCTGCGGGGGCTCATTGCCGAGCGTATGGATGAGCAGCTTTTTGCCTATTCCTATGATTATGTCGGCGATCTTGCCGAAACCATTTCTCTTGCCTGGACAGCCAGAGAGCCATCGCGCGCCAACGCCATTCCGACCCTTGGTGATGTCGTCGCTTCACTGGCACGCGCCTCACGCAGCGATGCGATCAGGCTGGTGGAAAAATGGCTCGATCAGCTCGATGCATCAGCCCGCTATGCCCTTTTGAAGCTGGTTACGGGTGGTCTGCGCATAGGCGTTTCAGCAAGGTTGGCCAAGCAGGCACTGGCGGATTTCGGCAAAGTGGATGTCGGTGAGATTGAAGAACTCTGGCATGGGCTGAAGCCGCCCTATCAGTCGCTGTTCGCCTGGCTTGAAGGAAAAGCGGAAAAGCCGGTAAGTCTTGCCGCTGCGCCATTCCGGCCGGTCATGCTGTCCACCCCGCTTGAAGAAACCGATTACGCGAAAATCATCGCAGAGGATTATGCGGCGGAGTGGAAATGGGACGGCATCCGCGTACAGTTGACGACAGAGGCCGGGCAGCGCCGCATTTATTCGCGCACGGGCGATGATATCTCCCATGCCTTTCCTGATATTGCCGATGCCATGAATTTCGAGGGCACACTGGACGGCGAGCTGCTCGTTGCACGCAGTAGCACCGACACGATAGAGATCGGTGCCTTCGGTGATCTACAGCAACGGCTCAACCGCAAAATTGTCACGGCCAAGCAAATGGAAAGTCATCCGGCTTTCGTGCGACTGTATGACCTGCTGTTTGATGGCGCGGATGATATCCGGGCTTTGCCCTTCACTGAGCGCCGGGAAAAACTTGAGCGGTTTGTCGCCACACTCGACGCTACGCGTTTTGATTTGTCACCGCTCGTGCCCTATGAAACGTTTCATGATCTGGTGGAGCTGCGAAAAAGCCCTCCGCATCCCATCATCGAAGGATTGATGCTGAAGCGTCGCGATTCCACTTACGTGCCCGGACGTCCGAAAGGGCCATGGTTCAAATGGAAACGCGATCCTTTCACCATTGACGCCGTGCTGGTCTATGCACAGCGCGGTCATGGCAAGCGATCCAGCTTCTACTCGGACTATACATTTGCCGTGTGGACCGGGCCCGACGAGAACCCGCATCTTGTGCCCGTTGGAAAGGCCTATTTCGGCTTTACCGACGAAGAGTTGAAACAGCTCGACGCCTATGTGCGCAACAACACGACGGAGCGTTTTGGCCCGGTACGGTCTGTGCGGGCGGAGCCGGATCATGGGCTCGTGCTGGAAATAGCTTTTGAGGGCCTGAACCGGTCGAAACGTCACAAATCCGGTGTTGCCATGCGGTTTCCGCGTATTTCACGCCTGCGCTGGGACAAGCCGCCGATTGAGGCGGACCGGCTGGAAACTCTGGAAGCCTTGCTGCGCAATGCCGATCCTGTGGATTGATCTGCCTTGCCCCTGAGTATTTTTCCGCTCCGGTTATTTCTGCGGAGGCATGGGGAAAAAGATGCTGGTGCGCTGCTGATAATCCCGGAAAGCCTGACCGCGTGTCGCCAGCATATGCTCCTCCAGCGGCGGCACACCTGACGTATGGCGAAGCAGTATGTACATCAGCACAGGCGCGGCGAGCGTCAGCCAGCCATGTACATAATCGCCATCGAAATCCGCCGCAATCAGCACATAGGACACCCAGCCAAGCCATTCGAAAAAATAGTTCGGATGACGCGACCAGCGCCAGAGGCCGGTGTCACATATCTTGCCACGATTGGCGGGATTGCGGGAAAACCGCTTGAGCTGCCAATCGGCAATTGCTTCACCCGCAAGCGCGATAAGCATGAGGACGAACCCAAGATAATCTGGAAATTCGAGATCTATGTCGGGCCGGGCAGCGGCGATATAGACGCTGATAACAAGCAGAATTCCGGCGAATGCCTGGCTTTGCAGAAAAAAGAACATGCGCGAATTGGCGGCGGGACCCCACTCCCGGCGCAAGCGTGCATAACGCGGATCGTCCTCGCTGTTGAGTGTGCGAAGGAGGATGTGCCCACCCAACCGCAACGACCAGAGCGCGAGCAGAATGATCACCAGCCATTTTCGCGATGACGAGACCATATCGTCTGAAAACAGAATCGAGAGAATGCCAATAGCGCCCACACCGAACGACCAGAAAGTGTCAGCCCACCCGCTATTGCCGGTCAAACGCAATGCAAGGAAAGCGCAGCCCATGACAACACAAAGGGCGACAGCTGCAATGATGAGAATGACCGGAGCCGTCATGCATTTGACCTGTTATTCACGATGGAGTTTGGCTGATGTTCAAAAAGGCGGGACGACACAACATACAGGATTTTTCCAATCGGCAAATCACAACACGAAAAGGACCCAATTTTGTCCGCAGCCCGAAACGGAAGTTTGCGGTGTCTTGAAGCGACGTTTTGGGTGGAAATTTTCCTCATCCTTTAGTCTTATATCAGATAGCAAGACAGCCAGCTCTGATCACTAGTGTTAAAATCTGAACAGCATCCGAAACGCTTCGATAACCAAATTTCGATTTTCATGAAAAATGCCGAAACAGGTGGTGCGATAGCGCCTCAACGACGATTTTTGATCAGAAAAAGGCGAGAATTGGCCCGACGGTCCACATCATGCACATTTTTTTTGACGTTTTCGTAAAATTGGGTTCTACGCCAAACAGCCTGAAAATGCTGCTTATTCCCGCTCTTAACTCGATTTAGGTCATTTCGGCGACTCGCACAATTCGCATAATTCGGAAAATCGACGGCTTGCGTTTGGCCAAATTTTGGCTTTTGTTCATGCCTTCATAATTCTTCAAAGGGGAAGGACTAAAAAAATGTCATTGATGAAACTCAATCTCCGTGCGGCACTGCTGCTTGGATCGCTGATGATAGGCGCAAGCCCGGCACTGGCAGAGACCGTGCTGCATCGCGGCAACAGCGGTGAACCGCAGACGCTCGATCAGGCTCAGACCTCGATTGATATCGAGGCATTCATCGTCAAGGACCTCTATGAAGGCCTGACGATTTATGATGCCAACGGCAAGATCGTTCCGGGCACCGCCGAAAGCTGGAAAGTTTCCGATGATGGCACAGTTTACACCTTCAAACTGCGCGACAAGGCCAACTGGTCCGATGGCACCCCTGTAACAGCTGAAGATTTTGTCTTCTCGATGCGCCGCGTCGAAGACCCGAAAACAGCTGCCGGATATGCCAATATTCTTTATCCGATCAAGAATGCCGAGAAGGTCAACAAGGGTAATGCAAAGCTTGAAGAACTCGGCGTAAAGGCAATTGATGCCAAGACTCTTGAAATCACGCTCGAACGTCCAACCCCATTCTTTATCGAGCTACTTTCGCACCAGACAGCGCTGCCAATCAACAAGGCAAGCTTTGAAAAGAATGGTGCTGATTTCGTCAAACCGGGCAAGCTGGTTGGCAATGGCGCATTCAAGCTGCTTGAGCATGTACCAAACGACCATCTGACAGCTGCCAAGAACGAGAATTATTGGGACGCGGCAAACGTCAAACTGGACAAGGTGATTTTCTATCCTCTGGAAGATCAGGCGGCAGCCGTCCGACGATACGAAGCGGGTGAACTCGACCTCGTTTACAACTTCTCTTCCGATCAGATCGAACGCATGCGCGCTGCCAACGCCAAGCAGGTCCACGTGACCCCGGCGATGGCGACCTATTACTACCCCTTTGATACACGTACCGCGCCATTCGATGATGTTCGCGTTCGCCGCGCCCTTTCCATGGCCGTTGACCGCGACTTCCTCGCCAAGGACATCTACAACGGCACCAAATTGCCCGTTTATTCTCTGGTTCCTCCGGGCATGGAAAATTACGGCGAACCATCCAAGGCCGATTTTGCCGACCTGTCACAGCTTGATCGCGATGATCAGGCCGTCAAGTTGTTGAAGGAAGCGGGCTTTGGCGAAGGCGGCAAGCCGCTCAACATCGAAATCCGTTACAACACCAACCCGAACCACGAGCGTGTGGCAACGGCTGTTGCTGATATGTGGAAGAAGACATTGGGCGCCAATGTGACGCTGATGAATCTCGATATCTCATCGCACTACGCCTATCTGCAGGAAGGCGGCAAATTCAACGTTGCCCGTGCAGGCTGGACGGCCGACTATGCGGACCCGGAAAACTTCCTCAACCTCAATGTCAGCAGCAATAAAACCTTCAATTATGGGCATTATTCCAATCCGGAATTCGATGCGCTGATGAAGAAATCCTATGAAGAGCGCAATCCGGCAGAACGCTCGAAGATTCTGCATGCAGCAGAAGCGTTGATCATGCGTGACCAGCCGATTGCGCCTTTGATGAATGACGCCAACCTTTGGCTCGTGGCCGACAAGGTCAAGGGCTGGGGCGATAACCCCAACAACGAACATCTGAGCAAATATCTCAGCGTTGAATAGCAAAGTCTGACGCGCAATCTGCACTCGCAGGTTGCGCGTCTTTCATTTGCCCGGCTCGTTATGTGCCACTTTTCCGACCGCAAAATCAAAAACCTGATCGACCCGCCGCTATTCTTTCACCGGATAGTGAACGGGAGAACATTGCCATTTCATACCGATCACTGACCAATCATTGGTGAGGAGACAGCCAGATGACGTTTGTAAAGTTCAATTTTACCGCCGCATTGCTTGCCGGATCGCTGCTTCTGGCTGCCAGCCCGGCGCTTGCCGAAGCTGTTCTGCACCGTGGCAACAGCGGTGAACCGCAAACGCTCGACCCGTCGCAAACATCGCTTGAAATCGAGGCCTTCATCCTGAAAGACCTCTATGAGGGTCTGACGAGCTATGATCCCGCTGGCAAGATCGTTCCGGGCGCCGCCGAAAGCTGGACTGTCTCTGACGATGGTACCGTTTACACGTTCAAGATCAGAGCCAATGCCAACTGGTCTGACGGATCGCCCGTTACCGCGGATGATTTCATTTTCTCGTTCAAGCGCGTCGAAGAGCCAAAGACGGCTGCTGGCTACGCCAATATGCTTTATCCGATTAAAAACGCCGAAAAGATCAATAAGGGCGAACTGCCTGCCGACCAGATGGGCATGAAGGCAATCGATGCCAAAACCCTTGAGATCACGCTGGAACGGTCAACACCGTTCTTCGTCGAATTGCTGGCGCACCAGACCGCGCTGCCGGTTAACAGGGCGAGCCTTGAAAAGAACGGCGCTGAGTTTATCAAGCCCGGCAAGCTTGTCTCCAACGGAGCCTTCCAGCTCGCCGAACACGTACAGAACGATCACCTGACAGCGGCCAAGAACCCACATTACTGGGGCGCGGCGGATGTGAAACTGGACAAGGTGATCTTCAATCCGACCGAAGATCAGGCGGCAGCGGTGCGCCGCTTCGAAGCCAAGGAACTGGATCTCGTCTACAATTTCTCGGCTGACCAGATCGAACGTCTTCGCGCATCCATGGGTGATCAGGTTCGCATCACTCCGGCGCTGTCGACCTATTTCTACTCATTTGACACCCGCGTTGAACCCTTCAGCGATGTGCGTGTGCGCCGCGCATTGTCGATGACCATCGATCGCGATTTCCTGTCGAAGGAAATCTATAAGGGCGCCCAGCTTCCCGCCTATTCGCTCGTGCCGCTCGGCATTGCCAGTTATGGCGAACCCGCCAAGTCAGATTTTGCCGACATGTCCCAGCTTGACCGCGAAGATAAAGCGCTCGAACTGATGAAAGAGGCTGGTTACGGCGAGGGCGGCAAGCCGCTCAATATCGAAATCCGCTACAACACCAATCCCAACCATGAGCGCGTAGCGATTGCCGTTGCGGATATGTGGAAGAAGGCATTCGGTGCCACCGTCACCCTGCTGCAGAACGACGTCAGCGCCCACTACGCTTACCTGAAAGAAGGCGGCAAATTCAATGTCGCCCGTGCCGGCTGGACGGCTGATTATGCCGATGCCGAGAACTTCATGGTCATTAATCTGAGCACCAACACCACGTTCAATTATGGCCGCTGGAACAACCCGGAATTCGATGCCCTCGTCAAAAAGTCCTATGACGAAAAAGACCCGGCTGCCCGCTCCAAAATCCTGCATGAAGCAGAAGCATTGGTGCTGCGTGAACAGCCCGTCGCCCCGATGATGAATTTCGGCCAGCTCTGGCTCGTCTCCAACCGGGTAAAGGGTTGGGCAGATAACGGCACCAACGATCATCTCAGCAAATACCTTAGCCTTGAACAGTAACCGCTTGGCCGCTGCGCAATGCGCAACGTGTTTGGATAGAGAGTGAAAGGACGGTCGACAATGTCTGTGAAATTCAATTTTCGTGTTGCGGCGCTGTTGGGCACATTGATGCTCGCTGCAAGTCCCGTGCTTGCCGAAGTGGTTCTGCATCGTGGTAATAGCGGCGAGCCCAATACGCTCGATCAGGCACAGACCTCCATCGACATTGAAGCTTTCATCGTCAAGGACCTATATGAAGGGCTGACAATCTACGACGCCAGCGGCAAGATTGTTCCCGGTGCAGCGGAGAGCTGGAAAGTCTCCGATGATGGCACCATTTACACCTTCAAGTTGCGCGACAAGGCCAACTGGTCTGACGGCACGCCGGTTACGGCTGAGGATTTCGTCTTCTCCTATCACCGCATTGAAGACCCGAAGACAGCAGCCAAATACGCCAATATTCTTTATCCGATCAAAAATGCCGAAAAGATCAACAAGGGTGAAATGCCTATTGATCAGCTTGGCGTGAAGGCTGTTGATGCGAAGACGCTCGAAGTCACACTGGAGCGGGCAACACCCTTCTTTCTGGAACTGCTGGCACACCAGACCGCGCTGCCCATCAACAAGGCGAGTTTCGAAAAGAACGGCGCTGATTTCGTAAAGCCGGGCAAGCTGGTCAGCAATGGCGCATTCAAGCTGCTTGAACATGTGCCCAACGATCACCTGACTGCTGGAAAGAACCCCGAATATTGGGACGCTGCCAGCGTCAAGCTCGACAAGGTGGTTTTCTATCCAACCGAGGATGATGCGGCGGCGCTTCGGCGTTTTGAAGCCAAGGAAATGGATATCGTTTTCAATTTCTCGGCGGATCAGATCGCGCGCCTGCGCAAATCATGGGGTGAGCAGGTTCATATTTCACCGCGTCTTGGAACCTATTATTACGCCTTTGACTCGCGCACCGAGCCATTCAACGATGTTCGCGTGCGCAATGCGCTGTCCATGGCAATCGACCGCGATTTCCTTGCCAATGAAATTTACAGCGGCGCTCAGCTGCCAGCCTATTCCGTTGTCGCTCCGGGTATTGCCAGTTATGGCGAGCCGGAAAAACCTGCCTTTGCCGGCATGTCCCAGCTGGACCGTGACGACAAGGCAGTCGCCCTGATGAAGGAAGCCGGGTATGGCCCAGGTGGCAAACCGCTGAACATTGAAATCCGCTATAACACCAATGCCAACCACGAGCGCATCGCCACTGCGGTTGCTGATAACTGGAAGAAAACCTTCGGCGCCAACGTCACCCTGATGAACCTCGATGTGTCATCGCACTACGCCTACCTGCAGGAGGGCGGCAAGTTCAACGTCGCGCGGGCGGGATGGATTGCTGATTACGCCGATGCTGAAACCTTCCTCGCGCTCCACATGAGCACCAACAAGACCTTCAATTACGGACATTACAACAATCCGGACTATGACGCGCTGATGAAGAAATCCTATGACGAGCGCGATCCGGTGGCCCGTTCCAAAATCATGCACGAGGCGGAAGCCCTGCTGGCGCGGGACCAACCAACCACCACACTGATGAACAGTGCCAACCTTTGGCTTATCGCCAACAAAGTCAAAGGCTGGGTTGATAACGCGCCAAACGAACATTTGAGCAAATTTCTGAGCCTTGAATAGCAACCGCTGCACGCCGTGCCTTGGGCAGCGTGTTCAGATAGAGAAGAGAAAGGACGGTAGACGATGTCTGTGAAGTTCAATTTACGTGTCGCGGCGCTCTTGGGCGGGCTTATGCTGACGGCCAGTCCGGCCCTTGCTGAAGCGGTTCTGCATCGCGGCAATGCGGGCGAGCCCAACACGCTTGATCAGGCGCAGACATCCATCGATATTGAAGCCTTTGTAGTGAAAGACCTTTATGAAGGTCTAACCGTTTATGACGCCCACGGCGCTATCATACCCGGTGCAGCGGAAAGCTGGAAAGTATCCGACGATGGCACCGTCTATACGTTCAAATTGCGCGCCAATGCCAATTGGTCCGATGGCACGCCAGTGACCGCAGAAGATTTCGTGTTCTCTTACCGCCGTATTGAGGACCCGAAAACAGCAGCGAAATACGCCAACATTCTCTATCCGATCAAAAATGCCGAAAAGATCAACAAGGGCGAACTGCCGACCGATCAACTTGGTGTCAAAGCTGTCGACGCCAAGACCGTCGAGATCACACTGGAACGTGCGACGCCCTTCTTTATCCAGTTGATGGCGCACCAGACGGCGCTGCCCATCAGCAAAGCCAGTTACGAAAAGAATGGCCCTGATTTCGTCAAACCCGGCAAGATGGTTTCAAACGGCGCGTTTGAACTTGTCGACCATGTGCTCAACGATCATCTGACTGTCGCAAAGAATCCCGATTACTGGGATGCGGCCAACGTCAAACTGGACAAGGTCATCTTCTACCCACTTGAAGATGATGCAGCGGCGGTTCGCCGCTTCGAGGCAGGCGAGCTGGATACAGTCTACAATTTCTCGGCTGACCAGATCGAACGGCTGCGCAAATCATGGGGTGATCAGGTTCACGTCACACCAGCGCTGGCGACGTATTATTATGCGTTCGACAGCCGTACCGAACCGTTCAATGATGTTCGTGTACGCAACGCGCTTTCCATGTCTATTGATCGCGATTTCCTTACCAAGGAAATCTATAGTGGCGCGCAATTGCCAACCTATTCGCTCGTCCCTCCGGGCCTTGCCACCTATGGCGAACCATCCAAAGCCGCTTACGCTGACATGTCGCAGCTTGACCGCGACGACAAGGCCGCCGCCCTGATGAAAGAGGCTGGCTATGGCGAAGGCGGCAAGCCGCTCAACATCGAAATCCGCTATAACACCAATGCCAATCATGAGCGGGTTGCCACGGCTGTTGCCGATATGTGGAAAAAGGCATTCGGCGCAAAGGTCACTCTGATGAACCTCGATGTGTCATCGCATTATGCCTACCTGCAGGAGGGCGGCAAGTTCAACGTCGCCCGGGCCAGCTGGTTCGCCGATTATGCCGACGCTGAAAACTTCCTTGCCCTGAATGTCAGCAGCAACAAGACATTCAACTATGGCCATTACAACAATCCGGACTATGACGCGCTGATGAAAAAGTCCTATGACGAGCGCGATCCTGATGTCAGGTCAAAAATCATGCATGAGGCGGAAGCCCTGCTGACCCGCGATGAGCCCATCGCATCGCTGATGAACAGCGCCAATCTCTGGCTGATTTCCAAAAAGGTCAAAGGCTGGGGCGACAATCCAACCAACGAACATCTGAGCAAATATCTGAGCCTTGCGGAATAATGAGCCGGGTCCAATAGAGTGAGTAGGTGCAGCTACTGCGGAAGCTGCACAGAAGAGAGAGTATATCTCCATGTTTCATTTCGTCCTTCGCCGACTGGCGAGTGCGGTGCCGACATTGTTTATTGTCGTCACCATTTCATTCTTCCTGATGCGGTTTGCACCGGGCGGTCCCTTCAACCTTGAAAGACCGCTGCCGCCAGCGACGATGGAAAACCTGATGAAGGCTTACCATCTGGATCAGCCGCTCTGGAACCAGTATCTGCAATATCTCAAAAATGCAGTGACCGGCGATTTTGGACCGAGTTATATCTATAAGGACAATACGATTGCCGAGCTGATCGGCAAGGGTCTGCCTTACTCGGTGGAACTCGGCTTTTATGCCCTGCTGCTCGCGCTCTTCGGCGGTGTGATCGTCGGAACGATCGCCGCCCTGCGGCAGAACAGCATTCTCGATTTCTTCATCATGTCCGTCGCGACCATCGGCGTGACCGTTCCGAACTTCGTTGTCGGTCCGGTGCTGACATTGATCTTTGCGGTGCTTTTGTCTCTCTTGCCCGCGGGCGGTTGGGGCGATGGTTCTTGGCGCTTCCTCATACTGCCGATGATCGCTCTCGCACTGCCGCAGCTTGCGGTGTTTGCCCGCCTCACGCGTGGCTCGATGATTGAAGGTCTGCACACGGATCACATCCGCACTGCACGCGCCTACGGCTTACCGCCAAGGACAGTCGTGATCACCCATGCGATGCGCGGCGCGCTGCTGCCGGTGGTCTCTTATCTCGCACCCTGCGCAGCCGCCTTGCTGACAGGCTCGGCTGTGGTCGAAACCATCTTCACCATTCCCGGCGTCGGTCGCTACTTCGTGCTGGGCGCTATCAATCGCGATTATACGCTTGTGATGGGAACCGTGGTTCTCGTGGCGATTTTCGTTATCGTTTTCAATCTCGTGGTCGATATTCTGTACGGCCTTCTTGATCCGAGGGTTCGCCATGACTGATGTGTCCACAACAATCATCCCAGAGGAAGAATCCAAGGGACGCAGCCTGTTTCAGCTGGCAACGCTCCGCTTTCGCCGCAACCGAGCAGCGATGGCTGGTTGCGTCATGCTGTTCTTCATCACCATCTTTTCGTTCTTCGGGCCGTATTTCCTGACCCACACCTATGATCAGGTTTTCTCGTCCTATGTCACGATCCCGCCAAGCGTAGAGCCGCTTCCAAAAGCTGACACGCTCGGCGATGTCATGAAGGGCGTCGCAAGCCGGGCCAAGGTGGAGCTGAAGGAATTTGCCGTTGACGGCAATACATTCACAGCCACCATCCATGCGGACCAGACCATCGATCCGCGCACAACCCGCTATTTTGATCGTGCAAACGAGTTCGACGATACGCAGGTTGCCGCCACGGAAGATGATGGCAAGACCCTGAAACTCTCCGGCAAGGTCAACCGCGAATACTTCTTCTTCGGAACGGATGCCAATGGCCGCGATATGCTGGCTCGTGTCATGCTGGGCGGACAGATTTCGCTGGCTGTCGGCTTTCTCGCCAGTCTTGTCTCGCTTGCCGTGGGTGTCACCTATGGGGCGATCTCAGGTTATCTCGGCGGCCGCGTCGACAATGTGATGATGCGCCTTATCGAAATTCTTTATTCACTGCCCTTCGTGTTTCTCGTCGTGGTTCTCGTCGTCTTCTTCGGGCGAAGTTTTATCCTGATCTTTCTGGTGATCGGTGCGGTGGAATGGCTTGATATGGCACGTATCGTGCGCGGCCAGACCCTTGCGCTCAAACGCCGGGAATTCATCGGAGCGGCGCAGGCCTTGGGGTTGACAGACTGGCAGATTATCCGCCGTCATATCATCCCCAATACGATTGGTCCGGTTATTGTGTTCGTTACGGTCGTGGTGCCGAAAGTCATTCTTCTGGAAAGTTTTCTGTCCTTCCTCGGTCTTGGTGTTCAGGCACCGCTGACCAGTTGGGGCGCGCTGATTTCCGAAGGCGCAAACAAGATGCAGTCCGCACCCTGGTTGCTGATTTTCCCTGCCATTTTCTTTGTCATCACCCTGTTCTCGCTGAACTTCATCGGTGATGGCCTGCGTGATGCTCTCGACCCGAAGGACCGCTAAAATGACGGACAACAAAGATACTGTATTGTCCGTACGCGGACTGAAAGTTGACTTCACCACCCCGGATGGCGATGTGAAAGCCGTCAAGGGCATCGATCTCGATGTCCGGCCGGGCGAAACCCTCGCAGTCGTCGGTGAATCCGGCTCCGGCAAGAGCCAGACCATGATGGGCATTATGGGCCTTCTCGCCCAGAATGGCCGCGTGACGGGTTCGGCCAAATATCGCGGCAAGGAATTGGTTGGCCTGCCAACCAAGGCGCTCAATGAGGTGCGCGGCTCCAAGATCACCATGATCTTTCAGGAGCCAATGACCTCGCTTGACCCGCTCTACACGATTGGCCGGCAGATTGCCGAACCCATTGTTCATCACAAGGGCATCAGCTTCAAGCAGGCCAAGGTTCGCGTGCTTGAACTGTTGAAACTGGTCGGTATTCCCGAGCCAGAGCGACGCATCAACAGCTACCCGCATGAAATGTCCGGTGGCCAGCGCCAGCGCGTCATGATTGCCATGGCACTTGCCAATGAACCTGATCTTCTGATCGCGGATGAGCCGACAACCGCGCTCGACGTGACAATTCAGGCGCAAATCCTCGATCTGCTGCGTGACTTGCAGAAGCGTTTCGGCATGGCCATCGTGCTCATCACCCATGATCTTGGCGTGGTCAAACACTTTGCCGAGCGTGTCGTTGTCATGCGGCGCGGCGAAGTGGTGGAGAAAGGCACGATCAAGGACATCTTTGAGAACCCGAAAGAAGACTACACCAAAATGCTGCTGGCTTCCGAGCCAAGCGGCAGCAAATCGCCGCCCGAAGACAAGGCGCCAATCATGCTGGAAGGGCGCAATGTGATTGTCGACTTCTCCATTGGTGGTGGCTTTTTCTCCAGCGCACACACGCATTTCCGCGCAGTGGACGGCGTGACGGTGAAGCTCAAGGCGCGGCAAACCATCGGTATTGTTGGTGAGTCCGGTTCCGGCAAGTCAACCCTTGGCCGGGCACTGCTACGTCTGCTGCCGAGCAGCGGCCAGTATCATTTTGAGAAAAAGAACATTTCCAGCTTCGATCGCTCGGCGATGCGTCCCTTGCGCCGGGAATTGCAGCTGGTGTTTCAGGACCCTTACGGATCGTTGTCGCCACGCCAGACGGTTGGTGAAATCATCACCGAGGGCCTGCTCATTCACGAGCCGCAATTATCACGGGCTGACCGCGACAAGCGGGCAATTGCAGCACTCAAGGAAGTGGGACTCGATCCAACTGCGCGCAACCGTTATCCGCATGAGTTCTCCGGCGGACAGCGCCAGCGTGTCGCCATTGCACGCGCGATGATCCTGAAGCCGAAAGTCGTCATTCTGGATGAACCGACATCCGCGCTTGACCGGTCGGTGCAGGGGCAGGTCATCGAACTCTTGCGCGATCTGCAGGCCAAACACGATCTGTCCTATATTTTCATCAGCCACGACCTCGCCGTTATCAAGGCGATGTCGGATTATGTCATCGTGATGAAAAGCGGAAAGATCGTCGAAGAAGGCCAGACAGACGATATTTTTGACGCGCCTCAGCATGACTATACCAAGACGCTGATCGGAGCAGCTTTCGATCTGGATTAGAATGTATCTTGCATTTAGCTAGGGAATAGCCATCTATATACCGAAGTGTATATCTATATAGACAAGGAGCTGTAGAATGGCTTTTTCCATTAAAGACGAGACTACAGATGCTGCAGTCAGGCGCCTTGCAAAATTAAAGAACACCAGCCTCACGGATGCTATTCGTGAGGCTGTTGTAAATGAATATAATCGAACCAAGGGAGAAATCCCTTTGCAAGAGCGGCTAGCAGCGCTCTCCCAACGTTACAACGCCTATCCCAAAACCGGACAGGACGCGGACAAGACATTTTTCGACGATCTCTCCGGAGATCTGTGATGTTTGTCGATGCATCTGCGGTTGTTTCAATAATAAGTGGCGAAGACGATGCACTTTCGCTGTCAGCACGTTTGGCACAGGCTTCCACAATCTACTTGTCACCGATTGTAATTTATGAGTCCGTAACGGGCCTTGCTCGCAAACGAGCCTGCCCCATAGAAATGGCAGAGCAGTTGGTGGATGCCTTTGTCGAGGAGACGCGAGCGCACATCCTCGATATCAGTTCCAATATTGGTGTTGAAGCTCTGAAAGCATCCCGTAAGTACGGTCGAGGCCGGCACAAGGCCGACCTTAACATGGGTGACTGTTTTGCTTATGCCTGTGCAAAGACAAATAACCTGCCTCTTTTGTTCAAGGGCAATGACTTCCCATATACGGATATCGAAGTGGCTTAAGACGCTCGGCTTAAAGCTCCGAGCGCCATGGCGGGTTTGCACCCGCACGCGATACAGTCACTGCCGCCGCCTTGGCACCAAGCAGCAGGGCATGGCGGATTTGCTCTTCGGTTATGGAGGTGAGGGCGCTTTTGGCCAACAGGCCGGCTTCCTGCAATGATGTCAGTACACCCGCCGTAAATGTATCGCCAGCGCCGACCGTATCGACCACGGATACTTTTTGTGCGGCAACATGCACGGCCAGATCTTTGGTATAGCCGGTGACGCCCTCGGCACCGCGCGTAACGAGAATGAGCTTTGGCCCATGCTGGGATGCCGGGACAATCCAGCGGCGGGCGATCTCTTCCATTGAACCACTTTCACCGAACCAGCGCATATCCTCATCGGAAATCTTGACGATATCGGTCATGGCGATCATGCGGCGCATGCGTGCCAAATGCTTTTCCTTATCCGGGATGAAACCGGGCCGGATATTGGGATCAAGAACAATGACACGCTTTTCGTGTTCGCGCGCCATCAGCGCCTCATAGGTAGACCCGCAAGGCTCCGGAATGAGGCTGATCGCACCGAATTGCAGCGTCGTGACATTCTCATCCAGTTCCGGCAGATCAGTGATTGCCAGAGAACGGCCCGCGCTGTTCTCGTCGTAGAAAATATAGCTCGCCTGACCATCGGTCAGCCGCACAAAGGCAAGCGTGGTCGGCTGGGGTGAAATATGGGCATAGCGTGTGCCGACATGGTTGGCGGCAAGGCTATCACGCAGCATCTGCCCGAAGAAATCCGAGGAAACACCGGAGTAAAATTCCGTCGGCACACCGAGGCGGCCCAAGGCAATGGCGGTATTGAACACCGCACCGCCAACATAGGGTGCGAAAGCCGGTTCGCCCCCCTCGCTCGTGCGCGGCAACATATCGATCAGTGCTTCACCACAACATAGGATCATTTGTCAGTTTCTTTCGATGGATAGATGACGCCCTTGCGGACGATAATATTGCCGTAAAGTCTGGGTTCGCTCGTCGCGATGATGGTATGGGCATTCTTCACCCGTGTGTAGAATGCATCGCCAACCAGCGGCAAGAGCGAAAATCCAGGTGCCCGGCGGGCGCAGACTTCGGCCATTTCCTGATGCACGGGATCGAGCAGATCCGGGTTTCCCTTCACCGTCGCGCGGAACAACGCCGTCGGAACAAAATCATCCACCGGCATCACTTGCAGGATCGCATCAAGCATGGGGATCAGCGGCAAGCCATCGGCGCGAATGAGCCTGCGGGCATGTTCCAATGCAGGATAATTTCCATCAACCAATGCGATCTCGTCACCGTGCCCCATGGCACGCAGTGTTGCCAGAAGCTCCGGGCCCAAAATGGGCGGAATACCAATCAGCACGCTCAATCAACCTTTCTGAATATTTTCTGTCCGATAAGAAACCGGTCTGAGAGAGCAAGACTGGCGGCGCCCAAAGCGCGGGCGTGAATCCCCACCGTGCCTTCGACGATAACGGGCAATTCGATACCCTCCAGATCAAACGTTCCAACATGATCGCGCACCGCCTCGACGATCCGCGTGCGCACCGCAGCAGGGACCCAGCCGTCAATAACCGCAGCTTCAAAATCAACCACTGAGGATGCAGCAACCACCGCCTGTGCAATGGCCTTGGCCGAACGATCAATCCATCCATCCAGTTCGTCGCCCATCTCGCCCCAATCTTCAGGCGAGGTCCATAAGGGGGAGGGGTCGCGGCCAAGACCGGTGACGATGCGCTCCAGAGCGGTGATCGATGCAATATCGATCAGCTGTTGCGTTGTGCCATCCGGTCCGGGCACGGGCATGGAACCAAGCGCCCCGGCATTGCCTGAACGGCCCGCATAAAGACTGCCATTGATAACAATGCCGCCGCCAATAAACGAACCGATATAGAAATAGACAAAATCATTAAGGTCTTTGGTTCCACCAAAGACGAGTTCGGCACCACAGGCAGCGGTGATATCGTTCTGTAAATAAACCGGAAAATCACAGATTGCGGCAATCGATGCTTTGATGTCAGACCGGCGCCACTGGTCGAGAATTTCCTGTGGCGCACCAACCGTATCGGCCCACTTCCATAGCTCGAATGGCGCAGCGATGCCAAGGCCAGCCACCTTCGAACGCTGTTTGTCATCAAGCCCATCAAGCATTTTCCTGATGCCATCTTTGGCGAAGGTCATCACGGAGTCAGGCGTTGGATAGGCATAGGGCATATGCAGCATTGACCGGATGCGTCCGACGAAATCGATCAGTACAAGATCTGCGCTGCGACGGCCAATCTTGAGGCCAATGAAAAAGGCACCTTCCGGATTGAGCGACATGGGAATCAATGGCTGACCGATACGGCCGCGCAATGGTTCTTCGCGCGAAAGCAGTTCATCGGCTTCCAGCATCCGCATGATGATCGAGATTGTCTGCGCGGAAAGACCGGTCAGCCGCGCAATGGCGGTTTTGGCCAGACTGCCATGCTGGCGCAATAACGAAAGCACGACCCGCTCATTGTGGTCGCGCATACCGCTCTGGTTTGTTCCCTGATGGAGCGGCGGCCGTGTTCCTCCCGGACCGTGGCGCTCCGATAGTCTGATGCCCAAAAGGACGTCCTCCCTGATATCGGCGCGACAATGGAACCATCGGGCAAAGCTGTCAATAATAAATAAGAGTGATTTATTAATGTTGACAGCTTGGCGAGGCTGGTATTTTCTAAGGGCAGCACTTGGCCGGGAGGATAACTGTCCGAGGTGTTCAAGCGAACGAATGCTGCCCATCGGCGGCACGTCGCATTATGATTAAACTCTGGGAGGAAGTGACATGCGTAAGAGCATTTATCTCAAATCAACCATTCTGGGCGCTGCTGTTGTGGCCATCGCCGCTTTCGCCGCTCCGGCACAGGCTGCAGGCGTCGGCGCCTGCCTTATCACCAAGACGGACACCAATCCGTTCTTCGTCAAGATGAAGGAAGGCGCTGTTGCCAAGGCAAAGGAACTCGGCGTTGATCTCAAGACCTATGCGGGCAAAATCGACGGCGATAGCGAAAGCCAGGTCGCGGCTATCGAAACCTGCATCGCCGATGGTGCCAAGGGTATTCTGATCACAGCATCAGACACAGCGGGTATCGTCTCGTCGGTTAAGCAGGCACGCGATGCCGGTGTTCTGGTCATTGCCCTCGACACACCGCTTGATCCAGTCGACGCGGCTGACGCCACTTTTGCAACCGATAACCTTCTGGCGGGCGAACTTATTGGCAAATGGGCTGCAGGAACCCTGGGCGACAAGGCCAAGGATGCAAAAGTTGCATTCCTCGACCTGACACCGTCACAGCCATCGGTCGACGTTCTGCGCGATCAGGGTTTTATGAAGGGGTTTGGCATTGATGTTGTCGACATCAACAAGATCGGTGACGAAAAGGACCCGCGCATTGTTGGCCACGACATCACCAATGGCAATGAAGAAGGTGGCCGCAAGGCCATGGAAAACCTTCTGCAGAAGGACCCGGGCATCAATGTCGTTCACACGATCAACGAACCTGCTGCTGCCGGTGCCTATGAGGCGCTGAAGGCATTCGGCAAGGAAAAGGACGTGCTGATCGTTTCCATCGATGGCGGTTGCCCCGGCGTGAAGAATGTTGAAGCCGGTGTTATCGGCGCGACATCGCAGCAATATCCTTTGATGATGGCTTCGCTTGGTATTGAAGCGATCAAGAAGTTCGCTGATACCGGAGAAAAGCCAAAGCCGACAGCAGGCAAGAATTTCTTCGACACAGGCGTTTCGCTTGTCACCGATAAGCCGGTCAAAGGCGTCGAGTCCATCGATGTGAAGAGCGGCCTTGCCAAGTGCTGGGGCTGATCGCCGCCTGATTTGACAGAAAAGCAAGCAGACAAGGAGAGGACGGTATAAACCGTCCTCTCCTAACTGCGCAAATTTCGGGGAACCAACTCATGACCGAAACCAATCCGGGATCACAACCCAAGCAGGAATTTGAGAGCGTGCTCACGCAGAGCGCGACAGCCGTTGCCAATTTCGACAGTGAACAGAAAAGCCTTGTTGAGCGAACACGCCACTTTCTTCACTCGAGCCCGGCAGCTGTTCCGCTGATCGTGCTTGTGTTGTCTCTGGTGGTTTTCGCCGTCATCGTCGGTTCGCGCTTCTTCACACCCTTTGCCCTCTCGCTGATCCTGCAACAGGTGGCGATTGTCGGTATTGTCGGCGCAGCGCAGACATTGGTTATTCTAACCGCCGGTATTGATCTTTCGGTTGGCGCGATCATGGTTCTGACGTCAGTCGTCATGGGCCAGTTCACGTTCCGCTATGGATTGCCGGTCGAGCTTTCCATTCTGTGCGGCGTTGCTCTGGGTGGATTGTGCGGCCTCATCAACGGCGTGCTGATTGCCTATGTGAAGCTGCCACCCTTCATTGTCACGCTCGGTACATGGCAGATTTTTCTGGCAACAACCTATATCTACTCCGCCAATGAGACGATCCGGGCACAGGACATCGAAACCAACGCGCGGATGCTTCAGTTCTTCGGCGAAAAAATCCAGATCGGCAGCGCCACCTTCACCTATGGCGTGTTTGCAATGATCCTGTTGATTGCCATTCTCTGGTACGTGCTCAACCACACGGCATGGGGTCGCCATCTCTATGCAATCGGCGATGATCCGGAAGCGGCGGAACTTGCTGGTGTGCGCACCAAGCGCGTTCTGATTTCGGTCTATGTATTGGCAGGTTTCATCTGTGCATTGGCCGGTTGGGCGCAGATCGGTCGTAACGGCTCGGTATCACCACAGGTTGGCCAGTTCGCCAATATTGAATCCATCACCGCTGTGGTTATCGGCGGCATGTCGCTCTTCGGCGGACGCGGATCAATCCTTGGTATGCTCTTCGGCGCACTGATCGTCGGTGTCTTCTCCTTCGGCATGCGCATGTACGGCACCGATGTCCAATGGACCTATTTGATGATCGGCGTTTTGATCATAACGGCCGTGGCAATTGATCAATGGATCAGAAAGGTAGCAGGCTGATGACACAGGAACCCCTTCTTACAGCCCGTGGTCTGGTCAAACGTTATGGCCGCGTTACGGCTCTCGATCATGCGGATTTCGATCTTTATGCCGGCGAAGTCCTCGCCGTCATCGGCGACAACGGCGCGGGAAAATCCTCACTTATCAAGGCGATATCAGGTGCCGTTCATCCTGATGAGGGCGAAATCAAGCTTGATGGCAAGGTGATCAATTTCCGCTCTCCGATGGAAGCGCGGGATGCGGGTATCGAAACCGTCTACCAGAACCTTGCTTTGTCCCCCGCACTGTCGATCGCCGACAATATGTTTCTTGGCCGCGAAATCAGAAAGCCGGGCATTCTTGGCAGCTGGCTGCGTATGCTCGATCGCAAAGCCATGGAAAAGCAGGCGCGCGACAAGCTGACTGAGCTTGGCCTGATGACCATCCAGAACATCAGTCAGGCGGTTGAAACGCTCTCGGGCGGTCAGCGGCAGGGTGTTGCCGTGGCGCGCGCGGCTGCTTTCGGCTCCAAGGTCGTCATCATGGACGAACCAACGGCGGCCCTTGGCGTCAAAGAGTCCCGCCGCGTTCTGGAACTCATTCAGGATGTGAAAAAGCGCGGATTGCCGATTGTGCTGATCTCACACAATATGCCACATGTTTTCGAAGTGGCTGATCGCATCCACATTCACCGGCTTGGCAAACGCCTTTGTGTCATCAACCCAAAGGAATACACGATGTCGGATGCCGTGGCATTCATGACGGGAGCCAAAGAGCCACCCGCCAGTCTTGTTGCATGAAGGACAAATTGCAAAAATGAAACGTTCAGAAGTCAACGCGATCATCCGTGAAAGCGACAAGTTCATCCGCTCCTTCGGCTATGTCATGCCGCCATTTGCCTATTGGTCGCCGGAAGAGCTGAAGGCCCGTACATCAAGCGATGCGAAAGCTATTCTCAAGGCACGGCTAGGCTGGGATATCACCGATTACGGACAGGGCAAGTTCGATGAACTTGGCCTGTTCCTCTTTACCACCCGCAACGGCAATGCCGACGACCTGCAAAAGGGCGGCGGCATGCTTTATGCGGAAAAGATCATGATCTCGCGCGAAAAGCAGCTCTCGCCGATGCATCGCCATATCGTCAAAGCCGAGGACATTATCAACCGCGGCGGCGGCACACTTGTGCTTGAGCTTTTCAACTCGAATGCCGATGGCAGTGTCGATGAGAGGACCGATGTGGAAGTGGCAACGGATGGACGCATCGTCAAGCTGAAGGCCGGTGGTCTGTTGAAATTGCAGCCGGGCGAGAGCGTCACGCTGCTGCCGGGAAACTGGCATGCATTTTGGGGCGAGGGCGGCGATGTACTGATCGGCGAAGTCTCGACCGTCAATGACGATCTGACCGACAATATCTTCCGTGAGCCGATTGGCCGCTTTTCGTCCATCGAAGAGGATGAGGCTCCGGTACATCTTCTTGTTTCCGATTATGACAAATGGCTTGCCTGAAGCATCCAGCGGTTTTGGTAACGGGCAACATCCGATGATGATAACGACCGATGATCTGGTGACGGCCATTCTGGCCCGTGCCGCAGAAACCAACCGTCTGATCGTTGCCATTGCCGGCCCTCCCGGGGCCGGCAAATCGACCGTTTCCGCAGCAATCTGCGCGGCAATCAACGCCAAGGAGAATGACGCAGCCATGGTCGTTCCCATGGATGGCTTTCATCTCGACAATGCCATTCTCGATGCCCGCGACCAGCGCAAGCGCAAGGGCTCGCCACCCACCTTCGACTGTGCCGGTTTTGAAGTCCTGTTGAAACGGCTGCGGGCAGGGGAGAATGATGTCGTCATTCCCCTTTTTGACCGCAAGCTTGATCTGGCTCGCGCAGGTGCTGCTGTGGTGAGTGGAGATCAGCGCATTCTTTTGGTGGAAGGCAATTATCTTCTGCTTGATGAAGCGCCCTGGGACAGACTGGCACCGCTTTTTGATATCACCGTGTTCCTGCAGGTGGACCGCGTGGAAATGGAAAATCGCCTTGTTCAGCGGTGGCTTGGCTTTGGCTACAATGTCGGTTCCGCGCAGCAACGCGCCCTGTCCAATGATATCCCTAATGCAGATCTTGTCTTGTCCCGATCACGTCCCGCTGACTATACGGTGATGAACTAGCACGATTGCTTGGCATAATTATTATTCGTGGTTCGCGGTTCGACAAGCTCACATGAGGGAGAGTGAGGATGCAACGATAATCACGAAGATTGCAGAATACGCGCCCTACAAACCATCTCTCTCCGTCATCCTCGGGCTTGACCCGAGGACCCACAATTCAAAAGTGCTGAAAGTCCGGGTTCATCTAACCTCCTTAACCATGGGTCCTCGGGTCAAGCCCGAGGATGACGGAGAGAGATGGTTTGTAGGGCGCGTATTCTGCAATCTTTGCGATTATCGTTGCATCCTCACTCTCCCTCATGGTTGTTATGTCGAACCACGCGCACAATTCACGTCCCGCCGCCTATATGGCCATGAACGCGCAACCACTGTCATTCTGATGTAACAGGAAAAGGCGATGGGCTCGAACGACACCGGTCTCGGCATTTACAGGCAGGACAATGCAAAACCTCTATCCGGAGATTGAGCCCTACAGCCACGGCATGCTTGCCGTTGGCGACGGCAACAGCATTTATTGGGAAATATGCGGCAATCCGCAAGGGATACCGGCGCTTGTCCTTCACGGTGGTCCGGGTTCCGGATGTTCCACAAATGCACGGCGTTTCTTTGACCCTGATCGTTATCGGATCATTCTGTTCGACCAGCGTGGTTGTGGTCGCAGTACACCCCATGCCAGTGATGCGGACGCCGATATGTCGGTTAATACAACAGCGCATTTGCTTGCTGATATCGAATGTTTACGCCAGTACCTTGATGTCAGCCGCTGGCTTGTATTCGGCATGTCATGGGGATGCACATTAGGGCTTACCTATGCCGAGAAACACCCTGACCGCGTGCTTGCTTTGGTCCTCGCGGGTGTGACCACCACGCGGCGATCGGAGATTGACTGGCTCTATCGTGATATCGCGCCTCTGTTCCCGGAACAGTGGGTAGAATTCCGAGCTGGGGCATCTGGTGCGGGGTTCGACATAACACCCATGAAGGAGGGGGATGAACTTATTAAAGAACGGGATGGCGATCTTGTCAGCGCGTATTACCACCTGTTGAACAATGCGGATCCGAATGTTCGCCTGAAAGCGGCCCGCGATTGGCATGACTGGGAGGCGGCGTCGATCCTTATCAATCCTGCTGCAACCCTATCTTCAAAATGGTCTGATGATCGCTATATCCTGGCGCGTGCCCGGATCATCACACACTATTTCCATCATAATGCCTGGCTGGAAAATGGTGTTTTATTGCGCGAGGCCAGTGCTTTAAATGGAATCTCTGGCATAATGGTTCAGGGTCGTTTCGATTTGGAAGCGCCGCTCGTGACCGCATGGGAACTGTCGCAGGTCTGGCCGGATAGCGAGTTGGTTATTGTTCCCAATGCCGGGCATTCACCAACCGACATTGGCATGAGTGAAGCCATCGTTACAGCAACAGACAGATTTGCGCACACGCTTCGAATGTGAGCAAAATGGGGTTGGCATGGCGCCAACCCCATCGTCAGTTTCAGAACTTGATCGTCAGATCCGCCTTGACGGCATTGTCATTGTTCTCGCTGGAGAACTGACCGGTATAGGTCAGGCCGAGCGAGGTGTTCTTGCCAATACCGACATCAAAGCCTGCTTCCACCGCAAGGGCATCCTCGGCAATCGGCAGACCTTCAATGGTGAAGGGCTGACCACCGGCAAAGGCCAGAGTCTGCTCCGGAGTGACATCGCCAAAGGCGTGGTTCCAGCCAAGCATACCGCGTGCGGTGAGAATGGTGCTTTCGCCAAGTGCGAAGTCATGCGAGGCACGAAGGCCAAGCGTCGTGGTGGTCACGTCACTTGAGTTCGAATGAACCGATACATTGCCTATCCCGCCATTTTCCTGAAATCCGTCAGATTTCAGATGCGCGTATCGTACCCCGGCAAAGGGCTCGAACGCGGCGTAAGACGTATCAATACGGTAGCCAAGTTCACCAAAGACCTGCACGGTCTGGGCGGTGTAGGAAACATCCGCCCCACCGGCAGAACCACCGAAAGTATCACGCCGGTTGGTGTCAATCTCATGATGGGCAAGCGTGAGGCCAAGGCGTAGCCCAAGCGCATCCCATTGACGGCCGCCATAGACACCGACCTGATAACTATCGACCGAAGCCTTGTCGCCGCCACTGTGCAACGATGTATTGCCATAGCCTGCCAGCAGACCAAACCGCCATACATCGGCAATCACACCATCAAGACCGGTGACAAAACCACCCGTATCTCGATTGTAACCGGAGGCATTGCCACTGCCATCAGCGTGGGCCCAAGCTCCGTAGGCCTGTCCCCATAGCGCCGTTGAAGCCGGGACCGGCTCAACCGCAGCAAAAGCCTCGCCGCTTTTCGACTTGGAATCCGGACCATAGGCCAACGGCGTCATTGTTGGCTGCGGTTTTACGGCAACGCCGTCAAATGCCGCCCGAACACGATCCGTTGCCGCCTGACTGATGAACTGACCATCCTGAAGGAGGACCCCGTTCAGCGTGGCATGAATTTCGCCCGTCAGAGATTGATACCCTCCAGCGAGATTGTCGAAAAGGGTTGAAGCAAGAACCTTGTCGTAAAGCGGGTTACCGGCACCAAGGTTGTTAATCGCCTTGCCAACTGCCTTTTGATTTCGAGTTTTACCCAGATCATCAAAGCCGAGACTGTTGCGCCCCAAGGTAACAGTTACATCATTGGGCGTATAAGCTAGCGAGGGATCGAAGAACAAATACGATGTAGCGACCTTCTCGAATTTTCCATCAATCGGTCCGGTTGAAGAAAGGATGCCATAACCCCGACCACTAATCGGGGCTTTGCTGTCTCCAGCTTCTGGTGTCACAACGACTACACCACCCAGCAGCTTGGTTTTCCCGTTTACTGCCAGCTTGTCAGCCGCTTCCCCGTTGACCTCAATATGCAAATTACTGCCTGCATTAAAGGTCACATCACCCTTTGACGTCAACGTGCCGACGGAATTACCCGGCGCAACGGTACCACCTGCATTGGCGACGATTCCACCAACGGTGCCGTTACCGCCCAATGTACCGCTATTGTTGACCACAGCTTTAGACGTCAACGAACCATCAACGGCCAGCAATCCGCCATTGATGACGGTATCACCCGAATAGGTATTATTGCCGGTCAGTCGCAGTGTACCCGCGCCGCCCTTGGTCAACCCGCCTATATAATTGTTGGGATCGCCAAGCTTAGTCTGCAAGGTTGGAATCAGCGCTTCATACGCGGTGAACTCGGCCACGGCACTGGCAATGCGATCATTGGTGATCGTACCGCGAATGGTGTCCAGACTGGAAGCAGGCGTCGTCGAGAAGGTTACAAATTGCTTCTCTCGCGGCTTGCTTGTGTCAGGGTTAGTCGCCACGAAGGCGTTCCACAGTGCAGTTGCGGTTGCATTCTTGCGCATATCCGCATCGGCCTTATCAAACGCTGCACTGGCAGCCTCTGCTTCTGCTTCCGTCAATGGAGGCACCTGCGCAAGAGTGATTTTATCCAGCGCTGCATACCGCTTTGTCACAAGATCGATGGCAGCCGGATAAGTGGCGGTCGGGAAATCAATCGCGACCTGATCCTTGATTTTCGCCTTGCTGGCGTCGGTTACGCCGTTTTGCCAGCCTTCCGTAACCTTCTTTGCTTCCCAGTCTGCGATTGTCTTGGCGTCTTCGGTCTTGCGTTGGTTCAACGCGTCCTGAGAAATATTATTGCTCCAGACCTCTTCATTCTTGCCGACATAGGTGCCGGGCAGATTGGCCGTAAACTGGCTCATGAACTGCCCGGGGCCCTTGAGTGCCTTGTCGAGATTGATCAGGCCCCAACCGTAAACACTGTCGACACCGGCGTCGCCGAGATCGGTGGATGTCGTTTTGAGAATCTCATTAACCTCGCCGTTGGCGAGATAGGAATAGCGTTGCTTCAACACAGCAAAAGCGCCGGTAGCAAAGGGGCCAGCCATGGAGGTGCCATTGAACTTGGCATAGCCGGGTTTCAATTCCCCGGTGAAGACATCACCGATCTTGAAACCGGTAATATCACCGGTTGGAATGCTGCTGTAGATCTGCGTTCCGGGGGCACCCACGCAGAAATATTTGGAATAGCCGCAATTGCTGGAAAAGCTGCTTCTTGAATAACCCTGCGGATTCTCAGGGTCCGCAACGACACTCATCGTCGTCAGCCAATGTTTCTCCACATCGGGTGCAAAAGCGGCAAGCCCTGCCAGAGCATCCGGCTCCAGTCCACCATCATTACCCGCCGAAAATTCAACGACAATGCCGCTTCGCGCAGCCTTGAGAGCGCCGCTGTAAGCGCCACCTTCCGGCTTGTCGAGAATCGCCTTGATCTCCTGAAACTGTCCGTAGGCCTGCTGATAGGACCAGGATGAACTGGAAAGACCGATACCCCAACTGTCGGTGATGATATCAACACCGCTATTGATCATGGAGTCCCAGGCCTTGCCGTAGACAGCGCCATCATTGCCAAGCACGATACCGTCTTCAGGGCCCGCATCATAATTGTTGGCGGCAAAAATATGGGCGTCAAACGCGACACCCATCATTTCCTTGCCATCGCGGTTCGCCGCGGCAATGCCAGCAACGTGCGTTCCATGTTCCGAAATGCCGCCCAAGCCATCAATGAACTGCTTGCCATCGGCGACGAATGGATCGCCAGCCTTAACCGGGATGTTGGGATCGGTGTAAAGACGGATGCCGGTATTGGTGAGGAATGTCAGCTTGCCAGCGCCTGCAAATTCCGGATGACCTGCCCAAACCGGCTGGTCGATCACGCCAAGTTTGACGCCTTTGCCTGTGTACCCCATGGCGTAGGCCGCATCGGCATTAATTGCCTTCAGACCAACATTGCCATTGAATTCCTTGTCGGCACGCCATGTTTTCCTTGCCGCCTCGAAATCGTTCGTTCGCGTGCCATCAGCGTTGAAATATTTGGGGAGTTCCTGTGCCAGTGCGCCCGTTGTGAGTGCAGCAGTCGAGAGGAGTATTGTTGTAAAAACAGTTGTTTTGAGGTGTTTGCGGAACCGGGAGAGGTGACAATTGCGCACGGAATGAGCCGCGCTGATGTCGCGAAAAGACATATAAAATCCTCCAGTATTGAGACCAACTAATACGAAAGTTGGGGGAGACTGAAATTTTTATATGTGTGAGGTCAAGCGCTCACAGAACGAATTATGAATTATTTGTGTTGATTTCTTGAAAAGTAAGGCAGGAACCGAAATTCAATCGGTTAGATGCAACATTTATTCCGAAGTAAAAACAAATGGTTATGCACGCGGCGAAAGTTGCGTTGCCATATTTGCCATAATTGCCGCTGCCGCAGCACGGGTAATACCCGCCCAGGATGTGAGAATCTCGGGCGTAATACGATAGGCGGGACCGGTCACGGAAATGCCCGCAACGAAATGTCGGTTATGGGAATATATGGGCGCTGCAACACAGCAGATATCCGTTTCATGCTCCTCACGATCATAGGCGTTGCCCTCCATCCTGATGTGATCGATTTCCTTCAGCAGCGCCTTTGCATCAGGCAAGGTGCCTGCAGTAAAACGTCGAAACTCAATCAGGCCAATACGCGCATTGAGTTCCTCGTCTGAAAGGGCGGATAGCGCGGCTTTGCCGACACCTGTGCAATAAACGGGAGCCGTATTGCCGATCTGCGAATACATGCGAACACTCTGGCGGCTTTCCACCTTGTCGAGGTAGATCACCTCGATACCGCGTAAAACACCCAAATGAACCGTTTCACCGGTTTGTTCGTGCAGTGTCTGCAGGTGAGGTTCGGCAATGGTGCGAAACTCGTTGCTGGACCATGCTCTGGAAGCAAACTGCAGCAGGCGAAGACCAAGGCCATAGGAATGATCGCGATTCATGGTGAGCAGACCTTCCTCGATCAGATTTGATATTTGGCGGTGCAGTGTGCCGCGTGGCTGATCGGACAGTTTGAGCACGTCCGTGAAACGGAGCGGCACCGGCGAAGAAGCGACAATGTTCAAAACCTCAAGGGCTTTCCCCAAGGTTCCCGTTGAGTTTTCCTTCGTCTTGTCCATTGAATGACATCCACCTCTTGACTTTCAGCACTCTAGGATGACTATTCTATATAGTCAAATTGCGTTCCAAATAATGGAACTCACAGCGAGATTCTGACCATGATGCCCTCAGCTATTTTCCCTGATCTGAAAACCCGTTCCGTACTTATAACCGGGGGAGGGTCCGGCATTGGCGCGGCCCTGACCGAAGGGTTCGTCCGGCAAGGTTCGCGCGTCGCCTTCGTTGATATTGCTGATGATGCCTCCCACGCACTCGTCGAGCGTCTGGACAAGGAATATGGCAACAAGCCGCTTTACCTGAACACGGACTTGCGCGACATCGAAGCGCTCCGAGCCGCTGTGGCCAAGGCTATTGCGGCTCACGGTCCAGTAACTGTGCTCGTCAACAATGCGGCCTGGGATGACAGGCACGATATTGACGATGTCACGGTCGAATATTGGGACAAAAACCAGTCCATCAACCTGCGTCCGCAGTTCTTTGCCGCGCAGGCGGTTGCTCCGGGCATGCGGCAATCGGGCGGCGGTTCGATCGTCAACTTCACCTCCACATCTTTCATGATCAATCAGGGTAACTTTCCCTCCTATACCGCTGCAAAAGCTGGAATTATTGGCCTTACCAAAGGGCTTGCCGGTCGTCTTGGACCGGAGAACATCCGCGTCAATGCAATAGCGCCGGGCTGGGTCATCACGGAACGTCAACGGGAACTTTGGGTGACTGATGACAGCCTCAAGGCTCATATCGGCAAACAGGTACTGAAGGAGGAAATTCAGCCCGGCGATATGGTCGGGCCTTGCCTGTTCCTCGCTTCGGATGCGGCCCGGATGCTCACCGCCCAGACACTGATTGTCGATGGAGGTTATCTGTGAGCAGGACAGCAACCTATGCCGTTGCCGATTGGGGAACGAGCCGTTTCCGTCTCTGGCTTTTGGACGAGGAAGGCAATGTCGTCGCCGAGCGCCGTTCGGATGATGGTCTGGATACATCGCGTGCGCGCGGTTTTGCCGAAACGCTCGAAGATCATCTGACCGGTCTTCGCGCACCCGCAGATTTGCCTGTAATCATCTGTGGTATGGCCGGTTCGCGGCAAGGGTGGGTCGAAGCCAATTACGTACCAGTACCGGCGGATCTCACGGCGATACTTTCCGGAGCGGTCAAAATTGCGGGGATCACCCGCGATGTCAGGATCATCCCGGGCCTGTCCCAATCGGGCAGCGCGCCCAATGTCATGCGGGGGGAGGAAACCCAGCTGCTTGGCGCCATGTTGGCCCGCAATCTGCGCAGCGGTCTGGTGGCCATGCCCGGCACCCATTCAAAATGGGTGGAACTGGAAGAGGGCAGGGCAAAATCTTTTTCGACCTATCTGACCGGTGAACTCTATGCGTTGCTGGCTGGCCATTCGATCCTGCGCCATTCCATCGGCAATGCCGCCGATGCGGCCACGCCAGAACATCCGCAATTTATTGCGGGGCTTGAACTGATGCTTACTGGCAACCGGCGTATGCTTGGCGAGCTTTTTGGTATCCGCGCTGCCATGCTGCTGGAAAATCTTACACCGGATGCGGCGGCATCGCGGCTATCCGGCCTGCTTATCGGCACTGAGGTCGCCGGTGCCAAGGAAAAATATGGCACGGCAGCCAAAATCGCACTTGTCGCATCAGGCACAATGGCTGCGCTTTATGCCAAGGCACTGACCGTTGCGGGACTTACTTTCGACGTCGTCGATGCGGATGAAGCCGTACGCAAGGGGCTGTTTGTTGCCGCATCCAAAATCTGGCCAGCCGAAGCATAAGGACACTGATAATGACACAATTTTCCGCTCCCTGGCCCAAGCTCAAGCGCGATCTGATCGCCATATTGCGCGGCGTCAAGCCCGATGAAGTAGGCGCGATTGGCGAAGAACTGGTGAAATCCGGTATCGATGTGATCGAGGTCCCGCTCAATTCACCCGAGCCGTTCCAGTCCATTGAGCTATTGGCGAAAAGCTTGCCATCGCATGTGTTGATTGGCGCTGGCACGGTGCTCGATCCTGCCGACGTAACACGCCTTGACGCGGCAGGTGGCCGCCTGATGATCAGCCCGAATGTCGATGCTGCCGTGCTTGCCGCCGCAGCCAAGGCAAAGATGGTGACAATGCCCGGCGTTTTCACGCCAACAGAGGCCTTGGCCGCATTGAAAGCGGGCGCTTCGGGCCTCAAGTTTTTTCCGGCCAGCGTGCTGGGTCCTGATGGCATCAAGGCGATCAGCGCCATTCTGCCTAAGGGTACGATTATCGGAGCTGTTGGCGGCGTGGATGAAAACAGCTTTGCTGCCTATTCCAAGGTTGGCGTTCGCACTTTCGGTTTGGGCTCAAGCCTTTACAAGGTCGGCGCATCGGCTGCCTATGTTGGCGAGCGGGCACGGGCAACCGTCGAGGCCTATGACCGGATATTTTCAGCCGGAGCATGATGATGGATAAACCAGATATCCGTGTCTTTCATGATGTTCCCTGCGAACTGGGTGAAGGTCCGGGTTATGATCCGCTGACAAAAACCGTGTGGTGGTTTGATATTGTTACGGGTCGGCTGTTTGAAAAAGCCCGTGCCGGAGGTGTGGTCGATGTCCACCCTCTGGGCCAGATGGCAAGCGCCCTTGCGGTGATCGATGCGGGCCGCCAGTTGATCTCGACGGAGACGGGCCTGTTCATCCGCGATCGCAAAACTGGCCACACGGTTATGCACCAGCCCATTGAGGCGGATAACCCGATCACCCGGTCGAATGATGCGCGTGTCCATCCAGCTGGTGCATTCTGGATCGGCACCATGGGCAAGAAATCACAACAGGGTGCTGGTTCGATTTATTGGTACAGGGAAGGGCAGCTGCGCACGCTCTTCACCGATATTACCATCACGAATTCGATCTGCTTTTCTCCCGATGGGCGCGTAAGCTATTTCGCCGATACCCGGAAGAACATCATCTGGCGTGTTGATACGGATTCTGAAACCGGTTTACCGCTTGGCGAACCGGCTGTGTTCTATGAGCATAAGGATGCCGGTGGCATCGATGGCTCCATCGTTGATCGCGAGGGCAACCTTTGGAACGCTTGCTGGGGCCGTGCGCATATCGATGTCTATTCGCCCGATGGAAAGCGCATTCGATCCATCGCAACTCCGGCGCGCCAACCCTCATGCCCGGCCTTCATCGATGAAGACTCCGCAGCCATGGTGGTAACGACAGCCTATCACGATATGAGCGAAACCCAGCGCCGCTCCGACCCCAATGCTGGCAAGACCTTTTTAATCGAGGTGGCAGGGAAGGGGCGGTTTGATCCGCCCGTCCGCCTATGATTTCAAACTAAAGCAACAGACCAAGCCGATGCTCAGGTGATCATGTACCCGCCATCTACAGGCATGGCGATTCCATTGACCATTGCGGCTTCATCAGACAGAAGAAAAAGGATCACCTCGGCCACATCAACGGGTTCAGCAAAACGGCCGACTGGAATGCGATTGAGCATTCCCGCCCATTTTTTTGGATCGCTCCACGCTTTCACTGCCATTGGCGTCAGAGTCACCGTCGGGTTGACCGCGTTCACGCGGATACCGTGGGGGGCAAGCTCCAGAGCCATTACCCGCGTCAGCCCATCGAGCCCACTTTTTGAAGCACAATAGGCGGCATGGTCAGCTATGCCGACAAAGGAGGCTACCGAGGAGACATTGACAATCGCCCCCTTCTGCCCCTTCGCAATGAGATCCCGGGCATATTCCTGCGCGACGATCATGGGTGCCCGCGTATTGACCGCAATCAGATGATCAAAGGATTCGACCGAGGTCTCGACGAATGACTGCAGATCGGTGGTGCCTGCACAGTTCACGAGCAGATCAGCCGGCAGGGCTTGGCGCGCCGCCTGCCGCGTCGCCTGCGCATTGCTCAGATCAACTTCGATTGCCGTGCATCCGGGCACATCGCGCAGTGCTTCAACATCCCCGGCGCTTCTGGTAAGCGCAATGACGGATGCCCCACGGGCGCTTAGCATCTGCGTGAGCACACGGCCGATCCCCTTACCCGCACCGGTAATGATGACCCTCTTCCCCGCGAATTCCATGTCAAATCTCCTTAAATCCGCTTGACCATTATCAGGTCGAAAATACGAACTCGATGCGCATCGACCACCACAGGATCGACGCGACCAAAGTTAAAAGTTTCTGATCAACGCCGGTTCGAAGACCGAAACGTTCACAGGAATTCCGGCTGCGCAAAGCGGGATATATTCAAGCCGTATGGCAACGGCCCTTCCTTCCCCGGCTCATCCATCGGAAGAGCGACGCTCTGTCGGTGGCAGCAACCTATCACGCTGGAAGCGAGACCGGACACCACACCGTCCCCAATGCGGTGATACTTTTTTGATCGAAGGGGCGGGAGATCACGCCATCAGGCTATGATTTATTACCCTTCGACTTGGCCGCTTGCTTTTCCAGATTTTCCTTCATCCGGAATTTGACAATCTCGCTCAAGGTAAGCTTGGCGGCCGAACAAGGCAATGATGGCAAAGCCAGCGGCGGGAAAGACAAGTGCCAGAACCAGCCAGCCCGGGGCGCCCCAACTCACCAGCAAAGCAGTCAGCAGAAATGGCCCGAGCATTTCAGCGGTTGCAGAACTGGTGTTGAAAAAACCCTGATACTCACCCTGCCGCCCCGGCGGCGCCAGACGGAAACTGAGATCCCAGGCTCCCGCCATATGCATCATCTCACCAAATACGTGGAGCAGCGCACCGAAGACGGCGAGCAGTACAGCGAGCCATACTGTCGATGACATGGCCATCGCGGCGAATGCGAGACAAGCGGCGGATAATAGAAGTGTCGCAGAAAAAATCGACCTGCGCGCATCCTTGGCTGTCGCGACACCCCGCGCCAATCGAACTTGCAGCAGCATGACACCTATGGTGTTCACCCCATAAAGAACGGGAGCGATCCAGAGAGGAGCTTTGGTATGCAAGGCGATCCATAAAGGTAGCGTCATATTGAGAAGTGGAATGTAGAGAAGAATAATCGTGTTGAGTAACGCCAAGACCACATAGGGCCGGTCCCTTAGCACCGCGAGAGTTGCGCCTTGTCTGATAGGGGCAAGCCCTGGCGCCTTGGCTGGCAGCGAGCGGTATACCAGAGCCGCGACGAGGAAAATTGCGCCTCCAATAGCAAAGGCCAACTGATAGGCCAGCAAACTGTCGAAATACAAAGCTAGGCTACCAATTAAAGCGCCCACAGATAGACCACCGTTCCCAAGCGCATGAAGGTACGCACTCGTTTGCGTACGGTGGCTGGCGTCGATCAGGGACCCAATCATCGCCATACGCGCAGTCATGGCACCGCGCAGACAGGCGGCAAAACAACAGGTGGCTATAATAAAAGCTGTTAATCCATTGACCAACAGAAAAAGCCAGTAGCTGAGACCAACGCCGACGGTCAGCCACGCGGCAATATTCCGTGCGCTCCAGCGATCGGCCAAAATGCCAAAGGGCAATGGCACCAGCAGGCCGACTACCCCTGATATCGTCAAGCCAAGGCCTATTTCAAGTGGTGCCAAGCCGGAAGCTCGGGAGAAGAACAAAGCAGAACTGGAGAAATAGAGGCCTGCCGCAACGGCCCCCATTGTTTGTGCAATGGCGAGTACACGGACTGTCTTGTCTGCAGGCAACAAGCGCGACCGAAAGACGCTATATTTTGACCGGATTTTCGCCTGTAGAATGTCCGGCATTGTCAGTGTCGTATCGCTCCATTTTAAAATCAAAGACGGTTCAGTCTGAACCCAACTGGACAACCGTCCATAGGCGAAATGCATAGCCTCACATAAACAAGCTACATCAAATCAAAATGCGTGAAAATTAGACCAATGGACTAGAAGCTGCCCGTTTTCCTTGCTTCCTTATGCCAAAACACACGTGTATTGATGTCGATCATGCAACACCCGGCGCGAACCGCGCAGCAACCCTTGCGAATTCATGCGGAACTCAACCTAGGGTAGTTGACAATAGCCGCAAAGCTGCCAATCAGGCGGGAATATTAACCATGTTCCTCCCGGCCGAGAGATTTCATCCCATGGACAAGTTCAATTTGCATCAGGACGAAATAGACGCATTTGATCTTGCTCCGATTTCGCTGTGGCTGGAAGATTTCAGCGCGGTGCGAGAACTCTTCGATTCCTTGCGCGGGGCAGGGGTTGATGACATCGTTGCCTATCTGCGGGAAGACGAAGCCCGTATCCGCGAATGTGCCAGGCTGATCCGGGTGCAGAAGGTCAACAAGAAGACACTCTCGCTTTTTGAAGCCGCTGATTTCGCCGAGCTGGTCGCCAATCTCGGCGCTATTTTCCGTGATGACATGCTGCAAACGCATGTTCAGGAACTTGGACAGCTCTGGTCCGGCAAGGGTGAGTTCTCCAGCAATACGGTTAATTATACGCTTTCCGGCAAGCGGCTGGACATCCAGCTACGCGGCAAAATACTGCCAGGGTATGAAGCGTCATGGGAAAAGGTCCTGATTTCGATCGAGGATGTCACCGACCGGGAAGATGCCAGAAGACAGCATGCCGCAAGTCAGCAATATGCCGAGGGACTTTTTGAACACTCTCCCGTCTCTCTATGGGTGGAAGATTTCAGCAAAATCAGGAAGCTGCTCAATGGTCTTCGCGAACGCGGTATCGAAGATTTCCGGGTCTTTACCGATGTTCACCCGGAGTTCGTCCAGCAATGCGCGAGTGAAATCCGGGTCATTGATGTTAATCGCGAAACATTGAAGCTCTTCCAGGCGCCCGATGCAATGACGCTGTTGCGTCGTCTGCCCGATGTTTTCCGCGATGAAATGAACATCCATTTCCGCGAGCAGCTGATTGATCTGTGGAACGGCAAGCTGTTCCATCAGCGCGAGACGGTCAATTACGCCCTTGATGGGTCCGAACGGCATGTGCTGTTGCAGTTCTCGGTATTGCCCGGACATGAGAATGACTGGTCATTGGTCCAGATATCGCTGACCGATATTACCGCCCGCAAGAAGGCCGAAGCCTATCTGGAATATCTCGGCAAGCATGACGTTCTGACGCGCCTGCACAATCGTGCATTCTATGTGGACGAGCTTAACCGGCTGGAACGCAGAGAGTTTTTCCCGGTTTCCATCATCATTCTGGACCTGAACGGACTAAAGATCACCAATGATCAATGGGGCCATGGGGTTGGTGACAGTCTGCTTCGCCGCGCCGGTGAAATCCTCAGCGAAGCGGTGAAACCCCCGCATTACGCCGCGCGCATTGGCGGCGATGAATTCGCAGTGCTGTTGCCAGCCGTTGATGAGACCGGTGCGGTGGCGGTTGTCGAGGAGATTTCAAGCCTGATCGAAATCAACAACCAGTACTATTCGAATATCCCTTTGAGCTTCTCGATTGGCTGGGCCACAAGCGCTACCGGCGAAAAGCTGGAAGCTGTTGCCAAGCGCGCCGATCTGTTGATGTATCAGGACAAACGCCTGCGCTACTCAACCATTGAAAGCGGCTGGCGCAACAACAAGCCTGAGAACGAACCACGCTGATAGTGATGACCATACGCCAGCAATGGCCGGATCTTGGTGGCAGTATCTAGTTCCATAACAACTCTTATGCGATCTTTGTGTGTAGCCGGGTGGGTTCTATTCTGAAGTGCGACTTTGGCAGCGTTGAATATTGCCTTGCTCGACCCGAGCACAAGAGACTGCAAAGTTGACCTTCGCGTCAGATCAGACTGGCGTCAAAGCGCTTGACCTCTTCTGCAAGAGTTACCCAATGATGTTTGGATTGCTCGAAGATTGATAGGGTTGGCGCCGGGAAATCTGGATCGGCCAATGCACCGACAGCGACGCCAATCATTGCGGGTGCAGCGTCAGGCTTCCAATAGACTGTCGAACCGCAGATCGGGCAAAAATACATGCGTACATTGCGGCCACTTTCGGCAACGCGATTGAACTCTGTAGCAGCTCCCGAAATCTCGACGGTATCAGCCGCATAGAACGCGTTGACACTGAATGATGTGCCGGTTCGCCGTTGGCAGGCTAGGCAATGACACACGGCAACCAGTTTTTCTGGCTCTCGCATTACAAGTCTGAGTGCTCCGCATACGCATTGGGCATTGGCCATGGAAAATCCTCCGTCTTTCTCGATGAGTTGCTTTTTGGGATGTGAGATGAGGCGCAGTGCAAACCGCCGTTGCAGGTCGGCGGCGCGTGAAAGTGACCCGTCGCGGATCAGGATGCGCAACACTAAGGATTATCCAGCTTCACGGAACTGTCAATAACAAGGCTCCGCCACGGATGGGGTTGCCCAGCCCTGATCCGTTATCGGCATATGACAGCACAAAGTCTTTGTAAGTTTCTTGCCCGCCCCCGCTAATCGAGCACGACCACCGCTTCCACCTCGAACAACATGGGGTCAATTGCCAGTTTGGGAACGGGAATCAGAGTCTGCGCCGGCAGTGCCTCACCGAACACCTCCTTGACGTTTCGGGTCAGCACCTCAAGCTTGGACACATCATGATCGACCACAAAAACCGTGAGCTTGGCGACCTGATCCGGTCTGGCACCGAGCGCATCGAGGGCGGCGTGCAGATTTGCGTAGGCCTGCTTAACCTGAACAGCGAAGTCAGGCGATAGGGCTCCGGTGCTGTCTTGACCGCCCTGCCCGGAGATGTAGGCCACACGGCCTCCGCGCGGCGTGATCACCGCTGTGCTATAGCCATTGGGGGATGGATCGTAGAGGTTTTGTGGATTGACGATGGTCAGCTTGAGATCATTCTCATTTGCTGTCGCCGCCGTGGGAATTCCCATGGTCATGATGATTAGCCCTCCGATAAGCAGCTTCTTGATTGCGCGTGACATGATTTTCTCTTGGCTTTGCTGGCTGCGAGCAATGTTCTCTCGCGGCAGGTATGATTGAACTTTGACCCATATCGCCATATAAAGACTCGTACATTGTACTATACATTATATAGTACAATGTACGAGTCAATCATCCATGATCGACATTCGTCGTGTTGCCAGTCAAAATCGACGTTCAGGACAGTGAGGAAGACAGATGGCTGACAAACGTAGCGGTACTCCGGGCAAGCAGGCTCAGCCCATGCAGGATCGCATCGAACCTCCCCTCTCCCTGGAACGTATTGCGACGACTGCGGTGGAAATGCTGGACGCTCAGGGAGTCAGTGGATTGACGATGCGCAAGCTGGCTGATCGCCTCGGCTCGGGCGTAATGAGCCTCTATTGGCACGTTGACAACAAGGAAGATGTCTTTGATCTGGCGCTCGATCTTGTGCTTGAATATCACGAACTGCCGCAAGTGGATAAGTCGCAAGACTGGCGCGCAGAAGTCGTTCACATGCTCGAAGACTGGCGCGCCAGAATGCTGCGCCATCCCTGGTCGGCATCGCTGTTGCCGCGCCGGGCGCTCGGCCCGAACATCCTCGCTCGTCTGGAACTGCTGAGCAAGATCTTGTCCGGAGCCGGTATAGCGGACGAAGATCTGAACGTTGCGATATGGTCGCTCTGGAACTATGTGATGGGCGCCACCATCACCCGGGCGAGTTTCAACCTTACGGACGATGACATGGCTGCCGGGCAGCAACGCCTCACACGTCTCAGTGAACACTACCCGACAATCGAACGCTCTCGTCTGCTGTTGGATAATGATTGGGATGGTGCATTCAGAAAGGGCCTCGACTTCCTGCTCGACGGCCTCTTTCCCAGATAAATGCGATAGACTGCCTTCGGTTACGCGGCGAAACAGTAAAGGCTCGAAGTTATAATGTTTCCACAAAAACATTATAACGACTTGCGAAGGCCTGCCAATAAGTTATAATGTTTTTGCGGAAACATTATAACTGGATAGTATCATGCTCAAAGAGATCGATCTGGTCTATCGGACGATGTTCGCAGAACTTGGGCAGCGGACACTCGATGCGAACTTCAAGGCAGACTTTGCGATCACGGGGCGGTTTGTAACCGTAACCGTCAAGGGCAATGAGTACTGGTATTTTGACACGCCAACAGACAGTGGCGACAAGCGGACTTATGTTGGCCCCAAGAGCGACGCGGAAATCTCAAAGCGCGTTGCTGCCTTTAAGGAAATCAAAGATGATTTGCGGGCCCGGCGGAAACTGGTTTCGACACTGACACGAGACGCCGGAATGACATCACCGGAACGGTTCACCGGAGACATTGTGGAAGTTTTGGCCGATGCCGGACTTTTCAGACTAAGGTCAGTCCTTGTAGGAACCGTCGCCTTCCAGACATACTCTGGCGTCCTTGGTATCAAGCTGCCCTCAGCGGCCATGCAAACGGGTGACGCCGATTTTGCCCAGTTTCATTCGATTTCCACGGCTGTCGGTGACACTATTCCGCCAGTTCTCGACGTCCTGCGTCAGATTGATCCGTCCTTTCGCAAAGTCCCGCATCAAAGCGGCAATCTCACAACGCAATTTGAGAACGCAAAAAAGTACAAGGTGGAGTTTCTCACGCCGAACACCGGAAGCGATGACTTTGCCAGTAAGCCCGCCAGCATGCCGGCACTCGGCGGTGCGGCGGCGGAACCACTGCGCTTTCTCGACTATCTGATCCATGAACCCGTGCGCACCGTATTGCTGCACAAGAGCGGCGTATCGGTGAATGTACCCGCCCCCGAACGCTATGCGGTTCACAAACTTATCGTCGCATCGCGCCGCCGGAGCGATGATAACGGCATCAGCAAGCGCGATAAGGATGCGCAGCAGGCCGCCTTGCTGTGTGAAGCGCTGATAACCACCCGTCGCCAATCTGATCTGGCCATTGCCTATGCCGAAGCCTGGGAACGGGGCCAAGCATGGCAGGAAGGCATCACCCGCGGCTGGAGCTTTATCGCAGAACGGCAAAGGGCAGATTTGATCACCGGGCTGGCGAAGGGCATGGGCGATATAGGATTGGACCCTGCCAGCTACGGGCTCAATATCAATTAGGCCACCACATGTTATGATAAAGAATGATCAATATTCAACGCCCGGAGTACCGGTCATGCTGTTGTCAAACTATCTTTTCTTTACAACGTCTTGCGAACAGGCCCTCGCCTTCTACACTCACTGTGGACTAGGCCGGATCACCGAAGAACTGCGGTATGGCGCAAACGGCATGCCTGTGCGCACCGAAGCCATGCGTGGTAAGATTATGCATTCACGCTTCGAGGGTCCCGGCGTTCTCTTTTACGCCTCGGACAATGACGATGCCGAACCCATGCGCGGCTCCGCCCATATGCTTGTCATAGACGACCGCGATGAAGCGGAAAGACTGTTCACACGTCTGGCTGCTGGCGGAACGATCACCACGCCGTTCGGGTTGCAAGTATGGGGCGACTTCTTTGGCAAGCTGACAGACCAGTTTGGCGTGCAATGGATGATCAATGTCCCGACACAGGCCAAAGCGGACTAACCAGCTTCAGATGCCCTCGCCATGCATATGTTGCCCTTCATGGGTCAATGTCGCAATAAAGCGCTTTGTGCGCTCCTGCTTCGGCTGCGTGAAGATATCGTGCGACGTGCCGGTTTCAACAATAACGCCGCCATCGAGCACAATCGCCTGATTGGCAATGCGCGAAGCCAGACGCAAATCATGCGTTGCCATAACCATGGTCGTGCCTTCGCGCGCAAGCTGGGCCAATACATCAACGACTTCACCTGATAGTTCCGGATCAAGCGCCGATGTCGGCTCGTCACAGAGCAGGATTTTCGGCGACGGTGCCAAAGCGCGGGCAATCGCCACGCGCTGTTGCTGCCCGCCTGATAGCGTTGATGGCCAGACGTCAGCCTTATGCGCCAGACCGACTTTCTCAAGCAACATCATGGCCCGCTCGCGCGCTTTTTCCTTTGGCCATTTCAAAACGGTCGTGAGGCCTTCGGTGACATTCTCGATAACGGTGCGATGCGGAAAAAGCTGGAAGTTCTGGAACACCATGCCCGAATGCCGGCGCACCGACTGAACAGCCTTGGTCGTGACTTTAATTCCCGGCTGAAATTCCAGTCTGTCACCATCGATTTCCACCGACCCGGATGTCGGAATTTCCAGAAGGTTCATGCAGCGCAGCAGCGTGCTTTTGCCACCACCCGATGGCCCGACAAGCGCCATAACAGAGCCCTCGGCAATACTCAGCGAGACATTTTTAAGCACCGTCAGATCGCCGAAGCGCTTTTCGATATTCTTCAGTTCAATCATCATGACCGTGCCTCCAGAAATCCGCCATAACGATTGAGACGCGTTTCAAGCCGTGCCTGCAGTGACGACAGAACCGAACTCAGGATGAGATAGATAATCGCCGCCTCCACATAGAGGATCAGCGGCTCATATGTGGTGGCAACGATGCGCTGTGCCGCCTGAAACATTTCCGGAACCGTGATGGCCGCTGCCAGCGACGTATCCTTGACGAGCGAAATAAACGTGTTCGACAATGGCGGCACAGCAACGCGTGCCGCCTGCGGCAGGATCGTGCGGCGCATGGCCTGCGACCACGTCATGCCGATGGAATAAGCAGCCTCCCACTGTCCGCGCGGCACGGATGAAATCACCGCACGCAGGATTTCCGACGTATAGGCACCGATATTGAGGGTGAAACCAATCAATGCGGCGGTAAAGGCATCAAGCACGATGCCGACACTGGGCAGTCCGTAGAAAATCAGAAAGAGCTGCACCAGCAGCGGCGTGCCACGGATGATCCAAACGTAAAACTTGACGATGGCGGCAAAGGGCCAGGCGGCAAACAGCCGAACGAGCGCTGCAATCAAGCCCACAGCCAGTCCAAGTACAAACGACAGAAGTGTCAGCGGAATGGTGAAAATCAACCCGGCCCACAGCAACGGTCCAAGCGATTCAAGCATCAGTGTCAGCCAATGGGACAAGGCCGCGTCTCCCTCAAAAGGCAAAGGCAGGGAGTATCATCCCCCTGCCCTCTTAGAGCGTACTTTTTTCGAAGCGTAAACAGTCTTACTTTGAAACGTCCGCGCCGAAATACTTGTCGGCAATCTGCTTGTACGTGCCGTCAGCCTTGATGGTTTCGAGCGCCTTGTTGATGGCTGCAAGCAGGTCCGGCTCACCCTTGCGGATGATGATGCCGGAGAAATCAGCATTCTCCTGCGTTGCCGCGATTTTCACGTTAGCGTCAGGCTTGTGCTTCTTGAAATCGAGGAAGGACAGGCTGTCATTGATCGTGGCATCGGCGCGGCCGCTGAGCAGCAGCTGGATCGACTGGTCAAAACCATCGGTGCCAACAAGGTCAGCGCCATTGGCCTGCGCGATCTTGCCGAAATTGCTCGACAGTGACTGGGCAGACTTCTTGCCCTTAAGGTCGGCAAAGGTCTTGATATCGGTATTATCGCCCTTGGTGATCAGCACGGCCTTGGAGGCAATATAGGGCTCGGAGAAATCATACTTCGCCTTGCGTGCGTCGGTGATACCAACCTGATTGATCACGGTGTCATAACGCTTTGCATCGAGGCCAGCGATCAGACCATCCCATTTGCCTTCAAGGAACTCTGCCTTCACGCCGAGGTTCTTGGCAACGGCTTCGCCGATTTCCACATCGAAGCCGACAAGCTTGCCGGCAGCATCGTGATAGGTGAACGGCGCATAGGTGCCTTCCGTGCCGATCTTCAGTACACCGGCTGTCTTGATCTGCTCAAGGTTCGATTGCGCCTGCGCCTGAGTCTGCATTGGCACGATGGCCAGAGCCTGCATTGCACCAACAACGAGTAGAGATTTGAGCCAATTCATTTTTTTGTTTCCATCCAGAGTTTTCAAGCCTTTCGGCGGATGATTGGAAAATGTCACTTTGCCTTGAGGATGCATAGGCACTATTCGCTGTCGCAAGACGCGAATTTGTGAATTTAATACCACAAACGGCCAATACAAGGAAAAATAATTCCTCGCATGGAATGAGGTGAGAACAGTGATTCAACCTCAGGCGGCAGGATCAATCCTCTGCCCTGTTGCTGGATTGAAAACATGCACATCCCCGGCCTTGATCCCGATGTTCATTGTATCACCCGGCTTCCGGTCGGTTCGTCCCATCGCATAGATACAAACCTGCAAATCAGCCAGAGTTGTGTAGAACTGGGTTGAGAGGCCCAGAGGCTCGATAACTTGGATTTTGGCCTTCAAAGCATCGGCGCTTCCGACTTCAATATTTTCCGGGCGAATGCCGATTGTCACCCGCTCGCCGTCTTCGACAGGCAATCGCGGATCAATGGCAATTGTCTGGCCATCGCTAAGCTGCGCCTCGACTTCGGCATTGTTGCGACTGACCACGGCAGGCAGAAAATTCATGCCCGGAGATCCGATGAAGCCCGCCACAAAAAGATTGGCCGGATGGTCATAAAGCTCAAGCGGTGTGCCCACCTGCTGGATCACACCATCATGCATCACCACGATGCGGTCGGCCATGGTCATGGCTTCAACCTGATCATGGGTGACATAGACAGATGTTGTCTTCAGCTGCTGGTGCAGCGCCTTGATCTCGGTGCGCATATGAACACGCAGTTTCGCGTCCAGATTGGACAGCGGCTCATCAAAGAGAAACACCTGGGGATCGCGCACAATAGCGCGGCCCATGGCAACGCGCTGACGTTGACCGCCTGAAAGCTGGCGTGGCAGGCGCTGCAGGAAAACATCCAGCCCCAACCGCTTGGCGGCAGCGCCAACCCGGTCGAACACCAGCTCCTTGGCGGTTTTGCGCAGCATCAGGCTGAAGCCCATATTGGATGCCACATCCATATGCGGATAAAGCGCATAGGACTGGAACACCATGGCGATATCCCGGTCCTTTGGCGCGACATCATTGACGACGCGCTCGCCGATACGGATTTCACCGGCCGAGATTTCTTCGAGACCCGCGATCATGCGCAGCAGGGTAGATTTGCCACACCCGGACGGCCCGACAAGCACCACAAACTCGCCATCGGCAATGGAAAGGTCCACGGCTGACAGCACGTTCATCGCGCCATAATTTTTCTGAACATTGGTAATGGTGACGGAAGCCATGAGCTTATCTCTTTCGATTATCCCTTGACGGCACCGGCGGTGAGGCCAGTCACGAGGTAGCGTTGCAAGAAGCCGAAGAACAGGCAGGCCGGGATCAGCGCTAGCACTGAAGCCGCCATCATCTGTCCCCAGTCGACAGCGAATTTTCCAATGAAAGTCAGAAGGCCGACGGCAAATGTCTTTTGGCTGTCACTGCTGATCAGCATCAGCGCGAACAGCAGCTCGCTCCATGCGGCGGTGAAGACAAAACCAAGCGTTGCGCCCATACCCGGCAGGGTGAGCGGAATGATGACGCGGCGCAGCGCCTGACTGCGGCTGCATCCATCAATCATCGCCGCCTCTTCCAGATCTTTCGGAATGCCGTCAAAGAATGACTGCATCAGGAAGGTGGCAAAGGCGATATTGAACGCCGTATAGATGATAATCAGGCCCGTGAGACTGTTGGTGAGCCCAAGCTCGCCCATGATGCGGTAGATCGGCGGAATGACCATCACGAGCGGGAAAGTCTGCGTCAGCAGCAAAATCACCGCTACAGTGGTTTTCCCGCGAAACGAAAACCGCGACAGGGCATATCCGGCAGCCGAAGCAATAATGGTGACGAGCACCGCAGTCACCACAGAAACAATCACGCTGTTGAGGAAATAGCGCGGAAAGTCGGTTGCCCTCAGAACGGTCTTGTAATTCTCCCATGTGGCCGATGAAGGCCACATGGTAATGCCCTCGGAATAGAGCAGCGATTGCGGTGTCACCGAAATCTTCAGGGTCCAGAACAGTGGAAACAGCGCGAAGATGACATAGGCGGCAACGGCAGTGTAGAGGCCGATGCTTCCAAGAATACGGGCTTTGCGGGAACGGCCAGCAATCATCACGAATACCTCACGAGCGAGCGGCGGATACGGATCAGCACGACCGCATAAAGGATAAGAAGCGCCAGAAGCAGCACGGCAACCGCCGAAGCATAACCCTTGTCCAGGGTCTTGAAGGCGCTGACATAGATGTAGGTCGCAACCGTATTGGTCGAACCAGCCGGACCACCCTCGGTCATGACATAGATGAGGTCGGCAAAGGTGGCGATCCAGATTGTGCGCAGCATCACGGTGATCGCGATGGTTGGCGCAAGGAAAGGCAGTGTCACCTTGATGAAACGCTGCCATGGATTGGCACCATCAATAGCGGCGGCTTCGTGCAGCTCGGAAGGAATGGATTTCAGCGCAGCCAGCAGAGTAATGGCAAAGAACGGCACACCGAACCAGACATTGGCAACAATCGGTCCCCACATCGCCGTGGCCGGATCGGAAAGAATATTGGTGGGTTCAGATTTCAGGCCAAGCGCGAAAAGCCAGTGCGGCAACGGCCCGACAATCGGGTTGAACAACCATGCCCATGTAAGGCCCGAAAGAAATGACGGCACAGCCCATGGCAGGAACACAATCGCCTGTACCACCTTCTTGCCGAAGAAGGGACGGTCCAGCAGCAAGGCAAGCCCCAGGCCGAGAAAGAACTGGAGAAACAGGCTGGCGACGGTCCACCACAAGGTGTTCATCAGCGCCTGACCAAGAACCGGGTCAGACAGCAAAGCCTTATATTGGGCCAGCCCAACATATTCAGACTTGAAGGCCGAGAATTTGCGAAAGGAATAGCTGACACCGAAGATCAGCGGTACCACCAGAACGACAAGCAGCAGAACAAGTGCAGGGCTGAGATAAAGCCATGGCTCAAAAGCGGCGCTGAAGCGACGCTTGCTGCTGGCCTTTCTCTCCTGTTGCGGCGTCATTGCCGCTGTTGATTGCATTGCCATGTGTACGGCCCCTCTTTTGCCAATGGTCCCCCACCCCTCGCCTCCGATTTCACGGATTGGCGAAAGTCATGGGAAAGATGCCCCGGCACATCCGTACCAGGGCATCGCACTTCATTATTTCTTGTTCTTGGCCATCCACGCCTGCTGCTGTTCGGTGAGGAACGCAGACCAGTCATCAGCAACCTGCTTGGCAGTCTTCTGGCCGAGCAATACTTCCTGAAAATTCTTCACTGATACGGAGTCGTAGAAGTTACCGAGATTTTCCAGATGGGTCGGCGGCGTCACGAACTCGAACGTCTTTGGATCGCTCAATTCCTGGAACCAGCCCTTGAAGCTTTCTGAACCGAAATACGGGTCCTTATCCGCACCGTTGTGAATGGGCAGAACGCCGACATTCTTGGCAAATTCGAGATTATCAGCCGGGGCCAGCAAAGTGCCCATCAGCTTCCACGCATCGTCCTTGACCTTGGAATTGGCAAACATGGCCCAGCCGGCATAACCAAGCGTCGGGTAGGATTTGCCGTTGGGTCCCGTTGGCATCGGCGCAACGCCGAAATCTTCAGGCTTCATCTTCTCGGCAATACCGATCAGCGCATCGGGGTCCTGATCGAGCATCGCGCAGGTGCCGGAATAAAAGCCGGTGACGATTTCGTTGAAGCCCCAGCTGACACTGTCCTTCGGCGCGTAGCCCTTTTTGTAAATATCGGCGAGCATCTCGAGGCCCTTGACCGAACCCGGTTCGTTCAGGGTCGCCGTGCCATCGCCATTGAAATAAGCACCCTTACCATTGGCAATGTTCATGAACATCTGGACGCCATTGAAACCGCCGGGACCGCCACGCAGGCAATAGCCATACTTGCCCTTGATCGCGGAAATCTTCTTGTTGGCTTCCATGAACTCATCAAGCGTCTTTGGCGCTTCCTTGAGCCCTGCCTCGGCAAATAGTTTCTTGTTCCAGAACATCGCCCGGACATAATAGCCGTAAGGGATCATGTACTGCTTGTTATCGACGACGGAGCCGAACTGCTTGGCGCGCTCACCCAATGTGCCGCCATCTTTCCATTTGGCAACATAAGGCCCGAGATCTTCAAGCTGGCCATTATTCGCATAAAGGCCCATCCAACGCTCCGGCATTTCGACCACATCGGGCGTGTCACCGGCCTGAACCATTGTCAGGAATTTTTCGAATGCCTGACCCCAAGGAAGCGAGACAAGCTCCACCTTGACCCCCGGATTGGCCTGTTCAAAGCTCGCAATCTGCTTTTTCAAAAGCTCCGTGCGCGGCGGACTTGTGATCACTTCGACCATCTTGATGGTCGTGTCAGCGAAGGCTGACGATACGGTCATCGCCAGTGCGGCCATCGCACCGGCAAGAAATGTTCCCATTCTTTTTTGCATTTTATGCTCCCACTTCAGTTTTCTGTTTAGCGTTTTGCTTTATCCAGGGCATTCACAAGGTCGGCCCACAGCTCCTCTACATTTTCAAGTCCCACATGCAGACGGATGGTTCGCGGGCTCACACCAAAGCGCCCGATTGAATTGGCGTCAGGTGTTTGCTGCAACGAGGCCATTGCCGGAACGACGAGGCTTTCATGCCCGCCCCAGCTGACACCGATGCGGAACAGCTTGAGTGCGTCGACGAATGTCGGCACATCGATCTCATCGGTGACTTCGAAGGAAAACAGCCCGGTATATCCGGTAAGTGTCGCCTTACCCGGATGATTGGAATAGGCAGGGTGAATGACCCGCTCGACATCGCCGCGTCCTTTCAGACGCTCGGCGATGGTCAGGCCGCTCTTCATATGGTGCGGCAGGCGCAGGGTCAGCGTGCGCAGCCCGCGCAGCAAAAGCCATGCCTCAAAGGGTGAAAGCTTTGCGCCAAGATAAGAATAGGTGCGGCCATTGATCCGGTCGATCATTTCGCGCGATCCCGCGACCACACCGGCCACGGTATCACTATGCCCACCGAGATATTTCGAGGCGGAATGCAGGACGAGATCAATGCCATGGCTGATCGGCTTCTGGAACAGCGGTGTCGCATAGGAATTATCAATGGTGGTGACAACACCATGCTGCTTGGCCAGTTGCGCATAATGCGCAATGTCCTGCAGCTCGAACATCATCGAGCTTGGGCTTTCCAGATAAAGCAGCTTGGCACCGGGAAGCGCCGCAGCAACCGCATCGGGATCAGAACCATCGACATAATCGACCTTGATACCGAGATGTGGCAGCAGGCGCTCAAACAGACGATACGCATCGCCATAGCAATTGCGCACGGCAACGATCCGGTCCCCTGCTCCAACAAAGGCGAGCACCGTGGCGCTGATCGCGCCCATGCCACTCGAAAAAGCGCGGGCAGCTTCGGCCCCCTCAAGTGCTGCGATCTTGCCTTCAAATTCCATCACGGTCGGATTGTCGCCGCGTGAATAGATCGGCTGGCGTTTGCGACCGGCAAAGGTATCGGCCATGTCAGCATAGTTTTCGAAGGTGAAGAGCGAAGTCTGATAGATCGGCGGAACGACCGACCCTCCGGGAAACGGGTCATCATGAGCGAGCAAAGTTGCGGCCTGCGCCATCATATCCTGATCATAGAAAAAGGGATTGTCGTTCATGTCTTGCTCTGCTTCTTGAGATTTGCGGCGCCGCGCCGAAGGTCATTTTCGACAGTGGCAATAAGTTTCAATGCCTCGGCGCGTGCTCCAACGGGATCACGCGCTGCAATGCAGTTGAACAGGGTACGGTGATAGGGAAAGCTGGCGTGGCCAAAGTCACGCACGCCAAGCGGATGCTCCCAGAACCGGTGAAACATTTCATACATGGCGGCGATGATCTGTTCGAAGAGTGGATTTCCGGATGTGCGGAAGACGGCAAGGTGGAAATCCCAGTCCTCTTCAGCCGACATGCCTTCGCGGGCGTGGAATGCCTCTTCCATAACAATCAGCTTCTGTTCGATAAAGGCGATGTCTTCATCACTCGCCCGTTCCGCACACAGAACCGCTGCTTCCGCCTCAAGCCCGCGTCGAATTTCCAATGTGTGCATCAGGCTTTTGAAATCATTGCCCGATGGCAATGTCAGGGGCATATGCAGCATGTTCCGCGTCACCGCTGAACGCAGATAGGTGCCGCTGCCCTGCCGCCGTTCGACAAGTCCGAGTTCCTGCCAGCGGGTGAGCGCTTCGCGCACCGTTGTGCGGCTGACTTTCAGATATTCCGCAAGCACCCGTTCGGTCGGCAAACGGTCGCCGGGTTTCAACCCCTCGCTGGCAACAAAATCCACCAATGCATTCAGCACCGCGTCATCGCGCGATGATGTGTGAACCGGTGAAAGGATCGGATTGATCACGAAACGCCTTGTATAATTGGTTGGACCATTGTGCCAATTCAGCATGGAAGTAGAGCCGTGTCAAATGCCGGGTCACAATTTTTGCACGGGAATGGTTGAGACAGCGCGGCGGAAGATGATAATCGCAATTCCAGGGTTGCGGTCACCCCTCTTGCGAATACAATACGCCTTATTGTTCGGCACCCTCGGAAACATGTCTACTATTTCCCAAGCGGGTGTATCTCATTGTGCCCCGACTGGGCCGATACCAATGTATTTTTGAACGACGTTGCACAGAACTACAAATATTGCGTTTGGCATTGATCAATGCCCTCCCCGGAGCGGAGTTCTTGTAAATGAAGCAGAAGCGATTTGTCGGTAATGACTATGAGGTAGCCGTGATCTGGTCCGACCGCATTTCGTTTTCACCGCACAGTCACGATGAATATGTTCTAAGCCATAATATTTCCGGTCACGAGCGGCTCAAGTTGGATCGCGTTAAGATCGATGCGCCACAAGGAAGCACTACTTTCTACAATCCGGGCCAGATACAATCGGGCGATGGGGCCGATTTTATTGTGAGCATCTATCTCAGCACGACATTTTTTCAGAGCGCACAGATATTCAACGGCACGTTTGAGTTCCAAAAGCCCCTAATCTGTGACCGGAAGATAGGACGATTGTTTCGAAATTTGATCTCTCTTGGGTTTGATCAGGACGCTTCTCCAGTGATCGACGAGACGATTCTCACCATAATAGATCACACCTCCTGTCGCGGTATTGCCTCTCATACGGTCGATAAATCCATTGCACTCACCAGTGTTGCGATGAAAGCCCAGAAAATACTGCTGTCGAATATAGATACCGAATTGAGTTTAACTGAGTTATCCGCGCAAATGGCTATCGATAAGGTATCGCTTGTACGCGCCTTCACAAAGGAAACTGGCGTACCGCCAATGACTTGGCAACGAGCGAAACGGATCGAACTCGCACGCGATCTCCTCAGAAAAGGCTTTTCACCAAGTGATGTTGCCTATCGAGCAGGTTTTGCCGATCAAGCACATCTAACGCGATGGTTTGCACGATCGTATGGTATCACACCTGCTCGTTTCGCCAAAAAGCAATAGCGTTCAAGATTCTGATCACCGCATCCCCTACAGCTGAGCCATTGGAAAACATACAGTGTCTTAGCTTCAAAGGTGTAGTATGAATTTTGACAAAAGATTGAAAGATCATATTTCCTCATTATCGCCGCAACTGCAAAAAGCGCTGAAAGAGCGGTTTAAACGAGAAGGGACTGTTCAGATTGAACAATTGGTTCCTTCCGATATTGCTGCTGAAATGCATGCACAAGCAAAACGCCTCTTGAATGAAAACGCAAAAAGGCGCGATCTCAATCTGGCATCAACTGGCAATACTCCGCGTCACTACCGCAGCGTTGGGCGGGATGTGGTCTACGCCGATAACGGCATAATTACAACCTTCTTTGAATCCGAAGAAATTCGCCGTTATCTTTCGAATATTGCTGACGAAAATCTGAATAAGGTTCCCTACGAACCCGAGGAGTACATAATCAACTCGCAGGAGAAATCTGGTGATACCCATGGTTGGCACTGGGATGACTACGCATTCGCCCTGATCTGGGTCGTTGACGCTCCTCATCCACTCCGTGGTGGACGTATCGAATATGTTAACGACACCGTTTGGGACAAAGAAAATCCCGAGAAGAATCTTGCCGACATATTATCTTCTCGCGAAGTCAAAAGATATATGTCAATTCGGGAACCTGCTACCTCATGCGTGCAAATACGACATTGCATCGGGTCGCGCCATTGACTGGACAAACACAGCGGACGGTTATCGTTTTCACCTATGCCTCGTTGTCGGACATGACGGATACTAGTATCTCGCATGAGACGATGGAGGCGATTTATTCTCCTGAGATTAGCGCCGCCTGAAAGAGCAGACATAGGCTCAAACACTGACCTTGAACTGTACTCCGGGGCCAGATACCCTCGAAAGTTTACCATTCATGTATGAGAAATTATTTGCTTTTGCGCTGGTCGAATTGGTCTTCAGCCTGGCACCAGGACCGGCGGTTTTCCTTGTCATCTCCAAATCGATGAGAAAAGGATTTTGGGTAGGAGCGGTTGCAGCCATCGGAGTTATTGCTGTCAATATACTCTATTTTTTGTTGTCAGCTTTTGGTGTTGGCGCGGCCCTTGCGGCTGCGCCAGTTGCATTTGCAACCCTCAAATATGGTGGGGCAGCCTATTTAACGTGGAGCGCTATTGGTATTGCACGAGAGATGCACTCGGCGGGCTACAAAGATCAGATAATTGTGCCTGAAAATAAGGACATTCGGGGCTTAGGACTAACCGACGCGCTTTTCTCGGCCATAGCTGTACAAGCTTCCAGCATAAAGACAATCATCATTTTCCTTTCGATCATTCCCCAATTCATAGATCCTTCGCAAAGTGCAACACCACAGTTTGTCGTACTTTGCATAATCTCAATCATCGTAGAATTACCCGTTCTCCTTGCATATGCGTTTGCGGCTTCCAGTGCAGCAAAGCGCTTTCAGAGCATAAGGCTCCGAATGGCCCTAGACGGTATTTCGGCACTTGTTCTGCTCGGTATTGCCGGTGCTATCGTCCTAAGAGGGTGACAGCAACATCGGTGATAGCCGCGCAGCTGTCTTTATTCAGGCCACTAGAGCAAAACATTGGTTGCCGATATCAACAGCTTCCCGAAAGGGCTATCCGTGATTTCGTCAAGCGGGAACCTGTCATTATGTGCCCGGTGGGTCGAATACTTCCTTGTCGAACCCGGCTAAACGCAGGCTTCGGCGCGCGCATTTGCTGAATATCCCTTCTCTCTCGCCACCTTTTTCCGGGTGTCGCGCTCTCCTGTGCAAAACCAAATCGAAGCCGCTTGTCAAAACTGAAATATTAGAATATTTATATTTCACTCGCGATCGTGACTTGCGAAAAGCTGTGAGAAACCGCTCAATACGAGTGGAACAGAATTGCCAGAAGGCGGTGCTCAACCACTGCAGAACCAAAGGACAACCGGCATGCTCACAGATGACGAAAAAACCAATGATACCGACAGGAAGCGTGACCGGACGCATCCCCTTTCCTCATCTCAAACAGCCTATGTGCAGCAACGCGCCGCGACACCGCGCGCAGCGACACACATTTATAAAGAACTGCTGGAAGAGATTATTTCCCTGCGGCGCAAGCCGATGGAGCCTATTTCCGAGAAGGAGATTGCGGCACATTTCGGTGTCAGCCGCACGCCCGTTCATCAGGCGGTGCTGCGTCTGGCCGATGATGGGCTGATCGACATTTTTCCGCAGTCAGGAACCTTTGTCTCCCGCATCCCGCGGCGCGCGCTTTACGAAGCCATCCTCATCCGCAAATCGCTTGAGGAGACAACTGTGAAGCTGGCGGCTGAACAGGCAAATGCCGCTGATATCAAGCGCCTTGAAGCCAGCATTACTGATCTCGCTCTGGCCGAGGCTGTAAGTGACAATGAACTGTTTCACCAAGCCGATACAAGTTTTCATCTTCAAATCAATGCGATAGCGGGGTTTCCTGGCATCTGGAATGTCATCCAGCAGGTAAAGATGCAGATCGATCGCTATCGGCGACTGACTCTGCCGCAGCGCGGACGCTTGACCCGTGTGATTGACGAACATGAAGCCATTCTCGACGGCATCCGCCGACACGACACCGCCCACGCTATCGAGGCGATGGGCTTCCATCTCGGCCAAATGCTCAACGAAGTGAAAGAAATGCGCAACGTCAATCCGAGTTACTTCATCGACGATGTATAGCCCGTTCACGGGCACAATTTACAGAACAGAATAAAGGTAAGACATGAAAATCGAAGTCAGACAGGTTTCCCACCCCGACGCGGTCCGCGCCTATGGCACAGATGATTTGCGCCGTCACTTTCTGATTGAAAGCATTTTCGAAACGGATGAAATCGTCCTTACCTATAGCCATATCGACCGCCTTGTCATTGGCGGCGCCCTGCCCGCAACCAAGCCTTTGACTTTGAGCGCGCCAACGGCAATCGGACAGGAGTTCTTTCTTGCGCAGCGCGAACTGGGCGTTATCAACATTGGGGGTGCGGGTCGCATTTCCTTGGACGGCGCTGTGCATGAACTCGCATCCAGAGATTGTCTCTATATCGGCAAAGGTGTGGTCAACGTCATATTCGAGAGCACCGATACAGCAAACCCGGCAAAATTCTATCTTCTGTCGACACCTGCCCACGCTGCCCATCCAAGCACGCTCATCAAGCCTGATCGGGCCAAACAGGTGAAGCTGGGCGATCAGCTGACATCGAACAAGCGCACCATATTCCAGTATATTCACCCTGACGTATGCGACAGCTGCCAGCTTGTCATGGGCCTGACCCAGCTGGAACCCGGCAATATGTGGAACACCATGCCTTCCCACACCCATGACCGGCGTTCCGAAGCCTATCTTTATTTCGACGTGCCAAGCGATCAGCGAATTTTCCACATGATGGGTGATCCTTCCGAGACGCGCCATCTGGTCGTTGCCAATGAACAGGCGATCATTTCCCCCGGCTGGTCCATTCATTCGGGCGTTGGCACCGCGAACTATGCCTTCATCTGGGCGATGGGCGGTGACAATAAGAGCTTTACGGATATGGATCATATCCCGATCAGTTCCCTACGGTGAATAAATTGGCACAACTCTTTGATCTGACAGATAAAATTGCCATTGTTACCGGCGCCAATACGGGCATCGGACAGGGCATTGCACTGGCGCTTGCACAAGCCGGGGCATCCATTGCCGCCGTTGGTCGGTCATCAATGGATGAAACGCGCGCTCTGGTTGAAGCAACCGGGGCTCAATTCCACGCAATAAGAGCTGATCTTGCGACCATTGCCCCCATGGCATCCATCGTTGAGGAAACGCTGAAAACCTTTGGCGGCCTCGACATCCTTGTCAATAATGCCGGTATTATCAGGCGCAATGATGCGGTTGATTTCACCGAGGAAGATTGGGACGCGGTTATCGACACCAATCTCAAATCGGCGTTCTTTCTGTCTCAGGCAGCCGGAAAACATATGATTGCATCGGGACAGGGCAAGATCATCAACATTGCCTCGCTGCTGTCATTTCAAGGCGGCATCCGTATCCCTTCCTATACGGCTTCGAAGAGCGGGCTTGCCGGAATTACCAGACTTTTGGCATGCGAATGGGCTGCAAAAGGCGTCAACGTCAATGCTATCGCCCCCGGCTATTTCGTCACCAACAACACAACAGCCTTGAGGGAAGATCAAGACCGAAGCTCCCAGATTCTGGCTCGCATTCCAGCTGGTCGCTGGGGTGATCCCTCGGATATTGGTGGCGCCGCGGTTTTTCTGGCGTCCCGAGCCTCCGACTATGTGCATGGAACAGTTCTGCCCGTCGATGGCGGCTGGCTGGCACGATAAGTGGGAAAAGCGCCATGAATTACCAGTTTGATTTTGAGGCGCTCCTGCCCTACTGGCAAAGCTTTCTTCAGGGCGCGATCACAACAATCCAGATGACCATCGTCGCGGTGGCCATCGGGCTCGTCATCGGCGTTCTTTGTGCAATTGCCCGGCGCAGCGCCTATCCATGGCTGCGTTTCCTCGTCGGCATTTACATCGAAACCGTGCGTAATACGCCGTTTATCGTGCAGATATTCTTCATATTCTTCGGATTGTCCTCCATGGGCCTGACCATGCCGGTGTTTTTCGCCTCGGTCTTCGCCATGGTCATCAATGTCGGGGCCTATACCGCCGAAATCGTCCGCGCGGGCATGGAAGCCGTGCATCCCAGCCAGATTGAAGCGGCGGAAGCACTTGGCCTCTCCCGTTTCCAGATCTATCGCGACATCATCCTGATGCCGTCGATCGAGCGGGTTTATCCCGCCCTGACCAGCCAATTCATCCTGATGATGCTATCGACATCGATCACCTCGCAGATTTCTGCGGAGGAGCTGACCGGCGTTGCCAACAATATCCAGTCCTACACCTTCCGCTCGTTCGAAACCTATATCGTCATCGCCGTGATCTATCTGATGATCACCTATCTGCTCCGCTTCGGGTTTTATGCGATTGCGCTCGCCATTTTCCCACGCCGCCGCAAGCTCGGCACACCATTGTGAGGAACCAGCCATGACCGACGGTTTCACCACAAATCATCTCTTTTATTTGCTGAACGGGCTCGTCTGGACAGTCGTCCTTTCCGCCCTCGCCTTCGCATTGGGTGGCATTGCGGGATTCTTTGTCATGCTCGCCCGCACCTCAACCATGCGATGGCTGCGGCGCCTATCCCTTGTTTATGTTCAGATTATTCAGGGAACACCCCTCTTAATCCTGATGTTTGTCATTTATTTCGGCCTCGGCGTCATCGGCATCGAACTGCCGCCCCTCATGGCTGCTGGTGTTGGCATGATGATCTATTCCAGCGCTTATCTTGGTGAAATTTGGCATGGTTGCGTTGAATCCGTGCCGCGAACCCAGTTTGAAGCTGCCGAATGCCTCGCCCTGACGCGCTGGCAGGTGCTGACAGACGTAATTTTGCCGCAAGCCCTGCGCATCGCCACCCCGCCAACGGTCGGTTTCATGGTGCAGCTCGTCAAAAACACCTCACTTGCGTCGGTTGTCGGCTTTGTTGAGCTTACCCGTGCGGCGCAGGTCATCAATAATTCGCTGTTCCAGCCATTTCTCATCTTTGGCATCGCTGCCGCCTTCTATTTTTGCGTCTGCTATCCGCTTTCGGTCTGGAGCCGTTCTCTCGAGAGGAAACTGAATGTCGGCCGCCGTTAAACTCCACGAAGTCATCAAGCGTTTCGGTACCGTCGAGGTTCTCAAGGGGGTCTCTTTCGATGTCGCACCGGGGGAAGTGGTGGCACTCATCGGCCAGTCGGGTTCGGGGAAAAGCACTGCCCTGCGCTGCATCAACCGGCTTGAGACAATTCAGGGCGGGTCGATTGAAGTGTGTGGTCATCGCGTAGAGTCACCCGATCTGAGCATTCGTGCCCTGCGTCAAGATGTTGGGATGGTATTTCAGAGCTACAATCTGTTTCCGCATATGAATGTGGCTGAAAACATCATGCTGGCGTTGCGCCGCGTCAAGAATGTCGGCCGCGCCGAGGCCATGGAGACAGCAAAATCAGTCTTGGCAAAGGTCGGATTACTTCAGAAAATCGACGCCTACCCCGAACAACTATCCGGCGGGCAGCAGCAACGTGTAGCCATTGCCCGCTCACTCGCCATGCAACCCAAAGTAATGTTGTTTGACGAGGTCACATCCGCACTCGATCCACAGCTGACCGGCGAAGTTCTGCGCGTGATGGAGGATCTCGCCAAGGGCGGAATGACCATGATCGTTGTTACCCACGAAATGGCTTTCGCGCGCAAGGTCGCAAACCGCGTCATCTACATGAACACCGGCCGGGTCTGGGAGACCGGTACTGGTGACATGCTCGTGCGGCCTGAAACCCAGGAACTGAAGGACTTTCTGGCGAACGGCCTCTGACATCAACCCGGCTTGTCCGGCGAGACTGAAATCAACTGGGAGAGAGAACATGAAAACCATAATGAAAGTTGCCGTCGCTGCTACAGCGGCACTCATGATAGTCGCAACCGCGGCGCAGGCGGATATCCTTGAAAACATTAAGAAATCCGGCAAAGTCCGCATTGCTGTCGCCATGGGCAGCCCTGAATATTCCTATGTCGACGGCGATCTGAAGGCGACCGGCTCCGATGTCGAGACCGCGCGCCTCATTGCCAAAGATCTTGGCGTGAAACTGGAACTGATCGAGATCACCAACGCCGCCCGTGTTCCGACCGTTCAGACCGGAAAAGCCGATTTGCTCGTCTCCGCCCTCGGCATTACGGACGAGCGCAAGAAGGCCATCGATTACTCCGTACCCTATGCAACACTCAGCCTCATTGTTGCCGCGCCCAAAACCGTCGAGATCAAAAACTACGCCGATCTTGCCGGTAAGCGCATTGGCGTTACCCGCGCGACCACCAACGACATGGACATCACCCAGAACGCGCCCGGCGCGCAAATCGTGCGCTTCGAAGACGACGCAACACTGATTACCGCCGCCGTATCCGGCCAGGTCGACATTATCTCCAGCCAGTCGGCCGTGCTTGGCGGTCTCAATAAAAAACGCACAGGCAACCCGCTTGAACTGAAGTTTACCCAGAAGGAAACCAATCTCGGCATCGCCCTTCCGAAGGGAGAAAAGCCTTTGCAGGATTGGCTGAACAACTGGGTAAAAACCAACTTTGCCAATGGCACATTGCGGACTGTGTTCAAAGAGTTTCACAACCGTGATCTGCCTGATGATCTGACTTCGCGCTAATTAGAGCTTGGTTTCTATAGAGACCTATAAAGAGTAGAGGCATTTCAACGCCTCTGCTCACTTATATTGAGCTGTTTATGAATCTTTACCGCACGTCCTTTAAGGTTCGAGCGAAAGCCTCAGCTATGATCTCGCCCAACTCGGCATGGATATCAGTTCGAGACCTGCCGCCTCCATCGTCGCAAAGGGCGTCCGTTTCACCGATAGATTTCAGCAGTTGAGGGCCACCGCTCCTGCAATTAGCAAGAAAGCTGAAATGAACAGCATCATCCACGTTGATCAGTTCACTATTGGGCGTTAGTTCGGACAGCTTTTGCGCGGCAACGGCAACTGGAACACCCCCCACCCTGCCCAAATTTATGAAATGCGTCGGTATGCCTATCTTCTTCAAGCTTTCTACATCATAAGCTTGTGCCAACGCAGGATCAATGAGCACCGCTGATTTGATACGCGGGTCAAGGTTGGATTGCTCGAAACGCACTTTGTCAATCTTCCGCAAGTCAACAACTTCCGTAGAAACTGCTTCGCCGTTCACATAACCCTTGCCACCAGCATACCAAGTACAATCCGACATCGTTTTATAAGTGTCGCAGTACCGGGCATAGGCTTCAAGATTAGCTCTGGCGCCTGAAAGTTCCATAGCCGCCGCCCCACCAAGTGAAAAACCAAGCACTCCAACGCGCTCCTTAACTATAGAACCGCTCCATTGCCCTGCGGCGGTTAACGCGCTTACGACCTCTGACAAATCGTTTGTACGTTCCCAAAGTTTAGGTGTATCCGCAGGTGTCGAATCCCGGCTCATAGTGCCCGGATGATTTGGCCCGGCAACGATAAATCCGGCCTCGGCGAGGTGGGAAGCAATCCATCCCAGATCCTCAATACGTCCACCCGATCCATGAGAAACGACGATAAGCGGATATCGACCACCAGCGATCGGCGCGTCACGAAAAGCTCTGGTTCCTTCAAACAACTTGCTTTCCGCCAATAATATTTCTTGGCCACCTTCAGTAGCAGGGTACCAAATCGTGACGGAAAGATTTCTTCCACGCTCCAGCGACGCAATAGTCATCTGTGTCACACCAATATGGCCATCCGCTAAAACCGTAGCGGTAGCGGTTACGCTCCAAAACAGGCCGAGCATAAGAGAAAGAAACTTCATCAATATCTCCAAAGTTGAACATTGTTTAAAACACGCTCACTTTGGCGCCACTTTCTTCTCCCTTGCGTCCTCAATCACGTTCAAGGTCGTAATTAAACGCAGATAGCCACCCTCTCCGAACTATTCGGTACTGATTTTGCAGCCTTCAAACACGCCCCTCGCCATTCAGTGCCTTGATAACGGGAACAACCGAATACTGACCAATCTCGGCCCTGTCGGTGAGTACCCGCAAATACCCGCCCGGCGAGCGAATTTCCCCTGCGCGCTCCAATATCGCGGCAATCGTGATCGAGGCGTTGATGTCGCCCATGGTGTCACGCGCCCTTTCCCATGCATCCGGCGAAATACCGAGCATCGAGCGGACCAAAGCCGCCGTTTGCATCAGATCGCGCCAATCTGCAATGTCATTGCGGGCATAATCGCGAATTTGCGGGCAAGCTTCCAGCACCGCGCCCAAAGGCAATGCGGCCGTCTTCATTTGCCCCGCGGGCAACTCTCCCGGCATTGCATCCCGGTGCTGCCCGCGTTTCAGTTTGGCATCCAGCAACCGCTGGCGCATTTTCAACATTGCCTGGCTGCGTCCGGCTTCCGTCTTGTTCTTTCCGGATTCAGCATTCCGCATATCTTCAGTTTCAGGCGCTGCCGTTTGTTTCTGGCTTTTTTCGGAAGCCCTTTCAAAATGGGATTCTATATTTGAATTCTGAATATGGTGCTCAAAAAAGGAGTCAGTGCCGCTCATTTCTTCGTTTGAAAGTGTATCCAGATAGGCTTTTTCCACCTTGCTGCGGAGGGTGGCAAGTGCATCACGCCTCACCTTCATCGTCTCCAATGGCAGATGCCTGCTCACGCGCCCCGAAAGGGCTGCCAGTTCATCCGCATAGGCTTCCCAATCGCCGGAGCGTTCTTCACTGAGACCCGCATCAATGGTTTTGGAAACGTCACGCAAATGAATGGTGATTTCGCTGCGGACACGATGAATAGCCCGCTCCAAATCCCGTGCAGCTGCCGCATGTTCACTGATTTCATCAACGCGCAGCGCCAATGGTGACAGATCAAAACCGAATGCATGTTCGATTTCTCCACCCTCGCCGCGCCTGGCATAGCGTTTGCCATTTGGACTATCGCGCCGGATGATCAATCCCGCTTCCACCAGCGCCGCGAGATGCCTGCGAATAGTCGCAGAAGACATGCCACGCGTGCGCATCGACAGTTCCGCATTGGATGGGAACACCACCACAGGCGTGCTTCCGTCCAATAGGGTCTCCGGATAGAAGCTTAGAAGGGCTTCCAGCACGGCAATCGTACGATCCGAAAGGAAGAATGCCGCGCGCGCCTGCGTTAATTCACGCAAAAGCGCCCATTTTTCCGGGTGATTGGCGTCTGTACCCGCCAGCTTTTCACGGGCACGGGCTGTCTTTTCCTGCACTGCGAACATGGCATGGGACAGCGATCGCCCGCCAAAAGGCGTCGTTGCAAAACGATCAGTCATTTTCTCTACCTCAAATTGAGGCAAGGGAAAGGTGTTGCCGGAACGCGTCCGACTCTTGACAAGTCAGGTAGGAAGTGATTCTCTAAAATTGCTACATTGAAGAGGGCTTCCGGGGCGGTAACGTTCTGGGGGCCTTTTTTCTTGCCGTTGTTCCTTCTCTCTGTTCTTTCCGTTCAACGCTTACACAAAACCAGATTACGCGTAGTTCAGGCCTTTCGCTCGCTTCTGTAGCGCTGCAAAAGCCCGTTTAACTCGCCAGCCACAAAATCCACGAAGCCTTCGGGAACCGTGTCTGCAAAACCGATAGATCGCTCCTTTTTGTTGTTCAGGAGCTGCGCAATGACATCACCATTGCCGTCGCATATGTCCCTTGCAGCAGCAGGATCAGTCTTTCCCGCCTTTGTGGCAGCCGGTTTGTTGAGATCCAGCAACCGCTCAAACACCGCATCGAAGCGACCGTCACTGCCGTGCAACTTGAAATGATCCTGCTGAACCACTTTTTGAGCGGCATCGCGCCCTTCGGGCTTTCTCAGCATATCAGCCAATTTAACCCAGCGCGGCCGACCCACCTTGGGCGCAGGCCCGATTGCCTGCAGGATCGGCTTCGGAATGGCGTCCACCACCTGCAGATAACGGGTCATCTCTGCCTTATGCAGAGCAAGGGCATCCTGCACGACCGAGCGGCTAAACCCCCGGTCAATCAGATTGCGGGCAAAGAACGCACGCTCGATGAACGAGAGGTCGCGGCGCTCGGCGTTCTCCTTGCCCTGCGCCACCACAAGTTGGGCGTCGCTCAGTTCACGGACAATCGCCTGCACAGGCAGCTTAAGCTCGGCTGCAGCCCGCAAACGGCGATGGCCATAGGCGGTCTGATAGTAGCCGCGCCGCTCCGGATGCGGGCGGACAAGGATCGGCACCTGCTGACCGTTCAGCTTGATGCTCTCGACCAGTTCCCGGAAGGTCTCATCGAGGCCGAAATTGTGGCTCAGCCTATCTTCGACAAAAGAATACTCAATAAGCTGGGGATCAATCTCGATGACCCGTTCCGAACCTTCAAGACTTTCTCTAATCTTGCGGGCATCCTCAAGCTCACGCGAGATACCCCCGAGCGAAAGGCCCATAGCTTTAATAGCACCAGAAGCTGTCCGCTGCTTTGGTTGCTCTGGTAAATTGTCTTCCACTGGAGCCGGATTGACCGGTTTGGGCTCCGGCTGGGGAGCCGTATCCACCGTTCCAAAAAGTGCCTTGAGTTGATCCCTGCGGTTCTTGTCAGTCATCGCTCACCTCACACAGGCCGGTTCCAGGCCTTGAAGATCAGGCTCTGGATTTCAGCGTTGACGGAGGACAGCGATTCAATCGCCCGGTCATAGGTGGCTCGGGTGAAACTGTCGCGCGAGACTTCGTAAAGGGTCTGTTTGGTCAGGCCCGCATCAGAGAAGGCGGTTGATTTGACAACAGCCGATGTGAGGACCCGATCACCGAACAGGGAGCGCAAAAAGCCGGCAATCTGCTGCTGTGGCGCATCATTGGGTTCGAAGCGGGTAATCAGATAGCGCATGAAATCGAAATTAAGTTCACCGCCTGCTTCCCGCACAACGGCCAGAAGATCGGCTGTCATAAACAGGAACTGGCTCATGGACGCCACATCAAGCATCTGGGGATGCACGGTGACGAGAACCGATGTCGCGGCGCAAAGTGCAGAAAGCGTCAAAAAGCCCAGCTGCGGCGGGCAATCAATGACGACCACATCGTAATCATCCGATATTGTATCGAGTGCTGCCTGAACGCGGGCAAAGAAAAGCTGCTGTTCGATGCTCTGCTGCGCGCCATGCTGGCGGTCAGCAAGCATTTGCGGCGTGGTATGCTCGAACTCCTGCAATTCCAGATTGCCCGGAATAAGATCAAGCCCGTCAAAATAGGTCTTGCGGATAATATCGCGCATCAGCCGCCGTTCGCCATCATAGCGAATGGCACCGTAGAGCGTGTCATTACCGGTCAGATCGAGTTCCGGCTGATAGCCAAACAAGGCTGACATGGAAGCCTGCGGATCAAGATCGACCGCAAGCACACGAAAACCTGCCATGGCCAGATGCTGGGCAAGGTGCGCGCTGGTGGTGGTCTTGCCGGAACCGCCTTTGAAGTTGGTGACGGCAATCACCTGCATATGTTCATTGGCAGATGGATCGCGATGCGGCAGATAGGTTTTCGCCTTTGGTCCGCCAGCATCGGCGAGATGATGACGCAGCGCATTGATTTCAGCGAGCGAATAGAGCCGGCGGCCATTTGCCCCGGTTTCAGGCTGCGGGCCCTCTCCTGCGATGGAAAGCTGACGCAAATAACCGTCTGAAACACCAATGAGCTTGGCAGCCTCGCCACTTGTGAACTTGCGCAGTGTCTTTTGCGCCGTCGGTGGAAACAACCGGTTACGCATTGCCTGCAGCTGTGCCGACAGCATTTCGGCGTCAGCAGCAATAGCCCGGTCAGCGGTCAAGGCAGCGGATGGCTGTGGTACAGCCGCTATTTGCGCACCATCCGTTTGTGTTGTCTGTACCGCGTTCATCATAGTCACGTATTGATCCTGTGCGCCTGTTCAAAAGAATCGCATCAGCGCAAGGTAAGATGCGCCGATTCGATAGAAAAACCAAAAGGGTAACGCTGGTTGGTAGTTTAACGCCGTAAAAGGGCACTAACATTCAGATTTACGTGTAACGCTTATATCGCAGGATACCCCTTAAAACCGTAAGTAAACTGCGCAAAGAACCGAGTCGCGTCAAGCACTTTATAGTTAACGCAAATTAACCATTAAGGCAGGTGATAGCTGTTTGCAGCAGGCGACAGCTTAGTTGCATGAGTAGGGTCTGGCTAATGTGGATGCAGGTCATTTTTTGGCGAATTGCCGAACAGCTTGCGATATTCCCGGCTGAATTGGGATTGGTTCTCATATCCCACAGCATATGCGACCGTGCCGATTTTAACGCCACCGAGTTGGAGCTGGCGCCGTGCTTCATGCAGCCTCAGGCGCGTTCGAAATTGCAGTGGGCTCATCGCTGTCGCAGACTTGAAGGCACGATAATATGATGTCTGGCTCATACCCGCCATCTCAGCCAAATTGGCAATAGAGAGCGCCTTGTCAAAATTGGATTTGATCCAGACAGTGGTGCGTGCAATGCGCGCAAGACCAGAGGTGGCAATTGTGCTTTGAACAATCATGTCACCAAGACTCCCCTGAACAAGCCGGTAAATGAGTTCCCGGTAGATGAGAGGTGCCATTGTTTTTATATCCTCGGGCCGATCCAGAAGCCGCGTCAACCGCTCGAGTGGCTCAAGAATATCGCGCGTCACGGCAGAGGTCGCAGCACCTGCCGTTTTCGCGATCGGCGATGATTGATCGCTGTCACCAGCGACAATCTCGGCAATGATTTGCGGATCAAGATCAAGAGTTACCGCATAGTGCCGTGATCCGGGGCTGGCCTGCGAAACCCGGGCGCTCACCGGGAGGTCGAGAACGACCACGAGATATTCCTCCGGACTGATCTCAATAAGGTTTCGGTCAATTATGATTTCTTTTTTGCCCTGCAAGACAACGCAGAGGCGAGGATTGTAAAGGCTGCGGACCGGGGCGGTTGGGCGTTCGCTGCGAAACAGCGTCAGACCGGGGACTACGGTCGTCTGCTTGTCCGATTTACAATGGAAACTCACCAACTCGATCAATTGCCGCCGCACTGCATCCATCTTTTTCGGACCTCTGTTCACGAACAGGCAAAGTAACAAGAATGGTAGGATTGTGCAAAACTCTGGAATGATAGGTCTAAGCGGATCGCTGCTTCTAGCTTATCTCCCTGTCAGCGGGATCGTCGATATCCCGGAAGACGCAAAGGAGAAAACCATGCCAGCAGAAACGTCAGTTTGGCTTATCACGGGAGCATCATCAGGTTTGGGACGCGCTCTTGCCGAGGCAGTCCTTGAAGCGGGAAACACTGCCGTGGTCGCGGCAAGAAATATCACAACACTCGACGATCTTGTTGAGAAATTTCCAAAAAATGCTGTTGCAGCAAGGCTTGATGTGACCGACCCCGAAACGATCAAGCAGGTCGTTGAACAGACCGAAGAGCGCTTTGGTCGAATAAATGTACTGGTGAACGCGGCGGGATATGGCTATCTGGCTGCGATCGAGGAAGGTGAGGACGATGGAGTACGAGCACAGTTCGAGACAAATGTCTTTGGATTGCTCGCTGTTACCAAGTCCGTGCTTCCTGGCATGCGCGCTCGGCGGAGCGGATGTATTGTCAATTTCTCGTCGCTCGGTGGATTGGTCGCATTTCCGGCAACTGGATATTATCACGCCACCAAATTCGCCGTGGAAGCCCTCTCGGAATCATTGTTCAAGGAAGTTTCGCCGCTTGGCATCAAGGTGCTTATCGTAGAGCCGGGTGCTTTCCGGACCGATTGGGCAGGCCGGTCTATGCTTGAATCAACGACCGTCATTGACGACTACGCGGAAACGGCAGGCAAAAGGCGGGCCGCAACGCGTGCCGTCTCCGGTTTGCAGCCGGGAGATCCAAGAAAGGCTGCAGAAGCCATCATCAAAGCGGTCAACGCCGAACAACCGCCGCTTCGGCTGCTCCTTGGAGCCTCTGCTCTCAAAATTGCCATCGAACGGCTGGACGCGCTCAAGGCACAGTTCGAGGCTTGGGCAGATGTGACGACGAGCGTCGACTTTGAAAGCTGAAGGGTTCCATAGGTAGATTTCACCACCGCCATGTGTGTTGGTGCGCGCATTGTGACGCGCGCGCCACTACACCGAACGAATTGACACATGTCCCTTCGCTGATCCAATCAAGCATCGAAACGCTCTTTAAGCCCCCATACAACTTCATCAACAATTTCGTGAAGTTCCTCCACAGTCGCACCATCGCGGGCTTGTATGGAAATCCCCTGCATGACAGACAGGACATGCCGGGCAATGCGCCTCGTCTTCTCGCCGCATGCAAAACGGGCCAGCACATCGGCGAGCTGCTGCAATGATTTTTCACGTCGCATGGCGAGGTCACGCGCCAGTTCGTCATTATCGGGATGACAGGTAATGAGGCCCGTGGAAACCATGCATCCACGTTCATTTTCACGTCTTGTTGCGATCGCTACGGCTGCCTCCAACAGTAGTTTCACCGCGTCAGGCAAGCCGCCTGCCGAATTGGTAATCTCGACATCAAGATAGCCTGCCCCTGCCTCATATCTGTCCAGTACAGACTTGTAGAGACCAGCCTTGCTTCCGAACGCGGCATAAAGGCTTGGCGGCGCAACACCAATCGCCTTTGTCAAATCGGCAAGAGAAACGCCTTCATAGCCATGACGCCAGAAGAGAGTCATCGCCATATGCAGCGCTTTGTCGCGATCAAAACTCCAGGGCCTGCCGCCGCGCGGCTTATCGTCAAGTGTATGTTTCATATCGATCACTAAACAACATATTGACAGCATCGGTCAAGGTATGTTGTTTAGTGATCAATAATCAACATAGGAAGTGCTATGAAAAGTTCTCTCAGATCAGCGCTCGTCGCTGCCGCTATCCTGATCTCACCGATTCTAGCCTCGCCATATGTCGTGGCAGCGGAAGCAGTGACCTCAACCAATGTTTCCGCGGGACAGGTCAGCACTGTGGAAAGATTCTCGGTAAGATCTTCCGATGGCACCATGCTTGCGGTGGAAGCGAAAGGGAATCCAGCCGCGCCGGAAATTCTCTTCATTCATGGCCTGAGACAAAGCGGGCTTAGCTGGGACAAACAATTTGACGATCCGACGTTGTCAGGTTTTCGGCTCGTGCGTTTTGACCTTCGGGGACACGGGGATTCGGGGAAACCGGAAGATCCCGAAAGCTACTCGGACCCCAAGCTTTGGGCCGATGATATCAAGGCTGTGATTGATGGCGCGAAATTACACCGTCCGGTTCTGGTCGGCTGGTCCCTCGGCGGTTACGTCGCCGGCGCATATCTTAATAGATATGGCGGTTCGCATATTGCGGGCATCAACCTTGTCGATGCGGTGGTGAAGCTGTCCCCGGACCTTCTAACACCTCTGGCGGGTCAGTTCTCCGAAACGGCGACGTCGCGTGACCTTGCTGTTCGCAGCAAAGCGACCGCCGAATTTCTGGCAAGCTGCTTTAACATACAGCCTACGCCAGAAGAGTTTGATAAGATGCTTGTCATCAATGGCATGACGGCACGAGCCGTCAATGAAGGTTTTATTCAAACATCACTCACCGATCTTCTGCCGATCTTTCAGACTTATAGCGGTCCCATTCTTCTTACTCACGGCGTGCATGACAGGCTCGTTCGCGTTGCCACCTCGGAACGTGTTCGCGATCTTCACCCTGACAGTAAATTGCAACTCTATGAGAATAGCGGACATAGCCCCTTTTTCGAAGAGCCGGAACGTTACGGACATGATCTTAAAGCGTTCGTTCTAAGTGCGAACAACTAGATATTTGGCGCAAGCCACAAGTCTGGCATCAGTGAGTTGCTTACGATTGGTCCACAGTACCGTGCAGTCTGGAGATGTTTTTGTCAGGATTTTCAGTTCGAAACAAAATCTCAGCAATCCAGGCAATCGACGCTCCGACTGCATAGGCCAGAACATCCCACTAATCGGGGGTGGCTCCGAAAACAATTCTCAATAATCGATTGGAAATAGCGATATTAAAATAAACGGTGAGGTACTGTGCCAGTTCGATGGCCACCCCAAATCCAAACGCCAGAAAAACAAGATAGGCTAGCCGCGCTTCGATCACGGATTTGAAGACAAAATACAGCCAGATGGTCGCCAGAACATCCCCTGCCCAGCTCCTTATCCATCCCAACTGTGCTCCGAATGTTGCCAGAAGCACCAGCACAAAAAGCAGGAAGACGGCCACAGTAAATGACGTGCGATCAAAGCGGAGTATCATGAGAGGTGTCTAACGGGTGATAGTCCCTCTGTCCATCTGTCAGACTGGGTACACCATCTAAATGTTACCAGCTGCGCCAATGACCAACAGTTTCCTTTGCTTATTGGTCATTCTCATCGGTCGCCGTAGCGCATTTTCATCGCGATTTATGGTTAAGATTGGGATTCAGCTTTTCCTAGTAATTTACTGATAGCAATTGAGATTGATGAATCCAGCCGGGTTCTTTTGGGTCATTGATCGCTATTTCGAGTACGGGTGCTTATGCGTGTTCCATGTGTGCTAACAGTCATGCTTACGTGCCTGGTTCTGGCGAGTTGCGGATCAAGCTCCAGCCTTGATGACCTTGCGATACAGCGCCCCTCGCGGGAAACAACCAGTTCGGTTGTCAGGCCACGCGATCCTGTGCCTCAGGTTGATGTGAGAACCGTCACCTCCCCGCCTGTGCATCGGCAGGAGATGCTGGCATGGGCCGGACCTGTACCAGAACCAACGGCATTCATACCGCCCGCCAAGATAATTGCTGTCCCGGCTCCTCCGGAAAAGACAGTCGCACAGCTTATCCCGGCAGACCCCACAATGCGCCCGGCCCGGGAAGGCCGTATGCAGATTTACAGTCGCCGTTTCCGCGACGCAAAACCCATCAATTTCGGCCGGGCATCGCCAAGGAAACTCGCTGTGCATGGCGTCGATGTTTCGCGCTGGCAGGGTGACGTCGACTGGGTAAACCTGCGCTCGCAGGGCGCGAACTTCGCTTACATTAAGGCCACTGATGGTGGGGATCATATGGACCCCATGTTCCGGACGAACTGGCGCAATACCAAAGAGGCTGGCCTGAAACGCGGTGCCTATCACTTCTTCTATTGGTGCCGTACGGCAGGTGAACAGGCCGATTGGTTCATTCGCAATGTACCCCGCGAGGCTGGGGCCCTCCCGCCGGCAATCGATGTCGAATGGAATGGCGAGTCGAGCTGCAAGCGGCGCCCTTCACGCGAAGTTGTGCTGGAAAAAATGCAGGTATTCATGGACAAGCTGGAGAAGCATTACGGCCAGCGCCCAATCATATATACCGCTCCGGATTTCTATCGGGACAATCTGAAGGATGCGTTTCCCAACTATCACTTCTGGCTGCGCGCCGTAGCAGAACATCCGTCCAAAGTTTATCCCGGACGGCGCTGGCTCTTCTGGCAATATTCAGGCTCGGGCCTGTCGCATGGCGTCGATGGCCGGATCGACCTCAATGTATTCCATGGCAGCGAAGACGAATGGCATGATTGGGTGACTGCGCGATAGCTGATAATTCCGGGGCCTATCTTAGCCTCAGGTTCTCGCGGCTAAGCTGATCCACCGAGGTGCAACCCATAAGCTTCATCCCGCGCTCGACCTCCACTTTCAGTTGGCCGAGCGCGCGCTCCACACCGGGCTGACCCGCGGCGGCAAGAGGATAAAGGTAATAGCGCCCTACGCCGACGGCTTTGGCGCCCAGAGAAAGCGCCTTGATCACATGCGTTCCACGCTGGATGCCGCCATCCATGATCACATCGATTTTATCACCAACAGCATCAACAATTTCGGCGAGCTGATCGAAACCTGCACGCGAACCATCCAGCTGCCGCCCGCCATGGTTTGACAGAATGATACCCGTGCATCCAATCTCAACCGCCTTCTTGGCGTCAGCCACCGACATGATACCTTTCAGACAGAACTGTCCTGACCAGTACTGAACCATTTCGGCTACATCATCCCAAGTCATCGATGGGTCGAGCATTTCGGTAAAATACCGGCTGATCGACATGGCGCCCCCGCCCATGTCCACATGCTCGTCAAGCTGAGGCAGACTGAAGCGTTCATGGGTAAGATAATTCAAAGCCCATTGCGGCTTGATTGCGAATTGTAACATGCCCGCCAGATTAAGCTTGAAAGGGATCGAAAATCCGGTGCGCAGATCGCGCTCGCGATTACCCCCGGTGATGCTGTCCACAGTCAGCATCATCACTTCGACACCCGCATCTTTGGCGCGCTGCATCATCGCCCTGTTCAGACCGCGATCCTTGTGGAAATAGAACTGATAAACCTGTGGTCCGGAATGGGACTTACGCAGCTCTTCAAGACTAACCGTGCCAAGCGAGGACACTCCGAACATTGTCCCGTATTTGGCGGCCGCTGCGGCAACCGCACGCTCGCCCTGATAATGAAACAATCTCTGCAGCGCTGTTGGCGAACAGTAGAACGGCACCGCAAGCTTCTGCCCCATCACAGTGACGGATGTATCGATATTTTTGACCCCGCGTAAAACGTTTGGAATCAGATCACAATGTTCAAAACTCTCCGTATTGCGGCGATAGGTGACTTCATCATCGGCTGCGCCGTCAATATAATTGAAGATCGGTCCCGGCAGCCGGCGCCTGGCCAAACGTCTGAAATCATGGAAATTGTGGCAATCGCGCAGACGCATAATTCGCTTCAATCCTTAGTTGATTCAAATCCATAGATATATCTGAATAGTTGCTGACGCATAAATGTACAGAAATGACGAGGCTTGCCCGTAAATTTAAGGTCGGTTCTCGACCGCGTCGGTGAGTGTGAGGCAACCTATCTGCAGATGGCATGTCAGCCGTTCGATCGCCAGTGTCTCATTTCCCTCACGACAGGCAGCAATAATATCACGGTGCTCCGCACCGGAACGGCCGCGAAAATCTCTGATCGTGGAAAGAAACCGGATATAGCGCTCGGCAGCGTTGTTCTGCGCTTCGATCACCCCAAGCAATCGCTTGTTCTTGCATGGCCGGTAAAGGATCATGTGGAACTCGAGGTTGAGCATACCCCATTGGCTGAAATCAGTACTCTCCTCGATAAGATCAAGGATATGGTCCGCATCGTCCAGAACTTTTGCAGTGAGATGCGGGAAAGCATCCCGCAGGGCAGCACATTCCAACAATTGCCGCAGGATGAAAATTTCACGAATCTCACCCGTATCAATCAGCGAGACAAAGGTTCCGCGCGTCGGATGGATCGAAACAAAGCCTTCTGCCTCCAAAAGGCGAAGCGCATCCCGGATAGGCATTCTGCTGATACCAAATTTAGTCGCCAGATCGTCCTGCCGCAAAGCGGTACCGGCTTCGATGAGACCTTTAACGATCGCTTCGCGAAGTCTATCTGCGACATGATCAGCCGCCGTCCGCGGCTTGACCATCCGACGGCCTGCAATTTCATCAAGCGAATTCATTCTCACCTACCCACGTCTTTGGTTTCACATGACAAAACTCGATCTTAAATGTCAACTCGAGAACCGGGCAAGCATTTGGATTTTATCGAATTCAGCAATCAACCGCTGTCCACGCAGCGCCATTCAATTGACGGCAGCCACAGCCATTTAGACGGATGGCGGGTCAGCATTGAGGCGAGAAACCCTAGAGGATGAGTATGGTGTTCTACTGACATCCTGTCGTATCAACTTGGATCTGCACTAGGTTGCATCGGGATTCAGGCAGTACAGGATATCGCATGGGACAGACCGTAACAGTACCCACCAGTGTTTTGGACACCAATCAATTGCGTGGCATTACCTTGCGACTTGCCCTTATATACACGGCTGCGGAGTACCTGATCAGTAGCCCAATCTGGTTTTTCATCGGCGATAATCCAATCAAGCCCGCACTTGGAAAACTTGTTCTCGCCATTGTTTTTGTGCTCGTGGCTATGTTCATCGCCCACCTGCTTATTCGCATGAAAGGTGTAGGCTATGTCGCACAAATCACCGTCTGCTTCCTGCTGTCGCTCGTTGCATCATTGTGTACGTCGATGTTGGACTACTATCTCTATTATCTGATCATGCTACCCGCTGTCGTGCCGTTCAGCCTGGCAGATTATGGCTACGCAGTTTGCTACCGCATGTCGATTTTCTTTGGCTGGTCATTTCTGTTCGTCGCGCTGCTCAACCATCTGGACGTTCGTGATCGTGACCTGAAGTTGATTGCCTCGCGTGAAGAGGCATTATCAGCTCAAATGCGCGCGTTGCAGTATCAGGTAAATCCGCATTTCCTTTTCAATACGCTCAACTCTGTTACTGGCCTGATTGAGGAAGGCGCGTCGGAAAGAGCCGAGCGTATGATCATGTCCCTCTCTTCATTCCTGCGGTCAACCCTAGAACTCGACCCCATGAAGGAGTTGCGGTTAGCCGATGAATTGGCTTTGCAGAATGAGTATCTCAAAATCGAGAAGGAAAGATTTTCAGATCGTATGGTCATACGGTTTGACATTCCGTCTGAACTCGATGGCGCGATGGTCCCTAGCCTGATCTTGCAACCCCTCATCGAAAACGCTGTGAAACACGGCGTGGGGCGCTCACCCGGTAAAGTTGAAATTGTCATCAGTGCAGCGAGAAACGGACGGACGCTGCATCTGTCAGTCGAAAATGACGTTGCTGCCAATATCGTCAATAGGGGCGCTCAAAGTCTTGGCATTGGATTGGCGAACGTTGCTCATCGCGTTAAGGCGCATTTCCCCGGAGAGGCTTCACTGGTAGCAGAACACGTTGCAGCGGGACGGTTTCGAGCGTCATTGCACATGCCGTTGCGGATGGAGGACGGTTAAACAGGATGAGAATTCATCTATTCGTCAAAATAATCGGCGTGTTTTTTGGCAAGGCTGGACAGGGCATTGAGGATTGATCCCAGATGAATGCGGGTGGCCTCTATAGCTTCTGATTTGTCGCGCCTGACAATCGTGTCCAGCATGCGCTTATGCTCTTCGATCAACACAAGCTGGTGGTCGGCATTCCGCAATGAGAGCACGCGCAAGCGATCAAGCGGCATCTTCTCCCGCTCCAAAAGCCCGGCAACCCGCTCAAAACCTGTCGCGCGCGCCAGCGTCAAATGGAACTGATCGTCAAGCGCCTGAAATGCGAGGTCACTGTGCTGATCAACCATCGACTGCTGTTTGACGATGAGTTCGGCAAGCTCCCGCTCAAACTCAGGAGCCAGCCCGACGTCACACAATTTGATGACATTGGCGATTTCGATAGCTTCCCGGATAAAGTGCGCTTCGAGAAATCGTTTGAGATTGAGCTTGGTAACAAACGTACCACGACTTGGCCGTGTCGTTATCAGATCGGCTTCGCGAAGTTGGGCGAATGCCTCGCGCACCGGCGTGCGGCTGGCACCAAACCGCGCACCGACTTCCATCTCGGAAATCAGGCGTCCCGGTTCCAAATCCATTTTGAGAATGGCATTTTTCAGGACAGGATAAATCTGGGATGCTGTCGGCCGGTCATATTCCAGCTGGCCAAAAGATATGTTGGCCAGTCCACCAGCCGGTACGTCACTATCCGAAGATTTGGTGCCATCTGACACGTCTGGTTTACCTTGCGAATGCTGAATATGCTTAGCCAGTATACCGGTATTCTCTGGATTTACAACCGGTATACCGGTGTGCTATCGAAGACATATCGGTGAACTTTGCATCACCGGCATTGGCGCAGGGAGGCCCGATGAAAATTGCCCTGATCGGATTGGGTATGGTTGCAAGCACGCACATCAGGGCGATTGCCGCGCTAACACCCGACATCCACCTCAAAGCCATTTGTGGTCGAAACAGGGAGCGCACCACCCAATTTGCCGATGAGGCTGCTGTCATTCTCGGCTATCGCCCCGAACCGGTGTTTTCAGTCGAAGCAATTGCCAGCGATCCCGCCATAGACTTTGTAATTGTCGCAACGCCGCCTAATGCGCGTTTGGAGATGACCAAGACGCTTGCAGCTGCGGGCAAATCCATTCTCATGGAAAAGCCAATCGAACGAACGCTGGAAAGCGCGAAGGAGATTGTGGGGCTTTGTGAAGATCATCATGTCAAGCTTGGCATTATCTTTCAGCACCGCGTCCGGCAGGCGTCAATTCAGCTTCGTGACATGCTCAAAACCGGGGCACTCGGGTCAATCCGTATTGCAGAAATTATAGTGCCGTGGTGGCGGGAACAATCCTATTATGACGCGCCGGGACGCGGAACTTACGCCCGGGACGGCGGCGGCGTTCTTATCTCGCAGGCAATCCATTCGCTTGATCTTGCCCTCTCCCTTGCTGGTCCAGTACGGAAAGTGCAGGCCATGGCAAGAACCAGCCCGTTCCACCAGATGGAAGCTGAAGACTACGTTACCGCAGGGCTGGAATTCGATAGTGGCGCCATCGGCTCGCTCGTTGCAAGTACAGCCAGTTTTCCCGGCACTGGCGAAACCATCACCCTTCATTGTGACAAGGCGTCGGCGCGTCTGGATGCGGGACAACTGATTGTCACCTGGCGCACCGGCAAAACTGATGTTTTCGGTGAAGAAGCAGGCACCGGCGGCGGTGCCAATCCGATGGCCTTCACCCATGAATGGCATCAGGAGATTATCCGCGATTTCTCCAATGCGGTTGCCAACAACACCGAGCCGCTCATTTCAGGCAGAGCGGGTCTTGCCGTCCACGCCTTGATTGATGCGCTTGTCGCATCAGCAAACACCGAACGTTCCGTAACCCTCGCCCCGTGGAATATATGAATGTCAAAGCCTCTCAAATTCGCCACCATCGGCATCGATCACCGGCACATTTTCGGCCAATCGGAAAACATGATGAATGTTGGAGCCGAATTTGTCGGCTGGTGGACGGAGGGAACACCCGAAACCCTCGACAGTTTCATCAAGCGGTTTCCCGATATCCCGCGCGCGGCAACGCGTGAAGAACTGTTGAACAATCCTGAAATTGATCTCGTGCTGATTGCCGATGTGCCGTCGCGGCGCGCTGACAGGGCCATTGAAGCCATGGAGCACGGCAAAGATGTCATGGTTGATAAGCCGGGCTGCACCACGTTGGAACAGCTCGAAGCCATCCGGAAAGCCGTCAACCAAACCGGACGGATCTGGTCAATCGATTTTTCAGAACGCTTTGAAGTTCCCTGCGTGACAAAAGCCGCCGAACTCGTGCAGGCCGGTGCAATCGGAAAGGTCGTGCAGACAGTTGGTCTCGGTCCGCATCGTCTTAACCGTCATCTGCGGCCGCAATGGTTTTTTGAACGGGATAAATATGGCGGCATTCTCTGCGATATCGCTTCGCATCAGATCGACCAGTTCCTGTTTTTCACTGGCTCTGAGGACGCTGAAATCCTGTTTGCCGAAGTCGCTAACCACGCCAATCCGGATGATCCGGGCTTACAGGATTTTGGCTGTCTGGCGCTGCGCAGCGATAAGGGCCACTGCTATATCCGCGTTGACTGGTACACTCCTGACGCCCTGCCAACCTGGGGGGACGGACGTCTGACCATCCTTGGAACAGAAGGCTATATTGAGCTTCGCAAATATGTCGATGTGGCACGCGACAACGGCACCGATCATCTCTACCTCGTCAACGGTACGCGCTGCGAGAGGATCGACGCGTCCGATGCCGGTCTTCCCTATTTTGCCAGGCTGGCGGATGATATCCGCAACCGTACGAACAATGCGATGCCACAGGCACACGCGTTCAAAGTCATGGAACTTGCCATCAAGGCACAGTTACTAGCCGAAGCCACTGCAGGTGCGCGCCATGGCTAATCCAATTCGCGTGGCCATCATTGGTGCCGGTATCGGCGCAAGCCATCTCAAGGGCTATCGAGCCCTCCCCGATCGCTTCACGGTTTCTGTGCTGTGTGATCTTGATCAGGAGCGTGCAGCAAAAGTAGCGGGCGCTGACCCCTCAATCCGAATTGAACCGGATCTCGACCGGGTATTGGCTGATCCCAACATCGACCTCATTGATATTTGCCTGCCGCCACACCTGCATTTCAAAGTGTCGATGGCAGCGCTTGCCGCCCGAAAACATGTGGTCTGTGAGAAGCCCTTTGTTAGCTCGCTGCATGAAGCGGATTTGCTCGCGGCGGCCGTCCAGAAATCCGGGCGCATCCTTTCGCCTGTTTTCCAATATCGTTTTGGCCGGGGATTCGCCCAACTGCGCGCGCTTATCGACAAGGGACTTGCCGGCAAAGCCTATACATCAAGCATTGAAACGCATTGGTGCCGACGTGCTGAATATTATGACATTCCATGGCGCGGCACATGGAAGGGCGAACAGGGTGGTGCTGTTCTCAGCCACGCAATCCATAATCACGACCTGCTCTGCTATGTCATGGGCAATGTCAGGCGCCTGACGGCGTTCGCCGCGACGCGGGTCAATCCCATCGAGACAGAGGATTGCGCGTCTATCGTGTTTGAAATGGAGAGTGGAGCATTGGCTACCAGCTCTATAACACTTGGCGCTGCTGATGATACCAGCCACTTCCGGTTTTGCTTCGAAGGCTTCACCGCCGAAAGCGGAAAAGCCCCCTATACACCGGCTGAAGATACGTGGCATTTTCTTGCCCGGGACCCCGCACGGCAGGCGGAAATCGATGCGGTGGTCAATGCTGTTCCAGAGGTGCATTCCGGTTTTGCCGGTTTCTTCGATGCTCTTGCCGATGCCATCGAAGGCCAGAGCGGAAACGAAGTAACGGTTGCGGACGGGCGGCGCTCGCTTGAAATGGTCACGGCGATTTATCATACGGCGCGCACGGGAGGAACTGCCGAGCTGCCGCTCAACCACGAACACCCGCTCTATAAGGGATGGACACCGAAATAGCCTAAAATCAGATCAATGTTCACAACGATATGGGAGGATATCAGATGGACAAGCGCAATCTCAAATGGACTGGTGCAGCTCTGGCGTCGGTCATTGCTTTGTGGACAGGCTCTGCGGCGGCGGATGATATTCGTTTCATGTGCGCTGCCGATGGCAATGAATGTGCCACGCTAAAATCCCTGTTTGATCGATATGAGAAAGACAATCCCGGCACGCACGTTGTTATCGATGAGGTAGGCTACAAGGCCATTCTGGAAAACCTGCCTGTCCAGCTTGCCGGGGGTACTGGCCCGGATATGGCGCTGGTTACAGATTTTGGCGGACTGGCCAAGTATTTTCTCGACCTGACGCCCTATGTCGACGCCAATTACTGGAACACCAATTTTGGCAATACGCTGCGGTGGTCACGCACCAGCCCTGACGATAAGGGCATCTATGGCATGAACATCCAGTTGACCATTACCGGCGCCTATATCAACAAGACCCTGTTCGAACAGGCTGGTGTTGCGGTGCCGGGTGAAAAGGCAACCTGGGACGAATGGGCTGAGGCATCGCGTCAGGTTGCCAAGGCAACAGGCGTGCCATTCCCCATGGCAATGGACCGCTCAGGACATCGCATAGCGGGTCCGGCCATTTCCAACGGCGCGAAAATCTTTGACGATGCCGGAAATCCCATTCTTGTCGACGCACCATTTGCAGACTTCATGCGCAAGTTTGTCGACTGGAACAAGGACGGCACCATGGCAAAGGATGTCTGGGCTGGTATCGGTGGCACAAGCTATCAGGATGCGGCGCAGGAATTCATCAATGCCCAACTCGTATTCTACTACTCCGGAAGCTGGCAGGTTCAGCGTCTCGACAAGGCAATCGGCGACAGTTTCGACTGGGAAGTTGTCGGCTCGCCCTGTGGACCTGCCGCTTGTTCCGGCATGCCCGGTGGTTCGGGTCTCGTCGGCTTCAAGCAGACCAAAAACCCTGAGGCTGTAGCCAAACTCATTAATTATATCGCCCAGAAAGACAATTACGCCGAGTTTATCGGCAAGACCCGCAACGTCCCTGCCCATGAAGGTGTGGCAAAGGAGGGTGTGGCCTATTCAGATGCTTCGCAGAACGTGGCAAAGGCTCTCAAGGGCTGGAATGCCCAGATCGCCAAACTGTCACCCATCGCTTATTCCTATCAGGGCTATAAGAACAGCCGCACCATGTACAACATAACGGTGCAACGCGTGACGCAGGCGATCGTCGGCGAAATGTCTATTGATGAAGCAATGGAAAAGGCCAAGCAGGATGTGACGGCGGCGATTCAGTCGGCAGGCAAATAACGCCGATAAACTGCTCGCTGACCGACCTGACGCAATATCAACCGTGAAGGGATGTGCAACATGACCGCCCTCCTGAATGCGATCATGAACATTATCGAAATACCCATGCGCTTTGCTCAAAGGCGGCTTGGCCTGCGGCGCATCGCATGGGTGTTTCTTCTGCCTAATCTCATCCTCTTCGGGATATTCGCTTTTCTGCCTGTCATTTTGAACGTCATCTATGCCCTGACTGGAACCGATCAGGTCATGCTGAGTGACCGGACATTTGCCGGGTTCGACAATTTCATAACGCTGGCCACCTGCACCAACCATCTTGACCCGAACACCTGCACGCAGGATCTGTTCTGGCGCGCCATTTACAATTCGCTCTGGTTCGTGACCTTACAGGTCGGGTTTATGGTCGGTCTGTCTCTCGTTACGGCCATTGTTCTGAATGGCAAAATACGGGCGCGCGGCTTTTTCCGCAGCGTGTTCTTCTTTCCTGTTCTTCTATCGCCGGTGGTGGTTGCGCTGATCTGGAAGTGGATTTTGCAGCGCGAGGGACTTCTCAACGCCGGAATGGATGCGTTCGGCCTCACCCCGTACAACTGGTTACTTGACCGGAACTGGGCATTTATCTGGTCAATTTTCCTGTCAGTCTGGGCCCATATGGGCTTTTACACATTGATCCTGCTTGCCGGGCTGCAGGCTATTCCACGCGATGTCTACGACGCCGCGCTCATGGATGCCGCCTCACCCTTCCGGACGTTCCGGCGGATCACGCTGCCACTGCTTATGCCAACCATGATTGTTGTCCTGCTGCTTGCCTTGATCAAGGGCGTCCAGACCTTTGACGAGGTCTATGCCTTTACCGGTGGCGGACCGGGTTCGGCGACGACGTTCATTATCCAGTATATTTACGAAACGGGTTTCGCCGGAACGCCGCGTCTGTTCGGTCTGGCCGCCGCCGCTTCCATCCTGCTGGCGATCGTCCTGATTGGACTCACCCTCATCCAGCTTTCTGTCACGAGGAGCAAAGCCGATGGGTAAGATTTTTGCCTTCCTGACGAAAACCCGTGGCATAGGCCGGTTGCATTGGACGGATTGGGCGTCTTACGCCTATCTCCTGTTCGGTATTGTCATCACGTTCGGGCCGGTGCTTTGGCTGGTGCTTTCATCCTTCAAGAGTGAAGCGGAGCTGCAACGCTTTCCACCCACGCTCCTGCCCTATGCTCAGGAGATGATCAGCATTGACGGGTACGACAAACCGCTCCCGCTGTTCGAAATTACCAATGGCGAATTTGCGGGCAAGCAAGCCGGTCAGGTCAGGCGCATTGGCCTTGTCTCGCAGCTTGTCAGACCCGAAGCGCCCAAGGACCTTATCAAGGTGCCGCTGGCCGACCGCAAACCAGTCGAACGCATTGATTTTGCCTTCGAAAACTATGGCGATCTGTTCAAGCGTTTTGATTTTCTGCGCTATCTCTGGAACAGTGTGTTTATCACAACCATGGCAACGCTCATCATGTTGCTGGTCAATTCCATGGCCGCCTTTGCCCTATCAAAATATCATTTCCGCGGACGCAGCACCGTGCTCGCCATGATTGTCGGCACTTTAATGGTTCCGCAAACTGTGGTGCTGGTCCCGCTCTTTTTGATCACCCGCGAGCTTGGGATGCTGAACAGTCTCTGGGGTGTCATCATTCCCGGCGCCGCGACACCCACAGGCGTGTTTCTGCTGCGTCAGTACATGCTCACCATTCCTGATGAAATTCTCGATGCAGCCCGCATGGACAAGGCCAGCGAGTGGAAAATCTTCTGGCGTATTGTCCTGCCGCTCAGTGCCCCGGCAATCGCTGTCCTTGCCATCCTTGCCATCATGTGGCGTTGGAACGATTTTCTCTGGCCGCTTATCGTCCTGTCCCAGAACGACAAGTTCACATTGCAATTGGCGCTCAATTCATTCCAGGGACAGCTGACAACCCAGTGGAGCAATCTGCTCGCCATGACGGTGCTGGTGCTTGTTCCAATCGCCATTGTCTTCGCATTTCTGCAAAAATACATCGCGACCGGCATCGCCTCTACGGGTGGCAAATGATGCGTAACGTCAACCTGACCACGGGGAGTTAGCCGCCAATGTCGAGACTTGTGCTTCGCAACGTCAGGAAAAACTATGGTGGGCTTGAGGTCATCAAGGGTGTTGATCTCGATATTGCCTTTGGTGAGTTTTGTGTCTTTGTCGGCCCGTCAGGTTGCGGCAAATCCACATTGCTCAAGATGATTTCCGGTCTTGAACCGATCAGTGATGGCGAGATTGCCATTGATGATGAAGTGGTCAACGACGTTCCGCCCGCTGACCGGGGCCTTGCCATGGTGTTCCAGTCCTATGCGCTCTATCCGCACATGTCTGTTCGCCAGAACCTGTCCTTTGGTCTTGAAAATCTCAACACACCAAAGGCTGCGATTGCGCAGAAGATCGCTGAGGTTGCAAAGATGCTCCAAATCGAGCCTTTGCTGAACAGACGCCCCGGGCAGCTATCGGGCGGACAGCGCCAGCGCGTTGCCATTGGCCGCGCCGTGGTGCGTGAGCCGAAAATATTCCTGTTCGATGAACCGCTATCCAATCTCGATGCGGAGCTGCGTGTGGAAATGCGCGGCGAGATCGCCCGGTTGCACAGACGTCTCGGTAATACAATGATTTACGTTACCCATGATCAGGTCGAAGCCATGACCATGGCTGACAAGATTGCCGTGTTACGCAGTGGAAAAGTTGAACAGTTCGGCGCACCGCTTGAACTTTACAACAACCCTGCCAATGTCTTCGTCGCGGGGTTCATTGGTTCGCCCAAAATGAACTTCTTTCAGGGAACAATCCATGCCGCTGATGGCCAGGAGGCCTTTGTTCAGTTCAACTCTGGCGAGCGCATTCCCGTGAGCCGCGAGACGTTCCTTGTGTCCCATGGCCTGCCCGTGACACTGGGAATTCGCCCAGGTCATGTCACGCTCGGCCCTGTCGAAACAACAGATATCAAAGGCGTGGTTCAAAACATCGAGCAGCTGGGCGGAGAGTCGCATCTGTATATCAGTGCCGCCGACGGCACCCCGACAGCCGTGCATGTCGATGGTCAAACCGAGATTGCACTCGGCGACACAATTGGGCTTAAACTTGATACCAGCAAAATTCAGCTCTTTTCGCGTAACACTGGCGGGACGCTTCGACGTTGAATTTGACATTCGACGGTTGCGCGTAATGTGCCATGGCGGCAAAACAACCGCCATGAGCAGAGAGACGAACCGTCTTCCTAGAAACTGACATTCAGCTTCGCATCAACGGCATTTTGCGTAAGACCCGAGCCGTACTGTCCGGTATAGGTGAGACCGAGCGTTGCATTGCGGCTGAGCTTGACGTCGACACCTGCCTCAACCATCGCCGTATCCTCGGCAATTGGCACACCCGCCACCGAGAAAGCATTGCCGGTGGCAAAGGCAAGCGTCGAATTTGGTGTAATATCGCCATAGGCATGCTGCCAGCCGATTGTTCCGCGCGCCTCGATATCCATCGTTCCCAGTGCAAAGGGTGCCGATGCGCGAAGACCCAGCGTGGTGAAGGTCGTATCGGTGGTATCGCTTCTGGCTGTCAGTGCTGCTGCACCGCCCTTTTCCGTAAAGCCATCGGTCTTCACCCGGACATGTGCCAGATTGGCAAAGGGTTCAAAGGCAACCCTGTTTGTATCAATCCGGTAGCCCAGTTCACCAAAGGCCTGGAAGGTTGATGCGTCATAATCGGCATTCAGATGTTCGGCAAAGCCGGGGAAGGCAACCGAACGGGCCGTTTCAATCGAATGCCAGCTATAGGCAAGACCGGAGCGCAG
>NZ_JACGXO010000005.1:0-405160 GCF_014138335.1 Phyllobacterium sp. P30BS-XVII
TTCATGGCGCCAACGCCCCAATTTGCCTGAAATTCCTTGTCGGCCCGCCATGTTGCAGCGGCCGCCTCAAGATCACTGGTCTTTGATCCATCGGCATTAAAATATTTGGCTGGCATCTGCTGCGCATGCGCACCCAAACCGGCAGCGGTAATGATCAACCCGGCACAAACGCTGCTCATCAGATGGTTGCGAAATTTGGAAAGGCGGGCAGAACATGCGGAAAAACCCGCATCCGTGGCGTGAAAAGACATGAAATATCGTTCCCATTGTAATTTTTTAAAAATGTAAAATCAGAAAAAAGCAGGCAATGAATATCGGCTAATAAATTTGCAAATGTGCGCAATAGTCAAGCGCTCAATAAGTATGAGGCGGTTTTGAACGGATCGGTGGATTTGCCGGCACTTCCGATAAGCGCCGGCAAAGTATTAGTGCCTAGAATTCCTTGCCGATCTTGGCATCAATCGAATAATTGCTGGCGCCGCGGATGACGAAGAAGAACAGGATGGCCGCCCAGAGGATGGATTTTTCCGAGCCGTCCCAGCCCTGACCCTTGGCGATCCAGTGGAAATAGACGGTGACGAGGAGGACGATGGTGGTGGCGAAGGCCGCCGGGCGGGTCAAAAGCCCAAGGACCAGCAGAATGCCGCCAAAGAACTCCGTTGCGGCGAGAAGCGGCGACCAGAACACGCCGGGATAAAAGCCCAGCCCTTCGACCATTTCGATAGCGCCAAACGGATTGGCGATCTTGCCGGAGCCGTGCAGAACCAGCGCTCCACCGGCAATAACCCGCAGAAGCGTTTCAGAAAATTGTGCCAGACCATTATAGATGCCGCCAAGAGCAGGAATGATCAGCGGACGGTTGTTGCCATTTGCGTTCATAAAATATCCCCATGTGAACGTGTTACACAGGGCAGCAATGGAGAGGTGCTAAATAACGAGCAAATAACAATAAATTGAAGTTGAGTTTTTCAGGCAACTTTCTGACGTTTTGCGACTTTTACTGCCGGTTCAGCTGATGGCAGGATGCGGGCGCGGGGGAAGGTGGCCAGTGCTTCCGTGCCTTCGCGCAGTTTTGAGAACAGGTGAAATTCACCGTCATGCATATGGACGAGGGCCTGCACGATGGGAAGACCAAGGCCGGTGCCCTGTTCGGCGTTCTTGATGGCAATGGAGCCCTGACCGAAGGTGGAGAGCACAACGGGGATTTCCTCCGGCGGAATGCCGGGGCCATTGTCGCGCACGGAGACGTATTGTCCGCCGCCCGCTGTCCAGCCGACCTTGACGTCGATGCGGCCGTTCTGCGGGGTGAATTTTACCGCATTGGCGAGCAGATTGAGGATGATCTGGCGGATTGACCGCTCATCAGCACGCAGCCGCCACAGGCCTGTTTCGAATTGGGAGACGATCCGGATACTCTTGTTGCGGGCCTTCAAATCCATCATGTGGATGCATTCATCGGCAATATCGCTGAGGAGCAGGGGTTCTTCATTGATGGAGTAACGCCCGGCTTCGATACGGCTGAGATCGAGAATTTCATTGATCAGATTGAGCAGATGATCGCCGGATGCATGGATATCACCGGCGTATTCGCGGTAGGTGGCGTTTTCCATGGGCCCGAGCACTTCCTTGGCCATGACTTCGGAAAAGCCAAGAATGGCGTTGAGCGGTGTGCGCAATTCATGGCTCATGGAGGCAAGGAAGCGTGATTTGGCGAGGTTGGCTTCCTCGGCGCGGCGGCGGCCTTCGTCGGACATGGCATTGGCTGTTTCAAGCTCGGCAATCAGCGCGTCTTTTTCCGCCTGCAGGGCGAGGGACACGGAAACTGAGCGGTTGAGCCGTGTGGCCACCAGATAGAAAAATGCCAGCCCGGCAAAAAGCATGATCACCATCGTTGCCTGTATCGGGCTTTGCAGATGGCTCGTGGCAAGAATTGTATAGGTGATAACAGGCAGGGTGAACGCAGCGAGAATGGCAGCGCGCAGGGCCGAGCAGATGATGGCGGTGATGGCCATGGCGAGGATCAGCACGACCGCCTGAATGACCGGGAAAAGGCTGATGCCGCAGGTGGAACAGCCCAAAAAGGAGAAATATGCCCAGCCCATGCTGGTGAGGAAATGACCACCGAGATAGATGACCTGCCAGTTCTTGACCTGTTCATCGGTGATGCCAATTTTATCCAGATGGCGCGCAAGAAGGCCGAGAACCGCATAAAGGCCGATTGTGATGGTTGCCCAGACCACCATATCCCGGCCAAACCCGGCGAAGACACCGGCCACTGCAATCATCGCAATGAAAAGCGGAAGCGTGGCTGCGTTCACGATCAAGGCGCGGGTGTGCATGAACAGTAATTCGCGCTCGAAATGCTTGACGCCCGTATGTTCCATCAGGCGATCGCGGGCGCGGCGCACGACAACAGACAAATCCTTGTTGCGCGGCGGTTTGCGCCGGTCAACAATGTTTTTATCATTTGCCGCGTCGAGTAATGCCATGCGCCTTGTTCCAGATCGCCGTTTGTCTGCTCATTTGGCAGCATTGCATCGCAAGCCTATGGATAAATGATTAAAAGACTTCAAACCTGCGGGGAGAATCAATCTTGATGGACGTATTCTTGCGATGAGTGGACGCTTCGGAGGATATCGCCAGCAACGTCAGGTCCGACCGCCGCGTTCCTTGTTACGGAAACTTGCCGATTTTATCCTGATGCTGGTTTTCTTTGCTCTTATCGCGCTTCTGGCGGCGCGCTTGTCCATTCCACGTGATGAGCAGGAGATAACGGGCAAGGCCTATGTCATCGACGGTGATACGATTGTTCTGACAGGCAAACATATCCGCCTGAAGGGCATCGATGCGCCGGAGCTTGCCCAGCGTTGCGGCGAGGTGCCCGCGGATTACCCCTGCGGGCAGGTGGCGCGGCGGGCACTGGACAAGCTGATCAGCGGCAGGGCCGTGCGGTGCGAGATAACAGGACAGGACAAGTATAAGCGCGATCTCGGCACCTGTTTTGCCAGTGAAACCAATCTCAACAGCATGATGGTCGAGGCGGGGCAGGCGACATCCTATGGTGCCTATTATGACGAGGAAATGCGGGCGAAGGCGGAACGGAAGGGCCTGTGGGCGGGTTCCTTTGACAGGCCGCAGGATTGGCGAAAAGTGCATGAGGGCAGCGTGGAAACACCGCCTTCGCTGTTGGACTGGTTGTTTGATCTTATCAATGGTGCCTATGATTGGGTGTATCAGAAATTGGGAGAGTTTTTGTGAAACTATACGACGGAGGACGCGCGCCAAATCCGCGGCGGGCAAGGATTTTTCTGGCGGAAAAGGGCATCGAGGTGCCGCTCGTGCCCATCGATATGGGTGCGATGGGACATCGCTGTGCGGAGCTTACGGCGCTTAATCCCTTGCAGCGCCTGCCTGTGCTGGAACTTGATGATGGCACTGTGATTGCGGAGTCGGTGGCTATCTCCCGCTATTTTGAAGAGCTTTATCCGGAGCCTGCATTGTTCGGCCGGGGTGCGCTTGGCAAGGCTTTGGTGGAGATGTGGCAGCGGCGGGTGGAGTTCAACCTCCTTGCCACCGTTGCCTCTGCCTTCCGGCACATTCATCCGGCTATGGTCGAGTGGGAAGTGCCGCAAATCCCTGAATGGGGCGAGGCAAACAAGCCAAAGGCCATCGCCTTTCTGGATGTTCTGGACAAACAGCTTGAGACCAATGAGTTCATCGCGGGCAATGAATATTCGATCGCGGATATTACGGCGCTCGTGGCGATTGATTTTTTCAAGCCGGCCCGGATTCAGCTGCCTGATTATGTCACGCATGTGAGGCGCTGGCACGAGGCGGTATCAAACCGGCCAAGCGCCAAGGCGTGAACGTGCCAGAGATCCAATCCCTGTCATCGCAGATCAAGGCGTGTCGCCTGTGCCGTGATGCGCCGCGCTATCTGCCCCCTTTGCCGCATGAGCCCAATCCTGTCTGCGTGATGTCGCCGACGGCGCGTATCGTCATTTGCGGACAGGCGCCGGGCATTCGTGTTCACAACACAGGCCTGCCGTTCAACGACCCATCGGGGGACCGGCTGCGTGAGTGGCTCGGGGTTAACAGGGATCAGTTCTATGATCCGCATAAATTCGCCATTGTGCCGATGGGGTTCTGCTTTCCCGGCTATGATGCGCATGGCGGGGATTTGCCGCCGCGTAAAGAGTGCCGAGAGACGTGGCATGATCAGGTTTTTGCCGCCATGCCGCAGGTCGAGTTGATCCTGACAATCGGCCAATATGCGCAGGCCTATCACCTCGGCAAGCATCGCCGGGCCAGCGTGACGGAAACGGTTTTTCACTGGCAGGATTATTTTAACCCTGCGTCGGGGCCTGCCATTTTAGCGCTGCCGCATCCGTCCTGGCGCAATAGCGGGTGGTTGCGGAAGAATCCATGGTTCGGAGAGAACGTTCTTCCTGTGCTGCGGGAGAAGGTCAAGATTCTAATTTGATCGCTTTCCGGACGAAATTTTTTCGAAGTTTACAAAGTTTAGAATAATTTTCTTGTACGATGGTCGAATAACGGACCATAAAGTATCCCATTCCAAGGGGATTGAATGTCATGGACAGACTCGACCGAAAAATTCTTCGCCTCCTGCAGGAGGATGCAACGCTCGCGGTGGCTGATGTCGCCAAGAAGGTGGGGCTGTCGACGACGCCTTGCTGGCGGCGCATCCAGAAACTGGAAGAAGATGGCGTAATCCAGCGCCGTGTTGCCATTCTCGATCCGGTGCGCGTGAATACGCGGGTGACGGTGTTCGTTTCGATCCGGACCGGTGCGCATAACAATGAATGGCTGAAGCGCTTTTCCGAAGTGGTTCAGGAGTTCCCGGAAGTGGTCGAGTTCTACCGCATGAGCGGCGATGTTGACTATCTCCTGCGCGTTGTTGTGCCTGATATTGCCGCTTACGATGCGGTCTACAAGCGCCTGATCGCCAAGATTGACATTCGCGATGTGTCCTCGGCTTTCGCCATGGAGCAGATCAAGTACACAACGGAACTGCCGCTTGATTATATGAGCATTGAAAAGGAATCGGGCTGATATCCTCAGCCCGACCCATCACGGCTGGCTATTTCTCCAGCCGTGCCAACAGGGATGATGTGTCCCAGCGTTTTCCACCCATGTTCTGCACCTGTTTGTAAAACTGGTCGACAAGGGCAGTGACCGGCAGCTGCGCGCCGTTGCGGTCAGCCTCATCGAGGCAGATGCCGAGATCCTTGCGCATCCAGTCCACGGCAAAGCCGAAATCATATTTTCCGGCATTCATGGTCTTATGGCGGTTTTCCATTTGCCAGGAGCCCGCAGCGCCCTTGGAAATGACTTCAATGACCTTCTCAATATCAAGGCCCGCCTTCTTGCCGAAGTGAATGCCTTCGGCCAGACCCTGCACCAGACCGGCAATGCAGATCTGGTTGATCATCTTGGTCAACTGCCCGGCGCCAACCGGCCCCATCAGGCCGACCATCTTGGCGAAGGATTCGATAACAGGTTTTGCCTTGTCGAAGGCCTCCGATTCGCCGCCAACCATGACCGTAAGGACACCATTTTCGGCGCCCGCCTGACCGCCGGAGACTGGCGCATCAAGAAAATGAAAGCCGCGCTTGCGTGCTTCGGCATCGAGTTCACGCGCCACTTCTGCCGAGGCGGTGGTGTGATCAATGAAAATCGAGCCTTTTTTCATCGCATGAAAAGCGCCATTTTCGCCAATGGTAACAGCGCGCAAATCATCATCATTCCCGACGCAACAGAAGACAAAGTCCTTGTCCGCAGCGGCTTCTGCGGGGGTTGGCGCGTGTTTGCCGTCAAATTGTTCAGCCCACTTCTTCGCCTTCTCGCCATTGCGGTTGAAGACGGTGACGTCATGGCCCCCGCGGGTCTTCAGATGACCCGCCATCGGGTAACCCATAATACCAAGACCAATAAATGTGACTGTTGCCATTCGGTAATTTCCTCTGTCAGATAGGCTATGTGTTCGAAGATTTGCGGGAGAGGTTAGGACAATGCGGCGGATCATCAAAGGCCTATTGTGGATAGTTTTCTCGCTCATCCCTATCGCTTTAATCGCAGCAGGGGTTGGTTATGTCTGGCTCGCACGTTCAGTAACACCGGCGACGGGCGAAATGGTGCTGGCCGATCTTTCCGCGCCTGTGACCGTGACGCGAGACAAGAATGCTGTTCCGCATATTGTCGGTAACAATGTCGATGATGTGCTGAAGGCTCTTGGCTTTGTCCATGCGCAGGAGCGCCTATGGCAGATGGAAGTCACACGCATGGCCGGGCAGGGGCGCTTGTCAGAAATGTTCGGCGACAAGACTGTTTCAACGGACCGTTTTCTGCGTTCGCTCGGCGTCTATGAATCCGCTGTTGCATCTGCTGCTGCACTTGCCCCTGAAGATCGCAAGCATGTTGACGCCTATGTGCGCGGCATCAACGCATTCATCAACAGCAGCGGGCGTTCCTTCGCGTCTAAATATTCGCCGGAGTTTGTCATTCTTGGCTACAAGCCGGAGGAATGGACCGCAGCAGACGTCATTGTGACATTGAAGATGATGTCGGTGACGCTGGCGGCGAATATCGATCAGGAAGTGAACCGTCTGAAATTTGCCCGGCTTGGTATGACGGATGCGGAAATATCAGATCTGTTGCCGCCGGTTGCCGATGATGCGCCGCCGCCCATGCCTGATCTGAAGCAACTTTTGGGTTTGCCCAGCGGCACCATCAAAACCGGTGCGCTGGAAGCCGAACAGCAATTTGCCTCGCTCAATGCAATCATGTCGACCGGGGCTTCAAACAATTGGGTCGTGGGTGGTGCAAGGACAGAGACTGGCAAGCCAATCCTTTCCAATGACCCGCATCTGGGGCTCAGCGCACCCGCCGTATGGTATCTGGCACATCTTGAAGTGAAAAATGCTGATGGAACGAGCCGGAATCTCGTCGGCGTGACACTTCCCGGTGCGCCGTTGGTGCTGCTTGGACGTAATGACCGGGTAGCATGGGGGTTCACCAATACGGGTTCCGACGTTCAGGACATTTTTGTTGAGCGCATCAATCCGGCCAATCCGGATGAGTATCAGACGCCGGAGGGTTTTGCGCCTTTCCAGAAGCAGCCGGTGACGATCAAGGTCAAAGGTGCGAGTGATGTGACGTTTGACCGGAAAGTAACGCGGCATGGTCCGGTGCTGCCCGCCGATTATCGCGGGCTTGATCATTATCTGCCTGACAATACGGTTGCTGCGCTGTCATGGACCGCGCTTGCACCTGATGACAAGACCATATCCGCCGGTCTGAAACTCTGGGATTTTGCCAGTGTCACCGATTTCCAGAACGGAATGCGCGATTTCGTAACGCCAATGCAATCGATGGTCGTCGCCGATATCGATGGCAATATTGGCCTGATTGCACCGGGCCGGGTGCCAGTCCGCGATCCGGCCAACCAGATCATGGGCCGCGCACCATCCCCCGGCTGGGATGCAACCTATGACTGGAAGGGCTATATTCCCTATGAGGAACTGCCGCGCGCTTATAATCCTGCTGACAATGTCATCGGCACGGCCAACACCAAGATGGTCGATGCGACCTATCCGCATTTCCTGACATTTGATTGGGATGAGACATGGCGGATGGACCGGATCAAATCGCTTGTCTATGGCGCGAACCAGCAATCAATGGAGACCAATCGCAAGGCACAGGGCGATGCCTACTCCAATGCCTATGCGGCACTTGGCCCCGTTATGCTGAAGCTCATTGAAGGGCGCAAGGATGTGGATCAGGCGGCTTTCAAGCAACTGAGCCAATGGGACTATGTGGAAGACCGCAACAAGATCGAGCCGTTGCTGTTCAATGCATGGCTGCGCTTGGCAACCAAACGGATTGTCAAGGATGATCTTGGCGAGGCTTTTCCCGCCTACTGGCAGGGCCGGGTATCAGCCATGCTGCGCTGGCTCGGACCCAATCCGGCACGCGACTGGTGCGACGATCGTCGTACGCCTGAAAAGGAAAGCTGCGGCGATGTGCTGGCCTTGGCACTTGGCGATGCGCTGAAGGATCTGGATGGGCGCCTTGGTTCAGACCGTTCGAAATGGAACTGGGGCGCTTTGCATTATGCCTATGGTGCGCACCGACCGTTTGCGCAGGTCAGTCCGCTCGACCGCATTTTCAACGTGAATGTTCCGGCATCGGGCGGGGCATTCACGCTTGACCGGGCAAAGTCGCTGTTTATGGATGAAAGTAATCCGTATCGCGCGGTGCATGGCAGCAGCTATCGCGGATTGTTCGATCTGGCTGATCTCAACAGGTCGACCTATATCCAGACAACAGGACAATCCGGCAATGTGTTTTCGGCCAACTACCGCGACTTTGCGCAGAAATGGGCCGATACACAGGCGATTACGATCTCGACGGACGAGAAGGTCTATCAGGACGGTCTGCTCGGCATCTGGCGGTTGAAGCCGCAATAGGCCTAGGTGAGAGGTGTCATCACTGCCTTTTGATAGGCAGGGCGGGTTTTGAGACGTTCGTACCATGCCAGCAAATGCGGATGATCAGGGCGCTTGATCGGCATTTCGAACCACGCATAGACGAAGCAGCCAAGCGGAATGTCGCCAATGCCGAAGGCCTTGCCGGAGAGATAAGGCTGGGCTGCAAGCGCAGCGTCAGCAATGGCAAACATCTCGCCGCAGGCTGCAAGACCGTTTTGCTTGGCCGCATGGTCCTGTTGATCAGGCGCGAGGCGCACTGTGTTCCAGAAAACATCACGGAACGGACCGGCAATGCTTGATGTCGTCCAATCCATCCACTTTTCAGCGCTGGCGCGGGCTGCTGGGTCCTCGAGATACAGGCCGGATTTTCCGTATTTGGCGGCAAGATAGCGGACAATCGTGTTGCTTTCCCACAGCGCCAGCCCATCATCCTCAATGGCCGGGACGCGGCTGTTGGGATTTATGGCCCGGTATGCCGGATCGTTGACAATGCCATGGGCACCACCCGCCGGAATGTTCTCATAGTGTATTGCAAGCTCTTCAGCTGCCCAAAGTGCCTTCTTGACGTTGGTCGAGTTGGCTCGACCCCAAATTTTCAGCATGGCTTACTTCTTTTCAATTAGCGGATCAGATGCCGGGTGATACGGCGTTCCATCCAGTCCCAGATGTGGCGTAGCACTTCTACGAGCAGGAGATAGATGATAGCGGCCCACAGATAGGCCTGGAAATCGAAAGTCCGTGAATAGGCAAGTTTGGTGTAGCCCATGAGGTCATACACCGTGATCAGAGCCACGATGGCCGAGCCCTTGATCATCAGGATGACCTCATTGCCATAGGGGCGCAGCGCAACAATCAATGCTTGCGGCAGGATAACCTTGCGGAATGTCACGAATTTCGAGATGCCGAGCGACGCCGCGCCTTCCCATTGCCCGAGTGGTACACTCTGGATTGCGCCGCGCAATATCTCCGCCTGATAGGCAGCGGTATTGAGGGCAAACGCTAGAAAGCCGCAATACCAGGCTTCGCGGAAGAACCACCACAGGCCAATCGCTTCGATTTGCGTTCTGAATTCACTGATACCGTAATACATCAGGAAGACCTGAGCGATCAGCGGCGTGCCACGGAAGAAATAGACATAGGCATAGGCTATCCCAGAGGCGATCCTGTTCTTGCTCATTCGGCCAAAGGCGACGGGTATGGAAAGAACTGCCCCGAACAGAATCCCGGAGAAGACGATTGTCAAAGTGGTGACGAGACCTTGCCAGTATTTGGGGCCATAGGTCTGGATGAGAACGATATCCCAGGCGAAATAGAGATCGAGGACAATCCCGATGATCAGCGATGCCCAGACCGCGACAAGCAGGTGGCCAATAATCCGCGCCTTGGTCCAGCGTTTCGGTGGTGCGGGCGGACGGGCCACCACAGCGGTGCGGGCGTTGAGGAAGCTTTCGGTCATCGCCTCACTCCACTGGCTTTGGTGCGCTTTTCAATTGCGCCGATCACGAAGGATGAGAGGATGGCGAGCACGAGATAGATCAGGCAGGCCGTGCCGTAAAACAGGAATGTATGTTTGGTGACGCGTGCTGCAACGCCGGTCTGGCGCAGGATGTCAGCAAGGCCGATGGCGGATACAAGCGCGGTATCCTTGAGCAGGATCATCCAGAGATTGGAAAGACCGGGCAGGGCGACCCGGATCAGTTGGGGCAGGATCACTTTCCACATGGTCTGGCCATAGGAAAGGCCGATGGCATAGCCGCCCTCATACTGGCCGCGCGGGATGGCGCGAAATGCCGAGAGAAAGACCTCGCTTGCATAGGATGAAAAGACCGCGCCCATGGCGAACATGCCGGCCAGAAACGAATTGATTTCGATGGTTCCGGAATAACCCAGCATCACGCCGAGCTTCTGGATGCCGATCTGGGCACCGAAATAAACGAGAAAGAGGGTGAGAAGCTCAGGCAGGCCACGGAAAATCGTGGTGTACATATTGGCCGCGAGCCTGATGGATGGTTCTTCGGCCTGTTTACCCAAGGCCACGAAAAATCCGATGAGCAGTCCAACGGGCAATGTCGCCAGCGCAAGACTGACAGTCACGAGAATGCCGCCTGCAATGCTGATGCCCCAGCCGCCTTCACCGAATCCCAACAACGCAATTGAGCCCATGGGCTTCTTTCATTCTTTTGCAGGTCATTCCCCAGTGCCCGATTTTCGAGCAGACCTGTCATTTTTGAATTCAAAGATCAGAAATGGTTGGCGGAATATTTCCGCCAACCATCATTGGTCAATTCTAGACTTAAGTCTTAGTTATTCGGCACCATAAACGTCAAGCTTGAAGTACTTGTCGTTGATTTCCTTGTACTTTCCGTTCTTGCGGATCGCGAGGATCGCAGCGGAGAACTTGTCAGCCAGAGCGGTATTGCCCTTCTTGACGGTCACGCCAGCGCCTGGGCCATGGATGACTGGATCAGGTGTGATTGTGCCGAGAAGCTTGCAGCACTTGCCTGCACCGCTATCGAGCCACTGGCCGAGCACAACGGAGTCGTCCATGGCGGCATCGATACGACCGTTCGACAGGTCGAGCTTATATTCGTCAGCTGTCGGGTACATCTTGATGTCGGAGCCGCTATATTTGGCTTCGGCAAAATTGGAATGGCTGGTCGAAGCCTGAACACCCAGTGTCTTGCCCTTGAGCGACTCTGGAGTGACGTCCTTCAGTGTGGAATCCTTTGGTACGGCAATGCCTGGAGGTGTGTTGTAGTACTTCTTGGAGAAGTCGACCTTCTTCAGGCGTTCATCGGTGATGGACATGGATGCGATGATCGCATCGAACTTGCCCGCCTGCAGGGCCGGAATCATGCCGTCCCAATCCTGCGATACGAAGGTGCACTGTGCCTTCATCTCTTCGCAAAGCGCCTTGCCGATATCGATGTCAAAGCCCTCAAGCTTGCCATCCGGCGTCAGATTGTTGAAGGGTGGGTAGGCTCCCTCTGAAGCGATGGTCAGCTTCAGGGCGTCCTCTGCATGGGCCGCTCCCATGGACAATGCAAAGGCAACGGCAGCAACGCCGAGTGCGAGACGCTTGGTGATACGCATTATTCAACCTCTCTTTTGTGGCCCGGCTGTTCCCCTGTTCTTTTGGACAGCCTTCCGGGCAAGGTCGCAGTTTTTTACTGCTCCTGACGGCGATATTCCCACTAGTTTTCTGATAAAAGCAACCGGGAATCTTTTGCTACCCGGCGAATCTGCAAAGCAAAACCACATAATTGTTTCGGGATTATATTTTTGTTGCGCAGCTTCTGCGCGAAACGTCATTTCGTGACCCGTCTAGCGGGTAAGACCCATCTCACGTTCGATAAAGTCCGCCAATCCCGTCGTGTCATCAAGGTCAAAGACGGGAATCTGTTCGCCTTCGACGGGGAAATCGCTGGCTATTGCCACGATGCTTGGATCATTCTGCGCCAGACTCTCACTTGAGCGGCCCTCACGGCGGCGCGCCTCGATCTTTTTGTGGCCCTCGCGTTTATAGCCTTCCACAAGAACAAGGTCACAGGGGGCAAAACGCCCGACAATCTCGGCAAGAGAGGGTTCGCTTTCGTCTGTTAATTCGTGCATCAATGCCCAGCGACGGTCTGAAACGATGGCCACTTCCCCGGCACCGGCCTTGCGGTGGCGATAGGAGTCCGTGCCCTCATGATCGATGTCAAAATCGTGATGGGCATGTTTGATGGTTGAGACCTTCCAGCCACGCCGCGTCAGTTCGATCACCAGTTTGACGGTGAGGGTGGTCTTGCCTGAATTCTTCCAGCCGGTGATGCCGAATATGCGGTGGGTCATGGGTGTGTCTTCCAGTCATGCGATTCTGCGATCATCGCCCGGGCACGATCAAGGTCATCGGGACGGTTGATATTGAAGAATGGATCGAACCTCTCGCCCGATTGCGTTGTTACGAGGGGAAAATCCACCTGATGATGCGGGTGATCTTCAATCCAGACGCGAACGCGGCGGTTTTGCGGATCGCGCAGCCATTGGTCCAGCTCCTCTTTCTGCATCACCGGCCAAAGCCCGAAGACCGGGTGCCACATATTATCGGAAACAGCGACAGCGATATGATCAGGAGAGCCCGCGATTGCCTTGCCAAGCGTTGCGCTGAGATCATGCGGGAAGAGCGGGGTATCCGTCGCAACAGTCAGTATATGGGTGAATGGATCGGGTTGGTTCGCTGCCCATTCCATACCCGCGAGAATGCCCGCAAGCGGTCCGGCAAAGCCAGAAACACTATCAGCGATGATTGGGAGGTGGAGATCGGCGAAGGCAGCGGGATCGCCATTGCTGTTGACGACCACAGTTTCGAGCTGCCGCAACAGGCGTTCAGTTACGAAATCAATCAGGCGCGTTTTGCCGAAGGGCAGCAATGCCTTGTCATGCCCGTCCATGCGGCTCGACCGGCCACCCGCCAGAATAATCCCTGCAATGCGCACTGTTTACACTCCATCGGGCGATGAGCTTGCCGCCGCTATTGTTGCGACCGGGACTATCCGTCCGACCACGCGCTCACGGTAGAGCGTATAAAGGCCGCTGCCAATAACGATCAGCGCACCGATGATCATGGGGAGGTCGGGCAGGTCGCCGAAGAAGAGAAAGCCCAAAAGAATGGCCCAGACAAGGCTGGTGTAACGGAACGGGGCGACGAAGGAAATCTCGCCCTCGCGCATGGCGAGAATGATGAAATGATAGGCCACGATTACGCAGCAGGAGGCGAAGAAGAGCAGGCCCGTGTGGGTGAGTGTCATGGGTGTCCAGCCGCCCAATGGGATAATCAGGCCAATACCTGCGAGCGATACGCCAACTGAAGTCAGTGCCGATATCATCAGGACAGGAATGGTTTTTGGAACTTTTCGCGTGGCGAGATCACGCATCGCTGCAAAGATCACGGTTACAACAATCAGCAGGACATAATGGCTGACGCCCTCATAGCCGGGGCGAACGATAATGAGCACGCCGCAAAACCCAATGGCGATAGCGATCCAGCGCCGCCATCCCACCGGTTCACCAAGAAACATCGCGGCACCCAGCGTGACCGCTAAAGGCAAGGCCTGCAGAATAGCCGAGGTGAGGGCGAGGGGAACATGCACAAGGGCAATGAGAAAGCTGACCGTTCCCACCACTTCACCGACAACACGCAGGATGGTCATGCGGTGCAGGGCATGGCGCAGTGGTATGAGCATGCCCTGATGCCAGGCGAGGAGCAGAATGAGCGTGGTCGCCATCAGACCGCGCACCAGCATCACCTGACCCATATTCATGTGCCCGCCAACGAGTTTTACTGTGGCGTCATTGAAGGTGAAGCTGGCCATACCAATGGCCATATACAGGCTGCCGCGAAGATTGGGCGTAAGCGCCAAGGCATTCATCCGAATGAGAGCACGCGATTCTCCCCCGGAATCGCTCGGATTGATATATCAAGCCTGACGGCTTCTTGCATCCGGAATATTGGGAAAAGCTCTAGCCGCCTGTCACGCTCATATGGCGGGAAACGGCAGGGCGATTGTGCCTGCGATCGATGATGAAATCATGCCCCTTAGGCTTGCGGCCAATGGCTTCGTCAATCGCGTCGCTCAAAAGTTCATTGCCCTCGGAAGCGCGCAATGGCGCACGCAGATCAGCGGCATCTTCCTGCCCAAGGCACATATAAAGCGTACCAGTGCAGGTGAGGCGAACACGATTACAGCTTTCACAGAAATTATGCGTCATCGGTGTGATGAAGCCAATGCGGCCGCCGGTTTCGCGAATGTGCGAATAGCGCGCCGGGCCACCCGTTTTGTAGGGAATATCGTCAAGCGTGAATTGCTTGGAAAGATCAGCCCGGACCATCGACAGCGGCAGATACTGGTCGGTGCGATCCAGATCAATCTCGCCCATCGGCATGGTTTCGATCAGCGTCAGATCCATATCGCGGCCATGCGCCCAACGGATCATCTCCGGAATCTCGTGATCGTTGAACCCCTTGAGGGCGACCGCATTGAGCTTGATCCGGATACCGGCAGCCTGAGCGGCGTCGATGCCCTCCAAGACCCGGTTCAAATCACCCCAGCGGGTGATGGCATGGAATTTTTCCGGATCGAGCGTATCGAGCGAGACATTGATGCGCTTGACGCCGTGGTCGGCCAGTTCTGCCGCATAGCGGGCAAGCTGCGAGCCATTGGTGGTCAGCGTCAATTCTTCGAGAGCGCCTGAGCGCAAGTGGCGGGAAAGTTCGCCAATCAGATGCATGATATTCTTGCGGACCAGTGGCTCACCACCGGTCAGACGCAACTTCTTGACACCCTTTTCGATGAAGGCTGTGCAAAGACGATCCAGTTCTTCGAGGGTCAACAGATCTTTCTTGGGCAGAAAGGTCATGTGCTCGGACATGCAATAGGTGCAGCGGAAGTCGCAACGATCCGTTACAGACACGCGTAAATAGCTGATTGTCCTACCAAAAGGATCAATCATCGGTGTCTGTGCAATCGTTTTGTCGAATAATGCAATGTGGTCCAAGCAAACCTCCTTTGCAAGAGATAGGGTGGCGGTTGCGGGTTGTCTAGTCACCTTCGGGTTATGTATGGCAATTTGGTGTTATGTATACCAATAATTGTCCGCTTGCGACGCTATGACCATGCGATTAGACAAGAGTTCGCACAAAGGAGTATCCGCCATGACCACTGCCTGGCCCAAGGAATTGCGTGTGAGCAAGGATCGTCGCTCGCTGACCATCGCATTTGATACGGGCGAAACATACACCTTAAGCGCCGAACTGTTGCGCGTTGCTTCGCCATCGGCAGAAGTGCAGGGCCATTCGCCTGAACAGCGGGTGACTGTGCCGGGCAAGCTGAATGTCGAGATTGCCAAGATGGAACCCGTTGGCAATTACGCCGTGCGCATTACCTTTGACGATATGCATGATACCGGTCTTTTCAGCTGGGACTATCTCATTGATCTCGGCCGTAACCGGGACGAACGCTGGCAGGCCTATCTCGACGAACTGGCCGCAAAAGGATTGAGCCGCGAGCCTGTGGTGAGCAGGCATCGCCACTGATCGCTATCGCAGCACCACGACCTTCGTTCCGATTCCAACCTGATCATAGAGATCCTTCACATCATCATTGGCCATACGGATACAGCCTGAGGACATGGCGTGGCCAATCGTCCATGGCTGGTTGGTGCCGTGAATGCGATACATGCTTGAACCAAGATACATGGCCCGCGCACCCAGCGGATTGCTTGGACCGCCGGCCATATAAGCGGGCAGGATACGGCCTTTTCTGGCTTCGCGTGCCCGCATGATGGTTGGCGGTGTCCAGCCCGGCCATTCGGCCTTGCGCGAAATGCGCTTCGTCCCGCTCCAGGTAAACCCTTCGCGGCCCACGCCAATCCCATAGGCCATAGCCCGTCCAAGCCCGGTAACGTGATAGAGCCTGCGTTGCCGCGTATTGATGACAATGGTGCCCGGCTCATAGCTCTCTGAGAAAGAGACATATTGGCGCGGGATCGGTGAACGGTCTGACTGGTATTTCCCTGCGGGTCGATCCGGCTTTCCCGCAAGAAATATTTTCTTGAGAAGATTATCACCTGCACTTGCGGGCGTGCTTAAAGTACTTATTCCTGCTATAGTAAATAATAGTAAAGTTACTTGGAGACATCTATGCATCGAATCCCCCAATTCAATGTTTCAAGTCACTTTAACTGTGACATTCTTGCATGTTTTGCAAAAGAATTGATTTGGTCAAGGGCTCGATATGCGAATCGTCATGAAAGCTGTGATCAATCGGGTTAAATGAAACAAAAATCGTATTCCCTGCGCTTTTGCCGCTCAGGTGAATATAAATCGGGGGGCGGGTTATTGTTAAAAGATTGTAAATAGGATGAGGCGAAACTGGCTGTGAATCACCATTCGTGGCCTGCATTCGTTGCGGGCGTGACTGTACCATCTGGGCGAGCATTATGAATTCCTATTCGAAAAAGCATGCGATTTTTGTAGCTGCAATGTTGTCAGCAACAGCCATTTCCATGTCCCCGGCACTGGCCGCCGACAATCTGATGGATTTTCTGTTCGGAAGCCGCCGCGTTCAGGCGCAGCCTGTCTATCCGCCCCGGCCTGTTGTGCCTGCCCAGCCAAGCGTGTCCCGCTCAGTGCCCGTCAAGCGCGTCACGGTAACGGCCCCGAAAAATTACGATTACAAACCCGATGCGCTGGTTCGGATCGATTTTTCCAAGATTGATCCACAGCTGACCGCCTCGGCCAATCACAACAGCGATTCTGCGACGCAGATACCGCTGGAGCAGTTTGGCCTGAAGATCGAGCAGATCAAGGAAGCCCATGTTCTGGCGGAAAAGGACATAGCTGACGCTGTTGTCTCCTACTATTCGACCAAGCAGCAACCCATCTGGACGTCGTCTTATGATGTTTCAGCCAAAGCCAAGGCTGTGGCTGCCCTGTTCAATGCGGCGGGCGAAGAGGGCCTTGATCCCAAGGATTATGCGGTGAAGCTGCCAAGCGACGAGTATGACCGGGCCGATATCCCGGCGCGTCTCAAGGAGCTTGCCGATTTCGAACTGACAATGTCGGCCCGTGCGCTGCGTTACGCCATGGATCAGGGCGATGGCCGCATCAATCCAAACCGTCTGAGTGGTTTCCACGATCTTGCCGTGGACCGGGTGAAGCCGCGTGCCGTCATCGAACAACTCTCATCTAGCAATGATGCGGTGGCGCTGCTCAAGGGTTTTGAGCCGCAGAGCAAATGGTATGCGGAGCTGAAACAGAATCTGCATGAGCTGGGTGGTGATGTGGGGTCGGAGCCAACAGTGCGTGTTGCCACCGGCACCATGATCCGTCCGGGCGAAGACAATCCTGAGCTGCGCAACGTGGTTGCGCTCATCAAGGCAAAGGCGCCGAAGGATTTTCTGGCCAAGCACGAAGCCGTGATGCAGGCGCATGAAAATGCAACCGTTTACGACCAGAGCCTTGTCGAGGCGATCAAGGATTTCCAGACCAGTCAGGGAAAGAAGCCTGACGGTGTGATTGGCCGTGGCACTATCAGTTCGCTGCAGGGCGACACAAACAGTTCCAAGCGCGACCGCATTCTCTATTCCATGGAACGTTTGCGCTGGCTGCCGCATGATTTCGGCAAGCGTTACGTCTTCATCAACCAGCCCGCCTTCCGGGCGCAATATTTTGATGACAGCACCGAAAAGCTGGCGATGAACATCGTTGTCGGCTCGCCAACCAACCAGACCTATTTCTTCAACGATACGATTGAGACCGTTGTGTTCAACCCATCCTGGGGTGTGCCGCGCTCGATCATTCTCAACGAAATGATGCCGAAGATTCTCGCCAACCCATCCTATCTCGAAAATAGCGGCTACGAGGTCTATGACAAATCGGGCCGTGTTATCCCGTCAAGTTCGGTGGATTGGTCGCAGGTTGCATCAAGTGGCGGCGGCGTCGGTATCCGCCAGAAGCCAAGCCTCGACAATGCGCTGGGCGAATTGAAAATCCTGTTCCCGAACAGCCATGACATCTACATGCATGACACACCGGCAAAATCCTATTTCAAGAAGGATATGCGCGCGCTGAGCCATGGTTGTATCCGTCTGGAGCGCCCGCGCGACATGGCTGCTGCCGTGCTCGGCGTGCCGGTTGAGGAACTGAACCAGTACTTTGGCAAGAATGAGAAGAGTGTCCGGGTCAAGGATCAGCTGCCGGTTTATGTCTCCTACTTCACCGCATGGCCGGATGCCAAAACAGGCGCCATCCAGTATTTCGATGACGTCTACCAGCGTGATCTTTATATGGAGAAAGCGATCGTCAAGACCACGGCAGTTCGTCAGGCTGTCACCAACCAGACTGCCCAGCTCTAAGCGTTGGTTGCAGAAATATTGACCTGACGAGGGGCGCATAGCGCCCCTTTTTGTTGACGGACTGCAAGTTCTGCCGTGTGTGGTTCGTGGTTCGACATAACAACCATGAGGGGCGTGGGTGGCTGCAACGATGAGGGAGAGTGGTGGTGCAACGCTAATCCCCAACATTTCAGGTCATAAACATTGCAGATTGCAAAAGTCGCAGAAACTGACTCCCTGCAACCCTCACTCTCCCTCATGGTGAGCCCGTCGAACCACGACACAACGGGGTCTGCAACTGGTCAATTTCACGGTTGGATTTATTTGAATATGAGACTAGTGGCATAAGCATAGCGCATGGTTCGACAGGCTCACCACGAGGGAGAGTGAGGGTTGCAGGGAGTCAAGTTCTGCAACATTAGCGATGTAATGTTGCGATTATCGTTGCAGCCAAGCCCCTGATGGTTGTGATGTCAAACCACGAACCCTATTCATGCAACTTTCGTTGAATTGTCAGCCCAGTCCGCTTTTATAAAATATTGCCTCGATGCTTTGAGGCTGTCATGGAAGTCACGGTCTACATACTGCGGTGCTCTGATGGGTCCTATTATACCGGGCTTACAAAGCAGGAGATCGAAGCGCGTGTTTGGGAACACAATGCCGGTATCTGCGATGGATACACAAAGAACCGTCGCCCTGTTCAACTGGTTTTCACAGAAACCTATGACCGCATCCTTGATGCGATAGCGCGGGAACGTCAGATCAAGGGTTGGTCGCGGGTTAAGAAACAGGCGCTGATCGCGTTGGATTATGAGCGTTTGCCCCAGCTATCAAAAAACCGATGCTCGCATTCATAGTGGTGTGTTGAATGTATGTGGTCGTGGTTCGTGGGTTCGTGGTTCGACGGGCTCACCATGAGGGAGAGTGAGGATGCAATGCTAATCACAAACATTCCATCGCTAATGTAGCAGAACCTGACTCCCTGCAATCCTCACCCTCCCTCATGGTGAGCCCGTCGAACCACGCACTAATAGTTGTGCAACGAATGGGGAGGTAGAGTGGAGTGCTGCAACGGTAGTCACCCATGTTGCAGAATTTAACTTCCTGCAACCCATCCCTCTCTGTCATCCTAAAGCACCCAACTCTCCGTCATCCTCGGGCTTGACCCGAGGACCCCTAACTTAAAAACGGTGAATATCCGGATTCATCTGATCTCCTGAGCTGTGGGTCCTCGGGTCAAGCCCGAGGATGACGGAGATAGGTGGGTTGTAGAGAGCGGAGCCTGCTCTAATCAATCTTGAACGTAGGCAGGCTCTGGAACGCGAGTTTCAAAGCCTGCGACCAGCCTTCGGAAATGGCTTCATAATAGGGGTCATTACGTTCGATGCGTTTTTCGAAGCCGAGTTTGAGGCTGTCGGCTTCATAAAACTGCATATCCAGCGGCAGTCCGACCGAAAGATTGGATTTCAGCGTGGAATCGAAGGACACGAACAGCAGCTTTGTTGCTTCTTCAAATGTCATTGCCGGATCGTAGGAGCGTACAATAATCGGCTTGCCGTATTTGTGCTCGCCAATCTGGAAAAACGGCGTATCCGGGGATGATTCAATGAAATTGCCCTCGGGATAGATGAGGAACAGGCGTGGTTCGCCGCCCTTTATCTGGCCGCCGAGAATAATCGATGCGCCGAAGGAATCGGCACGCTGGCCATCGGAATCCACATCGTGAATGACACTTTTGATCGTGTCGCCCACCAGCTTTGCCGTCTGGAACATGGATGGCATGTCAAAGATCGACGGCGCGCGCTCAGAAGGGATTTTTGTCCGCTCGTTGAGAATGCTGATGACCGTCTGGGTGGTGGCAAGATTGCCTGATGACAGCAGTGTAATAACGCGGTCGCCGGGCTTTGCCCATGTATACATCTTCTTGAAGGTGGAGATGTTGTCGACGCCGGCGTTGGTTCTCGTGTCCGACATGAACACAAGCCCACGATCCAATTTAAGCCCGACGCAATAGGTCATAGCGAATCCCGAATTCTAAAAATCTCGGCGATTACTGCTCTACATTGAGGTCGACGGCAAGTGATTCCATGCCGGGACCGAAGCGCATACCGGAAATTGGCGAGGCTTCGTTGTAGTCGAGGCCGCAGGCAATACGGATATAGTGCTCGTTCGGGCAGATATCATTGGCCGCATCAAACCCGACCCAGCCCAGCCCATCAATATGCGCTTCCGCCCACGCATGGGTGGCTGTCTGCTCGATGCTATCCAGCATCATCAGATAACCGGAAACGTAGCGGGCGGGAATTTTCAGGACGCGGGCAACCGCGAGGAAAACATGGGTGTGATCCTGACAGACGCCTGTCCCAAGGGTGAGGGCTTCCTCTGCCGTGGTGGTGATATTGGTGGTTCCCGGCGTATAGGCGACAACCCTGTGCAGCGTGGTCATCAGCTCATGCATGACCGCGAGTCTGTCATTCGTGACTTTAAGGCTTGCCGCCAGCTGTTTTATGGCATCTCCGGGCTTCGTCAGCTCCGTTTCACGCTCATAAAGCCAGATGGGCATAAAATTGTAGACCTTGCCGAGTACGCCGGAGCGGTCTTCGGTTTCCACCTGTCCGGTCGCCTCGATGACGAGTTCCTTGACCTCGCGATCAAGCCGCACAAGCTGGGTGCGGTTGCCATAGCCGTCGCGATAACTCGCTTCCTGCTCGGCACCGCTGACGGTCACGTTCCAGTCAATGACCTTCTGCCCCGGAGAGCTTGACGGATGCAGACGCAACCGCTGGACAGCGTATTGCACCGGATAGTCATATTGATAACGGGAGGTGTGCTTGATGTTCAGAAGCATGATTTTCAATCAAAGTTATAGGCTTCGGCGATTTTGCTGCCGAGACCATTGGTTTGATAGATCAGGTCACTCAGAAATTCGTGCAGGCCATTGTCGAAAATGCTGCGAATTTCGTTGTTCTCGAGCCGCGTCATGATGTTTTCCGACATATCGTGGCACTCGTGCCGCTTGCCGTAATCACTGGCAAGATATTTGAGATTATCGACGATGTTCGAATAGCAGAAATTCAGCGAACGCGGCATGCGCGAGTTGAGGATCAGATAATCCGCAATATTCACCGGATTGTATTCGACATCATAGACCCAGCGATAGGAGCGGTGCGCCGAAACGGAGCGCAGGATCGACTCCCACTGAAAATTATCGAGCGTCGTGCCGACATAGGAAATTGAGGGCAGCAGCACATAATATTTCACGTCGAGAATGCGTGCCGTATTATCGGCCCGCTCGATAAAGGTGCCAAGCCGGGCAAAGTTAAAAATCTCGTTGCGCAGCATCGTGCCGTGAAAAGCGCCGCGGATAATGGCCGTTTCACGCTTGATCTGATCAAGCACGCGCGGAAGATCGGTTTCGGGAATGGCCGCGGCGAGGGTGGATTTCAGGATCATCCACGTTTCATTGACACTTTCCCATGCCTCGCGGGTCAGCGCCGTGCGCACCATGCGGGCGTTGGAACGGGCGGTTTCAACGCATGACATCACGCTTGATGGATTGCTGAGATCCCGCAGCAGGAAATCTGAAACGAGGCTGGCATTGTACTCGCTGTATTTTGCGTCGTAGCCGATTTTGACGCCGGCACTCATCAGCACGGAAGACCATTCCTCCGGCGCGTCGGAGGTTTTTGTCAAAGCCATCCGCAAGCCGGCGTCGATCAGACGCGCCATATTCTCTGCCCGCTCGATATAGCGGAACATCCAGTAGAGACCATTCGCGGTGCGACCAAGAAGCATGTTTCGGTTGTATCCCTCTTTTATTTATTGATGGGGCCGTCTGTGGCAGCCCTCATTCCCCATTCAAAGCGATCAATCGTCGAGAACCCAGGTGTCCTTTGTCCCGCCTCCCTGACTGGAATTGACCACGAGCGAACCCTCTTTCAGTGCCACGCGCGTCAGGCCACCCGGCGTGATGCGGATGCGATCCGACACAAGCACGAAGGGGCGCAAATCGACGTGACGCGGTGCCAGACCTTTCTCGGTCATGATTGGCGTGGTCGACAGGGCGAGCGTTGGCTGGGCGATGTAGTTCTTCGGGTTGGCCTTGAGTTTTAACGCAAAATCTTCGCACTCTTTCTTGGTGGCCGCCGGGCCGACAAGCATGCCGTAGCCGCCCGAACCATGCACTTCCTTGACGACAAGCTCTGCCAGATTTTCCAGCACATATTTCAATGTATCGGGCTCGGAGCAGCGATGTGTCGGAACATTCTCGAGGATCGCCTTGCGGCCCGTATAGAACTCGACAATCTCGGGCATGTAGGAATAAAGCGCCTTATCGTCGGCGATGCCTGTTCCGGGTGCATTGGCGATGGTGATATTGCCCGAACGGTAGACATCCATGATTCCGGCGACACCCAGCGTTGAATCGCGGCGGAAGGTGAGGGGATCGAGATAGGAATCGTCCACACGCCGGTAAAGCACATCAATGGCGCGGTTGCCCTCGGTGGTGCGCATGACCACCTTGCCGTTCTCGATCTTAAGATCACTGCCCTCGACAAGTTCAACACCCATCTGGTCGGCCAGAAACGCGTGTTCGAAATAGGCCGAGTTGTAAATGCCGGGAGTAAGAACTGCGATCGTCGGCGTGCCGTTGCAACCGGGCGGTGCGACGGCGGCCAGCGATTGCCGTAGCAGTTTGGGATAGGTTTCGACGGGCCGGACCTTGATCTGCTGGAACAGTTCCGGAAACAGCTGCATCATCGTTTCGCGGTTTTCCAGCATATAGGAAACACCTGACGGCGTGCGGGCATTGTCTTCAAGAACGTAGAACTGGTTTTCTTCGGTCCGGACGATATCGACGCCGATAATGTGGGTATAGACATTGCCGGGTGGCCGGAAACCCACCATCTCGGGCAGGAAGGCATCGTTGTGGGTGAACAATTCCCGCGGGATACGCCCTGCGCGGATAATTTCCTGACGGTGATAGATATCATCAAGGAAAGCATTGAGGGCCATCACACGCTGTTCGATGCCCTGCGACAGTCGTCGCCATTCATTGCCGGTGATGATGCGTGGGATGATATCGAATGGGATCAGGCGTTCTGCCGCTTCTTCATCGCCATAAACGGCGAAGGTAATCCCGGTCTTGCGAAAGACATTTTCTGCATCGCGCGCTTTCTGCGCAAACCTTTCCGGGTTCTGGGTATCAAGCCAGCATTGCAGTTGTTCATATGGCGGGCGTACCTGACCGCCGGTTTTGATCATCTCATCAAATGGCTTCACTCATAATCCCCTTCAGACACGTTCATTCAAGCGCGTTGGGAAAAAAATGCAAGCACATTCCGCTATTTACGCTGCAACGCTGCAAATCGCCCAAAAAATGGGCAGGCTCGCCAAGTTTGAGGCAAGCCAAAGGGTCCAGGCGGTTAAAGCATAGGCGGTTTACAGCATTGAAATGAATGGCAAAAAGAAACCTGGCCGCGTCTGCAGCCAGGTTCAGGAATCATTTTCCGTCAATTATCCACTAGCGGGTAATGCACTGACGGCGCGGGCCGTTATTGGGCTGATAGGTATTGTCATAGGCGCGATAAGACCGGTACCGGGCGTAGCACGCGCGGGTGTGATAGCTCGACCCGCGGCTGACAATACGATCATTGTTGATCGAGTTGCCTATAATCAGCGCTCCGGCAAATGCTGCCAGCGGGAACCATGCGCCGTCATAATAGCGGTATCCCGGACGATAGTAGCGGTAGCCGCGATGACCTCTATACCAGCGATCGCCGCGCCAGCCCCTGTCACCACGCCAGCCGCGATCGCCGCGCCAGCCACCGCCGCGCCAATGATCACCGCCGCGCCAGCCACGATCACCGCGCCAACCACGATCACCGCCGCGAAGCGGACGCATGCGCCAATTGCCGTGATCCCTGACTTGCAGAACCTGCGAATTGCCTTCAATCGATTGCGGCACAATGGGAGCGGAGTAACCGGCCACTGTGCTTGCAGAAAGCATACCTATGGACATGGCCGCCGCTGTGAATAACGAAATAAGCTTTCTCATATTTCCTCCTGAAATCACGAAGCTCGAAAACTCCGCTTTCAAATAAGAGTGAAGAAATGTCGGATAATACACCACTCGGCATAGTATCGATCAAAAACTACAACGCATGATTGTAGTAATTGTTCCGCCATTTCCATCCCGACAAGGCTGTGTCGGAGGAAAGCGGAGCGCCAGTAGACCCAGCAAAATCAGGCGTTGACGGCGTTGATCAGGCGTTCGGCAAGTTGAACATTCAGTTCACGATAGTGTGAAATGACCTTGCTTGGTTCATAGGTCGATACGGGCAGGTCTGAATAACCAAAGTCCACGGCAATAACGGGGATTCCAGCGGCCTTGGCCGTGTCGATATCGGTGTGGCTGTCGCCAACCATCAAGGCGCGATCCCGGTCTCCACCGGCTTTTGCTATGGTCTCAAACAGGTGGCGCGGGTCAGGCTTGCGAAATGCAAACGTGTCCGATCCGCAAATGGCGGCAAAGCGGGATGTCTGGCCAAGTGCGGTCAACAGGCTGACGGAAAGTCCTTCGAACTTGTTCGTGCAGACCGCAAGGAGATAACCGGCCTTCGAGAGATCGTCCATGACGGCTTCAACGCCTTCATAAAGCGCCGAGTGGCCGGGCATATTCTTGCTGTAATGTTCGAGGAACAGACCTACGAGCCAATCAAGCTGTTCGGGGCTAAGCATTTTCTGCTGCGCCTCAAAAGCGCGTTCGATCATCACGCGCCCGCCTTGTCCGACGTAGCGACGCAACGCCACGGGATCGATTTTTTGCATCCCCGCTTCATGCAGGCAGTGATTCAGACTATCGAGCAAGTCAGGCGCGGTATCGACCAGGGTGCCATCAAGATCGAATACAACAATGGGTTTGGACATTTGTGGACCTATATCTAACGTTAGGATTGAGACTTGGGATTTATGTGTTTGGATTTATGTATTTCCGGCGTGGCGCCCTCCGCCGGGACTGATACTCGCGCACAAGTATCTGACGAAATCAAGTATCGAGCCTTGACCCGGTTGTCTGACGTGTTAGGGAGCCAAGTGTCAAGTCAAAGCGAGGAGAGGCACCCGGATGGACCCCAGGACATTGAAGATCAAGGCAGCGGCCGAAGCGTTGACCTATGTCAAGGATGGTATGCGTCTGGGAATAGGCACTGGCTCGACCGCCGAGGAGTTTGTCAGGCTTCTGGCGGAAAAGGTTGCCGCAGGACTTGATATCATCGGCGTACCGACATCGGAGCGCACTGCAGCTCTTTGCCAGGAACTTGGTGTAAAGCTGACGACGCTGGAGGAAACCCCTGTCCTCGATTTGACGATCGATGGCGCTGACGAGATCGGTCCCGAACTGGCCTTGATCAAAGGCGGCGGCGGTGCGTTGTTGCGCGAAAAAATCGTCGCGGCGGCATCGGCCCAGATGGTGGTGATTGCGGACGAGTCGAAGAATGTCGAGACGCTTGGCAAGTTCCCTTTGCCGATTGAAGTCAATCGATTTGGTCTTGCTGCCACGAAAATTGCGATAGAAAAGGCTGCTTCTGCCCTTGATCTTTCCGGTTCCCTTACATTGAGGATGACGGGAGGCGAAGCATTTGTTACAGACGGCGGGCATTTGATCCTGGATGCATCTTTTGGCCGCATTCCGGATACAAGAGCGTTATCAAACGCTCTGCACGCCATACCCGGTGTTGTGGAGCACGGACTATTTCTGGGGCTGGCGCGCGTGGCTATTTTGGCCGGTGCAGACGGTATACGAACACGAACACAGCCTTAACGGGCAAAGTCTTGAGAGAAAACGGAGCAATAAATCCATGAACCGAGCAACTGGCTTTCGCCGTTTGATTGCACCTCTGTCTGTCGCAATCATGCTGGGCAGTCTTTACACCGCACAGGCGCAGGAAATTACCCCATCCCATCTTGCTGCTGCACGCGCAGCGATTGCGGCAATCAAGGCAACCGATGCGTTCGACGGAATCCTTCCTGATGCGGCGGCGAACCTGAAGGCTCAGCTGATCGAGAAAGACCCCAATCTGGAGTCCATCATTAGTTCCGCTGTTGACGAGCAGGCTTTGGCCTTGGCCGCCCGCCGCGTTGATCTCGAAAACGAAGCTGCCCGTGCTTACGCTGTTTCGTTTACAGAAGAAGAGCTGAACGCCATCACGGGTTTCTACAATTCAGCCGCTGGCAAGAAGCTTTTGACTGAAGGACCGATTGCAACGCGCGAAGTCATGAAAGCAGCCGGCATCTGGCGCAATGGCATCGCCCGTGATCTGGCTCAGGCCGTGGCCGAAAAAGTTGTTGCCGCAGCCGCTGCGACTGCACCTGTAACACCGGCACCTGCGGCCACTGAAACGCCCGCAGCGCCGGAAGCCCCGGCAGCTCCGGCCAAAGCGCCGGCAAAGGCACCTGCCAAGCCAGCTGCACCAGCCAAGCCGAAGCCATAATTTTTACCTTTCTAAAGAATTGCAAAGCCCGGTGTAACAGCCGGGCTTTGTTCTTTTAAAGCCGCGCTATAGAACCCATATATGGTGATCAGTAATTGAACGGATTCGGAGTGTTTTGAATGGCGACCTATGACTATGACCTTTTTGTCATCGGCGGCGGTTCTGGTGGGGTGCGTGCCGGACGTCTGGCGGGCGCCATGGGCAAACGGGTCGGGCTGGCCGAAGAATATCGCATGGGTGGTACATGCGTTATCCGCGGTTGCGTACCCAAAAAGCTCTTTGTCTATGCGTCGCAGTTTCAGGAACATTTTGACGCGGCTGCGGGATATGGCTGGACTGTCGGCGAAACAAGGTTCGATTGGCCAACGCTGATCGCCAACAAGGACCGCGAAATCGCCCGTCTGGAAGGGCTCTACCGCAAGGGACTTGAGAACTCCGAAGTGGAGATTTTTGAAAGCCGGGCTGTGCTGATCGATGATCACACGATCGAGATTTTGAACACGGGTAAGCGGATAACCGCCGACCAGATATTGATTGCCACCGGCGGCCATCCAAGCCCGCATCCTTCATTGCCCGGCAATGAACTCTGCATCAGCTCCAATGAAACCTTTCATCTCGACACTTTGCCGAAAGCCATCGTGATTGAAGGCGGTGGCTATATCGCGGTGGAGTTTGCCAATATTTTTCATGGTCTCGGGGTCGATACGACACTTGTCTATCGCGGCAAGGAGATACTCTCGCGCTTCGATCAGGACCTGCGCCATATGCTGCATGCGGCCATGGTGGAGAAGGGTATCCACATTCGCGTGACGGAGATTATCACCAAGGTCGAGCGCAGCGGTGATGGACGCAAGCTGGTGCATCTGTCCGGTGGGGACGTTATCCCCGCTGATCAGGTTATGCTGGCTATCGGGCGTGTGCCGAACACGAAATCCCTTGGTCTTGAAGCTGCCGGTGTCGCTGTCGATGAGCAGGGTGCAATCAAGGTTGATGCCTATTCGCGAACCAGCAAGGCGAACATCTGGGCCGTCGGCGATGTCACCAACCGGGTACAATTGACGCCCGTCGCGATCCACGAAGCCATGTGTTTCCTTGAAACTGTCTTCAGGAACAATCCGACAAAACCCGATCATGAACTGATTGCCACGGCTGTTTTCTCGCAGCCTGAAATTGGCACGGTTGGTTTGACCGAGCAGGATGCGGCGCAGAAATTCAAGGAGATCGAGGTTTATCGCGCGGTTTTCCGTCCTATGCGCAATACGCTTTCCGGCAGCACCGAAAAGATGCTGATAAAGCTTGTTGTCGATGCGGCAAGCCGGAAAGTCATTGGCGCACATATTCTTGGGCCGGACGCGGGTGAAATGGCGCAGCTTCTGGCCATTCCCATGAAAGCCGGCTGCACAAAGGAAGACTTTGACCGCACCATGGCTGTTCACCCGACTGCTGCTGAGGAACTTGTGACCATGTACAAGCCTACATATCGGGTCGTGGATGGCGCGCGCATCGACTGATGCCGGGCAGTTGTCAGGCGGCCTTATATGGCCGCCTGTTTCGGTTATGGCTGTGCAGGCACCCAGCGCCGGTCAGGATGGCTTCACCGCCAGAAACGTGTTCCATCCGTCCCCGTCACCGCCAATATTGAACTTGTCCCAGACAATGTTCATTCCGGCGCTTTCAATGCGTGCTGCGAACTCGTCTTTCGGCCAGTAGATGGTATGGTAATTGCCATTCGTCTCGCCGTGGCCATCGCGCATTGATACAAGGAAGGCGCCTTCCGGCCGCAGTGACCGTGTTGTCTTTGCAAGAACCTGATCGATCTGGTCGCGCGGTACATGAATGAGCACACACAAGGCCACAACTGCATCATAGGGGCCGCCAAGATCATCGGTAATCACGTTCAGAAGATCACCCTTCTTGCCGCGCGCCGCCTGTAGGTCGAGAAACCGCTGCGTCGCGTCGGTGCGCCTGATCGTAACACCGAGTGTCTCAAGGAAGTCCGCATCACGGCCCGGTCCAGATCCGATTTCCAGCATATGGCCGCCGGGACCAGCGATTGCCGCAACGCGCCTTAAGCCTTCTATGCCATTGGCGTTTGGAAGCTCTCCTACAATTGTATTGTACTGTTCCGCATAGTCCTCATAGGAGGCGATTGTCTGAAGGTTTTTTGCCAGCGATTCTGTCGGCTTGGTCATCTTTTCCTCCCGTCATCTGGCTAATCATCAATTGTTTTGTCGTGAGGGTACCATCCCGCACATTGAAGTCGATTCTATTTTGATTACGAATGCGTCCGCGCGCACGATGTCCACCCAGACGGCAAATATCGCGTTTGAAATCGTCGGGCGGGGTGCGATGGTCGAGCGCAATCCGCGACCGGCACCTGAATGGCAGAGCTAGAAATTGAAAGGTTTGCGAACCTAGGCGACGCGCTTTTCTTCCCGTTGAACTGCGCCATCAGGGACTTTCTCGTGTAGCAGCCAGTCAATCACCGGCGGCCATAGGGTGGCCACATGATTTTTGCGGAAGAAACCGAGATGACCGATCGAACCGCCGGTTGATTGTTCAGGCGAGAGCCACAACCGGGTTGTCGGTGCATTGGCATAGTGAGCCAGCAGATGGTCAACCGCTTTGGGCGTTCCCCACGGGTCGTCGGTGATGCCAACGGCGAGGAGTGGGGTGCGGACCGACTGAAAATACTTTGACTCCGGTGTTCTCGCATCGCCGAAGAGGAAGTTGGGGCTACGGCACCAGCGCGCCCAGTCCTGAAACACGCTGCCGGGAAGTTCTTCGCCAATGCCACTCCATTTCGGCAGACGTCCCAGAGAAAGCGCCAACGGCAGGGCAATAAGGTTCATCTTGGCAAAGACGGAAAACGGTACAGCCGTGTTGCGGTAATAGCCGTTGAGCGAAGCCATTGATGTGTAGCGCGCAAAATCAGACGAGCGGTTGCTGAGGCCAAGGGCAAGGCCGCCATAGGAATGGCCTATGCCCACTAGCGGTTTGCCATTGGCTGCCTGCTTGAGTACATCAATGGCCGCTGGAAAATCCAGCACGCCCCAGTCTTTCATGCCCAAGCGCGAGGTCCAACCCTTCGGCGTCTTGGATTTTGTTACGCCGCGATAGTCATAGGTCAGCACTTTTGACGCACCTGACGCGAGCAATTCGCCAGCAAAATGGCGGTAAAATGTATTGGGAACAGCGGCGGCAGAGGAGATCAGAACCGCAGGGCCATCGCCTTTTCCCTCGAACATGGTGCCATGCAGGGGAAAGCCATCCGAGGCTTCAAAAGCGATATCGCGCATTGGACGCTCCAACTTTGACTTTAACGTTAACGTAAATCAAAATGGCGCTTGCGACAATCTCCATTTCGCGTTCGAGCCTCAAACCTTAACGGGACTGGTATATTGGGGATATTTCCACTATATGAGCGCCTTCCGGAGCAACCGGAAATCGCAAACTATCACTAACCAGTGCGAACAATCGAAAACAGGTGCAATAATGACGAAGAACTGGACACCGACTTCCTGGAGAAACAAGCCCATCAAACAGGCTCCTTTCTATCCGGACGCTCAAGCTGTGAGCGATGTCGAGGCTCGTCTTCGCACTTATCCGCCGCTCGTTTTTGCAGGTGAGGCGCGAAAGCTGAAGCGCCAGCTCGCAGCCGTCTCCAAAGGGCAGGGCTTTCTTCTGCAGGGCGGTGATTGCGCCGAGAGTTTTGCCGAGCATGGCGCGGACAATATCCGCGACTTTTTCCGTGTGTTTCTGCAAATGGCTGTCGTGCTGACTTTTGGTGCGTCGCAGCCGGTTGTGAAGATTGGCCGTATTGCCGGTCAGTTCGCCAAGCCACGCTCGGCTGATATGGAAACCATAAATGGCGTCGAACTGCCTGTTTATCGCGGTGACATCATCAATGGTACGGAATTCACCGAGGCTGCCCGCATCCCAGATCCAAGCCGTCAGGAAATGGTCTATCGCCAGTCAGCGGCAACGCTGAACCTGCTACGCGCTTTCGCTCAGGGTGGCTATGCCAACCTTGAAAACGTGCATCAGTGGATGCTTGGCTTCGTTTCGGACAGCCCGCAGGGTGAACGTTATGAATCCCTGGCCCGCACGATTTCCGACACGATGGATTTCATGCGCGCTGTTGGTATCACCTCGGAAACCAACCACACACTGCGTGAGACGGATTTCTACACCAGCCATGAAGGCTTGCTGCTTGGCTATGAAGAAGCGCTGACCCGCGTGGATTCGACCTCCGGCGACTGGTACGGCACGTCAGGCCACATGATCTGGATCGGCGACCGCACACGTCAGGCTGATCATGCCCATGTGGAATATTGCCGTGGCATCAAGAACCCGCTTGGTCTCAAATGCGGTCCTTCATTGGAGCCTGATGATCTGATCAAGCTGATCGACCTGCTCAATCCGGAGAACGAAGCTGGCCGTCTGACCCTCATTGCCCGTTTCGGTCATGACAAGGTTGGCGATCATCTGCCCAAGCTCATCCGTGCGGTGCAGAAGGAAGGCCGCGATGTGGTCTGGTCCTGTGATCCGATGCATGGCAACACGATTACGGCCAATGGCTACAAGACACGGCCTTTCGACCGTATCCTGAAAGAGGTCGAAGGATTTTTTGCAGTTCATCATGCGGAAGGCACCTATCCCGGTGGCATCCACATTGAAATGACCGGCAAGAACGTCACAGAATGCACCGGTGGTGCGCGGGCGATTTCGGCAGAAGACCTGTCGGACCGTTATCACACCCATTGTGATCCGCGTCTCAATGCCGATCAGGCGCTGGAACTGGCATTCCTCGTTGCAGAACTTCTCAAGAAGGAACGCAACGCTCATCCACAGAAGATTGCTGTCAACGGCTGATACGCTGACAATATCGATAAATAAAAGGGCGGCCTTTCGGGTCGCCCTTTGTTTTGCGGGTAACAACTTTGGGCTGATCACACATCTGTCAGAACATCCGCCCGTTTTGGCTGGAATTTTGTGTCTATGGATTCTATCAAGGGTTTATGACCACAAATCCTTCGCGCCGAATCCGCCTGACATCGTCTTTCCGTTCCTTCATTGAGAGCGAGGCCTCTGGTGGCATCATTCTGATGGTGGTGGCGGCATTGGCGCTGATCATCGCCAACTCACCCCTCAGTGATGGCTATTTTGGTCTTCTGAAGACCTATATTGGCGGTTTGAGCATTCTCCATTGGGTGAACGACGCGCTGATGGCCGTGTTCTTCCTGCTGGTGGGGCTAGAAATCAAACGTGAAATGATCAGTGGCCAGCTTTCCAACTGGTCACGCCGCGCATTGCCGGGTTTTGCGGCGGTTGGCGGCATGGTTGTGCCGGCGGTGATCTTTCTTGCCTTCAACAGCGGCGGCGAAACGGCGCGCGGCTGGGCCATTCCTTCGGCTACCGATATCGCCTTTTCGCTTGGCGTTCTCTCGCTACTTGGCTCGCGTGTTCCCTTGTCGCTCAAGGTTTTTCTGACGGCGCTGGCCATTATCGACGATCTCGGTGCTGTCATCATCATTGCGCTGTTCTATTCGGGTGGGTTGAATATTGCCGCAGTCGCGGGCGCGGCGGCTGTGTTCATCATTCTGATGGCGATGAATCGTATGGGCATGGTGCGGCTCTGGGCCTATCTCGTTCTGGGCGTCATTCTGTGGATTCTGGTGTTCAAATCAGGCATTCACGCGACGATTGCCGGTGTGCTCCTGGCCCTGACCATTCCAATGCGCGGTGCCAAAGATGAGAGTGGGGCGGTCGAATCGCCGCTTCTCAAGCTGGAACATGCCATTCAGCCATGGGTTGGCTTTGCCATCGTGCCGATCTTTGGTTTTGCCAATGCCGGTGTTTCGTTTAGCGGTGTGTCACTGTCCAATCTTGCTGATCCCGTGCCGCTTGGCGTGGCAGCCGGTCTTTTCATCGGCAAGCAGATTGGCGTTTTTGCCTTTGCGTTCCTTGCCATCAAGCTCAAGCTGGCGGAACGGCCCGCCGGGGCAAGCTGGTTCCAGATTTATGGCGTTTCGATCCTCTGCGGCATCGGTTTCACCATGAGCCTGTTCATAGGTCTTCTGGCATACGCAAATTCGCCATTGTTGCAGGATGAAACAAAGCTGGGCGTGCTGCTCGGGTCGCTGCTTTCGGCTGTCATCGGTGCAGCTCTGCTCCGTGTGTCGCTGAGGCGGTCGCCAAAGGCGTGATCGCGAAAGGCGCTGCGCCGCTACAAGCCTAGATTGTTTCTGATTTGAATGGAGGCTTTCCTGATGTCGGAATTGCATAGTGGATCATGTCTGTGTGGCGCTATCCGCTTCAAGACACGCGGGGAATTGCGCGGGATTGTCTATTGCCATTGCTCGCAGTGCCGCAAACAGTCAGGCCATTTTTACGCGGCAACCAATGTTCAAAATGACGCCATTACCATTACAGGTGAAGAGCACATCAAATGGTACGCGGCCAGCGAATATGCGGCGCGTGGCTTCTGCAGGAATTGCGGCTCGGTGATGTTTTGGAAACATCATGATCTCGATTACATCTCCGTCATGGCAGGCTCGTTCGATAAGCCGACAAATCTGCAGGGCGAAGTGCATATCTTCGTTGGTGATAAAGGCGATTATTACAACATCCAGGACGGCTTGCCGAAATATGTGGCGAGTGGCGGCGGTGTTGTCGTCGCCGGTGATTGACGTACCCGATCACATCTGAAGGATTGACGCCGTTTTATCTGACCGTATAGCTGCTGTTTACGGGAAGGACGGGAGCGGACCATGCAGCGGCTACTACTGGCATTCGTCAATTCCATGCGCGCGCTCAGGCATCTGGCGGTGCATGAAAAGGCAGTTCAGCAGGAACTTATTCTTTTTATCCTCTCGGTTCCTGTCGCCGCTGCCATTGCTCCTTCGCTGCTTTCCTTTCTGGCTTTGACCGGTTCCATACTGTTCCTGATCATGATCGAGGTGCTGAACACCGGAATTGAGGCAGCCTGCAATGCGGTATCGCGGGATTTCCAGCGGGACATCCAGATCGCCAAGGATTGCGGCTCACTCGCCGTATTGATCTCGGTTGTTCTTGTAGCAACCGTCTGGTTCTATACGGTGTGGACCGTGTTTATTGCCTGAAGCCGAGTCGCCAGAGCAGGTTTTGTCTCTGCGGCAAATTTGCTCCGGGCTCTTGTTTAACATCCAGCGAAACGATATATGTTCAATATGAGCAAAAATCCTGTGACTCCCGATATTCTTCGCATCGCCATCGCCCAGCTCAATCCTGTTCTGGGCGATATCAGGGGCAATCTGGCCAAAGCCCGCGAGGCGCGCGCCGATGCTGCGCGGCAGGGCGCTGATCTTGTGCTGTTTACGGAACTGTTCATTTCGGGCTATCCGCCTGAAGATCTTGTGCTGAAAGCGGCGTTCATCGAAGCTTGTGAAAAAGCCGTCAAGGAATTCGCGGCTGATACATCGGATGGTGGCCCGGGTGTCATCATCGGCACACCGCTGCGGCGTGAAAGCGGGTTGCACAATTCCGCTCTGCTGCTGGATGGTGGCAAGGTGATTGCGGAGCGCTTCAAGGTTGATTTGCCAAATTACGGTGAATTTGACGAGAAGCGCGTGTTCCAGCAGGGGCCAATGCCGGGACCAGTGAATTTCCGCGGCATCCGCATCGGCATTCCGATCTGCGAGGATATCTGGGGCGATCTTGGCGTGTGCGAGACACTGGCCGAGAGCGGGGCGGAAATACTCTGCGTTCCCAATGGCTCGCCCTATTACAATGGCAAGGTGGATGTGCGCCATCAGGTCGTGCTGCGTCAGGTGATCGAGACTGGCCTGCCGTTGATTTTCGCCAATCAGCTGGGCTGTCAGGACGATCTGATTTTCGACGGCGCATCCTTTGCCTTTAATGCGGATAAAAGCATCGCTTTCCAGATGTCGCAGTTCGAGGAACAGTTGATCGTCACCACATGGCGGCGGGGTGAGGGCGGCTGGTCCTGCTCGGAAGGCCCCATGTCAAAAATCCCTGAAGGTGAGGAAGCGCAGTATCGCGCCTGCCTGCTGGGGCTGCGCGATTATGTCAACAAGAACGGTTTTAAGGATGTGGTGCTCGGCCTCTCCGGCGGTATCGACTCAGCGATCTGCGCGGCTCTCGCCGTCGATGCGCTGGGTGAAGAGCGCTTACGTGCCGTCATGATGCCGTACACCTATACATCGAAGGATTCGCTGAAGGATGCGGAAGATTGCGCCAAGGCGCTCGGCTGCCGCTACGATATCGTGCCGATTTTCGAGCCAGTCGAGGGCTTTTTGAAAGCGCTTGGCCCGACGTTCGAGGGCACCAAGGAAGGCATTACCGAAGAAAACCTGCAAAGCCGCGCGCGCGGCACGATCCTGATGGCGATCTCCAACAAGTTCGGCTCCATGGTTGTCACCACGGGTAACAAGTCGGAAATGTCGGTGGGTTATGCCACCCTCTATGGCGATATGAACGGTGGCTACAACCCGATCAAGGATATTTACAAGATGCAGGTCTACGCCATGTCCGAATGGCGCAACAAAAACGTTCCGGCGGGTGGTCTTGGTCCTTCCGGCGTGGTGATCCCGGAAAATATCATCAGCAAGGCACCTTCAGCCGAACTGCGGGAAAACCAGACGGATCAGGATTCGCTGCCGCCCTATCCGGTGCTCGATGATATTCTCGAATGTCTGGTTGAGAATGAGATGGGCGTGGATGAAATCGTTAAGCGCGGACACGAGCGCAAAACGGTTGAGCGGATCGAACACCTGCTTTATCTGGCTGAGTATAAACGCCGCCAGTCAGCGCCGGGTGTGAAGGTGACGCGCAAAAACTTTGGTCGTGACAGGCGCTATCCGATTACCAACAGGTTCAGGGATCGCGATTAGTCTGTGTAATAAGGTGGGCGTGGTTCGCGGTTCGTGGTTCGACAGGCTCACCATGAGGGAGAGAGGTGGGTTGCAGGGAGTCAAGTTCTGCACTCTTTGCGATGCAACGGTGATCCGCAACGTTGGTGACTGGCATTGCATCCACCCATCTCCCTCATGGTGAGCCTGTCGAACCACGAACTATCTCGTTGCATCCGTATTTCAGAGCGTAAGAACTGAGTCTAAAGTCTAGTGTTGCAATCGCGCCGCACCTGATCTCCAAAAATGCTTGCATAAAAAACAGGCGCTTGGCGATCGAACACGATTCACCTATAGCTCGACGTTCCGGCAATCATGCCCGGGAGGTTTAGAATGGCAGCTTTTTCAATGTCCCCTCGGGGCGGCGTCCGTTCCTGACATGTGATGATGAAAAGCCCTGGTGGCTTTTCAATTGACTTCACCGGTCAAGAACTATCATCGCCGACCTTGGCCTTTCCTGTATTCAGGCAAGTCGCCAAACCAAATATGCCGCATTGAGTCCCTGATACCGTTACGCGGCATTCTCGTCTGAAATTTATTATGAGGCCGGTGTGTTTTGCACCGGACGATTGTCATGGCATTTTTACGTATCGCCTTGCGCGGCGGAGCTTTCCGCAGCGTTCTCGGATTCACCTGGGTTCACTGGCAAAAACAGCCGGTGCGCCTGACCCTTATTCTTGGTGCAGTGTTGCTTTCGACGCTGGCTGACGTGTTGACACCGCTCTATTCCGGACGGCTGGTTGACGCGGTGGTCAATGGCGCGGCAACGGAAACCGTTGTCTGGGATGCCGCAATGGCGGCGTTCTCGACCCTCATTGCCTTGTCACTGGGGGCGATCGTCCTGCGGCACATCACATTCATGGCGATCGTTCAACTGACATTGAAAATGATGTCGGACATTGCGTCTGATGCGTTTTTCCGTGTTCAGCGGTTCTCGACGGACTGGCACGCCAACAGCTTTGCCGGCTCGACCGTGCGCAAGATCACGCGCGGTATGTGGGCGCTTGATCTGCTCAACGATACGCTGCTGCTGGCGCTGTTTCCGTCTGTGGTCATGCTTGTCGGCTCGACAGTGCTGATGGCCTGGTACTGGCCCATGATGGGCGTCATTATTGGTCTGGGGTCGCTTGTTTTTGTCAGTGTCACGGTCATGATGTCGCTTGGCTATGTTGCGCCGATGGCAAGTCTTGCCAATCGCTGGGACACAAAACTTGGCGGTTCGCTGGCTGATGCGGTCAGTTGCAACATGGTCGTCAAGGGCTTCGGTGCGGAAAAGCGCGAGGATGCACGTCTGCAGAAGGTCCTGTCCAAGTGGCAGGATCGGACGCGGCGGACGTGGATTCGCGGCACCCGCAACGGCACCACACAGGGCTCGATGCTGCTTATTCTGCGGGCATCGGTTATCGGCTTTGCCCTGTGGTTGTGGTCGAAGGGGCAGGCAAGTGCGGGTGATATCACCTTCGTGCTGACATCGTTCTTCATTTTGCAGGGCTACCTGCGTGAAGTCGGCATGCACATCCGCAATTTGCAGCGTTCGATCAACGACATGGAAGAGCTGGTTGATATCCAGAGTCAGCCGCTTGGCATTGATGACCGGTCCGGCGCAAAGCCGATCCAGATCACCAATGGCAAGATCGTGTTCGACAATGTGACGTTCCACTATGGGGCACATCGGGCACCGCTTTATGACCGGTTCTCGGTAACGATCCGCGCAGGCGAGCGGGTTGGTCTTGTCGGTCATTCCGGCTCGGGCAAGACTACGTTCGTCAAGCTGATCCAGCGTCTGCACGATGTGAAGGCGGGGCAAATCCTGATCGATGGTCAGGACATTGCCTCGGTTACACAGGCATCCCTGCGCCAGCAGATTGCCATCGTGCAGCAGGAGCCGATCCTGTTCCACCGGACGCTGGCCGAGAACATCGCCTATGCGCGGCCATCAGCCACGCAAAGCGAGATCGAGGAAGCGGCCCGGCAGGCCAGTGCGCATGACTTCATAACGGCTTTGCCGAAGGGGTATGGCACATTGGTGGGTGAACGCGGTGTGAAGCTTTCCGGTGGTGAGCGCCAGCGTGTGGCCATCGCCCGGGCTTTCCTTGCGGATGCTCCGGTTCTGATTCTGGACGAGGCAACATCGAGCCTTGATTCCGAATCGGAAGTGCTGATCCAGCAGGCCATGGAACGGTTGATGCTGGGCCGGACGACACTGGTGATTGCTCACCGGCTGTCCACGGTGCGGTCACTCGACCGGCTGCTGGTGTTCAGCCACGGCCAGATCGCAGAAGAGGGCAACCATGAAGCGCTGATCCGCCTGAACGGCGGTATCTACCGCAGCCTGTTCGAACGGCAGGCTCTGGAGCTGACCAAGGGCCTCGTTCTGAATGATGGTTAAGATGGTTGCATGAATATAACAGGTGGTTCGACAGGCTCACCATGAGGGAGAGGGATGGGTTGCTGGGGTCAAATTCTACAATCTCTGCACTGCAATCTTTGCGATTAGTGTTGCACCCACCCAAGTCCCTCATGGTGAGCTTGTCGAACCACGAACCACGCAACACCCCATTCAATTTTGAATATATTGATCTTCACGCCTCATTCCGATATGCCCGAGGCATGACCATCACCGTCCGTTTTGCACCATCTCCGACCGGCTATATTCACATTGGCAACACGCGCACAGCCCTGTTCAACTGGCTGTTTGCGCTGAAGAACAATGGCCAATTGATCCTGCGTTTTGACGACACCGACGTGGAGCGCTCAAAGACTGAATATGCCGAGGCTACAGCCGCTGACATTGCGTGGCTGGGTATCAAGCCTGTTCGCGTCGAGTACCAGTCGAAACGCTTTGCCTTTTACGATGCTGCTGTTGAAAAGATGAAGGCGTCGGGTGTGCTTTACCCCTGCTACGAGACAGCCGAAGAGCTGGAACGCAAGCGCAAGCTGCGCCTCGCGCGCCGTTTGCCACCTGTTTATGGCCGGGATGCGCTGAAGCTGACGGCGGAAGACCGGGCAAAGCTGGAATCGGAGGGGCATCGCCCGCACTGGCGTTTTCTCCTGCCGAATTTCAAAAGCGATCCGTTTGCGCCTGTGCGTACCGTTGTCGAATGGGACGACATTGTGCGCGGGCCCGAGCATGTTGATCTGTCGTCGCTTTCCGATCCAGTGCTGATCCGCGAGGATGGCACCTATCTCTATACGCTGACATCGGTTGTCGATGATATCGATATGGGTATTACGCACATCATCCGCGGCGATGACCATGTCACCAATAGCGGTGTGCAAATTTCGATTTTCGAAGCGCTGGGCGCGAAGGCGCCCGAACTTGGCCATCACAATCTGCTGACGACCGTTTCGGGCGAGGGGCTTTCCAAACGGACTGGCGCTTTGTCGGTTGGCAGTCTGCGCCGCGATGGATATGAGCCGATGGCCGTGGTCAGCCTTGCAGTTTTGACAGGCACGTCCGAGAATGTGGTGGCGATGCCCGATATGGCGACGCTTGCCGCAATATTCGATCCGAAAGCCACGTCGAAATCATCCTCGAAATTTGATCCGGCGGAACTCGATACGCTCAACCGCACAATCATCCATGCGATGCCATTTGAAGTCGCAAAGGACCGTCTGCAGGAGATGGGTATCACCGGCGATAAGGCTGAAGCTTTCTGGCTGGCAGTGCGCGGCAATCTTACCCGTGTTGCCGATGCGGCACTCTGGTGGAAGATCGTTCAGGAAGGCCCTGTTGGCGACGAGCCTCTGGCCGCAGAAGATCGCGACTTTGTCGTGGCCGCGTTCGACCTCCTGCCGCAGGAACCGTGGAGCCGTGAAACCTGGAAAGAGTGGACCGAAGCCGTAAAGGCGCAGAGTGGGCGCAAGGGCAAGCCTTTGTTCATGCCGCTGCGCATTGCCCTTACTGGGCTGGTTTCTGGCCCGGAACTCGCAGATTTATTGCCCCTTCTTGGTCGGGAAGGAACGTTGGCCCGACGACCCTGACCTTGCGGTTGGGGTCAATTGGCTTGTCCGGCGTCAATGGTTTTGGCTGTTCCGCTTCAACTTTCGGCACAGCCGGTTCTCCAAGCTGAATAATTGATGACGGCTTTTTCTCCGTTGCCGCCGGTGCCGGAGTGGGTTCGACCTTGGTTTCAATTGGCTTGACCGGTTGCGCAGGTTCAACTTTTGTCTGTACCGGCGCAGCCGGCTTGGCGGGTTCGGTCGTATTGCCTGTATTGCCCGCAGGTGGCAGTGGTTCAGCCGTCACAGGGGCGACAGGCTTGATCGGCTCGGCTGGCGCGAGGGTTCCTGCCGGTTGAGTAGGCTCGCTGCGTTGTGCAGGTTCAGCCGTTGGCGCTGTCAGCACCTGCGGTGCCGGTTTGGCCGGTTGCTTGGCAATGTCCTTCGGATTTCCCAATGTGGTGTAGTTTCCAGCTGTTCTCTGGCAGGTGCATTGCGGCGTCCCGTTCGCGCCGACTTTGCGGAATTTGAAAGCATAGGGCATATCCGTATAGGCTTGCCCCTGCAGCGAGGTCATCTGGTCGACGGTTTCACCCCGTGTGGAATGATAGAACAGCTTTGCACCGGGGCACTGTGCCTGACATTGCGCCTCGTCACGGCCAAAGTTTTCGGCGCCGGTCGCATAGGAAATGGGGAAATAATAACCGTCGCATGTGCGCACGCACAGCGTCTGGTATTGCCCGCCATAGACAGGCGCTTCGCTATCCTGCGGTTCGGACTGCTCGGGCTGTTCATTGCCAAGGATTTCGTAAGGACGCCGCCGGGGCTCCTGTTCGTGTGGCCGGATGACGCGGTCATAGTCTTCGGATGATGGGCAATTATTGGCATCCATCGCCGCTTCAACGCGATCACGCCGCAGGTTGAGTTCATATTCATCACTGACAAAATCATTGTTGATCTCGCGCAGGCGCTGTTCCATGCGGGCGCAAGCGTCCGATTGGGCGGCCGCAAACTGCGTCGAAAGCAGTAACGCACCGATGGCGAGTGCCGCGAAATGTATGAACCGGTTCATATGTGCTCTTGCTCTGCAAAGATCATGCGCAGCCAAACTGGCTGAGTGCGCATGAACCATCCATGAACGTGCGGCAGCAATAAGACGGCAGCGCGCTATTCGACGCGCTGCGAGGCCTCAACCACTGCCAGAGCCGTCATGTTGACGATACCGCGTGATGTCACCGATGGCGTCAGGATATGCGCCGGTTTGGCCGCACCAAGCAGGATTGGCCCGACATGCAGCGCATCCGTGACTGACTTTACCACGTTGAGCGTGATGTTGGCCGCATCGAGATTGGGGAAAACCAGCAGATTGGCTTCACCGCTCAGGCGGGAATGCGGCAGAACGCGCTCGCGCAGCATTTCCGACAAAGCGGAGTCGCCGTGCATTTCGCCATCCTGTTCCAGATCAGGCGCCTTCGCCCGCAGGATTTCCGAGGCGGCGCGCATCTTTGCGGCACTGTCGGAATCGCGTGAGCCAAAATTGGAGTGCGAGAGCAGGGCGGCCTTGGGCTCGATGCCGAAACGGCGGATTTCATTGGCGGCAAGCACTGTCTTTTCCGCAATTTCTTCCGCTGTCGGATCGATGCTGACATAGGTGTCTGTCAGGAACAGAATGCCGCGCTGCGAGATTAGCAGGCTGAGAGCCGAGAAATTGCGGATGCCTTCCAGCTTACCGATGATCTGGTCGACATTGCGCAAATGGCGCTCGAAACGGCCTTCGAGGCCGCAGATCATCGCATCCGCTTCGCCGCGAACGAGGGCAAGTGCCGCAATCACCGTACCGCTGGCGCGGACCATGGTGCGGGCAACTTCCGGCGTTGTACCCCGGCGACCGGTCAGGTTAACCAGCAAATCGACATAATCGCGGTAGCGCGGATCGTCTTCGGGGTTGATGATGTCGAAATCCGTGCCGACTTTGATTTTCAGGCCGTAGCGCTTCAGGCGCGTCTCGATAACCTGCGGACGGCCGATCAGTGTCGGGATTGCCGTGCCTTCTTCAAGCACCACCTGAGCGGCGCGCAAAACGCGTTCATCTTCACCATCCGCATAGATAACGCGCTTCTTTTCAGCAGTGCGTGCGGCAGTAAAGATCGGCTTCATGATGAGGCCGGAGCGGAAGACAAAGCGGTTCAGCTTGTCGAGATAAGCGTCGAAATCCTCGATGGGTCGATCAGCGACGCCGGTTTCCATCGCGGCTTTGGCGACAGCGGGGGCGATACGCAGGATCAGGCGTGGATCAAACGGCGAAGGGATGAGGTAGTTCGGGCCGAAGGTTGGCGTTTCGCCTGAATAGGCGCGTGCCGCCACATCTGATGGCTCTTCACGGGCCAGCGAGGCGATGGCCTTAACCGCCGCCATTTTCATTTCTTCGTTGATCGCCCGCGCACCGCAATCGAGCGCACCACGGAAAATATAGGGGAAGCAGAGGACGTTATTGACCTGATTAGGGAAATCGGACCGTCCCGTGCAGATCATCGCGTCTGGGCGGGCGGCGCGCGCCTCATCGGGCATGATCTCCGGATTGGGATTGGCAAGCGCCATGATCAACGGGTTCGCCGCCATCTGCTTGAGCAGTTCGGGTTTCAGAACTCCGGCGGCTGATAGCCCGAGGAACACGTCGGCTCCGCCAATAACGTCGGCCAGCACGCGCGCATCGGTTTTCTGGGTGTAAACGGACTTCCAGCGGTCCATCAGCGTGTTGCGGCCCTCATAGACCACACCGTCGAGATCGCAGACCCAGATGTTCTTGCGGTCGGCACCAAGCTTGACGAGAAGATTGAGGCAGGCAAGCGCTGCAGCGCCCGCGCCAGATGCAACGATCTTGACTTTGGACAGGTCTTTGCCCGCCAGTTCCATGCCGTTGAGAATGGCTGCGGCAACGATGATGGCTGTGCCGTGCTGATCATCATGGAAGACAGGGATATTCATCTTGGCACGGAGGATTTCCTCCACATCAAAGCATTCCGGTGCCTTGATGTCTTCGAGGTTGATACCGCCGAAGGTAGGTTCAAGCGCGGCAACGACATCAACGATCTTGTTGATCTCCTGCGCATCGATTTCGATATCGAACACGTCAATATCAGCGAACTTCTTGAAGAGAACGGCCTTGCCTTCCATGACAGGTTTGGAGGCGAGCGGGCCGATATTGCCAAGGCCAAGAACCGCCGTGCCGTTGGATATAACAGCTACGAGATTGGCGCGGCTGGTATAGTCGGCGGCTGTGGCCGGATCGGCATGAATGGCAAGGCAGGGTGCTGCAACACCGGGGGAATAGGCAAGGGCCAGGTCGCGCTGATTTCCAAGCGGCTTGGTCGCCTGGATTTCCAACTTACCCGGCTGGGGAAAGCGATGGTAAAACAGGGCGCTTTCGTCAAGGTCAGATAGGTCGGGCGTGGTATCCTTGGCCATAGATCATATCCTCCGGAAAATTGGCTTGTCGCATCTTGGGATTTGCGATTCAATCTTTTTAGCATGCATAAATGACATGAAGAGCCATAAATGAAGTGCATTTTGTTACAAGTGTTTATCTTTAGAAATCATATACTTTTTACCGGCGTCATAAGACTGTGACATGAATCAGGTTTCTGTCAGGCCAAAGGTACCCTCGTGTACCGGTGCTGAACGGAGATCAGCCTCATGGATGAGCCAGAGACACGTAAGTTTCGCACGCTCTTTTTGTCCGATGTGCATCTTGGTTCCAAAGGCGCCAAGGCGAACTTCCTGTTGGACTTTCTGAAGTACCACGATGCCGACACCATCTATCTCGTCGGTGATATCGTCGACGGATGGCGTCTGCGCCGCAGCTGGCATTGGCCACAAGAGCACAATGATATCGTGCAGAAGCTTTTGCGCAAGAGCCGCAAGGGCGCACGTATCCTTTACATTGCCGGCAACCACGACGAGTTCCTGCGTGACTTTCAGGGTACGCATTTCGGCGGCATCGAGGTCATGGACCGCACGATGCACGAAACGGCGGATGGTCGTAAATTTCTGGTGATCCACGGCGATCAGTTTGACGTTGTCGTGCGTAACGCCCGCCATATCGCCTATCTTGGCGACTGGGCCTATGATGCGGCACTGGCGATCAACACTGTTATGAACAAGGTCCGGCGTATGCTTGGGCTGCGTTATTGGTCATTCTCCGCCTGGGCAAAATTCCGGGTGAAGAAAGCTGTCAACTTCATCGGATCGTTCCAGACTGTCGTTTCCGAGGAAGCCCGGCGCATTGGTGCGGATGGGGTCATCTGTGGCCATATCCACCATGCAACCATCGAACAGATCGACGGCATTGAATATATCAACACGGGCGACTGGGTTGAAAGCTGCACGGCCATTGTCGAACATCATGACGGCAAGATGGAGCTTATTTCCTGGACGCACCTGATTGGCGAGAATGCGGGCTTTGCACCAGTCGTCAAACTTGAAGACAAGCGCCCGAAGGCGGCGAATGCAGCCTAGGTGGATTTCCGCACAGGGATTGATCCAATGAAAAGGCTCGTCATCGTTTCGGATGCCTGGCATCCGCAGGTTAATGGTGTGGTGCGCACCCTGACCAAATTGCGCGAGCAGATGGAGGCGCGCGGCGTCGAGGTGACTATCATATCGCCCGCAGACTACCGCTCCGCACCATGCCCGACCTATCCGGAAATCCGTCTGGCATTGACCCATCCGGCCGCTGTAAAGGCCAGGATTGAGGCATTGCAGCCCGCCTTCGTGCATATCGCCACCGAAGGCCCGCTCGGTATCATGGCGCGCCGCGCCTGCCTGAAGAACAAATGGCGCTTCACCACCAGCTTTCACACGCGCTTTCCCGAGTATCTGCGTGAGCGACTGCCCATTCCGCTTGGCTGGACCTATGGTTTTCTGCGCCGCTTCCACAATGCCGCCGAAACCTGTCTCGTTCCGACGCAATCGATCTATGACGAACTGACCGAACGCGGTTTCGATACATTGCGGGTGTGGACGCGCGGGGTTGATCGCGACCTGTTCCGCCCGCAAGCGGATGTTGATCTGGGCCTCGCGCATCCGATCTTTCTCTGCGTTGGCCGCGTGGCACCGGAAAAGAACCTTGAAGCGTTTCTTTCGCTCGACCTGCCGGGAACCAAGCTCATTGTCGGCGATGGTCCCGATATGGATGCGCTGAAACAAAAGTTTCCCGCCGCTGTTTTTGTCGGCAAGAAAGAAGGCGAGGAACTTGCCCGCCACTATGCGGGGTCCGATGTCTTTGTCTTTCCGAGCCGCACCGATACATTCGGTCTGGTGCTGCTTGAGGCGATAGCCTGCGGGCTTCCGGTTGCCGCCTATCCGGTTGCCGGACCAAAGGATGTTATCGGCGCAACGGGTGCCGGAGTTCTGTCAACCGATCTGCAGGAGGCAGCGCTAGGCGCTCTCGCCATGGGCCGCGTCGATCCTGACACCACGCTGGAAGGTTTCAGCTGGGAAGCCTGTGCTGATATTTTCGAGGATATCCTCACGGCGATTGTCGGCGCCAAGCAACAGATCAGCCATCAGGCGAAGACGACGCGGGCGGTATCTGCGCGCTAGGGTCTTCAGGCCCCGTTCGGATCACTGCCGTTCCGGCCAAGCGATCATAGATGGGGTCGCGTTTCTGGGAAACTGAAATAGTGATCCAGATAAACCATGCAGTGCTGATGATGGCGGCAATAACCAACGGTAGGATCAATCCTGAAGCGCTGGGATCGGGTCGCGTGCTTTCGACATAAATGAGACCCCAGACGACCAAAGCCGGTATGAAACCAATCCACATGGCCAAGTTCCGTATAACTGCTTTACGCAAGGGCAGGCCCGCTTGAGAAACATTATCCCTATCGATGCACCGTATTTTTACGGCGCGCTTTCCATAGGTGGAGCCGGTGCGATGTTCCATGAAAACAAGATAGGCCAATAACAGCAATGTAGCTGGAATGTCCGTTGAGATTGCGGATCGACCTTGTCCCTCAGGGGAGAGTGGATAGCTTAACGCGAATGTCTTTGTCATTGAACCATCTTTGACAGTTTTGACGGCTGTCAACGTTCGGGCCATGTTAAAACCAAGCACGCCAACATTGCATTGCCTGAATGTATCGAAACCAGCGGGCAGCGGCGGATCAAGGATCAGGCCTCCGGCAGAACAGACACGTCCTGACAAATACTGGTCGTAAATCCGAACGTTCCCTGAATCGCGCCATTGGTTTGTGCGTAGAGCACGATGACCAGTATTTGCAGTGGCAGGAAGACGATGACGCTGTCGAAGAATAATGCCCAGACGCGCCGCCAGAAACCGGCCCGTCTCGTTTGAGTATCTTCATGCATATCGGTCATTTGTGATCTTGCCCCCGCTTGATCGAATTGATTTGATCCTGACGGGCTCACGCAAGAAATACAATTCGACCAAAGTATATAATTGTGCATCAACGTCATTTGTCAGTCGTGGATGGCAATGCGCTTGAGATGGAGACTAAAATCAGCCCTGCAACGGTTTGATCACAAGAAAACCTCTCATATTTCTAGGCAGTTGGCGCAAATCATGATATTTCGGGAGACGGCTAGTTGATATATTAGTGCGCCGTTCCTCTTTCCTCCGAAAGTCCCTCCATGACAGCCGCTACAGCGGACACTTTTCAGGACAATCCGTCTCGTTTCGAGGTGCGGCTTGCACTGGCTTATTTTGCGATATTCATCTCGAGCGGCCTGCATCTGCCATATTTTCCGCTGTGGCTGGAGTTTCGCTCCCTGTCGCCGACGGAAATATCAATCGTTCTGTCCATGCCGCTGTTTGTGCGGGTTATTGCAGCGCCGCTCGTTTCCATTCTCGCCGATCAGTCGAATGATCGTGCGCATATTCTGACGATTGCCACCATTCTGGCCGTGATTGTTGTGGCGTTTTACTTTCTGCCATTCAACTTTTTCGGCATTCTCATGGTGTCGCTGCTGCTGGCTGCGCCATGGACGGCACAGGTGCCGCTGGCTGATACGATTGCGCTCTCAGGCGTGCGTCGTTATGGGGCTGATTTTGCCAAGATGCGCGTCTGGGGATCGATTGCCTTTTTGCTGGCGTCGTTTGCCGGTGGTGTCCTGATCCAGCATACGGGTGAATGGATCATTCCGACGGTTCTGCTTGGCGCGCTGGTTGCGGCGTGTGGCATGAGTTTTGTCGTACCACGTATCGGCAAGCCGCGCCGCCTGTCGCCACTGTCGGATATCGACATGGCCAATGCGGGCAGGGCACTGCGCCGTCCTGCTTTCGTAACCTTCCTGATTGCCACGGGGATAACGCAGGCAAGCCATGCCTATGGCTACAGCTTTTCGGCCATCTACTGGAAATCCATCGGCATCGAAGAAACGGTAATCGGCGCGCTCTGGTCCATCGCTGTTGTGGCCGAAGTGATCATGTTCACCTGCTTTCGCCGAGTTTTCGGGCGTTTGCATCCGGCGAGAGTGCTGATGATCGGCTCAGCGGTTGCGATATTCCGCTGGACGGTGTTCCCGCTGATCGTACCGGCTGGGCTTGGCGTCATCGGCTTTTTCGTGGTGCAGAGCCTGCATTCCTTCTCGTTTGCCCTGTCATTCCTCGGCATGCAGAAGATGATTGCCATGACCATTCCAGAGGAGAAAGGCGGCACGGCTCAGGGCATATCGACATTCTTCATTGGCACGTCGCTGGCCATTGTCACCATGGTTTCCGGGCCGCTTTACAGCGCCACCGGCATATATGGGTTCTATGCCATGGTGGCGCTTGCAGCTGTCGGGCTTGTGCTCGCCAATGTTTCGCTGAAGCTGGAACAGCGCGAGCACAAGGTGGTTTAGCCCCAGAGTTGCGGCTCTGGCGGCGATACCAGGCTGCCCGCAAAGACAAGACCGGGACTGCGGTCTTCTTTCAGGATCAGCGGACCGTCAAGGTCAACAAAGTCCGCATCCTGCGCGACCAGAACAGCGGGCGCCATGGCCAGCGATGTGCCCACCATGCAGCCAACCATGATACCAAAACCAAGATCCCGCGCGCGTTTCTGCATACGCAGTGCCTCGGTGAGGCCGCCTGTCTTGTCGAGCTTGATATTGATGCTGTCGTAGCGGCCAAGCAGATTGTGCAGATCATCCGTGCCATGCGCGCTTTCATCGGCGCAAATAGGTACCGGGTGGGGGATGGTGGAAAGGATGGCGTCCTTTCCTGCTGGCAGAGGCTGTTCGATCAGCACAATTCCGGCTTTTGCCGCCGCCAGCATGTGCCTGACAATATTCGCGTCGGTCCAGCCTTCATTGGCGTCAAGAATGATGCGGCTCTTGGGCGCAGCTTCGGCAACTGCGAAAATGCGCTCCTCATCGTCCTCGCCGCCAACCTTGACCTTGATCACGGGGCGGTCAGCCATGGCGCGGGCGGATGCAGCCATGGTTTCGACATCGCCGAAGGAAACGGTGACAGCGGTGGTCAATGTCTTGAGCGGTGGCAGTCCGATGATATCGGCCACCCGTTTGCCGCTGCGTTTGGCTTCCAGATCCCAAAGCGCGCAGTCAACTGCGTTGCGGGCAGCGCCTTCACCAATCAAGCCGTGCAAATCCTCGCGCGTTGCGCCTGAGGCGAGGGCATCGCGCAATTTTTCGATTTCAGCGCAGACGGAGTCGAGGCTTTCGCCATAGCGTGCATAGGGCACGCATTCGCCGCGTCCCGTGTGGAGACCGTCGCGCAATGTGCAAAGCACAACGGCCGCTTCGGTCTTGGAACCTCGTGAGATGGTGAACGTTCCAGCAATGGGCCAACGTTCGACGGTTATCTCTAAAATAGTCATCATATGCGCCTTAATTGCTACAGTGACATCAAGTCAGAGACTCGATATGTGTTGGGGATGTTGACCGATAGAGCAAACAATTCAAGTGCTTCTGTGGTTATGGTACGTCTTGTTGATCTCAGCAGGGATGATGATCGCAGACGAATGAAGTTCAGGGACGCCCGAGGCGAATGAATTCGACAGAAAACGGCCAGAACAGCGATGAGAAAACCGGCGATGTGCTCCTTTCCGTCAAGGATGTGAGCGTATCCTTTGGCCGCTCCCCCGTGCTTGAGCACCTGAACCTCGATGTTTATCGCGGCGAGATTCTGGGATTTGTCGGGGCATCGGGTACGGGCAAGTCAGTTCTGATGCGGACCATTCTTGGTCTCAATCAGAAGCAGCACGGCAAGATCAGCATTTTCGGCCATGATATCGACCATGCGAGTGATCAGGAGAAACTTAGCGTGGACATGCGCATGGGTGTGCTGTTCCAGCATGGTGCGCTGTTTTCGTCCCTGACGGTTCTGGAGAATATTCAGGTGCCGATGCGCGAATATCTCGATATTCCGCATAGTCTTATGGACGAACTGGCGCGTCTCAAGATTGATCTTGTCGGGCTGAAGCCGGATACGGCAGAGAAATTTCCCTCGGAACTCTCAGGCGGCATGATCAAACGCGCGGCTCTCGCCCGCGCCCTGTCGCTTGATCCGGAGATTGTTTTCCTTGATGAGCCGACATCAGGCCTTGATCCCATCGGCGCTGCGGATTTCGATGAACTCATCGCAAATTTGCGCGATACGATGGGTTTGACCGTGTATATGGTGACGCATGATCTCGACAGCCTGTTCGCCGTTTGCGACCGAATCGCGGTATTAGGTCAGAAAAGGGTTCTTGTGGAAGGAACCATTAACGACATGCTGGCGTTTGAGGACCCGTGGGTTCAGGAATATTTTCATGGCAAGCGTGCGCGCCAGATTGTGCCTAATGGCAGCAACCGGCGAAAGCCTGATCGTGAGCAAATTGCCGGACCGGCGCTGAAGGGACAGGGTTAGGTGGAATAATCGATGGAGACCAAAGCCAATTACGTTCTGGTCGGGATATTTACGCTTGCGGTGTGCTTTGCTGCGTTCATTTTCGTGTACTGGATTGCCCGTTATGGCGACCGGCAAGAGATGACGACGCTGGAAATCCGCATTGCGGGTTCCGTGACGGGGCTCTCCCAAGGCAGCCAGATTCTGTTCAATGGTATCAAGGTCGGCACCATCCGCCGGTTGAATATCGACAAGACCAATCCTGATGCGGTTATTGCGATATCCGAAATTGACAGCACAACGCCAATCACCCGTTCGACCCAGGCAACGCTCGGCTTTACCGGCCTGACCGGTCAGGCGTTTGTGGAGCTGAAGGGCGGCAAGGCCTATGAGCCCAATCTGCTTGAAGAAGCGGATAAGGATGGCGCTGTTGCGCGTATCGACGCCGATCCGTCCGTGGTGAACAACCTTTTGCAGAAGGCGCAGGATATTCTGGAGCGCGTCAACACGGCGATGAGTTCGATCGAGAGCTTCATCACGGAAGTGAAGGGGCCGCTGGTTGATACGGTCAACAATACCAAGAAGTTCACCGATGCGCTGGCCAAGAACTCCGATGTGATCGACAAGTTCAGCCAGAGTGCCGAAGATGTGCAGTCTGTGGTGCGCGAAGCCCGTGAAATGATGACACGGCTGAATGCGGCATCGGTTCGCGTCGATGGTGTGCTGGCAAAGGTCGACAAGCTGGTCTCCGATGATAAGGGCAGTGTCGTTGCCGAAGCACGTCAGACGCTGGAATCCTATCGCGCGGTTGCCGACAATCTGAACACGAAGCTCGGCCCCATCACCGATAATCTCAACCGTTTCTCCGGTCAGGGTTTGCGTGATGTGCAGGCGCTCGTCACCGAGAGCCGTCAGTCGGTACAGCGTATTGAGCGGGCGATCAGCGACCTTGAGAAGAATCCGCAGCGGGTGATTTTCGGGGGCGGTGGCAATGTCCCCGAATATGATGGCCGGACACGCCGTTGACTTTGGCAAAACTGCATCGCATGAAGGTTAATGAATCGTGAAGCGTTGCGTGACAGGGAAGAGACCATTGGTGAATTCAAGAACGACAATTGCCGCTCTGCTGATGGCCTTGTCCGTTTCCGCATGCGCGGGAGCCAAGAAGCTTGATACGTTTGATCTTTCCAGCCCGTCCCTGTCAGACAGTGCATCCAAAAAGCATGGCAGCCGCCAGATTCTGATCGCCGCTCCGTCCGCGCTCAAGGCGCTTGATGGCGAGAATGTCGTTGTCCGCTCCGGGCCCAATGCGATTTCTTTCCTGAAGGGTGCGCAGTGGTCGGATCGTCTGCCGAATATTGTGCAGACACGGCTGGTACAGGCGTTTGAAAGTTCTGGCCGGTTTGGCGGGGTGGGTCGTCCCGGCGAGGGGCTGGCAATCGATTATCAGGTTATCAGCAATATTCGCACGTTCGATATCGATGCCTCGGGCAAGGAAACCGCCGTCGTCGAGATTGCCATCAAGATTCTCAACGACAAGAACGGCACTGTACGCGCAACGCGTGTGTTCCGCTCAACTTCACTAGTAAGTGGCGGGCAGGGCAATGCGGCCTATATCAAGGCACTCGATAGTGCGTTTGACAGCGCCGCAAGCGATATCGTCACCTGGACGCTGTCGGTTATTTAAGGTCTACGCGACCTTTTTGAGCGCGCCGGCTTCCGGGCCGCTGGCAAATGGTAGTTCTTCATCAGCCCAGCCGGTTATGCCGCCGATCATAATCTTTACCGGACGGCCAAGTCTCGCCAGCTTTAGCGCGGCTTGATCTGCGCCATTGCAATGCGGCCCGGCGCAATAGGCGATAAACAGAGTATCATCAGGCCATTTAGCCATGCGCTCGGCGGATATTTCCCGGTGCGGCAAGTGAATGGCACCCGGTACGTGACGGCGTTCATAGGCAGCGGGCGTACCCACCACATGCAGAAGCACAAAATCCTGTTCACCTGTTTTCAAAGCGGCGGCGACATCCGCGCAATCGGTTTCCAGCGAAAGAAGCCGGGAAAAATGCTCGATGGCGATCTGTGCAGAGGCGGCTGGCGTTTCCGTGACATAGCTCATGGGGGCTCTCCTGTGTTGATGTCAAATCAATAGGACAGGCAACTCGGCACTGGTAGTTGGCAAGATTGCCATATATCGTCAATATCATGTCAAACGCATCGACTGCCGCTCGCCTTGAAAATCCGCTGGTTGTTGCCGTCGCCTATGACGGGCTCTGCACTTTCGAATTTGGCCTTGTCGTGGAAATGTTCGGGCTGCCACGCCCGGAGATGGGCGACGATTGGTACAGGTTTGCCGTCGCCAGTATTGAGGTGGGCGAACTGCGCGCGACCGGTGGTGTGCGCATCATCGCCGATGGCGGGCTCGATCTCTTCGAACAAGCTGGAACCATCATCATGCCCGGTTGGCGCGGCGTCGAGCATTCGGTGCCCGACCGGTTGTCGGAGGCACTGAGGCGGGCGCACGCAAAGGGGGCACGCATTCTGTCCATTTGCTCCGGGGTGTTTGTGCTGGCGGCTGCGGGGCTTTTGTCCGGGCGCAAGGCAACGACGCATTGGCGCTATGCGGACCTTCTGGCTGAACGTTATCCCGATATCGCGGTTGAGCCGAATGTCCTTTATGTCGATGAGGGCAGTGTTCTGACCTCAGCCGGAAGTGCGGCAGGGATTGATCTGTGCCTGCATCTGATCCGGCGCGATTTCGGCACGCAAGCTGCCAACAAGGTTGCCCGCCGTCTTGTGGTGGCCCCGCACCGCGAGGGCGGGCAGGCGCAATTTGTCGAACGCGCTGTGCCGCCTGCGCATGAGGGCATTCGGCTGTCGCCGCTGCTGGAACGGATGCGCAATGAACTTACGACGGATTTTTCCATCGCGTCATTGGCCAAGGCGGCAGGTATGAGCCCGCGCACATTCCTGCGCCGGTTCGAGGCGGCGACAGGCACGACCCCGGCTAAATGGTTGCTGTCAGAACGTTTGGCCAAGGCGCGGGCACTGCTTGAACAGTCCCTGCTTTCGGTGGAAATGATTGCCGAAACTACCGGTTTTGGCACTGCCGCAACTCTCAGGCACCACTTTCGCCAGCAACTGGCCACGACACCAACTGCTTACCGGGAGATGTTTGGGCGGTAGATGGCTGATTGAGGGTTGGGTTTGATAAGTGGTTTGTGGGAGGTGGTGAGGTTTCGTGGTTCGACATAACAACCATGAGGGAGAGTGAGGATGCAACGATAATCTCTGCGACTATCGTTGCATCCTCACTCTCCCTCATGCTTGTTATGTCGACCACGAACCATCCCCACCACCTCCTACAAACAAAAAACGCGGCTCGAAGGCCGCGTTTTTCAATTTAGAGCAATCTCAGATCAGCGCAGGCGGTTACTCGCATGAGCCAGCATGGTGTAGACCTTGCCGGTATCCGATGTGAGGTAGTTCTGTGTAACAACGTTGTCGCGATCGTTGCGGGCAACGTCTTCCAGCAGGCGCTCGAAATCGTCCATGTAACGGTCAACCGCACGGCGGAACTCCGCATCGGCCTGATATTTGCGCTTGATCTCGTCAAAGGTCTGCTGGCCCTTCAGCGTGTAGAGACGGCGGGTGAACACATTGCGTTCACCGGCACGATAACGCTGCCAGAGTTCAACAGAAGCCTCATGATCGATCGCACGGGTGATATCGACTGAAAGTGAGTTCAGCGATTCAACCACCTGACCGGGCGAGCGGGCTTCGGGTGCCTTTGCCTTGGGTTCAGCCGGTGCTTCGTCACTGGAAGCGCGGCGGAGCAGGTCAGAGACCCAGCCATTGCCCTGCTTTGGCTGTTCGGCATTGCCGCGGGCATCGAGACTGCCACGCATGGCCGGTGCCGGTGCAGCCTGAGCAGGAGCTACTGCGCGAGGAGCGGCGACAGGTTCGCTGCGCGGCTGTGGAGCCGGAGCGGCTGCCGCTGCCACGCGGGCAGGAGCTGGCGCGCGGGCTGCCCGTGCTTCGCCAACATCTGTCAGACGTCCGGATTTCTGAACGATTTCCGACAGTTCCTTCAAGGCGTTGATCTGCTCGGAAACCGCCTTGCGCATCTGTGCCGTCGACTGCTTGGCTTCTTCAGGCATGTCCATCACACCGCGCTGCAGTTCCGAACGGGTCTCTTCGAGTTCCGCGCGGATGGCAGCTGAGGAGCGGCGAATTTCATCCGTCGCATTGGCGAACTTCTGCGATGCCTGTTCGACAACTTCCGAGATCGAATTGCGGATCTGTTCGGTTGTCTGTGTGGCACGGCCTTCTGCGCGGTCGAAAGCCGAGGAGACGAGGGATTCGAACGACCGCATGGTCTTTTCGACGCTCTCGGATTTCTCCACAAGACCTGCTGCCAGATTCTGCAGTGCCGACTGACGTTCGTCGAAGGTCGAAGCAAGATTCGACTGGGACGAGTTGATCAGTTCGGAGGCTGCGCCCAGCATCTTGCCATGTTCGTCAAAACGCTTGGCGATGGAGGCAATGTCCACAAGTGTCACGTTGGACAGCTGTGAGAGCTTGCCGATATTGCCATCGATGAGGCGTGTCGAGGATTCGAAGGACTCGGCAGCACGCGTTGCATTTTCAGCAAAGGTGGTTGTCGTGTCGAGCAGACGCCCGTCAATGTCACCGAGGTTCTTGGTGGCCATATCGATCAGTTCGCCCAGCTTCGCGTTGGAAGAGGAGAGGCGGTCGATCAGGTTGCTCACGTCATCGGTGAGGCCTGCCTTGGCCTGCTGAACGGCGGTGATGGTCTCCGCGGTTCTGCTGGCAATGGCATTGATCAGGGCCGCATTTTCCACGCGCAGGCGTTCTGTGGCTGCTGTGGTGGCTTCAACCAGCTGTGAAGCCAGAGTGCGGCCATTATCAGCAAGGCTCTCAACCAGCGGCTGTGCCGTGTTGTCGAGAATGCTGATGATTTCCTGCGAACGGGCAGAAAGCACTTCGTTGAGTTCGCGGGTGCTTTCGGCAAGCTTGGATGCTGTCGAATCCGTGGCTGCCGTGAAGCGGGCTTCCAGAGCTTCCAGATTGGCGGCAGCTTCGGTTGCACGATGACCCAGACGCTTTTCTGTTTCAGCAAGGCTTTCGTTCATGCGCAGGCTGAATGCCTCGCCATGACCGTCGAGTGCTTCACCGGCCTTCTGTGCTTCACCGGTAAGGGTGGAAGCGGCTTCGGTGATCTTTTCACGCAGGGTGCGGGCAACGACCGAGGCGCTCTGTTCAAGCGACTTACGGACATTGTCGACACCCATGGCGAGCGCGCTCTGCATGGTTGTGGTGCGTTCGTCGATGGTGCCGCCATGGTTTTCAAAGGCCTTGGCAAGCACATCGGCGCTGTCCTGCAGAACGGCCTGCAAGGCAACAGTGCGATCGGTGATCGCCCCTGCCTGACCGTCGAGGGTCTGGCTGATGATCGCATTGCCCTGTTCCATGGCTGCGCGAATGTTGCTGATACGGTCATCCAGCACGCTGGCATGGCTGTTCAGCGTATCGCCAATACGGGTATCCGTGTCGGCAAGGGTCGCTGCAATGGCCGCTGCACGCTCATCAATTGTATTGATATGTGCCGCAAGCGTGTCGCTGATACCGGTATTGCTATCGGCAATCGTTGCCTGAATTGCTGCCGCGCGCTCATCGAGCGTGTTGACATGCGAAGCAAGCGTATTGCCGATCTTGGCGTTGCTATTGGCAAGCGCTGCCGTGACGGCCGCTGCCCGTTCGTCAATCGCACCAACATGCGACGCGAGGGTATCACCAATCTGGGCACTGCTGTCATTGAGTGTTGCCCGCAGTGCCGCAGCGCGTTCATCAATGGCGGTAACGTGCGAGGTGAGCACGCTGCCGATCTGGGCATTGCTGGCGTCGAGGACCGAGCGGATACCCGCTGTGCGTTCATCGATAACCGAGGCATGACCGGCAAGGGTCTGGCCGATTTGCGCATGGGTGTTTTCAAGCGCGGCCTGAATGGCTGCCGTGCGCTCATCCAATGCCGAGGCATGGGAGGAGAGCGTATTGCCGATGCGTGTATCGCTATTGGCAAGTGCCTGTTCGATACCCGCTGTGCGATCCTCAATGGCGCTGGCATGGGATGCCAGAACATTGCTGATGCGCTCATCGCTGCCGGTCAATGCGCTTTCGATGCGGCTTGTGCGGCCATCAACGGATTCGATGAAACCGTTGAGTGTGCCATCAATGCGTGCACCGCTGTTGAGCAGGGTCGACTGTATTTCCGCATTGCGGGCGTCGATGGCCTGCGTGTGGGCAGCCAGTGTTTCATCAAGCTTCGCATCGCTGCCAGCCAGAGCCAGCTGGATGTCCTGATTGCGCTCATCAAGGCTCTTGGCGTGATGGTCAAGAGTCTGGGCAATCTTGGCATGTGTGTCGACAAAGGCGGCGCGCATACCGGATGTGCGGTCATCGATGATCTTGGCATGGGCGTCGAGCGTCTGGCCGATGCGGGCATCGCTGGCCAGAATCGCTGCTTCAACACCTGCACTGCGGGCATCAATGCTGCGGGCATGATCGTCGAGCGTCTGGCGGATCTTTTCGTCCGTATCGGAGAATGCGGCATGCATGCCCGATGTGCGGTCTTCGATGGCCTTGGCGTGGGAATCAAGCGTTGCACCGATGCGGGCATCATTATCCGCAAGGGCAGAGCGCAGGCTAGCCGCACGGTCATCGATGGATGCCGTATGACCGTCAATGATCTGGCCAATGGCAGCCGTGCTGGTTTCGAGAACCGAACGTAGGCTCGATGTATGATCGCCAAGCTGTCCGGCCTGATCACGGATGATCGAGGCGGCACGTTCTGTTTCACCCGACAGGGTGGCGGCGAGGGCATCGCGGCTTTCGGCCAGTTTGTCAGCAAAGGTCGAAGCATTGGCTGACAAGAGGCTTCCAACCGATTCCGACAGGCTCGACAGATCGTTGCCGATCTTCGCCTTCGTCTCATCAACAATACCATCAATCGAGGCGCGGCCATCGGTGAAGGTCTTGGCGATGTCGCGGGTACGCTCGATCAGCTGCTCGTTGATCTGGCGTGCGCGGGCTTCGAGAGCCGAATTCAGGCGCTCGGTGCTGGCATCCAGCGACTGGGCGCGGGTTTCGAACTCTGCCAGCAGAGAACGGCCACGGTCGTTGATCGTGGTGTCCAATCCGGCAAGGCGCGTGTCAAATTCACCGACCAGCGTCTGGGTGGCGTTGCCCAGCAGCGAGAGCATGCTGTTGGTGCGGCCATCCAGCGTATCGGCCAGTTTCATCGTGACCGAATCGGTCTGTTCGGAGAGAGCCGCAATGCGCATTTCCAGAAGATTTGCAAAGGCTTCGCCCGAAGTTGTAATCTTGGCCGAGATGTCGTCGGAACGCGAACCGATGGACTCAGCAATCGTGTGACCACTCTGGGTCAGACGATCAATGAGCGAGTCACCCGACTGGCTGATCGACATGGTGAGATTGGTCGAAGCGTTGAGCAGATTGTCGCGCAGCGAATCGCCTGCGAGCGACAATTCGTCCTTCAACTGCTCATGCGCGCTCGAAATCGAGGCACGAACCCGTTCGGCATGACCGATAACCGATTCGCGTTCACCACCGAGGCGGTCAACGAGGGTACGGATGCGGTGTTCATTGTCCGTATAAACGCGCTCAAGCTGGTTTACTTCGGTCTGTACAAGCGTTTCCAGTTCGACGGCGCGGGCGAGGGTGCGTTCAACACCTTCGCTCATGGCGGCGACTTCACGGCGAACGGCCTGACCCAGCGAGGCCACGCGGTCGGAAGAGAGCATTTCCGGCTCGGACAGACGCATCGCGGCTTCCGCCATGGAGCGTGCAGCGTATTGCATTTCCTGTGCGCGGCGGACCATCAGGGCAAAGGCCCAGAACAGCATGATCGGAACGATAATCGCGACAGCAAGCGCAATGGCGTGGGGCGCGGCAGCAAAATCGGCGAAAGAGCGAATCGACCATAGGGACGAGCCGTAAATGGCCTGACCGAGTGCGATAACCCCGGCAGCCCATAAAATGCTGACGATAGCCGTAACGAGACCATAGGAGCGCGGCGCCTGAAGCGAACCTGTCGCGCGGATGGCTGATTGGGTGTTCTGCAGCAAATCATCATTTGCCGGCTTGAAAGTCTGCGGCGGCACAGCCGGTGCCTTTGGCGGCGCGGGCGGGGCAGCGGGAATCGGGTTGGCAGCCATGATCTGCGGCTTGGGCGCAGGCAGCGGAATCGTGTTCTGCGCGGCAAGGGTTTCCTTGATTTCCACAGGTTTCACAGGTTCAGGCACCACCGGCGGCGTGTGTTTTTCCGCTGCCAGTTCCTGCGCTGCCTGGGATATCTGCGCTTCCAGATCGTTAAAAGAGATCAGATCGTCGTCGATCGGCGAAAGATCCATATCCATGCCGAGTGTCGACTCATCGAAATCAATTTCTAGAGCCTTTTCAAGAGCTTCGCCAAGTTCATCTTCGGCTTTCGCTACTTTGTTCTTCGGGGCTGTGGCCATGTTTACCTCGCAATATTGGGCAGCGACCACATGTGGAGTCGACTGCGCCATACTCTTTACGCCTTAAGTGTATCGTACTGGCACATGGATTGGAAAGAAACAATGGATTCGGGAAATGCTTAAAAGTTTAAACACAAGGTTAATTTTTGAGACCTGATCCAAATTTTGCCCGAATGCCCGAATTAACCGTTCGTTCACCACATCAGGCCAATTCGGGGGGTAGCCGCCATGCTTTAACCCAGAATATCAGGCAAGTGATTAAACTTGTGCATTCATTTGAGTCTGTGTTCAGGAGAGTATAATGGCACTGCCACAACAAGCGTCAATGGCATTTGCGTTGCCGGGCGGCGAAACGTCCAAACCATCACGCAAACGACCTATCGATCTCGTACACCTTACCCGCGAAACATTTGGCAACAGGGCGCTTGAGACCGAAATCCTCAGCCTGTTTTCCCGGCAGATTTGCACGATCGTTGATCGGCTTGGTCAGGCAAATGTGGATGAACGCGTTCGTCTTGCCAAATCGCTCAAGGGTTCTGCGCGTGCCGTCGGCGCCTTCCGCGTTGCCGATATTGCCGAATCAATCGAACAATCTCCCGGCAATGCAAAGCTGGTGAACGAATTGCGTCCTGAAATTATCGATGTTCGGGACTATATCGCAGCGATCACGCGCTAGATTGCAGCGATCACGCGCGAGCAGCCTGACCCCAGCAAGGTCTGGGCTGCGTCAGGGAGTGCAATTGACTTCCCTGTCCAAATCCCTATCTCAGCGGTAACTTTTCTGCTTGGGGCTTTTTTCATGGCAAAGATCACGTTTGTCACTTTCGACGGTGTCCGCTTTGATACGGACGCCGAAAACGGTTCGACAGTGATGGAAAGTGCCATCCGCAATGCGGTTCCGGGCATCGACGCCGAGTGCGGCGGTGCCTGCGCATGCGCCACATGCCACGTTTATGTTGATGATGCATGGAAAGACGTGACCGGCGAGCCGGAAGCCATGGAAGAAGATATGCTCGACTTTGCCTATGATGTGCGTCCCAGCTCGCGCCTGTCCTGCCAGATCCGCGTTTCCGATGAACTTGATGGTCTCGTCGTCCATGTTCCGGAACGCCAGGCCTAATATTTAGGCTGATATTTTCTCATCGACCGATTAGAAATGCTCCATTCCCGACCGCAAGCCGGTGTGGAATAGTATGGTGGCATGTCATGAGGAAATATCGATGAGTGAAATGACGAAAACGGATGTTGTGATCATTGGTGCGGGGCCGGTTGGCCTGTTTGCCGTGTTTGAACTTGGCCTTTATGATCTCAAATGCCATCTCATTGATATTCTCGATCGCCCCGGCGGCCAATGTGCCGAGCTTTATCCGGAAAAACCTATTTATGATATTCCGGCTTGGCCCGAAATCAGCGGGCAGGGACTGACCGACAAGCTGATGGAGCAGATCAAGCCATTTGCACCGCAGTTTCACTTTAACCGCATGGTGACGCGGCTGGAACGCCAGCCGGATGGTCAATTCCATGTGGAGACGGATGAAGGCGAGATTTTTGAAACCAAGGTGGTGGTGATTGCCGCCGGTGGTGGTTCATTTCAGCCAAAACGCCCGCCGGTTCCCGGCATCGAAGCTTTCGAGGGCAAGAGCGTTTTCTATTCGGTGCGCCGCATGGAGGAATTCCGTGATGAAGACGTGCTGATTGTTGGGGGCGGCGATTCGGCTCTCGACTGGGCGCTCAATCTGCAACCCATCGCGCGCAGTCTGACAGTGGTGCATCGCCGTGCCGAGTTTCGCGCAGCGCCCGATAGCGTCAAGAAAATGTTCGAACTCGTTGAAAGCGGCAGCGTTCGCTTCGAGCTTGGGCAGATTTCAGGCTTGAAGGGTGAGGATGGTCAGCTTTCAAGTGCGACGGTCAAGGCCGCCGAGGGCGAAACCGAGATTCCCGTCACACGTCTGCTGCCATTCTTCGGATTGACCATGAAACTCGGGCCTATTGCCGATTGGGGGCTTAATCTGCACGAGAATCTCGTTCCGGTTAATGTGGAGACATTTGAAACATCCGAGCCGGGAATTTTTGCCATCGGCGACATCAATTGGTATCCGGGCAAGCTGAAGCTCATTCTATCGGGCTTCCATGAGGCCGCGCTGATGACGCAAGCGGCCAAGCGGATCGTCAGCCCCGGTGAGCGGGTGGTGTTCCAGTACACGACCTCATCCACAAGCCTGCAGAAAAAGCTTGGCGTGCATTAAGAAAACAGGATTTAAGCGTCGTGGTGTGAAAAATTCAACCCAGCACCATGGCGCGTAGTAGATTGGCATAGCCGCGTGCGTCATCGATTGCCCGATGGGTATGTTCTAAAGAGCCCAACCATTCCGGTGGATAATGATTCACATCACATTCCCAGTGCGCACGTCCGGTTTTGCCTGAAACCAGAGACATGAGGCAAAGGGGAGCATGTTGGAAAAGGCGGTCGGGAATCCACGGCCCCTCATATAAGGGGCGACCGGTAAACCGCTTGAGATAATAATCGAGCCATGGTCCATCCAGTGCCACCGGATGGGCGGCAAAAATCGGCTCCCCATCGAATGAGCTGACCCAGTTGACGAAATTGTGCATCATTGTTTCGGGCGGCTGGGGGTTCAACGTTGAGGCCAACCATGCTTGTGGATGCGCTTGCCAGAAGGCCATGGTCCTCTTGTCTTTTATAGCCCCATCGAGCGGCTCAAGCACCGCTTCGAATTCGCCGAGGATAATGCCAGTTGCGGACATTGCCACCGATGCAAATGCCAGCATCGAATGGGTGCCTGGTAACGGGCCATCGAATTCCACATCAGTGACGACATAAAAGGGCGACATGCGTTCTCCGGGTGGTAACGATGGTGTCACTTCTTTTGCATTTGCCGTTGTATCCGGAAGACCAGAAGCCGTTCGAAACGGCGTTCAAAATTCTTGCCTTCTACCCGGTCGAACTGAATCTGCGCTGCGTCCTGCTGCAGCATCAGCTTGGTCATCAGGGCTGCAGCGTCCGTTTTCATCTCATCACAATTGCTGCGCCAGGGCAGGGCTTTGAGCGCCCGCTCCATATCAAATGCCGCCGTGCGGGCGATAATGATATGACTCTCCTCGTGGCGTTTGATATCGGCTGAAAGCGTGTCCCAGATCAGCGCAAGGTCGGGCTTGGCCGATGCACGCTGCTTCCAGCGTGGCAGATGCACACGGGCATGGATGGTGATATCGGCCTCGACAACCCGGCAGCTTTTGGCGTCGGAACCATATTTGACCTTTGTATTGAAACGCATCTGTGTCGCGCCGGGGTGGCGCTGCCCTGTTTTGTGTATTTGCGGGCCGCGACGGCTGAGTTCGCGGTCGAGATCAGCAGCCGTTTTGCCCGACAGGGTAAAATATTCGTATTTGCGCAGGACCACCGCTGCACTGGCACTTTGCACTGCAAACAGACATGCGCATGCGAAAGCCGCCATTCTCAAGATAGTCTTCATGGGGGATCGGTCCTTCGTTTCTGACAAGCCTGCCTGATCAAGCTTACAACACTCTAGGACCAAAAACGTTGCGGATGAATTGACGCGGCGATTGTTCTGTTCAAAAACAGTTTCAGCATTCATCGGAGGAGCATCCCTATGCAAAGAGAGTGGCGTCTGGCGCATGGACGATCCCTGACCCTCGGGCCAGTGTCCGTCATTATGGGTGTTCTTAACGTTACACCGGATTCCTTTTCCGATGGCGGCGTACATCTTGCGCTCGACAAGGCAATTGAGGGCGCACGGGCGATGATTGCCGAGGGTGCTGCGATCATCGATGTCGGTGGTGAGTCGACCCGTCCGGGTGCCACCCGGGTTGATCCCAAAACGGAACAGTCGCGGGTGCTTCCCGTCATCGAGGCACTGGCAAAAGAAACCGATGTCCTGATTTCCGTCGATACCTACCGAGAAGAAACGGCACGGCTGGCCGTTGCTGCCGGTGCGCATATCGTCAACGATGTGTGGGGCGTGCAGCGCGAACCGGCGATTGCGGATCTCGCCGCCAAGACGGGCGCCGGACTTGTCATCATGCACACGGGCCGCGAAAGGGAACGTGACCCCGACGTGATCGTGGATCAGTTCGCATTTCTCAACCGGTCACTGGAGATCGCCAAGCTTGCGGGTGTGGCGCATGACCAGATCGTACTCGATCCGGGGTTTGGTTTTGCCAAGGAAACCGAAGAGAATCTGGCGCTGATCCGGCGTTTCGCTGAACTCAAGGCTTTCGGTTATCCGTTTCTGGCTGGCACATCGCGCAAGCGTTTTCTTGGTGCAGTTACCGGACGGGACGCGGATGAGCGGGATGCGGCAACCGCCGCCACCTCGGCTATTCTGCGACTGGCCGGAGCGGATGTTTTCCGGGTGCATGACGTCAAGACGAACCGGGATGCGCTTGTCATGACTGACGCAATCCTCCAGCAGCGGAGCGCTGATTAATGACCATCAGATACAGAACGTGGCTTGGCCTTGGCGGCAATATCGGCGAACCCATACAGGCGATGGCGGAGGCCTTGCAGGCGCTGCATGCGCGCGATGACACGCGTGTCGCCGCTGTTTCGCCTGTCTATCGCACTCCGCCATGGGGCAAAACCGATCAGGCGTGGTTTCACAATGCCTGCGCGCAGGTGGAAACATCCATGCTGCCGGAGGATTTGCTGGCTGTCTGCCTCGATATTGAGCGCCACATGAAACGTGAACGGATTGAGCGCTGGGGACCACGCATCATCGATATTGATGTGCTCGTTTATGAAAACTGGAAACCCGTGGAAAGCCCGAAGCTCACACTCCCCCATCCGCGCATGACCGAGCGTGCTTTCGTGCTGGTGCCGCTTAGCGATATTGCGCCTGATCTTGTGGTCAATGGGAAACGCGTGGCCGAATGGGCAGCATCATGTGACCGTACAGGCATAGAAAAAGCCCGCGAAGACGCGGGCTGGTGGCTTGAAAGCAGGGCTGAATAGTCAGTTCTTGACGATACTGCCGACGGCGGTGTTGTCGACGCGCTTCAGGGTCATGCCAACGACCGGGATCAGCGTGTCTTCAAGCCGAACCGAAATGGTGACATTCAGCTGATTATCACCGGTAAACTTGGCCAGCATGGCGCCGGTCAATTGCTTGCGGGTGATGTTCAGCACCACGCGATCACCGGAAACACTGCCGCCGGTAATATCAAGACCTTTGCCAGCTGCACCATCGAGGAACGCGCCCTTATAGGTACCGCCGGTGCGGGCAATGGTTGCTTTCATCGGCTGGTTGAAAATACCGACGCGGCAATTGCCATCAAGCGTCATCCCAGCGGTTTCACCGGGCGTTGAACCATCGAGCGTACAGGTAAATTTCGTACCCTTGTACTTGCCCGCAACAATCTCGCCGGGGCCGACCCATTGGCCTTCCACGGTCTGGAAGAATTCTGTGTCTTTATCCTTGGCTTGTGCTGAAAACGCGAAGAGCGCGCAGGCGAACAAAGACAGGGTAGCGGCAGCTGCGCGTGTTTTCATTGGGGATATACTCAACACAAATCATTGAAATGACGATGACCGATCATCGGTTGGAATGGTTAACGGATGGTTGCCATTCCTGCCGAAATTGCAACCCCGTCCACAGGATTATTCTTTTTTTGCACCGCCAATGCGGGCGAGGTCCCCGATAAAATCGCCAATTCCCGGACGCTTTTCCGCATTGAACGGGAAAGGCCGGACCAGATCCATCGCCGAAATGCCGATGCGTGCAGTCATCAGGCCGTTGATGACACCTTCACCCAGACGCGCCGACAGTTTTGCGGCAAGGCCATGGCCAACAAGCTGCTGGATGATGCTGTCGCCCATGGCAACAGTGCCGGTAACAGCAAGATGGGCGATCACATTGCGCGTCAGCTTGAGGAAACCCAGCGTTCCCGGGCGTCCACCGTAAAGTTCTGACAGGCGGCGGATCAGGCGCGCGGATTCGAACACGACATAGCCGATATCAACCAGAGCGCGCGGGCTGACGGCTGTCACAACTGAAACGCGTTTCGATGCGGCAAGGATCATTTCGCGCGCCTGCCGGTCGAGCGGGCGCAGCAGCTCGGTTTCCGTCAGGCGGATGAGATCGCGCCCGTCGATCACATCATCGCGCAAATCATGCAGCAGGGCGCGGCCCTTCGCTGTGGCGGGCATGGTTTCGGCGATTGTCACGAGCCGGGCCACGGCGGCCTTGGCCTGTCTGACATCATTGTCGGCAGCTGCTTTTGCCGCTTCATCGCGTAACGACTGCACGGATGCCAGACGGCGCAGGGCAAGGCCCTCCCGGATAATGATAGCCAGAAGCGAGAGCGCGGCGACAATACCAACGGCAAGCGCGACCCAGCCAAGCCATGGCGCGCGCTCGAACAATGTGCGGATGAGATTGTCAGCCCAAAGGCCAACAGCAAGGGAGACGAGGACACCCAGCGCGCCCGTCAGCACGGACGCAAAGGAGAGGCGTTTTTTGCGTGGCAAAGCCGGTGGTGGGGTCAAGGCGTCGAGTTCGCCCGCCGCCTCAGCGTCGAGATCGAACACATCAACTGGCGCTGGCGTGATGACGGCGATATCCTTGATGGCGGTAGGCCTGCGGGCCTCGGGCTTTGGTGCCGTCTCGGTCTTTGCGCGCTGGTTTGCAACAGGCGGATCAATGCGGAAGGCGGCGGGTTTGCGTGGGTTGCTGTCGGTCATGCGAGACGATCTCCGATCAGGAACTGAAGCGCCCGGTCAAGCCGGATATGCGGCAGTGAAAGTGTAAAGCCTTCCGCGGTTTTTTCGAGGCTTGGCGGACGGAAGCGGACAAAACGAATGGCCGGGTCTTCAGAAACTGATTCCGGTCCTTCGAAAATTGAGTCCGGTTTTTCCGGTAAGTCACCGGGAAATATCGCAGTTTCGGTCTTGCCGTCGAAGCGTTCGCCGTCGATGGTTTCGCCTTTCAGCGGTGTTCCCACGATAACAGGCAGGATTTCCTTGCCCTGCGTGACCGTCGCTTCGCGCGTGGTGCGCACGGCGGCCATGGCAAGCACATCAACATTCGCGCCGGAGAAATCCGCACGGCTGACAGCGCGATCGACCAGACGGCGGACGATGGCCTGCAGCCGGTCATGGCTTTCATGGTGCAGGTGATCGGCCTTGGTCGCGGCAATCAGAATGCGGCCAATGCGTCTTTGGACAAGCCCGGTGAGGAAGTTGGTGCTTCCGGGGCGAAAGCACGAAAGAATTTCGGTCAAGGCGCGTTCAAGATCGGCAATGGCCGAGGTTCCGGCGTTCATTGCCTGCATGGCATCAACAAGCACGATCTGGCGGTCCAGCCGCGCAATGTGTTCGCGGAAGAATGGTTTGACCACATGGGTTTTGTACGCCTCGTAACGGCGTTCCATCATGGCGGCGAGCGAGCCTGAACGATGTTTGGCTGAACCAAGATCGGGCAGTGGTGCAAAGGTGAGGGCGGGCGAGCCATCGAGATCGCCGGGCATCAGAAAGCGGCCGGGTGGCAATGTCGAGAGCGCGCGCTCGTCTGCCTTGCCAGCTCTAAGATAACCGGTGAAGCTGCGGGCGAGGCGTTGGGCCGTCACTTCATCCGCCTGCGCATCGGGATTGATACTGTCTGCCTCGGCGAGCCATTCGCTTGCCAATTCCCGCCGGTTTTCAAGGCGGGCGAGATCAAATGAGTCCCTGGAAAATTCAGCAAAGCTCTTATTGAGCAGTGGCAGATCAAGCAGCCATTCGCCGGGATAATCGACAATATCGACGGAGAGTTTGCCGCCGGAGAACATGCGGTTCCACATCGAGGCCGATTCGTACTCGATGGTCAGCCGCAACTCGGAAATTGCCCGCGTTGAGTCAGGCCAGACACGATCCTCGATAAGAGCTTTCAGATGGTCTTCATATTGAAAACGCGGCACCGCATCATCTGGCTGTTCCTCAAGATAGGCTTTGGCGATGCGTCCCGACTTTTGCGCTTCGAACAATGGCAACCGGCCGCCATGGATGAGATTGTGAACCAGAGCCGTGATGAAAACCGTCTTGCCTGCCCGGGAAAGGCCGGTGACGCCAAGCCGCAGCGAGGGGGAAACCAGCGCTGTGGTGCGATCCGCCAGAGTATCGAGCGCGATCTTTGCTTCGTCGGTCAGTGTGGTCAGTGTTCCCAAGGCAATCGTCCTGCGCTTTCGCTCTGTTACCAATGCAAGTCTGTGGCCGGATATAGGGGCCACACGTCTAATGACAAGAAGTTGGCTTTTTTCAGAGGTGTTCGGAAGGCGAAAGAAACGCCGCCAGCGTACCAGTTCCCGGACGGATTTCCGCCAATGGACTACCAAAATTGATCACGGCAAGCCCAGCCGTTGGAAAACCGGCGGCAAAGGTGGGGTGAGCAGGGGGATCGCCGCGTCCGGCAAGGGCAATGGCCACATCTTCCATCATCGGATTGTGGCCGACCAGCATGACAGAGCCGGCACTTTCGTGCTCTAGCCCAGCCATGCGGATGGCCATCAGGTAATTGTCTGCCGTGCCGGAATAGAGCTTTTCCAGTTCTTCCTGAACCAGACGCGCTTTCAAATTGATATGTTCGAGTGTCTGACGGGCGCGCACCGCCGTCGAGCAGATAATGATATCCGGCTTCAATCCGGCCCGCTTCATCTCTTCGCCGAGAACAGTTGCCGATTCAACACCTGATGAATCGAGTGTCCGGTCAAAGTCTTTCTGTCCCGGAGACGGCCAGACTGCTTTGGCATGTCGGAGTAAATAGACCTGGCTCATCTTTAACTCCAAGGTGTCATTGTTCCTTTTAGGACACAAATAACGGATAAACCTCTGCGACAAATGACGCAATTCTCAAATAATTGTGCAAAACCGGCCTGTCTTATTTATGGGCGGGCTGCATTTCTGTGAGGCAATAGCCAAATTGCGTCATGCAGGTCGGGCCATTAAAACCGCGGATTAGCGGTGATTTCGGCGCAATTTCCGCTTTTTTGGGTTCAAAGACACTGTATTTGGCAAATTATTTGCCGATTATTTAAGCAAAATGGCGTTATTCGAATCCCGCTCTTGCCTGTCGTTTTGTAGTTGTGCCGCCTTGTGACACAACCTATATAGGCCTCCTCGCGTCTCATAGGTGCAGGGTGATTCAAAGATGAATAAACTTATCGATCTTGACTATAAGCCCACGGATGACGAGCCTTTCATGAGTGATCGGCAGAAATCCTATTTTCGTGAAAAACTAATCAACTGGAAGAATGACATTCTGCGGGAGGCGCGCGAAACGCTTGAAATCCTGCAGCAGGAAAATGCGAACCTGCCAGATATCGCTGATCGTGCGTCGTCAGAAACTGACCGTGCCATCGAATTGCGGGCGCGTGATCGCCAGCGCAAGCTGATCTCCAAGATCGATGCTGCCTTGCAGCGGATCGACGACGGGACATACGGGTTTTGTGAGGAGACCGGTGATCCGATCAGTCTGAAGCGTCTGGACGCACGTCCAATTGCTACACTTTCCATTGAGGCGCAGGAACGTCACGAGCGACGCGAGAAAGTTTACCGCGACGATTGATGCGATCTCAATGAACCAAATAAAAAGCCCGGAAAATTCCGGGCTTTTTATTGTTTAGGGGGTATGACCAATCAGCGTTTCTCAGGCTTGGAGAGGTCGTCGAGCAGACGTTCCATTTCGTCCTCGATATTACCGGGCTCCTTGCGGGGCTCTTCATCGGGCGTGACATGCAATTCGCCTTCCAGATCGGATTCGAATGCATCGTCGAAATTGAGGTCAGCCAGATTGATCTCGGGCTCTTCCGGTTTCGCTGGTCCAAGGATATCCAGCGATGCCTCGTCCTGAGCAGGCTTGAGGTTCTGCACGGAGAACGGAAAAGCTGCGGCTGTGGTCGTTCTGGTTTCAGCTGCTGCTGGTTCAGGGCGCGTCTCTTCGAAATGGGGAAGTGCATCTATGTGCGGTTCGCTGCGCTGGGCGGTACCAAACGAAGGTGAAGCCGTGCGCTGCCAGCCATTGTCTCTTTGCGGTGCGCCCAGAGATGGGGCTTCTGTCGGTTCCTGTGCGGCGGGAGCAGATACGACCGCCGCCGCAGCGGCAACAACCGGCGGGATGGGCTGCATAGGCGGAATGGGCGGTAGTGGCACTGCCGCTGCAATCGGACGCTGCTGCTCCGGCTGTGGTGTTTCACGCGGCGCAACCGGAGGCTGGGCAGGAGCCGCCGGGCGAACGGGAATATGCGGTGCAGCAGCCTGTGCAGGGGCGGTGGGCCTGACAGCGTGTGTAATGGGCGGTGAAACACGCACGGGAGCAACGGGCAGCGGGCGAGGCGCTTCAACTGGCTTTGTCTCGGCCTTTGGCTCTGCTTCTGCCGGAGTGATGGTCGCTGCCGGTTCGACACGCGACTGCGGCTTGGCGAACTGCCGGATATTCTGTTCGATGACGAGATCGCTCGGGCCACCGATCATGATCAGATGTTCCACATCATCGCGGCGCACCAGCACCAGCCGGCGCCGGTTATCAACAGCAGCAGCATCGGTGACAGACAGGCGGACCTGCCGGTTGCGCCCGCCTGACACGAAGGTTCCGCCAGTTACCCGCCGCAGGACGGCAAAGACCAGCAGCAAAAGGACGATGACCAAAGCGAAAAGCAGGACGAACCCGACAATCGGGGCAGCGGTTTCGCCGACAATACCGACCAGCCAGTTATTCATGACGAACTCTCCTTTACAGACCCCGGTCCAAAACGCACGTCCCCCGACATGGAACCCGGAGTATAATTTTGTGCGACACTAATGCCAGCTTTTGCTTGCTGCAACCCTGATGCATGGTCACGCCTGTGGCTATCGGTTCACCCCGGCTGATCTCACGCCGCAATTGCTTCGCGAAATCGTGGAATAATAGTCACTTCTGCAAGCTTGGGGTTTATACGACATCAAAGATATGATCCAAACGAATCGGAACCGGCATTGATCATACGGATCTCAGCCGGTTCAGAATATTGTGGCCTGCCCGGGCAGCTTCCGCGATGAAAAGAAGGGGTTTGAGACGCATGTCTCAAGAGACGAACAACGATCTTTATCCAGAGCCGATCATCGCCAATACCAAGTCGACCAGAGCCGCCTTGCGTCTTGTCATCCTTGGTGTGCTGCTGGTGGGCGTTTCCATCCTCTATTTCATCTATCGTGACCAGTTGGGCCAGCAATTCCTGCTCGGTCTACTCGGCACACTGGCCATGACCGGCGTGTTTTATCTGTTCGGGTCGGCCATCAATGTCATCCAGTTTACCCCGCGCGGCACCAGCGATGAGTTGACACGGGCGTTTGTGGATACGTTCCCTGAAGGAACCGTTGTTACCGACCAGAAGGGCCGCATTGTTTATGCCAACCGGGCCTATGCCCAACTGACGGGCGTTACCAATTCAAGCGATGTTCAAGCGATAGAGCATATTCTTTCCAGCGAAAGCGCAGCTTCCGATCCAATTTACCGGCTTGCCAATGCGGTGCGGGACGGTGTTTCCGGTCAGGAGGAGCTGCGTCTGTCGCGTCCGCTTGATCCGGCACGCGAGCCTGTTCCAACCTGGTACCGGGTGAAAGCCCGTGCGGTTGCAGGTATTCCGGGCCAGACGGCGCCGGTTTTTGCCTGGCAGATTGCGGATATTTCCACCGAGCGTGCCGAGCAGGAGCGCTATTTTCAGGATATTCAGGAAGCAATCGATCACCTCGACCATGCTCCGGCCGGTTTCTTCTCGGCTGACCCGGATGGGCGCATTATCTACATCAATGCGACGCTTGCCGAATGGCTCGGGGTTGATCTGACCAAGTTTACGCCGGGCTCGATGACTGTCCGTGATATTGTTGCCGGGAATGGCATGGCGCTGATCAATGCCGTCAAGACGGAGCCGGGCACCAGCCGCAATACGGTCATTGATCTTGATCTTGCCAAGGCGAACGGCCAAAGCCTCGCCGTGCGCTTCTATCACCGCGTACAGGCCCAGCGCGATGGCAAGCGCGGTCCGACCCGTACCATCGTGCTGAATCGCGCTGAGGGCGAAGACAATTCCGCTGCGTTGCGCGCCGCCGAAGTGCGCTTCACCCGCTTTTTCAATTCCGCCTCCATGGCCATTGCCGCGGTGGACGCCTCGGGCAAGATCCTGCGCACCAATGCGCGCTTCCTTGGCCTGTTCTCACCTGTTGTTGACCGCGATGCCATCGATCGGCGCACGCCGCTTGAGACTGTCGTGCATGAACGCGACCGCGAGGCTTTCGACCGGGCGCTTGCCGCTGCCTTTGCTGGCAAGGCCGAGATATCGCCTGTCGATACGGTCATTCCCGGCCATGAGGAACGCCATCTGCGCTTCTATATCAGTCCGGTCTTTGACGCGGGTTCGGAAGAGGGCGCTGAGGAGGCTGCAATTGTTTCCGTCGTGGAAACCACCGAGCAGAAAGCGCTTGAAGCCACCATGGCCCAGAGCCAGAAAATGCAGGCTGTCGGCCAGCTTGCAGGCGGTATCGCGCACGACTTCAACAATGTTCTGACCGCCATCATCATGTCATCGGACCTGTTGCTGACCAATCACCGGGCGTCCGATCCGTCTTTTGCCGACATTATGAACATCAAGCAGAATGCCAATCGCGCCGCCTCGCTGGTGCGGCAGTTGCTGGCCTTCTCGCGCCGCCAGACGCTGCGTCCTGAGGTGCTTGACCTCACCGACGTTATTGCCGATGTGCGCATGCTGCTGACGCGGCTTGCGGGCACGCAGGTTAACCTCAAGATCGAGCATGGCCGCGACTTGTGGCCGGTGCGTGCCGATCTTGGCCAGTTCGAGCAGGTGGTGGTCAATCTCACCGTCAATGCGCGCGACGCGATGCCGGAGGGCGGCGATCTCACGATCCGCACGCGCAACATGAATGAAAGCGAAAGCGCCGGGCTGAATTACCGCGATCTTGTGCCCGGTGATTATGTTCTGGTCGAGGTGAAGGACAGCGGCACAGGTATGCCGCCCGAGGTCATCGAAAAGATTTTCGAACCGTTCTTCACCACCAAGGAAGTCGGCAAGGGCACGGGCCTTGGCCTTTCCATGGTCTATGGCATTATCAAACAAACTGGCGGTTCGATCCATTGCGAATCCGAACTCGGCAAGGGCACGACATTCCGCATCTTCCTGCCGCGCCACGTCGAAGCTCCTGTCCTCAACGAGGCGGGCGAAGTTGTTGCTGTTGAAGCACCGAAGAAGGAAAAGAAAGCCGAGAAGGCGACTGATCTTTCGGGTTCCGCAACGGTGCTTCTCGTCGAGGACGAGGATGCGGTGCGCATGGGCGGTGTCCGCGCGCTGCAATCGCGCGGCTATACGGTCCACGAGGCTTCCAGCGGCGTTGAAGCGCTTGAGGTCATGAAGGAACTCGACGGCAAGGTCGATATTGTTGTTTCCGATGTGGTTATGCCTGAAATGGACGGCCCGACGCTGCTGCGTGAGCTGCGCAAGGAATACGGGGATATCAAGTTCATCTTTGTCTCCGGCTATGCGGAAGATGCCTTTGCCCGCAATCTGCCCGAGGATGCCAAGTTCGGCTTCCTGCCAAAACCGTTCTCGTTGAAGCAACTGGCGACATCGGTCAAAGAGATGCTGGAAAGCGAGTAACCGGCACGCTTTGCTCCATGTCAGGAGCACTTGATAGTTCGAGCGTTTTCGAAGCATTCTTGCCGTGGATGCACCAGTATGAACGGGATGCAACCACGGAAAAGTGCCATGTCAAACACTGCAAGATTTGCCGAAATTGCTGCGCTGGCCGGAGATCCCGGCCGTGCCAGCATGTTAACCGGTCTGATGGATGGCCGCGCGCTGACGGCAAGTGAACTGGCGCATCTCGCCGGTATCACGGCACAGACCGCCAGCAGCCATCTGATGCGTATGACGGAAGCAGGGCTCCTACAGGTGGAAAAGCAGGGCAGGCATCGCTATCACCGGTTGGCATCACCCGCAGTTGCGCAGATGATTGAAAGCATCATGCAGGTTGCAACGCCCGTTGCGAGCACCAAAATTGTACGAACCGGGCCAAAGGATGCAGCCTTGCGGGCAGGGCGCACCTGTTACGATCATCTGGCGGGAAAGCTTGGTGTTTCCATCACCGATGCACTTGTCGGGGCTGGCCATCTCGACCTTGGTCTTGATGCGGGTGAACTGACGGATAGCGGCATGTCGCTGTTTGACCGGCTGGGAATGGATGTCGGCTCTATCACCCGGAAAAAAGGGCGCATATTGTGCCGCCCGTGTCTCGACTGGAGCGAGCGTCGCCCGCATCTGGCCGGTGCCATTGGTGCCGCGCTGTGCAGCCATTGTTTTGACAAGGACTGGATCAGACGCGTGGAGGGCACCCGCGCGGTGTCAGTGACGCCCAATGGCCAGAGGCATTTGCGTGAATCCCTTGGTGTCAATCTGATATAGGTTAGGGGATGTGGTGTGTGGTTGTGGTTCGTGTTCGTGGTTCGTGGTTCGACAAGCTCACCATGAGGGAGAGTGTGGATGAAAGGGAGTCAGGTTCTGCACCCTCTGCGCTGCAACCTTTTTGATCCGCACCCTTTGTGATTTGCAACCGTTATGATCTGCAATTTGTGTGATCTGGAGCCTTTTTGATCCGTAATCTCTGCGATTATCGTTGCATCACCTCTCTCCCTCATGGTGAGCTTGTCGAACCACGAACCACGGACACGCTCCAACACACGCACAGTCATGGGCAGCACTCTCCAATGCTGCCCAATCCATCGCTTAAACGTGTTTGGTGATACCGCCATCGACGCGGATATTCTGACCAGTGATATACCCCGCATCGTCAGAAAGCAGGAATGCCGTTGTCTTGGCGATCTCGTTCATGGTTCCCAGGCGCTTCATGGGGATACCGGTTTCCGTACCGGGCTTGTGCTCAAGACTGTCGATAAAACCCGGAAGCAGCGCATTCATGCGGATATTGTCGGCGGCATAGCGATCCGCATAAAGCTTCGTATAGGCACCGACAGCAGCGCGATAGGCGCAGGATACCGGGAAGACGAGGCTTGGCTCAAACGCCGCAAACGTGGTGATGTTGACCCACGAGCCTTTGCCCTGTTTCAGCATGTAAGGCGTGACCAGACGCGCCATGCGCACGACGCTGAGCACCATCAGATCATTGCCAATGGCCCATTTTTCATCGGTGATATCGATCAGATCGCCCTTGGGCGGATGACCCGTGTGGTTGACCACCGCATCGACGCGCCCATAGGCTTCAACCGTCTTTTCAACCAGCGTTTCCAGATCTTTGGCTTCCCCGGCTGATCCCTTGATGCCGATTGCGCCAAGTTCTGCCGCCAGTTCGACAGCGCTGCCTGAAGGTGACATCAGGCCAAGGCGGTAGCCACGCGCGTGCAATTCGCGGGCAATGCCTGCGCCCATGCCACGTCCGCCGCCGGTGATGATTGCTACGGGTGCTTGTGAAGTGTCGGTCATGCGAAATCCTGTTCTATCGTTTAACTGCTGGGGAGCATCTTTGATTAACAGGCGGCGCGCAAACGAATTTCGCCGGGCGTATCGGTCAAAATTTTTGAACCGGGATGATGTTTTGAATCCGACGACCTCTTGAAATCATTGATATTGTGGTGAAAGATGCTGCCCATGATCAACCGTTCGACCATCGTGATGTCCACCTCACTCCTTTTCAGGGGTGGTGGAGAGCTATTGCGCTAAAGTCGACGCGATCTTTCACCAGACCCTGCCAATGAGGCGAGCAGGGTCTGACCGTTGCTCTTCTCAATCAATAGGAGAGCGACATGAACGACCAGAGCCCACCACCACTTGAAGCCAACGGATTGTCGATCCGCGCCACGCGTCCCGGCGATTTTGAACAGATCAATGTCCTGACCAGCTTACCCGGCTTTCGTGCTGGCACGTTGCGTCTACCATTTCAGAGCGTTGAAGTGACGCGCAAATGGTTGGAGAACCCGATCCCCGGTGCAATCAACATTGCGGCTGAAATAGATGGGCAGATCGTTGGCCATGCGGGCTTGCAACCATCATCAGGACGGCGTGCCCATGCAGCTGGAATCGGCATCGGCGTGCATGATGATTTCACCGGAAGGGGTATCGGCAAGGCGCTGCTGCATGCCCTGATTGATGCAGCTGATAACTGGCTCAATATCCGGCGGCTCGAACTGACCGTTTATACGGACAATTCCAGAGCCATCAGCCTCTATGAAAAATGCGGCTTTGAGCGCGAGGGAATTCACCGCGATTACGCCTTCAAGGATGGGCGGTTTGTCGATGCGCTGGCGATGGCGCGGATACGGGCGATTTAGCCCGTATTCTTTCCATATTTTGCCGTATTCGTTGGTATATTTTCCCGCATTTCCAACGGGGTACTGATTCTATGATCAAGAAGTTTGCCATCGGCTGTCTTGCCGCGACGTTCTTGGCCGGTTGCACCACGACCGATCCATATACGGGTGAGCAGAAAATATCGAATACGGCTGGCGGTGCTGCCATTGGTGCAGCAGTTGGCGCGCTGGGCGGTCTTGCTGTTGGCGGGGGTGGCAAATCTGGTCGTAACGCGGCATTGATCGGTGCCGGTATCGGTGCGCTGGCGGGCGGTGCGGTCGGCAATTATATGGACCGGCAGGAATCAGAATTGCGGGCCCAGTTGCAGGGTACAGGGGTATCCGTGACCCGCGTTGGCGACAAGATCATCCTGAACATGCCATCGAACATTACGTTCTCGACGGATCAGGATGCGGTGAAGCCGCAATTCTATGCAACGCTCAATTCCGTTGCAGTTGTCTTGCGCAAGTTCGACCGCAGCATCATCGATGTTTACGGCCATACGGACAATGTCGGCGGCGAGCAGTACAACCAGCTGCTGTCTGAACGCCGCGCGCTTTCCGTTTCGAACTATCTGACCCAGCAGGGCATCGACAACCGGCGCTTTGCAGTGCGCGGCTTCGGCATGAGCCAGCCTGTCGCTTCCAACAATTCGGAAGCTGGCCGGTCGCAAAACCGCCGCGTCGAGCTGCAGATTTCGCCGCTTAGCTAACCAGCGCAACAGCAATGCGTGCCGCAAGGCGCGCATTGTTTTCCACCAGCGCGATATTCGCCTTCAGGCTTTCGCCCTTGGTGATATCGAGAATTTCCGACAGTAGATATGGCGTTACTGCCTTGCCCGTAATGCCATTTTTTGTGGCGCGCGCCAGAGCTTCGCGAATATAGCCGCCCATGATTTCAGCCGGAATTTCACTCTCCGCTGGGATCGGATTGGCAATCAACATGCCGCCATTGACGCCGATGGCGCTGCGCGTCGCCTGAAATTTTGCGATGGCATCAGGCGTATCAAGGCGCAGCGGCGCTTTGATGGGTGACTGACGCGACCAGAAGGCTGGCAGAACATCAGAGCCATAGACCACAACCGGAACGCCTTTGGTTTCAAGCACTTCCAGCGTCTTTTCAATATCCAGAATCGCTTTGGCCCCGGCTGAAACAACGATGACGGGCGTGCGGCCCAGTTCTTCGAGATCAGCTGAGATATCGAAGCTGGTTTCGGCGCCCTTATGCACGCCGCCAATGCCGCCCGTTGCAAACACCTTGATGCCTGCGAGATGCGCAGCGAGCATAGTTGCTGCAACCGTGGTGCCGCCGGTGCGGCCTTCCGACAGGGCATAGGCAAGATCGGCGCGCGACAGCTTCATGGCGCCTTTGACCTGCGCCAATGCCTCGCGCTCCTCGGCTGAAATGCCGATCTTCAACCGGCCATCAATGATGGCGATGGTAGCAGGAACGGCACCACCCTCACGGATGATGCTTTCGACATCCGCCGCCATGCGGCTATTGTCAGGGTAGGGCATGCCATGGGTGATGATCGTGCTTTCCAGCGCCACGACAGGCTGCCCGGCATCAAGCGCCTTCTGCACTTCCGGAGCAATATCGGTGAACGGGTTGAGGGCTGAAATGCTCATGGTTCTTCCTTTGTATGATCGTATCCGGCAAAGCTGCTCATGCGAGCGGGCTTGGTGCCGGGATATGTGCAAGTGCCGTATCGAAAATTCTGGCGGTGAAGACAGGGGTCGCCGAATGGGTCTGCAAGGTGAGTGCCGAGGCGGCAAAGCCTTCGCGCACGGCATCCTCAAGCGGAAGCCCGCGCATCAGCGCCGCAATGGTGCCTCCCGCCAGCGCATCACCCGCGCCGGTTACATCGGCAATTCCTGATATCTCAGGCGGGAGCAACGAGAATGCATCCTCGTTTGTATAGACAAGCGCAGCCTCGCCGCCATTGCTGACAACAGCTGCCCGCAGACCTTCGGCTTTCAAAGCCTTATGAAGATCAGGCAGGCCTGCATCTGCGCCCAGCCCCGTCAGCGCAAACGCTTCACGCCGGTTGAGAAACAGGCAGGCAAGATCGCCCAGTACTGGTTTTAATCGCACAGCCTTGGCCGGTGAAATCGCCAGCGCATAGAGCGGCTTGTCTCCGGCAAGACCCGCCAGCCGTTGCAAACCTTCCGAAGGAAGATTGGCATCGCCGAACACCGCATCGGCTGCTTCAATGGAATCGCGCACCTTGCGGCGACGCAATTGCCGGGGCAGGGCAAGTTCATACAGCGCCATATCGGCAATGGCGGCAACCACATCGCCACGTTCATCCAGAATGGCCGTGTAACTTGGGGTTGTCCGGTCAATGAACACGGCGGAACTGTCTTTGATTCCGGCAGCTTCAAACGCCGCACTGATCACATCGCCCACCCGGTCGCCGCCGCGTACCGACAACATCTCGGCCTTTACGCCGCGCCTGACGGCAAGGCGCAGCGCATTGAATACGCCGCCGCCCGGTTCCTCCCGCATCACGCCGGGGTTTGAAGCGCCCGCTATAAAGGGCACGCTGCTCTGGCCGCGCCGGTCCATATGGGCGCCGCCGACAGCAAAAAGCAGCGGGATTTGGTCCTGGGTCATAGTGAAGGCTTTTGCTGAACAAAATGATCGGTTGCAAGACACTTGGTCTGGTTCCTCTCTAAATTGCTCCGTGGCCTTACGCAATCATCAGAACGATTCGAATTTTCATCGGGCTGTTTCTGCGTAAGCGCCGGTTCGCGGCAAGGAATATGTGGACAAGGCATTGGAGTTGCCTACAAGAACGTTTTAAGAACATTTTTGAGTTATCATTATTTTTCAATTGGTTATGCATATTGCAAAATGAGAACAAAACAGATACAAATATCTTCATAGACCGGAGCGTCCGGACTTCATGGATAGTACAGGGGTAGTGTATTATGGCTCAAAATTCTTTGCGGTTAGTTGAGGGTAATTCGGTGGATAAAACGAAAGCGCTGGATGCGGCATTGTCCCAGATCGAGAGGGCCTTTGGTAAGGGCTCGATCATGCGGCTTGGACGCAATGAGCAGGTTGTGGAAATTGAAACGGTTTCGACCGGATCGCTTTCGCTTGATATAGCCCTTGGCGTTGGTGGTTTGCCGAAAGGCCGCATTGTCGAGATTTACGGGCCTGAAAGTTCCGGTAAGACGACACTCGCGCTGCATACGATTGCCGAAGCCCAGAAGAAGGGCGGCATCTGCGCCTTTGTTGACGCCGAACATGCGCTCGATCCTGTTTATGCCCGTAAGCTGGGTGTGGATCTGGAAAACCTCCTGATCTCGCAGCCCGATACCGGTGAGCAGGCGCTTGAAATCACCGATACGCTGGTGCGTTCCGGTGCGATCGATGTTCTGGTCGTTGACTCCGTGGCGGCTTTGACCCCGCGTGCGGAAATTGAAGGTGAGATGGGCGATTCTCTCCCCGGCCTGCAGGCGCGTCTGATGAGCCAGGCACTGCGCAAGCTGACCGCCTCGATTTCGCGCTCCAATTGCATGGTTATCTTCATCAACCAGATTCGCATGAAGATCGGCGTGATGTTCGGTTCGCCTGAAACCACGACAGGCGGTAATGCGCTGAAGTTCTATGCTTCGGTTCGTCTGGATATTCGCCGTATCGGCGCCTTGAAAGAGCGTGACGAAGTGGTCGGCAACCAGACCCGCGTCAAGGTTGTAAAGAACAAGCTGGCACCGCCCTTCAAGCAGGTCGAATTCGACATCATGTATGGTGAAGGCGTTTCCAAGACGGGCGAACTGGTTGATCTCGGTGTCAAAGCTGGCATCGTTGAAAAATCCGGCTCGTGGTTCTCCTACAATTCCCAGCGTCTGGGGCAGGGCCGCGACAACGCCAAAATCTTCCTCAAGGACAACCCTGAAGTGGCCAATGAGATCGAGCTGGTCCTGCGCCAGAATGCCGGTCTCATCGCCGAGCAGATGCTCGACAAGGGCCCTGATGATATTGAAGACAATGACGGCCCCGAGGCCGCCGAAGGCTGATCTCCCGGGACAGGCCGTTTCTGGTCTGTAATGTAAAAACCCGTATCCAGCTGTGGATGCGGGTTTTTCTTTTTAGGGCTGGTGTGTTTGTGGTCCGTGGTGAGCTTGTCCAACCACGCACGATAGCCGATGCAAAAGAGATTTTACTCCACGAAAACCTCACAACGACCATCATGAGGAAGGGTGGCATTTGTTATTATCCCTGAGTGCCTGTTGATGTTTGCCCCCAACTCACCCGGATTTTCTGGACAGGCAGCGGTGGCCTCGCTACAAGCGTTGCGTTCTGCCCCTTTGATGCAATAAGGGGTTATTCCGCTTTGGTTTAAGACAAGTCAGAAGGCAATGCACATGAGTGGCGTCAACGAGATCCGGTCGACATTTCTGAACTATTTCAAGAAGAACGGCCATGAGATCGTGGCGTCGAGCCCGCTTGTCCCGCGCAATGACCCAACGCTGATGTTCACCAATGCCGGCATGGTTCAGTTCAAGAATGTTTTTACCGGTCTGGAGCAGCGCCCCTATAGCCGCGCCACCACGTCGCAGAAATGCGTGCGCGCCGGTGGCAAGCACAATGATCTTGATAATGTCGGCTATACAGCCCGCCACCACACTTTTTTTGAAATGCTCGGCAATTTCTCCTTTGGCGATTATTTCAAGGAGGAGGCGATCAACCTTGCCTGGAACCTGATCACCAAAGAATTCGGCCTCGACAAGAATAAGCTGCTGGTCACTGTCTATCATACGGATGATGCGGCGGCTGGTTTCTGGAAGAAGATTGCCGGTCTTCCCGAGGATCGCATCATCCGCATTGCCACCAGTGATAATTTCTGGGCGATGGGCGATACCGGACCTTGCGGCCCGTGCTCGGAGATTTTCTACGACCACGGCGAAGATATCTGGGGCGGCCCTCCCGGCAGCGCCGATGAGGATGGCGACCGCTTTATCGAGATCTGGAATCTGGTGTTCATGCAGTTCGAGCAGATCACCAAGGAACAGCGCATTGATTTGCCACGCCCGTCGATTGATACGGGTATGGGTCTGGAGCGTCTTGCGGCGGTGCTGCAGGGTGAGCATGACAATTACGACATTGATCTGTTCCGTGCGTTGATCCGTGCGTCGGAAGATGCAACCGGCGTCAAGGCGGAAGGCAAATTCCGCGCCAGCCACCGGGTGATTGCCGATCATCTGCGCTCGTCGAGCTTCCTCATTGCCGACGGCGTGCTGCCATCCAATGAAGGCCGTGGCTATGTGTTGCGCCGGATCATGCGCCGCGCCATGCGCCATGCGCAGTTGCTTGGTGCGAAGGAGCCGCTGATGTGGCGCCTGCTGCCGGCGCTGATCCGCGAAATGGGGCAGGCTTATCCGGAGCTTATCCGCGCGGAAGCTCTGATTTCGGAAACATTGAAGCTTGAGGAAACCCGATTCCGCAAGACGCTCGACCGCGGCCTTGGCCTCCTCAGCGATGCGACAGAGGGGCTTGGCGAAGGTGATCGTCTTGATGGCGAGACCGCATTCAAACTCTATGACACATTCGGCTTCCCGCTTGATTTGACACAGGATGCATTGCGCCAGCGCGGTATTGCTGTTGATACGGATGCTTTTGCTGCCGCGATGGAACGCCAGAAGGCGGAAGCACGCGCCCATTGGTCCGGTTCGGGCGATGCTGCGACGGAAACAGTGTGGTTCGCGGTGCGCGATAAGGTCGGCGCGACCGAATTCCTCGGTTACGAAACGGAAAAAGCGGAAGGTGTCATCACCGCGCTTGTGCGTGATGGCGCGCAGGTCGACAGCGCCGGGGAAGGCGAGAACATTGCCATTGTGGTCAATCAGACGCCGTTTTATGGCGAATCCGGTGGCCAGCAGGGCGATACGGGCGTCATTTCCGGCGATGGCTTTACGGTTGTCGTCACCGATACGCAAAAGAAGAATGATGGTGTGTTCGTGCATCTTGGCAAGGTCGTCAAGGGCACAGTGAAACTGGATGCGCCGGTTGAACTGGTGGTTGATAGCGCACGTCGCACGCGTATCCGCTCCAACCATTCGGCCACGCACCTTCTGCACGAAGCACTGCGCGAAACGCTCGGCACCCATGTGGCGCAAAAGGGTTCGCTGGTGGCGCCGGATCGGCTGCGGTTCGATTTCTCGCATCCGAAGCCGATTTCCGACAAGGAACTCGCTGTTATCGAAGATCTTGCCAACGAGATCGTTCTGCAGAATGCACCTGTCAGCACCCGCCTGATGGCGGTGGATGATGCTATTGCGGAAGGCGCCATGGCGCTGTTCGGCGAAAAATATGGCGATGAGGTGCGGGTTGTCTCCATGGGCACGGCGCTGCATGGCGACAAGGCAGGCAAGAGCTATTCGACCGAACTTTGCGGCGGCACGCATGTGCGCGCAACCGGCGATATCGGCCTGATCCGCATTGTCTCGGAAAGCGCTGTTGCTGCCGGTGTTCGCCGCATGGAAGCGCTGACAGGCGAGGCGGCCCGCCGCTATCTTGAAGAGCAGGATGAACGCGTCAAGGCGATTGCCAGCGCGCTCAAATCCTCTCCCGCCGATGCATTGTCGCGGGTGACTGCGCTGATGGATGAGCGCCGCAAGCTCGAACGGGAATTGACCGAAGCGCGCAAGCAATTGGCACTTGGTGGCTCCAATGCTGGTGGTGCCCAGTCCGAAACCGTCAATGGCGTCGGGTTCATTGGCAAGGTTGTCACTGGCGTCAGCCCGCGCGACCTGAAGCCGTTGGCTGATGATGCCAAAAAGACCGTCGGCTCCGGCATCGTGACCTTTATCGGCGTCTCGGAAGATGGCAAGGCCAGCGCTGTTGTTGGCGTCACTGATGATCTCGTCGGCAAATTCAGCGCTGTTGACCTGGTCAAGATTGCCTCTGCGGCACTTGGCGGTGCCGGTGGTGGTGGCCGTCCTGACATGGCGCAGGCCGGTGGTCCCGATGGCACCAAGGCTGAGGCTGCTATTATCGCCGTGCGCGACGCTTTGGCGGGCTAACGCAGCTCGTTTGTTAGAGCGGCTCTTTTCGTATCGTCAGTCGGATTGCACTGGCGGCGGGATTGGATTGGCCACAGATTGAACTGGTTTTGTTTGGACTGGTTCAGTCTTCCCCAAGCCACCTGTCGGTAGACCGCCTGTCAGTAGGCCGCCTCTCGGCAGTTGCCAAGAATTGCCGACTGCGGCTGTTGTCGAATGCTGATTGTCGCGACACCGCACACCCTGTCGACGTATGAGCTGGCACCGGTGGCGTACGATATACGCGGGTGGGTACGATATACGCGATACGCGGGTGGTGCGCGATTTAACCTGTGATTTGCTGGCGGCGTCGAGCCCATGGCGGCGTGTGGCCTATGGCGAAGGATCGTGGCGCTGCGAACCAACGCGCGCAAAAACCACTCCGGCAAATCCGGCAGGACAATCCGCTCCGATAACAGACGCCCTCAAGAAGATGGTTCATGTGCAACGCGGATGTTCGCAGGAACAGTCGTGCGCGACAGGCACCAAGCGTCCGCAAGAGGGATTCAAGTCACTATCTATAGAGATATCAAGCCGCTGCCCATCGTCTAAGCATCGTTATCTACACATCAGTTTTTCATCATCTACACATCAGTTTTTCATCATCTACACATCCGGAATATCCACGCCATGACATCTGGAATCCAGTTCATGTAGCGCTCAGCTTTCATATGCATCTCTTTGCGAATGCGCGGCCTATCCATTTCGCATCAAGCGCACCCAATTCCCGTAATGCCCTTTCCAGTGGTGTTTTGAGCGTTTTGAGCCAATCGAGGGTATAAATCTTAATGCGGCTGAATCCTGATCTCGTTTCCTCATTCATCACTTGAGCTTGAATATACAGAATGCAGAATTCATTATCAATTATACTATGGTATAATTGGAATCTCCTCCTATTTTCGATATGATTTTACAGTGCTTCGATAACGCGATAGGTGTGTTGCGCGTGCGTAGTGGTTTGTTTGTAAATTGGTTCAGAGGCGTATTGCTTAACATCTCGAGTATCTGTTTTGATTATTGATTTTGTGAGCTGCTGTGAAAGATGTTCTTGCTCTTTTATTTGCCGCGGTCATGCTTGTTGCTTGTCAGACATCGACAGTGGTCAAAGACGTGCATATGGCAAGTGATACGGCCTATGGACCTGATGTCATGGCTTACTACGCTGTGTTCACGTCGCTGAGTGCCCAGCCATTTTACTCGACCACGGTGGGTTATGGTTTCAAGACGCGCTATGTCGGGCCGAGTAAAAGTATGATTTCGCAAGCATGGAGTTATGGCAAGCAATTGCAGTTTACCGGGGGATTAAGCACGAAGGTGCCTTGTTATCTCCTGCCGTGTTCACCGACGCGGGAAGACACGGGCGTGGTTTCGATGGACGAAGCGGACTTTGTCGCCGCTGCTACGAAGGGATTTGATTTTGAACTGGCGGGGAAAGCCGGGAAAATTGTCGGACGGATACCAGCCCATGCCTTTCGCCGGGTGCTCGATCTGAAATCGACGATGAAATTGCCACGATGCCCGGTCACCTGTTCTACGGCGGCAAAGCCGAACAGGCTACCGAGTGGAAAGGAGGTATTTGACCAAGCAAAGGCGGAATCTGATCGAGAGGTGGAAACTGATGCTGCGGGGGAAATTCCCCTATAAATGTGATTGGGATGTGCTGACGCGCTGGGACGGGGCATCGTTGAAATGCGTCCGGTCGGCTCATTTGCAATTAGTCCGGTCAAGTCCATCATACTATGGCGGTTGAGGTGTAATGTCTGTTAAAGTCGGCTGATCGCAACGATGGCTCATTGCAAGGATGGGCAACCTCAAGCCTGGGCAATGTCATCCATTGGCAATTTCAAGTTGCTAATATCAAATGCTTAAGCCCCGGACAGCCAGCAGCAGATAGCCCAAATGCAGCTCAAAGTGGTAAACAGTTTGAAGCCGCAGGAAGCAGTAAACGAAGTGGCAAATGGCCCAATCACAATAACCAATCAAATTGTCAGCCACCAGATACTCAGAGCCAGATATCCCGAGCCAAATAGCCAAGCCCAAAACTCCGACTTGGAGACAGCACAACCCAAAGAACTTGGAGACAGCACAATCCAAAGAAAGAGCCCCATCTTTCGACAGGGCTTTTCAGTTCTTAAATGATTGCCTGATCAGACGGTCATGGCCTTCTTGACCATCAATCTTTCTATTCGATGAATTCCACGCTGCCGTCATGCAGTTTGAAAAAGCCATTTTGCGGGACAGGCAATTCAAGCATTTCGCGCATGGGTAATCCAAGGTACAGGCCTCGTATGAGCCGTCCTGTTAACCCGTGCGATATTGCAATTGTGCACACTGATAGGTCAGACAGCCACGCTTTCACGCGGATGCACGCAGAATCGAATGTCTCGCCATCCGGAGATCGAAAATACCAGTCAAAAGCATCTGCGCCGGTGAGCAGGCCGGGATATTCGGTATCTATCTCGTAGTGCGTCATTCCATCCCATGACCCCAAGGTTACCTCGGAAATTCGCGGTTCTTCACGGCTGGGTAAATCGACATGTCTTGTAATGATAGAAGCAGTTTCTCTGGCGCGTCCCAAAGGACTTATGTGAACATTGATGGGAAACGAATAGTCTTTGATTTCCTGGGCTAAAATCGTTCCTACTTGTTCGGCCTGCTCAATGCCACGTTGTGTCAATGCAGAGTTCAATTGTCCTTGGAAGCGTCCCACACTGTTCCAGACAGTTTCTCCGTGGCGAACCAGATATATGGATTTGTGGCGAAATGAATTCATTGTCTCGAAATGTCCTATTGCGAAATGACAATCGTTTCACATGCAACATTCTGAACATTCAAATCTTTTCTGTTCGATCGCTTGGGCCGAAACTCGATCACTATCGGGAATGTGATGTTGGGATCAAAAGTGCGATTGTTTGTTTCTTGAGGAGAGCAAGAAAAAGCCCCATCTTTCGACAGGGCTTTTCAGTTCTGAAATGATTGCCTGATCAGGCAGCCATGGCCTTCTGCAGGTTTTCATCGATCTTGTCGAGGAAGCCTGTTGTCGAGAGCCAAGGCTGATCAGGGCCGATCAGCAGTGCCAGATCCTTGGTCATGAAACCGGATTCAACCGTGTCCACGCAGACCTTTTCCAGTGTCAGGCTGAAGCGTTCCAGTTCCTTGTTGCCGTCAAGCTTGGCGCGGTGGGCGAGGCCACGCGTCCAGGCGAAGATGGAGGCAATGGAGTTGGTCGAGGTTTCCTCGCCCTTCTGATGCTGGCGGTAGTGACGCGTCACCGTGCCGTGGGCAGCTTCCGCTTCCACCGTCTTGCCATCCGGCGTCATCAGCACTGAGGTCATCAGGCCGAGCGAGCCAAAGCCCTGTGCCACGATGTCGGATTGGACGTCGCCGTCATAGTTCTTGCAGGCCCAGACATAACCGCCGGACCACTTCAATGCGGAGGCGACCATGTCATCGATCAGGCGATGCTCGTAGGTGATCTTCTTTTCGGCGAACTTGTCCTTGAATTCGGCATCGAACACTTCCTGGAAAATATCCTTGAAGCGGCCGTCATAGGCCTTGAGGATGGTGTTCTTGGTCGAGAGGTAGCAGGGAACGCCGCGATTATAGGCATAGTTGAACGAAGCATGGGCGAAATCACGGATGGAATCATCCAGATTATACATGGCCATGGCAACGCCCGCGCCGGGTGCGTCATAAACTTCGTGTTCAATCGTCTTGCCATCTTCGCCGACAAATTTGATCGACAGCTTGCCCTTGCCGGGGAATTTGAAATCAGTGGCGCGGTACTGATCGCCGAAAGCATGACGGCCAACGATGATCGGCTGGGTCCAGCCCGGAACAAGACGGGGAACGTTCTTGGCAATGATCGGTTCGCGGAAGATAACGCCGCCGAGAATGTTGCGGATGGTGCCGTTGGGCGACTTCCACATCTTCTTGAGGCCGAATTCCTCAACGCGCTGTTCATCCGGGGTGATGGTGGCGCATTTGACGCCAACGCCATACTGCTTGATCGCATTGGCGGCATCGATGGTCACCTGATCATCGGTTGCATCGCGGTGCTCGACGCCCAGATCGTAATATTTCAGATCGATGTCGAGATAGGGATGGATCAGCTTTTCTTTGATGTATTGCCAGATGATGCGGGTCATCTCGTCGCCGTCAAGCTCGACAACCGGGTTTGCAACCTTGATCTTTGCCATGAATAGTCAGCCTCTTTTTTGCTGGTCTGGGAATGCCAGCATCGGTTTTCGTTGAGGGTTCGCGCCCCTATAGCACTCGCAAACGAGAACGCAAAGACAGGCTTTAACGCTTTGATGGCAATCCATGCGGAATAATGCGGGTGAGAGCTTTTGAGGGGGGTAAAAGTGGAGGGCTGGTTCGTGGCTTCGTGGTCCGTGGTTCGACAAGCTCACCATGAGGCCCTTCGACAGGCTCAGGGTGAGGGCACTAAATTCTGCGCATTCTGCGATTATCGTTGCATCTCCGCTCTCCCTCATGGTTGTTTTGTCGAACCACGAACCACGAACCACCACTCACCCACCCACACACAATCAAACCACCGCATTGCCCCGTGAAAAAGCGCGTTGTATGAGGGCGCGTTCACAATGGATTGATCATGGCAGGTACAGACAGACAGCGCACGCTCATCGCCGAAGGACCGGCAATCATACTGGTTGAGCCGCAATTGCCCGAAAATATCGGCATGGTGGCGCGGGCCATGGCTAATTTCGGTCTGGCGGAACTACGCCTCGTTAAACCACGCGAGGAATTCCCCAATGACAAGGCGCGCTCCGCTGCCAGCCGGGCCGACCATATTATCGATGCTGCCAAGGTCTATGACGATCTGCCGTCGGCGATCGAGGATCTGCACTTCGTCTATGCCACCACGGCGCGCGAGCGCGATGCGTTCAAACAGGTGCGCGGACCGGTTGAAGCCGGACAGACATTGCGCCAGCGCTTTAACCGGGGTGAGAAGACGGGGATTCTTTTTGGCCGCGAGCGTTTCGGCCTCAATAATGACGAAGTCAGCCTTGCCGATGAGCTGGTGACATTTCCGGTCAATCCGGCATTTTCGTCGCTGAATATCGCACAGGCGGTTTTGCTCATGTCTTATGAGTGGATGAAATCCGGGTTGGAGAAGGAAACGGACACGGCCTTCCGTGGTCCCGAACTTGAGCCTGCGCCAAAAGAACAGCTGCAGGGCTTTTTCAATCATCTGGAAGATGCTTTGCAGGCGCGCGGTTATTTCCGCCCGATGGCGCGCAAGGAAATCATGGTCAACAATCTGCGCGGTGTTTTGACCCGGGCGGGATTTTCTGACTCGGAGTTGAGGCTATTGCGCGGTGTTGTCGTCTCGCTGGATTATTTCAGCCCGAAGACGCCGCGCGGTTCCGGCGCGCCTGAAGGGCGCAAGCGGGAAAAGCCGGTTGTGAAAAAGATTATCGCTCCCGAGGAGGACACATCAGGCGATGAGTGAAACAGCCGACCGGCCAATCATTGCATTTGATAGCGGCATTGGCGGTTTGACCGTGCTGCGCGAGGCGCGGGTGCTCATCCCCGACAGGCGTTTTGTCTATATCGCCGATGATGCCGGTTTTCCCTATGGTGACTGGGATGAGGAGCCGCTGCGTGAGCGCATCGTCGGGCTGTTCGAGGGGTTTATTGCGAAATATGATCCTGAGATCGTCATCATCCCCTGCAATACCGCATCAACACTGGTGCTGGATGATCTGCGCCTGACCTTTCCATCAGTGCCTTTCGTTGGCACAGTGCCTGCGATCAAACCGGCTGCCGAGCGCACATCATCGGGCCTCATCTCGGTGCTGGCAACGCCCGGCACCGTGAAGCGCGCCTATACGCGGGATCTTATCCAGTCCTTTGCCACGAAATGCCATGTACGGCTTGTTGGCAGCCAGAATCTGGCACGCATGGCCGAAGCGCATATTCGCGGCGATCATATTGATGATGCTGACATACTGGCTGAGATTGCCCCATGTTTTGTCGAGATGGATGGCAAGCGCACCGATATTGTCGTGCTTGCCTGCACGCATTACCCGTTTTTGGCCAATGTGTTTCGCCGACTGGCACCATGGCCCGTGGATTGGCTCGATCCGGCTGAGGCGATTGCTCGCCGCACTTTATCGCTGCTCAAGCCCAATGGTACGGGTATCGAGCCTGAACATGGTGACGATATTGCCGTGTTCACATCGGGCAATCCCGATTTTTCAACACGCCGGCTGATGCAGGGTTTTGGGCTTGCCATGGGGTGATAATGGCGGAACCGAAGCCCCGCCATTGTCAGTCTTTCATACCAGTGCTGCTTCGGCCTTCACGGGTTGACCAAGTTCCTTGCGGATGACAGGGGCAACCTTGGTTCCGTATAGCTCAATGGCCTTCAGCGTGTTCCTGTGCGGCAGGCTGCCAAGATCGATCTGCAGCATGAAACGGTCATGCTTGAAGTAGGTATGCTGCAGCATGATCTTGTCGATGACCTCCTGCGGTGATCCGACCAGAAGCGCGCCGCGCGGTGTGCGGCCTGCTTCAAACTGCGCCCGGTTGCTCGGCGGCCAGCCACGTTCACGCCCGATCTTGTTCATTACCACCTCATAGGACGGCCAATAGCCATCCGCTGCGGCCTGCGATGTCTCGGCCACATAGCCATGCGAATTGATGCTGACCTTCAGCACTTCAGGCGCGTGGCCAGCTTTTGCGCCGGCCTCACGGTAAAGTTCAACCAGCGGTGCAAAGCGATGCGGCTCACCGCCGATGATTGCAACCGCAAGCGGCAGACCAAGTGTACCGGCCCGAATGACTGAAGCGGGTGTGCCGCCAACAGCAATCCATACGGGCAGGGGATTTTGCACCGGACGCGGATAGACGCCGAGATTGTTGATCGGCGCGCGCAGATTGCCTTTCCACGTCACACGTTCGCTGGCCCGCAGTTTCAGCAGCAGGTCGAGCTTTTCGGTGAACAGTTCGTCATAATCATTGAGGTCGTAACCGAACAGCGGAAAGGACTCGATGAACGAACCGCGCCCGGCCATGATTTCCGCGCGGCCCGAGGAGATGAGATCAAGCGTCGCATATTCCTGAAACACGCGAACCGGATCTTCGGAGCTTAAAACCGTGACGGCGCTGGTCAGGCGAATGTTTTTCGTACGTGCGGCACCAGCGGCCAGAACCACAGCGGGCGTTGAAATGACGAAATCCGGCCGGTGATGTTCACCAATGCCAAAAACATCAAGACCGACCTGATCGGCCAGTTCCATTTCCTCGAGCAGATTCAGCATGCGCTGATGCGCATCAATGGCAACACCGCTCGTGGGGTCAGGGCTCATGCCTGCAAATGTATAGATGCCGAGTTCCATGATCTTCACCTTCGTATTTCCGTTGCCGCTTAGTTAAGCACGGGGTGGGGGCTTGTGAAGAACGCACATTCCGGTTGCCAAGGCACCAAAAGGAAACCGGGATGGGGAGGTGTTTATGGGGGTGAATGCTGGTGGTGCGTGGTTCGTGGTTCGAGGGAGATGCGTGGGTTGCACAACCACTGTCGCGCCCTTCGACAGGCTCAGGATGAGGGATGGTGTTGGCTGCAATGCTAGTCGCAGAGATTGCAGTGCAAAAGGTTGCAGAACTTGACTCCCTGCAATCCTCTCTCTCCCTCATCCTGAGCTTGTCGAAGGGCGCGACAATGGTTCTGCAACCACCCATTTTCAAAAAACTGTGCCAACTTATCCAACACCATCCCAGCTCACTTATTCTGATGGTGTCCTTTCCGGCGGGAATGCTCCGGAAACCTTCTGAAGTCAGGAAAGGATCGGTGATTTCACCTGCGGGGCTGTTAACCCTGCAGGGGAAGCGGTTTTATCTCACAAGGGTAAAACCAGTCATCGGGACGGGTGATCCGGTTATTTTCTTGGCTCAAACAGGAAAATATCCGGGGAACGCATGACTACACTACCAATACCAAGACTTCCGCGTTCCCCTTTGGATCGCCCGTCTTTGCCACCTCATCAATAGCCAGACGCAAAAGCGGGCGTGGTAATGGGAAATGATATTCCGCAACTGCAATGTTGGTGGATGTAGTCACCCCCCCCTCTGTCCTGTCGGACATCTCCCCACAAGGGGGGAGATCACTGCTATCTTGCACAATTTGAAACGTTTCCAGTTGTGCAAAGGCGTTCATGCCAATGTGATCTCCCCCCTTGTGGGGGAGATGTCCGACAGGACAGAGGGGGGTGAAAGCTTTCAGGATGAGGGAGATGGGTGGGTTGCAATGTTGACCACCAACGTCGCAGAACTTGACTCTCTTGCACCCCCTCCGTCATCCTCGGGTTTAACCCGAGGACCGGCGATCAGTGCCAGAGCTATCAGTAGCCGACAGTGAAGCGCTGCTGGATGTGTTTTCCAGCTTCAGCTTCATCAAGAATCGCAACAGCAAGATCAGATGCGCTGATCGTGCTGTGGCCTTCGGCGTTGAACACCGGGTTGTCCTTGCCCAGCCGGTAGGTGCCAGTGCGCGGGCCGGGCACGAGAGCGAAGGGTGGTGAGACAAAACTCCAGTCGAGGCCGTTCTCAGTCTTCAGGTCGTTGAGGGCCTGACGAGCACCGAGCGCGCCTTCCTTCCATTCCGCAGGAAAGTCAGGACCATCGACAAACTGCTTGCCTTCCGCATTGAACAAGCTGCCAGCGCCGCCCACAACGATCAGGCGTTTGATACCAGCCTTTTTGGTGGCTTCGGTGATGGCCTTGCTCGCCTTGATGTGAATGGCCTGAATGTCATCAACGCCCCAGCCCGGATTATAGGCGGACAGAACAATGTCGCTGCCACCAAGCTTTGCGGTAAGGTCAGCAGCATCAAGCACGTCGACCTTGACTGCCTTCACGCCATCGAGTTTTTCCACCTTGTCGACATTGCGAACCAGCGCAGTCACGCTATGGCCGCGCGATACCGCTTCCTTCAAAAGTTCCTTGCCAACGAAGCCTGTGGCGCCGATGAGTGCGATTTTCATGTTGATCTCCTATATGCGAGGGTACGGATTGTTTTCTGGTTACTATTAATAACCATCTATGCTAGAAGCCGCGTCCTGTGAAGAACGCACTTTTTCCGTTTCAGGGAACATGGAAGTAACCACCCCTGAAAATGATGAGGACCATGAGATGAGCATTCATTCAAAACCCGATGGCGATGTGCCCCTGCTGTCCACATCGGCAGCTATGGTGGCTGATGGCGCCGGTGCCTGCCCGATGCGCGAGGTGCTGGATATTGTCGGCGACAGCTGGAGCCTGCTGGTGATCATCAATCTTCAGGGCGGGCCGCGCCGGTTCAATGTACTGCGCCGGATGGTCGAGGGGATTTCGCAGCGCATGCTGACGGTGACGCTTCGTTCGCTGGAGCGTGACGGCCTGGTATTGCGCACGGTCAAACCATCGTCTCCACCTGAGGTTACATATGCGCTGACATCGATTGGCCATTCGATTGCCGTTCCGGTCGGTGCGCTCGGGGATTGGGCAGTGAAAAACCGCGATCATCTGCGTCAAGCCCGCAAGGTGTTTGATGAGGTGCAGGAGGGGTGATCTGCAAAGGGTGATGCGAAGTTCGTGGTGTGTGGTTCGACATAACAACCACGAACCACACGCTCTCACGCTACTGGGAACCCTCGCGCATGCCCTGCGTTTTTCCTCTGTAGGAAATTGACAGGGAGAAAGACAATGCCTGCAAAATCTCAGGCCCAGCAGAAAGCTGCGGGCGCCGCTTTGTCAGCCAAGCGTGGTGAGACGAAGAAAAGCGAACTCAAGGGCGCATCAAAGAGCATGTATGATTCGATGAGTGAAAAGCAGCTTGAGGAATTTGCCGAGACTGATCGCAAGGGTCTGCCCCAGAAGGTGAAGCCCAAGAAATAAGTGTGTGGTTCGTGGTTCGACAAGCTCACCATGAGGGACAGAGGTGATGAAAGGGAGCTAGGTTCTGCAACCTTTTTGATCTGTAACGTTGGCGATTAGCGTTGCATCCACACTCTCCCTCATGGTGAGCTTGTCGAACCACGAACCACGAACCACGAACCACGAACCACGAACCAGCAATGCAACACATTCTATTGAACTAATCAGGGCAAAACCTGCAACGCCCCAGATATCATTCACAGATGCGCGCTTTGCACGCCTTACCGTGGCAGCCGAGATCCAGATGCAGATTGCCCTGATGGGCGGCATCACCATCGGGGCCAATCACGGTCATGAATTTCTCGCAGCTGGTTTTTTGCACCGACCGCCAGAATTCCTGTTCTTCCGGTGATCCTTTCCAGCCGGAACCAAGTTCCGTGGCTTTGCCGTTGGTGAACTTGAACGACATGATATCGAGTGCATTGGCAAAGGCGTGTTCCGATACGCGGCCCTTATGACCATTATTGACCTTGCGGCACTGATAGTCGGAACCCGTGGAAATACTCTCAATCCCCGCACCAAATGATTTTTGCGCTGCCTGCTCCACATCGCCGATCCATCCGGCAAGTGTTCCCGCCATGGTGCAGTTCGTGGTGATGGGCGCAGCAAATTTCACCGGCTTATCCTTGCCGATGGCGGTAATTTTGAGCGGCGAGCGCTCACCGCACATGCCTTCGGACAAGGGCGGAATGATTTCGCCCTGAACATCGCCGTTCATCAGCGCCGGACAGGCATTCTGATAGACGCGATCGGGAGAAGTGGCCGGATCGGATTTCTCAGCCGTGTCTTCATCATCGGACTTCGTGTCATTCTTATCGGCGGCTTTTCCGTCAGGGGAAGGATTGGGTCCGAGCTGTTCTGCGGGCTTAACATCAGGTTTCTCCGCCGGTTTGGCTTCGGGCGCAGGTTTCTCCTCGGGAACCGGCGTTGTTTCCGGATCGGCCTTCTGAATATCCTCTGCGGGCTTTTCCTCGGGCCTGGGCGCTTCGGGTGCGGCTTCACTGCCTGGTTTGGTTTGCGGGACTGGCGGTACAACCGGCAGTACGGGTCGGTTTGCCGTGGAGTGCCGTCTCTGGCGCGCTTCGGCGATATCGGCAGTGCTGATCAAAGCCGTTGTTGCAAAACATGCTGTGAGGAATAAAAGGACGAGTGTCAAACAGCGCTGCTGCTGCGAGAATAGGGTCATTATCGGCTCTACTCCTGTTGAGCGTCTAACCTAACGCCTAATGCGGGCTATCGGTTTCAAACTTTATAAACCGGTGAAATGCTCGGTCTGGCTTGACATCAACAAACCTTCACACTAGAAGCCACCCCAGCGCAGGGCTCAACGGCTCTGCGTTTCATTTGACGTGTCCCGTGAGTGATTTCGCAAAGCGTGCGTGAATCATTCTGTCAGTCTTCAAAAACAGGAGGCAGAGGAGGGCGCGTTTCCTTGAATCGGGGCGCAGGCTTCGATTTGGTTTGGTTGAAAGGAAATGCGATGAGCAAGCGCGAATCGTCCAAGTATAAAATTGATCGCCGTCTTGGCGAAAACATCTGGGGCCGTCCAAAATCCCCGGTTAACCGTCGTGAATATGGTCCCGGCCAGCATGGTCAGCGCCGTAAGAGCAAGCTTTCCGATTTCGGCGTACAGCTGCGCGCCAAGCAGAAGCTCAAGGGCTTCTACGGCGACATCTCGGAAAAGCAGTTCCGCAAGACCTATGAAGAAGCTTCCCGTCGTAAGGGCGATACCGGCGAACAGCTGATCGGCCTGCTCGAGTCGCGTCTGGATGCAGTGGTGTACCGCGCCAAGTTCGTTGCGACGATCTTTGCTGCGCGCCAGTTCGTCAACCACGGTCACGTCAACGTCAACGGCCGCCGCGTCAACATTCAGTCCTACATCTGCAAGGCAGGTGACGTGATTGAAGTGCGCGAAAAGTCAAAGCAGCTCGCTTTCGTTCTCGAAGCCAGCCAGCTTGCTGAACGTGATGTTCCTGAATATCTCGAAGTTGACCACAACAAGATGGTTGCCAAGTACTCACGCGTTCCGGCCTTCTCCGATGTGCCATACGCTGTACAGATGGAACCAAATCTGGTTGTCGAATTCTATTCGCGTTAATCAGTTCTGAGTTTACGAAAAGCCGCCCCGAGAAATCCGGGCGGCTTTTTTTGTCTCTTATCTTGCCGGAGCGCGTATGACCGATCTTCAGGATGTCGTCGACAGTGTCTATCAGGATCTTGCCAGCCGTATCGGCGAGGGCAAGCTGGCTGATTATATTCCCGAACTTGCCACGGTTGATCCGAAGCAGTTCGGACTGGCGCTTTGCACCGTCGATGGTCAGGTGCATACGGCTGGTGACGCCGACACATCATTCTCCATCCAGAGCATTTCCAAGGTTTTCACCCTGACGCTGGCGCTCGGCAAGATCGGCGACGGGTTGTGGAAGCGTGTCGGGCGCGAGCCTTCTGGCAATGCGTTTAATTCGATTGTTCAGCTGGAACAGGAGAAAGGCAAGCCGCGCAATCCCTTCATCAATGCGGGGGCAATTGCTGTCGCTGACGTGGTACTGGCCGGGCATCTGCCGAAAGAGGCAATCGGCGAGATCGTTCAGTTCATCCGGCATCTTGCCGATGATGAGACCATTGCCATTGATCACAATGTGGCACGATCTGAAACCAATACTGGCTACAGGAATGTGGCGCTTGCCAATTTCATGCGGTCCTTTGGCAATCTCAATCATCCGGCTGAACATGTGCTTGGCGTTTATTTTCACCATTGCGCCATTGCCATGTCCTGCCGGCAATTGGCCCATGCGGGGCTTTATCTGGCCTCCGCGGGCCGCAATCCGCTCAGTGGCGGCAGTGTGGTGTCCTCAAGCCGGGCACGGCGTATCAACGCGCTGATGCTGATGTGCGGGCACTATGATGGCTCGGGCGATTTTGCCTATCGGGTTGGTCTGCCGGGGAAAAGCGGTGTTGGCGGAGGTATTCTGGCTATCGCACCGGGCAGGGCCTCCATTGCCGCGTGGTCGCCGGGGCTGAATGAGAATGGCAATTCGCTGCTGGGATCTGCCGCCTTGGAGCTTCTGGCGCAACGGACGGGCTGGTCGGTGTTCGGGCAGTAGTGCTCCGCTTTATCTCCCCCCTTTGTGGGGGAGAAAGCGATTTCAGCACTTAGCGAGCAAGCGGTAGCGCAGCAAAGCTCAAGTGCTAGAAATCGCAAGAGAGGGGATTACCTTCTGACGCCAGCCTCATGCAGAATATGCATGCACACATCATCAAGATTATTCAATATATCGCCATTCCAGAACCGAACTGTTTTGAAACCCCGGCGCTGAAAATGGGTATCGCGATCTACATCCGATTGCGAGCATGAGTGCTGGCTGCCATCAATCTCAATAATCAGGCGAGCCTCCAGACAAACAAAATCCAGGATGTAGTCATCGCATGGAACCTGCCGCCTGAACTTTAAACCGTTCAACTGCTTGTTGCGGAGCACCTGCCACAGCAGGTTTTCCGGCAGAGTAGCGTCTTTACGCATTTCGCGCGCAAATCTTCGCATTCTGGGCGGTACGTCGGTGCGAATTTCAATAATCCCCTCACTTGGGTTTTCTAAGGATTTAGCAAAGAGGCCAAATCCAAGAAAACCCTTTCTCTCCCGCAAGGGGAGAGATAGAGGTGCCATGTCTGGCAACCGCATTCAATTCAACCTTAGGCTCATCATGCGACGAAACACTGCTTGCGTTGGAGCTTGCACCGGGGCAATGAAGGCGCCAGAGGTGAGAAGATGACCATTCACGATCAGGATCTGGCGGATGCGGCGGGTTGCCACCCGATGTTTCTCGGGGTGCCGTCCAATGTCGAATTCAACAAGCTGCGCAAGCGGCTTTTGCGCAATACGCGTCAGGCGCTGGATGATTTCGGCATGGTCAGGCAGGGCGAGCGCTGGTTGATCGGACTGTCAGGCGGCAAGGACTCTTACGCCCTGCTGGCATTGCTGCTGGACCTGAAATGGCGTGGTATGCTGCCGGTGGACCTGCTCGCCTGTAATCTTGATCAGGGGCAGCCGAATTTCCCCAAACATATCCTGCCGGAGTTCCTTAAAAAGAACGGCATCGAGCACCGGATTGAATATAAGGACACCTATTCGATTGTCACCGACAAGGTGCAGGAAAACCAGACCTATTGCTCTCTCTGTTCGCGGCTGCGGCGGGGGCATCTTTACCGCGTGGCGCGCGAAGAGGGCTGTTCGGCGCTGGTACTCGGCCATCACCGCGAGGATATTCTCGAAACCTTTTTCATGAACCTCTTTCATGGCGGCAGGCTCGCCGCAATGCCACCAAAGCTGCTCAATGATGAGGGCGATGTGATGGTGCTGCGGCCTTTAAGCTATTGCACCGAGGATGATCTGGAAAAGTTCGCCGCCGCCATGCAGTTTCCGATCATTCCCTGCGACCTCTGCGGCAGTCAGGACGGCCTGCAGCGCAATATGATGAAGGCAATGCTGACCGATATCGAAAAGCGTATGCCGGGCCGCAAGGAAATCATGATCCGGGCGCTGGCCAACACCCGCCCGAGCCATCTTCTTGACCGCAACATCTTTGATTTTGCCGGTCTTGTCACAAGTGGAGCAGAAGCCAGTGCTGTTTAATGATCAGGATATTGATTGGTTGAGTGATCTGCTCAGTGCAGTTGCGCTTCAGGAGATCATGCCGCGCTTTCGCCAGCTTGGCACAGCCGATATCAAGCAGAAGACGTCAGCGCTTGATCTGGTGACAGAAGCCGATACCAGTGCAGAGCGCGTGATCACGGCACGTCTGCGCGCGCGCTACCCCGATGCATTTGTACTCGGCGAGGAAGCCTGTGAGCTTGACGCATCGTTGCTCGGCAAGCTGAAAGACGCGCCATTGGCCTTCATCATTGATCCCGTTGACGGCACTTATAATTTTGCCACCGGTGTTCCGCTTTTCGGTGTGATGCTGGCCGTTGTGGTCAATGGTGAAACGGTGGCCGGGATTATTCATGATCCTGTTGGCAAGGACTGGATCATCGGCGTCAAAGGCGCTGGTAGCCATATTCGCTCGGCTTTTGATGTCAGGCACAAAGTGTCCGTATCACCACCGGCGGCGGTCAATGAAATGCTGGGCGCGATTTCCTGGCAATTCCTCAGCGATCCCTTGCGTTCAACGCTGGCGCGCAACCATGCCAAGTGCAAGGCGTCATTCGGCTTCCGCTGCGCGGCGCATGAATACCGTTTGATAGCATCGGGAAATGCACATTTTGCCATCTTCAACAAGCTGATGCCTTGGGATCACCTTGCCGGTGTGCTTATCCATCAGGAAGCGGGCGGCTATGCGGCCCGCTTTGATGGTTCTGCCTATCTGCCCAAGCATCTGGATGGCGGCTTGCTGATCGCGCCTGACAAGGCGAATTGGCAGGATTTGCGTGAGATACTCTGGCAGGCGTAATCCGCAGGTTTAAACCCGCGGATTATGTGGATGGAACAGCTTGCCCTTTTCGGCAATCAGCACAAAGATCAGACCGATCACCGAAACCACGAAGAAACCCATGACCAGCGGCAAGGTCGTCCCGTCAAAGGACTGGCCGATGAGTGCGCCGATAGCACCGCCGCCCGCCGTACCCATGAATCCGAGCACGGATGACGCTGTACCGGCTACATGGCCGAGCGGTTCCATTGCCAGTGCGTTGAAGTTCGAGCCGATCCAGCCGAACTGGAACATTGCCAGCGCAAAGAGCACGAGATAGAGCGGGAAGGGTGTCGGATGCGGTCCGAATATGGTCAGCAGCACCCAGATCGTACTAATGGTCAGGAAGCCGAGCAGTGCGCCGTGGGAAAGACGGCGCATGCCAAAGCGGCCAACAAGGCGTGAATTCATGAAGGATGAAAACGCCATGGTGATCGCGACGGACGCAAATGCCACCGGGAACCAGATGCCAAGCTCATAGATGCCGATATAGATCTGCTGGGCCGAATTGATGAAGCCGAAGAGCGCCCCGAACAGGAACGCGCTTGCCAGCGTGTAGCACAGCGCCACGCGATTGGTCAGCACGATCTTAAAACCTTGAGCAACCGATTTCAGCGTGAACGGGCGCTGGTCCGCCGGATCAAAGGTTTCGGGCAGGCGGATATACATCCAGAGCGTGACGGCAGCGGCAATCACAGCCATGAATATGAAGATCAGATGCCAGTCGCCAAAGATCATGACGGCCTGACCCGTGCCCGGTGCGATAACCGGAACGATCATGAACACCATCATGATCAGCGACATGACTTCAGCCATCTGACGGCCACCATAAACGTCGCGGACGATGGAAACGGTGATAACGCGCGTTGCTGCCGAACCAATGCCCTGAATCAGCCGGAAGAACAGGAGCGAGGCGAAACTTGGCACGAAGGCGGCGCTGGTGGCCGCGATGACATAGACAGCCAGACCGAACAGCAGCGGCTTGCGGCGGCCGAAACGATCGGAGATCGGCCCGTAAAACAGTTGTGATATGGAGAAACCGAGCAGATAGGCCGAGATCACATATTGCCTGTGGTTTTCGTTCGTCACCCCGAGACTCGCGCCGATCTGCTGTAAACCGGGCAGCATGATATCGATTGCCAGCGCGTTGATCGCCATGAGCATGGCCATCATCCCGATAAATTCGACTTTCCCCATCCCCATCAGGCGCGGCGCCGATGCTTGTGTAGTGCTATCCATTATGAGACCTGCAAAAACAAAGACAAAGGCGTCGGAGGGCCCGACGCCTTGAGAAAAAGATTCCGGATTTCCCCGGAACCACTTGAAATTATAGCGTTAGAGCAAGCTTTGCTCTGATCAGGCGGCCTTTGTGGCGACGCCCTTTTCGCTGAGCAGGGTCTGTAATTCGCCTGCCTGGAACATTTCGCGGATGATGTCGCAACCGCCGACGAACTCGCCCTTCACGTAAAGTTGCGGGATGGTCGGCCAGTTGGAGTAATCCTTGATACCCTGACGCAGTTCATTTGATGTAAGGATATTCACACCCTTATAATCCACGCCGATGTAATCAAGGATCTGCACGACCTGCCCGGAAAAGCCACACTGCGGAAAGCCCGGAGTACCCTTCATGAACAGGACAACGTCGTTGCTCTTGACCTCATTGTCGATAAATTCGTTGATACCGCTCATTTCGGGCAAACCTTTCATACCAATGCACGACGAATCGTCATCATTGGTCCAAATTGATCTCTTCTAAACAAATAGCGCTTCAATTCTGGCAAAACAAGGCTGGTCATTGTGTCATCTCGTAGCATTATCGCGATCAGTATCGTTGTTTTGGTCATTATCCTCGGCATTTTCTGGTTTATGCGACCTCCACCGCCCCCTAAACCTGCGCCCAATCCACCAATCAATATCTCCGATGGCGATCTGCCCGATATCTGCCGGAAGATGACATTCGAGGGGGTCGACTCCATCGTGTGCGAGATTGATCTGCGCACCCACCGGATCGATCTGGCACGGGCGAATGCCGATGGGGAGGCCTATGGCTCGCTCAAGGCGTTCATGGAATCCCGCCCGCAGGATGTCAGGCCGATTCTCGCCATGAATGCCGGCATGTATGAGGAAGACCTTTCGCCCGTTGGCCTTTATGTCGAAGAGGGCAACCAGACGTCGGAACTGGAAACCAATGACGGCGAAGGCAATTTTTTCCTGAAGCCGAACGGGGTTTTCTTTATCGGAAAGAACGGAACGCCCGGTATTCTTGAAACGGGCGCTTTTGCGGCTGCCGCTCCCGATGTGCGCATCGCAACGCAATCGGGGCCGATGCTTGTTATCAACGGACAGGTCCATCCGCGCTTTGAGCCGAACGGCACGTCACGTCTGATCCGCAACGGTGTCGGCATTCGTGATGCGAACACTGTTGTGCTGGCGATATCGATCGAGCCGGTCAGTTTGGGGAGTTTTGCCCGCCTGTTCAAGGACGGGCTTGGCTGTGCCAATGCGCTGTTTTTCGATGGCACGATCTCGTCATTGGCCAATGATCGCAAAACGCTGGTTGGCGGCACCGACCCCGTGGGGCCGATTATCGCCGTATTCGGGAAGAAGTAGGGATTATTCGGGAGCGCTGGTCTGCAGGGCGAGGGCGTGCAGCACCCCGCCCATATTACCCTTCAAGGCGTCATAGACCATCTGGTGCTGCTGAACGCGCGACTTGCCGCGAAAGCTCTCGGCGACGACTTCCGCTGCATAATGATCACCATCACCGGCAAGATCGCGAATGGTCACCTGTGCGTCAGGAATGGCGTCCTTGATCATTTTCTCGATGTCGTGCGCGTCCATAGCCATATTCTGTCTCCCAATCTTCTCGCGATCACGCAGCCTGTGTTTCTTCGCTGTCCTGACCGCTCATATAGTCAGGGAACCACGATTCGTGGGCTTTTGTCAGGTCTGCAACTGATATGGAGGCGAGACGCTCGATCGTCAATGTATTGCCGGCCACGGTTCCAAGCTTGCGGAACGGAACGCCGGAGCCTTCAGCATTGAGCGAAATCAAATTCGCCATATCCGGGGCAACAGCGATCAGGTAACGCGCCTGATCTTCGCCGAAAAGCACCGCATGGGCAGGGCCTTCGCCAACATTGACGGTGGCACCCTTGCCGGAGGCCATGCACATTTCAGCCAGCGCAATACCAAGGCCGCCATCGGACAGGTCATGACAGGCAGTTATCTGACCGTTGCGGATAGCCGAGCGGACGAAATTGCCGTTGCGCTTTTCAATGTTGAGATCAACGGGCGGGGGCGGGCCATCCGCACGGCCATGCAGATCGCGCAGATAGACCGATTGGCCGAGATGTGTGCCATCGCCGCCGATGAGGATCAGCACATCACTCTCATGCATGCCGCCGATCTTGGCGGTCTTCGACCAATCGGGGATCAGGCCAACGCCTGCGATGGTCGGGGTCGGCAGGATCGCCTGACCATTGGTCTCGTTGTAGAGCGACACATTGCCCGAGACGATGGGGAAGGCGAGCGCGCGGCAGGCATCGCCGATACCGCCAATGGCTTTGACCAGCTGGCCCATGATTTCAGGGCGTTCCGGATTGCCGAAGTTGAGATTGTCCGTGGCGGCCAGCGGTTCGGCACCCACGGCAGTCAGGTTACGCCAGCATTCGGCAACAGCCTGTTTGCCGCCTTCATAGGGATCAGCTTCGCAATAGCGCGGAGTGACGTCGGAGGAGAAGGCGAGTGCCTTGGAGCGGTGGCCCTCAACGCGCACAACACCGGCGTCGCCGCCGGGCACCTGCAATGAATTCCCTTGGATCAGCGTGTCATACTGTTCGTAGACCCAGCGGCGCGAGGAAAGATCAGGCGAGCCGATCAGCTTCAAGAGTGCTGCCCCATAATCATCCACATCGGGAACGCTTGCGGCGGGCAGCGGTGCATGTTTGCCGGGTTCCATCCATGGACGATCATATTCGGGTGCCTGATCGCCGAGATCCTTGATGGGCAGATTGGCGACTTCATCGCCCTGATGGATGACGCGGAAGCGCAGATCATCGGTGGTGTAACCGACAATGGCGAAATCCAGACCCCATTTCTTGAAGATTGCCTGGGCTTCCGCTTCCTTTTCCGGACGCAGAACCATGAGCATACGCTCCTGGCTTTCCGACAGCATCATTTCATAGGCGGTCATGCGCTCTTCACGCACCGGCACATCGTCAAGATTCAGGCGGATGCCGAGATTGCCCTTGGCACCCATTTCAACGGCAGAACAGGTGAGGCCAGCGGCACCCATGTCCTGAATGGCGATGACAGCGCCCGAGGCCATCAGTTCCAGCGAGGCTTCAAGCAGGCATTTTTCGGTGAAGGGATCGCCAACCTGCACGGTCGGGCGCTTTTCTTCGATCGATTCGTCAAATTCCGCCGATGCCATGGTCGCACCGCCGACACCGTCGCGGCCTGTCTTGGCACCGAGATAAACCACGGGAAGGCCGACGCCCTTGGCTTCGGACAGGAAGATCGCATTGGTCTTGGCAAGGCCAGCAGCAAAGGCATTGACCAGAATATTGCCGTTATAGCGGGCGTCAAAATTGACTTCACCGCCAACGGTAGGCACGCCGAAGGAATTGCCATAGCCGCCAACGCCTTCCACTACACCGGATACAAGGTGGCGTGTCTTGGGGTGGGACGGCGCGCCAAAGCGAAGGGCATTCATGGCTGCAATCGGCCGCGCGCCCATGGTGAACACATCGCGCAAAATGCCGCCAACGCCGGTTGCCGCGCCCTGATAGGGCTCGATATAGGACGGGTGGTTGTGGCTCTCCATCTTGAAAACCACGCAATCGCCATCGCCGATATCAACAACGCCAGCATTTTCGCCCGGTCCCTGAATGACCTGCGGCCCGGTTGTCGGCAGCGTGCGCAACCATTTCTTCGAGGATTTGTAGGAGCAATGCTCGTTCCACATGGCCGAGAAAATGCCAAGCTCGGTAAAGCTCGGCTCACGTCCGATCAGGTCGAGAATGCGTTGATATTCGTCCGGCTTCAGCCCGTGCGAAGCAACGAGTTCCGGGGTGATCTGGATTGTATTGGAGAGAGCCATCGGTAATACCAATTCCATTGCGCTTTTCTTGGGTTCTCTTAGAGCAATTTGTGCGGGGAATACACCGTCAAACGCGGAAAAAATGTCGCTTGCCGCGTTTCTTCAACAGCTGGGGTGATATTCGGATCATCACTCCACCTTTCTCCGTCATCCTCGGGCTTGACCCGAGGACCCATATCTTAAAAGCACTGAACATTCAGATGATTTCATCCTCTTAGCCGTGGGTCCTCGGGTCAAGCCCGAGGATGACCGAGAGAGCTGCACGAGGACGACGGAGAGAGGTGCCCGAGGACGACGGAGAGAGATTTTCCAGGATAACGAAGAGGCGCGTCTGGGATAACGAAGAGAGATATCCACGATGACGGAGAAGGGTGGATTAGGCTGTTTGAGCCAGCTCACGAATAACTGTCATAGCTCGCATTGTCGGTTTCCATGAGCCTGCGCAGGATTGTCAGCCCGCTGGCGACTTCCTGTTTTGTGCCGGGAACGGAATAGCCAAACCGCACGCGATGAAACGTTTTTTCCGTCCGGCCTGCTTTGAACTCATCCTCATCATCAATCAGCACGCCCTCGTTGAGCGCGGCGCTCTTGAAGGTTGCGGAAAGCCATGGCTCGGGTAGTTTGACCCAGATGAAGGGGGAATAGGGGTGTGAGTTGAACTCAAAGCCGCTGAAGATCGAACGTGCCAGTGATTCCCGCTCGGATGTTTCCTCCCGCACCTTGATGCGAATGGCGTCCGCCTCGCCTGAATTGACCAGTTGCGCGCCAAGTTCCGCCATGAGGAAAGGCATACCACCCGTTACCATCTTGTGGGCGGTGACGACGCGCGAAGCCAGATGCGGCGGGCAGGCAACCCAGCCACCGCGCACGCCTGCGGTCACGGATTTGGACAGGCCGCCAATGTGGAAAGTGCGCTCAGGGGCAAGTTCCGCAAGCTTGACGTGATCAAGGCCGACGAGCGAACCATAAATCTCGTCCTCGATGATCCAGACATTGTAACGGCGGGCTGTCTCAACGATGGCGCGCCTGTGATCCTCCGGCATGGTGGTGGCGGTCGGGTTTTGCAGCGATGGCATCAGGAACACCAGTTTCGGGTGCTGTTGCGCGCAAAGTCGCTCAAAATCATCAGGCGTGGCGCTGCCATCTTCCGTATTGATGATGATGCTGCGCCGGCCCATCAAATTGGCGCTGCGCGCGGCGGAACAATAGCTCAAATCTTCAAAGGCAATACGGTCGCCCGGAACCGTGACGGCGGCAATAATCGCCAGAATGGCGGAATGGGCGCCAAGGGTCGGCACGATGGATGATACGTCGGGCCGCCATTCGGATGAACCGAGCCAGCGGCTGCCTGCCAATTGCCATGACGGGGGCAGGGTGCGGGAGTAGCTGGCAATTTCAGCGGGGTAGTTTTTGGTAATATCCTGCAGAAAGCGGTCCATGATCACCGACTGGCCCACATCAATGGCGGCAGTGCTGTCGAGACGGATATTGCCCGGCGGGATAATGTGGGCGCGCGTGCCGCCGAACGGCTGCGAATTCTGGGCCGTCGGGAGTTCGATCAGCTTGGCTTCCCGGTGATCAATCACATAGGTGCCGCGACCGACTTCGCCGCTGACTAGGCCGCGCTCGCGGATGAGATTGTACGCGCGACCAACTGTACCAATTGTCACCCCAATATCGAAGGCCAGGTTGCGCTGCGGCGGCAATTTCGTGCCCGGCGCAAGCACACCATCGGCAATATCCGATTCAATCCGCTCCGCAAGCTGCAGATAAAGCGGGCCTTTGCCGTGTTTCAGTTCTGGAAGCCAATTTGTCATGGTGACAATTATGTATATTGCGATTCAAATTGAGTCAATCCATTAGAATTAACGATACAATTCGAGTCATTTCGGCTTGGTAGGATGGAGATTATGAGTACAATTGATGCAATCGAAAGAGAATGTGCGAGTTCAAGAGGCGTAAAAGCGGTCTTTTTGCCAAAACTGCCCCATGACAGGGGGACAATACTGCGCCGCATTGTTGCGTGGATGAGCAAGGCAGCCGTCAAGCGCCGCACCCGTATCGAACTGCGCGAACTGACAAAGGATCAGCTGAAGGATATCGGCATGACGCCATCGCAGGCCTGGCATGAATCCAAACGGTTTTTCTGGGATTGATTGCCCCGTGCTCAATCGGCAAAATTGCCGATTGTTGCGCGGCGAATGCTGTTTGGGCATTAATCAGAATAGCTGATACCTGCGCTCAGTAATATTGAATGAATTTTTTGTGATTTACATATATATTACATATTCAACCGTTTTAGGGAGGCGCATATGGGTACGACTTTTGTAGAACCTAACCAGCCTGCTATCCGGGGCCTGACCTATGCCTCACAGCCCGACTTCCTGTCGCAATTTGCCGGATGGGTGGAAAGCGCCCTGATGAAACGGCGCACGCGACTGCAACTTGGCAGGTTGAGCGATGAGGGGCTGAAAGACCTTGCTTTGACCCGCGATCATGTCGAGGCCGATCTCGATCGCTATTTGTCCGCTTGAGGTTTGAAAGCCGGTGCGGATCGCACCGGCCTCCTGTTTGTAATCGATCAGCCGCGCGCGGTGCAGGATGGCGTTCCTGCAGCCCAGCGCTGTACGTCTGACGAGATGCGATTTCCCATGGAATGGCCCATCAGCGGTCCAAAGGCTTCAACCTTGGCCGGGTTACCCTCCGCGTGAACGACGAGCAGCGGGCGTCCACCGGGATTACCAGCCGGGACCACCAGAATGCGCGGACGTCCCGAATAGGAATTCAGTTCCGGTGCCAGATGATAGGGCTTGAAGGCCGAATCCTTTGATTTGAACCAGCAGGTATTGGCGGCCAGCGCCACCCGTTCCATGGTGGCAAGGGCAGCCTTGTCAGAGCCAAAAGCCAGGGAACCAGGCCCCGGCTTGCTTGGCGATTGGCATCCGGCGAGTGCCACGAGCGAAATCATCATGGCCATGCCAATCGTCTTCATATGCATCCAGCTATCTCCAATGAATTTACGGTCTAACTTGCCTCAAGTTCCGCGAGGAACACTTTTGAAGCATCCGCCATCTCGAACCAGACCAGCGATAGCACCGGATCCTGAACAATCAGTTGCTCATAGGCGTCAAATTTCGGAAATGGTTCCAGGAGGCGCGAGCGGCGCGTCATCACCCGGAAATGGTTGAAGAGGAAACGGATTGGCGTAAGCCATGCATCGGCCATCGTCATCTGGTTGCCAAGGGCATAAGGCCCGTGGCCAATGCGATGCTCGATCTCGCGCAGACCGGCTTCCAGCTGGGCAAAAAGCTTGGTGATGCGGGCATCGTCTTTCGATTTGGTGTGGACGAGTTCGAAAAGCTCCATCACCGGCACGAGCACTTCCAGTTCGGCAAGGCGAGCCGTCATGCGCACGACGGCGCGATCACGCGAGTCCGCAGGCAGGAGGGCAGGTTCGGGGAAATGTTCTTCCAGATATTCCGAAATGACGGTGGCTTCGAGGACCGTGAGGCCCGAGCCGGTGATCAGAACCGGAATGCGATTGAATGGAGAAATACTGCGAAACTCTTCGGGGATCGGCCAACCTGCGGGTGGGGCCACAACCTTGATCGGTGCGTTCTTGTAATAGGCGATGCAGCGAACAATTGAGGAGTAGGGGGATAGTGGCCGAGAGTAGAGTTTCATGTCTCAATTCCTCCATTTGAGTGCCGTTCCGATCCATTGCGGATCAAAACGGCATTTCTCAAACGTATAGAATTTTACTCAGGCGGCAATCCCAAGAATGCCCGCAAACAGTGCGCGGCCATCGGAACCGCCATGGGCGGCTTCAATCAGGTTCTCCGGATGCGGCATCATACCGAGAACATTGCCTTTTTCGCTGATAATGCCGGCGATGTCATTCATGGCGCCGTTCGGGTTGGTGCCTTCCGCATAGCGGAAAACCACCTGACCTTCGCCTTCGATATGGGCCAAAGTCTTTTCGTCAGCGAAGAAATTGCCCTCATGATGTGCAACCGGGCAGCGAATGATCTGGCCATGCGAATAACCGCGGGTGAAGGCGGTGTTGGCGTTGGTCACTTCAAGCTTCACTTCGCGGCACACGAATTTCAGCGATGCATTGCGCATCAAAGCACCGGGCAGAAGGCCAGCTTCCTGCAAAATCTGGAAACCGTTGCACACGCCCATGACCATGACGCCCTTGTCGGCCTTTTCGCGGATCGCCTGCATGACGGGCATACGGGCGGCAATGGCGCCGCACCGCAGATAGTCGCCATAGGAAAAGCCGCCGGGAATGACGATCAGATCGACATCGGGGATTTCCGTGTCCGTCTGCCAGACGGTCTGGGGTGCATGGCCGGAGATTTTCGTCAGCGCCGCAATCATGTCACGGTCGCGATTAAGGCCCGGGAGAAGTACGACAGCTGATTTCATTTAGATAAGCTCCACCGCGTAATCTTCAATGACTGTGTTGGCGAGCAGCTTTTCGCACATCGCCTTGACGTTGGCTTCGGCAGTTGCGCGGTCTGTGGTGTTGACCTCGACATCAAAAATCTTGCCCTGGCGCACGGATGCGACGCCCTCGAAACCAAGACTGCCGAGCGCGCCGACGATCGCCTTACCCTGTGGGTCAAGAACGCCATTTTTCAAGGTTACAGTGACACGTGCCTTCATCGATTGTCTTCTCCGGGATTGTTCAATCAGCGTTTATTTAACCAGAACCGGCCCGGTGGGGCGCAGCTGTTCATTCTCATTCATGATGCCAAGGCGCCGGGCCACTTCCTGATAGGCTTCGATCAGGCCGCCCATATCACGGCGGAACCGGTCCTTATCAAGCTTTTCATTGGTCTGGCTATCCCACAGGCGGGCGGAATCAGGCGAAAACTCATCGGCGACGACAATACGCATCATGTCGCCTTCCCACAAACGTCCGCATTCGATCTTGAAATCCACAAGCTGAATGCCGACGCCGAGGAACAGACCGCTCAGGAAGTCGTTGACGCGAATGGCCAAAGCCATGATGTCATCGATTTCCTGCGGCGCTGCCCAGCCAAAGGCTGTGATGTGCTCTTCGGAGACCATCGGATCATCCAGCGCATCGGCCTTGTAGTAGAATTCGATGATCGAGCGCGGCAGAACCGTGCCTTCCTCGATTCCAAGGCGTTTTGCCAGCGAACCGGCGGCAATGTTGCGCACAACCACCTGTAGCGGGATGATTTCGACTTCCTTGATCAGCTGCTCGCGCATGTTGAGGCGGCGGATAAAGTGCGTCGGAATACCCATGCGGTTCAGCTGGGTGAATATATATTCGGAAATCCGGTTGTTCAGAACACCTTTGCCATCAATGACTTCGTGCTTCTTGGGATGCAGCACGGTGGTGTCGTCTTTGAAATGTTGAACAAGTGTTCCTGGCTCTGGTCCTTCGTAAAGGATTTTGCCTTTGCCTTCGTAGACACGGCGGCGACGATTCATTGCAGGTCTCTGGTATTGGAGTTATCGGTCGGCCTTGGTCATAGCCATCATGTTGGCGCGCTAACTATCGTAAAAGCAAGCATTCTACAATGATACTTTATGAGTTCCCCTGAATTATGGGGTATGTGATCCCCCGAATTATGGGTTATATGGACTTTCCACGACAAAGTGACCCATGTTTGACTGAAGAGGTTCAATTCAGACTTTAGATTTTGTGCAGAATAGTTATATGGACCTCAGAAACCATGCTGATCGGGACTTGCCCTAAAAATGCCAAGACCCGGGAGGCATCTTTCACCGGAATGACCAATTCATTTTGCGGGAGCAAGAGAGGATGACAATGGAAGATCGCGAAAATGCCTTCGAAAACAAATTCGCACATGATGCGGAAGTTCGCTTTCGGGCAGAGGCACGGCGCAACAAGCTGATCGGTCAGTGGGCGGCGGAAAAGCTTGGTAAAACAGGCGCGGAAGCCGAAGCCTATGTGCTTGAGGTCATCAAGGCAGATTTTCAGGAAGCCGGCGACGACGATGTTTTCCGCAAGATCCGGGCTGATTTCGATGCCGCTGGCGTCGACAAATCCGATCACCGCATCCGCCGCACGATGGACGAGATGCTGCAGGAAGCTATCAAGCAGATTCAGGGCTCCTGATCTCACCTGCACGCGCTTCGTAAAAACCGCCCTTCACGGGCGGTTTTTTGTTGGCGCACCTCCGCCGTTTTTGCTTCACTGCAGGCCGAGTCGACCATCAGCAGAGCATCAGGGAGAGAAATCATGTCGCTAGCGTCACGTCTGAGGGCGGGAGAAACGGTTTATTCCGCCTGGTGCAACCTGCCTTATCCGCTGGTTATGGAAACCCTGTGCCGTACGGATTTCACCACTTTCATGCTCGATATGCAGCATGGTGCGTTTGATACGCAATCGGTGCTGCAAAGTGTCGGCATCATCCAGAATGCAGGCAAGCACACGGTGGTGCGCATTCCTGTTGACCGTTTCGACATGGCAAGCCGCGCGCTGGATTTCGGCGCGGAGGGTGTTATCGCCCCGATGATCAATTCCATTGAAGATGCAAAGCGGTTTGCGGCTTCGATGAAATATCCGCCGATTGGCGAGCGTTCATGGGGCCAATTGCGCGGACGGCCCGCAAGTTATGGCGCTGGCGGCTCCGGCGCTTATCTCAGTGAAGTCAACGGCAAGACCTTGGCTTTTGCGATGATCGAAACCCGCGCGGCCTTTGCGGCGCTGGATGGTATCCTTGCCGTTGACGGTATTGACGGTGTTTTCGTCGGCCCCTCGGACTTTTCCATCGGCTGGAGCAATGGAGCCGAGGTGGATGCGGGATCGCAAGCTATCATTGAGCCATTGAAGGAGATCGCAGCCAAGGCCCTCGCTGCGGGCAAGCTCTGCGGCATCTATGCGGCGAATGCGGAACTGGCCAAGAGATTCACCAGCCTCGGCTATACCTATGTTCCACTCGCGGTCGATACTGGCTATCTGCAGGCCGGTGTCAAAAGCCTGCTGGATGCTGTGGGGGAGTAGAGCGACGCTTACAACCTTGAGATAAACTGCGCAAAAACCATCGAACCCTCCGGCCATGGTCCATGGCCGGATTCGGAATTGAGATGGCCCGATTCACCCGCATCGATAAACAGCGAGCCCCATGCGGCGGCCAGATCTTCCGCGACTGCATACTCGCAGTAGTGATCATTGCGGCTGGCAATGACCACCGACGGAAATGTGAAAGGCTCACGCGGGTAGGGGCCAAATGTCATCAGGTGCTTTGGCCGTATTTTTGGATTCGATACATCCGGCGGCGTGACCAGAAACGCGCCTTTGATCTTGTCAGCAATCTGCGGCAGCGCATGCACAAAGGTTGGCACGCCAAGCGAATGGGCAACAATAACAACCGGCTGTGTCGCTTCATTGACTGACTTGACCACTTCGGCCACCCAATCGGCAAGAACAGGCTTTGACCATTCCTTCTGCTCGACACGGCGCGCGGTGGAAAGTTTTGCTTCCCAACGGGACTGCCAGTGGTCGGGGCCGGAATTGGTGTAACCGGGGATAATGAGAATATCAGCGTCTTTGACTTTCATATCCCCCATTTAGGAAAAAATCTGCCGGATCGCAACGTGGCAAGATTGTAAACAGTGACGATTGGTCGGTTCACTAATAGTGAACATGCTGTTCGCCGCTGCGTGGCTTGTATATTGGCCTGAGAGAGCCGACCTTATCACCAATGAAACAGGTGATGAAATCGCGGGGATGCACATGAAGGTTACACGCAGAGATGTTGTCGGTGGTGCCGGGGTGCTTGCCTTTCAGGCGATTGCGGGCGGAGAACCAGCCCGCGCGGAGACAGATATGAACAATCTACCTTTTGCAGCAATGGCCCCGACTCATGTGTCAAAAGTGGGCATCAAGGCCAAGGACGCTGATCAGCTTTCAAAATACTACACGGATGTGGTGGGCCTGCGCGAACTGTCCCGCAAGGGGCAGACGGTTGTGCTTGGCGCTGGCGATACGCCTCTGCTCGAAATCGAGCAGGCATCAGCCATTCGCGCCGATGATCCCAGCAGCGCCGGGCTTTATCACACGGCGTTTCTCCTGCCGCGACGCGTTGACCTTGCCCGCTGGGCCAAACGCGCCATCGATCAGCGCACGCCTATTGTCGGTGCGTCGGATCATGTTGTCAGCGAGGCCATCTATCTGACCGATCCTGAAGGCAATGGCATCGAGATTTATGCGGATCGTCCGCATGAAAGCTGGAAATGGAACGGTTCATCGGTTCAGATGGGTACGGCTGCGCTTGATGTCGGCAATCTGCTTGGCGAGCTGAAGCCGGATACGGCGGAATGGACTGGCGCGCCTGATGGGGCCATGGTCGGCCATCTGCATCTGCGTGTCGGCAATGCGGGTGAAGCAGAGGAATGGTGGCACAGGGAACTTGGCATGCAGACCGTCGCCGGGGTTGGCGGCAGTGCCGTGTTCCTGTCAACAGGTGGCTATCACCACCATGTCGCTGCCAATTCCTGGCAGAGCAGGGGTGCCGGCAAGCGTGATAATGATCGCTCCGGTCTTGCCTGGGCGGAGTTTGTTTCGGTTGATGCCAAGGATGAACGCGAGATCGTTGATCCCTGGGGCAATGTCATGCGAATCGTGCCGGGAAAAAGTTTTGGATAAATTGGATGTTTGATTGGTGGCGGGGGTGAAAACACCCGCCACAGCTTAATCAGCAGCGCAGCAATCAAGCCTCGCCAAAAACCCGCTTGAAAATCGTATCGACATGCTTGGTGTGATAGCCAAGGTCGAACTTTTCGCGGATGGTTTCCTCGGGCAGAGCGGCGCGCACATCCGTATCGGCCAGAAGTTCCTCAAGGAAATCCTTGCCGTGTTCCCAGACCTTCATCGCATTGCGCTGGACAAGGCGGTAGGAATCTTCACGCGAAACGCCTGCCTGTGTGAGCGCAAGCAATACGCGCTGGGAATGGATAAGGCCGCGGAACTTGTTCATGTTTTTCAACATGTTGTCAGGGTAAACCAGCAGCTTGTCGATAACGCCCGTCATACGGGCGAGAGCAAAATCAAGCGTGATTGTTGCGTCAGGGCCGATCATGCGCTCAACCGATGAGTGCGAAATATCGCGTTCATGCCACAGCGCCACATTTTCCATGGCGGGCAGGGCAAAGGCACGAACCATGCGGGCAAGGCCGGTCATGTTTTCAGTCAGCACCGGATTGCGCTTGTGCGGCATGGCGGACGAGCCCTTCTGGCCGGGGGAGAAATATTCTTCCGCTTCCAGAACTTCCGTGCGCTGCAAATGGCGGATTTCCACCGAAAGCCTCTCAATGCACGAGGCGATGACGCCGAGCGTGGCGAAATACATGGCGTGACGGTCGCGCGGGATAACCTGCGTTGAAACCGGCTCCGGCTCCATACCAAGCGATTTGGCCACATGTTCTTCGACATAAGGGTCGATATTGGCAAAAGTGCCGACAGCGCCTGAGATGGCGCAGGTGGCGATTTCCGCGCGGGCGGCGATGAGGCGGGTACGGCAGCGCTCGAACTCGGCATAGGCCTGTGCCAGCTTGACGCCGAAAGTCGTCGGCTCCGCATGAATGCCATGGCTGCGGCCGATAGTGACCGTATCCTTGTGCTCGAAAGCGCGCTTCTTTAGCGCAACGAGCAGCTTGTCGAGATCAGCAAGCAGAATATCGCTGGCGCGCATCAACTGTACATTGAAACAGGTGTCGAGCACGTCGGAGGAGGTCATGCCCTGATGCACGAAACGCGCGTCGGGACCGACGATCTCGGCCAGATGGGTCAGGAACGCGATAACGTCGTGCTTGGTTTCACGCTCGATTTCATCAATGCGGTCGATATCGAATGTGGCAGCGCCACCCTTTTCCCAGATGGTCGCAGCAGCTTCCTTCGGGATAACGCCAAGTTCCGCCAGCGCATCGCAGGCATAGGCCTCGATTTCGAACCAGATGCGGAATTTCGTTTCCGGGGACCAGATGGCGACCATTTCGGGCCGCGAATAACGCGGGATCATTGTGTGTTCCTATTGGCAATCGATGGGCGGATGAATGTGAAACCTGCTCTAACAGACCATGGCGCTGTACTCAACGCGGCTTTTTCAGCATGGGTGGGAAATACTGAGTTCAGTAGGGGGTGGGAGTGGTTTGTGGTGCGTGGTTCGTGGTTCGTGGTTCGACAAGCTCACCATGAGGGAGAGGGGTGATGAAAGGGAGTCAAGCTCTGCAACCTTTGTGATCTGCAAAGCTGGCGATCATCCTTGCATCCACACTCTCCCTCATGGTGAGCTTGTCGAACCACGAACCACGAACCACGAACCACGAACCCGCGCACCACTGATGGCGGGAAAGCCTATATCAGCCTTTGAGCGTTGCGTTGCGGATGAGATCGATATTGGCGCGGTAGCTGGCTTCCGAGCCACCCTTGAACACAGCGGAACCTGCAACAAGTGCATTGGCACCGGCTTCTGTCGCCAGTCCGGCGGTGTCAGCGGTAATTCCGCCATCGACTTCCAGATCAATCGGACGGTCGCCGATCATGGCTTTGATCTTGCGAATCTTGCCCAAGGTTTCAGTGATGAATTTTTGCCCGCCAAAGCCGGGGTTGACGGTCATGACGAGCACCAGATCGATATCGTTCAGAACATATTCGATGGCGGATTCAGGTGTGCCGGGGTTGATGGCAATACCCGCCTTCTTGCCGAGCGCGCGGATTGCCTGCAGCGAGCGGTGGACGTGCGGACCGGCCTCGGCATGAATGGTGATAATATCGGAGCCCGCCTTGGCGAAAGCTTCAAGATAGGGATCGCAGGGCGAAATCATCAGATGCGTGTCGAACACGGCATCGGTGAGCGGGCGGATCGCTTTGACCACTTCGGGGCCGAAAGTGATATTGGGGACGAAATGGCCGTCCATGACGTCGATATGCACCCAGTCAGCACCAGCTTTAAGGACCGTGGTGACTTCCCAGCCAAGCTTGGAAAAGTCCGAAGCGAGGATGGACGGGGCGATGACAAGGGGACGGCTCATGGCGTTCTCCGGTAGAGGTTTTGTGCGCGCCCGTTACCATGGGTATCCGGCAGGCACAATGAAAACCCTGTCAGGCGCGCGTGCTCCACACAGGAAACAGGTCATTGGGCGCCGATGTTGCCGCAAATACGCCGCGCGCGACGGCACGAGCCATGGTTGAAGCAGCGGCGGCGCAAAGCTCGATGAACTCATCGATTTCAGGTGCTCGTCCGGCGGTTCCCGTTGCAAGGGCAAACACCAGATCGCCATCGAATGGTGTATGGGACGGCCAGATGGCGCGGGTAAAACCGTCATGGGCTGCAATGGCTAGACGCTTGGCCTGTGCTTTGGTGAGTTGCAGGTCCGTCGCAATGACGCCGATGGTTGTATTGGTGTCCTTGGCCGCTTCCTTGAATTTTGTTTTGATATCCGCCGCATCGGAGGGAAGTGGATGGGGCAGGCCAAGCCCGCCAAATTCATCATCGACCTCAAAAGGCGCGGCCCAGAAATGGCGGGTTTTGCCAACAGTAACCGACCCAAGCGCATTGACAGCAACAAGCGCCCCCATGGTGGCGCCGCTGGGCAGGATGGATGAGGCCGAACCAAGCCCGCCTTTCATCCCGGTCACAAGCGCACCCGTGCCCGCACCCACGCTGCCAAGGGCAAAATCACGCGACGCGGATTGCACCGCCTCATAGCCAAGCTCGCGGTAAGGCGGGTAAAGCCCCCAATCCTTGTCACCGCCATTGATCAGATCGAACAGGATGGCGGCGGGAACGATGGGAATGCGCTGGCCACCGACTTTGAAGCCGATACGCTTTTCGCGCAAAGCCGCCTGTACACCGGAGGCGGCATCCAGACCAAAGGCGGAACCACCAGAAAGAACCAGCGCATTGATGGTTTCAACGGTGTTGTGCGGTTCAAGAAGATCAGTCTCGCGTGTGCCGGGAGCACCGCCAAGAACCTGTACAGCCGCTGTCACGGGTTCATCGCAGAGAATAACGGTGGTGCCGGATTTGATTGTTGCATCCGCAGCATTACCGATGCTCAATCCGGCGACATCGGTGATGAGGTTGCGAGGGCCAGATTTAAGCGGCATTACTTCGTCTCCTGCACGAACTGCTTTCCATCATAGCGTTGCAGACGAAGGGTGTCGGCAATACGCTCGCCATGCGCATCGAATTGAACGGGTCCGATGGCTGTATCAAACACGTTTTTGCGCAGGAGATCAGCCAGCGAGGCGGCTTGCGCCTGTGCGGTGGTCAGAAGCTGGATGGCAACTTCTGCCGCGGCATAGGCGGGCACCGTATAGCCCTCCGGTGCCTTGCCCGCGAGTTCAATGGCATTTTTGGCATTGCGCGCGCTTTCGAGCGTTGCCGGGTCAACGGGTGCGACCATCAAGGTTCCCGTGGACAGATCGCTACCATTGGTGATTGCGTTGAGCGTTTCGCCGCCGACAATGGTGAGAGGATAGTTGAGCGCCGCAGCGCTGCGGCCGATGGCAACGATATCATCCCTTTCGCCACCAATGAAAACCTGTGTCGCTCCGGCACGTTTCAACCGCCCGATAAGCGCGTTCTGATTATCGAGGCCGGGGCGATAGGTATCGGTGAATACAGGCTTCAGGCGCTTTTCCTCCAGCCGCGCCCGCACGGCGGAGGCAATCTCGCGGCCAAAAATGGTGCCGTCATCGATGATCGCAAAGGGGGAGGATCGCCAGATGCCCGCCAGAAGATCGCCGGTTTCGCGTGCGGCATTGCGCTCGGACGGTGCTACACGAAATACCTGATAGGGCGTTTCGGCGCGCAATTCTGTCAGCGTCTGGTCCCGTACACCCGGTGTTATGACGGCAATGCCCTTCTGGCTAAGAATGGGTAGGGCTGTTTCAAGCGATTCTGCACAGAGAAATCCGATAACGATGGTGGCATTGGCAAGCACCATTTCGCGGGCCGCGGCGGCACCGCCCGCAGCGTCACATTTGTCATCGGCGGTGACAACGCCAATATCCTGACCCTGCTTATTACCGGAGACAGCCACATTGACGCCGTCCACAAGCTGGCTGCCCAGCCGCGCAAAGGAGCCGGAAAGCGGCGCGATGACGCCGATCTTGTCCTGCGCATAGGCGACACAGCTGAACAACAGGCATAGGCCAAGCGTTGCGGCGCGTATCATGGGATTCATTGCGATATTGCCGTACCTTCGGGACATTGGATAACCAAACGTTCGATTTGGGTAGCTGTTTCCTTCACTCTGCGCAATGCGGCTCTATATAAAAGGATAAGCATGGTGCGATAATATCGGTGTCAGATCGCAGGCGCGGAAAAAATATTCTGCTCCAGTGGTTCAAGCCCTATGGTTCGGATGCATGTTGCGATAGTGATGATTTGGACAATGGAAACAATATAGTGCTCATCGCCAAAGATCAGAAGATAGAACCGCTCGCCTTCCGCAATGCCATGAGCCATTTTGCGGAAGCGGTTCACATCATTACGACAGATGGACCGGCGGGCAGGCGCGGCGTGACGATTTCCGCAGCGTGTTCCGTGTCTGACGACCCGGCGACCATATTGGTCTGTTTGAACCGCCAGCATGAATTCAACCACCTATTTATCGAGAATCAGGTTTTTGCCCTGAACGTGCTTTCGTCGGGCCAGCAGGCGGTTTCGGAGGCTTTCTCAGGCAAGGGGGAACTTTCGCAGGAAGACCGCTTTGCGCTTGGACACTGGCAGACGCTGCAAACGGGCGCACCGGTACTCGCCGATGCGCTGGCCAGTTTTGACTGCCGTATCATTGCCACCCATGAGGTGGCGACGCATTATGTCATCTATGGCAAGGTGACGGCACTGCATATTGGCGAGCGCAGCCAGTCACTCGTCTATCTCAACCGCTCCTATCACGGTGTAGGAGACTAGAACCAACGGAGACTCCATGGCCGACCAGTCCGTTTCACCATTGCCGCAATCGATTGACGAGACGTTGGCACTGCTTGAAACCGGTGGCTATGTGGCTGATCGGGCACTGGCAACGGTGCTGTTTCTCTGCCTGCGCATGAAGCGCCCGCTGTTTCTCGAAGGCGAAGCGGGTGTCGGCAAGACAGAGATTGCCAAGGTTCTGGCGTCGACGCTGGATCGCCCGATCATTCGTCTGCAATGCTATGAAGGTCTTGATATTTCCTCCGCCGTCTATGAGTGGAACTATGCGGCGCAGATGATCGAGATCCGGCTGGATGAAGCGACAGGAACGCTCGACAAATCTGCCATTGAACGCAATGTATTTTCCGAAAAGTTCCTGATCCGGCGTCCTGTGTTGCAGGCGCTGTCTGGCGAACCGGGCAGGGCTCCGGTGTTTCTGATCGATGAACTGGATCGCACGGATGAGGCCTTTGAAGCGTTTCTGCTGGAAGTTCTGTCTGAATATCAGGTGACGATACCCGAGCTTGGCACGATTGCGGCCACCGAACCGCCCATTGTCATCATTACCACCAATCGCACGCGTGAAATCCACGATGCCTTGAAGCGCCGCTGTCTCTATCACTGGGTCGATTACCCCACGGCGGAGCGCGAGCTTGAGATCATCAGGCGTAAGGTGCCATCCGCCAATGAACGGCTTTCCGACGAAATCGTCCGTTACGTGCAGAAATTGCGGGATATGGACCTGTTCAAGCTGCCGGGTGTGGCCGAAACCATTGATTGGGCCGGGGCACTGACCGAGATGGACAAGCTGGCGCTCGATCCGGAGACGGTTTCCGATACAATTGGCGTGCTGCTCAAATATCAGGATGACATCGCACGGATCGCTGCAGGCGAGGGACAGCGCATTCTCGACGAGGTCACGGCGGAGCTGAACGCAGCCTAGGATGGAAACGTCGACATCATCGCCATCAACCAGCCGGCTGGCAGACAATATTGTCTATTTCGCCAGAGCCCTGCGCAAAGCGGGTGTGCGTGTTGGGCCCGCGGCGGTCAAGGATGCCATAGAGGCTGTTCTTGCCGGCGGTATCGGCTCGCGTGACGATTTTTATTGGACGTTGCGCAGCGTTCTCATTGTCAGGCGCGAGGATCACGCAACATTTGACGAGGCTTTCAGGCTGTACTGGCGCTCGCATGCGTTGATTGAGGCAATGCTCGCGATGTTTTCGCCCGATGCCATGGAACCGGAGCGATCGAGGCCGACGGCAGCGCGTGTCGGCCAAGCGCTTTTCAATAGCAATGGCCGCCATGAACCACAGCAGCAACCGCCTGAAACAGACATTGATGCGCGTTTCACCTTTTCCGGCAGGGACGTGTTGCGTTCCAAGGACTTCGCCCAGATGACCGCCAGCGAGCTTGCCCAAGCGCGCCGGGCGATGGATCAACTGGTCTTGCCTGTCGACAAGGTGGAGACGCGGCGCTTTCGGGCCGATCCGAAGGGACGGCGTATCGATCCGCGCGCCATGATGCGTGCGAGCCTGAAAACCGGCGGCGATCTCATCCTGCCGAAATTTCGCTCGCGGCGCGAAATACACCCGCCACTGGTTGTGCTTGCGGATATTTCCGGGTCCATGAGCCAGTACACCCGGATTTTCCTGCATTTCATGCATGCGATGATGGCCAAGCGCCGTCGTATCAATTGCTTTGTCTTTGGAACGCGGTTGAGCAATATCAGCCGCCCATTGCGCTACCGGGACCCCGATGACGCGATTGCCCATTGCACCGGTGCTGTGCGCGACTGGTCGGGCGGCACGCGTATCGGCGAAACGCTGCGGGAATTCAATCGGCACTGGTCGCGCCGGGTTCTGGGTCAAGGTGCGGTGGTTCTGCTGATCACCGATGGGCTGGAGCGGGAGGAAACCTGCGGGCTTGAAGCGGAAATGGAACGATTGGCAAAATCGTGCCGGCGGCTGATCTGGCTCAATCCGCTTCTGCGGTTCGAGGGTTTTGAACCACGCGCCCGAGGAGTGAGGGCGATGTTGCCCTATGTCGATGATTTTCGCGCCGTGCATAATCTCGATGCGCTGGAGGATTTGTGCAAAGCGCTGGGCCGTCCGTCAGAAAAGCGTGATGATCCGAAACGCTGGTTGCAAAGGTCTTTCCCGCAACCCACGTTATATTCATCATGCCGAGGGAGGCCTTTATGACACAATTGAACACGAGTGAGCTGGACCCATTGCTGATTGCCGAAAGCTGGATGCTTGATGGCCGTGATGTTGCTATCGCCACAGTTGTCGAAACATGGGGATCAGCGCCGCGTCCTGTCGGCAGCCACCTTGTCATTGACGAGAAGGGCAATTTCGAAGGCTCGGTTTCAGGCGGATGTGTCGAAGGCTCGGTGATATCGGAGGCTATGGACGTATTGACCAGCGGGGAGCCGCGATTGCTGGAATTTGGCGTTGCCGATGAAACCGCGTGGCAGGTTGGACTTTCCTGCGGTGGGCGCATCAAAGTCTATGTGGAACGGTTGGGCTGATCGTGGACCCCTATTGCCTCAAAAAACTGAACATTGAGCGCCGTGCGCGCCGGGCGGCGCTGCTTTTGACCGATCTTGGCGATGGCCGTGACCGGGTGATCAAGGAAGGCGATCCGGTTGCCGGAGAGTTGGGCGCAGTGATCACAAAGGCCTTTCTGTCGGGTCAGTCAGGTGTGGTCGAGGTTGATGGGCGCTCGTTCTTCCTCAATGTGCATCTGCCGCCGCCGCGCCTTGTGGTTATCGGCGCTGTGCATATCAGTCAGGCGCTGGTGCCTATGGCGAAGGTTGCAGGCTATGATATGGAAATCATCGACCCGCGTACGGCTTTTGCCACGCCGGAGCGGTTTTCCGATGTGAGGCTTTTTGCCGAATGGCCGCAGGATGTGTTGAAAACGCATCCGCTTGATGCCTATACGGCGGTTGCCGCTGTTACCCATGATCCGAAGATTGACGATTATGCGCTGGAAGCAGCCCTAAAAGCCGGGTGTTTCTATGTCGGTGCGCTGGGCAGCCGCAAAACCCATGCCAAACGGGTGGAGCGTTTGCAGGCGGTTGGTCTTAGCGATGAAAGTATTGCCACCATTCACGCGCCGATCGGGCTCAATATAGGTGCGGCAAGCCCTGCCGAGATTGCCGTGGCGGTGCTGGCTGAAATCATCGAGGCTTTTCGCGCCCGCAGTCTGCGCATGCCGCAAACACTGGAAAAGACCGCATGATTTTCGGCGATACACCTCTGGATCAGGCACTTGGGGCCGTTTTGGCCCATTCTACCCACGCGGGTGCCGTGAAGCTGAAAAAGGGGCACGTCCTGACGACGGATGACATCGAGCAGTTGCGCGGTGCCGGTGTTACGCAGGTGACGGCGGCTCGGCTTGACGCCGATGATGTCGAGGAGAACGCCGCCGCCCGGCAGATAACCAGTGCCTTGCAATGGTTCGGCATTCAGGCGGGGCCAGCCGCAACGGGCCGGGTGAACTGTTATGCGCAGGCATCGGGCGTTTTTACCGTGGATGCCAATCTCATTAACGCGATCAATTCAGTCGATCCGTCTGTGACTATCGCGACGCTGAAACCGTTTGAGCGGGTAGAGCAGGGGCAGATGGTCGTGACCATCAAGATTATCCCTTTTGCCGTCGCGAAATCAGTTCTCAGTGAGATTGCCAATCTTGCCGATGGACGCAATGCTTTTGGGGTTCATGCTTTTTCCGGCTCACGCGTCGGGCTGATCCAGACCACGCTCGCATCGGTCAAATCCTCCGTGCTCGACAAGACAACACGGGTTCTTGATGCGCGCGCCGCTGCCAGCGGTGGCACCCTGATTGGCGAGTTGCGCCCGGCACATGAAGTCAGCCCGCTGGCCGTATCGATCCGGCAAATGCACCGGAACAGCGATATGGTCATTATTTTCGGCGCTTCCGCCGTGGTCGACAAGGACGATGTGGTTCCGGCGGCTATTCGCGAAGCGGGTGGGACGGTGCATCATATCGGCATGCCCGTTGATCCAGGTAATCTGCTGGTATTGGGCGAACTGGACGGAAAACCCGTTATTGGTGCGCCAGGTTGCGCGCGCAGCCCCAAGGAAAACGGTTTTGACTGGGTGATTGACCGTCTCATGGCCAATATTCCCGTTACCAAGGCTGATATTGTCGGCATGGGTGTTGGCGGCCTGCTGATGGAAATCCCGACGCGGCCACAGCCACGCGACCCTCGACCTCCCTTACCCAAGCCCGTTGTTGCCATCGCCATTCTTGCTGCCGGTCAATCCACCCGCATGGGCGGAACCAACAAATTGCTGGCGACGTTCGATGGCGTGCCGCTGATCCGCCGCTCGGCGGAGATGGCAATCAGGGCGGGAGGCGAACCGGTTATTGCTGTTCTCGGACATATGGCGCAGGAATGCAGCACGGCGCTCGATGGCTTGCCCGTGAACATCGCGCTCAACAAGGATCATGCCAGCGGGCTTGCCTCTTCGCTGCATGTGGCTATCAGGCATCTTCCGGCATCAGTGGATGGGGTGATGATCATGCTTGCCGATATGCCTGCCTTGTCTGCCTCCGACCTGCAGACCCTGATCCGGCAGTTCCATGATGTCGGCGGACAAACGGTTGTGCGAGCCACGTTTCGGGGCAAGCGCGGCAATCCGGTCATCCTTCCGCGTTTCCTCTTTGATGAAGTATTCACGCTCGCCGGGGATGTCGGTGCGCGGCATCTGGTGGAGCGTGGTGATATTCCGGTCATTGATGTAGAGCTTGGCGAAGCGGCGGCGATTGACGTAGACACGCCGGATATGTTGCGGCTGGCAGGCGGGACCATCGTGGAAACGGTGCGGTAATCAGGGGACTTGCATTTGATCAGGACTATTCTTCTTGGCGCGCTGGCTGCCGTCTGTTTTTCCAGCGCCGCGCTTGCCACGCAGCTTGAGCCGTTCAAAGACGATATATTCGCTTATCCGGGCATCATGAAAACTGGTGATGGCGGCGATTACATCGTGGTCGACTACAATGAAATGCGCGATATTAACGGGCGTGACGAGGTGCCTGAGCTGCGCGTGAGACGCAAATATATCGACCTTGCCGCCAAGCGGGCCCAGAAAGATCTGGTGGTCACAACAGCAAATGGACCAGTGAAGGTCATGGCTGCGGGGAAAATTGAACCCGGTGCTTCCATCATCACCATCTATCTGCACGGGCAGGGCGGCAATCGCCAGCAGGGCATGAATGATTTTACTTTTGGCGGTAATTTCAACCGCATCAAGAATTTGATGGTTCTCAATGGCGGGCTGTACCTCACACCGGATTTTCGCGATTTTGGTGATAAAGGCGTCGCGCAGATTGCCGGGCTGATTGCCTATTTCAAATCGCAATCACCGCAAGCCAAGCTGTTTGTCGCCTGTGGTTCAATGGGTGGCTCCCTGTGCTGGGGGCTGGCGCAGGATGCTGAGGCGGCGAAAAACATATCAGGCCTGGTTATTCTCGGCTCTCTCTGGGAAGACAAGTTCATCGGTTCGCCCTCATACAAGCGGCGTATTCCCGTTTTCTTTGGCCATGGCAGCCGCGATCCGGTGTTCGGCATTGATGATCAGGAGGCGTTTTACCAAAAGATACGCAAATCCTCCAAAGGCTATCCCGTACGCTTCGTTCGCTTCGAGACCGGTAATCACGGAACACCGATCCGCATGTCGGATTGGCGAGGTGTTTTGAACTGGATGCTCACCGTTGCACCATGAGGTAAGGTTTGGGGATTGTGGCAATAAAGTGCCATTGTGGCAATTGCGCCACTAGACAAATGGCTAAAAGCGAATAGTTTCCGGCCTAATCAGACATCACCCTGCGATGAGACTTTGCGGAGAAAGCCATGCGCCTGCCTACCTCTCTTTTCAGCCGGATTGCTCCCTTGGCAATTCTTGTTCCTTTGGCCGCATGTTCGACCACCGGTGAGCCCAGCATGGGCCCGACATTCGCAACGTTCTCACCGGTTCGCCCTCCCGTTAGCTCGGAACTCGCAGGTCCGTGCATCGCGGCGGCAGCCAGCAAATATGTTCTGTCAGAACGCAATATCCGCGCTGTTGATGAACGTGAAGTTGGCGCTGGTATGAACGAAGTCAGCCTGAAGGTTGATATTCGCGATGCGCTTTGCACCGTTTCCGACAAGGGCAAGGTTCGCTCGGTTGTCGATACAATGGGCAAGAGCGCTGATCAGGCTGCCGCTGAAGAAGCCGCCGCTGCCAAGAAGGCCGCTGGTGGCACTGCTGCTGACGCTCCGGTTAAGAAGACCCGGAAGAAGCAGGCTCAACAGCAGGGCTGATTGCTTTACTTTATTGATGAAGCGGCGCGGCGCGAGCTGCGCCGTTTTTATTTGAGCTTTGATTAAGCGGGAACCAGAACTTTCAATTCGCCCGCATGGATTTTGATGGTCACGTCCTGCCCCAATGGGACAAGCTCACCATCTATTGTTGCCTTGGCCTCGGAATAAAGATGCGGAAAGTGCAGGTCCACCTCTCTGGCCAATATTTCGTTCACATCAATGTTCCTGCGCCACGACCTCATAAGCACTGTTGCCGCCAGCTTCATCACTGACAGCGGAGAAAGCCGCTCGGCGACATAAACGCCAAGCTCACCCCGATCCAGATCATCGGCGATCGGCAGCATGCCCCGGCCATAGGGATTGTTGGAGATGGAAATGGCCGAGACGGTGCGCTCTGTCGGTGCGCCGTCAATGGTCATGCGGACGGCAAAACGCGGCGGATTGCCAATGACAACCGCAAAGGCCCGCATACTCGCCAGACGTTTTCCCCAGCGCGAGTTGAATTCCAGCGTGTTGCGCAGCTTGATCATTCGCGGCTGAAACCCGATTGAAAACTGATGAACGAATGTCTGTCCGTTGGCGGTCGAAATATCCACCGCCTTAATGGTGCCATCAGCCAGACTTTCCAGCGCGGCATTGAGTTCCAGCGGTATTTTCAATGAGCGGGCGAAAAGATTCATGGTCCCCGCAGGTAAGACAGCCAGCGGCACACCCGCTTTCCATGCAACATCGGCTGCGGCGGAAATGGTGCCATCACCGCCGCCTGCCATCAATATGTGATCATCGTCTTGCGTAGCGGCCTTTGTCAGCGCCTTGACGATGTCTTTACCGGCCACGCTTTCACTTTCGAAGCTATGGCCATGTTTTTCAAAGATTTCCTTCGCTGTCTGGGCGAATGCTTTCATATCCATCGTGCGGAACGTTCCGCCATCGCGGTTGAAAACGGCATGGATTTTCATGAATGGTCCCCGATGGCAGGCATATCATAATATCAGGCCGGAATGTGACCGGCTGTTCTCGATGTGGCAATGCACAATCAGGCCATTGGTTCCAAAATTGCCTGCTCACTATTGGCAAGATGCGGACTGGTGAAACCAAGCTTCTGCAATCCCTGCTGCACCTCAGGTGCGGTCATGAACAGTTTCCACAACAGGCCGGTGCGGTGGTTTTCAATCATCGTGACGATGGGGCCCTGATCAATGCCGAGATAGGTGCGGGCATACCAGCCGCTGGTTTGCGAGAATGCATCGACAAAACCAAAGCGGCCCCACATCTTTGCCTGCGGTAGTTTGAAGAAATGCCTGATGGCATTCATGGATTCATCGGGCAGATAGGGCAGGCTGCAAAGAGCAGCTGTGGGTGCGATCAGGCCGAAATCCGATGCCGGTGAACTGACGACATAGCCCGCAGGGCCATGGCTGGAGGTCAGGCCCCAGCTGTCAGGGCCATAGCCGCGATAGCCGTGCGGGTTTTCCACGCAATGCTGGTAGTTGATACGGACATGGTTGCAATTCTGCTGCCAGTAATCGGCATAACGGTCGGAAAGGCCGCGTGGATCAAGGCCGCAGAACGAATAATGCGCGAAGAACAGCGGGCCGCCATAATCAGGACCAAGCGGCAGGTTGATGCCGTAGTAATCGCGCCGGTTGATGAACTGGCTGCCTTTGGCAAAACCCTCATGATAGATGTCAGCGTCAATGCCGTGTCTGGGTGCGCCAGCGGCCAGAACATAGGTAATGAGGGCTTCATTCCAGCCCTGAATGGGTACATTGCGGGCAAAATGGTAGCGGGGGCTGTGGTGCCAGTACAGCACCTTCTCATCATGCTTGATGTGTGCCGTCCACTCGACGCCATGCCAGAGATGGTCGATCCGTTTGCGCAGTATGGTCTCATCGGGCGCTGGCGCGGTAAAATATTGCCTGACACAGAGCAGCCCCTGAAAGAGGAATGAGGTTTCGACAAGATCGCCGCCATCATCGCGCATGGAAAAGGGGATGGTTGATCCGTCGGCGCCGTGAAAGAAATGCGGGAAGACGCCGTGATAGCGTTTGGTGTTCTCCAGCGCGGTCAGCATTGTCCCGATACGGGTGATGGCTTCCTGCCGTTCAATCCAGCCGCGCTCGATGGCCACGAGAATCGCCATAAAACCAAACCCGGTCGCACCCGCTGCGACAAGATCATTGGCAGGATCGGCATTTTTACCTGACCGGTCGCGTGCAAGACCACTTTGCGGATGCGCACCGTCCCAGAAATATTGGAAGCTTGCCCGCTGAACCCTATCCAGCAAAGTGGCATCATCGGCGGCGATGTCTGTGTTTTCACGCACGAATGTTTGATCCATAAAGGCTGAATATTCCTGCTACAGGGCACAACGCCGCTACACTTGCCCAGATATATCCGATATCTGTCTGATCTCCATACCATGTGTAGCGTGATCGTCCGTCTGCCAAGGTCAAATTGGACCAAGGCGATCAATCTCGTGTGAAAGGCCCATGATGCAGAATGATCAATTCGTCTTCCAGCCGGTTTCGCAACCCGTCCTGCGCATAACCGGATCGGAAAAGCTGTTTCCTGTCCACCGGATTTACTGCGTCGGTCGCAACTACGCCGATCACGCCATTGAAATGGGCCATGATCCGAACCGCGAGCCGCCGTTCTTTTTCCAGAAGAATCCGGACACACTCGTTACCGGCAATGGTGATTTTCCTTACCCGTCCGGCTCCAACGATGTTCATTATGAAATGGAAATGGTGATCGCGCTGGGGAAGGGCGGATCGGATATCGCCGCGGACAAGGCACTTGAGCATGTGTTCGGCTATGCGGTCGGGCTTGATATGACCCGGCGCGATTTGCAGGGCGAAGCCAAGAAACTTGGCCGTCCGTGGGAAGTGGGCAAGGCTTTTGAAGCCTCTGCGCCCTGTTCGGACATTGTTCCCGCATCGAAAATCGGCCATCCGTCCTCAGGAGCGATCTGGCTCAATGTGAATGGCAAGGAGCGCCAGCGCGGCGACCTGAAGCAGCTGATCTGGAATGTGCCGGAGACAATTGCTTATCTATCGACATTGTTCACGCTCCAAGCGGGCGATCTCATCTTTTCAGGAACACCTGCCGGGGTTGGTGCCATTGTCAGGGGCGATGAAATGCATGGCGGCGTTGATGGCATTGGCGAAATTCGCGCGCGGGTGGTTTGATCCCGGGGGCGGTTGCATTCAATTTTGCCAGCGAAGGGAAACAATTTCGTCGTTTCGCTCGCAAAAAAGTGCAAAATAATTTTTTGAGGCTGATCTGCAGGAATTTGTCTTTATGCTCCGGCAGATTGGCCTCAAAATGCGATAATTCGGCCCGCAGAGGCAGCAAGTTTGACAGTTTTGTGTCTATGAACCGATTGTGCTCCGGCTAAGCAAATACGCATAACATTTTTGTTAGAAATTCCCCTGTTGTCTTTGAAATTAAATGGTCTATTGAAGATTCTGATTTTCCTTGAACCACAACTCCAGAGCACGCGTTTTATGAACCACCGCATTCTCTTTGGCTCCTATCCGATCCCGCGCTTTGCCGGGATTGCCAGCCATAATTTTGTGGTTTGGACCGATGAGACAGGCCGTCCGCTCTACGAAATCAATGGCGGCGCAGCCAATGCGGATGACAGTTTCAACTATTGCGCGATCCGTGGCCGGCTGACGGCTGTCGTCACTGATTATTCCAACCGGGATCTCACCTATTATCCGGAGTTCTATGTGCGCCCGACATCGCGCACGACATTGCTGCTTGAGGGTAATTATACAGCCATTGCCACAAAATGGCGCGCGGCGGTCGATATGGCTGCCCGTATCCGGGCGTCCGATCTGGTTTACTCATTCCTGATCCAGAACAGCAATTCAGTGGCGACAGCCATCGCAGAAGGCATGGGCCTTACACCACCATCTGCAGCTGTAGGTAGAGTACGGGCGCCGGGATCGTACCGTCACCTTGCTTTGGATCAGGCTGCCTAGTAGCACAATTCACCAGAATGCAATAACTAACGGGTTATACACTCGATTTTGGCGCGGCCAAAGTTGAGTGTTGCCGCTGTTGTGGCATATTGACGCCATGATTGCCGAGCTTATGACGCCTGCCAAAAATCATCTTGGTTTTGGCTTTGTTGGAAAGACGACACATTGATTTCGGACCCAGCCACGTCACCGGTTCACAGCAATGAGAAAGCGCTGCAGCAGATCAATGCGCGCTCGCAGCTCAAATTGCCGTGGGGCAAGCGGACGAAATCTGCCCTGTTCACGTTCTTCGGCGTCGGTGTGGCTGTGCTCAGCCTGTTGGTGCTCACCCATCTGTCGAGCGAAATTTCCTTCCGCGCCGTCAAACATTCAATCCACGCTATCCCCAATAGCACGTTGCTGCTGGCACTGTTCTTCACATTTGTGAGTTTTGCCGCCGTTGCGCTCTATGACGTCGTGGCTGTTGAGACGATCGCGCCCAAGCGCGTGCCCTATTATATTTCCGCGATGGCGGGGGCGGCGGGCTATGCCATTTCCAATGCGCTCGGCTTTTCGCTGCTGACGGGCGGTGCGCTGCGTTACCGCGTTTATGCGGCTGAAGGCATCAATGTTGCCGATATTGGCCGGATCATCGGCACGTCGTGGCTGGCGATCTGGTTTGCCTTTACCATCATGATTGCCGTTGCGCTGGTGATCGACCCGACGCGCATTCCATGGATTGTATCGTTTGGTCCTGATCTCGATCAGTTTATCGGGGCATCAATCCTTGTGGCGGTTGCCGTGCTGCTGGTCTGGCTGTCGCGCCGCGAACGCACGCTGAAGATTGGCAAGGTATCGGTACGCCTGCCTTCGTCGCAGGGTGCCATGCTGCAGATCATCGCCGGTTTGGTTGATGTGGCTGCTGCTGCGGCAACACTCTATGTCCTGATGCCGCACGGGGCTGTGCCCAGTATTGCGGCCTTTGCGCTGATCTATGTGGTGGCTGTCGCCTTGGGTATTATCAGCCATTCGCCCGGCGGTATCGGCGCATTTGAAGCCACGATGATTGCTGGTCTTGGCATTGGCCGTAACCCTGACGCCATTGCCGCTTTGCTGACATACCGGGTGATTTACACCCTGATACCCTTTCTTTTGGCCATTATCGGCTTTGTCATTTCTGAAATATTGCGCCGCCGCCACCTGATCACAGGGCCGACAATCCTCGCGGTGCGGGTGTTTGAAACGCTGATCCCGGCGCTATCAGCCGGTATTGCGTTTCTTGGTGGCATCGTCCTGCTGATTTCATCCGTCACGCCGGATTTCAGCCGCAGGCTTGAGGTGCTGTCGGACTTCGTGCCGATGCCGTTTCTGGAAATGTCGCATCTTGGCGCCAGTTTTGTTGGTCTGGCCCTGCTGATCGTGGCGCGCGGCCTTGCCCGGCGGCTATGGCGTGCCTGGGTCATGGCGGTCATCCTGTTCAGTCTTGGGGCTGTGTTCTCACTGGCCAAAGGATTGGACTGGGAAGAAGCGCTGGCATTGACCTTGATGGCGGGCGTTCTCCTACTATTCGGCGATTCTTTCTACCGCAAGCCCATGGGCGAAAGCTTCAGGCTGACATGGGGCTGGCTCGCCAGTATCGGCACGACGGCTTTCGCCGTGCTGTGGCTTGGCTTCTTTGCCTACCGCCATGTGGAATATGCCAATCAGCTCTGGTGGGAATTTGCATGGGATGCGCAGGCATCCCGCTTCCTGCGTGGCAGCGTTCTGCTTCTGACTGTGCTGGCGGCGATCACGATCAATACGATTATCAACGGTGTCGGTCGGGGCAAGCTGCGCGCGCAGCCCATACCGGAGGGTGTGCCTGATATGGTGGCGCAATCGCCGCGTGCATCCGATGCGCTGGCGCTTCTGGGCGATAAGCGCTTCCTGATGGACAATAAGGGGCGGGGCTTCGTCATGTATGCCCGCTCCGGCGGCAGTCTGGTATCGATGGGCGAACCAGTTGGCAGCGATGATGCAATCGGTGATCTCGCCTGGTCGTTCCGCGATATGGCTGACCGGTCAGGCGCGCGCACTGTTTTCTATGGTGTCGGCCCTGAACGCCTGCCGCTTTTCCTCGACATGGGGCTTACCGCGTTGAAGCTGGGTGAAGTCGCGCGCGTGGAGCTTGCTGACTTTTCGCTGGAGGGTTCCAAGCGTCAGCCGCTGCGTTACGCGGCGCGGCGTCTGGAAAAGGAAGGCATTTCCTTTGAAATCCTGCCGCGGGAGCAGACCGCTGCGGTTATGAATGAATTGCGGGAAGTCTCCGATGCGTGGCTCGAAATGAAGTCGGGTTCGGAAAAGCGCTTTTCGCTCGGTTCCTTCGAAGCGGATTATCTCTCGCATTTCGACATTGCGGTTCTGCGCAAGGAAGGCGCCATTGTCGCGTTCGCCAATGTCTGGCGCGGAGCAGGGCAGAAAGAAATTGCCGTTGATCTGATGCGCCACCGCCCGGATGCGTCCAGTGTGATCATGGATGGTCTTTTCGCCAATCTGCTGATGGCCGCCAAGAACGAAGGCTATGAATGGTTCAATCTTGGCGCTGCGCCGCTATCGGGACTTTCCGACAGCCACCTTGCCTCTCGCTGGAACCGTATCGGCTCGTTCATCTACCGGCGGGGCGCGGAATTTTATCGATTTGACGGATTGCGCGCGTTCAAGGATAAGTTCGGCCCGAAATGGACTCCTTACTATCTGATTTGCCCCCCAGGCCTTGCCACACCACGTTCTCTGATCGACGCAACGAATCTGGTAAGCGGCAGCCCCTTCGAGGTCTTTAAACGATGAAATTTCTACGCAGGCCCTATCTGTATCTTGTTGCTGCGCTTGTGGTCCTTAGCATCATACTTGCCGCTATTGCCGGCTATCTGCCCCGATTCGGCTGGGGAATATCCAAGAATATTCTGGTGACATCCGAACGTCTGAGCGAAGTGCCGCTGCTGCAGCCAAGCATCAAGCCAACGGGTATTGCCATTCAGGTGTCGCAGAAGGGCGGTATTGCTGCCGATGATCAGGCGCTGTCCAAGCTGCTGCTTGATCGCGGCTTTCTTGTCCTGACGGTCAATCTGGAAAAATGGCGCGCGCAACTCAATCAGGATACGGGCGAATGTACCTATTTCGTTTCCGAACTTGAAGGCATTGCCAAAGAGGCTCAGCGGATGATTTCCCTCAATAGCTACATGCACCCCGTTATGATCGGTATTGGTGAGGGCGGCGTGATATCCTATGCGTCGGTGGCCAATGCACCGCCTGCAACACTGGCCGGTGCTGTTGCTCTCGATCCGTCGCCAGCGCTTGCTACCAAACTGCCATCCTGTGAAGGTGCGGACTTTGAAGCAGTGCCCGGACAGGGGTTCAGCTATTCCTATGATGCGGATTTGCCCAATCCTGCCGTGATCGTGCGCGAAAAGCCCGATCCCGCGCCATCAGGCCCGGCAACACCCGGTTTTTTCAAGGCGCAGGAAAAGCTGGCCGCAACCAAGCAGGAGCGTATGCAGATTGCTGCCGATGCAGCGGTGGAAATTGCCAAGGAGGATGCTTCTGCCGACACCCTGCCGATCGTCGATATTCCAAGCAGCAATGGCCCGGCGAAATATCTGGCGGTGTTCTTCTCCGGTGATGGCGGCTGGCGCGATATCGACAAGTCCGTCGGCGATATCATTGCCAAGGAAGGTGTGCATGTGGTGGGCGTTGATGCCCTGCAGTATTTCTGGTCGGTGCGCAAGCCTGAGGATATTGCCAAGGATATTGGCCGGATCGTCAAGAAGGCTGATCCCAACAGCAAACTTCCCGTGGTTCTGCTTGGCTATTCCTTCGGCGCCAATACGGTGCCCTTCGCATGGCCATTCCTGCCTGAACACCTGCAAAAGCGGATTGCGATGGTGGGGTTGATCGGTACGGAAGAAACAACGCCGTTTCAGGTTTCTGTCGGTGCATGGCTAGGCCTTGGCGGCGACAATGAAGTGGCTCCAGCCGTTGCCAAGCTGCCGCCGGAAAAGGTTCTGTGCGTCTATGGTACGGAAGAGGATGATACTGCCTGTACTGACCCGGCATTGAGCACCGTGCAGAAAATCCTGCTGGCGGGCGATCATCACTACAATGAGAAATATGACGCGCTGGCGGCCAAGCTGATGGAAGCCATTGCTTCCCGCGTGCAGGGGCAGGCAGCAACGCCTGCACCGGCAACTGCACCCACAACCGCTCCGGCGCAGTAATGACGCTGGATCAACTGCGTATCTTCATCGCGGTTGCCGAACGGGAGCATATCACCCATGCGGCAGCGGCGCTCAATATGACGCAGTCGGCGGTGAGCGCCGCCATCACCGCGCTTGAGAACAGGCACGGTGTGGCATTGTTCGACCGCATCGGGCGTTCCATCGTTCTCAACCAGACCGGGCGGGTTTTCCTGAAAGAGGCCATCGCCGTGGTGGCGCGCGCCAAGGCTGCTGAAGCTGCCCTGACCGATCTTGCCGGTCTGATGCGCGGCGAATTGTCGATCATGGCAAGCCAGACCATTGCCGGTTACTGGCTGCCGGAAAGGCTTGGCACATACCGCAAGCGCTATCCCGGCATTACGCTGGATATCCGGATCGGCAATACGAAGCAGGTCGCGGAGGCGGTCGAAGCGGGTGAGGCGGAACTCGGATTTGTCGAGGGCAGGGTCGATCACGCGTTGCTGTCGACCAAGGTCGTGGCAACGGATGACATGATCATTGTCGTTGCGGCGGGTCAGCCCTGGGCGGCGCACCGGACGGTGGAAGCCAAGGATTTCAGGGATGTGGCCTGGGTGCTTCGCGAAAAAGGATCAGGCACGCGCTCGGCATTCGACCAGTTGCTTGGGTCTGTGGGCATGGATGTAAACATGCTTGAAATCGCCATGGAATTGCCGGGTAACGAGGCGGTTATCGGTGCAGTAGAGGCTGGAGTGGGAGCGACGCTGATATCGCGCAGCGTCGCGTCATCGAAGTTGCGGGCGAAACTTTTACGGCAGGTCGCTTATCCGACTACACCGCGCCCATTCTATCTGCTGCATCACCGTGAGCGTTATTACAGCAAGGCAGCCGATGCCTTTGTCTCGCTGGTTGATGCGAAGATTTGAGATTGTTCGATTTTATCGAATGATTTGATAAGTTTTATGCGTTGGAAGTGATGAGTATCCGCCTGCTATCAGTGTTCCGGCACAGACGCAGAGAAAAATCATGACAACGCTGGACACATCGACACGCTCCGTTCCTCTTACCACTGCCCGTGGCAAACTTGGGATTGTCAGGCAGTTCACGCCCAACTGGTTCGCGGCGACGATGGGCACGGGCATTCTATCCGTTTCGCTTGGCCAGTTTCCTGAATATGCTGTGGTTTTCGGCGCTGGCGAGCTGCTGTGGTTTTTCAACATTCTGCTTTTTACAACCTTCACGCTGATCTATGCCACGCGCTGGTTGCGCTACCCCGAGGAAGCAAAACGGGTGTTCGATCACGCTGTGATGTCCATGTTTTTTGGCTGCATACCCATGGGGCTTGCCACCATCCTCAATGGGTTCCTCATATTCGGCATTGCCCATATCGGAGAGCGCGCCGTTGATATCGCCTATAGCCTCTGGTGGCTGGATGTGGCGCTATCAGTCGGCATTGGTCTGGCGATACCGTTCATGATGTTTACGCGGCAATCCCATGCGATGGAGCAGATGACATCCGTCTGGCTTCTGCCCGTCGTTGCGTCAGAAGTGGCAGCTGTTAGCGGCGGGTTGCTGTTGCCGCACATTGCCGACATATCGAGCCAGCTGTCTATCCTTCTCGCCAGCTATGTGCTCTGGGCGCTGTCCGTGCCGCTGGCGATGTGCATTCTCGTCGTTCTGTTCCTGCGCATGGCCTTGCACAAACTGCCTCCAGCAAACATGGCGGCATCGAGCTGGCTGGCGCTCGGCCCCATTGGAACGGGCGCGCTCGGCATGTTTGTCCTCAGCGCCAATGCAACTGATATCCTTGCGGCGCATGGTTTTGGCGCGGTGGCGAGTGCAGTATCGGGCGCAAGCCTGATCCTTGGCGTGGTCCTCTGGGGCTATGGTCTGTGGTGGCTCGCCATGGCCGTCATGATCACCATTCGGTACTTCCGCAACGGTGTTCCATTCAATCTTGGCTGGTGGGGTTATACATTCCCGCTTGGCGTCTATGCGGTGGCAACCCTGCGCCTTGGCCATATTTTCCCGGTTGCCAGCATTGCCGTGTTTGCAGATATTCTTGTCGTTGCGCTGGCTCTTATCTGGCTTGTGGTTGCCGCCCGCACGGTTCGGGGTGTCTGGCTGGGACAGATGTTCGCCGATCCCAGCCTTGAGCTGCGTTCTGCCTAACCAATTTCTGTCAGGCTGCTGAAGACCAATCCAGTCGGGTTGGCTTTGGCGGAAGCCTTGATGGCGGCGATGGATGCGCTGACACGATTGACGTCCGCATGCATAAGGCCTTCGGCAATCTCCAGAACGGCAATACTGCAGCGCATCAGCGGGAAATGGCGTTCGCCGCCCGATCGGTCATGGGCGCGGATGGCACCCGCCGCACGATCCTCGGGTGTGTAAAGATCAAGCACATTGGTCTGGAAATCATTGAGGAGGGTTGTCAGGCGTTCCTCTATTTCGGGACGGTTGCTGCCTGAAATGCCAATGAAGAAATCGTCCCCGCCGACATGGCCAAGAAACTTGTCTTCACCGACGAAATGGTGCCGCAGCAGCGAGGCAAAAAGGCCGATGGCCAGATCACCTTTCTGAAAACCGTAATGGTCATTGAACGGTTTGAAATTGTCGAAGTCGCAATAGCAGAAGAAGCGGGGCGCAGAACTGTCGCGCGTGACATCCTGCACATAATCGCGGATGGAGCGATTGCCGGGCAGGCCCGTAAGCGGGTTCTGATCCTGTGCGGTCTTCAGCTGTTTTTCATTGATGATCTTCAGCAGTGAAGAAGCAGAGAGCACACCGGCATAGCGCAGATTTTCCGTGAGGATCACACAGTCACTGCCGTCGATGCCGGCGAAAATCTTGAGCATCTGTTCGGCTGGTGTATCCAGATCAGCAATGGGCGTGCCCGTCACAAAATGGGAAATGCCGCGCTGATAAATCCGGTTTTTGAGCAGATCACGGCCAAAGGGATGATAAATCATCGCCTTGACGTGATATTCGTGCAGAACACCGCGCGGCTCGTCATTGGCGCCCAGCACCGGAAAGAAGCTCTGCTGCGGGTTTTTGCGGAAAAGCTCGAACACATTATCGAGATCGTCATTCTCATGCACCACCGGAAGGCGCTGCACCTGCGCGCGGATGAGAATGCTGTCGAGCGTCGTGGTCTGCCTGCGGCCGGTCCCTGCCTGTTCCAGATGCGGATAGCTGTCCTGCAACTCGCCGACATTGGTGGTGGGCCTTGCAATATAATAGCCCTGCACAAGATCACACCCAAGATCACGGCAGACGATATATTCAGCTTCGGTCTCCACACCCTCGGCGATGACGCGTGCGCCAAGCATATGCGCCATCTGGACGATCTGCTTGACGATGTGGCGTTTGCGCGCGCTGGCATCAAGGCCGGAGATGAAATGGCGGTCGATCTTCACATAGTCAGTGGGATAATCACATAGGAGTTTCAACCCGTTGAAGCCGACGCCGAAATCATCAATGGCGAGCTTGAAGCCGCCATGGCGCAGCTTGTTGATCAGGGCAGTGAAAGCCGGATCTTTGGTATTGTCGAAACGTTCGGACAATTCAAAGCAGATGGAGGAGGGGCGAATGCTGGCCTTGATGAGGTGTGTGGTCAGGCGTTCGACGAAATTATTGCCGAGGCTGATCAACCGTGCATCGATGTTGATGAACAACATGCGGTGGGTGAAACCCGGCAGGCCGGAAAATCCGGCAAAGGCCCTGACATTGATCATCTGTTCCAGTTCGGCCAGTTGCCCGACATCATAGGCTTTGTCGAGCAATTCGGGCGGCGAGCCAAAACCCAGCCGGTCAAACCCGCGCATGAGGGATTCATAGCCGAACGTCGCCCCGGTTGCCGCCTCGACGATAGGCTGGAATGCGGTTTCTATGGCCAGCTTTGCGAGGGTCACGAGCTGATCGTCGCCAAATCGACGCAGAACCAGCTTTTCGGCGGGTTGGAAGGACATGGTGTACTCCGGCAAGAATGCGAATTGCCGCGGGATACTTCGTGCCTATCCTTGAATATTCCGTTTCTGCCAGATGACAGTTTTATGAAGTTTGCAGCGGCCACGCTGCAGGCACGCGCGTTTTGCTGTTCCAGTGCGTTTCCGGTCTCACAGTTCACCCGAAACCTCTCGCCTTCGTTGATCGAGTTCTTCGCTGTAACGGCGCAGCGTATGGCTTTCGGTCAAGAGGCCCATGACATTGCGCTCGATGAGATTATCGACAACGGCAAGCGCTTCACTTTCGGTCTTGTCAAAGATGCCGACCGCCTGTTTGGCATTCATCTGCGGGTGCAGGAAATCGCTCTGGTATTTCAGAAGGCTGCCAATTTCCTGCGTGCCCGCGGTTTCATCAACCACTGACGAATGAGCTTCTGGCACGAGAACGATGCCCGCATATTTCCCCTGATCATCAAGCACAACAACCCGCTGGGTGGAACCGAGCGGAAAATCGTGGCGGAAATCGGCGATGGTCATATGGGTGGATGCGGTGCGCACGTCCCGGCGCATCAGGCGATCAACAGTCAGATTGCGAATCCAGCCGACATCATGCGCACTGCGGATACTTTCACCGCGCAGGTGAAAGCGCCATGTGGCGAAGGAATAGCCAAACGTATTGCGCACAGTCAGCGACGCGGTGATGACGGCGGCCAGAACCAGAGCGGTAATCGGAAAATCACCTGTTATCTCCAGCGCAAGAAAGGTCATGGTCAGCGGGCCGCCGATGACCGCCACGGCAAGAGAACTCATGCCGACAACCGCGTAAATAACCGGAGTAAGCGTCGCGTGAGCGAAAATAAAAGGGGCGGAGTAGGCAAATATCTTGCCGAGCAGGGCGCCCATGAACAGCGAGGCGAAGAACAGGCCACCGCGGAAGCCCGATCCGATGGATACAGCCGAGGCGGTGGATTTGAGCAAGAGTATGCCCACGAGTGTGGCAATGGTTGCCGTGTGATCGAGATTGAGATGCAGCGCGCCATGGCCGCCTGATAGCACCTGCGGCGAGATCAATGCGAGGGCCCCAACCACAGCCCCGCCGATAATGGGCCGCACGGACGAGGGGACGGAGCTTTTGCGCGCCAGCTCCTCGACAAAGGAAACCCCCATCATCAGAAGAATGCCTGCCCCAGCGCAGAGAACGCCAAGAAGCATTGCCGGAACATAATCGGCAGTCACGACTGATCCGAACGTGCCGACATCAATCATGAAATCACTGCCAACCAGTGCGCGGGCAACGATGGTTGAGACCAGTGCTGAGACGACAACCGGCGCCAGACTGACGATGGTGTAGGAGCCGATGATCAGTTCAAATGCGTAGAACGAGCCAGCAAGCGGCGCATTGAAAGCTGCCGCTATCGCGCCCGCTGCACCGCACCCGACGAGAATACGCAGTTCCGCGCGGCGCAATTGCAGGGACAGGCCAAGTTTGGAGGCAAGGCCGGATGCAAGCTGTGTATAGCCGGCTTCGAGACCGACCGAAGCGCCGAACCCGTTGGAAATGATGTTCTGCGATGCAACGATCAGACTGTCATTGACGGAAAGGCGACCGCCATGCAGCGCGTTGGCCTCGATGGGGTCGACCATTGGCCGTCTGCGCCAGCGCGCCAGTATCAGGGCAAGTATGCCAAGCAGAACACCGCCGACAAGCGGAGCGGCGAAGACTGCGACCTGATCCAGCGCGCTCATGGAACTCAGGCGCTCGCCATCCTCGATTTTGAAGATGAGCTGATGCATTTCCTGGGTGATAAGGCTCATGCCGGTAACGACGACACCGGCGACCACGCCGATGAGTGCTGCAGCCAGAACAAGCCCGATTTCATTGCCGCGTGCGAATGCCCTGAGGCGGCTGGGTGCCAGAAGGATGGATAGGACACCAAGGCGGCGAATGTTGAATTTGCGGAACATTTTGGACTGCGAAGGTAAAGACAGCTGCCCTTGCAGGTTTATACTGAACGTGCGGCGGCGTCAAAACGCAGAGCGTTAAAAAGGTGGCAATATGGCTTTAGTTGCGCGTGTATCGTGATCTGATCTGCGGGCGGGTGCCCGGGATGACAGGGGCTTTCAGAACCGCCGCTTCGATCTGCTCGCGGCGCAGCTGATGTGCCCGTGCTGCATCAATCGTCAGGCGCAGTTCAAAGTTCTTGCGCACGGCCCTGTCTACCGCAAGCTCGGCAAGCCGCTTCACATCCGATACGCCTGACGTGAAGATTTGCAGAATGATCAGGGAAATTTCCTGCGAATAGACTTTTGACCGCGGCCCAAGGTCCAGCATGCGAAAAGCTTCGGCATAAGCTTTGCGCATTGTTGCCAGATCTTGCGGCGAATATATCGGACCCGCTGAATCACAAAAAATCATATCTGCCCCTGACACGACATATGTCGTCCGCCGCCACTACCCAATCCACCCGCATATAAACTATTTGCAATAGTTTCAGAGGACAACTGAAATTCGTATTACGGCAAAAAAACCCATTATGGATGAATAGTATGCCATCAATATGAAAACTTTATTGGCCTAGTGTGTCACGAATGTGGGCAGGTCTGCGGTTGTCCATTCAAGCCCTGATGTTTGATCTCGAGCGTTGCCTTTGCCGCCTCACCATTTCTGGTGATGGTCACAACATAGATGCTGTCAAAATCATCGCCCTTCCATTTCGGCACGTCTGTTGAAGCGGCGTTGTTGGCTTCCAGAAGGTCGCTGACAATATTATCGATCTTCTTGTGTTCCCAGGCGACGAGGATACGGGCATTGCGCAGCTTGGAATTGTTCAGAGCTTTGTTGAGGTCCTTGCGATCGGAAACACCGATGCTCGTATCAACAGGCAGACCGAAGGATATGGCTGTTGGCTCGATTGTCGCAAGCGGACGGATATAGTCGTAATCCACGCCGTCATCTTCCTTCCGGTCCGATGGATTGGGTGCAAAAATGAAATCGGGCTTGCCCAGCACCTTGGCGATGACTGGCGGAAGGGCGAGAGAGCGATTCAAGCCCTGGCAACTCAGCTGTCCCAGTCCTTTTTCCGGCTTTTCGCCGTGCCTGATAAAGGCGATGGTCTGAACACTGCTGCTGCTCCATGCGGGGCTGGATGCGAATGTCAGGGCGCCTAAGGCCGTCAGAGCTATTGTCGTCATTGTTGCGATTGCTGGTCTTGCCATGATGGGCTCCCTCGTTTGTCACTTCCTATTCCGGCTAACTTGGAAGAGCTATAGAATTCTTTAAGAGTGAGCTGCGACATATGCATATTTGCTGGTTTCGAATTGATTGCGTTCAATGACGAAGCGTGATGAATGGTCTCCGGTGAACGTGCAGGGAGAGTGATTGCGCAGCCCGTGCGAACAAATGTGACATTCCAAGATAGAAAAGTGCACTTTTGTGTTAAAAACGGCAGCTTAACTATTGCTAAAAGTGCTTCGATGGGAAAAGTACGACTAATATATCAAGAGGCCGCTGAACTTGACCAAACATACACCGCTTCAGTCCCGTATTCGCGATCAGCTGCAACGCCGGTTCGGTGAGGACCTGCACGTTGGCGACAGGGTCAATGAAGCAGAAATCGCCGATGCGCTTGGAATTTCACGTACACCGGTGCGCAAGGTGTTATGGCAGCTGCAAAATGAGGGCGTCGTCAGCTACGAGCAGCATCGCGGCTTTCGCCTGGCAGATGCGACTGTCGATACTCTTGAGGCGGATGGCGAAAGAGACGAGTTGCTTGATGAGCGCGTCATGCGTGATATGGCCCTCGGCAATCTCAGTTCGGTTATCAGCGAACGCGCATTGATGCAGAAATATGAGGTGCCGCACGGCATTCTCATGTCGACACTGCGCCGCCTGATGCGCGATCAACTGGTTGAGCCCTCAGTTGGGCATGGCTGGATATTTTCCGATGTCAGTGCCACGGCGCTGGAGAACGGGTATAATTTCCGCCAGATTCTGGAACCGGCAACGATCCTTGCAGACCCTTATTTCATCGATACCGAGGCGTTTCAGGCGCTTGATCGCGATCATGCCAATACAATCAGCAATATCGACAAGCTCGATCAGCGACGGCTTTTCGATCTCGATGCAAAATTCCACCGGCTGATTGCGCTCGGTGCCCGGTCGACTCACCTCGTTGATGCCATAGAGCGCCAGAACAATATTCGCCGGGTGAATGAATATATCGGATTTGTGCGGCTGGACCGGATTCGTGAATCCCTGATAGAGCACCGCAATATCATCGCCGCGCTGCTGCGGGGCGAACGTCAGGTAGCGGCGGCGCTGATGCGGCTGCACCTGCAAATCTCCAAAGATGAAACATTCAAACATATTGATGAGGATTTGGAGAGGGTGCGGGCGGGCGATCTGCATCTGCTCAAGTAGGGATAGTTGCGATCAGTTCTGCGGGTGATGGTTGTTATGTCGAACCACCGGCATTCTGCTTGAGCATTCTGAATTTGCTGGAAATCTGCGAAAGCTTGGCGTCCCATTCCGGGTTCGGCACCTGACCTTCAATTGTCCGGAAAAACACCTGCATCATGCAGGCAATGGCAAAGGGCTCGATGAGCGCTGCCTTTATGGCCCAGGCAAAGATAAGTGCGGCGACCAATCCACCCGACGACCACCCACCGGGAATCCAGTAAACCATAGCGGCAGCGGGGGCCAGCATCAGGATGAAAACGGCAATCGTCAGGGCATAGACGATAATTGTCAGAAACGCCGCATTGCGCAGCATCGTGCCGGTATTCTGGCCGTAGAGAACCAGAGCCGTTTGTGCCGCTTGCCATGGATTGGAACTGCGGGTGCGGATCGTATAGCCAAGCAGGACTTCGTCAATGAAGCCGACTGCAATACGCAGGAACGCCCGGAGTAACGAGACAAGCTGCTGCAAGCCGGGAATGGGGAGAAAAGACGCGATGCCATGCACCAGTCCCGTGATTGTTGTCAGCACGCCCTTGATCAACTGATCGACGACAAAGAGTGTACTTGTCTCGGCAAAGCGGCTGGTCACAACCTCCTTGCCATAGTCGATCTGACCCTTGTTATCGGGCAATGGCCTGCCGTCCAGCAACTCGACAAGCACGGCGATGTGAGCCGCCTTGACGACATAAAGAATGTATTCGCGCATCAGATAAAGGACGCCTGCCGTTAGGCAGAAACCAGCCAGACCGCCGATGAAGGCGGAACCGGCGCGAAAACTTTCATCACCGAGGCCGCCTATGCCCCAGCCGATGCCAGCACCGGTTCCGGTAACGAGCACATAGGCTACAGCCATGCCGAAATAGACGGCAATACGAAGCATAATGAACGGGGCTGTCTGCACCATAAGCCCAAGTGAACGCGCGATACTGAAATTCCACATATATTCCTGCCCGATTTTAGAAAATATCCAACCGCTGGCAACGCAGTGATTGGCATTTCGCGCGACACTCTTCCAGCGGAGATCGAAAGCGCAACTGTCATATGACGGCTGTGCGCATTTGCGATGGGCATAAAAATGCCGGGCACAAGGCCCGGCATTGTATGGTCTTGCTGCGGCTACAGTCTAATGCAAAAAGCCCATATAGCGTGGCAATGACAGCGTGATTTCCGGGATAAAGGCAATCAGCAGCAGACAGACGAACAGGATCAGCAGATATTTTGCGATTGGCCTGACCGTTGCTTCGAGAGATACCCCGCCTACCGCGCAGCTTGTATAAAGCCCGAGCCCCAATGGTGGCGCGAACAGGCCAAGCCCCATCGCAACGATTAGCACAATGCCATAATGCAGGGGGTGGATGCCAAAACTCTGCGCCACGGGAATGAGCAGCGGGCCGAAGATGATCAGCGCCGGAGCGCCTTCAAGCGCCGCACCCATGACGATAAGGATGAGGATTGAGGCAATGATGAATGCCCATGAACCGGCACCGTGGCTGAGATTGATCATGGCTTCCGCCAGCATGTGCGGAACCTGATCAATGGTCAGTGAGAAGGCGACAGTCTGTGATGCGGCCACCACGAAGAGGATCGTGCCCGCCAGCGTTGCCGAACGAACAAACAAGGTCACTGTACTGCGCCATGTCAATTCCTTGAAGACAAGGCGTCCGACCAGCAGTGCATAGGCAACGGCAAAGGCGCCGATTTCGGTGGCTGTGGCAAAGCCGGAACGATAGCCGCCGAAAATGATGACAATAACGCCAAGGCTGACGGCACCGCTCCACAGAAGATTGCTGAGGCTGCGGCCTGATGTTTCCACCGGGGCGGGCGGTGCCTTCTTGGAGAAGATGATGACCCCAAGAATAAGCGCCCCCGCCATCAGGATTGCCGGGTAGATACCGGCGGCAAACAGGCCGCCGATGGAAAGGTTGGCGACGTAGCCGAGAATGATGAGGTTGATACAGGGCGGAATGGTTTCGGCCATCACGGCACTGGCGGCCAATAGAGCCACGCCTTCGGACGGATCATGACCGGAGCGGCGCATGGCCGGGATCATGACGGTGCCGACTGCGGTAACATCCGCAAGTTTCGAGCCTGAAATGCCTGAAAACAGCACCATGCTGAGAATGGTGACGATGTTGAGCCCGCCCTTGCGTTTGCCGACGCCGCGGCGCAGCAGTTCGATCAGGCGCACCGACATGCCGTTTACTTCCATGGCAAGGCCAGTGAGAACAAAGAACGGGATGGCGAGCAGCACGAAATTATCAATGCCGCTGGATGCCTGCTGGGCAAAGACGGCAAAGGGAATAAAGCCATCGCCGAAAATGTAGAGCAGGGCACCGACACAGAGCGAAAAGGCGATGGGAATGCCACTGGACAGGCAAATGGCAAAACCGCCGAGCATCAGGACCAGCGGGCTAGGCGCAAGTGCGGGCAGGAGCGTGCTCCACAGCGCGACTACGCCGGCGAGAACAAGCAGGCCAGCCAGACCCGCAAGGATGTCGGCCTTGGGATAAACAAGCAGCCGCGCCGCAGTGAAAATCGCCATGCAGAAGCCGCCGACGATAAGCGGATACATGAAGAGGTTTTGCGGCCAGCCGGTTGATGTGACCTGCGTGGAGGCGGATTCGCAGTACTGGATAGCGAAAATCGCTACAGCGAGGGTTACTCCAAGTTCAATCCACAACCCGGCTGTTTCGACACGGGCCGCGTGCTGTGGAGCCAGCTTGTCGCGTAAGATACGGATGCCGACATGATTGCCCTTGGCGACTGCCGCTGCACCGCCCAGAAAGGCAACGGCGATCAGCAGCATGCGGGCGACTTCATCGGCCCACAAAATAGTATCGTTGAAGATATAGCGCCAAAGGACGGCTGAGATGACCAGCAGGAGATCCGCCGCCAGGGCGATGGCGGCAAGAATCTCGACAATGCGCAGGAGAGCGCCGACAAACGGCGCTCCCCGGACAGCTGGTGCGTGGGAGGTGGGCAGTGCAGCCTCGACGGACATGGTTGACCTCAGGCCTTGTGGATCGATTCAAGCACCGGCTTGGTGCTTGGATAGGTCGTGGTAAATTCGCTCCAGAGCGGCATGACGAGCTGCTTGAAAGCCGCACGGTCGACCTCGTGCGTCGTCACGCCATTGCTGCGCAATTTTGCCAATGCGCTGGCCTCGATCTCATTGGCCTTGCTGCGCTGGAAGGTGGATGCCTCAGCTGCTGCTTCGCGGAAGGCAGGCAGATGTTCCGCCGGTATTTTTGACAGGGCGCGCTTGCCGATGACGATGGTCTGCGGATTGCAGATATGCTGGGTGAGGGAGATGTGCTTGGCTACCTCATAGCATTTGAGGGCAAGAACGGTGGGAGCATCGTGCTCAAGCCCGTCGATAACGCCTGTCTGTAAGGCAGTATAGACTTCGCCGAGCGACATCGGGGTGGGTGACGCGCCCATGGCCTTCAATGTGGCAACGAAATTGGCCACCGGCAGAACGCGGATTTTTTGACCCTTGAGCAGTTCAGGTGTGTTGGCTGGCTGACGCGCGGTGACATTGCGACCGCCAAGACTATAGGCCCAGCTTACAACCTCGACACCGATCTTGTCGGCAAAAATACCGTTCAGCACCTTGCCCGCATTGCCATCAAGAACAGGACCAGCGGCATCCATCGAGTCGAACAGATAGCCAAGATCAAGCACACCGATCTCGGGTGCCAGTGTTCCCCAGATCGAGGAGCCAGAGATCATCATATCGACAATGCCGAGCTTGACCTGACCGACAATGTCGGCCTCCTTGCCCAACTGATTGTCAGGGAAATATTTGATCTCCACCGCATCGCCAAGTTTGTTCTTCAGGCCGCTTTGAAAGCGGTCATACCAGAGCCAATGCGCGGAATTGGGATCAGCGGGCAGGGATGATGACATGCGCAAGGCAATGGGAGCAGCTTCCGCTCGTGTTGCGCGGCCGATAATGGCAAATGTTCCGGCACCAGCAAGGCCAAGGCCAAATGCACGGCGCGTCAAGCGAATATCCTTCATAGTATCTCCTCCACGGACCACGCAGGTGATCCTTACTGTTCCAGACGCCACCCCCGGCGTCCCCCGTTTTACCGCTCTTTATCAGGGCGGCTTGAAAACACGACGGCGGCTCCTCAACCGGATCGGCGTGCTGTTGTTTATGCGCAGGCTTTGCTTGGTTCGGGCGGGATGATGTGCGAAACAGATATGGGGTGTTCTGTCACCTTATCGTGGTTCGCAAACAGGCCGTCGCTTGACCTCAAATGGCGTGGCATATACTAGTATGGTAGTATGATATGGTAATCGACGCAATGCAAGCGGATGGGAGGAGCTTATTTTGACGATTGATCTCAGCCGCGGTGGTTCCACAGCACAACGGCTCGAAAAAGAACTGCTCAGGGCGATTGTTTCGCTTGAACTATATCCGGGTGTCCGGCTATCGGAGCAGGAGATTGCCGAGCGTTACGGCGTGTCGCGCCAGCCGGTGCGTGAAGCCTTGATTGCACTCAGCAAGCAGCATTTTGTTGAAGTCCTGCCGCAGCGAGGGACGATTGTCGTCAAGATTTCCATTGCGAAAATGCGTGAAGCGCGGTTTCTGCGTGAGGTGATCGAAAGCGCTGTTGTCAGGCGGGCCTGTGAAGAATTTGATCCGGCAAGCCGTGAGAAGATTGACGAGGCGCTGGAAGCGCAGGCGCGGGCGGCGGCCCGGTCAGATTCTACCGCGTTTAAAAAGTTTGACGAACAGTTTCACATTGCCCTGGCTGAGGGAGCGGGTTGCCCGATGGCGTGGTCAGTCGTTGGCAATCTGAAGGCACATATGGACCGCGCCTGCCAGCTCAGCCTGCTTAACACCGCTTCCATGCAGCTTCTCATCGAGCAGCATCAGGCGATCATCGGCGCAATTGATGCCGGTGATCCCGATGCGGCGGAAGCCGCCATGAATTATCATCTCACCGAGATTCTGCGCGTTCTGCCGGAGATCGAAAAGAACCATCCGGATCTGTTCGAATAGGCTTCAGTGTATGGCGTCGTGTCTGGTGGATTTGAGTTCCCGCCCGAGAAAAAGCACGAGAACAGCCGCTGCGGCAAGACAACAGGCAAGCACGCCCATGCCGATCTGGAAACTGCCGGTGCTCTGCTTGATCCAGCCCACCAGATAAGGCCCGGCAAAACCGCCAAGATTGCCAACAGAATTGATCAGCGCGATGCCGCCAGCTGCTGCGGTTCCCTGCAAAAAGACTGATGGCATGGCCCAGAAGGGTCCAAGGCTGGCATAGATGCCGATGGATGCGAGCCCGAGACAAAACAGTGCCACCAGATTGGATTGCAGATAGACGCTGCCGACGAAGCCGATAGCGCTGATGGCTGCGGCAATGGCCACATGCCAGACCCGCTCGCCTGTTTTGTCGCTGTGTCTGCCCCAGAGCAGCATGGCCAAGGCGCTGACAATATAGGGAAGGGCCGTGATGAAGCCGACCTGCGTATTGGAAAAGCCCATGGCCTTGATCATCTGCGGCAGCCAGAGACCAATGCCATAGAGCCCGATGACAATGCCGAAATAGACGAGGCCAAGCAGCAGCACCCGCCGGTCGACAAGGGCGGGCCAGAGTCGGTGCTGGGTGCGTCCCGGATTGAGCTGGCGATCCTCTTCGAGCCTTTCCTGCACGATCCGGCGCTCTGTCAGGGTCAGCCACGGGGCCTGCGCCGGTCCGTTGGGCAAAAGGCGCAGCACGGCGAGGCCAAGCAGACAGGACGGGAGACCTTCAATGATGAAAAGCCACTGCCAGCCTTTCAGGCCCCAGACATTGTCGATGCCGATAATCAGGCCCGACAGAGGAGCGCCCACGGCGCTCGCCAGCGGCACGGCAGCCATGAAGAGGCCAATGAATTTTGCCCGCTGTGCTGAAGGAAACCAGTAGGTGAGATAAAGGATCATGCCGGGGAGAAACCCGGCTTCAGCAACGCCGAGCAGAAAACGCAGGATGAAAAAGCTCCACGGCCCATGCACAAAGGCCATGGCGGCGGAAACCAGCCCCCATGTGATCATGATGCGGGCGATCCAGAGCCTTGCCCCGACTTTTTCGAGGATGACGTTGCTGGGCACCTCGAACAGGAAATAGCCGAGGAAGAATATGCCTGCGCCCCAGCCATAGACATATGGAGTCAGGCCCACATCGTCATTCATGGTCAGGGCGGCAAAGCTGATATTCACGCGGTCGAGAAAGGCCACGAGATAGAGCACCATCATGAACGGGATGATGCGCAGGCTTATCTTACGGTATGGATCTACCGTTTCATTGAATGACATATTTGCCTCCCAGCCCCAATGTCTTGATCTCCTGCTTCGTCGTCAGGCCAGATCAATCCCCTTTTTCTTATATTCATCCAGAACCATCTCGTTAATATCCGAGATGATTGCAATCCTGCCATTGCTCGGATCGTTGATCCAGAACCGGGCCAGCAGCTTGATGCTCTTGTTTTCAATGCTGGCGGTATAGATCTGTGGTGGCGGTTCTTTCATCACGCGCGGCTGCTTTTGCACCGCTGCCAGAAAGATGCTTCGGGCCGCGTCCAGATCTGTGGTGGATGCCACGGTGATGGGAAATTCCAGCCTTATATTATTGTTCGACAGCGTTTCGTTGTAGATCGTGCTGTTGATCAGCGTGTCATTGGAGATCAGAACATCCAGCCCGTCGGTCGTATGAATAGTCGTATAGCGGATGGTCATCTCGGTGACTTTACCGGTGATGCGGTCGCTGACCAGATTATCGCCAACCCGAACCGAACGCTCGAACAGCAGGATGAGGCCGCTGATATAGCTGGCCGCAAGTTTCTGGAAACCGAGACCAAGCCCGATGCCGAGCGCACCACCGAAGGCGGCGAGGGCGGTCAGGTTAATCCCCGCGGTTGAGATGATGATGAGTGCCGCGATGATCCAGATCGTCACGGAGATGATACGTTCAAGCGCCAAGGCGAGATTGGGTTGCAAGCCGCTTCTTTTGTGCAGGTAACGCTGTGATACTTCCGAAATCCAGATGGTGACGATGATGACGATAGCAGCGAAGAACAGGATGGTCAGGATTGCCAATACGCTGATCTTGGCATCGCCTATGGAATATTCAGTGTCGAAGAAACTTTTGACCGTCTCGTTCCATTGCCCGAACAGATAAATAAGCACCGTTAGCCAGAACACGACGGACGAGGCGCGCAGGATGGAGCGCAAGGGATCATGTGGTTTGAAAATCAGTTCCACAATCGTCCCGACAAGCCGGACAAGCAGGAAGGACAGCAGTATCCCGCCGATAACGAAGATCAATGGATTGGCAAGCGTGCCATTGAAGGCTCGCATCAATCCAAACAGGATGAGGATGGTAAGAGCGATTGTCGAGAGATAGTCGATCATAATTCTGATACGCGAGGTAATAGGCCGGATGTGCTTCAGACGCCGCGTGATCAACTTGGCTATGACAAATGACAGGATAAGGGCGCCGATCGAAAGAAAGCCGGTAAGCGGCGTCTGGAAAATGACGTCGAGCGCGCCAGTTCCAAGGGCCGCTATTGCATCAGCCTCTTCTTTCTCCATCGTCCCCCCGAATGCATGAAGCTGTGGCATCGCCACAGATAAAGAATGTGTTTACCGCCACATCTTGTGACATAAAATTCGTTGCAAAAACAGATCATTCAGCGAAGGCTTGTTTGACTGTCTGGCTTGACAGTTTGAGGGAGAACGGCCTCCTTCACCACTGTTAAACGACAGTATGGATGTATGCCGGAAAAGGTGAGCAGGAATGAAAATCGCGGATATGAACTGGATGCAGGTGGAAGAACGTGTCGCGAAGGACGATCGCTGCATTCTTCCCATCGGCAGTGTCGAGCAACATGCTTATCTGAGCCTCGCCACGGATATGATTCTGGCGGAGAAAGTTGCTGTGGATGCAGCCGAACCTTTGGGCGTTCCGGTTTTCCCTGCATTGCCCTATGGGCTTGCATCGTCGTTCATGGATTTTCCGGGAACGCTCACATTCAGTCTTGCCACCTATGCGCTTGTTATCCGCGATTTGCTCGACAGCATGTATCGCAATGGCTTCCGACGCATTCTGATGGTCAATGGTCATGGCGGCAATACGCCCGCCGGAACCGTCATTTCCGAATGGCTGAACGATCATCCAGATGCTTCGGTCAAGCTGCATGACTGGTGGCGCGCACCAAAAACGTGGGCGAAGGTGATGGAAATCGATCCTGCCGCATCGCACGCATCATGGATGGAAAATTTTCCGTGGACAAGGATTGCCGGAGCACCGGTACCGCAGGAGCCGAAAGCGCAGATCGATTTTGGCGGGCTTGCCCGTGTGGATGCCCGCCGTAAACGCAAAATGCTCGGGGAAGGCAATTATTACGGGCTGTTCCAGCGACCCGATGCGGATTCGCTGGCGCTGTGGGACGTGGCCGTCGCCGAGACGCGCGAGCAGCTCGACAATGACTGGCACTAAATCCGTATGTCGCAACGCAGTCAGATTCGTATCAGGAAATTAGCACTACAGGCGTTGCGGGCAAGCGTGGCAATTGTGTATCGATGGTCTTGCCAAGCAAAAGGAAATATAAATTGTCTTCAGCGAAGTCTCCGGTTTTCAGCAAGCCATTTTCAGCCCTGCTTTTCGATATGGATGGTACGATCCTCAATTCGCTTGCCGCTGCCGAGCGCGTCTGGGGCGATTGGGCGCGCAGCAAAGGTCTTGATGTCGAGGCATTCATGCCAACCATGCATGGTTCGCGCGGTGTCGATACGATTAGCCGTCTTGGATTGCCCGGTGTTGATCCTGTGGCCGAGGCCGCCGAAATCGAGCGGGCGGAGATCGATGATGTGGAGGGCGTCGTTGCCATTTCCGGTGCGGTCGCATTTCTGAAATCGCTGCCGCCGCAAAGCTGGGCCATTGTGACATCGGCTCCAATTCTGCTGGCAAAACGGCGTATGGAAGCGGCAGGAATTCCTTTTCCCGAGATTATGGTGACAGCCGAGGACGTATCGATCGGCAAGCCAGATCCGCAATGCTATCTGCTCGGTGCCAAAAAGCTTGGTGTCGACATTGCCGATTGTCTGGTTTTCGAAGATGCACCAGCGGGAATTCAGGCGGGAGAGGCGGCTGGGGCCGAGGTGCTGGTGATAACGGCAACACAAATGCACTCTGTCGAGACACGCCACGCGACCATTGCCAGCTATGATGAAATCACCGCCAAAATCGGCAATGACGGCAAAATATCGATTGTCAGGCCATGAGTATCAGTCAGCGCATCGACCGGGAGCCGATGCGCTGACCTGAGTTTTACGCCTAGATCGCGCCGGGGACGACGAGAACCAGCCACGCGATAATGGGGCCGATGACCGCAATCAGCGCGCTGTACACAAGCAGTTTACGCAGGACGCTCTCCCGCTCGGCTTCCGGCGCATTGGCAACAACGAGTGCGCCGTTGGTCGAAAACGGGCTGGTATCGACGATGGTTGTCGAGATGGCGATGGCCGAGACAACGCCGATGGCGCTGATATGTCCCTGCATCAGGAATGGCACAGCCAGCGGAATGATAGCGCCGAGCAATGCGGTTGACGATGCAAAGGCAGAGACGATTGCGCCGGTGAAGCAGAGGAGCAGGGCCGCCAGAAGCGGCATGCCAAGGCTGGAAATCCCCGATGCCACATAATCAACAGTCCCGGCTTTCTGCATGATGCCGACATAGGTGATGATACCGGCGATCAGCAGCACGGTTGACCAGCTGATCTTGTCGACAGCCGCCTTCTGGGTTTTCGGAGAAAACAGGGCGAGCAGGACCGCAACCGTAATTGCCACCAGACCCACATTGAACTTGAACACCAGAGCGCCGACCGCAAGCGCCGTTAATCCGAGCAGCGTCAGCAGGCGTTCGCTGGTCAAGCTTTCGTTTGGATTGATTGCCGCGCCGGATGGCGATGTGGCGGTGCGGTGATAGGCTGGTGAGGCCGGGGTGCCGCCATGGCCAACGATGGAACGCGATGCGCCCGCCACATGGGTATCAGGATCGGGTCCGGATGCTGCCGCATGATCGCGCAGGCTTTTCCAGCCGCCGAAGATGAAGAACACCACAACCGCAATGGCAAGGTTAAAGAGCAGGCTCGACAGGAACAGGGTTGTCGGGCCGTAGGGCAGGCCGGCTTTTTGAACGATCTGGTTGGTGATGCCACCATAGATGCTGATCGGCGAGAAACCGCCGCCTTGGGCGCCGTGAATAACCATGAGGCCCATCATGACAGGGCTGATGCGGTATTGCGCGGCAAAGCGCAGGGCGACAGGCGCAAGGATGGCGCAGGCGGCGGGGCTCAATCCGCCAAAGCCGGTGATAACAGCGGCGACAAAAAACATCACCCAGGGGATGAGCGCCATATGGCCGCGAACAAGCCGCACCGCCCGTTCGACAAGCCAGTCGATGGTGCCATTGTTCTGGGCAATACCGAACAGATAGGTGACACCAACGAGTGTCAGGAACAGATCGCTGGGAAACCCGGCAAAGATGTCATTGGATGACATTCCCATGATCAGCGAGCCGACCACAAAGGCGGCGGCAAAGGCCAGTGCGCCCATGTTGATCGGCAGGATCGTTGCAACAACGAACATGGCAATCAACACAAGAATTGAGAAAATCTGGATATTCACGGTAAAATCCTCCCTCTGCGGCGCGCTATAAGCGGCCGCTTCTTCAGTTCTTATTGTGGCGTAAGCTCCCCCCTACGCCCTCGTTTCCGCCGTCATCTGCGCGATGATGGCGTCATGGATCAGGCATTTGGGCTGATGGCATAGAGATTGCCATATTGCTCGCGCAAAACGTTCTTCTGCACCTTGCCCATGGTGTTGCGGGGCAGGTCCTCGACAAAAATGATCTGTTTGGGCTGCTTGTAGCGAGCGAGCCGGTTTTGCAGCGCATCGAGAATGGCCTGTTCGCTGAGATCAGAACCAGCTTTTTTAACGACAATGGCGGTAACACCTTCGCCGAAATCCGGATGGGCGACCCCGATGACAGCGCTTTCGACAACGCCTGACAATTGGTCGATCTCGCTTTCGACTTCCTTCGGGTAAATATTGTAACCACCTGAAATAACAAGGTCTTTGCCGCGTCCGACGATATACACATAGCCGCGTTGATCAATCTTGCCGAGATCGCCTGTGATGAAAAACCCGTCATCACGAAACTCCGCTTTGGTTTTTTCGGGCATGCGCCAATAGCCCTTGAACACGTTCGGTCCCTTGACCTCGATCATGCCGGTTTCGTCGGCTGGCAGGGTTACGCCGGTTTCCGGATGCGTCACCCGCACGGTGACGCCGGGGAGCGGAAAGCCTACAGTTCCGGCAATCCGGTCCCCGGCATAGGGATTGGAGGTGTTCATGTTGGTTTCGGTCATGCCATAGCGTTCAAGAATGGCCTGACCCGTGCGCTCCTGAAATGCCCGGTGGGTATCAGCGAGCAGGGGCGCAGACCCTGAAATGAACAGGCGCATGGTTTTGACCGCATCGCGGGTCAGGCCCTCATTCTGCAAAAGCCTGACATAGAAGGTGGGGACACCCATCATCGCCGTTGCGCGTGGCATGAGAGACAGGATTTCCGCCGGATCAAATTTCGGCAACAGGAACATTGATGCGCCTGACGTCAGGATGACGTTGGTTGCAACGAAAAGCCCGTGGGTGTGGAAGATCGGCAAGGCATGGATCAACCGGTCTTTTGCGGTGAACTGCCAGTGATCACGCAATGTCAGCGCGTTGGATAGGAGATTGTCGTGGGTCAGCATCGCGCCTTTGGAGCGGCCTGTTGTGCCTGACGTGTAGAGAATGGCGGCAAGATCATCTGCGGCACGGGTAGCATCGACGAAATCCGGTGCTTCGCCCTTCGCCAGATCAATCAGCGAACCGCCACCATGATCATCAAGCGTCTCAACCAACGCACCGTATTTCGAAGCGATGGCTTTGATGCCTTCGGCAGCTTTCGGCGTGACCACAACGAGGCGCGGCTCGGCGTCGCTGATGAAATAGTCAAGTTCGGCCAGCGTATAGGCGGTATTCAGCGGCAGATAGACGGCTCCGCAACGGATACAGGCGAGATAGAGCATCAGCGCTTCAGGGCTTTTCTCTACCTGAACGGCTACGCGGTCGCCGGGGCGAATGCCGAGCGTATCGATGGCACCGGCGATCCGGCCAGACCATTGCAGCATGTCACCATAGGTCCATGTGCTGTTATCACCCGTTTCAATGAACACGGCATCCTCAGCCGGAATGGAATGCCTGATGGCATCAAACAGATGGTTGCTCATGAACTCAGTTCCTTACTGCTTGCCTTGGTCTTGTCTTGCTCTTTGGGCTGTGTTGCGCGGGCGGGTTTCTCGCTGCGCAACAGCTTGCGAATCGCTGGTGCCGCGACGATTTCGCCCCGCTGGGCAAATGCCTCGTGGTTGGTTTCAATATCGTCAAGCTTGTAGAGATAATTGACCATCACCCCGTGCGCCTGCCTGACGGCACGGGGTGAACGGTCGGCAAGAAAATCGAGCCGCTCCAGCCGTGCGCCATTGCCGAGGTGGAACCGCGCAACCGGATCGATGGCGCGCCCATCGGGTGTTCGCCCGCGCAGAAAATACCAGGCGGCGGCGGGCAGCAATGCTGTCTTTACAGCTGTTGTCTTTATCGGGTCATCGAACCAGTCGGCGTCATCCAGAGCGGCGAGGGCAGCCTTGTCTTCGGCCGACAGCACATCGGAGTCGTCATTGCGCCGCTCGCGTCCCAGCCAGTTGGCAAAGCCCGGTACTGGCGAAAGTGTGACAAAGGTATCGAGCTTGGGAAGATCACGGCGCAAATCCTCCACCACCTGCTTGATGAGGAAATTGCCAAAGGAAATACCGCGCAAGCCCACCTGACAGTTTGAAATGGAATAAAAGACAGCGGTACGCGCATCCTGTGCCTGAATGGGCGCCCGTTTTTCATCCAGCACATCGGAAATCGTCTCGGGGATAGTTTTGGTCAGCGCCACTTCAACGAAGATCAGTGGATCATCGGGAAGCTGCGGATGAAAGAAGGCAAAGCAGCGCCGGTCGGTCGGCGCGAGCCGGCGGCGCAACTCGTCCCAATCGTGGATCTCATGTACGGCCTCGTATTGAATGATCTTTTCAAGGATTTGCGCGGGCGTGGACCAATCAATGGGACGCAGGATGAGAAAGCCGCGATTGAACCACGAGGTGAAGAGGTGGGCAAAATCCGCATCTACCGCTTCAAGATCAGGTGTATCAGCCTTGAGTTCGAGCAGGCGTTCCCGCATGCCCACAAGCGTGGATATGCCCTTGGGGGCAAGGTTCAGGCGGCGGATCAGTTCCTGCCTGCGCGGTTCGGCGGCCTCATGCAATTGCAGCACTGTCTTGGCGGTGCGTTCGGCCCGATAGGTGTCGATGGCCTTTTCGAGCTTATCAGAATCCGGTCCGAACCGATCGGCAAGGAGCAGCATGAAATCGCGCTGCTGTTCATCGTTCAGGCGGGACCATTGCTGCAGGATTTCAGCGGCCAGTGCCATGCCCGAGGCTTCACCGCGACTGGAAAGCAGCATGGTGCATAGCCTTTCAAGACCAGCGAGACCGGATGGCAGTTTCTCCGTGCGCGGTGAAAACGAAAGCAGCTTGCGGCCACGTTCGGTGATCGTCTGCACCATATCGCTGAAGAAGGATGTACCGGTCATTGCAGAACTCCAGTTCCGAGGATGGATCAGGCAAGGCATGCAGGTTTGACAGACGGCGCTTATCCGGCGCTCCCCGCCGCATTGCATAGTATAGCCGATCCGGTGTGACAGCGCTTCTGCGATACTCCCTTTCGCATGCGTCAGATTATTCGTTTGTTCCAATACCTCTTACGGGGTGGTATATAATGTTTGGGCTTTCTTGTATGTAATGTCAACTGTCTTGTATACAAGAATTGGAATATTGCATTTTTGAGGGATCATGGCCGAAAATATCGTGCAAGGACTGCGGGACGAAATCGAGAACGGTATTGTCACAAACCAGTTTGCTCCGGGCGAAAGGCTGGATGAGATGCAATTGGCAAAGCATTTCGGTGTTTCGCGCACACCAGTGCGGGAAGCCCTTATGCAACTGAGCGCCATCGGGCTTGTCGAGATTCGCCCGCGGCGCGGGGCGGTCGTTGTTGAACCGGGACCGCACCGGATTTACGAAATGTTCGAAGTGATGGCCGAGCTTGAAGGCATGGCGGGTTCTCTGGCCGCGCGTCGCCATACGGATGAGGATCGGGCTAACCTTCTGGCCGCCCACGCCCAGTGTACACAGTCCTCCAATGCCGAAGATACCGACACTTATTATTATGACAATGAGCGGTTTCATCAGGCCGTCTATACGGCCAGCCACAGCAGCTTCCTGATCGAACAATGCCTCGCGCTGCATCGCAGGCTGCGGCCTTACCGGCGACTGCAATTGCGGGTGCGCAACCGGATGATCACATCGTTCAACGAACATGCAGCTATTGTTGAGGCGATTCTTTCAGGGGATGCCGAGGCCGCCCGCACGCATCTGCGCCAGCACATTGCGGTGCAGGGAGATCGTTTCAGCGATCTCATTGCCACGCTGGCGGCGCAGCGCAAAAACGGTCAGGCAACCGGGTAAGGGCCCTTATCGAACGTCTGCCCATGATATCCTTTGCTGCCGATAGCGCGCGCCAACGGGCTGGCAAAATCCCGCCCGTTGCGCAGGCTTTCGAGGACATGGCGGAAATCATATTTCGGCTGCCAATCCAGTTCCGCAAGCGCCCGTTGATTGACATAAACGCGGTCCAGAGCGGCAGGCAATTGCCATCTACTGTTGGCATAAAGCGCGTCGCATTCGGGAAAGAGCCGCCGCACCACATCCGCAGCATTTTCCCGAAGCAGCGCCAGATCGCCGGGCATGAAGGGTGTCGTTGCGGAGACAATGTATCGGCCAAAACCAATGCTGTGCGCTTTGCGTGCCGCCTGAACATGGGCGCTCACCACATCCTCCACGTCGACGCGGCGATTGAGCAGTTCATTCGCCTGTACATTCGCTGGCTGGAACTTGTCCCGCACTGTTGCGTCATCATCCTCTTCGGGAAAGAAGCGTGAGGTACGCAGCACGATCACCGGCAGGCGCTCCTTGCGGAAGAACAGGTGGCACAGATCTTCCGCCGCGATCTTGGTGACGCCATAAATATTCTTGGGAACCGGCGTGACATCTTCGGTGATCCAGGCCGCTGGCTCTCCGGCGGCAGGGGTAAGGGCTGCGCCGAACGTGCTGGTGGTGCTGGTGAAGATGAAGGCGTTGACCCCGGCAGCCAGAGCTTCTTCGAGCAGAATCAGCGTGCCCGTAATGTTGGTATCGATAAAATCCTGTTTGGAATGGGTGGCGACATGCGGTTTGTGCAGTGTTGCCGTGTGCATCACTGTCTGAACGCCCTTCATGCAGGCTCGGACAAAGGCCCGGTCGGTGATTGATCCGATGCTATCGGTGAATGGCGACGCCTTGATGTCGATGCCTCGCACGGACTCGCCACCCTCACGCAGGCTGCGCATGAGGGCTTCACCAAGATGACCGGCACTCCCTGTAACGAGAATTGTCATCATATTATTCCCTGAATCACGTTTTATGTGTCCAAGTTTAGTAAGCCTTATTGAAAATAGCTATCGCGAGATCAAACGAAGACGGGGAGGAGCGCATGTATTGCGGGCTTTTCCAATCACACGGAAACTGTCCCCATGGGTGGATTTGGTCTGAATGCATAAAAGCGCTGAATGACTGGCGGCAAGTTGCGGGTATCTTGCCGCCAGCATTCAAACGGGGCTGTTAAACCTTGCCGCCGTTTTTCTTGCAATCGCTGCGGAACTTGTGGCGTTCCTTGCCGTGCAGACCCTTGGCATCAGCCTGAGCCGAGCACGCCTTGGAAATGGCCGTCTTGGCAGGCGTGGTTGCGGTCGTTGCCTTTTTCATCATGGTGTTGGCTGGCTTCGTAGCTGCCGGGGCCGTGGTGGTGGTGGTTGGTGCCGGGGCCGTGGTGGTTGCTGCTGGCGCTGTTGTGGCTGGAGCTGCAGTCTGTGCCATGGCGCTTGTGCCTACGAAGGCGAGGATTGCGCCGGCGGCGAGGGTGGCAACTAATTTCATGGTCGTTTCCTTTGAGTTACAAACCGGTTTTGTAGCGCGTTGTGAAAATGATTCTTGTCACGCTACGGTTGCACCTGAGCACTGCTTGCATTTCGCCAAGTCCTTGCAAATCAACAGGATGCAGGGGACTATGCGTCATGCCAGCATTGCTCAAGCGCGAGATTATTGGCGGACCGTGTTTTCTTTGTGTGCGCGAATGTTAAATTTGTTTAACCGGCGGGACACAATTCTTGATCGCTTGACGGTAAAAAATCACAGATCTATACGAGCATGATCCTTTGACAGAAGCAAAGTCCGATGAAAGCCGCCAAGCTCGCAACCCGATAGGCCGTAACAACCGTTTTCAACCGTTGTTGCGGCATTCAAGGCTCTCAATATCCGTTTGAGTTGGGATCAATGATCGCCGCCGAACCTCTCGTTCGCGTGGGATTTTGCTATGCTACACCCCAAAAATTGGGCTTATTCACTGCCAGCGGCCTTGTTGCTGATGGCTCCTTTTGATCTTCTCGCTTCCCTGGGCATGGATATTTATCTGCCTGTTATTGTCCATATGCCTGCGGTGCTGAACACATCACCCGCCATTATCCAGCTAACCCTCAGCCTTTACATGATTGTGCTCGGCTGCGGGCAACTCCTGTTCGGGCCATTGTCGGACCGTATCGGTCGCAGGCCCGTGGTGCTTGGCGGTGCGCTTCTGTTCTGCCTCGCCTCGACAGGGCTGGCCGTGACCAGTTCTGCCGAGGTGTTCGTTGCGCTTCGCGTCGTTCAATCGGCTGGCGGGGCGGCGGCGCTGGTGGCGACGTTTGCCACTGTCCGCGACGTTTATGCGGATCGGCCTGAAGGCGCTATCATCTACGGTCTCTTCGGCTCGATGCTGGCATTTGTTCCCGCATTCGCACCGACTATCGGCGCGCTTGTTGATCACATATTCGGCTGGCGCGGCATATTCTGGCTGCTTGCCGCACTTGCGGCGCTGGCAGGGCTGCACGCATTCCTGCGCTGGCCCGAAACGCGCCCGGTACAGACAGAGCGAACCGCACTGATCAGCAATTTCGCAAGAGTGTTCAGCAGCCTGTCCTTCTGGACCTATACGCTGGGATTCAGCACTGCCATGGGGACGTTCTTTGTCTATTTCTCGACGGCACCGCGTATTCTGATGCAGGAGTTGGGCCTTTCCTCGACCTCGTTCAGCCTTGTGTTTGCAACCGTTGCGCTGGTGATGATCGCGTGCAGCCGTTTCGGCGGCGTATTCGTGCGATGGTGGGGACAGCGGGGATGCCTGATCCGGGGAATGGCGTTGTTTCTGACCGGTGCGATTCTGCTCGTGCTGGGGCAGGTGTTTTTGCCGCTTTCCGTCGTCACTTTCATGGGGCCTATGTGGGTCATGGCCAGCGCCATCTCCGTCACCTCGGCGGTGGCTGCCAATGGCGCATTGCGGGAATTCGGCGATATAGCGGGAACCGCAACGGCCCTCTATTACTTCATCGAGAGTGTTATTGTGGGCATCGCCGGAACGATCATTGTAGTTCTGCTGCCGCAGGCCAATTTCTGGCCGGTTGCGGTATTTACGGCAATATCCGCCTTGGTGACGCTGGCTCTGGTCTGGCTGTCAGCCCGTTCTGAAAAGAGGCTAACCTCTTAATCTGTCATAATATTCGCGATCTCGACCAGATTGCCATCGGGATCGCGAATATAGATCGAGCGGATAGGTCCGGTTGCTCCGGTGCGGGCAACCGGGCCTTCCTCAATGGCAATGCCAAGATGATCGAGATGGGCGATTACCGCATCCAGTGGTGTTTTGGTGATGAAGCAGAGATCGCCGGAACCCGGTGTAGCTGCTTTCGCCTTGGGTTCAAACTCATGACCCAGTTCGTGCAGATTGATCTTCTGATGACCGAAGCGCAGTGCCTTGCGCTCGTGACCAAATGTTTCGACCGTCATGCCCAGCGCTTTTGAATAGAAGGCGCAGGTGGCTTCGATATTTTTGACCGTCAGGACCAGATGATCGATATGATCAATCGTCACCCCACTATCGGGTTTGGCTTCCCGGTAGCCGTTCAATTCCGGATCGAGATCGACTTCCACCACATTGGTGAAAACGGTTGTTGCGATCATGATGCCTGCAAAGGCGACGAGATTGACCAATGTCGGTTCGTCATAGCGGTCAGCCAGCCGCTTCCACAGGCGGTCCGGTATCGCATTGGCACTGGCGACGATTGCCTTGCCGAAATCCATCAGAACAGTCTCATCCGCATCCGGGACGATGGTTTCCGGCTGCAGACCGGAATCAATCAGCGCCCGGCGGAAAAACGTGACCGGGGTATCCGCATGGCTCGCCTTTGCGATGGCGAGGGACAAAAGCCAGATGGCGCGGTCGGGCAGGGCGGGGCGCAGCAATTCGCGCAAGGTGAACCATTCCGCGTAGATGCGATGTGCAACGGGCGAATGCAGCATGATGCGCTTCATATTGGTCATGCGGCCACGCAGTTGCAGTTCGCGGTCATGTTCGGCGCGGGCTTCCGGTGAGGCCTCATCATAGATAACGGGCAATATGCGGCTCATGGGGACATCCATCTGCAAATGATCGGGAATTATCCATGGCATATATTTTCTCCCCGGCGCGCGCCAATGAAATTGTGTCGGGGGATTCATTTCGCGGCAAAAGATGGATGTGTTCCATATGGTGGAAAATTTGAGTTCCCATTCAGATGTTTGTTGAAAGGTTTTTCGCCGGTTGCGCTGCACAAAAGATAGCCATCCCTCGCTCAAATTGAGTGCATTGGCGAATATCAGGAGGAAACAAGGCGTTTCTTTTTAGTTATTCACACTGCCTACGGGGGCCAGCACATGACAAAAACCATAGAAAATCTCGCAAATAACGGGAAAATTACGCGGCGCGCGGGCCTGTTTGCGCTGGTGGCTTCGGCCATCGCCATATCAAGCTTTGCAGCGCCACAGCCATCACATGCGGCTGACAAGGCCATCAAGGTCGGTATCATCAGCGGCGAAGATGAGGATGTGTGGAAAGTCGTCACAGCAGAAGCAGCCAAGAACGGTCTGACGATCAAGACAGTTGTCTTCAATGATTACACGCAGCCAAATGAAGCGCTGGAACGCGGCGATCTTGATGCCAATGCCTTCCAGCACAAGCCTTATCTCGACAACCAGATCAAGACACAGGGCTATCACATCGTGCCTGTTGGTTATACCGGCGTCTGGCCGATTGGCCTCTATTCGAAGAAGTTTGCCAAGATCACCGAACTTCCTGAAGGCGCAGTGATCGGCGTGCCGAATGATCCATCCAATGAGGGCCGTGCGCTGCGTGTGCTTCAGGATCAGGGCGTGATCAAGCTCAAGGCGGGTACCGGCATTCTCGCAACGATCGCTGATATTTCCGACAATCCGAAGAAGGTCAAAATCAAGGAACTCGATGCGGGTATCGTCGGGCGTTCGGTGGAAGATCTCGATGCGGCAGTGGTCAACACTGACTGGGCTTTGAAGAGCGGCCTGACACCGGAAAACCGTATCGCGCAGGAAAAGATCGATGACAATCCTTACCGCAATTTCATTGCGGTGAAGGCTGGTCAGGAGAAGGAAGCATGGGTGAAAACCCTCGTTTCCTCCTATCAGAATGACAAGGTCAAAGCGGAATTTGACCGTGTCTACAAGGGCACAGGTATCAGCGCGTACTGATATCCGGTTGATCGCAGAATAATCACGGCAAGGCGGTTCGCAGCATAGGGATATGCCGCGAACCGCCTTCTCGATTGAGGCGGATACGGTTTCTATATTCGCCCAAGGGGAAAACAAATGAATTCGCATGTCTCTGTTTCCGGCCAATCGGGGGCAATCATCGCAGACGCGCGCCAGGACGACGATGTTGTCAGGCTTGAAAATGTCAAACGGCATTTCGGCGAGACGCCGGCGCTTGATGGCGTTTCGCTGACTGTCCGCAAAGGTGAGATTCTCGGCATTATCGGCCGCAGCGGCGCGGGCAAATCAACGCTCATCCGTTGTCTCAATGGTCTGGAGCGGCCGGAAACGGGCTCCATCTTTGTTGAGGGCAGGCAGATTACCGGGCTGGATGAGCGCGAGCTGCAGCCGTTCCGCCGCCGCATCGGCATGATTTTTCAGCATTTCAACCTGCTGTCGGCCAAGACCGTGGAAGAGAATGTTGCGCTGCCACTCAAGATTGAGGGACGCCCGAAAGCTGAGCGTCTGAACCGGGCGCGGGAACTATTGGAACTGGTTGGGCTTTCCGACAAGGCGAAAGCCTATCCATCGTCGCTCTCCGGCGGGCAAAAACAGCGGGTAGGTATTGCCCGGGCGCTGGCGGCGCGGCCGGCTTTGCTGCTTTCTGATGAAGCGACATCCGCGCTTGATCCTGAAACGACGCGCTCCATCCTCGCGCTGCTGAAAGATATCAACCAGAAACTTGGCCTCACTATCCTGTTGATCACGCACGAGATGGAAGTTATCAGCTCCATTGGCGACCGGGTTGCGGTTATCGATGCGGGTAAAATCGTTGAGGAAGGCCCCGTCTGGTCGGTCTTTGCTGATCCGCAGACTGATATCACCAAAAGCCTGCTAGCGGGTATCCGCCCGCAGCTTCCAGCCCATATTGCCAGCCTCCTGTCATCAGAACCTGCTGGCGAAGCTGTGCTTGGTGTCGATCTTGCCGGTGCTGCCGCGCAGGGCACATTGCTGGCCGACTTGCCGGGATCATTCCGGTTGCTGCACGGCGGTGTCGACCATGTGCAAAATCAGGCCATTGCCCGGCTATATCTCGCAGTTTCTGCCGTTGCAGTTGCTCAATTTGTTCCGTTTCTTGAGGCCCGCTCGGCCCGTGTAGAGGTGCTTGGTTATGTCACAAGTCATGTATGAACTGCTTCTGCAATCACTCTGGGAAACGCTTGTCATGACCGGTGCTTCCGGTCTGATCTCACTGGCGGCGGGCCTGCCGCTTGGTCTGGCGCTGGTGGCAACCGACCGTGGCGGTATCGCGCCCAATCCATGGGTCAACAGTGTGCTTGGCGCCATTATCAATGCCTTCCGCTCGGTGCCGTTCATTATCCTGCTGGTGGCGCTAATCCCGCTCACACGGCTGATCGTCGGCACGTCCATCGGCACTTGGGCGGCCATTGTGCCGCTATCCATCGGCGCGACGCCCTATTATGCGCGCATTGCCGAAGTGTCCTTGCGTGAGGTGGATCGCGGGCTGATTGAAGCGGCGCGTGCGATGGGTGGCAATCGCTGGACGATCATTCGCGAGGTGCTGGTGCCCGAGGCGCTACCGGGCATTGTTGCGGGCTTCACGGTCACGCTTGTCACGCTGATTGGAGCATCGGCCATGGCGGGTGCAATCGGGGCGGGAGGCTTGGGTGATCTTGCCATCCGCTACGGCTATCAGCGCTTTGAAACCTCCGTGATGATTGCCGTGGTGATCGTGCTGATTGTGCTCGTCTGCGGCATTCAGTGGGTTGGCGACAGGCTGGTCAAACGGCTCGATCACCGCATCTAAAAGAACCGATTGGCGGGGCGTTGCAGACCGAGATTTTCGCGCAACGTCCTGCCTTCATATTCCGTGCGGAAAATGCCGCGCCGCTGTAGTTCCGGCACAACCTTATCGACAAAATCATCAAGTCCTTCAGGCAGATAGGGGAACATGACGTTGAAACCGTCTGAACCTTCCTCCTCAAGCCATTGCTGCATCTCGTCGGCGATGGTTTTGGGCGTGCCGATAAAGGCAGGACCCGCATAGCCACCCAGCCGCTGCGCCAGTTGACGCACGGTCAGGTTTTCACGCCGCGCAAGATTGACCGTACGCTCCAAGCCGCTCTTGCTGGCATTGGTATCGGTGATTTCGGGCAATGGCCCATCCGGATCAAAACCCGACGCATCCTGACCAAGGGCAATCGACAGGGAACCGATGGCATTGGCATAGTGTACAAGACTGTCGAGATGGGCGCGTTTTTCCTTGGCCTCCTCGACCGTATCACCCACCACGACAAAGGCACCCGGCAGTATTTTTAATTGATCGCGCGACCGGCCAATTTTGTCCATACGGGCCTTGATGTCGGCATAGAGGCTTTTGCCGTCGGCAAGATTGGACGGTGCGGCAAAGACGAGTTCAGCGGTTTCAGCGGCAAGCTGGCGTCCCGGTTCGGATGACCCTGCCTGTACGATCACAGGCCAGCCCTGCACGGGCCGCGCAATATTGAGCGGACCGCGAACCGAAAGAAACTCGCCCTTGTGGTCGAGGACATGCATGCGCTCAGGATCAAAATAAATGCCGGTTTCGGCATCGCGGATAAAAGCATCATCGGCAAAACTGTCCCAAAGTCCTGTCACCACATCGTAGAATTCACGGGCGCGCCGATAGCGTTCGTCATGCTCCATATGGTCTTCCAGACCGAAATTAAGCGCTGCATCGGGATTGGACGTGGTGACGATGTTCCAGCCTGCACGCCCGCCGCTGATATGGTCGAGCGAGGCGAAGCGCCGAGCGATGTGGTAGGGCTCGTCAAAGGTGGTCGAGGCGGTGGCGATCAGGCCGATATGTTCAGTGGCACCGGCCAGAGCCGAAAGCAGGGTGAAGGGTTCAAAGGATGTCACCGTGTGGCTGCGTTTCAGCGCTTCCACCGGCATGTTCAGCACGGCCAGATGATCAGCCATGAAGAAGGCGTCGAACTTGCCGCGCTCCAACGTCTGGGCAAAGCGCTTCAGGTGAGCAAAATTGAAATTCGCGTCCGGATAAGCGCCGGGATAGCGCCAGGCACCCGTGTGAATACTGACCGGCCGCATGAAAGCGCCAAGATGCAGTTTGCGTGTCTTGCTCATCGCATGTCCTTTCACAATCCTGCCTTTGGGGGGAGCAGTCCGATTGTTTGCATATGGGGTGGTCAGCTCGACTGGAGAAGGCCCATGCGGCGGGAAATGAAACGTTCTATCGCTGATAATCCATCATAGATCATGACCGCGAGAATGCCGACGATGAGGCCGCCCTGCAGGACGAAGGAAAGGTTGTTGGATTGCAGCCCGGCAATGATCACTTCACCCAGCGTTTTGGCCGCAACTGTCGAACCGATGGTGGCCGTGGCCAGATTGATCGTCACGGAAAGGCGGATGCCAGCGAGGATGATTGGCATTGCCAGCGGCAGTTCGACCTTGATCAGGCGCTGCCAGCCGGTCATGCCAACACCGCGCGCTGCATCGGTGACGGTTGGCGGCAGGGTGGTCAGGCCCGTCAGCGAGTTTTCGAAGATCGGCAGCAATCCGTAGAGAAAAAGAGCGATAAGCGTTGGCTTTTCACCAAAGCCGACCGCAGGCACGGCGAGGGCGAGAACAGCCACCGGCGGAAATGTCTGGCCGATATTCACAAGGCTGCGCGAAAGCGGCAGAAACTCGGCGCCAAACGGGCGTGTGACCAGAATAGCCAGAGCAACGGCGACGATGGTGGCTCCTGCGGTTGCAATGGCAACAGTGCGCAGATGCAGCAAGGTCAGCGTCAGCAGACTGCCCTGATTGTAGATGACAGGGGCATTGTTCTGGGTGAGTGGCCGGAAGATCGGTTCAAACCATTCCGGTCGCAGCAAAAACACCACGAGAAGCGCCATGATGCCGATGCGCAGAATGGTTGGAAGGCGCAGGTTCATGCGGCTGGCCTTGAGGCACGTTTCACCAGCCCGTCCACAGTGACACGGCCGATGGATTTGCCAGCTTCATTGACCACGGGCAGAGCAGGGCGGCCCGACCAGAGCAATTCGGCCAGCGCATCGCGCTGTGTTGCGGAGGCTGGAATGGCTTCGCCTTCCGCTGTGCCGGGTTCCACTGCGTCACCAGCGAGGCTCAAGGACAGGAAGCGGAAGGGCCGGTCGCCGGTGCCAACCAGTGTCGCGACGAAATCCGTTGCCGGATTGGCGAGAATTTCAGCCGGTGTCGCATATTGCAGCAGATTGCCGCCATCCATCACCGCAATCTTGTGGCCAAGATGAATTGCCTCTTCCATATCGTGGGTGACGAGAATGATGGTGGTGCCGAAACGCTTCTGGATGGCGAGCAAATCCTCCTGCGCCTTGGAGCGGATAACGGGATCAAGCGCGCCAAAGGGTTCGTCCATCAGCAGCACGTTTGGTTCTGCCGCAAGCGCGCGGGCAACGCCGATACGCTGCTGCTGACCGCCGGAGAGTTCATGCGGATAGCGCGGGCCGAATGTATCAGGGTCCAGCTGGAACAGCGAAAGCAGTTCACTCACACGGGCGTCGATCTTCGCCTTGTCCCAGCCGAGAAGCTCGGGCACGACGGCGATATTCTGCGCCACGGTGCGGTGGGGAAAGAGGCCGTGGCCCTGAATGGCATAGCCGATACGGCGGCGCAGTTCATAGCCGGGCAGGGAACGATTGTCCTCGCCATCGAGCTTGATGATGCCCGATGTCGGCTCGACCAGCCGGTTGATCATGCGCATCAGCGTCGTCTTGCCCGAGCCTGATGTGCCGACAATGACGGTGACGGTGCGTGGCTGGACGACAAGCGAGACGTTGTTGACGACAGTCGCCGCGCCGTAGCGTTTGGTGATACCCTCGATTTCAATCATGCGGATGCCCCGGAGTGAAAGGGTGAACTGACTTCGACGGCGGCATCAAGAATAATGGCCGCCGCAAAGGCGAGAAGCACGGTGGGAACCGCGCCGAGCAGGACCAGATCCATGGCGGTCTGGCCGATGCCCTGAAACACGAAGACGCCAAAACCGCCGCCGCCGATAAGCGCGGCGATGGTTGCAAGGCCGATATTTTGCACCAGAACAATGCGCACGCCTGTCAGGATCACCGGGAAGGCCAGAGGGAATTCCACCTTGAACAGGCGTTGCCGTTCGGTCATGCCGACACCACGCGCCGCGTCATTGGCCTGAACGGGAACGCCCGCAAGGCCGACGACGGTATTGGCGACGACAGGCAGCAGCGAATAGAGAAACAGCGCGACAAAGGCGGGGGCCATGCCGATACCCTTGATGCCGATTTCTACGGCACCGGGCACATTAGCAGCAATCCAGCCAAGCGGCGCGATGAGAATACCGAAAAGGGCAATGGACGGGATTGTCTGCACGATGTTGAGCACATTGAGAACAATGTCGCGCAGTTTTTGCACCCGGTGACAGAGAATGCCGAGCGGGATGCCAACGACAACAGCCGCGACGAGCGAACCTAGCGCCAATGTGATGTGCTTGCTGGCTTCCGCCCAGAAACTATCGGCGCGGGCGCTGTATTCTTTCAGGATCGACAGTTTGTCCCAGCTTCCTGAAAGCAGGACAAAGCCGATAAAGCCACCCGCAAGGATTAGCACAAGGATACGGAGCAACGGTGTCAGGCGCAGGCGCGTCAGCGAATCCGCTGCGAGCAGGGCGAAAGCAAAGAGCAGCAGCCAGAAACCGGACGCGGGCGAAACGCGTGCATAGGTATTGGCAGGCGGAGTGAGGTGATCGGCTGCCGTGCCGATGAGGAGAAACAAAGCTGCAAGCGTGGCAAAGCTTGCAGCGAGACGCAGCGTCGATGGTGTGCGAAAGAGGCCGATGACCACGGCAATGGCAATGACAGCAAGAAGTGTGGGGCCAGCCCATGATGGCAGGGAAGCCAGAAGGGTTTGCGGTTCACCGGCAACGATCCGGTTGGCGCGGAACGTGGCAAACGGCGCTACGCCCACCGCATATCCGGCGATCAGGGCAATCACGACACCTAGTTTGTCCAGACGCACGGCCATGGTCTCCATTTACCGGAACAGGGCAGGATAAGCCCGCCCTGCTTCAGTGAAGTGACTGACTTATTTGAGGAAACCGTTCTTCTTCAGAAAGTCTTCCGCAACAGCCTTTGCCGGTTCGCCGCCCACCTGCACCCGGCCATTGAGGTCCTGCAATGTGACGAGATCGAGCTTTTCAAAAACTGGCTTGAGCAGAGTCTCAATTTCAGGATGCTCTTTCAACACGGCCTCACGGATGATCGGGGCGGGCTGATAAACAGGCTGAACACCCTTATCATCTGTAAGAACAACGAGGCCTGATGGAGCGATGCCGCCATCGGTGCCGTAAACCATGGCCGCATTGGCTCCGTTGGTCTTGTTGGCGGCAGCAGCAATCGTTGCGGCCGTATCACCGCCCGAAAGCGTGATCAGCTGGTCGGATTTGAGCTTGAAACCATAGGTGGTCTGGAACGCAGGCAGGGCTGCCGCCGAATTGACGAATTCGGAGGAGGCGGCAAGCACGACATTGCCACCGCCAGCCACATATTTGCCGAAATCGGACAGTGTCACCAGCTTTTCAGCGTCCGCCACTTCCTTGCGCAGGGCAATCGCCCAGGTGTTGTTGGCGGGTGAGGGCGTCAGCCAGACGATCTTGTTGGCATCGTAATCCAGCTTCTTTGCCGTCTCATAGGCCTTGGTCGCATCCTTCCATGCGGGATCATCAGCCTTTTCAAAGAAGAACGCGGCATTGCCCGTATATTCAGGGTAGATATCGATTTCCTTGGCGGTAATCGCCTTGCGCACGATGGGTGTCGCGCCCAGCTGAATGCGGTCTGTGGTGGCAATCTTGTTGGCGTTCAGCACGGCCAGAATGATATTGCCGAGGACGCCGCCTTCCGTATCGATCTTTGATGAAACAACGACCTGCGCGCCTGCAGATCCGATAGAAAGCGCCAGAGCGAGCGCAGCGCCGAGAAAGGTTTTGCTGGTAGACATTCTTTTCGTTCCCTTTGGATATCCCGAATTAATATGACCTTTAAACCACGATTGCCGTGGCGGGTCCGGGTATTTATTTCCGCGAAAAGGGCCTGCAACGAAAAATTTGCAGCTTTCCGTTCACCTGCAAGCTTGTCCTATTTTCCACCGTGGCTCAAGCCTGTCATGTCAGCATTTATGCCTGATATGGCAGGAGCGTTTAGGGCGAAGTTAGAAATCTCGATCAAGGATTTCTGCAAAGGCTGGTTCTTTGCCAATTTTATCGGCGATGGCGGCGAGTTTGGGAAAATGGCTGTTAAATGCGCCGAGCCCCGGCCGCCAATTGCGCATGACCGCCAGATAGAGATCGATAGCGCTGAAATTCTCGCCAAGGAACCACGGCTCGTCTGCAACCTCTTCGACGTTTTTCCAAAGGCTAAGGCGGTATTCTTCGAGGCTGTCGCGGTATTTCTTCTGGTTTGCCTCATCCAGCCCCCATCGTGCAGGGTCATCGCCAAAAGTGGAAACCGGATAAATCGCTCCGACGATGTAGACGAGCCAGCGCAAAAACTGCGGGCGATGCGGATCACTGGCAGAGGGCGCCAGTCCGGCGTCAGGGAAAGCATCGGCCAGATGCAGAATGATTGCTGCGCTTTCCGTCAATATATTGCCGTCGGGCAGGATGAGCGTGGGCACCTGACCGAGGGGATTGAGTTCGAGCAGGCGATCACGTTCCGGACCGGGTTCAATATAGGGGATCTGTTCAAGCACAAAGGCGGCCTTTGCGCGGGCGAAGGCCAGTTCGATAATGACTGAGCCACATCCTGCCGAACCGATCAGCACATATTTGCTCATGGTATTCTACTCCTATGCCACCGCTGTACAAATGGCGGCAAAGTGAATGCTTGCCGCGGTCAGAACAAAGGCATGCCAGATCGCATTGTGAAATGGCAGCCGCTCAAGAACGTGGAAAATGACACCGAAGGAATAGACAAGACCCCCGGCGAGGATCAACCACAGCACCGTGGCGGACAGTGCCAGAGTCAGTTCCTGATAGGCGGCGACGCCACTCCAGCCCAAGGCAAGGTAAAGCACGATAGACAGCCGGTCGAACCGGTTGGGCATCAAAAGTTTCAACAACACGCCCGCGATGGCAATGGCCCAGACAGTGGATAGCAGCCACCATGTACCGCTTTTGGCCATAAGCGGCGTATAGGTGCCCGCGATCAGCAGGTAGATCGCCGAATGATCGAAACGCCGCAAAAGGGCTTTGACAGGCGAAATCGGCCATATGTTGTATATCGCCGAAAGCCCCATGGAGAGGACAAGCGTTGCAAGGTAGATGGCCACGGCGGCATAGGTTGCAGGCTCTTCCGGCCCGAAGACGAGCAGGAGAATCGATCCCACGATTGCCAGCGTAACGCCCGAGATGTGAACAACGCCATCGGCCCAAAGTTCGGGGATGGTGTATTTGCGAAAGACAAACGCGGGCAGCGGGCGGATGGGTGATGGACGCAACGAAGTTTCCCTGATCGAAGAGTTTTTCCTTGGCCGCATATAACAACGAAAAGTCCGGCGGCGTAAATGCCTCGCCCTTCATGTCTTCGGGCCAAGGATCAGTTTAACAACTTCAGATTGTTAACTCGTGGTTAAGGGCGACAGAGGCCGTCCGATTCTTCGCATCGGAAGTTTTTCTCTTTTGAAAGGCCGTTTTCTTGTTGTTGTCTTTATGTGGGTATTGCACCAGTATTTTGATAAGACTTTGGTATAATTATTTGAAATTCTGTAATATTCTGTCAGATATTTTGAATATTCTGCATGCGTAATTCCTGTTGGTTACTTCTCCAATTTAAGCCATAATCATTTCATCACATATGAAGACTATGGGTTTCGGGGGGAAGCCATGGTTGGTGCCAGTTTCTGAATGTGCACTGTTGAAATTGAGGGAGTTCAAAAATGTCTATGACCCGGAATCTTATATTGGCCGGAATTATCGGTGCCGCATCATTTACGGTTGTACCGGCCTATGCGCTCACGGCGAAAGAGTGCAGCGTCAAGTATCAGGCAGCAAAGACTGCCGGGACACTTGGCGGCGCAAAGTGGAATGATTTCCGCAAGACGCAATGTGCGGATGCATCGCCTGCCGCTGCGGCTCCGGCCCCGGCTGCTCCAACCAAAGCCGCCAAGACAACAGCCGCAGCGCCAAAAGCTGCTGCGCCCGCTGATTCAGGTGGCGGCCTGACGATGAAGGAATGCAGTGCCAAGTATCAGGCTGCCAAGACGGCAGGCACACTTGGCGGCCAGAAGTGGAATGATTTCCGCAAGGCCCAGTGCAGTGGTGATGCAGCAGCAACTGCACCGGCCGCCGCGCCAACCAAAGCAACCAAGACAGCCACTGCGCCGGCAGATGCCAGCACCGGTGGTGGTCTGACGATGAAGGAATGCAGTGCCAAGTATCAGGCTGCCAAGACGGCAGGCACACTTGGCGGCCAGAAGTGGAATGATTTCCGCAAGGCACAGTGCAGCTCCGGTGCAGCTGCTGCCGCTACGGATGATGACACTGCTCCAACACCTCAGACAGCGACCTATAAGGATGAGCCGCCAGCAGCCACGACGGCAGCTCCAGCGGGCGTTGGTTTCCCGAAGGCCGTTTCGGCCAAATACTCCACTGAAAGCGCTGGCAAGGCCCGTATGCATACATGTCTTGAACAGTATTATGCCAACAAGCAGAACAACACGCTTGGCGGCCTCAAGTGGATTCAGAAGGGCGGCGGCTATTACAGCCTCTGCAATTCCCGCCTGAAGAGCTAATCTGATAACGGGAAGCGGGGCCATCGCTCCGCTTCCTGCTGCCACAACCCACATCTCTCCGTCATCCTCGGGCTTGACCCGAGGACCCATGATCTGAAAGCACGATAATTGTAGTCGTTCCTTCCCCTTTGTCGTGGGTCCTCGGGTCATCCTCGGGTTAAACCCGAGGACTGAGGATGACGGAGTGGGTTGAGGTGTCGGGAGCGATAGTCTGCAACCTTTGCATTGCAGAACCATCGTTGCGCCCTTCGACAAGCTCAGGATGAGGGAGAGTGAGGATTGCAGGGAGCCAAGTTCTGCAACCTTTGCGCTGCAACCATTTTGATCTGCAATCTCTGCGATTATCGTTGCATCCACCGCTCTCCCTCATGGTGAGCCTGTCGAACCACGAACCACACACTCCACTCACTAATAACCCTGCAAACTGACATTCTAACCCCTTCCACCTGCATAATTTTCCCACTATGGTCTGCGTTGAGACCGGTCGAAATGGATTGGTCTTGGGGCCTAGAAACCTCGCATACAGCGGTCGGTGTCGACCGCAAAGGCACCTCCTCAGCCCTATGGCCGGGGAGGCCTCGGCGTATGTCCAGAGCTTCGGCTTAAAGGCCGTGGCGGTCGTCTGTGTGCGACTTTCTAGCTCCCCGGTCACCAGAGGATAATCCTCGGGTGGCCGCTTTCCTCGTGAAACAAGGGAGTGCGCATGACCGACTACAATTTCTGGGCTCATCTGCTTGATACGTTTCAATCCTCACCTGATTTGATCAAGGCAATATGGCTGATCATTCCGCCTGCCTTTGTGCTGGGGCTGTTGGCGATGACCATGCGGTTCAGGATCGAGAGCAAGCGGGCAGACAAAGGGCTGGATGGCGAACTTGTTTATTCAGTTCATAGGGATAAGCAAAACCGGGTTCATATCATCAGCCACATAAAGCAGGTGGGAGATAACCCGCCACGGCTTTTCCTCGATCAGGGGCCGGGCGAAGCGTTTGAATATACAAACCATCTGGTTAAACCCAAGAATGGAGGATGACGGGCTCCTTTACCCTCCCACTACGTGGGGAGGGTCGCTGCGCAGCAGCGGGGTGGGGGGTAACTGCTCGGACATCACGATTCAACCGGTGTGCCAATTCATCCCCCCACCCCGAACCTGCGGTTCGACCCTCCCCACGTTGGGGGAGGGTAAGGTGGTGCCTCCTGCTTAGTCTTCGTGGTGCGGTCAACTCTTGTAAGCGACCCAGCCCCTGAATGTGAAACCGGCGTAAAACAGCTCGATATTCGAGAATCCCGCGTCGCGAAAAATGGTTTCGTCCATGGCGGGGGAAAGAACGGGCAATCGCTCTTTCATGGTTCTGATGCTGTTCGCAGTCAGGGATATTGGAGCCCCGGATGCCGCTGCGAACGCCGCGTAGCGCGCGAGCCATTTGTCCAATTCCGCCCCCTCATTGGGGAAGCTGTGGTGCGCGGCAACAAAGGGCGCGCCGGGCTTCAATCGCTGCTGGATCGCGCGCAGCGTCTGCCGCCGTTCCTCTTCCGGCAGGAAGTGAAGCGTTAGAAGACAGGTTGCAGCGTCGAATGGGCCCTCGGGCGCACTGTCGATATAGCCCTCGTGGAACGCAACACGAGAGGCCTGCGCACCGAGATTGGTTCTGGCCAGTTGAAGCATCTCGGCGGAGGGGTCGACGCCATCGAAATGCCAGCGCGGTTGCATCTGCGCGAGCACGCCCAGTTCCATTCCTCCGCCAGCCCCGAGAACCAGAACGCGCGCATCGGCAGGAGCCCGCTCTGCCAGAAGCAGACCAGTCATCCGGTGCAGGTCGTGAAGGCCCGGCACAAGTTGCGCGGTTCTGGCCGCATATCCCGAAACGACATCGGGATTGGAAAACGATGACATTCTGCATCTCCGTTCGGGGCCTCGCCACTGCGGCAGAAGGCAGGGGTGGAAGAAAGGCCGTCATTGCATTTCATGTAACTCTATGTGTTACGATATGCAAGCTCCTTGATGAGGCTGCGGCGCAGATGCGGAAAACTCAATCAGCGCGCCGGGATGACAAGCGCCTGAGTGTTTTAGCCATAAACGACCCGGTTTCGACCCTGATGTTTGGCGGAATAAAGATATTTGTCAGCAATCGCCAATGTCTCTTCCAGTGACTGCCCCGGTGTGTGCAGGGAAATACCGATACTGACGGTGATTGTTGTTCGCTCAAGCCCGAGTTCCCTGCCAATAGCGCGGGTGGCGATCAGAATTTTGTGGGCTATCCAGTTGGCGCGGCCAAGATCTGCATCGGCGAGGAATACCGTGAATTCCTCGCCGCCGATCCGCGCGGCCAAATCCCGCTCGCCGATGCTGGACTTAATGACCCGGCCAAGTTCATGAATGACGCCATCGCCAGTGGCATGGCCAAAGCGATCATTGATGGCCTTGAAGTAATCGGCGTCGATGTAGAGGAGGGCACCCGCACTGTCGATGGGTCTGGATCTTGCAAACAGTTGCTGTGTCTGCAGGTAAAACTCGGCGCGGTTGAGCAGGCCGGTCAAATCATCCCGGCGCGAGTCGAGATCAAGCTGCTCTGCAAGCTGCTTCAATTTGTAATTCAGCCCGACCAGAAATGCGCCAAGCGGCAGGCTGACAAGAACGACGATGCCTGTTGTAACGGCGGCAACCCGATAGGGCGTTTGCAGGCCAATGACGAAGAAGGCGCTCACAGCCAGAATAACCGATGATATGGTGGCCATGCCAACCATGATCGCGACTTGCCGCAATGGCGAAAGCGCACCGAATCGGGTCATCCATAAGTTGTAGATGTTCATTGTTTCCGCCGGGTCAGTTGCGAGCACCGGCATTCAAGCCTGAAACAAGTGAAGAAAGCTATCCTGGGTTGTGTCTAATTCGAACAATCGGGTTCAAAAATGGCTTGCCGGGATTAGCTATCGAGCCCGTAGCTGATGCGCACGGTCGTGCCGACATCGGGGACCGATGTGATTTTCAGCTTTCCCGTCATGGTTTTCACCAGTTCCATGCAGTTTGTCAGGCCAAGACCAAGGTGGACGCCCGCCTTGGTCGAAAAGAATGGCTCCTTGGCTTTCGCCAGCGTGGAGGGGCTCATGCCGATACCGTTGTCCGCAACAACCAGTACCAGTTGCGGGCGCTGCAGAAAGCGGCGGTTGACGCTCGCCCTGATCGCAATAACCGGATCGGTGCGGGTGGCGACGGCATTGGTGGCGTTGCGGACCAGTTCGTCAATGATAAGATGGAACTGAGATGCGGGAATAAGTGATTTACGCGCGGCCTGCTCAATGTCCAGCTGCAGGTTGATCGGGCTCTTTGACACGATATCCGCCAGCAAATCCCCTAGTGGCACCTTTTTGAACTGCGTCTTGGAGTGGCCGATCATCATCAGGCCCTCATTGATGCTTTCCAGTTCGGCAATCGTGCTGCGGGCCGCTTCGGTCATTTCCGATGAGGGAATGGCGTTGTTGCCGACATAGCCGAGGAACAGACGCAGCGCGGCAATCCGGGTGCGCGTCATATGGGCAAACAGTGCGGAAAACGAGCGGATATGCTGGTCCTTGCGGCGGGCCAGAAGGCTGCGCTGATGGATGAGCAGTCCGGCAAGGATCAGCGCGCCAGCCGCACCCAGAAGCTTGTTTCTGGCAACATCGGCGGCGATGGTGGCGGTGCCCTGCAGGGTAATACTGTGAGCCAAGGTCGATCCGGCGGTGCGGAAAATATCCGTTTCGATGGTTTGTACGGTTTTTAACGCCTTGTCGAACTGGCTTGCCTTGATCTGCGGGGTCAAGACTGTGTCTACGGTGAGGATCGTCTTTTTCAGTGAAGCGATATCAGGCGCATCAAGAAACCGGTCTGCGTAGTCGAGCTGATCCAGCGATTTCAGGTTGAAATTCATCAGGGTTACTTCCTGAATCAGGCGCGGCTCAGGATCGCCCGTTCTGGTGGCGAGCATCAGATAGCCCTTGATACTGGCAATCTTCTCGCGTGCCTGTGAAGCGCGAACCTGAACCTCAAAGGTCTGGCTCATGATTTCATTGGTCTGGATACGGTACAGATCCGCGCGGACAAACGACCAGACACAGAGCAGGGCCGCTCCGATCAGGATGATGTAAAAGAGCGGGTCGAGGTACTTATCCAGCTTCATGTTCAGTCAGTTTCAATCGGCCGGGCGGATCGAGGTAACAAACCATACCCATATGGAGTTACGGGCCGGGATATAGGGCTTTGGCAATTTGCCCAGCGGCCAGACAATATAGAACGGCCCGCCATCATCGAGTGATAAAGGCCTGAAATCCTGATCCTTCGTGCAGATGCCGCTTTGCTTGTCGGTATCTGTGCAGGCCTGTTCGAGTGCAATGATAGGCGCAAACTCAGCCACCTCTTCCATGGTGATTTTTATAATGTAATTGTCGAATGCAGCAACTTCGAGATTGGGCTTGTCCGCAATCTTGTACTTGGTCACCATTTCCTTCACCGAAGGGCCACGGAAATGGATTTTCACGCCATTGGTCCAGGGGGTCTCCGTCACCAGATCATGCATGGGAAACTCCTGACGGAGTTTTTCCTGCGTAAAGGTTGCCAAAGCACCGCCGGATGCATCCTGCATTTGAATGACCGCGGGGTCATCATTGGCGAAAGATGTGCCCGAAAAAACCGACATGCAGAGGCACAGGCCCGCGAAGAGAAAAGAAACCTGCTTGCCTGCGTTATTTATCTGTTTTGTTCGGTTGGCAGTTCCAGTGGCGAAAAGACCTCCAATTGCCGCTGATGCCTTTAGTTTTTTGTTATTATGGTGTTCCAGAGCAGTCCCCATCATAACCCCTTTGGTAGGAGCCCGGTTTTTATTAGCTTTGCACGCGCACGTTTATAGTATTTTTCTGCAGATGCTGCATCAATATCAAAGCGATCCCCGAGCTGTTCATATATTTCTTTGCGACTGATTCCAGACGGTCGTTGCCGCATCCAGCCGAGTATTTCCTGTTCACGCGGTGTCAGACCCGAATGATAGAATTCGGGTGGTGCTGTCGTCTCATTTGAAAGCCTGACACTGTATCCGCGTTCTGCAACCTCCTGCAGAACGTCAACCAGGGCTCCGGGCCTTAGATTGTTCTTGGCCAGATAGCCGACGACGCCGAGTTTCTGGCAATGTTCCCATTCTTCATCCGTGTCGGAACCCGTAACCACAAAATGGATGGCATCGGGTGACAGTTCTATGACAACCTGCACGACATCAAAACGGTCGTCCTGTGACTTCGGATCATAGCCGGGAAGACCCGGATCAATCACCACAAGGTCGAACTGGTGTGATTCCAGCAGATCGAGCGCAATTGTTATATTGGCTGCGCCATGAACAATGGACGCAGGCAAGGCCGCCTGCAATTCATGAATCAGGGCCAGTCTCATTAAGTGCTGATCTTCGATGATCAGCACGTGTGTATGCTTCGACGTCTGTTCCGCCATCGCCTTCACGCGTACTCCCGGTTGCACGCCATTTTACCATGCTGACAGCATTGGCGCTTAGAGAGTAGTGCGATTTCTATAAAGCGCAAAATAGGGACAGGGTTGTCCCTATTTTTCTTGGTATAACGGAATAGTGTTCCGACCGAAACGTGAGCGGTGCAGATTTGCATCAAGGGGATTTTCGGCGTGACTTTGGCTGTCATTACCATCGATGGTATCAGGGTTAATCCTGCCGCCCGCGTTGCTTCAATTGCAACTGTGCTCGAACAGCACAGAAATTCCAGACGCGAACTACAATGGCTTGTACGTGCATGCACCGATTGCATGGATGGCGGGCAGGAGACTGCCTCATTTGACAGGCGCCTTGCGGCGGCGACGGATGCGGAACATCATGCACGCGTTGCGATGCTCAGGCATCCGGCAAATACGTTGGAAGAATTTGCAGCGAAGGCACGGCACATTTGTTCTCTTCTGCTGGAGGACGATGACAGTTTGGACAAATACGAGCTGTTCTCAATCCTGCAGACGCTGATCGCACAACCACAGTCGGAATGCCAATAAATCGAACCGGTACCTGTGCTGAAATCTCGATCAAGTCGCATTGAGCGGGCGTTTCACGTGGGAAAAAGTCCTCAAGCGCTGATATTTCGAGGGAATCGACCACCATGCCGAGTAATTGGGCCAGTCCCCAGCCTATCGATACTGACCCGGAAACAGCAAAACTGATCCGTGGCGCAGAGTCAGTTATTCAAAAAAAGATCAGCCCACTGGCTGCGCTATGCGACGAATTGCGTGAGCGTCTGGCGGCTTATCGCGATGCGGTGAATGCCGGAGAGCGCTATGAGCGGTGGCGCGTTGCAGCGGCATTGCATGGCGAGATCATGGAGGTCTGGAAATCGGCCTTCCTTAATGCGCGTGCTGCCGTGGACGATTATCTGTCCAATTATGATTTGAACGGACTTTTCTCGGGGCGCGAAATTCTCGTGGCGTCACTGCATGGGCGCTGCAAGCCTTCGGTGGGCATCGCGCTGTCGGTTATGCAGTTTGAAAGCGAACGTAACCTGCGCAGGCTCGCGGAAATTTCTCCCGAACAGGCTGCAAGCAACCAGAATATTGTTCGTAAAATCCCTCGCGTCGCGTCGTCGAGCCGGTATCGATAAATCTGCGATAAAGAGCGCCCGCCATCCGGCAGGCGCTCTTTTTGTCACTATGCGGCGGCGCGGGGGGCAACTCCGTAACGTTCAGCGGGCTTCTTGTGCGAGAGATTCGGTGCAAGGCCTGTTCGTGCTGATTCGTAGCGGTCCCAGTCCGCTGCATCGGGCAAAGATGGAATGGTGACGAATTCACCCTGATCAAACCCTGCCAGAGCGCCGTCGACCAGATCTTCGCTGGTCATGACTATCGCTTCAGGCAGATGCGTAATCGGCACCCCTGCGACGTCCCAGAATTCGGTGGCGGTGGCACCGGGAAGTACAACCTGAATTCGCACGCCCTTATCAGCAAGCTCGTGCTTCAGCGATTGGCTGAAAGCCAGAACGAAAGCCTTGCTGCCCCCGTAAACCCCATTCAGAAGTTCAGGTGAAACGGCAACGATGGACGAGATATTGATGATCGTGCCGCCGCCTCTGGCGACAAAACCCGGCGCTGCCGCATAGGTCAGCCGGGTCAGGGCGGTGACGTTCAGACTGATAAGACTGTCGAGGCTATCGATTTCGCCATCCAGCAATGGTTTCGATGCGCCGACACCGGCATTGTTGACCAACAGCGTAATGCTGGCATCGGTTTTCAGGATATTCTCGATGCGTGCGAGATCGGCCTTGTTGTTCAGATCGGCAGCGACCGCCTCGATTGAACGGCCTGTTGCCGTTGTCAGCCGCTCGGCGAGCGCGTCCAGACGTCCGCGGTTTCTGGCAACAAGGATCAGATCATATCCGCGCCGGGCGAGGCGGTCGGCGTAAATTGCACCAATGCCGGAAGATGCTCCGGTAATCAGGGCGGTGCCTTTGCTTGGGTTCGTGCTCATCATCATGCTCCATATGTTTGTGGTTGTTGATAGTGAGTTGCACTTTACATCGCTTCATTGGCGTCCCAAATGTCATATATGCAACCTTTTAGGACATGATGTCATGCAACGTATCGGATTTGTGGTTTTCCCTGATTTCCAGATGATGAGTCTGGCTGCGGCGTCGGTGTTCGAATTCGCCAATATCGAGGCAGAGGAGACGATCTATGATGTGCATCTGTTGTCGGAAACGGGTGGACCCATTCGCAACTCTATCGGATTGGCGATGCAGACTGAGCCGTTCAATGATGCAGCTTTCGACACGCTGATTGTTGGTGGTGCCACCGGTATCGCGCCGTCGAGGCCGGGTTTGGTCGCCTTCATGCAGCGGGAAATGAACCGTGCACGGCGCATTGCGTCTATATGCACGGGTGCGTTTGTTCTTGCCGAAGCAGGTATTCTGGATGGGCGCCGGGCAACCACCCATTGGTTCTATGCGCGGGATCTGCGTTCCGGTTTTCCTGCAATCAAAGTGGAAGAAGACCGGATATTCATCGTTGACGGCTCGGTCTGGACGTCGGCAGGCATGACTGCCGGGGTCGATCTGGCGTTGGCGATGGTCGAAAAGGATCTGGGTGCAGATATTGCCCGGCTGGTAGCAAAAAGCCTCGTCATCTATCATCGCCGGGCGGGTGGACAATCACAGTTTTCAACGCTGCTTGATCTCGAACCCAAATCCGATCGCATCCAGAGCGCGCTTGTTTATGCCAAGCGTAATCTGCAAACGGCGCTTTCGGTGGAGCAGCTTGCGGAGGCGGCGCATCTCAGTCCGCGCCAGTTCAGCCGCGCATTCAAGGCGGAAACAGGCCAATCGCCCGCCAAGGCTGTCGAGAACCTGCGTGTCGAGGCGGCACGGCTGATGATGGAGCAGGGGCGTCTGCCTATCGATACCGTGGCGCAGGAAACCGGATTTGCTGATCGCGAGCGGATGCGCCGCGCATTTCTGAGGGCTTTCGGTCAGCCGCCACAGGTGATCCGGCGCAATGCGCGCGAAGCAGCGCTCACGTAAAGCCTTTGAGATCAGGCGAGTATCCTTCGCGCTGCGCATTCTCATGTCTGCCAATCCTGCTGCAAGCCGATTTAGCCAAAATATCAGGGAGGGTTGACTTTACTAGACGACTGGTCTACTTTTTATGCATGAGCAAAATTGACACACGCGCTGTACTTATTGACGAGGGGCTGAAAGCTCTTCTCTCGCACGGTTATGAAGGGGCGGGAATTGGGCCAATCCTCAAATCCGCTGGCGTCCCCAAGGGTTCATTCTACCACTTCTTTGCCAGCAAGGAGGAGTTTGCCTCGGCGGTTGTCGGTTCCTATACGGAGGGCAATCAGACCGTTCGGACCCAATTGCTGACCGACGAGAGCAAATCACCGCTGCAGCGTCTGCGCGCCTATTTTGAGTATCATGAGCAGGTATATGCCAGCGAGAACCCCATAGGTGGATGTTTGCTCGGCAATCTTGCCCAATCGATCGCGGTTCATAGTGATGTGCTCCGGCAGGAACTGCACCGTGCCTTTGCTGCCTGGCAGCGCGATTTTCAACAAGTCTTGCGGGAAGCGCGGGAGCAGGGGGAATTGCCTTCACATCTTGATCCTGATGAAACCGCGGCTTTTCTCATTGACGCCTATGAAGGCGCCCTTGTTCGCATGAAGACCGAAGGCAGCATCGCACCGCTCCAGCGTTTCAAGACGATGGCGTTCGACGGGCTGCTTAAAAACCACGCATAGGAGATTTATCATGCCTAATTTCAAGACGACTGGTCTACTAGTAAATGAACCCAATACCATTGGCCTGCAGAAAAGCGGTGACGCCGTGTTAGAATTGATCAGAAAAGTCCGCACGTCCCTCTGGAGCAATTTGTTCTACCGGGCAGAGCGCGCGGATGACCCGCGCATCAGTAAGCTCAGCGATCATTTGCTCGATGATATCGGCATAACGCGGCAGCAAGCGGAAGAGATCGATCGGCGGAGCAAGTGAGTTTTGGCACTGGCGATATAGTCCGTGTTGCGACTTTACAGCCAGCCGATGAATGAATGCCGCAATATTTTCTCCAAGACAATCATACACATAGCGCAGCGGTGGTGCGTACTTTCGATGCGATTTAAAGATTCTGTTTACAGATAGACTCAAAAGATATATCGTTTGTGTATGAAAAGGAGAAAACACATGTTTAGAAATTGTCATCACGAACGAAACGAACGGCATGAACACGTCGAACGCGCAATCCTGCATGCCATGGGTCGAGGCTTCGGCCGCCATGGCGGTGGCCATGATGGTCCCGGCGGCGGCGGTCGGTTTGGCCGCAGAGGCGGAGGAGGCCGGGTGTTCGCATCGGGCGATCTGCGTCTTGTCCTGCTGGCGCTGGTCGCCGAGCGGCCCCGCCACGGCTACGAGTTGATCAAGGATATTGAAGAGCTGTTCGGTGGCGCCTATGCGCCAAGTCCCGGTTCAGTCTATCCGTCCCTGACATTCCTTGAGGAAATAGGGCAGGTTACGGCTGCGGCGAGCGAAGGCTCCAAGAAGCTCTACACCATCACCGAGGAGGGGCTTGCCTATCTGGCTGAGAACAAGAACCTCGTTGATGCGGTTCGCACACGAATGGGCATGGTTGCCCGTTCCATGGCCGGACAGCGCGCACCGGAAGCCATCGCCCATGCGATGGATACGCTGCGCACAGCGCTGCATCTGCACAGCCATGGCTGGGACGCGGAAGAGGCGGAACGGGTTCGCAAGATACTTGAACAGGCCGCGCTGGATATCGAATCCGGCAAGAAGCAAGACTAACAACTACCTATTCGGAGCAGCGGCAGACATGGTGCTGCTCCGAATGCAATTTCCCAAGTTAAACCAACAAGGGAAATTTCTCTTTTAAATATCTAATATTGTTGAATGCCTGATCAGGCCTGACGTCGTGTCATTGACAGGACAGAGCCCGGAGCCCCGGTGTCCGAGGCTGCACGAGCAACATCAATGCCCGTTGCAACAACCGATACCCGGAACACACCTTCCAGCGCATCGTCAAATGTTGCGCCAAGGATGATATTGGCCTGATCGTCAACTTCTTCGCGAATACGGGTAGCCGCTTCATCCACTTCAAACAGCGTCATATCACGCCCGCCAGAAATCGAGACCAGAACGCCCTTGGCGCCCTTCATCGATTCCACGTCGAGAAGCGGATTGGCAATAGCGGCCTCGGCGGCTGCCTGCGCGCGGCCTTCACCCGAACCTTCGCCGGTGCCCATCATGGCACGGCCCATGTCGCGCATGACGGAGCGCACGTCAGCGAAATCCAGATTGATCAGACCTTCGCGCACCATCAGATCGGTGATGCAGGCGACGCCGGAATAAAGAACGCGGTCAGCCGTGGCAAAAGCATCGGCAAAAGTCGTGGCGGCATTGGCAACGCGGAAAAGGTTCTGGTTGGGAATAACAATCAGCGTATCGGCGCTGTCACGCAGTTCTTCCAGTCCTTCATCGGCCATGCGCATACGGCGTGTGCCTTCGAAGGAAAATGGCTTTGTCACGACGCCGACGGTGAGAATACCGGCAGAGCGAGCAGCACGCGCGATCACTGGCGCAGCGCCCGTTCCGGTGCCGCCACCCATGCCCGCCGTTACGAAGCACATATGTGTGCCGGCGAGGTGGTCCATAATTTCGTCGATGCTTTCTTCCGCCGCCGCCCGGCCGATTTCCGGATGGGACCCTGCGCCAAGACCCTGCGTTACATTCGCGCCGAGCTGGATCAGGCGGCTCGCCTTGGACATGGACAGCGCCTGTGCATCCGTATTGGCAACGATGAACTGTGTTCCCTGCAGGTTTTCGCGGATCATGTTGTTAACCGCGTTACCACCGCCTCCGCCGACGCCGAACACTGTGATATTCGGTTTCATCTCGGAAATTTCCGGCTTCTTGAGGTTAATTGACATCGTGCAATCCTTATTCCCGGCCGGTGATCATTATCGGCGTGCAGGTACTTAATGGTATGGCGGGGCTCAGCTGGAGAATCAAAACTGCTTCTAGCCCCAATATCCGGCAAAGAATCAGACAGCGGGTTTCGGCGCAAGCCCTGAAATGGGATATCGCCTTCTGGCGTTGTCAAAAGTATGGCCACAATGATGTTTAGGTATTAGTTCCCCGAAGAGGATTCGAGGGCAGGCGATGCAGCCGATTTGGGAACTATCCCAGTGCTGTAAAGTTTTGTCCTGCAGTCCCTGACAAGGAGAAATGCTTCATGGAACTTGATCCCCAAAACGCCTTCAACGCCATTCAAACCGGAGTTCAGCAAGCCAGTGCGCTTGTCGTCACCTATTCATTCTCGGTGATAGGGGCCATATTGCTGCTGGTGATCGGCTATATCGTTGCTGGGCTGGTCGAGCGATGGCTCTATGCCGGATTGGGGCAGGTGAGTGGCTTTGATCTTACGCTGCGCCGCTTCTTTTCAAAGATTGCCCGGTATGTGGTGCTTGGTCTTGTAACAGTCATGGTGCTCGGCCAGTTCGGCATCCAGACTGCCTCGGTCATTGCAGCCATTGGCGCGATCGGTCTGGCCATCGGGCTCGCTTTGCAAGGGACATTGCAGAATATCGCCGCCGGCATCATGCTACTGGCCCTGAGGCCTCTGCGTATCGGCGAATATGTTGAAGTCGGCAGCGTTACGGGCACTGTGGAGGAAATTGGTCTGTTTGCCACGCGGTTGCGGGCAGCGGATGGTGTTTACGTCCTTGCTCCGAATTCGACACTATGGACCCAGCCGGTGAAGAACTACACGCGTAACGGTGTCAGGCGCAACGATATCACGATCAGCGCAGGTCCTGATGAAGATGTCGATCAGGTTCAAAAAAGCCTTGTCAAACTGACTGCCGGTGACAAACGGATTTTGCAAAATCCGGGACCACAAGCCTTCGTGTCCGATCTGACGGAGGATTCAGTTGTGGTAACTCTGCGATACTGGACATCACCAGGCGATTTCGCTGCGGTGAAGGCCGATTTGACCAAAGGCACGCGCAACGTCTTTCACGCCGGGAAACTGGCCGCCGAGTAGGGCCAGTGCTGTCTGCGATGGGAACCACGCCCTGCGCTCTGCGTTATCTCCCCGTAAGCATGAATTTTATTAATTCAGGGAGACAATCATGTTGAAAGCTTTTGCCATTGCAGGTGTTGCCGCACTGACAGTCATGTCGGCGACGTCATCTTTTGCACAATCCGTTGAAATTGGCCCCGGTGGTGTGCGACTGGTGGAGCCACGCGTCGAGCGGCCCATGCGTCGTGGAATGGAAATCAGCGAACGCGAAGCTGTGCGCGTGGCGCGTGCCGAAGGCCTGCGAAATGTGGACAATATCGAACGCAGACGGTCGCGCTTCATTGTGGAAGGCACCGATCGGCGCGGCAACGACATCCGGGTTAATGTCGACAGACAGACAGGCGAAGTCATCTCCGTCGATTAGCAGGTGTTGTATCTATACAGAGAAAGGCCCCGATGTGCATCAGCGGGGCCTTTCTCACATGGTCACTTTCGCCCGATGATCAGCCTGAGGGAGCCCTCAAAGAATGGTTGGGTACGGAGGCTTCCATACATGGCATCCCAAATTCCGGTATCAAGATCACGAGCGAGTTTCTCGACGAAGCGATCGGCGACGGAAGAGTCGACAAAACTCCATGCCGAATTTGCCAGACGGGCGCCTTTCTCCAGCAGGCGCTCAGGGCGTCCATAGTAGGCTTCGCCAAAGCCGTCCGCACAGTTGAGGGGAATAGGAACAGGAACGATCTCGACCTCGCCGCCAAGCCCCTCCCGGATTGAGCGCATCGAGGGATATCGGCGCGCTTCGACCGCAATCATTTCAGGCGCATAATTGGCTAGCCATGAGCGATGCAGTTCGTCCGGATCGCAGGACAGGATCAGTACGGTGCCGCGGGTAACGCGCCGCATTTCTGCAAGACCAGCTTTCAAGTCAGGCCACTGGTGGACCGTAAAGGTTGCCATGCTCGCATCAAAGCTTTGGTCAGGAAATGGCAGTCTTTCGGCAACACCGTCGACCGCCATCGGTAAGTGACCCGGCCTTTGCGCACGCATGGAAGCCGAAGGCTCAAGGGCTGTCACCATCCGGTCGATTGGTTCATAAGACCCGGCGCCCGCACCGACATTGAGAACGGATCTCGCATCGCTCAACGCAGAACGTATAAACTCGGCAATGTGCGGGTCGGGCTGGCGATATCTGGTGTAGTCAGCGCCAATCACACCGTAATTGGCGTCACCAGCACTGCCATCATTGAATCTGTTCAGCACGATCAAGTCTCCTTAGTTGAGCAGCTTCATATAATCATTTTAGTCACATGAGGGAGGACGGGATTGGCGAGTTCCAATCCCGGATTATTGCTTTTACAGCAGGGGAATCTGATGTTCGCGGCAAGAAAACACTGTTAAAGATTGTGGGAAAAGCGATACTATTGAACAATCATTGTTCAGAAAACGCACATGGCTCGTAGAATTCCATCACTGAATGCGCTTCGCGCCTTTGAGGCGGCCGGCAGGCATGGACGTATGACGCTGGCGGCCGATGAACTTAACGTTACGCATAGCGCCATCAGCCGGCAGGTTCAGCATCTTGAGAATGTACTTGGCGTTCCATTGTTCGAAGGACCGAAGAATGCGCTTCGCCTGACCGATGCAGGAACACGGTTGCTCTCGGGGCTAGTCCCGGCGTTCGATCAGATCGATCTTGCTGTAAGACTGGTGGCAGATACGGAAGAGGGACCGCTCGATGTTTCGTGTCCCGGTACATTCAGCATGCGCTGGCTCATTCCACGCCTCTACCGGTTTCAGGCTGTGCATCCGGACATTGACGTCCGCCTGACTTCCTCAAGCAAGCCGGTTGATTTTTCCCGCGATGGTTTCGATGTGGCAATCCGGGTCGGTGCTGATCTTTGGCCGAAGGGCGCGGAGGTTGTTCCGCTGTTCAGTGAGCAGATTGGCCCTGTTCTGGCCTCATCTCTGATGCCGGTTATATCATCGGATTTTGCAGGAATTCCGCTGCTCCATTCGCAAACCCGGCTTTATGCCTGGGCGGATTGGTGCGCCCGATCAGGTACTTCCATTGGAAATGCGCCAGGCAAGGAGTACGAACATTTCTATTTCATGTTGGAAGCGGCGATGGGCGGACTGGGCGTCTGCATTGCACCTTGGCCATTCGTATCAGATGACATAAGGGCAGGGCGTCTGGTTGCACCGCGCCGGTTTATCGAGAGCGGACAAAACTATGTCGCCTTGCGTCGTGCGCGCCAACATCGCAAGTCATCGCTGTTTTGTGAATGGCTTCGAAAAGAAGCCGAAGAGTTCACCGTCGCCTCGAAGGACATCCTGTAGTAGGGATGAGTCTCAGATATTTCGCCCTGGCGGCGGGAATTAAACACGTAAGGATGTTCGATGTTTGCCGAGAAGACGATTGATCAATCTGACAAGCCCAGGTTTTATCGCGAACTTGCCGATCAGTTGAGTGGTCTGCTCGCGGGTGAAACTGACCCCGTAGCGAATGCCGCCAACACGTCGGCACTGATCTTCCAGATGATGCCTGATCTCAATTGGGCCGGTTTTTATTTTCTTTATTCGGAAGATGAACTCGTTGTCGGGCCCTTTCAGGGAAAACCTGCTTGCGTGCGCATTGCGGTGGGCAATGGTGTCTGCGGAACAGCTGTTGCGCAGGGCTCGTCCATCCTTGTCGAAGATGTTCACGCTTTTCCGGGACATATCGCCTGCGATGCGGCTTCCCGCTCGGAACTCGTCGTACCGCTGATTCACGAGGACACCATTCTTGGTGTTTTTGATCTGGATAGTCCATTGCAGGCCAGATTTGACAGCATTGATCAGACGGGTGTGGAGCGACTTGTTGCAATCTACGTTGCCGCCTGCGTGTGGGAAGATTGAGACCAGAGAAGCGATCGATCGAGATGACAGCAAGCTTCCTGTTTAATGGGCAAGAGAATGCAGATTATACAATCCTGCTCGCCCACGGCGCCGGTGCGCCGATGGATTCGGCCTCGATGACAGCAAATGCCGAGGCCTTGGCCGCAGCCGGGTTTCGGGTTGCCCGTTTTGAATTCGAATATATGGCCAGCCGCCGAATGCTGGGCGCGCGAAAGCCGCCACCGCGTGCAGACACGCTCATTCCTGAGTATTTGGCTGCCATTGATGCACTTGGTGCAACTGGACCGTTGATTATCGGCGGCAAATCGATGGGTGGCCGCATTGCGAGCATGATCGCCGATGATCTCCATGCTTCGGGACGGATCGCTGGTCTGCTTTGCCTTGGCTATCCCTTTCATCCTATCGGCAAACCGGCACAGTTGCGCACGGCGCATCTTGCCCACATGAAAACCCCGACCCTTATCGTACAGGGGACGCGCGATCTGTTCGGGACACGCGAAGAAGTTTCTGATTACACGCTTTCAGATGCTATCGAGATAGTTTGGCTTGAGGATGGAGATCATGATCTGCGCCCACGCAAAAACCTGTCGGGTTTCTCTGTAGCGGATCATCTGAAAACAATGGCTCATAAAGCGCTGACTTGGGCAAATGCGGTTGCCGGTAAAGTTTAGTCGCGCATTTTTATTTACTATGCCGGAATCTGTGGATGCGTTTTGATGTATTTACTGTTGTTCAAGCGCATATTCAAATATTGTGATAGTATTTTCTCAGGATAACTCTGAGGTGTTGCGTCAAATATCAAAAAGAGGGCGTTAGGCTTAAAGTAACTCACGATGTCCAATTTATTATTTGAGTGGTTCACAACTGCATCTCCGCGCCAGTCGCGTGCCGTCGAACAACGGCTGATCGAGACGATGCTTTTGCGCCGGGCAGCGCTGTTCTTTGGATCAATCAGCATTGTAGCGCTGGCCACCTATGCCCGCTCGGTTACACAGAGCAATTGGCCATTTGTCTGGATCGTCATCGAACTCGTTCTGCTGGTCATTCGCCAGCATCTCCTGACGCTCGGAGAAGAAACCAAGTCTGAAACCGATCCACGGATATTTTCTTATCTGATGCTCGCTGGCGGTCTATGGTCACTGGTGGCGGGTGTGGGCTGCGCCTTTTGTGTCGTCACGGGTAATTTCACGCTTTCCATGATGGCAGCGATGAATGTGGCAGGTATTCAAGGCGTCATTGCATCGAGAAACGCCGCAATCCCAAGATATGCGGTTCTGGTTCTTATCCTGGTCGGCTTGCCGTTTCTTGTCGGGCTTTACCTCTCGCCCATTCCCGATGCAGGATATCTCTGCCTGCTCTTGCCTGTATGGACCGCTGGCATGTGTTTTGTGCTCTATCAAAACTATCAATTGAACGTGCGGGCCATACAAACGGAAATTCTCAATCAGTTTCTGGCAACCAATGATGCTCTGACCGGACTACCCAATCGCATGGCACTTGACGGGAAACTTGAGGCTCTTTGTAGCCAATTGAGTCTCGACGAAACGGATGAAAAACGCTGGTTCTCGCTGCTCTATATCGATCTTGATGGTTTCAAAGCGGTCAATGATAATTGCGGCCATGCGGCAGGCGACATCGTGCTCCAAAAGGTGGGAGCTGCCATAACCGGTGCCGTTCGGGCAAAGGACACCGTGTTCAGGATCGGCGGTGATGAGTTCGTTGTTCTGCTACCCGACCGTTCTGATCAAGACTATGTCGAACTGGTGGAGCGTATTCAGGTAGCGGTGGCCTATTCATTCGATCTGGGGCATGGCCGGTTCGCACAGGTCAGCGCCAGTATTGGCAGCGCACAAGCTCCGCAACATGGAACGTCGCCCGAAGCTATCCTTCTTGCCGCCGATAAAGCGCTTTATGCCGCGAAAAATGAGGGTGAAGGCTTGCATCGCATGAGTAGCTGAAGATGATGCCGTGATATGAAATCAAAAAGATTATTGGAGAAATGACTGAAAATCATCGCTATAATGGTGAGTGATGCATGATTTCGAACCCGGATAATCCGCGTCACCAGCTTAATACCGAGTTTTTACAGAGGTAAATCGATGAGTTTTGACGCACGGCTGCTGACTGGCGTTGGTGTGTTTGCCGCCGTTGCTGAGGCAGGGAATTTTGCCCGGGCGGCAGAAATTCTGGGCCTGACGCCCTCAGGTGTCAGTCGTGCCATAGCAAGGCTAGAGGCACGCATCGGCGTAAGACTGTTTGATCGCAGCCCGCGATATGTCACGCTCACGCAGGAGGGACACCGTTTCCATGAGCAGGCCATGCCGCTGCTGGCCGGGTTGGAGGAGGCTGCCACCAATGCCGCAGGTGCAGCCGCTATTGTCAGTGGCCGGTTGCGGGTATCAATCGACCCCTGGTTCTCCCGGATGGTGCTCGCCCCGCAGCTGCCGCAATTCATGTCCCGATATCCGCTGGTGTTTCTGGAACTGATGAACACGAATTATCGCGAGGACATGATGACTGGAGCCGATATAGCAGTCCGCTTTGGTCCGCCGGATATCGCTTCTTTGATCGTCCGCAAACTGCTCGATACACGCGTCATTACCTGTGCGTCGCCTGTCTACCTCGAGCGGCACGGCGAGCCCAAAACGCCGGACGATCTGAAACACCATGAAGCTCTGCTTTTTCGCGACCCGCAGACAGGGCGGCCTTTTCCATGGGAATTTCACCGCGAAGGAGAGGCGTTCGAGGTGAAAGTTACCGGCAGGGTGGTTGTGGATGACCCCTCGGTGGCGGTGGCTGCCTGCGTCGCAGGTCAGGGCATCTTCCAAAGCCTTGCGGTGGGGCTTGGGCCGTGGCTGGCAAACGGAGAACTGGTGCCGATATTAACCCGATGGTCAGGCGAGCGGTTTCCGCTTTACGCGTATCACCCGTCGCGTCACCTGCCTCCGGCAAAAGTGCGGGCTTTCCTCGATTTCATTCAGGAAATAGCGGTTGAAGACACAGCACTTTCTGAATGAAGGTACTGTTTTGCGCCGCGTTCTTCATCCATTAGCCGGATTTAGTGCTGTGGCTTGACCTCAAGGAAAATACCGGCCTCGCGCGCTGCATCGACAAAGGCCCGTCTGGCTTTATGCGTCGGTTTCCACCCTTCAAGTGCATCCATGCAGGCCTGCAGAGCTTTGCGGTATTTGGGTCCATGATTGCGGGGCCATTGGATTTTGAGGCACTCCACGGCTTCCCAGGTACTGAAGATCATCCGCTGCCCGGCAGCGCCCAATCGTACTGCTACGGGGACAGAAAAACGTTTTTCACTCATCTTTTCCTCTTTTCCGTTCGCGTCATTTCAACGTGCGCAGGGTCGCAGCATTCTGGGGCAGGAATGAGTCAGCATGTTCACGTGCCACGCTTTGGTTTTCAAAGCATGGGCAAGGCAAAGTGGTTTGAGCATGATGCCAGCATGGAACTGATCATGACGATGTCGGTACATCGCCGTCATCAACCCTGCGGGAAAACTCGGTTTCAAGACCCTTTGCGAGCTGGGCCGCCTGACCAATCCAATCTTCACGCTCTATCCGTCCGGGAAAAGCAAGATAGCTTCCAACCCATTCCGCGTTGGCGCCCGTCCATTCGGCGATCTGGCGGAACGTCCAGATGCCCAATTCATTGAGCTTTATCTCATTGGTGTGGCCGATGCCGGATATACGTTTCAGATTGTCCGGCGCCGCACTTTTTTCGATCGAGGACGGCCGTTGTCCCGGATGGCCATCATTGCCAGCCAAAGCAGCAGCAGGCGCGGCTGCGACCGGTGCTGTCACTGTCACAGGTTTAGGTGCTGGCGCAGCCGGAGCAAGCGAAGAGGGCCGTTCCTGCGGTTTCAGTTCTGTGGCACGGAAGCTTGCCAGCCAACTGCCAAGGAAGCAGCCGACGATATAACTGCCAAGCAATAACAGGGCAGTTTCGAGGTAATGGCCTGCAAGGCCAGGCAGCCATTTCAATATCGCTACCACAAGACCGAGGAGGAACAGCAGGCAGAGTAATTTAAACCAGCCCGGCCAGGAATCCGGCCACCAGCCGCTGGCAGATCGCAGGAAGGTCACGAAGCCAACCACACCGCCGAAAATCAGTGCGATCAACATCCATGGCCAATAGGTGGAAAGTAGATAGGTCATTGCCGCTACCTCCTATTTAACAGAAAATTCGATCCGGCGATTGAGCGCCTTGCCTTCATCAGTATCGTTTGATGCAATTGGACGTGAGGAACCGAGCCCGACAGCCGTCAAACGCTCGGGTGATACGCCTGCACTGGTCAGATAGTCGACCACTGCCTTGGCGCGTTGTTCTGATAGGGCAATGTTTGCGGTTTCATCACCACTGGAATCAGTATGACCGGAAATCTCGATAGAACTGTTGGCGCAACGGCCAATGGTGGCCACTATCAGATCAAGCAGACCGGATGATGCGGGTGTTATCTGCGCTTTGCCAGTCTCGAAATTGATCTTGGATTTGGTGAGCATGGTATTGAGCGTCGATTGGCAATTCGTGGCATCTATTGCCGGTGCCGCCGGGCCGACGACAATTTGCGCTGGCTCGAATTTGAAACCGTCAGGCACTGCAGTGGCAAAGGCATTCTGCACACTGGCAACGGCCTGATCGTACAGAGCGTCACCGGTAAGCTTTGCATTGGTGTTCGAGAGCGAGAACGTGCCTTTTGCCAGCCGGGAGAGGGCGTTCAACCCGGCTATTGCCGCATTACCAAAGCCGCTGGGTGCGCCCGGAGCAGCCCTTAGCTGATCGACAATCTCCTCACCGAAGAACAGGCTCTTGGCGGCGTCAAGTATCTTGCCGTGCGTGTCATCATCCGGATATTTGCCTGTGAGCGTCAGTTTTCCCGCATCTTTCAAAGCATCAAAGGCATAAGACGGCGGTGGTGCTATGTCTGCCTTTGCGAGCGTAATGCCTTGGGGCAGGGTTTTAAGCGCTGCCGTGATGCCGTCATAGGCGGCCTGTGTTGCAGCATTGCCCGAAACCGTGAGGTCGGCACCTGAAATTGCGACGCTACCTTTTGCCAATCTGGCGAGCTGATCCAAGCCGAACAGCGCGCCAGTTTCGTAACTGGCAGGTGCGCCACTGGCGTAGGACATTGCGTCCTTGATTTCAGCGCCAGCGAACGCCGCTTTGGCAGCTGAAACTATTTTTTCCCGCGCCTGAGGGTTTGGTACGCTTCCGGTCAAGTTTACCGTCGAACCATCACGGGTCACGCCCCAATTGAAAGGGTTTGCCAGTGCGGGTTGTTTCGTATCGTTCAGAACTTTGCGCACACCCCATACAGCACCAATGGTGTTGGTGACCTTGGCTGAGTCCTCAGGAGAGAAGATGGTGCCTGATGCGGTGATATCACGCCCGGCCACCGAGATTGCCGGACTGTCAACGGTGGCGCCAAGTACTGCGGCTGACCTGTTGTTGAGATCTGAGCTAACAAACTTATTGGTGAAAACGGTGGCGACAATCCATAAGACGATCAGGGGGAGTAGTCCCCACCACCACTTCGACGGCTGACTCATCGCTTTTCCCTCCGATGAATAACCTTAAGTTGCATCGGGAGGGTATATCTTTATCTCAGCACTTTCTAGTGCCGCAATTTGTACAGAAAGTTCCGGATTGATCTATAAATGCCCGCTCGCCCGCCAAAATGCAGGTTGGAAATAGCATTCTAAATAAAGATGATATCAATAGCAGCGCGGATAGAACGCTTGCCTTATCCATCCTTGACATATCTTTCGCGAAGTTTGTAGGGTTCTGCCCATGCTCCGGACTCGATGGAGCGTCTTCGCAATAGTCATTGTCATCCGCGCATAGAGGTTCCAATGCCCCGATTCACTTCTCAAGAAAATCACAAACGAAATTCTGAGAAGTTGAGGATTCATGCGCACTTTGAATCTGGGCATTCTGGCCCATGTGGATGCAGGCAAGACCAGCCTTACTGAACGACTGCTTTTTAATGCCGGTGTGATCGACAAGCTCGGCAGCGTCGATAGCGGCAACACGCAGACTGATAATCTTGAGCTTGAACGGCAACGCGGCATCACGATCCGGGCCGCGGTCGTGTCTTTTACAATTGGCGATACGGTGGTTAATCTCATCGACACGCCCGGTCATCCTGATTTTATCGCCGAGGTCGAGCGTATCCTCGGATTGCTCGACGCGGCGGTCGTCGTTGTTTCGGCGGTCGAGGGCGTGCAAGCGCAGACGCGTGTATTGGTACGGGCGCTGCAACGCCTTGCTGTTCCGTTCGTGTTCTTCATCAACAAGGTTGATCGCGTCGGGGCGCAATATGACCGGGTTCTGGAGGCCATCGCCAACCAGTTGCCAGTCCGGCCCATTGCCATGTCGCGTGTCATGGACCCCGGCAGCAAGCGTGCGCAGGTCGAGGCGCATGATCTGCAAAATGGGGCATTCTTCAAAACCCTGTGCGAGACGCTCGCGGAGAATGATGACGCGCTGTTGGCCGATTATGTTCTGGCTCCCGAACGTCTGATCGCCGAAAGACTTGAACATGCCTTCGCTGATCAAATCGCCAAGGGACGGCTACACCCCGTATTCGGGGGAGCGGCAAACACAGGCATTGGCATTTCCGCCCTGATGGCCGCCATCGCGACGCTACTGCCCGCGCGCTTTCCTGATCCTGACGGTCCGATCGAGGGGAAAATCTTTAAGATCGAACGCGGTTGGGGCGGCGAAAAGCTTTCTTATGTGTCGCTAAATTCAGGCACCATCCAAACAAGGCAATATCTGAATTTACCCAAAGGGCAGGCGAGATTGACGGGCATCCAGCTTTTCGAGGCCGGCCGGGTTCATGCAGTTACAAGCTTCAAAGCGGGACAGATCGCCCGTGTGAGCGGGCTCAGTAATGCGCAGATCGGTGATGTGGTGGGCATTGACCTTGCTTCAAGCAGACGTGCTGATTTTGCGCCGCCCACTCTGGAAACCCGTGTTCTGGCCAGACATCCATCTGAGAATGGCGCACTCTGGCTGGCGCTTAACCAATTGGCCGAACAAGATCCGTTGATCAATTTGCGCAGGAACGAAGAGGCCAATCAGGTGTTTGTATCGCTCTATGGTGAAGTGCAAAAAGAGGTCATCCAATCAATCTTGCTGAGTGATTTTGGTCTTGATGCCATATTCGAGAAGACCACGGTCATCTGCGTCGAGAGGCTGATTGGAACCGGAAGTGGAATCGAGATCATATTCAAGGAACCCAATCCGTTTATTGCAACGGTTGGGCTGCGCATCGATCCGCGGCCAGAAGGGGCGGGCAACAGCTTCGCGCTGGAAGTGGACATAGGTCAGATGCCCGCAAGTTTTTATCGGGCGGTCGAGGAAACTGTGTTCACAACATTGAAGCAGGGCTTATTTGGCTGGCAGGTGATTGATTGTCATGTGGCCATGATCGCGGCCCGGCATAGTTCCCCGGTTAGCACGGCTGCCGATTTCCGCCAGTTGACGCCATTGGTGCTGGCAACCGCGCTATCGGAAGCACAAACTGTCATTTGCGAGCCGATCAACCGATTTTGTCTCGAAGCTCCTGCGGTGGCTTTGAGTGGCCTGCTCACCCTGCTGGCAAAGGCTGGGGCTGTCACGAAAGATTCCGTGATAGCCGGTGGTGTGGCCCGGCTGGAAGGCACAATAGCGTCGGCGATGATCCAAAACGTTCAACTGCAATTGCCGGGGTTGACGAGTGGCGCGGGCGCTATGGAATGTGAGTTTGATCACTATGCGCCAATAATAGGCCCAAAGCGTTTGCGCCAGCGTTCTGGTGCCGATCCGTTCAATCGCACCGAATATCTGCTGCGCGTGCGCCGGAATGTGCCGGTAAGCAATCCGCCAAGCGAATAGCAGCACGGAGACAGAAGTGAGGGGCAAAACTGCCCCTCCAACGGCTGTGATATTACAAGGTAGCCATCTCGATGACAAAGCGATGCAGACGAGAACGCGAAAAGCTTGCCAGAAGGCGAGGGTGCCGCCAGGGGCTGAAGGCTTTATAATCGCATCCAGCGAAATGTTGGTGTAGGGAATCCTTGCGACGAGCGATGGGATTTCTGGTCGCTGATAATAACTCAGTGTTGAAATTTAGGGGCTGCCGGAATGGATGATGGTATCGACAGAAGCCGTATTGAAATGGTGGTCTTGATGACCCCGGATATGGCCAATTTCAGTGGCAAGGTTCATGGCGGTGCGTTGCTTAATCTGCTGGATCGCGTCGCTTTTTCTTGCGCCTCGCGTTATTCAAAGCAATATGCGGTCACTTTGTCTGTCGATCAGGTGGTGTTCCGTCAGCCTATCAAGGTTGGCGAATTGGTGACCTTCCGCGCCTCGATCAATTATGCGGGCCGAACGTCCATGGAAGTTGGCATCCGGGTTGAGGCCGAAGATATCCGTTCCGGCGAGCGACGTCACACGAACTCATGTTATTTCACCATGGTGGCCGTTGATGTGGATGGCCGGCCCACCGAGGTGCCGCCATTTCATCCAACGACCGAAATCGGGCAACAACGCCTGCGCGCTGCTGAAGTAAGGCGTACCTTGAGGCGTGAATTTGAGACGCGATTCCGTGCAGCGGGCTCCGAAACCACTTAATGCATGCGATAATAACGCGTGATATCGAGGGGGAGGCAGGACTGATCTATCGAAGATGGGGCAGAGTTGCTGTTCTAGCTTATCAAGAGGATTGCAGCATGTATCGGGAGCGGAATTGAAGGACGGTAAGATTGAGCGCACCGGCGACGCCGAAAATCACCTGCCGGTATTTCAGGCAGTGCTGGGCGATGCCTGGCATGATCTGGGCGATATCGTCAAACGGCATTATTCGTTGCAGCCGTACAGCAATGACTACATTTGCGTTAGCGGAACAATGCAGGAGGTGCAGCATAGCGCCATCGGAAAGCTGCTGATCCCGTTTGGTTGGATATTCGGTGCGCTGGTACCCTATCGCGGGACCAATGTTCCTATCGATGTTCATTATAATTCGCACCGGGACAATGGTTTGATCTATTGGGACAGAGTGTTTCAGTTTCCCGGGCATCGGCCTTTCCATTTCAGGTCACACATGGAGCAGATCGACGGCAATCGTGTGGTTGAGTTCGTGCGCTTTGGCGTGGGCCTGCGTCTGCGGGTGACAGCCGAAGATGGTGCCCTGGTGTTTCGTGATGAGGGTTATATCTGGCGGCTGTTCGGTATCGACGTTCCCATTCCCGTGGGACTGTTGTTCGGCAGCGCCTATGTGGAGGAACGACCCGTGGATGCACAGAACTTCAGCATGAAGATGACCCTTTGCCATCCTCTGTTGGGTGAACTTTTCCGCTATAGCGGCCGGTTCGTGATCAAACCGGATATCGCACGGAGTTCCTGATATCGTTCATCTGATTGCATTTGAGATTCAATAAGATAGACGTTAATCGTGGTGGTGATTCAGGGAACAATATTTATCGGTAGGGGAGGACGTTCGTTTGCGCATCTTAAGGTTATTGATCGCCGTTTTCGGACTATCTGTGATGGCCAGCCCTGCATCTTCCGATGAATTACCGAAGGAAAAAACATGATGGCGGCGCTATCTCCCATACATCTTGCAACTGTGAAGCCCGTCATCGTTCGCGGGATTTTCTATCTTGAAATAACATAGAGCGTTCCATCGCGTGTTTCGAATGAACAGAGCAGGATCCAGATCAATGCCAAGCCAAGGCACTTATGGTTTCAGTCCTGTTCGTAAACTATCCAGGCCCGGTCAAAGCGCCGTGCAACAATGTCCTCTTCGCGCACCAGAACGTTGATCGCGCCAGAAAGCGTATAACCGATCGCGTTATCCGTGCCGATCTGCAGGACAAGATGCCAGGCTTTGGCATCGGTGAGCAGCTGTTGTGCGGCTTTGCTCTGATATGCTTCGCCGGTTCCGGCATCGATTCCATTGGCTGCGAGCTGGCTGCGGGATTGCATGCCTGATTGTATGGCACGCGACCAACCGCCGAGCTGATGGTTGCGTCCCTGATGGTCCGTGGGCCAGCCAAGCGTGAAAAGCCATTGGTGGTAGAGTGACGTATCTGCCTCTGTGATCCCCTGCAAAGCTTCATATGAGGCATCGCCTGTTGGTACAGTGGTGACAACCGATGATGGGGTTATAGTTGCTACTCGAAGCTGTGTGGTTGACGGGAAGTCGAGTAATTCTTTGGGGGGCGCGATGCGTTGCAACTGGGAAACCGGGGTTTCGTCATAAATCAATTGCCATCCAGCACGAGCGCGAGGCTCGAAATCTGCTGGCAGGATCGGCAGGTCGTAGAAAAGCAAAAGACGCCCGGTTCTTGGCAATACCGGGTCGAATCCCCGTTCTGCGGAAAGTGCTGCAAGATCGAGTTGGGCAATGAATGTCAGCGGGAATGGTTTCGCGACGGCCATTGCTTTCGCACGCAGTTCCGTGGCGGAGGCAGCAATCTCATCGGAACTTGCTTTGGGCAGATTTCCGATATCCAACGCAGAAGTGTCTATACCAGCGTCCTTCATAAGCTTGAGCACGCCGGCCATCGCCTCGTCATTCAGACGCTTTCGCGCGGCAACGAGGGTCTTGCCTGCCTCTTCGGATAGCCATGGTGGTAACAGGCCGACATCCGCGTAGAGGTTGGTTGCCTCTGCTTCGTATTGCTGGGCCATCTGCCCGGCATCTTCGTAAGCAGGCCGAATAGCCCACGGCATTCCCTTCGGTAAATCAGGCGAGCCGCCGAATTTGCTTGCCCCTAAGGGGATTTTCGCTTCGTCCGCCGCCGATGTCTCAATCACCAGCGCGTCGCGGGCAGCCGCCACAATAGTTTTGATCGCGGGAAGAGAAAGGCCAGCGCGAACGAGGCGTTCGGAAAGCTCGGTGCGTGTTGTTGGCAGGGGCATAACGTCATCCTCATTGGCTGCCATCAAAGCCTGGGGGAGTGCCGTCAGTGCCAAGGCAACAGTCATTCCGAAAAGGTAGGATCTCCGGGACACGATATCGTCCTTCAGGTATCTGGAAGAGCCGAGAAGGCCCGTTGGCTTAAAGCTATTCTGGAAAGACTGCTTCTGGCAATTACGCCAACATTATTTCTATGAGAGCGTCGATGGGCCGTTAAGAACTGAAATAAAACCGTAAGTCGGAGAGGTCTTGCCGTTGCTAATCTGAAAAGGAAAAACCCGCGTCAAATGTGTCTTCCATAGCTTCGGACAGCCGAAAGGAATTCCGGTTGGTGTGATCGGTCGATGATAATAAGAGTTACCGGACCATAAATTAGCAATCATCAGAGACGGCTGCTAACACATTGGAATGTAAAGATTATTATGTGGATTTTGTTGAGCCGGCATTGAAATTCACGAAAATGTGCGACACCCTTTTCCAGTGTGAGAACAACGGAGATTGCGATGCACTTTTCGTCAGAGATGGAACGCCAGCTTAAGGGCTACGGTATCACAACTGCTCATATCCTATACCGCATCCCTCATTTTCAATCGGTTCTACAGACCTATATCTGGCAGGACTATGATCTTGCTCCGGAATTTCCCGAGATGAGGAAATTTCTCGATTTTTGGCAGAGAACACTTGATGGTCCACTTCATTCCGTTCGCTATTGCCATAGACATCTCATTGGACCCAGCGAATGGCGGCACATCGATGGTGAGTTCAAGTTGAACTGAATTGCGTTTATGTGGATTGATGGGCGTTCTTGCAGAATAACGGTTTTCGGAACGGTCGCTATAAGCTCTAACTGCCACCTGGCTTTTGCCGACTGGAGTCTTACAAAATGCCCATCCTGCTTCTATTGCCGATAGCTGCATTGATCGCTGTTTGGGCGGCTATGGCAGGTAGTAAACGGCTGAGATATCCCATTCTTATTCTCGGCGCGTTCATTCTTGCTGTCTGGCTCTGGTATCTGTTCGCTTTGATCCAGATGGATCTGCCAGACTGAATAATTGGTGTAGCGTCTGCCGCATCAAATTTCTCCAGCTAACGAATTGTGCGATCCAGCGCACCATTTGGCAAGATATTGAATTTCGTGTCAAACGGAGCGTTTTGCTGCGTAGCCAGATGTCATAACGCAGGCTATTTTGCCTCCTATGACCCTAGAACCCCAATTCGGCAATGTACTTGCTACCACCACATTTCATGTCACGCCGGCTGATATTACGGCGACCTATCGATCCTATGTTTTTTGGTCTGCCACCAAGCCATCAACCTGGCTCTTGGTTGCCGCGGTCATCGCTCTGCTCACCCTTGCCGATATTATCTGGTTTGGCACATCTGGCTATTTGACGCTCGTACCCGGAGCCGCGATTTTTGTGTGGGTGCTGATCTATTACGTCGGGCTCTATCTCGCCATGCCATTGCTGGCCAGACGCAGTATCGCCAAGCAGAAAAATCTGAAACAGGAATGGCGGGTGGATTTTACCGAAAATGGTTTGCGGGCTGTAACCCCGACACAGGATATTTTCGTCTCCTGGTCTGATTTCGTCGGCTGGAGCCAGAACAGTCAAACCTTCATCATCTATCAGAGTGACCGGTTGATGCGGTACATGCCGCTGCGCGCTTTAACACCGGAAATGCTGGCGATTATAACGAGCAAACTTCATTCGGTTCCCCGGCGGTGAACCTAGGCAACGCTGCGGTATCACGCCCATTGAGTGATTGCCTTATCGAGGGGGCGTCGCCATCACAGGCATCGGTATGCCAAATCTCGTGCTGTTCGATTGGGAGAAACGAGAAATATCTTTCAAACCACGTTCTGAACTTGCTTTTGAGGTTTCCCAATCTTGGGAAACCTCATTCTTCGGGAATTATTTTTTTGCTAAGCCTTTGACTTTGTTGTTAGCAGAGAATGGGTCTGCCACCAGCCGCTGTAATACTCAGCTGCAACCGCTCGTGCTGCCGCATGTATCGCACTTCAGGCAGGTGCCGTTGCGCACCATGGTGAAGTTCGAGCATTCGGAACAGCTGTCACCCGTGTAACCCTGCATCATCGATTTGATGCGGCGGTCTGACATGACCTTCTTGGCTTCAGCTTTGGCCTCCTCTGCAGCCGATTCCGCGTTCTGATCATCGAACAGGGCAGAGGCCGCAGATGTATCTTCTTCCGTCTGATCCTTGGCGCGTTCCTCATATTCACGCTTGAAGCCGGAGGCTTCTTCCTGCGCCTGGGCAATAACAGGCTTGGTGGCAACGGCAATGGAAGAGCGGGTTGCAAGAGCCGTTACATTGGAAGCCATGGCTTTCGGTGCTGACGATGCGCCAAATCCCTTGGGATCGGGTGCGCCGGGGCTGACCATTTTGAGGATAGCGCCGCGGGTAAGACCCTTGGAAACCGGTTCAGTCTTACCCTCGGAAATACCACGGCCAAGCGAGGTGTTGGAGAAGTCAGACTGATCGACATGGGCAAGGTCATGGCGGTCGAGATAGGAGACAGCCAGTTCGCGGAACACGTAGTCGAGGATCGACGTGGCGTTCTTGATCGCATCATTGCCCTGAACCATGCCTGCTGGTTCGAACTTGGTGAAGGTGAACGCCTCCACATATTCTTCCAGCGGCACGCCATATTGCAGGCCAAGCGAGATGGCGATGGCAAAGTTGTTCATCATCGCACGGAAAGCAGCGCCTTCCTTGTGCATATCGATGAAGATTTCGCCGAGACGGCCATCATCAAATTCACCGGTGCGCAGATAGACCTTGTGGCCACCGACGACTGCCTTCTGGGTGTAACCCTTGCGGCGGTTCGGCAGTTTCTCGCGGTCATGAATGTACTTCTCGACGATGCGCTCGACGATCTTTTCAGTGACCTGAACCGCACGGGCAGCGGCCGGCGCCTCAATCAGCGCCTCGATTGCATCATCCTCATCATCGTCCGCATTGGCGAGCAAAGAGGAGTTCAGCGGCTGTGACAGTTTTGAACCATCGCGGTAAAGGGCATTGGCCTTCAATGCCAACTTCCATGAGAGCATATAGGCGGACTTACAGTCGTCTACCGTCGCTTCATTGGCCATGTTGATCGTCTTGGAGATCGCCCCTGAAATGAAGGGCTGGGCAGCGGCCATCATGCGGATGTGACTGTCAACCGAGAGATAACGCTTGCCGATCTTGCCGCAAGGATTGGCGCAATCGAACACCGGATAATGCTCTTCTTTCAGGAAAGGCGCGCCTTCCAGCGTCATCGCACCGCAAATGTGAATGTTGGCAGCTTCGATTTCCTTCTTGGAGAAGCCGAGAGCCGGCAGCATTTCGAAGGAGAAATCGTTGAGCTGTTCATCGGTGAAGCCGAGGACGTTCTTGGCGAAATCTTCACCAACGGTCCATTTGTTGACCGCAAACTTGATGTCGAAGGCTGACTTCAGTGCCGTGTTGAGCGTTGCGATGATCTCATCGGTAAAGCCCTTGGCTTTCAACGAGCCGGGGTTGATCGCAGGTGCCTGATTGAGATTGCCGTGACCGACGGCATAGGCCTCGATTTCGGCGATCTGGCTTTCCGAATAGCCGAGTGTACGCAGGGCTTCCGGTACAGCACGGTTGATGATCTTGAAGTAACCGCCACCGGCAAGCTTCTTGAACTTGACCAGAGCAAAATCAGGCTCGATGCCTGTGGTATCGCAATCCATGACGAGGCCGATTGTGCCTGTCGGTGCAATAACAGTGGCCTGCGCATTGCGGTAGCCGTGCTTTTCGCCGAGTTCCAGAGCCTTGTCCCAAGCTGTGCGGGCATGGGTGATCAGGTCCTGATCCGGGCAATCGGAAGCAATCAGCGCAACCGGGTTAACGGCGAGGCCTTCATAACCCTGTGTTTCGCCATGGGCAGCACGGCGATGGTTGCGAATGACGCGCAGCATATTGGCAGCATTCGGGGCATAACCGGAGAAAGCACCCAGCTCCTTGGCCATTTCAGCCGAGGTTGCATAGGAAATGCCGGTCATAACGGCGGTGAGGGCGCCGCCAATGGCGCGGCCTTCAGCACTGTCATAGGGAATGCCTGATGTCATCAGCAAACCGCCGATATTGGCATAGCCCAAACCGAGTGTGCGGTATTCGTAGGAGAGTTTTGCAATTTCCTTCGAAGGGAACTGCGCCATCATCACGGAGATTTCGAGAACGATGGTCCATAGGCGTGCCGTGTGTTCGTAACCTGTGATGTCGAACTTGCCGTCCTTGCCACGGTAGGTCAGCAGGTTGATCGATGCGAGGTTACAGGCCGTGTCATCAAGGAACATATATTCCGAGCACGGATTGGACGCGCGGATCGGGCCAGCTGCAGGGCAGGTGTGCCAATCGTTCATCGTTGTGTTGAAGTGGAGGCCCGGATCAGCCGATGCCCATGCGGCATAGCCGATCTTTTCCCAGAGGTCGCGGGCTTTCAAAGTCTTCATGACCCTGCCGTCCTTGCGGGCGGTGAGGCTCCAGTCGCCATCATTTTCCACGGCGCGCAGGAATTCATCCTTCAGCGAGACCGAATTGTTGGAGTTCTGACCTGCTACTGTAAGATAGGCTTCGGAATCCCAGTCGGTGTCATAGGTCTTGAAGTCGATATCCGTGTAGCCCTGCTTGGCGAACTGGATAACCCGGTAAATGTAGTTTTCCGGAACCTGGTTCTTCTTGGCAGCCTTGATCTCGCGCTTGAGCGCCGGGTTCTTGGCTGGCTCATAGCAATCGCCATTATCGGCTTCGCAGTTGACGCAAGCCTTCATGATGGCAGCCAGATGCTGCTTGACGATCTTGGAACCGGTAACGAGAGCGGCAACCTTCTGCTCTTCCTTCACCTTCCAGTCGATATATTCTTCGATATCCGGATGGTCGACATCAACAACCACCATCTTGGCGGCGCGGCGCGTGGTGCCGCCTGACTTGATGGCACCGGCTGCACGATCACCGATTTTCAGGAAGGACATCAGACCGGAGGAGCGTCCACCGCCGGAAAGCTTTTCGCCTTCGCCGCGCAGGAACGAGAAGTTAGAGCCGGTGCCGGAGCCATATTTGAACAGGCGGGCTTCACGCACCCACAGGTCCATGATGCCGCCTTCATTGACCAGATCGTCAGCGACGGACTGGATGAAGCAGGCATGCGGCTGGGGATGTTCGTAGGACGATTTTGACTTCGTCAGTTTGCCGGTATCAGGGTCGACGTAATAATGGCCCTGACCGGGGCCGTCGATGCCATAGGCCCAATGCAGGCCGGTGTTGAACCATTGCGGGGAATTGGGCGCGACGCGCTGGGTGGCGAGCATATAGGCAAGCTCGTCGCGGAAGGCGAGGGCGTCTTTTTCCGAATCGAAATATTTGCCTTTCCAGCCCCAGTAGGTCCAGGTCCCGGCAAGACGATCAAAAACCTGGCGCGCATCCATTTCCGAGCCATAACGCTCATCGGCTGGTAGCGCTGCCAAGGCTTCTTCATCGGCAACCGAACGCCACAGCCATGAAGGGATGGAATTTTCCTCAACCTTCTTCAGCTTGGCCGGTACGCCCGCCTTACGGAAATATTTCTGCGCGAGAATGTCGGCGGCCACCTGACTGAATTGGGCCGGCACATCAATGTTCTCCAGACGGAATACAACAGAGCCGTCAGGATTTTTGATCTCGCTCGTCGCTACGCGGAAATCGATCTCCGCATAGGCTGATTGATTCTCTTTGGTAAAACGCCGTTCGATCCGCATCTGCTTCGTCCTTGTCTCTATATATAGTGTTCATCAGGCGCTATGTGAAGAGTTCAGCGCACCAGAAACACAATCCCGCTCCATCCGGATTCAGCTGCTGAATCCGGTTCTGTCGCCGTGGCCCGTGATCGTAGCGGTTTCCCGCTTCCGTTTCAGGCCCGGCGGCCCATTATTTGACGCCTGTTTTGTGACTCGCCCCAACTGAGAGTGTCACATTATCTGGTGTTAAGAGTATCTGTAAACACTAAATATAGTGTTAAAATACCATTTACCCAACAAATATTTCCCTGTGCACGATGGTATTTCCCATATTGCAAACACAAGTCATCATTGGCATGCGCCATAGGACGCAAGCTGCGAAAAACACTGCATAAACTGGGAAAAAGACCGGTCACATTACTCCCCGGTCACGCCACAAACGCAACGACTGCCCTATAAAAAGTGACTCGGGGGTTATCGTCAAGAATTAGTTTTTTACATAATTGTGACCGCAACATCTTGTGTGTCACATATGTGGATAACGGGGAGAACTTTTGCTGTTTTTCAACAGCCGGCTGAAGAGAGGAAACGGCAACCCAAAAGGTGCCCAACACTATCTATTGTGGGTTCTTGGCCTTCTGCCGTTCATATTCAAGCGCATCGCGCGTTGCATTTTCCGTATCGCCCTTGGCGTTATAGGCGATAGCTCTGTTGTAATACACAGTCGGGTAATCCGGCTTCAGTCGAATGACCGCCGTGTAACCGGCAATCGCCGCATTAAGATCGCCTTTCTTTTGATAGGCATAGGCTTTGCCATACAGGCTATCGACATCATCAGGCACGAGCTTGAGCGCCGCATCATAGTCCTCAATGGCATGATCATAGTCACCCAGATCATGTCTGGCATAGCCGCGACTGTAATAGGCGTCCTTGAAGTCCGGCTTCAGGCTGATGGCTTGGGTATAATCGGCAACTGCCAGATCGAGTTTCTGGGCATCGAGATAGGCATTGCCTCTGTCATAAAAAGCCTTGGCGCGCAGACGATCCGGTGCGTTGTCGACCCAGATCGTACAGTTGCTGATTCGCTCTTCCGGTGATGAAGATGCCGATTCTTCGATGCAGGATTTTTCAGTTTTCTCCAGCTGGGCGTTGTCGAGGGCCAGTGCAGGGCTGGAGATCATCGTCATGAGAGCGAGTGAAAGACCAAAGCGGAGCATATCGCGTGTCCTGAATAAATCAGCGCTTGGTGATGAGCGCCGGATCAAAACTCGCAATGAGGGCCTTTAGTTCCGGTTCTTCAACCCGGCTGACACATTCTTCAACACTTACCCATTCGAGGCGGCGTTCGCCGCGTTCCGGCCAGTTCTTCTCCTGGTGGGAATAATGCATGGGGAAAACATCGACGATGAAGTCGCCGCATTCGCCCTCGGACATATCGTGTTTTTCATAGCGGTAGGCGCCGATGGAAAACGGCGCTATATCGCCGCGCGCGCCGGCCTCTTCATAAGCTTCGGCGCGTGCGGAATGAGCAAAGGTTTTGCCAACCTGCGGCCAGCCCTTAGGCAACACCCATCGTCCAGTGCCACGACTGGTGATCAGAAGAATCTCTGTCTGGTGTTTTTTGACCCGGTAAACGAGTGCAGCGACCTGGCGGATTCTGCCGTCGGGCATTTCAATCCGTTTTTCCATCACAATCTCGTTGGCGTAATTAAAGTTCAATGCTCCGTCCATATTTTGCGTTTTGTTTCAGTGATTGTGAACCGATTCTTTGAAACAGCAATCACTCAATGAGTACTGTTCCTAGCTTATATGCGACTTGTGTCGATTTTTTGAACAGCAGTGCAAAAAAATCACAGCGAATGGCCAGTGGTGAAAAAGGGCTGGAAATAGCGGGGAACTCGCCGGGCCAAAGGATAAGATTGGCAAGGGACGGCCAGTGGGCGTAATCTGTCTCCCAACGACACGCTGGGGAGGTGCAATGGTATTTTCGCGGACTGCTGAAGATGATGGAGCTTCGTCGTTTTCTGATGCTGCCAAGCTTCATGATGAAGGCGCGAGCGTTGTCGCCTCATGCGTCTACGCCAATGGCCAGCGGGTTGCCGATATCGCTATCGATGATGCGGGGGACTGGGCGCGCAAGGAGGGGCACGTCGTCTGGATCGGGCTTCTGGAGCCTGATGGTGAACTCCTGCACAGGGTCCAGAAACAGTTCAACCTGCACAGTCTTGCCATCGAGGATGCAGAACACGCACATCAACGTCCAAAACTGGAGCAATATGGCGATGCGATCTTTGTTGTGGCCCGTACTGCTCAGCTGATTGAGGGCCGAGTGGCATTCGGCGAAACCCACGTCTTTCTCGGCAAAGGCTATATTGTCAGTGTCCGCCATGGTGCCTCAACATCCTACACGGCGGTGCGCAAACACTGGGAGACTTCGCCCTATGCGCTGTCAAAGGGCGAAGACTTTATTCTCTATGCCATTCTCGATTTCATCGTCGATAATTACATGCCGGTGCTGGAAGCCATTCACGACGAGGTGGAATCGATCGAGGACCGGGTTCTTACCAAGCCTATGACCAATGCCGATATTGAGCGGCTTTATATGCTGCGCCGCGATCTTCTGCGGTTGCGCAATGCCATCGGACCGCTGGTGGATGTGTGCGGCAGGCTGAGCAACACGGATCTGCCGCAAATCCAGACCGGAATGCAGCCGCTTTTTCGCGATGTCACCGATCATGTACGCACCGTTCAGGAAAAGATCGATGGCTTGCGTGAAGTCCTCGCCTTTGCTTTCGAAGCAAGTCTGCTGGTTGGGCAGAGTCAGGAAACCGCCATTGCCAAGCGGCTGGCATCGTGGGCGGCCATATTGGCGGTGCCCACGGCGATTGCCGGCATTTATGGCATGAACTTCCGTTACATGCCCGAGCTTGATAACCCCATGGGCTATTACGAAGTCATGGGGCTCATTCTGGTGCTATGCGTGGTGCTTTACTGGCGGTTCCGCAAGAACGGCTGGCTTTAGCCACGGTGGCCCTTGGTAATAGGCTCCTGATAGGTCAGGCCCATATCCCAAGGGAAATAAATCCACGTATCCTGTGAAACTTCGGTCACGAACGTATCAATGAGCGGGCGACCCTTTGGCTTGGCATAGACAGTGGCAAAGTGTGCCTTTGGCATCATGGCGCGCACCACCGCGGCTGTCTTGCCCGTATCGGTCAGGTCATCGATAACAAGAATGCCTTCGCCGCCATTTTCCAGAAGGCGCGGATCAACATCTTTCAGGACCTTCAACTCGCCCTGTTCCTCATAGTCATGGTAGGAGGCGATACAGACAGTCTCGATCATGCGGATGCCCAATTCACGGCAGATGATGGCTGCGGGAACGAGGCCGCCACGCGTGATGGCAACCATGGCGCGCCATTCGCGCTGCATGCCTGCAACGCGCCAGGCGAGGGCACGGGCGTCCCGATGGAACTGGTCCCAGGAAACCGGAAAAGCTTTATCGGGAAGAGACATGGCGCACTCCATCAAGTAATCACGAAACAAGCGGAGGCCAAAGTTTCATACAGAAACTCCAATCCGCGAGAGAATGCGTTTCGCAATAGCTGGAAAAGCCTGTTCATGGCAAGCCGCTTGCGCAGCCTGCCAACCCCTGAAGCACAGAAAGGTGTGATTTGCGGCTCTATGGCCTGAATTGATCAGCGCGACATCAGCGTCAGACAGGGCATGTCGGATATGAAAGAGCTTGTCACTCCTCCAAAAACCCATTCCTTGAGACGCGATTGGCTGTAGGCGCCCATAACGACCAGATCGACTTTATCGTCAGCAATCTTGCGGCGGAGAATCTTGTCGGCGGCCTCACCATTGGATTCAATCGTGAAGGGATTGACGTTCACACCATGACGGCGCAGCGCATCGGAAAGTGGTGTTCCCGGAATATCCATATTGGGATCGGTGGTCTTTTTGGGATCGATCCAGACAACATCTGTTCGTTCAGCCTTGATCAGGAAGGGTAGGGAATCGAATGCTGCACGGGAAGCCTCGCGTTTGCCATTGAAAGCCACAAGGACACGGTTGATCTTCGTCGGCAGCTCCGTCTTATAAGGAACAAACAGAACGGGACGACCACTCTCCATCACGAGCGGATCGGTCACATCATTGACGCTATCGGGATCATCCGGGTCCGGTTGACCCGCGATAATGATGTCAGCGCGAAGCGCACTCTGTGTCACACCGGCGGATGGGCTGCTGCTTTCGGAACGGACAATACGAAATTCATGGGAGATTGTGCCTTTGCCCATTTCCTTGTTGAACAGCGCAGCAATCGCCTCGGAGTTTTCCTTATGGCGCTGTTCATGCGCCTCAAACAGTGTCGTATCGGCAAAGCCGGTGGGGTCCGCATAAACGATGGGTGAGGGGATCGTATAAAGGCCGATAATATGTGTTCGTTCGCTTGATGAGGCTATCAGCTTGGCCGCACCCATAACTCTTCCTGCCTCGCGTTCGCTGCGGATAAAAGCGATGATCGTGCGAAATGCCATGTTGGCCTCCATCGGTTGATACGTCGATCTTCCTATTCAGATCATTATACGCCCGGAACACAAGTCCCGTGCGTGTGATTTTATCGCAGGTGCGAAGTAAAACGTTTGCTAATGGCCTTCAGTTCCTCAAATTTGCTTTGCTGCTGAAAGGTTTTCGACCATGGCTTTTACGGCCTGTTCAGCGGCAGCGAGTTTTTCCTCATCGCGGGCCCGAATGACGAGTTCTGTAGAGAATTTGTTATTCTCGTATTTTGGATAGGAGCCAATGATTGTTTCCGGAAATGCGGCCTGAATATCGCGCAAAGGTATGGCAATCGTGCCCTCGCCGAAGGGGCAATTGACCGAGCGGGAAAGCAGCTGTTTGCCGACCTTTAGCGTCGGAATCACATTGTCGAGCATCGCCTGAAAAATCGAGGGAACACCGGCCATCACATAGACATTGCCAATGTTGAAACCCGGAGCCGTCGAGACAGGATTGTCGATATGAATAGAACCGCGCGGCATGCGCGCCATGCGCTGGCGGCTTTCGGTGAATTCCATGCCGCGTGCCGCATAGGCATCGCCCATCAGCTTCATGGCCTTGGCATCGTGCTCGCACGGTACACCAAAGGCTTTTGAAATGGCGTCAGCCGTGATGTCGTCATGGGTCGGGCCGATGCCGCCTGAGGTAAAGACGTAATCATAGTTTGGGCGCAGCGCATTCAAGGCGTCAACGATCCGGTCTTCCTCATCCGGAACAATCCGCACTTCTTTCAGATCGATGCCAACTGCCGTCAGAATATCGGCGAGATGACCGATATTCTTGTCCTTGGTTCGACCTGAGAGCAATTCGTCGCCAATGGCGAGCATGGCAGCGCTTACAACATCATTCGTCATCTGGATTCTCCTATCGCCGCCGCGAACGTAATGGGCACAAACAGCCGCCGCAAGCCATTTCAAATGGTGAACAGTTTGTCGTGACAATGTTTGTTTTAATGAACAGCGAAATGCTTACGTTAAAGAGCCATGGCGGCATTTGTCCGTCGAACCGGTTTCAACGATGGAGACAATCATGGCCAAGCTGTTGGTGCTTTATTATTCGAGTTGGGGACATATGGAGCAGATGGCTTACGCCGCTGCAGAAGGCGCGCGCGAAGCTGGCGCTGAAGTCACAGTCAGGCGCGTTCCGGAACTCGTTCCGCTCGAAGTGGCTCAGGCTTATCATTATAAGCTCGATCAGAAGGCTGAAATTGCCACGGTGGACGAGCTTGAAACCTATGATGCCATCATTGTCGGCGTATCCTCGCGCTTCGGCTCGATGTCGGCGCAGATGAAGAACTTTTTTGACCAGACGGGTGGTCTGTGGGCCAAAGGCGCATTGATCAACAAGGTCGGCTCGGTGATGGCATCTTCTGCCACCCAGCATGGCGGTCAGGAACTGGCGCTGGTTTCCACCCAGTGGCAGATGCAGCATCACGGCATGATTATCGTGCCGCTCTCCTACGCCTATCAGGCACAGATGGGCAATGATGTCGTGCGCGGCGGTGCGCCCTACGGCATGACCACGACGGCAGACGGCGATGGTTCGCGCCAGCCTTCAGCGCAGGAACTGGAAGGCGCAAAATTTCAGGGCAAGCGCGTTGCAGAGATCACTATCAAGCTGCATGGCTGATTCATTCGCTTGAGAAAAGCAAAACCCGGCAATCACTTGCCGGGTTTTTGCATATCTGGTGCGGACGGCGGGGGTCGAACCCGCATGACCTATGGCCGAGGGATTTTAAGTCCCTTGCGTCTACCAGTTTCGCCACGTCCGCGCGCTTATGCTTTTCAACGGTTCGGACGATTCCGTCAACTGGCTGTTTGCTGTGAAAACGGCTTTTTGCTTGGCATGTTGGAGTGTTTCGCGGTGCAGGGCGGGTCTTTGGAGCTATATTCAGCCGAGCACAATGATCACGCGAGACATGGGAAAGGCTGAATCGGAGCTTGGTCACGTTGCCACGCCCATGGTTCTATGACCAAGCTCCGAAGCCGGAAGCAACCGGCACTACAGAGACGGATCGCGTGCTCAAAAATTTAGTTGAAATCTTGGATTAATTTTCAGCGCTATGTTCTTTAGAGTAAAGCGCAAAAGGAAAGGGCGGGATACTGACCGATCCCGCCCCTTCACCCCACCCCAGGAATTGTTCTTGTTTTGGTGAGGCTTGAATATTCTTGTGAGATTTGCTGTTCAGATGCCATCCGCAATCATGCTTATTAAGCGCACTTTAAACTCAGCGCTCTGTCGTTTCGCCACCCACAGGCTTTCGACCGCAATGATCGTAGACGTTATGCTCAATCTTTCTCCCTGAACATTGCAACTACAGTTATGGACATTAGTCACTTGCGTTGGCTTGAAAAGGGACGCCGCTGTCCCCTTTTGAAATATCCTTGTGTCAGGTTGATTAGCTTTCATGCAAAGACAGGCTTCCGCAGCGCACGTTGATGCATGGATAGGTAGATTTCTGTAGCCACTTGGAATAGAAGCGGCGCAATCAAAGATAGAAACAATGCCAGCTATTCCGGTTCAAATGCCTATGAACGCCATCAAACGATTTGCATCGGAAAATCCCGGTCTTCTGTTCGTTCTCCTGTATTTCGCCTTTCAGGTATTTTTCCTGACAAGTATTTCCAATGGTGCTGGCGTCGATGATGCCGAGCAACTCGCCTATGTTGGCGCCTTGCAATGGGGATATGGCGGATCGCAACCGCCGCTCTATACCTGGATCAACAGTGTGGCCGGGGATGTTCTCGGCATCAGCATGTTCACCGTATTTCTGGTGAAGTTCGGTATGCTGGCGAGCCTGTTTATCAGCGTTTATGCTGGTGCGAGGCTGCTTGGCCTGTCAAAGGCGGTTGCTGCTGCTGGCATGGTTGGTGTGTTTCTGCTGCCGCAGATCGCCTGGGAATCACAGCGGACGCTTACGCATTCCGTCGGCGCCACCACTGGTTGCGCATGGGCGTTTCTGGCTTTCGCATGGCATATGAAATCCCGCTCGTGGCTCTCCGCTGCGCTGCTGGGGCTGGGGATTGCTGCGGGTCTTCTCGGAAAATTTAACGCAGGCTTCTTCCTCATTGGCCTGATTCTGGCCGGATTTTCCATTCCTGCCTACCGCGCTGTTCTTCTGTCGCCCAAATCCATCCTGACCCTCGTGGTTTTTTGGGGGGCTATAACGCCGACAGGACTTTGGGCGCTGTCCCACATGGATAGTCTATTGGCACGAACACGCAAATTCGAGTTCAACCAAAGCCAGTTTTTGATCAGCCGCCTGCATGGCGAATGGAAACTCTTCCTCAACGGCATTCTTTTCTCCGGTGTCGCTCTGGTGTTTTTTGCGATTGCATGGTGGCGCAGCCGCGCGCAACAGGTCACGCCGAAGGCGGGCTGGACCGATGGTGAGACCTTTGTCGGCCGCATCATCATGTTTGCGCTGGTCTGCGTTTTCATTGGCGTGCTGATCAGCGGTGCCGCCGAGGTCAAGGATCGCTGGCTGCAACCGGTGCTGTTCCTGTCGCCGCTCTATCTGGCGCTTTTGCTTGGGCGCTATATTGCTTCAGACCTGCCGCTCAAACGTTTCGCGATCGTCGGCGCTCTCTGCGGTCTGGCGGTCATTCCGGTTCTGGCCTTTAATATCCTTCATGCCCGTGATGGCGGTGTGCCTTCCATCGGGCAGTTGGACTATGCAAAACTCTTTGCTGCAACGCGCGCCGACGGGAATTACCGGACGGTTGTTTCGGATGGACCGCAACTGCCGGGCAATTTGCGCCTGTTTGATGGAACTGTCAGTCCTGTGCATTGGGAAATGCCCAATGCTGCCGCGCGTATTCAGTTTCCAGCGCTGTTTGTCTGGTTTGGCGAAGGCATGAACCCGGTGGTGCAGGGGCTCATGCAAAGCGCTGGCATTACCAATCCGCCCACCGACATCAAACAGGTGACGCTGAGCTATAAATACTATCCTGATCAGACCAAAGTTGTGAGCTACGTGATCGTTCCGGCGCGCTAAGGCGCCGGAACAATACTCTCATACTTCCTCGACAAACACCTCGTCGCGTTTTTTGCGAATGCTCGGAAGCAGCACAACCACTAGCACTGCAGCTGCAAGCAGCAATAGCGACAGGCTGATCGGGCGGGTGACAAAGGTTGATGGATCGCCGCGTGACATGATCATGGCCCGGCGCAGATGTTCTTCCAGAAGCGGCCCGAGCACAAAGCCCAGCAGCAAAGGTGCCGGTTCACAGCGCAGCTTGGCGAGAACGTAGCCAATCAGGCCGAAGAAGGCGACGGCAAACAGGTCGAACACGTTTGAGTTGACGCTGTAAACGCCAATCGCGCAAAAGGCGATGATCGCCGGGAACAGCATGTAATAGGGGATCGTCAGCAGCTTCACCCACAGGCCGATCAGCGGCAGGTTGAGCAGGATGAGCATCAGATTGCCGATCCACATGGAAGCGATGATGCCCCAGAACAGGGCAGGCTGCTCCGTCGCCACATTGGGGCCGGGGACAATGCCCTGAATGATCATTGCACCGATCATCAGTGCCATGACGGGGTTGGCGGGGATGCCAAGCGTCAGCATTGGGATAAATGATGTCTGCGCACCGGCATTGTTGGCGGATTCCGGACCGGCAACACCCGCAATGGCACCCTTGCCGAATTCCTCCGGGGTTTTCGACATGCGCTTTTCAACCGTATAGGAGGCGAAGGAAGCGAGGATCGCGCCGCCGCCGGGCAGGATGCCAAGGGCTGAGCCTATGGCCGTCCCGCGCAGGATCGGCGCTGTCATTTCCTTCCAGTCTTGCCGCGTTGGCCAGAGATTGGTGACTTTCTTGATCATAACCTCACGGTCATACTCGTTTTCGAGATTGCGCAGGATTTCGGCAATGCCGAATACACCCACAGCAACCGCGACAAAGTTGAGCCCATCGGATAGTTCAAGAATGCCGAGATTGAAACGTGGCGTTCCCGTATAGATATCGGTGCCGACGAGCCCCAGCAGCAGGCCAAGAACCACCATCCCGAGCGCCTTGACCACGGAGCCATGGGCGAGGGCGATGGAGGAGACAAGGCCGACAATCATCAGTGAAAAATATTCAGCTGATCCGAACTTCAAGGCAATAATGGTCAGTGGCGGCGCGAAGACCGCAACGAGAAAGGTCGAGACCGTTCCGGCAAAAAATGAGCCAATGGCTGCAATGGCGAGAGCCGCACCGGCCCGGCCTTTTCGCGCCATCTGGTAGCCATCGATAGCAGTAACTGCAGAAGACGACTCCCCCGGCATATTGATGAGGATTGCGGTGGTCGATCCGCCATATTGCGCGCCGTAATAGATGCCAGCGAGCATGATCAGGGACGAAACCGGCTCAAGCTGAAAGGTTATCGGCAACAGCATGGCGATTGTGGCCGTTGCGCCGATACCGGGCAGCACGCCAATCAGTGTGCCAAGGATGACGCCGATAAAGCAGAAGAACAGGTTCCACGGCGAGGCGGCGGTCACGAAACCGAGGACGAGATTGTTCAAAAGATCCATGTGCAGCCCCTCACAGTCCGAGCCATGGACCGAACCGCCTGAAGGGCAGTCCGAGCGCGTAGCTGAAAACGATCACGGAAAATAACGTCAGTCCCCCCACCAGAATGAGTGCCAGACCCGGTTTCATCTTGACGCTGGCAAAAGCGGCCCAGAGGCCGGTTATGAACAGCGCGGGCACAAAGCCGAGCCCACGTACCGTTAAACCAAAAATAACCGGTGCAGGCAGGATGAAAAGAATGCCGCGCCAGGCGATTGGGCCCATCGGCTCATGTTCGAGCTGTGTTCCCTGAATGATAACGATGACACCCAGCACGATCAAAATGCAAGCAAGGACAAGCGGAAAATAGCCCGGACCCATGCGGAATGCCGTGCCGAGTTCGAGGCCGTAAGCCTGAATGGCGAAAACAAGGCCCGCTGCAATGAACAGAAGCCCGCAAATCAGATCGCGTGAACTGAAACTCAACGATTTCATAGAACCCCCACAGTGCCTTTTTTGGCTTTTTGTGACCGATACCCCAGTTCATCTCCCCCGGTTTGAGGGGAGATGATTTGGTAAAAAACGGCAAGGCCGCTTGTTTAATCGGCGTACTGTCCGGCTGCTTCGATCACAGGCTTCCAGCGTGTGACTTCGCTTTCTAGCTTGCTCTTGAGACCGGCAGGTGTTGCTTCCGCATCGCTGACGGGCACAGTACCAAGCTCGGCAAAGCGGGCGATAATGTTCGGGTCCTTCAGCGCCTTTTGAAGCGACGCCGACAGCTTCTCCGTGACATCTTTCGGTGTACCCTTCGGCGCGTAAATGCCATGCCAGATACCGACTTCAAGGCCGGGCAGGCCTGCCTCGGCCACGGTTGGGACATCAGGCAGAGCGGCAAGGCGCTTTGCCGATGTCACGGCATAGGCTTTGATGGTGCCGCCCTTGATCTGCTTGGTCGTGTTTGTTGTCTGGTCGCACATCAGGTCGACCTGTCCGCCCAGAAGGTCCGTCATGGCAGGACCCGTGCCCTTATAGGGAACTGTTACCAGCGGCGTCTTGATTTCGCTCATGAACAGCATGCCGCACAGATGCGATGCCGCGCCAATACCGGCATTGGCGAGACTGACCTTGTCAGCATTGGCTTTCACGTAATCAACCAGACCTTTGAGATCTTTTGCCTCAAAATCCTTCTTGGCGACAACGGTCATGGGAACATCCGTAACAAGCCCGACATATTCAAAGGCATTGAGGGTGTCGTAGGGCAGTTTGCGATAGAGCGTCGCGCTGGTAGCCATGCCGATGTGATGCAACAGAAGCGTGTAACCGTCAGCATCCGCCTTGGCGACTTGCGATGCACCAAGCGTGCCACCGGCACCGCCGACATTTTCAACGATGATCTGCTGACCGAGGTCTTTTGACATGGATTCGGCCACAAGACGCGTCACCGTGTCAGTTGGTCCGCCAGCCGAGAACGGTACAACCATCGTGATATTGCGTTCCGGATAACCAGCCGCATAAGCGCCGGTCGAAAGCAGGGCGATGGCAGCCGTGGCCGCAAATGAGATTGAGAGTCCGCGCATTAAATTCCTCCCCGAGCAATGCGTTTATATCAGTACAATGGGTTTTGCCGTGATGGCTGCCATATCCATTGTTCCTCCGAGGATATTGGCAGTCTCGTTGCGGCGCCTTGCACTTGATCCTATCGGACTTAACCAGAGCGCCCATGTCAAGTAATTCATTGGTATTGCGATTTTTTTTGATGAATGCGCCGCGAAAGCGTCTTTATTGGTATATGCATTGTCGAAGCAGTGAATGAGGTGATGAGATGAGCAGACAAGCGCCAACCGGTAACAAACCGCAAGCATGGACAGAATCAGCCCCCTTGCTGGTGGATGTCGCCATGGGCCGCAGCCATGCCGATCTTGTCGTGCGCAACGGCCGTCTTGTCAGTGTTTATTCGGGTGAAATCATCGCAGGTATCGATATTGCCGTTGTTGCGGGACGATTTGCCTTTGTCGGCCATGGTGCGGAACATTGCATCGGGCCGAAGACCAAGGTTATCGATGCGGGCGGGCGTTACCTCGTGCCGGGTCTTTGCGATGCCCATATGCATGTCGAAAGTGGCATGGTGACCGTCACCGAATTTACGCGCGCCGTCATTCCACATGGCACAACCTCGATGTTCATTGATCCGCATGAAATCGCCAATGTGCTCGGTTTGGAAGGCGTCCGTCTGATGCATGATGAAGCGCTCGCCATGCCCATTAATGTGCATGTGCAGATGCCAAGTTGTGTGCCTTCGGCTCCCGGTCTTGAGAATGCGGGTGCTGCCATCAGCCCTGATGATGTCGCTGAGGCAATGACCTGGCCTAATATTGTCGGGCTGGGCGAGGTGATGAATTTCCCCGGTGTCGCCAATAATGATCCAACCATGCGTGGTGGTATCGATGCGACGGTTAAGGCGGGCAAGACTGTTGGCGGACATTTTGCTTCACCGGAACTCGGACGCGCTTTCCATGGCTATGTGGCAGGTGGTCCGGAGGATGACCATGAAGGCACGCGCATGGAGGATGCGATTGCCCGGGTGCGTCAGGGCATGCGCGCCATGCTGCGTCTGGGCTCGGCGTGGTATGATGTGGCCAGTCAGATCAAGGCGGTGACGGAGCAGGGCATTGATCCGCGCAATTTTATCCTGTGTACCGATGACAGCCACTCCGGCACGCTTGTTAATGATGGCCATATGGACCGGGTGGTCCGCCATGCAATTGCGCAAGGCCTGAAGCCTGTCACAGCGATCCAGATGGCAACGCTCAATACCGCTCAGCATTTTCGCATGGAGCGCGAGATCGGCTCGATCACGCCCGGTCGTCTTGCTGATTTTCTGATTGTGTCGGACCTTGCCAACCTCACCATCGACCGGGTCTATGGTCGCGGGGTGCTTCTGGCGGAAAAGGGCAAGCTTGCAGCGGAGATTCCCGTTTATAACTATCCGGCTTTTGCCAAGAACACGATCAAACTTGGCAAGAAGCTCAATGCCAAGGATTTCGATATCAAGGCGCCGAGACCCTCCAAACACGTTACGGCACGGGTGATCGGCGTTATTGAAAATCAGGCACCGACCAAGGCGCTTGAGGCAGAGCTACCGGTTTCCGATGGCATCGTGCAGATGGATCGGCGCAACGATGTCTGCCAGATCGCGCTGGTGGAGCGGCATCGTGGCACTGGTGGCGTGGTCAATGGGTTTGTCTCAGGCTTTGGTTACACGCTTGACTGTGCCATGGCGTCGACTGTCGCCCATGATAGCCACCATATGATCGTTGTCGGCACCAACAAGGATGACATGGCCAAAGCCGCCAATCGTCTGGGTGAAGTCGGCGGCGGTGTGGTGCTGTTCTCAAAAGGGCGGGAACTGGCGCTGGTGGAAATGCCAATTGCCGGTCTCATGTCCGATCAGCGGGCGGAAGTTGTTGCCGCCAAGGCCGATAAGCTTGTCAATGCCATGCGGGCCATGGGATGCAGTCTCAACAACGCTTATATGCAGCATTCGCTGCTGGCACTTGTGGTCATTCCTGAATTGCGTATTTCCGATGTCGGCATTATCGATGTCAGAACATTCGAGAAGGTTGACCTGTTCCTATGACTGCATTCATCAAGGCTGTGGACCGCGCGACAGGGAAAATGCGCGCGCTGTTCCCGGAAACACCGCTGCAACTCAATCATTATCTCTCGCAGAAGTACGGCGCGCAGATTTGGCTGAAACGCGAGGACCTATCGCCGGTTCGTTCCTACAAGATCCGTGGCGCGTTTAATTTCATTGCCCATTATCTGAACGAGCATAAATCCGAGGATTCAACTTTCGTTTGTGCTTCCGCAGGCAATCATGCACAGGGCTTTGCCTTTATTTGCAGGCATTTCGGCAAGCATGGCGTGGTTTTCATGCCTGTTACAACACCGCAGCAAAAGATCGACAAGACGCGGACTTTTGGCGGCGAGTTCATCGAAATCCGTCTTGTCGGCGATATTTTCGATCAGTGTTATGCCGCCGCACAAGATTTCGCTGCGGAAAAGGGCGCGGTCATGGTGCCGCCCTTTGACCATGCGGATATCATCACCGGGCAGGCGACCGTCGCCCATGAGATTGCGGCGCAGCTTCCTGACAAGCGCAAACCGGACCTGATCATCCTGCCCGTAGGCGGCGGCGGGCTTTCGGCGGGTGTTACCCGTTATCTTGGCGATCTTGGCTGGGAGACGCGCTTCCGTTTCGTTGAACCTGCGGGAGCACCGAGCCTCAAACGCAGCCTTGAAGCCGGGAAACGGGTCAAGCTTGATACGGTCGATAATTTTGTCGATGGCGCTGCTGTTGCCGAAATCGGCCGGGAAAACTTCAAGCTTCTCAAAGAGTTCACAGCTGATTCTGTGATGTTGATTCCGGAAAACCGGCTGAGTTCAACCATCATCGAGATGTTGAACATTGAAGGTATCGTGGTGGAGCCTGCCGGTGCTCTTGCCATTGATGCGCTCAAGGATTTCAAGAAGAGCGAGCTGAAGGGCAAGCACATTATTCTCGTCATTTCAGGCAGCAATTTCGATTTCGAACGCCTGCCGGAACTGAAAGAACGCTCGCTGCGCTATGAGGGGCTGAAGAAGTATTTCATTTTCCGCTTCCCGCAACGTCCGGGTGCATTGCGCTCGTTTCTGGATCTTCTCGGACCTGAGGATGATGTGGCGCGGTTTGAATATCTCAAGAAATCGGCACGCAATTTCGGCTCGGTTCTGATCGGCATCGAAACCAAGCAAAAGGCGAACTTTGATGCCCTGTTCCAGCGCTTTGATGAAGCGGGTTGGGCCTATCAGGATATCACCGACAACGAAACAATCGCTGGGCTGATTATCTAATTTCTTGCGATTGCAGTTGGTTGAATCGCCTGTAAGATTGCTACAGGGGTAATGGATTGACGGATGCGAGGGGAAAATCCCGGCGTCAGGTCTGAGGTGGCATGGGGCGTAGAACGACCTATATCATTCTGTTTCGCGGCGTCGGCGGTGCAACATCGCTGCCGGTGCAGCCGTTGAAGACTGCCTTGCTGGAGGACGGCTTCGAAAAGGTCGCCACTTATATCAATACCGGCAATGTCGTTCTCGTATCTGACCGAACACCAAGACAAATCGTTCAAAGAATTGCTGATATCACCTTGGAAAAGTTTGCTTTTTCCAAATCTATCATGATTGTGAGCCGTGCCAATTGGAAGAAGCTGATTGCCGGTAATCCATTTCCCGGCGCAGAAGGCAATAAACTTCACGCTTATGTTCTGGAAAAAGAGCCTGACAGCGCGGCAATAGAAGCACTTGAGAGGAAGAATGCAGGGCCGGAGAAATTCGTGGTCGACGGCAATGTGCTTTATTACTATCCGCCGCAGGGCGCATCGGAATCCAAACTCTTCAGCAAGATCGAGACAACGCTCAAAGTCGCAGCAACGGCACGCAATTGGAACACCGTGTTGAAACTGGCGCAATTGGCGGAGCAAATCGACAAGGGGGCACCATGACCAAATATATTGTTCTGTTCAGAGGCATCAATGTGGGCGGCAACAAGATCGTCAAGATGGAGACGTTGCGGACAATTCTGGCTGTCGCTGGATTTGGCGATGTCAGGACTTATGTTCAAAGTGGCAACGTGATTTTGACATCGGACCAGACTGCGCGTCGGGTTGCCGAAACCATCACTGAGATTTTTCCACGAACCTTTGGATTTTCGTCGCGCGTGACCATCCGCAGCGAGGATGAATGGAACTGCATGATCAACAAGAACGCCTATCCGCAGGCGCTGGATAATCCGAAAAACCTGCATGCGGTGATCATGGACGATGACCCGACCGATGCGGCTTTGGTGGAGCTTGCAAGCAAGGCTGGTGATACGGAAGAGTTCACGGTTCGCAACCGCGTGCTGTATCTCTACACGCCTGACGGATTCGGCACCTCGAAAATGGCCGAAGCACTCGACAAAGTGTTGAAAGTGCCGTTGACGGCGCGCAACTGGCGCACTGTGCTAACGCTCCAGAACATGCTCGCGGCTGTTTAAAGCGGATTCCAGCACCGTGAAAATACGCGGATCGGCACACTGGGCCACATTGAAGCGCATGTAGCTATGCGCTGATTGGGTGAGGCTGAACACATTGCCGGGAGCGAAGACTATTCTCTCTTTAAGTCCCGCTTGGGCTACGCTTGCTGCATCGACGCCATCGGGCAGCTTGCACCATAGAAACATGCCGCCGCGTGGCTCGATCCATGGCAGCAGGCCGAGCGCCTTCAGTTTAGTGCCGGTTTCAGCCATGTTCTGAGCGAGACGTGCCCGCAACTGGTCCATATGCTTGCGATAGGTGCCGTCTTTCAGCATGAGCAGAACCAGTTCAGATGATAGCCGCCCGCCGCCAAAAGAGGTGGCTATGCGAAGATCAACGAGACCATTAATCCACTCCCGCCGCGTGGCAATAAAACCGCACCGTACTGAAGCGGACAGTGATTTAGAAAAGCTGCCCATATGAATGACGCGCTCCAGCCCATCAAAAGCTGCAAGGCGTGGAGCAGGTTCATGCTCGAAATCGGCGAAAATATCATCCTCGATGATGGTGAGGTCATGTTGTTCTGCCAGTTTGAGCAGGCGATGGGCGATAACCGGCGAGAGTACAGCGCCTGTTGGATTGTGGAGGGCCGAGTTGGTGATGTAGAGGCGAGGGCGATGTTCCACCAAAGCCTCGGCAAAGCGGTCCAGATCCGGTCCATTGGGCGTATAGGGTACACCGATGACCTTGACCCGGTGCGCGCGCAACAGCGCATGGAAATTGAAGTAACAGGGGTCGTCGACAATGACTGTGTCATCGGGTTCGACCAGAAAGCGACAAAGCAGATCAATGGCCTGTGTGCCGGATTCTGTGATGATGATCTGATTGGGTGCCGCTTCGATACCGTGTTCAGCCATACGCCGGGACAGCAATTGGCGCAGTGGCTTCAATCCCAGCGGCGTTGAATAATCGGTGAGGAGTGCATCTTCGGCACGGGCGAGTGTCCGCAGCGCACGGCGTACACCAGCCTCCGGCATCCAGGACGGTGGCAGCCAGCCGCATCCGGGTTTGGGCATATCCTCATCCGCGTCAAGCGACAGGTGCGAAACCCAGAGCGGGTCAATGGCATGATCAAGCCGTGGTCCGATTTCCGACAGCGATAATGGCGGCATATGGCCGGCAACGTAAAAGCCGGAGCCACGGCGCGACTGGATAGTGCCATCAGCCGCAAGCCGGTCATAGGCTTCGACAATGGTCGATTTCGATACCTGCATGGTGAGGGCAAAGCTGCGGATTGATGGCAGACGCGCGCCGGGGCCCAGTGTTCGTCCGGCAATCCGCTGGCGAATAGCCTGCATCACCTGTTCGACAAGGGTACCGTCCTGTGGAGAAATATCCATCTGTACTGCTCATTATCCCATTACAGTTTGGGTATATTGTACTGTACCGTCTCTGGAAAATCCATGACTATCCGTCGATATCTCCCGAGCAGTTCCTGCCCGACGGAACGATTCTGTCTGGGCGAAAATGCTGCATGGAAAATGAGGTGCGATAATGGACAAGATGACGAGTGGCTGGATCAACGGATTTGTAGGGATGCTGATTTTCAGTGGTTCTCTTCCGGCCACACGGGTGGCAGTGGCTGATTTTGATCCGGTTTTCCTGACCGTCGCCCGTGCCACTATTGCCGCGCTGCTCGGACTGACTATGTTGCTGGCGTTTCGTGAGAAGCGCCCGGCAAAGGCGGACCTCATGTCATTGTTTGTGGTGGCGCTCGGCGTTGTCGTCGGCTTTCCGCTGTTGACGGCGCTGGCACTTCGCCACGTCACATCTGCCCATTCCATTGTGTTCATCGGCCTGTTGCCATTGGCGACGGCTATTTTTGGTGTGCTGCGGGGCGGCGAGCGTCCGCGTCCGGTTTTCTGGATATTCTCCTGCCTTGGCAGCCTGTTCGTCGTAAGCTTTGCGCTGTTTCAGGGCGTTACGGCCTCGTTGACCGGTGATCTTCTGATGTTTGCGGCAGTCATTGTCTGCGGCCTCGGCTATGCGGAAGGCGCTCAACTTTCCCGCAGGCTCGGTGGCTGGCAGGTTATCTCATGGGCGCTGGTTCTGTCTTTGCCGTTAATGCTGCTGTTGACGCTTTACACCATGCCGCATGACTGGGGCTCGATCGGGCAGGGTGCATGGCTGGGACTGGCCTATGTCTCGCTGTTTTCCATGCTGATTGGTTTCATCTTCTGGTATCGCGGTCTTGCACAGGGCGGCATCGCAGCGGTAGGGCAGTTGCAGTTGCTGCAGCCGTTCTTCGGGCTGGTTCTTGCTGCAACAGTGCTGCACGAGACCGTTGGCTGGTCGATGATCCTTGTGACGATGGCTGTCATCCTGTGTGTGGCGGGCGCAAAGCGATTTGCCAGATAGGCGGGTTCTGAATGCAATCTTGGATTGCTTTTCCAAATTATTCTCAATCTTGAGTAATTCATTCTTTGCCAGTGGATGCAGCAAAAGGTATGCGCATGTAATGCGCAGCTTCAGGAATGCATCATGAAATCATGGATAGTCGCGTTGCAGCGGTTCTTGCCTGCATTGGCTCCGGTCAGCGGGATGGAACGGCTGCGCGCCTGTTTCGGTGCATTGCTGGGGGTCTTTATCACCGGCGTTGTCAGCGAGACAGCACTTGGTTCAACCACCGCAGTGCCGCTGCTGATCGCGCCTATGGGCGCTTCGGCGGTGCTTCTGTTTGCCGTGCCTTCCAGCCCGTTGGCGCAACCATGGTCAATCATCGTTGGCAATACAGTTGCAGCGCTGATCGGTGTTACCTGCGCCATCTGGATTCCCGATCTGGTTATCGCTTCGGCAGTTGGTGTTTCGCTGGCAATTCTCGCAATGATTGCTACCCGCTCCTTGCATCCGCCAAGCGGCGCGGTTGCCCTGACCGCAGTTCTCGGCGGTCCTGTCGTTCATAATCTTGGCTATGGGTTTGTGCTGTGGCCGGTGGGGCTCAATTCCCTGCTGCTGCTGATTGCAGCACTGGTCTATAACAATCTGACAGGCCGTCGTTATCCGCATATCGTTCCGGCACCAGCCGTCAATGTACACAAGACGGCCGATCCTTTGCCAACACGTCGACTGGGCTTTACACCAGCTGATCTCGATACGGTGCTTCGGCAATATGATGAAGTGCTCAATATCAGCCCTGATGATCTTGATGCCATCCTGCACAAGACCGAGATGCAGGCTTACCGGCGCCGCTTTGGTGAAGTGCGCTGCGGGCAGATCATGTCCACCGATCTTGCCACTGTCAAAGCCGACACGCCCCTGCATCTCGCCTGGGCGCTGCTGATCAAGCATCGCATCAAGGCGCTCCCGGTGGTCAACGCCCATCGCAATATCATCGGCATTGTGACGCAGACCGATTTTATGGAGAATGCCAATTGGGACCGCGACGGTGATTTGCGCATAGGTCTGGCGCGCCGCCTGCGCCGGGCCGTCAAGCTGGATCGCCGGGCGCAACGCACGGTGGCTGACATCATGACCTCAGAGGTTCACTTTGTCCGGCCAGAGACATTGGTGACGGAGTTGGTGCCAGCGATGGCGGATAGGGGGCTGCATCATCTGCCCGTTGCTGACGAAAACGAGAAGCTTGTCGGCATAGTCACGCAATCCGATGTAATTGCCGCGCTCTATAACAGCAATCTGAGCGCCGGACAGTCGGACGAACCGCTGACTTTGGCTGGATAATCAGACTGCCATTTTGCGACGCACAATAAAATCGTTTGCTTTTTTGCCAAAGAAAGCCCATATGCGGCTCAGGCGCTTGGACCGGACACTCCGGTCTTCCGATTGCGGACTTCGTGGCGTCTAAGTCCTGTTGGCACACTGTCTCAGGCACGGCTGCGCAAGTCGCATGGAATCTTTGGTTCCCCGCGTCTCGTCGTTCATCCCGAATAAGTTACATGCAGGTTGCGCCCTGTGATGTGTTTATGGCCCGTGATCTCCCATCACGCTTGGCCAATGAAAGAAGATTGAATTGGAAAATATTGAAAAAACTGGCTTTGCCGCCATGGGTCTGAATGCCATCCTGCTCAAAGCAGTCGAGGCAGCTGGAATGGCTACTCCCAAGCCAATCCAGGAACAGGCCATTCCGGCACAGCTCGCCGGTCAGGACATTCTCGGCATTGCCCAGACAGGCTCTGGCAAGACGGCGGCTTTCAGCCTGCCGATCCTGCAGAAAATCCTGACCATCGGTGACAAGCGCAAGGGCAAGACTGCCCGTGCTCTTATCCTCGCCCCCACCCGCGAACTGGCCGTCCAGATCGAAGAAACTGTTCGCAAGCTTTCCAAGGGCGCGCATATTTCGACTGCTCTCGTGCTTGGCGGCGTATCCCGCGTGGCGCAGATCAACAAAATGCAGGGCGGCGTTGACGTTCTGATTGCGACTCCGGGCCGTTTGACCGATCTCGTGCGTGACAACCGCATTGACCTGTCGGAAACACGCTGGCTCGTTCTCGATGAAGCCGACCGTATGCTCGACATGGGTTTCATCAATGATGTGAAGCGCATCGCCAAGGGCACACATCGCGATCGCCAGACCGCGCTGTTCTCCGCAACCATGCCAAAGGAAGTCGCAACGCTGGCTGAAAGCCTGCTGCGCAATCCTGTTCGCGTGGAAGTAGCACCGCAGGGCACCACAGCTGCTGAAATCAAGCAGGTCGTACACATGATCCCGACCAAGCAGAAGAAGCAGGTTCTTTCGGCCATGCTGAAAGATGCAACACTGTCTTCGGTTATCGTCTTTACCCGTACCAAGCACGGTGCTGATGCAGTAACCCGCGTTCTGGAAAAGGACGGCTATGATGTGGCGGCCATTCACGGCAACAAATCACAGAATGCCCGCCAGCGCGCGCTGAACGGTTTCAAGGATGGTTCGGTTCGTGTTCTCGTTGCCACAGACATTGCCGCTCGCGGCATTGACGTCGTCGGTATCAGCCACGTGATCAATTTCGACCTGCCGGACGAGCCGGAAAGCTATGTACACCGTATTGGCCGTACAGGCCGTAACGGTGCATCGGGCAATGCGATCACGCTTTATGATCCAGCCGAAGAAGCATCCAAGTTCAAGGCCGTCGAGCGCGTCACGCGCATGCGTCTGCCGCTGGCCGATTCGCCCATCGATCTGTCGACGCTTCCTGCGCGCGTTGCCAGCAATGACCAGCGTCCAGCACGCCGCGAAGGTGGCAATGGCGCACCGGGCAAAAAGCCGCATCGCGGTCAGGCACCGGGCAAGCCACGCGAGCCGCGCGGCGAAAAGGTCTGGAGCAATGATGGCGGCGCTCCGGCGCAGAAGCGTCCGTTTCGCCGTGCCAAGCGCAAGAGCTTTGGCGCCAAGGCAGCCTAAGCTGCTTTAGAGATAACCAATCAGGCCGTCGATACATCGTATCGGCGGCCTTTTTGTTGGTGCGTGCTTGGCATCCCGCTTTCCCGCCAAGAAATAAAGACCTGCATTTTCATGACTTTCTGCCATTCGGCGCTTGAACGGCGCGCGAGGGGCAAATAGGTTCAAGCCAAGCAGAATGAGGACTTGGCCCATGTTGAATTCAGTGATCGACGCCATCGGAAACACGCCGCTAATCCGCCTGAGCAAGGCATCGGCTTTGACCGAGTGCGATATTTACGGGAAGGCCGAATTTCTGAACCCCGGACAGTCGGTCAAGGACCGGGCAGCGCTCTATATTATCCGCGATGCTGAGAATCGCGGCCTGCTACGCCCGGGCGGTGTCATCGTTGAGGGCACTGCTGGAAATACCGGTATTGGCTTGACGATGGTGGCCAAGACATTGGGCTATCGCACGGTCATCGTTATTCCCGAGACGCAAAGTCAGGAAAAGAAAGACGCGCTGCGCCTGCTCGGTGCGGAACTGGTCGAGGTTCCGGCGGTTCCATACAAGAACCCCGACAATTATGTGAAAGTTTCCGGCCGTTTGGCCGAGCAGATGGCAAAAACTGAGCCGAATGGCGCCATCTGGGCCAATCAATTCGACAATGTGGCCAACCGGTTGGCCCATGTGGAAACCACAGCGCCGGAGATTTGGCGCGATACCAATGGCAAGGTGGATGGTTTTATCTGTGCCGTGGGTTCCGGCGGAACCCTTGCAGGAACCGCTGCCGGGCTCAAAGCGCGCAATAAGGATATTAAGATCGGCCTTGCTGATCCGCTTGGTGCCGCGCTTTATTCCTATTATACATCAGGCGAATTCAAGTCTGAGGGCAGTTCGATCACTGAAGGTATCGGGCAGGGCCGGGTGACGGCAAATCTGGAAGGCTTTACCCCTGACTTTTCCTATCAGATATCGGATGCGGAAGCATTGGATGTGGTGTTTGATCTGGTGACAGAAGAGGGGCTTTGTCTTGGCGGTTCTTCTGGCATTAATATTGCCGGTGCGATCCGTCTGGCACGCGATCTTGGTCCTGGCCACACCATCGTCACCATCCTCTGCGACTATGGTAACCGCTACCAGTCAAAAATGTTCAATCCGGAATTCCTGCGCTCCAAAGACCTGCCAGTTCCCCGCTGGATGGAAGCGAAAGTAAATATATCTGTTCCGTTCGAAGGCTGAGTTTAATGGCATATGACACGACAATTCTTTTCCGTGATGATTCCTATCTGAAAGAGACGGAAGCCACGGTTCTTGCGATCAATGAGCGTGGTGGCATTCTCACCGACCGGACGATTTTTTATGCGACATCAGGCGGTCAGCCCGGCGATACCGGGGTTTTTATCCGCGACGATGGCAGCGCAATTATCATCGCTGCGACGGTGACGGGTGAAACCAAGGAAGAAATTATCCATGTGCCGGCGCCGGATCAACAGGTGCCTGCCATTGGCGAAAAGTTGACCCTGCGCATTGACTGGGATCGGCGCTACAAGCTGATGCGTATGCATGCGGCCTGTCATTTGCTGAGTGTTGTCTGCCCGTTTCCAATCACCGGCGCTTCGGTTGCCGAGGATGACAGCCGCGTTGACTTTGACTGGCCGGATGCCGGTGTCACCAAGGAAGATGTAACCGAAAAGCTGATGGAGCTGGTCAATGCCAACCATCCCATCTTCACGCGCTGGATCACGGATGACGAGCTTGCGGCCAATCCTGGTCTTATCAAGTCAAAGAATGTGCGCCCGCCCAGCGGGACGGGCCGTATTCGTCTTGTCTGTATCGGTAAGGATGCTTCCATCGACTCGCAGCCCTGCGGCGGAACCCATACGGCCACCACTGGCGAAGTTGGTGCGATCCACATCGGTAAAATAGAAAAGAAAGGCAAGGAAAACCGGCGGTTGCGTATCCGCTTCGGTGCCTTGCCGGAAGGAGAATGACCGTGGCAGACAAGAGCGCGTTTGTGGTTTCGCCCGACTGGTTGCAGGAGCGGCTGGGTCAACCGGGTCTGAGCATTCTCGATGCCTCCTGGTATTTTCCCTTTCTCAACCGGGATGCCGAAGGTGAATACAAGGCCGCGCATATTCCGGGCGCTGTATTTTTCGATCACGAAAAACTGTCCGATCCGGATTCGTCTTTGCCGCATACATTGCCAAAGCCCGAGGCCTTTGCCGCGGCGGTCAGCAGCATGGGCATCACAAATGACGATACGATTGTCGTCTATGACGGCCCCGGCATGAACACGTCACCGCGTGTCTGGTGGATGTTCCGCACCATGGGCGCAAAGAATGTGTTTGTACTGGATGGCGGTTTCGATAACTGGAAGAATGATGGCAGACCAGTGACCGATGAGGTGACGAAGATTGCCCCATCGGCATTTATGCCAAAGTTTCAAGCAGATAAAGTGGCAAGCTTTGCCGATATGCGGGAGATCGTCGATAGCAGATCGCGTCAGGTCGCCGATGCGCGGGCCGCAGGACGCTTTGTCGGCAAGGACCCCGAGCCACGCGAAGGGCTCCGCTCCGGTCATATGCCCGGTGCGCGCAATGTGCCGTCGTCGACATTGGCCGACAAAGGCTATCTGAAGGATTTGCCGGGTCTGCATCAGGTGTTTGACGATGCCGGTGTTGACCTGTCCCAGCCCATCGTTACGAGTTGTGGTTCGGGCATCACAGCTGCCGTAATCACCCTTGCGCTCGAATCTCTCGGCCATAAGGACAATACCCTTTATGATGGATCGTGGAGCGAGTGGGGTGCGCATAAGGAAACGCCTGTTGCTACGGGCGAAGCAGAATAATGGCCGAGGCAAGCAAGCCAAAGATTTTGAAGACGCGTGTAACGCTGCTTGAGATGACCAACCGGCCTGTTTATTCCGTGGCCACGCCTGCCAGTTTTAAGCTGGCGATCATGTCGGCGACGAATATTTCACTGCCATTTTACCGGTTTCTCTATGAGCAGGTCGGCAAGCCGCACCATTGGTTCGTACACAGGAACCTTAGCGACGAGGCTTTGACCGCTATCATTCACCGGGATTGCGTTGCCATTCATGTGCTCTATGTGGATGGCTCGCCTGCTGGTTTCTTCGAACTGGTGCTCAATGAGGAACCGGGTGTCGCGGAAATCCTTTATTTCGGTCTTGTGCCGGAGTTTCAGGGGCGGGGACTTGCCAAGTTTTTCCTCAACGAAGCCATTTCCGCCGCGTGGATGAGCAGCCCGGAAAAGGTGATTATCGAAACCAATACGCTCGACAGTCCGCGCGCCCTGCAAATGTATCAGCGCATGGGGTTCAATCCTGTTGGATTTGCCGACGCGGAAATTGAGGCTTGGTTGTAACTACAATCTTCGGTTGCGGAGCGGGTCGTTCATGCCCGCTTCATTTTTGCTGCGCTATTTCTTCTTCAACAATCAATGCAGTGAGAACTGCCTGTCTGGAAGGAGAGAACGTCTATGATCAATCGCCGTGGCCTGTTGTTTGGTCTCGCTGCTGCAACCGTTGCTGCACCCGCTTTTGCGCAATCGCGCTTGATGCCCAGTGCGGATGAAATAGAGCGGCGTCTTGAAGCTGCTCCACGCATGCGTTTGCCTGATGAACGCCGTGTGACTGTGCGTGAATTCAAGCGCCGTCCTGAGCTGCGCCGTTATGCGCCATCGATTGATATACAGTCGATCAACTTTGCCTTTGGTTCAGCGGCTATTCCCCGTTCGGAGCAGGACAAGGTAGAGCGTATTGCGGATGGACTGAACCGCGTCCTGAGACGGCGCCGCCGCAACGAGGTTTTCCTGATCGAGGGGCATACGGATGCGGTAGGATCATACGAGTCAAATCAGATTCTTTCCGAGCAGCGAGCTGAATCGCTCAAGCGCGATCTCGTGCGTTATTTCGGTGTTCCACCGCGTGCGCTCGAGACAGTTGGTTATGGCGAGGAATATTTGCTTGTCCAGACCGAGTATGAAGACTGGCGCAATCGGCGTGTTACGATCCGCCGGGTCACTGATTTCATCCGCTGATCTGTTTGGTGAGGAAAGCGGCGCTGCCTATACGGAGCGCCGCTTCCACATTGTATTCTTTCCGTAGAAAAACCTTTTTATTTGCTGTTTGTCTTCTAGCGGTCCGATAAATATCCATTTACATAGGGTATATTACTTATCGGGGGATAAAATATGAAGTTGAACACAGCATTGATTGGCTTGGTGTTGGTATCATCCGGCCTGTTGGTTTCCGCATGTCAAACGGCTGACCCCAGCAAGGTAACAACGGGTTCTTCTACCCGGTCTCTAACAACCAAAGCCGGAACGCAAGTCTTGCTGACTAATATTCTTAATTACAATCCGGACTGTTCGACTGGCAGAGCACCTGCGCTCAAAGTTATCTCGGGCCCGTCGCATGGCACGGTGCAGTTCGCCAAAGTTTCCGGAACGCTTCCCAAGGGGCCAGAAGACTCGCCGAACAAGTGCCACTCGCGCCGCATATCGGCAACGTCAATCCGTTATACGCCAGCCGCTGGTTTCTCCGGTGTCGATAAAGTGACGGTCTCCGGGCAGATGGCTGGGCAACCCCAATATTTTGATTACTTCAGCTTTACGATCTCAGTCACAAAATAAACCGGGCAACGGACAGAAAATCACACGTGGCCAGTTCGCAAGAACGGGCTGGCTACTGTTTCACGCCAGAGCTGGCTGAAAGGCTGGGACCGATCTTCGCAACTGAATTGCGATGGACTGTCGCTGGGCACCGACGGGCCTGATGGTCGTTGGTGATCGGCAGGAATCGGGTGGTTTGCTTCCATATTTGGGTGTTTTCTTCGGTGTAACGAAGGAGGTTCCCATGAGCACGATCCAGTTTACTGCAATGACAACAACTCTCGCCCGCCACTATCAGGCCGGTGGTGTCGACGCCAACGGCCAGACGCCGGAAACACATGTCTCGGATGGTGACGGCGTACCCTGCCGTCATTGCCTGCAGAATGTGAAGGCTGGTGACAAATATCTCATTCTTTCGCACCGGCCGTTTCCGGCACCGCAACCCTATGCGGAAACTGGTCCGATTTTCCTGCATGCGGATGAATGCGAGCGCTATGACGCAATATCAGACATGCCAGAGATGTTTCGCGAGAACAGTGACTACATCCTGCGCGGTTATTCCCGACAGGACCGGATTGTCTATGGCACGGGCGGTGTGATCGCCACTGACAATATTGCAGCGCGGGCGGCGGAGCTTCTGGGACGTGACGAGGTGGCTTACGTGCATATGCGTTCGGCCAGAAATAATTGTTTCCAGTGCCGGATCGACCTGCACGAACTCAATTTTGCCAGCTGAAATAGAACAAAAAGCCCGGGCGTTACCCGGGCTTTTCTTTTGACAGGTCAGGCGGCGAGAACCGCCTTGGCTTCCACCATTTCCAGACCGAGTGCTTCAGCGACCGCCTGATTGGTGATGCGGCCTTTGTGGACATTGAGGCCGTTGCGCAAATGCGGGTTGTCGACCAGAGCCTTGACGCCGCGGTCTGCCAGCTGCAGGCCATATTGCAAGGTGGCATTGTTCAGCGCATGGGCAGAGGTGACAGGCACGGCGCCGGGCATATTGGCCACGCAATAATGGATCACACCGTCGACTTCGTAAGTCGGCTCGGAATGTGTTGTGGCGTGGGAGGTTTCGAAGCAACCACCCTGATCGATGGCCACGTCGACAATCACGGCGCCCTTTTTCATGCCAGACAGCATTTCACGGGTGACGAGCTTTGGTGCCGCCGCACCGGGGATCAAGACGGCACCCACGACGATATCGGCGGAGAAGACTTCTTCGTCGAGTGCTTCAATGGTTGAGTAGCGCGTGTGAATCCGGCCATGGAACAGATCATCGAGCTGACGCAGGCGGGGGATCGAACGATCGAGAATGGTCACATCTGCGCCAAGGCCAGCAGCCATCTGTGCCGCATTGATGCCGACAACGCCGCCGCCAATGATCGTGACTTTGCCGGGCAGAACGCCGGGCACACCACCGAGCAATACGCCGCGCCCGCCATTGGCCTTCTGAAGTGCGGTAGCACCGGCCTGAATGGCAAGGCGTCCGGCAACTTCTGACATTGGTGCAAGCAGAGGCAGTCCACCACGATCATCGGTAACGGTTTCATAGGCAATCGCCGTTACGCCTGATGCGAGCAAGCCTTTGGTCTGTTCCGGATCGGGGGCGAGGTGGAGATAGGTATAGAGGAGCTGACCTTCGCGCAGCTGCGCCCATTCGGACGGCTGCGGCTCCTTCACTTTCACAATCATATCCGATTGCAGAAAGACTTCTTCGGCAGTCTTGACGATCTTTGCGCCAGCCGCCTGATAGGCTCCGTCATCGGCGCCTATTCCAGCTCCAGCTCCGGACTGGATAATGACCGTGTGGCCATGTGCAACATACTCGCGTACGGCCCCCGGAGTGAGACCGACGCGATATTCATGGTTTTTGATTTCTTTCGGGCAGCCTACGCGCATTTACGCCTCCTCTTGAGTGTTCTTCAAAGTTCCCGTTTGAGGTGCGTATGACACCATGAATCGCTTCGCATGTCCTTGCTAAGCAATATCGACGGAAAGGATTTTTTCGAATATTCTTGCGTCGAAATAGCTATTTGTCGAAGAAAGATCGAACAATGTCACTGGACAGGATTGATATCGCTATCCTTGATAGCCTGCAAAAAGATGGCCGTATGTCGAATGCAACGCTGGCAGAAAAGGTCGGGCTTTCACAATCCGCCTGTTCACGCCGGCTGGATATTCTGGAGAAGACGGGCGTTATCAGAGGGTACCATGCGCGCCTCTCCAATAAGATGCTTGGCCATCCCGTCACGGTGATTGTCAATATATCCCTGTCGGGGCAGGCGGACAAACAATTACGTGAGTTCGAGACTGCGGTGCGTCGTTGTCCCAATGTGCTCGTCTGCTATTTGATGTCCGGGGAATATGATTATCTCCTGCGCATCGCTGCCAAGGATCTGGAAGATTACGAGCGTATTCACAAGTTCTGGCTTTCTGCCATGCCGCATGTGACGAAGATCAACTCATCCTTCGCCTTGCGCGAGGTGGCGGATCGTACCGGCCTTGGTGTTGAAACGGCACTCATCGAAATTGCGGGAAGCTGATTGCTGGCTGCGACAGGCCGTGACAAACTCATCATAATTCGGTGATCTATGGCGGCTAACAAAGCCGCTTACATTCCATTCAAGCAGGAGCCTCGTTATGCAAGAACTCTTATCTGCTCTCACCCGCCGTTCATTTCTTGCAAGCACGGCCGCAGCCGGTGCGGCGGCAATCCTGCATCCATTTTCAGCGCTGGCTGCTGCTTCGCAGGCGCATCTGCGCATCGTGGCAACGACTGATCTGCATGTGAACGTCTACCCCTATGATTATTACGCCGACAAGGCGAACGACACGATGGGTCTTGCGCGCACGGCATCAATCATTGCCAAGATTCGTGCTGAATCGACCAATTCGATTGTCGTCGACAATGGTGATTTTCTGCAGGGCAATCCCATGGGCGATTACATCGCCTATGAGAAGGGCATGAAGGACGGCAATGTTCATCCGATCATCAAGGCCATGAATACTATCGGCTATGAGGTTGGGACGCTTGGCAATCATGAATTCAATTATGGCCTCGACTATATGGACAAGGTGCTGGCCGGTGCTGGCTACCCTTATGTCTGCGCCAATCTGGTCAAGGGCGAACTGGCAGCAAACCCAACGGATGATCCGCTTTACATGAAGCCCTATCTGATCAAGCAATATGAGATTGCTGATGGTGCAGGACAGAAACTGCCAGTGAAGGTAGGTTTTATCGGCTTTGTGCCGCCTCAGATCACGCTTTGGGATGCGCAGAATCTCAAGGGCAAGGTTGTCACGCGTGATATCGTTGAGGCGGCCAAGGCATGGGTGCCGAAAATGAAACAAGAGGGCGCTGACATTATTGTCGCGCTTTCGCATTCCGGCATTGCAGCAGGACAGAGTGACGGCATGGAAAACGCCTCGCTCTATGTCGCAGGTGTTGAGGGCATTGATGCCATTGTCACGGGGCATCAGCATCTGGTTTTCCCCGATCCGAAAGATTTTGCCGGTATTGAAGGTGTCGACGTCAAGAAGGGCACATTGCAGGGCAAGCCAGCCGTCATGGCTGGTTTCTGGGGCTCGCATATGGGGTTGATAGACCTTTTGCTTGAACGGGATGGTGACAAGTGGAAAGTCGCTGATTTCACGACCGAGGCACGGCCGATCTATGAACGTGTTGAAAAGACAGTAAAGCCGCTGGTGGAAAGCCGCCCCGATGTGCTGGAAGCAGCCAAGGCTGATCACGAGGCGACGCTCGCCTATGTTCGCCGCCCCGTAGGCAAGACGTCGGCGCCGCTCTACTCCTATTTCTCGCTGGTTGCCGATGATCCATCGGTGCAGATCGTGTCCAATGCGCAGACCTGGTACATCAAGGACATGCTCAAGGACACGCAATGGAAGGATTTGCCTGTCCTTTCTGCGGCAGCACCTTTCAAAGCCGGTGGTCGCGGTGGTGCTGATTACTATACGGACGTTCCGGCAGGCGACATCGCCATCAAGAATGTTTCCGATCTCTACCTCTATCCCAACACTGTACGGGCGGTGGCCATCACCGGGGCGGATGTGAAAGAGTGGCTGGAAATGTCCGCAGGTATTTTCAAGACGGTGGAAGCAGGCAAAGCCGACCAACCGCTGATTGATACCAGTTTCCCGTCCTATAATTTTGATGTGATCGACGGCGTTTCCTATGAAATTGATCTGTCGCAGCCAGCCAAATATGGTTCGAAGGGGGAACTCGCCCACGCCGACAGCAATCGTATTGTCAACTTGACCTTTAATGGCAAACCGATTGATCCCGCACAGAAATTTGTTGTTGTGACGAATAATTACCGGGCAGGGGGCGGTGGCAATTTCCCAGGGATTAACGAGAGCAAAGTTATATTTGTTGCGCCCGATACCAACCGCGATGTCATTGTGCGCTACATCATCGACCAGAAGACAATCAACCCGTCGGCGGATGACAACTGGAAGTTCGCGCCAGTAAAGGGTGCGTCCGTGCTGTTTGATACGGGCCCAAAGGGCAAGAATTTCATCGCTGATGTGAAAACATTGAAAATCGAGGAAGCGGGAGACGGCGAAAACGGTTTTGCCCGTTATCGCATTACGCTTTAGGCTCTATAAGTTTCTTCAGTTTGGCTGGCGCTTTTGCCAGCCATGCAAGCTTGATGCGATGTGAAAGCTCTGCATCAGCGATTGCATTGAGATGGATCAGTATATAGGGCCAGCCCTTGTAGTGATCCGTCTCGAAATAGACATCCGGGGCACTTTCCATCAGAAGCGGCTTTTCCTCCAGCGGACAATGGATTGCAAATGTATCGGCATCCTTGAGGCGTCCGAGGAATGCACTCTTGAGTTTCAGCGATGGCGTACCGTGCGTCGTGCTTTGGTTCAGTTCCGGCAGGTTCAAGGCTTGCGCCAAGTCCCATATCCGCACGAAAACCGTATTGAGCGACACTTCAGTCATGATCTGTAAAATACCTGCCGCACATCGATATATTCCGACCTGAACCCGGCTTCGCAATAATACAGGTAAAATTCCCAGAGCTTTTTGAATCTGCTGTCAAAGCCCAGATGTTTCAGCTTGTCCCATGAGCCCCAGAAACGTTCGCGCCATTCGGCAAGGGTACGGGCGTAGTCCTGCGGAAAAATGCTTTCACGATAGAGATCAAGGCCGAAATCTCTGCCAAGACTTTTCAACTTTTCCGGCGTCGGCAGCATGCCGCCTGGAAATACATAGCGCTGGATGAAATCCGGGCGCTTCCGGTAACGCTCAAACGAGTTCTCGTTGATGGTGATGATCTGCATCCCGGCGCTTCCGCCGGGAGCAAGGCATTCCTTTACCTTGCCAAAAAACACCGGCCAGTATTTTTCGCCAACGGCCTCGAACATTTCGATAGAGGCAATATGGTCATACTTGCCTGTTTCGTCGCGATAGTCCTGAAACTTGATTTCGACCTTGTCCGACAGGCCAGCCTTGCGCATTCTTTCCGTGGCAAAGTCAAACTGTTCGCGGCTGATGGTCAGTCCGGTGACGCGGGCACCGATTTCACGCGCTGCAAATTCGGCAAAACCACCCCAGCCGCAGCCGATCTCGAGCACCTTACTGTCTCTGGTGATACCTATATTGCGGGCGAGGGCGCGATATTTTGTCGTCTGCGCGGTTTCAAGGTCATTGGCGCCCTCCGCAAAAAGCGCCGACGAATAGGTCATGGTTGGGTCGAGCCACTCGCGGTAGAACGCATTGCCCAGATCATAGTGCGCCGAGATATTCTTGCGCGAACGGCTGCGGGTGTTTTCATTCAGCCAGTGACGCAATCTCTGGACGGTGTTGACGAACCAGTTTGTTCCGCCAGCAATGGTTTCGCCGATCTGGTTGTTCACCACAAAGAGCTCCAGAAAGGTTGTTACGTCGGGGCTTTCCCAGTCGCCATCCATATAGGATTCCGCAACGCCAATGGTGCCGGATGAAAATGCACGGCGCGGCAGGTTCCAGTTGTGCAGCACCAATGCTGCATCCGGGCCCGAAGCCTTACCCCCGACCTTGAATATCCGCTGGTCGGGCGTGGTGATCGTCAGCGTTCCGCGTGGCAAATGTGCTGCAGCGCGCAGTGCCGCCTGAACCTTCAGTGGCAGGCCTTTCAGCGCAGCGCCAACATTCTCGGGCGTGAGCCATTTGAGCTGCCCCAGAGCGTCGGATGTGTTGGTAGTTCGTTGCTTTGCCATGTGCGTTTTCTTCCATGCTTATGAAGCAATCTTCGCCGTCAAAAAGCAAATGTTCAAGAGCAATTCATCGGGTTGCTGTGTGACACTTGGATTAGCTGGCGAAACAACGCTCTGTTCTGATGGCTATATCAGGACAGGTGGATGATCAGGGCTGGCGAGCGGGAAGGCTGCAATTTATGTGCCTCTTTCAATAGCAACAAAAGTAAATTTAAGAGTACTTTTGATTCGATTTTACGCCATGTGTAAATAAGATTGTGGATTAGTTGCCGATATACAATAGTGAATTATAAAATGATGATGTTATCGCCGTTGCTTTGATGGCGACATATCTGAACATTTGATTTACTAAAAACACAATAGAATTTTTTTGATAGTAGAATAAATATAGATATATGAAATTATCTAAATAATTCAAAGAGCGCGTAAAATTTTAGAATATCAATATTTATGATGATAAGGCGCGTGAAAGTGACGTTATCTGTACAAACAAACATATAACGACACGACATCGTTTCAATTACATAAGATTTTTGACTGTTCGATAAGTTATTTTAAAGATATAAGACATAAGTATTGTATACAGAATAACTACTGAGTCATTTGTAATGAATCAGAGGTAGTTGCCGCTGGCACGTATACCTTGAGGAGGATGAATGAGTTTCGGATATTCAACACGTAGATTCGCCGCAGTGGGATTGGCAGCTGCACTCGGCTTTTCCAGTCCGGCGCTTGCCGCTACGGCGACTGGTAGCTTTGGTGTTCACATCACCATCCAGTCGTCGTGTATTCTGGTCAGTGCGACTGACATGACCTTTCCCAATACTGGCGTCATTGCAGCGGATGTTCCGTCCACAAGCACACTGTCGGTCCAGTGCACCAATGCAACGCCGTACAATGTTGGATTGAATGCCGGAACCGGAGCGGGTGCAACGGTAGCGGTTCGCAAAATGACTGGCCCGGCTTCTGCAACCATCAATTACTCGCTGTATACGGAAGTAACCCATGCAACGGTCTGGGGAAATACGGTGGGTACCGACACGGTGGGCGGTACGGGCAATGGTGCTGCGCAACCATTCACGGTTTATGGGCTTGTTCCAGCTCAGACCACTCCGGCAATCGGCACCTATAACGATACGATAACGGTGACCGTTACCTACTAAAGTTTAGATAAAAAGGAGAACGAGATGCGATCCATGCTTAAACGCATTGGAGCGATGGGGCTCTTTATGCTGTTTTGCAGCACAGCCAATGCGGCTTCACTGCGCGTAGCACCCACCAGCCTTGACCTGACCGCGCCGGGAAGCGCTGCTGTCTTGACGCTGACAAATCAGGCGAAGCGACCAATTAACGTGCAGGTGCGTGTTTTCCGCTGGACTCAGGTCAATGGTGTTGAGCAACTCGAACCAACAAGTGATGTGGTGGCAAGTCCTCCATCAACCGTTCTGACCGGCAATAAGGATTATCTGGTACGGGTGATCAGGGTCAGCAAAAAGCCGGTGGCGGGTGAGGAAAGTTACCGGGTGATTGTTGACGAATTGCCTGATCCGTCGCGTCGCAAGGGCGGCACCGTCACGCTGGTCATGCGTTATTCCATCCCGGTGTTCTTCAAGGACGCTGATGCATCGGCACCGAAGGTAGCCTGGACGATCAAACGCTCTGGCGGCGGGCTGGTGCTTGCTGCGCGCAACAATGGCGACTCAAGGCTGCGCCTTTCCGATGTGCAGTTGATGCAGGGCGGGCGGGAAATCGGTACACGAAAGGGGCTGGTCGGTTACGTCCTTGGTGGCGCTTCGATGCAATGGCCAGTGGGTGGCGGTAAAGCGGTGTCTGCCGGTTCCATTGCCCTGAAGGCGCAGAGCGATTCTGGACCGCTTGATGTCAACGTTGCGGTCAGCGGCCGCTAGTCTTGTTGTGGCACTCTGCATAAGCCCGTGCATTCTTACCTCTGGACGGGCTCAAGATACCAATGCTGTAGAAGCGGAGCAGACCGTGCCGCAGCCCGGCATCGCACAGGACCTCTATTTAGAGGTCTTCATCAATGATGAACCGACCGGATTGGCAGGCGCTTTTCGGCAGCTGGCGGATGGCGGCCTGTCGGCACGCCCTGAGGAATTGAAGGAAGTTGGACTGAAGCCGGTGTCAAGCGCCCGGGACAAGGATGGCTCGATCCGGGTTGATCGCCTGCCTGACGTCCAATACCGCGTTGATATGGAAAACCAGCGCCTTTACGTGACCACCAATGACGAGGCACGGGCAGCCAAACAGATCGATATCAATCCAAAGCCGGATGACGACCATCCAAAAGCGCAATCAAGTTATGGTGCGGTACTGAATTACTCGCTCTTTGCCAGCAGCGACAACCTGTTCTCAGGCAATGCCAAGCCGTTTCAGGGAATATCGGGCGGTTTTGATGCCCGGTTCTTTAGTCCCTTCGGCACACTCACCCAGTCTTTCACATCAAGCGCCAGCGATACGGATTTGCAGGGTTTCAAGCGCCTCAATACAACTTATACCTATTCCGATACGGAGAGGCTGATTACCTACCGGGCTGGTGATTTCATTTCCGGTGGTTTGCAGTGGACACGCCCCGTTTATCTTGGCGGCCTGCAGGTCCAGCGCAATTTTCACCTGCGGTCCGATCTTGTCACCATTCCAATACCCGTTATTTCAGGCTCGGCCGCCGTACCGTCGACGCTTGAAGTCTATACGCAGAACGTCAAGACCTATAGCGGCACGGTACCATCCGGCCCTTTTCAGGTGACTAATTTCCCTGTGTTCACCGGATCTGGGCAGGCACAAGTGGTGCTGCGTGATACGCTTGGCCGCGAAACCAAAACCACGCTGCCTTTCTACTCGTCCAGTCTTTTGCTGCGCAAAGGTCTTCTGGACTTCTCCGGTGAGGTTGGTTTTCCCCGGCGTGATTTCGGTACTGAATCGAGCGATTATGCCGGTGACGCGATGGGGATCGCCACTGTCCGCTATGGCGTCAGCGATTTGCTGACATTGGAAGGACACTTTGAGGGCGGCGTTGATCTGCTCAATGGCGGTGTCGGTGTTGCGTTTCCGATTGGCGGCTATGGTGTCAGTTCTCTGGCGGTGGCGGGAAGCAGTCACGACGGCGATACAGGTTTTCTCGTCAATGGTTCGGTGGAACTTAGCTATCGCAATTATACTGTCTTTGCCCGCATGCAGCAGGCATTCGGCAATTATGATGACGTTGCGTCGGTTTCCGCCGATACAAGCCGTCTTTCGGTCTTTGATCCTGCGGGTGTTGCCATCTTCAGCCCGCGCGTGCCGCGCTCATTGGCGCAGGTGACCGTGTCCGCGCCGGGTCCATTTGAACGCTCCAATCTCAATTTGTCTTTTACGCAGATTGAAGCAGCAAACGGGGAGAAGAACCGCATTATCGGTGCTTCCTTCAGTCAGACAGTGTTCAAGAACAGTTCGTTCTATGCGACTGCTTTCACCGATCTCGAAAATAGCGACAGCTTTGGTGTTTTTGCCGGTCTCACCATTCCGTTTGACAACAACATCACCGTAACAACCGGCTACGAACAGACAGCAAGCGGTGCCTCTGGTGTCGTCGATATTGCCAAGTCCGAGCGTCTGGAAGAGGGCAGTTATGGCTGGCGTCTGCGTACGCGCGAGGGCGATAATCCAGATCGGTTGGCATCGGCCAGCTATCGCGGCCGCTATGCGCGGGTGCAGGGCGATGTCGAGCAGTTCGACGGCAATACCCGCGCAAGCGCACAGATTGATGGCGCGCTTGCGGTGGCCGCCGGTGGCGTATTCGCCACAAACCGGATCAATGATGCTTTTGCGGTCGTCGATGTCGGCGCGCCTGATGTTGAGGTTCTTTCGGAAAACCGCCCGGTTGGCAGGACGAACCGCAGCGGCAAGATTCTGGTGCCGGACCTGAACTCCTATGAGCCAAACACAGTGGCCATCGATCCAAAAAATCTTCCCGTCGACGCAAGCATAGGATCAACACGCAATATCGTTGTGCCTGCTGACCGCAGCGGCGTCGTCGTTGATTTCCATGTGAGCCAGACGTCTGCTTCGGCCATAGTCAGTCTGGTGGATGGGACCGGCAAGCCGCTCGACGCTGGTTTGCGGGGACATGTTGACGGTTCAACGGATGAATTTGTCGTCGGCTACGACGGTGAAGCCTTCATCGAGAAGCTACGCGCCCAGAATATAATCGTTATCGAGCGTCTGGATGGTAGCAGTTGCAAGGCGCAATTCACCTATCGCGCCCAGCCGGGCACACAGATCAAAATCAGCAATGTGGTGTGCTCATGAGGAACTGGCTGCTCCGGTTTGTCTTTTTCGTCGGCGTCCTGCTGCTGCCAGCTGTTGTCTGGGCGCAATCCTGCACCTTTACAGTTCCCGGCATCGTGTTCTCCGGAAGTACAATTCCGGGCAATGTCATCAACAGCATGACGACGGTGAAAGCGGATTGCTCAGGACTGCTCGGACTTGGCCGCAAAGTGCTGGTTTGCCCTGATTTGAACGAAGGCAGCGGCGGAGCAACCAGCAGCGCGCGCAAGATGTTGAGTGGTGCCAATGTGCTCAACTACCAACTCTTTCAGGATGCAGCCCGCTCAATCGTCTGGGGATCGATCACCTGGCCTTATGCGGCCCGTGCACCGGGTTTTCTGGTCGAATTCACCACCATTCTCGGTCCATTGCTGGGAAGCGGATCAACGACAATTACGCTCTATGGACAGGTGCTGGCCAGCCAGCAGGCTGCGCCCGCTGGCACTTACATCTCCACATTCACCGGGGCAAATGCGACGTTTCACTATCGCTATGATGATGGGGCTGGTTGCTCTGTTCTCAATGGCGCGTTGACGGGTTCGCCTCCGTCCTTCAACGCCCAGATTACTTTGGCCAATGATTGCCTTGTCACGGCGCAGAATATTGATTTTGGCAATAGGGGGCTGCTCAATGCCAATATTGATCAGACTGGTCAGGTGAACGTAACCTGCACACCGACCGTGCCATATACGGTTTCGCTCAGTCTCGGTGGGACCGGTACGAGCCCGACGGCGCGTAAAATGACCGGGACTACTGGCGGTGTGGTCACTTATGGCCTGTACCGGGACACAAACCGCACGCTGCCTTGGGGAAATACGATTGGAACAAACACCGTTGCGGGCACGGGCTCTGGCGCATCGCAACCCATCATTGTCTATGGGCGCGTTCCACCACAGACAACACCTGCGCCGGGTAGCTACGATGACACAATCATTGTCACGGTTACCTACTAGAGCGTTATGACCTTGTTCTTGCCCGTGCGCTTGGCGCGGTAGAGCCGCTCATCAGCCTTGGCAAAGAGCTGATCGAAATTCTCGCCATCTCCCGGAAAATTGGCCACACCGATGCTGACCGTGACGTTTTTCACGTTCTGATAAGGTGACGCCTCGACTGCCGTGCGTAACCGCTCGGCGAGGGCGGATGATCCCTGACTTGACAGTCCCTGACATATTCCGATGAACTCCTCACCGCCATAGCGGTAGAAGTGATCGGTCTTGCGGGTATTGGCCAGCATTTTGCGCGCCGTTTGCTGCAGCACCATATCGCCGGTCTGGTGGCCATAGGTATCATTGATGCTTTTGAAATCGTCGAGATCAATGGCGATCAGGCTGAATGTTGATCCTTCCCTGCGCGCTTCGGCAAAAAGGCGTGGACCTTCACTCGTCAGGCTGCGCCGGTCGCGCGCACCGGTCAGGCTGTCACGTCCGGTTTCTTCCAGAAGCCGTTCGTATTTTTCCCGGTAAGTCAGTGTTTCGAACACACCGCGCAGGCTCGCCCGCCGTTCATTTTGCGGCTCATCCTTGAACCAGCGCAGATAGGCCGTCACCATCAGGCTATAGACCAGCGCCGCACCAAGCTTTGCCACCCAGCCGCCCCATAGTGCGGACACTGGCGTACCGGCGACATAGTGCAGTGCCACGAAGAAGCCGATCTGGTCGAAGCTCAGGATGACAGCCGAAACGATGAAAATACGGAATGCCTGATGTCGCGCAAAGAAGCGGCCAAGCTTTTCGTAAAGCAGGATAATGGCGATGGAGTCGATAAAGAGGAGAGCAGTACCCAGAACCATCAGCATGCCCATTTCATCAACAAAATCGAGATCGGGCTGACGGCTTGTCACCAACTGAACCGTTTCGTGATTGCGTGCGATGAAAAGGAGCCCGATCAGCAGGAAATTGCCGATAAGAAGGCCATAGATGGGCTGGCGGACCGTGAGCGCATCCTCCTTGATGTAAAGGAGAAGGATCATCATCAGCTTGCCACTGAACAGGACGGTAGATCCGGGGGAGATGATGCCAAACGGCAGCTGAATGTAGAAAAAGGCGGCCAGATAGGTCTCAAGGAAGTGCATCACACCAAGGGCGCACAGGAAAACCCCGAGGCCGTAGCGCTTTCGCCAATGCAGCAAAGCTGTCATCACGGCGAAATAGACAAGCGCCTCGATCATAAGCAACAGGATATTGAGTGCAATCATCGCCGATCGTGCCCCTCAGCCAAGGCAATCAGTATCAGCAGGAATGCTAACATAAAGTATTGATCTTGGTAGCGAAAAGGAGATGGGCTAAAAAAGCAAAAGGCCGGGAGCTACCCGACCTTCCTAAACTTGCCTCAACACCAGTGCCAGTACATCCGTGGTCAAAAATGGAAACAAGCTGTTCGCTACGTGAGAACAAATACCCTGATATTACGACAGAATAATGACGCTCACAAAATTAAGGAAGCGCGTACGCAGTACAAATCGCGCTTGAATTGAAAGTGCCCGATCAAGGTAAAGACAGAGTTAATTCAAACGGGTAATTTTAAAAAGTTGGGAGGCGAATATCCCAACAGGCATAGCAGAACGGGAACAATGCGGCTCCTGATCCATTTTTGTCCGTTGATAACACATCTTTCTCTTGTTCGGAGGCAACTGCGTGCAAACATCTGAGCGTTTTGGCGATCGGTTAACTCCGTCACTCATTGCACTTGCTGCACTTAATTTCTTTCTCGCCGATGCCAGGGATGGGCTTGGACCTTTTCTTGATGCCTATCTGGCTACCCATGGTTGGACATCGATGTCATTGGGAATCATTGCGACAGGCGGCGGTATTCTTGGAATGGTCGCAACGCCGCTATTCGGGGCATTGGTGCGACGGCACACCGTATAAACGGGCGCTGATTGTCATTCCTGTATTGGTGGTTACGATTGCCGCACTTCTAACCCTTAATGTGCCGAACGTTTCTGTGGTGGTTGGCGGGCAGGCAATGACGGCGATTGTTGGCGCTGTGGTGGGGCCCGCCCTGGTGGGTCTCACGCTCGGTCTGGTTGGCGAGGCAAAATTCTCCGATCAGGTATCGGGCAATGAATTCTGGAATCACGCGGGTAATGTCGCCTCACTCGTTGGCGTATACGTTACGACAGTTTTGTGGGGGCAGTACGGCATTATCGGTATGATGATTGTCACTGCCGCGGGTGCCATTGCGGCAACCCTGATGATTGATCCGGCTAAAATTGACCACAAGGTGGCGCGTGGGTTGGCAAAGGATGATGGCAAGCCGGGCCCATCTGGTTATTCCGTATTGATTGAGACGCCGGGACTGATCCTGCTCGCTCTTATCCTTATGGTTTTCCATTTCGGCAATGCACCGATGAGCCGCCTGATCGCTCAAGCCTTTTCCATCGAACTTGGCACACCGTTCCGCACAACTGCACTGATTACCGGCATATCCCAGCTCACCATGATTGCCGCCGCCGCCATTGCTCCGTTTTTGATCCGGCGTTTCGGATTACCCTTCGTGTTCTTTATTGCACTGATTGCCTTGCCGGTGCGTGGAGCGATTGCGGGCTCTGTTGCAGATTTCTGGTCGGTTTATCCTGTCCAGATATTGGATGGCCTTGGTGCTGGATTTCTTGGAATCGTCACCCCCGTTGCCGCTGAACGGCTGCTCTCGGGCAGCGGACGGTTCAATGTGGGCCTTGCAGCCGTGATGACAGTGCAGGGTATTGGTGCCTCGTTCAGTAATGTTGTTGCCGGTTGGCTGGTCCTGCGTGGTGGCTATAGTCTGGCCTATTACGCTCATGGCGGTGTCGCCATTATTGCGCTGGGACTGTTTTTAGGCTGGCGGCAGAAAATCGTTGCTGGAGCGCGAGTTGTTCCCGCGCTTGCGTGAGTCAGCAATGATGTAGCCGTGCGATCACCTTTGCGGCGGCGGCGGGCAAATCTTCGGCTATCAGGCCAAAACCAAGATCAAGCGCCGCCTGCGCATGGATGTGCGCTGCTGCGCAGGCTGCCTCAAACGGTGCCATTCCCTGTGCCATCAGACCAGCGGTGATGCCCGACAGAACGTCGCCGGAGCCCGCAGTGGCTAAAAGCGGGGTGCCATTGCTGTTGATCGCAGCGCGGCCATCGGGCGAGGCAATGACCGTGTCGGGCCCTTTGTAGATGATAATCGCATTGGCCTGCCGGGCCGCGGCGCGGGCGCGCTCTACCTTTGAAGGCGTGTTGTCTTCGTCAATATCGGGGAACAGCCGCTTGAACTCGCCCTCATGCGGCGTCAGCACCAAGCGGACCTCGGATGCACGGCGTGTGGCATTGAACAGCTCGTCGCGGTGGTCCTGAAATGAGGTGATCGCGTCGGCATCGAAAACCAGATGCAGTTGTTCCTTGAGCAAGGCGAGCGCAATCGAGCGGGTACGCGCGCCTATGCCGAAACCGGGACCCAGCACCAGTGCGGAAGGTTTGCGCCTGTCCAGAAATGCCCGAAGTTCATGGTCGGTTTCACAGCGGTTGAGCATGATTGAAGTCAGATGTGCGGCGTTGACAGCGAGAGATTCCGCCGGGGAAAGCAGCGTGACCGCACCTGCGCCGCTACGCGCGGCCGCCAATGCTGAAAGTCGCGCCGCCCCTGTTGATGTCGCCCCGCCTGAAAACACGGCGACATGGCCGCGTTTGTACTTATGCGTGTCCACGCCGGGAGAGGGCAGTTGCCAATGATGTGGCAGGTTCTCAAAACACAGCGGATGGATTGTGGAAAGCACGTCCTCATGGATGCCTATATCGGCAACCACGACTTCGCCGCATAAACCTCGTCCGGGATAGAGCAGATGTGCGGGTTTCTTGCGAAAGAAGGTAATGGTGCAATCGGCCTTCAGCACCGGGCCAAGCGCCATGCCCGTTGCGCCATCAAGGCCGGATGGCACGTCGATGGCAATGCGGGTGATATTGGCTTCATTGCTGCGCTCGATTACAGCAGCTGCTTTTCCCGTAAGAGGCTTGTTCAAACCGGCACCGAACAAGGCATCGATTACTACGCTGCCAGCTTCGGGCTTGAAACCGGAAAGAGGCGCGGCTTTGACGCTGCAATCGCGGCGGGCAAAGGCCGCATCAGAACCGGCTTTCGGCTTGTCATCACTCCATAGATGCACCTTGACGCCGCTTTCGGTAAGAAGGCTGGCGACGACATAGCCATCACCGCCATTATTGCCGGGGCCGCAAAGAATGTGAAAGGCGGTCGCGCTGCCATAATTGTTGAGGATGTGGCGGGCAACCGCATAGCCCGCACGCAACATCAATCCGTATCCGTCAATCGGTCCGGCAGCGATGGTTAGCTGGTCGGCTTCGCCCATCTGTGCTGGTGTGAGAATCTCGTCAGCCATTTTTGAATCAATGTTTTCCCGACACTATGCCCGTTGTCAGGAATGGTAGGTGGCGATCAAGCGGGATACAAGCATCTATTGCCGTCCATTCGAATAAGCCATCTGGCGCTGCAAATAATTTCACCGAGGCAATGCATCCAAAGCCCGTCTTGTGCGTTCTGCTCCGTAACCTTTTTGGAGAAAAATCATGCCTGCAACACGCATCAAAGAACATATGGAAGTCATCGGCGCTGATGGCGTCCATGTTGGTACGGTCGATCACGTGGAAGGCGCCCGCATCAAGCTGACGAAGAAAGACAGCGGTGAGGGTTCGCACAAGGGCCATCATCACTATATTTCAACATCGCTTGTCGCAGAGGTCGAGGGCAACAAGGTCCGGCTGTCTGCCAATGCCGATGTAGCCGTGATGTTCGAGGAAGAAGCATCAGACAAATAGCGTGCTGGTTACGTTACGGCTTCGTGACCTAATCAACGATGAAGAGTTTCACACCCGTTTTCGTTGAAGACCGGTGTGCTTCATCACCGAAATCTGAAACCTGATAGCTCATTCCGGCTGTCAGTTTGAACGTGCGGCCATCGCGCAGTTCCGTATCAAGCTCGCCTTCAAGAACATAGAGAACATGTCCCCGGTCACACCAGTGATCGGCCGGATATCCCGGCGTATATTCGACAATTCGTACACGCAAATCATCAGTTGTGAAGCTGCGCCAGAGCGCTTTTCCGTGTTCGCCCGAATGTTCGGTGATCGGCACTTTATTCCAGTCCGTCACGGTGAATGGCAGCTTTGGGAGTTTCATTGATGACCTTGGGGGATAACCGTTCTGACACAGCGTGACAGAATGCCATGGCGGCATCAAGAGATTATCGCGACCAGACCATCATGGTAATGACCATCACCAGAGCGAATGCAAACACAAACACTGCAATGTCGGCGTCGTTGTAGCGGGTGCCGGTATTACGTGTTGAACTGGGCTCGCGGCGCGGCTTTGCCTGAAAGGCGAGCAGGATAACGGCTATGGCCGCCAGTAGAAGCGTAAGATCATGCATGGTCAGAACCGTTGTTTTTCTTCGGCTAAGAATATTCCTCGCGATGTAAGGATTCGATTCCGGGTATCTTCGCTGAATCTCAAGAAAATATAAGGATCGGCTATGGCTGTTCGGGACCGGTCTCGCCGATTGCCGGTTTTGTCGGGCGAAGCAGGTATTTTCCTTGACTGTATGCGGCAATTCCAAGTGAAGCGGTTACGCCGACGAGCACGTCATAGAATGTCTGGGGGATGCTTGCCGGCTTGAAAAACGTGAAGATGGCCCAACTGATCCAGAATGGATCGATCAACAGATAGTCGTGGCCCACCCATATCCACATGGCTGCGGCGACGAGACAAGCGCCTAAAATCACCAATATGTATCCGAGCGTTGCCCGCATGCTTTTCCCCATGCCATCCGGTTAAAGATTACGCGCTGTACCGGGTCTGGAGCAAGCGCGATCCTCGCAACCGTCCTGCGAAGATCAGATTTCAGTAAGGCTGCCGTAATCTTGGTTTTATAAAAGATCGGGAATTGAACCGACCGGAAAGGCATGCCAAGCCATGAAGCCATTTGCACTTGCGATTGCCGCTGTGTCTGCTTTGGGTATATCCCATGTGAGCTATGCGGGAGGAATTGCAGACCCCGCGGCGCTTCAACAACGTCTCGAAAAATTGGCTACAGGCAAGGATGCGCGCATTGGTATCTGCGCTCTGGACCAAGCAGGAACGTCCGTCTGCGTGCGGGGGGACGAGCGGTTTTCGTTGCAGAGTGTTGTGAAGCTGATCGCTGGTGCCGCAACGCTTGATGCTGCCGATCATGGCGCTGTGAATATTGAAGACCCGATTATCATCAGATCTGAAAATCTCAGCCTTATGAAGCAGCCTCTGGCCAAGATTGTCGAACGGAATGGTTTCTTTCGGACAAATGCCGGTGATCTTGTGCGCCGCGCCATTATTGATAGCGATTCTGCCGCCGTGGATATACTGATTAACCGGTTGGGCGGAACCGGGAAGATCAATTCATTTCTCGCAGGCAAAGCGATCAGCGGTATTCGGATTGATCGTGATGAAAGGCATCTGCAAACGGATATTGTCGGGTTGCAATGGAAGCAGGAATATGTGGATGCGAAAGTGCTGCAGAGGGCAATCAAGGCTGTACCGGAGGTAGAGCGCGATACTGCCTTTGACGCTTATCAGAAAGATCCGCGCGATACGGCTACACCGCGGGCGATGACAGAATTTCTCGCCGCGCTCATGAGTGGCAAGCTCATCTCCACAAGTTCAACCGATCGCCTGCTTGCCATCATGAACGAGACGTCGACATTTCCCGACAGGCTGCGTGCTGGCGTCGGCAACGACTGGAGCGTTGCGCACAAGACAGGAACCAGCCCCACCTGGAAGGGTGTCAATGTGGCGACAAACGATGTGGGTATCTTGACCGCACCCGATGGTGGCAAAGTTGCAATCAGCGTTTTTGTGGCCGATTCCCGCGAAACGCCGACCCGACGTGCAACGATCATTGCCAGTGCAGCGCAAGCCGTAACCGAAGCCTACCGCTGACGGGAGTTGGCAATGACTATCCGTATTCGCCCCTATGCTTCCCATGACTGGGATTTTCTGGCGCATATTCATGATCGCGCCCGTCTGGATGAACTGCGATTGTCAGTCGGGTTAAATGCTTTCCGCACCCTTGCGCAGACGGCACAAGGGGAAGGGCTGTTTGACGGTCAGCTTTATGTGGCCGAACAGGATGAGCGGATAGTCGGATTTATCGCTGCGGATGAAGGCGAGATCACATGGCTCTATGTCGATCCTGACCATTATCGGCAAGGCGTGGGCCGAGCATTGTTACGACATGTCCTGATCACGGCAAAAGGCGGGATGAGCACCTCGGTGCTGGATGGCAACGACCCCGCTTTGCAGCTTTATCTCTCCGAGGGTTTTAAGATTATCGAAACCCGCGAAGGAACGTTGCAGGGATTGGACGGGGTGAGGGCGCGCGGGCATATACTGGCGCGCCGGTTTTCCTTCTAATCAGCTGCTGCTGATCACCAAGCGGTTGCCTTCGCTGTCCCTAAATTCGGCGACGGTGCGTCCCGGATCTTAGGGCGCAGCCTGCGGTTCGGTGATAATCTCGACACCCTTTGATTTGAGGGTTCCAGCGGTGCCGGCAACGTTGTCGTCCACAAGAACCATCACAGGTTGGTCGGCCGGTTCATCGTCTGCTCGTTTGCCAAAATGCAGGTTTGTTTCCGAACCCGCAAATTTAAGCTCTATCCACCGCCATCCATTTGCTCCCATGGGAACATCAGCGACGATCGCGCAGCCGAAATGATCAATGTAGAATTTCTTCGCACGGTCCTGATTGAACACGGGAAGCTCGGCAAACTGTATATGCATCTGTTCGTTCTCCAGATTGTCTTTGACGGCTGTCAAGAGCGTCGTGCCGCATATACGGCGCGACGCTCTGGGCTGCTCATGCTTGCGCGAATGCCGCGTGAAGTGTTTTTGCGAAAGCTTCAGCGTGAGGGCCGTAGCCGCCATGATCGCCGGGAAATTGCATGGGTTGCGTGCCAAGCTTTTCCGCCAGTGCTACGCCCGTACGATTGGCAATTTCTCCGACAGTTTGCTCGCCAACGCCGACGATTACATCGGGCTTGCCCGTGCGCAACGTCTCAATCTCCGGTTGGTACAGCGAAAGCGGCATCAGTCCATGGGCGAGAAAATAGTCCATGTTTCCGTTGATCCGCTCGAATGTCTCCAGAGCTTCGGGCGGGGGAGGCGCCTGCTGTTCTTCGTCCTCACCGTGCTCGTCCAACCCAGCCATGGCCATGAACTTTTGCATCGCCGCTTCCACACCCTCGCGCTGATAGGTGTCATGAATTTCCTTATTGCCGGCCAAAGCTTCGCTGGGATCAGGAAGCAGCATCAGGCATGGCGGTTCATGCGCTACCAGTGCGCGCACCTTCTCCGGATGCCGTGCTGCCAGATTAAGTCCGATTTGCGCGCCGCCACTATTACCCATCACAAAGGCAGGTCCATCGCCCAATGCTTCAATCAACCGGGCGGCATCATCGCCGTGAACATCAAGCTGCAATGCTTCAGGCTTGCCATCAAAGGGACTGCGCGAATTCCCGCGAGGATCGTAAGCCACCACTGTGTAGCGATCGGCGAGAAAATGCGAAAGTTCGGCAAAAACCCCTGCATCCGTGGGGCCTCCGGCAATGAGCAGCAGGAGAGGCCCGGAGCCTTGGGCTTCATAGTAAATTTTCGCGCCCGGCACTTTCAATGTACCTGTCTTGGTAGGAAACGTCATTGTGCAACTCCTGTTTGATAAGCCGTCGGCGCGCATCCCGGCCAACAGTCTTCGAGAACTGAGCAAATCTGTATGTGTATTGATCGCCTTGAATCAAACTAGACTGTCTAGTACTGTATGTCAACGGTACACACTCGATCCCATTGGGAATCATGCTAGGGTGCTGCAATTGCGGGTAGCGGTTTTATGACGGAAGTGACTTCAATTCATCCATCGGGCACAGCGGAACCAAGCCGTTCCGAGCGCAAGCACAGGGCGATCCTTGATGCGGCGACGGAGGTGTTTCTGCAGAACGGCTATCTCGGCACCAATATGGACGATATCGCTGCGCGGTCGGCTGTTTCAAAGCAAACGGTCTACAAGCATTTCGAGAGCAAGGAAGCGCTGTTTGTTGAGATCGTGACCAGTATGGTCAGCGTTGCCGGCGACAGGGTCCACAGTCAAATTCCGGAGTTTCAAGACAGCGAAGATCTTGCGGAGTATCTTTCAAACTATGCATATCAACAGCTGACGGTTGTTCTGACGCCGAGGCTCATGCAACTGCGCCGCCTCGTGATCGGGGAGGTCAGCCGTTTTCCTGAATTGGCCAAGGTGCTTTACGAGCGTGGACCGAAACGCGCCATGACCGCTCTGGCGGCAAGTTTTGCCGTGTTCGCCGAACGTGGTTTGCTTGAGATTGAAGACCCGGCAATTGCCGCTTCCCATTTCAACTGGCTTGTCATGGCCGAGCCCGTCAATCAGGTTATGCTGCTGGGTGACGTGGCCATTCCGAAAGTTGAAGCGCTGCGCCGACATGCCGAGCAAGGCGTGCGGGTGTTTATGGCAGCCTATGGCAAGAAATAATCAAAGGACGCCTGCCTGTTCGAGTATCCAGTCCCGGAAGAGCCGCGTTTTCGGCTGCAGCTGCCTGCCTTCGGGATAAACGAGGTAGAAGTCCGAGCCGGTTGAGGCGCAGACATCAAACAGTTGAACGAGCCTGCCGGAATCAATTTCGTCCTTGAATATGCCTTCTGAAACGAGCGCAACGCCGCCGCCTGACAGTGCGAGGTTGGCGATGATCTGCTGAGTGTCGATACCAACACCCGGCTTGGCCATGACAAGTGGCCCTTCGACGCCTGCCTGACGAAACCAGACGGGCCACCAATCATCATTAGGGGTGATCAAATGATAGTTGAGCAGGTCTACAGGTGTTTGTGGTCGGCCATATTTTTCGAGATAAGCGGGGCTGGCAAGGGGCGTAAAGCCTCCGGAGAGCAACCGGTGTGCTTTTAGACCCGGCCAGCTTCCCTTACCCATCCTGACGCCGCAATCGATGCCTTCGGCCACAAAGTCTACCATCCGCGACGCAATATCAAAGCGTACCGATATATCCGGGAACCGGGTTTGAAAATCCACAATGCGCGGCGTCAGCCAATTGCTGGCGAAAGTGTGTATGACCGAAACCAGCAGAACCGAATTCTGCTCCTCGCGGATGGTGCGAAAGGTTTCGCTGAGTTCGGCCAGCGCGCGGCGGATCACCGGCGCTACGAGGTCGCCCTTGTCAGTCAGGGAGACGCCGCGTGCAAGCCGGTGAAACAACGGTGCCCCGGCAAATTCTTCCAGCAGCTTCACCTGATAGCTTACCGCTGATTGGGTCATGTTCAGTTCTTCAGCCGCTTTGGTGAAGTTCTGCAGGCGAGCGACGGATTCGAACACGCGGATGGCTGGAAGCGGCAGGGAGGACATGATGTACCCATAAAATGGTTTGATGGCTCATACATCATTTTACGTTGGTGATCCCAGAAATAAAGAACTATTTCTCCAGACATAGAAATGAGCTTGATGACTTTGGGAGTCTGAAATGACTGAAGTTCGATATTTTGGCCTGAATCTGTCGTGGATGATTCCTGCGGCGGCGAAGCATGGCAATGGACCTGTGGGCAGTCTGTCTGACCTCAATGGCCACCTGCTTTGCGATATCAATCTGAGCCCCAGCATGCGCTCCTGCCTGAAATTTCCGGATAGCGATCGGCGCTGGCTGGATTTCCGTCAGCCATTCTAGAATCCATCCATTGTGAGAATGGCTGAATGCCCCGGTATCTCGATAGACGCCGGGGCAAATAATTTTTACGATTCTCCAGTTATTTCCGTGTTCTGGGAGTATAGGCCGAATAAAGAATATAAGCGGCTATTGAATTTATCAGAGCTATCGCAACAGACTGCGCGCTCACAGGCATGTGATGGACGAAGCGTAAACCATCGCAATTTTGCCATAGGCGCTTTTCAGATTGGAACCAGTTTTAACGATCCGCGTTTCTAAGCCATGAAAAACGCTCAGTTCAAACCGGTGACCGTCGAGTCACTTCATTCGTTCAAGCTGCGGAACATCGGTTCCGTGGCTGAAGCTGCCGAGTTTTTATCGAGTGACTGGCCGGGTGAGCGGGGGAGGATTTATCTTCTCGCCCAAATGGCCTGCACCGAGGCGATGGAGGGCCATGCTTCGCCCGCCATGGTACGATCGATTTTTGTTCAGGCGACTATGGAAGCCGATATTTATGTCGAGAACACGACATGGGTGCGATGATATCGCCGCGCATATTGTCAGAATTGCCGCTGCTTCGTTGAACGGGAAGCATGCGCCACCAGACCCGGTCCATCAGTCAAGATGCGGAAAAAGAAAACAGGCCACCCACGTGGCAACAATGCAAAGAATCGTGATTGCTAAAACGGACATCAAATCATCTCCAAGCACTAGGGCTAACACGGAGATTGGGTACTTTCAATTATACATAAGTACAAAAGTTCGTGTTGAAAAAGTGAGCTATAATAGTTCCTGACTCGGCTCTGACTACCGATCAGACAATGCCAGTTTCAAGCCAAAACCAATAAAGATTGCGCCGGCGAGAGCATCAATGGCGCGGCGTGCCCGCTGATAGGCGTCAGCAACCGTACGGTGGCTGAGGGCGGCGACAAGACCAGCGTACCAGATGGTTGATATGGTCACCATCACGACCACCGCTGCGGCGCCGTGCGTCCAGGGTGTACCCGGCGCCATGGTTGCTGCGAACAGACTGGCGACGAACAGCGCGGATTTTGGATTGGCGAGGTTGGTGGCAAGCCCGAGACGCCATGCACCCATGGGTGTCAGCTTGACCTTGCTTGCAGGAATAATCATGTCGCCCTTTGGCTGGCGTACCTGCCACAGCAGACGCAGACCGAGCCAGAGAAGATAGATACCGCCAGCAATTTTCAAACCCATATAGGCAATCGGCGCGGCCATGAACAATGAACCAACGCCGAGCCACCCGGCAAGCCCCCAGCACAGCGTTCCCGTTATGGTGCCTGCCACGGCAGAGATCGCGATCTTGCGCGAGCCGGTGAGGGTGCAACGTACAACCATGAAGAAATTTGGCCCCGGTGTCAGCGCCGCAATGGTCCAGATTGTTGCAACAGTGAGCAGGAACATATCGTCTCCGGGGGATCGATGTTGTTGTCGCGATCTATAGCATCGATTACCCGCCAGCCGTAAGGGCTCGTGGCAGATTGGCGAGCGGTTATAGCGCGGTAAATGTTAGAAAATATCTCTAAAAGCAAAAGGCTCAGCAGCGTGAGCTGCTAAGCCTTTGAGGTGACTGGCTCCCCGGGCCGGATTCGAACCAGCGACCAACCGGTTAACAGCCGGTTGCTCTACCACTGAGCTACCGGGGAATAGCTACTCAGTCATCAGCGAAGTGGCCTATAGCAAAAGGGTTTCGCTTTTGCAAAGGACCATTTCGCTTTTTTTCATATAATGTTCACAGGAAAGGATGAAATGCCCGTCCGGCGTCCCTACATCGGGGGTCTGTTGAACACGAAATACGAAAGAGCTGCTGAGTGACCGAACGCCCCGAAAACACCGGTAATCATACGTCAAACGGTGCTGAAGCGCATTCCACGACGCCAAAACGCCGTCATATGCGCATCTTTGGCCGTCATGTGCCAATACCGCAATCGGTGGCAATGCGTCGCACACTGGGCGGTGCGCTTGTTGTAGGCGGAATATTTGGTTTCCTGCCGATTCTCGGTTTCTGGATGATTCCGCTTGGTCTTGTCGTGCTTTCGCATGATTCCACGATCGTCCGGCGCAAACGCCGCCAGCTCGAAGTGAAGCTTGGACGGCGCTGGAAGGGGAATCGATCCTCTGCCAGCAACAGCAAAGCCTGATTCCGGGCTGTTTGGCGCGCTCAGGGGCGGCGCGATTTCTGATTCACAGGTTTGATTCGACTTTGGCTTGGCGCATGTTTACGCCGCTGCTACCCCTGTCCTTACTGGTTATTGGCTGAGGGAGAGGCGGGATGATGAGATTCGTACGGATATTGCTTGTTGCTGTGATTGCGCTGGTCGTTGTCATCGGCGGGCGCTGGTACCAGTACATAACAAATACCACGAGCCCCTATGACGAGGTTGGAATCAGCCTCAATAATTATATGCCTGTCCCGATCAGGCAGTGGGGTTGCGCCCAGTTAAAAAAGAATTTCGGCAATAATCTGCCACCCTATGGCTGTGCGGGCGGCGATGGCAGGCAATGGTTGTAATTCAGAGCGAGTTTTGATTCTCAAATCTGTCTGCGCGTGCCACTCTCGGTGATAGCCGCGATCAGTGCGCGCAAGCCACGGGTGACTGTTTTATCCTGCCGGATAATGAGGGCCAGTTCGCGGTGCAGATTGGGGATGAGCGGGCGAACCGTAAAGGCGCGTCTTTGTTCCGGTTCCCGTACCGCCATGGCTGGCAGGATGGCCCAGCCAAGCCCGGCGCGGACCAACTCCTTGATTGCCTCCACGCTGCCGAGTGACATGACAGGTTGCAGGGTTACGCCGCTTTGCTCAAACCATCTGTCGATGATCCGGCGCGTATTGCCTGAGGGTTCGAACAGAATCAGCGGATTCTTGACCAGCTCCGCAGCTGTGAGCTGCGGCGGCATCACGACACCAGCCGGGGCGACAGCGACAAATTCATCCCGCAGGATCGATTTGATTTCGAGCATCCGGCCCGATGCGGGCATTGTGACGAGCGCTATGTCGAGAACATTGTCTTCCACCGCCTTGACCATATCCGCCGTATTGCCGGTGCTGACAGTAATATCCAGCGAGGGAAAACCCTGGCGCAAGCTGCGCAGGAGTGGCGGCAGCAGGTAGATGCAGGCGGTTGCACCGGTGCCCAAGCGCACACGACCGATTGTTTCTGTCGTATATCTGGCCATGGCATCCAAAGCGCCTGAGACTTCCCGGTTGATACGCCCGGCATGGGCGAGAAGTTCAGTACCGGCAGCCGTTGGTGTGGCTTTGCGGCCGATTCGCTCGATCAGGAGAACGCCGAGCCGTTTTTCGAGTTGGCGCACCTGCAGGCTCACGGCCGGTTGGCTGATATTCAACCTGTCAGCAGCGGCTGAAAAACTGCCGAGTTCGATGACCTCTACGAAGGTTGCAAGCTGATCAAGGCTAAGGGACGACACAAAGGTTTCCTTATAATTCGTATAGTCTACCAAAGCTTCTTTTATATTGCGAATGGCGTCACAGTGTCATCAGCTTTTTAACCGATGGGCGGCGAAAAAGGATGCGCAGGACACGGGAAAATGAAGGTGCAGATGGGCAGAATCCGCACCGTGTTGCAGCAGATGGATTGGTATCTGACCGCCGCACCACAATCACGAATTCATCAACTCGCTGCGTTGCGCGCGCTCGACCCAGATTTGCTTGATGATATTGGCCTGACGCCAGCCGATGTGCTGCGCGGAACCCCGAAGGATATTCCGTTGAATAATCAATTGTTTGAATCAAAGACCTCGCAGTTTGATTCTACTGCCTTGCATATACGTGATGCCGATGATCGCGACATGACAGCAGTTCAATCCATTTATGCCTATCATGTGCTCAATGGTATCGCTTCTTTTGAAGTCGAGGTTCCATCGCTGGATGACATGATGGCGCGCAAGGCAGGCGTTCTTGCCGCTGGCTTACCCTATCTGGTGGCCGAGGCGGGCGGACACATCGTGGGATATAGCTACGCTACACTCTATAGGCCACGCCCTGCCTATCGTTATACGGTGGAAGATTCAGTTTACATCGCCAATGAAATGTCCGGCTGCGGTATAGGGTCGTTGTTGCTGGGTGAATTGATCAGGCGATGCGAGGCAGGCGATTGGCGGCAGATGGTGGCCATAATAGGCAATAGCAGCAATACGGGCTCTTTGAGACTGCATGAGCGGCTTGGCTTTGAGCCGGTGGGAACATTGCGTTCTGTTGGTTTCAAGTTTGGACAGTGGGTCGATACGGTGCTGATGCAAAGAGCGCTGGGGCAGGGTGACAAGATTTCACCCGTTTAGAGAAACCTGCGGTCGGAGCGAACAGCGATAAGCCAGAAGATGAGCGCAGCAACGGCGCCTATGCTTCCGATCATCACTATTGCTGTGATGTTCCGGATAGCAGCAGCGAGAATAACCCCGAGGAGCGCGCCGCAGACCATGAAGAACAGCGCGGAATGTCGTTGTCTGGCTTGATCAATGGTCACTGCCAGCAGGGCAGGCAGGAACGCGATGATTGCTATGAGCGGTGCGGTGTTGAACCATTGGCTGACATCTGAGAGCTTGGCGATGGATTCTGGGTTGCTGAAAGAATCCCAACCGGCAAGACACAGATAGAACAGGGCGCTGGCGACGCAGGATGCGATGAGAAGTCCCGCAAAGAAAAGACTGACACGCGCAATGCGCTTGAGCGGAAATTGCACGGCAGACATCGAGGGCCCGTTGTCATTCTGTGGAGAGGGGGTCACTTCCATAGTTTGATTCATAATTGATCCGCATTGACGAGCAAGCTGTCATTCAACAGTCAATCAATCCTGGCGGCAGACAGAGGCAAACAGTAATAGATTGTGGGGGCGGATCAGAAGACTTTACAGTCTTCATCGCATATATGACGGCGAAGTCAGCTCAACTCTGTACCGCGCCAGAAAATAGAGCGAATTGGCTGGAACATACCTCTAAATCGGCCACCTCAATGCTATCGTCATGGGGCCGCGGCTGATTTATTTTCTCAACGAAACCATCAGGGCCAACAAGTTGGAAATCACGTAATGAGCGGATCAAAACGACATATTGGCCATATCAAGAATGCGGATAATATCTTCGTCAAAATGCTCGAACCCAGCGATTTTGAACGGATAAAAGTCACCAATGGGGGAGCGGCTTGGAACGCCGACCAAAAACTTTGGGATCAATATCTTGCCGAGCAACATAAGGAGGAAAGAATCATTCTTCTGGCAATTCGAGAATTGCAGGTGGTGGGTTATGTTACCTTGGCTTGGTTGTCGGCATATGATCCATTTCGTGAAGACGATATACCCGAAATCAACAATCTTGTCGTTGCGCAACAGGCTAGAGGAGGTGGCATTGCCACCCTTCTAATCGCAAAACTCGAACAGTTGGCGAGAGATACTGGCAAGACAAAGGTGGGAATTGGGGTTGGGCTTTATGCGGATTACGGCCCGGCCCAGAAGCTCTATTTTAAACTCGGCTACACACCTGATGGCAATGGCATTACCTATGACGGAAAGCCAGTCATTGCCGGAGAGCATTACTGCGTCGACGACGAATTGATCCTTTGGATGACTAAAGCGATTTGATGATGGCTCGGCACAAATCGCGATGATCGGCGCGCGGTTGCGATAATTCTCATATCTCCACAGCTTCAACATTTTTGCTGTTGCAGCACAAAACAAAAACGGCTATTCGGAGTGCCGCAAGTGACTGAATTCAGAATGAAAAATCGTCACTTCCATAAGTAGTTAATTTCATTAGCTATTTTGCAGTTGAGGCCTCGTGGCGGAGTGGTTACGCAGAGGACTGCAAATCCTTGCACCCCGGTTCGATTCCGGGCGAGGCCTCCAACGCTTTCATTTCACTCTGTATATATTTGGTATTGCTTGCACTCTTTCAGGTGTGCCAGATCGTTCTGCCTGATGGAAAGCAAGAGCAATGATAGCTCTTATTGCTCTGGTTTCCATCTGCGGTGCGGACCTATGGACAGAAAGCACTTACCAGTCCAACCCAGCCCAAGCAGACGGTTGCGGGCATATCAGGGCGGATTAGTGAGCTTGCAGCCTATGATTGGCCGCGAGAAATTGTTTTCCAGATGCGGTCACTACGATTTGCGTTGTGCTGGATTGTGACGGCGAGCGGTCTATGAAACCGCGATCAATCGCATCTTCCCAAATTGTCAGCCGGGGGCAGGAGGTTTTCCATACGTCCATCGCATCTGCATAATGTCGCGGTTCCCGGGCCACCCATTCAACCAGATCAAGTATCAGGCTGTCATTGTTGTTTTCCATCACGATTCCTCCCGTAAGAAGCATTGCATTTCGGCACCGCACGGCAGAGTTCATCATTTTAGCACTTCATCCGAGAAACAAAAGCGGCGTCTGTCACATCCGGAAAGCTTCTTCGTGGGGTGAGCGCTTCACAAAATTAAACCGCAATTGGGCATAGGGTAGGGCGCGCAGGATCAGATCAATTGGGAATTCGATTATGTTTGGTGGAGCAAAATATGCACTTCTCATGTGTTTTCTCGTGCTGAATAGCTCTGCAAATGCATCGCAGGGGGGCTTGGCTCTTGTGTATCGCGGGCCTGCCGGATGTGATGATTGTTCTTCTGCAATCGCCGACGCCTTAAAGAACAGTACCTTTCATTTTGACGTTCAGTTTATCGGCCCGAATGAAAAGTTGAAGTTGGAACCATCCAGTTTCATCGGGGCTTCATTGTATGTCCAACCCGGCGGCGGACAGGATATTGACGGGGCGAGAAAAAGCCTTGGAAAAGCTGGCATCCAGTCCGTCAGGGATTTTATATCCAAAGGCGGGCGGTATCTGGGAATTTGCATGGGCGCGTATCTCGCCACGGATCTGGGTTTTAATATTGTAGACGGTGAAACTGATTCTGAGGTTGGAAGACCGGGGTTTCCAGTTTCCGATATTGGTGATTACGTCGTGCCCATTAAATGGAAGGGCTCTCAGTTATGGACGTATTATCAGGATGGTCCATATCTTCCAAAAAATGATGCGAATTCAGGTTTTCTGGCGCTTGCGCACTACCAGACCGGGGATGTGGCAGCTGCGCGCTATTCCTATGGCAAAGGCAGTGCAACGCTGATCGGACCTCATCCCGAAGCACCTCAGGATTGGTACGATAATTACGGCTTGCACAACCCGGATGGAGTAAACTCAAAACTAATTCAGGGATTGCTCGATGCCGCAATGGCTGAATAATGTCGGGTATTATTCTGCTGGCTGTGCCACAGGGAATTTCCATGTGCCATCAAGTATCTCTGCGCGCGGGCGAAACATTCGCACCGTGTAGCTCCAGCCTTCCGTGATTGGCAGGCAATTTTGAATTTTGCCATCGCATCCGCCAAACTGGATATTCACCAACCCGTCGGCACCCTTTTTCGCCGTGACACTATTGACCGAATAGATGTTGTCTTGGTTCGCTTCAAGGTAGCCTTTGCTGTTGTAGACGGTCAGTGACCAAAAGCCATCGACTGGAACTTCACCCACCGCCAGTTTGTGGATGGTCTTGCCGTCATTTCGCGCTGGTGTGATTGGCAGATAAAGAGCGTCTTTCTCAGGGTTGCCACCCCACAGCATGGCCGATCCAATGAGATGTTTTACCGGATCGACGTCTTGTTCGCCCGCGCCAAACATGTGCCGCGTATCGGAAACTGTGGTGCCAAGCTGCATAAGCGCCGCCTGTATTTTCTTGAGGCCTGTTTCGTCCCAATTGGGGATTTCGAAATTGCCGGAATGATCCTGACTTAGTTTGATTGCATCCTGCAAGGCATGAACTTGCTGGATTTCTTGCCTGTCTGAAAAATCGACAAGGAAACGGACTACGGCAATGGCATAGCGCGTGCCGATCATCTGCCGCGTCACGGTGTAAGTACCTGCGCCATAGAAAGTTGCCGGAGTATATTGATCCTGATTGACGATCTGCATTGCCATGAAACGCTTTGCACCTTCGGGCAGCGCGATTGTCACCGGTCCGGCATCAAGGTCGAAAATCGCGAATGAATACAAGGTGTCGCGATTGGGGCGGACAATCCCCTGCTGAACCGGAGGGGCAAGCTCGCGCCCATGGCGGAACTTTGCAAAACCGCCACTCTTGACCACACCGGCGAAATTAACATCCGATTGTAGTTCTCAACGGTAACAGGGGTTGAAGAGGTGGCGGGCGTTTGAGCGGTTGCGCCGGAAGTGACTATCATCGCGGATAGGGCAGCGGAAGTTATCATATTGATCTTCTTCATAATGGCTCCGGGGATAAGTTTGAGCGGAACTTAATGCAATCAAATATGAAAAAGAATGCCCATAATTGACAGAAGGTCTACCAAATATGATAGGCTTGCCATATGGATCTCAATGCCACTCACATGTTCGTATCGGTCGCTCAATCGGGCAGTCTTTCAGCGGCAGCGATCCGTCTCGGAATCCCGCTTCCGACGCTGAGCCGGCGGATAAGGGAGTTGGAGCAGCAGCTCAATGTGCAGTTGCTGGTACGCTCGGCGCGCGGCGTAAAACTCACCGACGCGGGAGCACGGCTGTATGAATATGCCAGCCGCGGTATTGAGACATTGCTGGATGCCGAGCAGGCTGTGGCGAGCGATCAGGCACGATTAAAAGGACGCCTGCGGCTATCAATACCCCAGACCTTTTACCCTTGGTGGGATTTGCTTCAGGCGTTTCAGCGCCGCTATCCTGATATCCAGATACATGTCTATTCGACGGAGCGCCGCGTTGATCTGGTGGAGGACGGTGTCGATGTCGCTCTTCGGGTAGGGGCAATTGTTCACGATAACATGATCGCGCGGCATGTTCTGTCTTTTCGCAACGTTCTGGTTGCCAGCCCGCAACTGATTGCACGTCTTGGCATGCCGAGCGTGCCCGATGATCTTCGCAGCTTTCCGTGCGCTGTATGGGCTTCACGCATCGATAATCCGGCTCGTTGGGATTTGGGCGGACAGATCGTCGAGCCGCCCACGGTGTTCTCAGCAAACGACTACCAGTACTTATGTTGCCGAGCGCTGGGCGGCGATGTGGTCACTGAATTGCCGCCGTTTCTGGCGGCTGCACCCATTCGCGATAAGCGACTTATACCGTTGCTGCCGCGTTATCCATTGCCTGAATGGTCTATCAACCTGATCTACCCGCCGCATCGCCATCAATCGACAATTGTCAGAACATATCTGGATTTTTGCCAGAGTTATCGCCCGAACATTGTTCAGGCTTGCCAGATCGATGTTGTGTCATGAGGAGAGGGCGGCAGGAATATTTCGATATTCAAAGCTGACAAGACTATCGTCAGTGCCCGCCTTGAGGGCTCCCTCTGCCAGAGCTGCTACTGTTGCCCTTGCCGGGGCCGCTACTGTTGCCCTTGGCAGAGCTGCTACTGTTGCCCTTGGCAGAGCCACCACCGTTCCCCTTGCCAAGGCCTGTTCCATTTCCTTTACCGGGGCTAACGCTGCTGCCCTTTCCGGGGTTCATGCTACTGCCCTTGCTACTCGGTTTACTCCCTTGGCCACGAGGTCCACCGAAACTGAACCCGAATCGCGCGGCTTCAGCGCTGCTGACGAGCACGATGCTCGAAGCGGCAATGACAGACAATGCGATGATGAGGATTCTCCTCATATATTGTATACCGTTTCTAATCCCGATTTTGGTCGCTCAAACGAAATTAGAAGCTGCTGCTTGTCAATTCAATTGGTAATAATACGGATAAAATAAAACCCGCGCGGCCAATAATGTTGATCGCGCGGGTTTGGATGTCTGCCGGATTACTGCGGGAATGCGCCCGGAATTGCCTCTGTGGGCAAGCTCGGTTCAACATTGATAAGCGGCTGGGCGTCGCTCGCGGACTTGTTTTTAGCCAAGGCTTCACGAAGCAACTGCCATTCGCGTTCATGGCGCTGGTAGACTTCCTGTGGAACGGTCTTGATCGTCATTCTGTGACTCCGAATTGAACTGCCGGACGTGGTAGCGATCAAAATAGGCAAGAGTTCTGCAGTTCAAATCAACAATTGCGACGGTCTATTACAAAAATCATTATGTCGGCGAAGATTTTAATTTCAATTTTAAACAAGTGTTCCGGTGTCAATAATACTGGACTGCGAAACACACAGTAAAATCGATTAAAATATTGGTATTGTTCGTTTTATTTCAGTTTTGTTCATCGTCTGAGAGGGCCGCGCGTATTTTAACCTCGTCGGAATCATTGAACGCTGCGAATATATCGTTACCGATCAGACTGTGAATTTCGCGCAGGTAGGTCGTTGCAGCCGTGGTTTGACCAAGGGCAAGGTATGAGCGCGCAATGGACAGCGATGCCAGTGGCTGCTTATGGCCAAGACACCAGTCACGCGCCATCTGCGAGATGGCGATGCTTTCGTCAAAACGATCTGCATCAAAGAGAGCCGCACCAAATCCGCTCTTGATCCAGAAATTGATATCTGTCTGCGGTAAAAGTTCATCCGCAATGCGCGAAGCCTTTTCCCAATGCTTGACCGCGAGCAAATGGTTGCCAACGGCGCCCAGGCGAATTCCCTCATTTGCCTGATCGAAAGCCTGTCGTTCTGTGGGATTCATCGAGTCAGCCATTTTTACCGTATCGGAGCGTTAACGGCGACGGGACGGACGTTAGAGTACCGAACCAGATCCGGGATTAGCTGGACCGGCGTTCCGAATAGCGGCGGTATACACCTCTGCCGGCGTTTTTTGCGATGTAGAGCGCGGCGTCACCACACCAAAGCAGGCTTTCCGGCGTCTGACCATCACGGGGGGCGAGTGCGGCACCGATGGTTGCCGTTATTCTGATGGGGGCATCTCCGCCCAGATCATAGGGCTGAGAGATCGATCCGATGATCCTGTCGGCAACGCGGGCGGTCTCCTCGGCCGTCACCTGAACGAGCACAATGGCGAACTCATCGCCGCCCAGACGGTAGACCACATCGTTCTTGCGCAAACAGGACTGCAGCCTGTCCGCTACCAGTCGCAGAAGATTATCACCGTCGCTGCGGCCATACTGTTCATTGATGGTCTTGAAGCTGTCAATATCGATACAAAGAATGGCAAATTCTATGCGGTCAACGAAGTCACTTTCGCCGTAAGATGCGCAAAGACTATCCAGATGTTCTTCAAGCGCATCCCTGTCGGCCAGTCCGGTGAGTTCGTCGTGACTGACGGGAAAATCGCCCAGTCCTTTGAAATCAATCATTTACGCCTAATTCCTATTACCGCTTACCGATTCCTTTTGCCTGCCTATGACAATGGCAGGTGCTTGCTGTCAGTTCAATCACAGAATTGAGTACATGCGTGAGCGGAAAACAATAGCAAGGTAAATAAAAGCAGCTTCAGTGCGTTTTACTTTACCACGGATTTTCAACCAGTTCGACGCCTGTTTTTGTTATACTTTAGGATGTGACACATTCCGTTAGTCGCGCAATTACGCTGCTCATATCAATTCACAATGACGTTAGACACGGTACCAATGTTTCGAATCTCAAAGTCTATGGCCGTTACGGCTCACCAAAGAATCGATTGCAAGACGATGGCCCAGCGTTCCGTCCCCTGAAAAACGCGACAAGAGTTGCACAAAGATTACGGCTTGCGAGAAATGGTCGATATTCGTGAAAAAATGACAGCTATGTCATCTCGCCACGGCAGACATTGATTGACGATGGCTTAATTTTTTGCCACATCCTGTCCTAAATTATTGCTTCTGCCGTAATCATCCGGCGGAGGCCTGTTACGCGCTTGCAAGCGCTCTGTGTTGCAAGTGCCTTGCCAGGAAAGCTTGTGGACCATGACGCTGAACTTTGAAGATCTTCGCATCAAGATGGTCGACAATCAGTTGCGTACGACTGATGTGACCGACAAACCACTGCTTCAGGCATTCCTTGATGTCCCCCGCGAAAAATTCGTACCGGCGGCGCGCGTGCCTCTCGCCTATATTGACGAGGATGTGCTTGTGGCTGCGGCCACTGCGGAATCAGGCCCACGTTATCTGATGCAGCCTTCGCCATTCGCCAAGCTTGTACAATTGGCAAATGTGCAGCCTGAGGATGTCGTGCTGGATATTGGCTGTGCAACTGGTTACTCGGCTGGTGTGCTTTCGCGAATCGCCGGGTCAGTCATTGCGCTTGAAAGCGATCAGAGCCTTGCGCAGCAGGCTACCACGACGCTGGCGGAGCTTGGTTATGACAATGTGGTCGTGGTCAGCGCGCCGTTGCAAAATGGCTACGCTTCAGAAGCACCTTACGACGTGATTTTGTTTGAGGGTGGTATTGATCATGTTCCTGGTCCATTATTCGACCAGCTGAAGGATGGGGGACGTCTTGTCGCCGTTGAGGGCGCGGGCAATTCTGCCAAGGCCATGATCTACGTCAAGAATGATGGGGTTGTGTCCGGTCGTCCTGCTTTCAACTCTGCCGTGAAGCTGCTTCCCGGTTTTGAGAAAGTGCCTGAATTCGAGTTTTAACTGTCGCGCATGAGACAAAAGTGCAACGGTTGGCCACTTTGTTCGGATATCGAAAAATGTGTTTGTGGCCCATCTTGCAAATTGAAAGCTAATGAACGACATGTGGTCGAACCAGTCGGTTCGGTCTGGGGTTTACAGATTTTAGAGAATGAAGGGGTTTATGGTGTTCATAGCGGGTAAGCGAGTACTCACCGCGGCGCTGCTGTCGGCGACGGTCTTGACATCTACGCCTTCACTGGCAGAAACGATCCTTGGTGCCATGGCCAAGGCATATGGCAACAATTCCACGCTCAATGCTGATCGTGCTGGCGTGCGCGTTACTGATGAAGGCGTGGCCGTAGCAAAATCCGGTTATCGCCCGACAATTTCAGCCACGGCGAATTTAACCGCTGCTTCACGTAAGAACGATGGCAGCAGTTCCGGTAATTCGACCAGCGGAACATACGGTATTTCCGTCAATCAGACATTGTTTGACGGGTTCCAAACGCAGAACAAAGTATCATCTGCCAAGACGCAGGTTTTGGCTCAGCGTGAAAATCTGCGGAACAACACGCAGAACCTGCTTTTCAGCGCTGCACAAGCCTACATGGATGTGTATCTGGCGCGTCAGGTCGTTGTTCTGCGGCAAAAGAACCTTGAATTCCTTGATGAGCAGCTGCGTGCTGCCAAGGCTCGGTTTGATGTTGGTGAAGGCACGCGGACGGACGTTGCACAGGCTGACGCGGAGAAAGCTGCGGCTATCGCCACGCTTAACGTAGCGCGTTCGGATGCGAAGACCGCCGAAGCGACATATATCCAGATTGTTGGCGCTTCACCGACCGGTCTCAAGTCGGCAAGTATTGCATCGAAGAATTTGCCCAAGTCCATGGACTCGGCTTTTTCCATTGCTGCCAACGATCATCCGGCGATTTTGGCGACCCAGTATGCACTTGACGCAGCTGGCTATGACGTAAAATCCAACGAAGGTGCGTTGTTGCCGCAAATTGGTTTGAGCGGCAGTGTCAACCGCAATGAATTTTATTCCGGTGGTACACCAGGGAATACAACTGACTACACCACGGCATCGGCAGGCATCACGCTGACCATTCCGATCTATAGCGGTGGCCGCACGCCAGCACTGGTCCGTCAGGCCAAGGAAACCGCGGCTCAGCGCCGGATTGAAGTCGATGTGCAGCGTGATACCGTGCGGCAGGCGATTGCCAAGTCATGGTCGCAGCTTGAAGCTGCCAAAGCATCCATTGTTGCGCAGAAGACAGTTATTTCTGCCGCACAGCTTGCCTTGAACGGTGTGATCGAGGAACGCAAGGTCGGCCAGCGCACGACATTCGACGTGTTGCAGCAGCAGGCTCAGGTTCTTTCCGGACAGATCGCTTTGGCACAGGCTGAACATGACAGTGTTGTCACAAGCTACGCTGTGCTTCTGGCCGTTGGACGGCTTTCGCCGGAACGGATCGGATTGCAAGTGGCTCAATACAAGCCGGAAGAGCATTACGAAGCCGTCAAGGACAAGTGGTTCGGACTGCGGACACCAGACGGCCGCTAGGCTTTTGGGCCACTTATTTGAGACTATTCAGATGCCGCCGGTCTAACGCCCGGCGGCATCTGTGTTTGTGGATTGAAATATCAGGTTTTTCGCGCTGGCCAGAAAAGTCTGTGGGTTAGACCGGATTGTCCGCCCGAGGGATTCTCAAAGACAATGTAAGCCTCTACACTGAATGCAGATTCGTTGCTTGGCAGCGAAACAAGATGTAGTAGGCGAGAGTATCATGGCACAATCATCCAGCGTGGCGCGCGAACCTTCTATGGAAGAGATTCTCGCCTCGATCCGTCGCATCATCGAAGAGAGTGATACGACGCGCACGGATGATGTTGTGCCCACACCTGTTAATTCAGATGTCCCTGTTCAGACCGCTGCAATGCAGGTGCAGCCTCAGTCCTATGATCTAGCCGACGAAGAGGTGGAATTGCCGCCACGCGAGGGCATTGCCGTTTCGCATCCGGCTTCGCAGTCCTATGAGGCACCGCTAAGCCGGCCATTCTCGCCGCTTCAGTCGAAACTCGTTGAACGCGAAGCAGCGGTAACGGAAGCAGCCGTGCAGCCTGAAGTTCTGGAGTCACCCGTCATTCACGAAACGTCTGTGCATGAGCCAGTGGACTATCATGGGCCCGAGGCAGAAACTTTCGAAGCACCGGAAGCGATTATCGAAACCCCCGTCGTCGCGCCTGCGCCACACGAGGAGCCTGCCATTGAACCGGAGCAGATCAAGGCGGAAGAGCAGAAGTTTACAGCGGAGCCCGTTGAAACCGTCTCTGATGCATCAGAGGCAACTATAGGCGACGAAGTGTCCTTGGATCTGGAGCGCGCATTGGAGCCGATCCTGTCTGAAGCGACAGAACGTCAAGTCAGTGCCGCTTTCGGTGATCTTTCCTTTGCGGTGCAGAACGAACAGCGGCGTTCTTTTGACGAGATCGCACAGGAAATCATGCGACCCTTGCTGCAGGACTGGCTGGATAACAATCTGCCAAATCTCGTAGAGCGTCTTGTGCGTGAGGAAATTGAGCGCGTGGCGCGCGGCGCCAAACGCTGATATCGATCCGGACTACACTCTCCAAACAATCGCGAGAACGTACATAATAGCGCTCGACAGAATCCGTGTCCGCTTGTGATTATAGCTTGCGAGACGGCATTTGCCTTGATGTAAGCGCAATGTGCGATACGATGGTACTCATGGAGTTCTCCTATCCGTGAGTCAAAGCCATCCCGGCGACATTCACCAAGTCATCATTGACTTATGTCCAGCCATTCGGTTTACACCGTAGCTAATCCTTTTCCGCAAAAATGACGGACTATTCGCATGCTTGAGAAGACCTATGACGCCGGGGCTATAGAGCCGAAGATCGCAGAACGCTGGGATGAAGCTGGAGCATTCAAGGCTGGAGCTGGTTCAAAGCCCGGCGCCGATCCTTTCTCGATCGTTATTCCTCCGCCCAATGTGACTGGCTCGCTGCATATGGGCCACGCGCTGAACAATACGATTCAGGATATTCTCGTGCGCTTCGAGCGTATGCGCGGCAAGAATGTGCTCTGGCAGCCGGGTTTGGATCACGCCGGTATCGCAACACAGATGGTGGTTGAGCGCCAGCTGATGGAACGCCAGCAGCCGGGCCGCCGTGCCATGGGCCGTGAAAAATTCATCGAGCGTGTCTGGGAATGGAAGTCGGAATCCGGCGGCATTATTGTCGATCAGCTGAAGCGCCTTGGCGCATCCTGTGACTGGTCGCGTGAACGTTTCACCATGGATGAGGGACTCTCAAAGGCCGTTCTTGAAGTCTTTGTCACCCTCTACAAGCAGGGGCTGATCTACAAGGACAAGCGTCTGGTCAACTGGGACCCGAACCTGCTGACAACGATCTCCGATATCGAAGTGGAGCAGCGTGAACTTAAAGGCCATCTGTGGCATTTCCGTTATCCGCTTGAGAATGTTGCATTCGATCCGGAAAACCCGCACACCTATATTGTGGTTGCGACGACTCGTCCAGAAACCATGCTGGGTGATACGGGCGTTGCGGTTAATCCAAAAGACGAACGCTACCATGCTGTTCTGGACAACAATGTTGTTCTGCCGCTGGTTGGCCGCCTGATTCCTATCGTTGCTGACAATTACGCCGATCCGGAAGCGGGATCAGGTGCAGTCAAGATTACGCCTGCCCATGATTTCAATGATGCGGAGGTTGGCAAGCGCAACGATCTGCGCATTATCAATATCCTGAACATGGATGCATCGATCTTCCTGAAGGATAACAACGACTTCCTCGAAGGATTGGAGAAATCGAGTCATCTTGATCAACTGATTCACGCACTGGATGGCAAGGACCGTTTTGCCGCACGCAAGCTGATCGTCGCCATGATGGAAGAGGGCGGCTATCTCGAGAAGATTGACGATCATACGCACATGGTCCCGCATGGCGATCGTGGCGGCGTGCCGATTGAGCCTTATCTGACCGATCAGTGGTATGTGAATGCCGGCGAACTCGCCAAACCCGCTATTGCCAGTGTCCGCGAAGGCCGCACGAACTTCGTGCCGAAGAATTGGGAAAAGACCTATTTCGACTGGATGGAGAATATCCAGCCATGGACAATTTCGCGTCAGCTCTGGTGGGGCCACCAGATCCCGGCCTGGTACGGTCCAGATGGTCAGGTTTTTGTTGAGAAAACCGAAGAAGAGGCCCTGAGCGCTGCTGTTCAGCACTACCTTGCGCATGAAGGGCCGATGAAGGCTTTCGTGCAGAACCTGCTTGAAGACTTCAAGCCGGGCGAGCTTCTCACCCGTGACGAGGACGTGCTTGATACGTGGTTCTCGTCGGCTCTGTGGCCGTTCTCCACATTGGGCTGGCCCGACAAGACCCCCGAGCTTGCCATGTACTACAAGACCGATGTGGTCGTGACAGGCTTCGACATCATCTTCTTCTGGGTGGCCCGGATGATGATGATGGGCCTGCACTTCATGAATGAAGAGCCGTTCCACACGATTTATATGCATGCACTTGTTCGCGACAAGAACGGCGCCAAGATGTCGAAGTCGAAAGGCAACATCATTGATCCGCTGGAACTGATCGACGAATATGGTGCGGATGCGCTGCGTTTCACGCTTGCGATCATGGCGGCACAGGGACGCGATGTGAAGCTCGACCCGAGCCGCATTGCCGGATACCGCAATTTCGGGACGAAACTCTGGAATTCCACGCGTTTTGCCGAAATGAACGGCGTCGCACGCAATCCCGCATTCCGCCCTGAGAATGCCAAGCTGACGGTCAATCGCTGGATTTTGACAGAACTCACCAATGCGGTGCGCGATGTTACCGATGGCATTACGAGTTATCGCTTCAACGAAGCGGCTGGCGCTGCCTACCGTTTCGTCTGGAATCAGTTCTGCGACTGGTACATTGAACTGCTGAAGCCGGTGTTCAATGGTGAAGATGCGGAAGCCAAGGCGGAAGCGCAGGCCTGCGCTGCCTATGTTCTTGATGAAATCTACAAGCTGCTGCATCCCTTCATGCCCTTCATGACGGAAGAGTTGTGGGCGCATACTGCAGGTGAGGGGCAGGTGCGTGAAACCTTGCTTTGCCATGCGGGTTGGCCGGAGCCGGATTTTCTGGATGCGGAAGCCGCTGCTGATATCAACTGGCTGATTGATCTTGTCACGGGTATCCGCTCGGTGCGGGCTGAAATGAATGTTCCGGCATCCGCAACCGCCCCGCTCGTCGTTGTTGGCACCAGCGATGCCACCAAGGAACGATTGGTGCGCCATGAAGCCTCGATCAAATGGCGCGCGCGCGTCGAAACGATCAATCTGGCTGATGAAGCGCCAAAGGGTTCGGCTCAGTTTGTTATCGGCGAAGCGACTGCCTGCCTGCCACTGGGCAGCCTGATTGATGTGAAGGCTGAGGTTGCTCGTCTTGGCAAGGAAGCTGGTAAAATCAACGAGGAAATCGGTAAGATCGAGAAGAAGCTTGGCAATGAAAAGTTTGTCGCCAATGCCAAACCCGAGATTGTCGAAGCCGAACGCGAGCGCCTCGCCGAACTGCAAGCATCGATTGAGAAGATCGAAGTCGCCATTCGCCGCGTAAGTGAGGCAGGTTGAGTAAACTAGCCATTTCTGGCTAATTGATTCTCAATTTAATTGAATTAATCTGCGCTCCCCTTGAATAGGTGGGGAGCGCACCCTACTTTCGACAGTTATCCGCCCCAATTCGGTCATTTTTGAGCGCCGTTGCATTTGAGCAACATTGACGCTTTCTGGCTGAAAACGGCCCGTTTCTGGCTTCAATGCGGTGGTGTGCATTGCGAAATTCTGAAAAATCTGGGTGAAAATACGCGAAAGCTCCACGTTTTTGAATTTCGCGCCTCCAGCCTCCGAAAACCGCCCGTCGTAAACAAGTTGCAGGATTCGCGCGCTTTGTTACCTATTACGTATTGGTAACAATTTTGCTGAACTGTGATCGCGCGTTCAGAAGTTTTCAGGTCTCGGGGAGGACTTAATGACTAAGACTATTTCCACAATCATCGGCGGCGCGCTTCTTTTGACAAGTGTTGCTACTGCTGCTCAGGCCGGGGGCCTTGAGCGCGGTGGTTACAACTGGGATCTCCTCTTCAGTGAAGAGCGTTTTGCGACCGAAGGTGGCGTGATCTACGTTATGCCTGATCGCAAGATCAAGAATGCGAAGGATACTGATCCACGCGATGGCAACAACAATAACAAAAGCAAGTCCGCAAACGAAACGCCTGACTATTCGGTTTATAAGTTTGGCGCGAAGGTTGGCATTACACCCGATCTTGATTGCTTGGGCACCTATAGCCAGCCATGGGGCGTTCACACCAACCCAGGCAACAATTGGGCCGGCGTCAATCAGAACATCGAAACCAAGGTCAAGAGTGAAGACTGGGGTTTGACATGTTCCTACAAATTCAACGTCGGTGAAAAAGGCGACTTCCGCATTATCGGTGGTGTCTCCTATCAGGAAGTTTCCGGTTTCAAGGAACGTCAGGTTCATCCCGGCTTCCCAGGTCGTTTCGACGGCACAGGCCGTCTTGATCTGGAAGGCAATGGCGTTGGCTGGCGCATTGGTGCTGCCTACGAAATTCCAGAAATCGCACTGCGCGCCAGCCTGATTTACAACTCAGAAGTTGATCTGGGTACAGTAACCGGGACGCTTGATCTGACGCAGTCGCCGCTGGCACCCGGCATCGGTGGCAAGATCACCAATGTTTACGGCACTGCAACCATGCCACAGTCGGTTGAATTCAAGCTGCAGAGCGGTTTCGCACCGGGCTGGCTGGCCTATGGCTCGGTTAAATGGGTTGACTGGAGTGTTCTCAACGTCATCGCTTTCTGCCCTACCGCTACGCAGGGAAAAATTGCCTGCGGACCAGCTTCGCCAGCACGGGCCACGTCGCTTGATCTGATGTTCCAGGACGGCTGGACAGTTACTGGTGGTGTCGGTCACAAGTTTAACGACCAGTGGAGTGGCCAGCTGCAGGTTAGCTGGGATCGTGGCACATCAACAGGCCTGACAACTCAGACCGATACCTATCTGCTTTCCGGTGGTGTTGCCTATTCGCCTAATAAGAATGTTGAAATTCGTTTGGGTGGCGCGATCGGCATGCTGACCTCCGGTTCCTACGGCCCGACGAGCTGCCCGAATGCCACAAAGAAATGCGGTACGGATGCTTCATATGACTTCGGTGATGATCTCGTGACTGCAGTCTCGCTCTCGGGCAAGTTGAAGTTCTGATCAACCAAAGATTGAACAGAAAAGCCCGGTATTCGTACCGGGCTTTTTAGTATTCAGGCCCTGGTTTGTTGTGCAGTGCGAAGCGCGTCGTCCTAAAAGTAAGAAATTCTCCATTACGTTTTGTGACGATTCAGCAACACTTCTGAGCGATGATTTGCAAGGCGGAGGCAAGGGGCAATTTTGCCCATTTTGCGCCACAAACCCGGAGCACCTCGATAGGGCGGCGACCGATAAGTGGTTGAAGATATATCGTGCAATGGTGCCGATATCCCGCACGGGGTAATGATGGACGCAAAACCGATCCTTCTGGCTTATACAGATAGCCGTTACGCGATGTCGGAACTGACGCGCAGCCCCTACGATTCCATTCTTTCTTGCACACCAGATTCAAATGTAACCGGCCGTACTATTGCCGGAATGCGGTCAAACGATCGCTGGAATGATGTGCAATATTTCTCGGTAACAACACTAGCAGCGCGAACAGCACTGGCTGGTACAAATTGGAAGGCGAGCCGCACGATTGCGGGCGTCGCCAAATATCAGGTCCTGACGAGATGTGCTGAGCGCGGCGATGCTGCGACGCACGCGTTCCGGACAAGGGAAGTGTACTGTCATGTTCATCATTGATCGTTTCGCAGCCCCCATGTTTGGGATTGGCCTTGCATTGAGTGTCATGACGCTGCCATGCCACGCCTTTGATGCAGGTAAAGAGATGAACGAGGATTCAAGCCCGTTCGATCTCTTCAAGTTCGGATTTTCTGCTTACAAGAACGGCCACAAGGACGAGGCTGTTAAAGCGCTACGGTTTGCCGCGGAAAAGGGTCATCAGGGCGCAAACTGGAAGCTTGCCCGCATGTATGCGGAAGGTGATGGCGTCAAGGAAGACGACTATGAAGCCTATAAGATGTTCGAGCAGGTCATTCATGAAGGCGCTGATCAGGGTACAGAGAACGAGAGCTACGTTGCGGATGCGCTCGTCGCACTTGCCGGTTATGTAAAGCGCGGCATTCCGAACTCTCCAATTCGTTCCAATCCCGGCGCAGCGCGCGATCTCTATCTGCAGGCCGCATCGAATTTTGGCGACCCCGCTGCCCAGTTCGAACTTGGCAAAATGCTGATGAAGGGCGAGGGTGGTCAACCCAACCCCAATCAGGCGGCGCGCTGGTTCCGTCTTTCCGCCCAAAAGGGCCATGCGGGCGCGCAGGCCATGCTCGGAAACCTCCTGTTTCAGGCTGGCAAGACCGTGCGCGGGCTGGCCATGATGACCGCTGCTTTCGAGCGGGCTTCCAAACAGGATCGTGTCTGGATTGGCGATATTCAGGAACAGGCGTTTTCTATCGCTGATGAAGCGGACCGGCGCACAGCCATCGTTCTGGCCGAAGATATCATCAAAACCGGCGACTTCTGATCGGGCTTTACCTGAGTTATTCAGGCCCGTTATCCCGTCAGGGTGCCATTTTCTTCTGAATCAAATCAAAGACGCGGCGCGCATCTTCAATTGCCAGAAACTGCGGCGTGTGATCGAATGCCGGTGACATGCTGGTCGTATTCCGGGAATCCCCGTATGCAGGTCGACCAAACAATATGGTGCCACGCCCATCAGCTCTTTCATTGATATCAACTTCAGACAGTTGCGCGATATTAAGTGCGGTGAAACTGTTGGTCGGCCGCGAACGGATGATCAGTATTCGCCGATCCGTCACCGCATAATACATGCTGCTTCGCGCCCAGGCATCGACCAGAAACCGGCCAAAGACAAAATAGAGCCCGATGCAAACAAATAGCAGACCGAAGAGAGGGAAAGGTCCGCCTCCGGTTGTGTTTGTTGCTCCGATTGTCCAAAAAATTGCAAAACCGCACCATAAAAGACTGAACGGAATGACAAACATATCGCGTGAGATAAAAAGGATACCCTGACTGGGCCGCCCCTGCCACAGAATGCGTTCGCCACTCAGAAGACGGCCTGCAAAAGCCTGATCGATCATTCTCCACCCCCTGCCGAATGTTCCCAAGCTTAGAAATTCAATCAAATCAGGGAAATTGCAACAGGAACGTGATCGGAAGGCTTTTCCCAGGCGCGGACATGTTTTTCAATGCTTGCGGATTCAAGCCGGTTGGCTGCCTCAGGCGATAGCATCAGATGATCGATATGGATGCCGTTATTCTTTTGCCAAGCGCCAGCCTGATAATCCCAGAACGTATAGATACCGGCCTCATCGGTGACTGAACGGATTGCATCCGTGAAACCCAGATTTTCCAGACGGCGGAATGCCTGCCGCGTTTCCGGTTGAAACAGGGCATCATTGACCCACGCTTCGGGATGTTTGGCGTCCTTTGGTTCGGCGATGACATTGTAGTCACCCGCGAGAACCAGCGGCTCTTCCAGCGCAAGCCGGCTTTCGGCCCAACGCTCGAGGCGCTCCATCCAGCGCAATTTGTAGGGAAACTTTTCCGTATCAATGGGATTGCCATTGGGCAAATAGAGCGAAACGACGCGGATGGCGCCGGTTTCTGTTGAAAATACCGCTTCGATGAAGCGCGATTGCTCATCGGTATCATCGCCGGGCAGACCGCGCGTTACCTCGTCAGGCGTCTTTTTTGACAGGATGGCAACGCCATTGAAGCCCTTCTGTCCGTGTGTTTCGATGTGATAGCCCAGCGCCTCGATCTCGGCACGCGGAAAGAGTTCGTCGACGGATTTGATTTCCTGCAGGCAGACGATGTCAGGATTGGACTCCTGCAACCAGGCAATCAGGACTTCGATCCGCGCTTTCACGCCATTGATGTTCCAGGTGACAATTTTCATGGGAAACAACGACTTTGCTGGGTTTTTGATTGCACGGAGATCGATATTGATCCTGCGCAGAAGATACGCGCCCGCCCGCCAGCGGGTCAAGCGGCGAGGTGGCAAGTGTGAGCCGTGCTGCACATGTTCCTGACATACAGCGCAAAAACAAAAAGCCGCCCATAAGGCGGCCTTTATCAAACGGTAGAAATGGTTGCTTATACGGAGAAGCTGGTTCCGCAGCCGCAGGATGACGTCGCATTGGGGTTGCGGATCTGGAAAGACTGTCCCATCAGATCATCGACGAAATCTATCTCGGAGCCGCCAATATAGGGCAGAGAGATCGAATCGATCAAAACCTTGGCGCCCAGCTTTTCGATGACGATATCATCGGCGTCCTGTGCATCGACGAGATCATATTTATAGGAAAAGCCTGAGCACCCGCCACCTTCGACAGAAATGCGCAGGGCTGTCTTGTCGGGATCGGATTTCAGAATCGCCGAAATGCGCTTTGCTGCGGCATCGGATACGGAAACATTCATTGCATCACTCATTTCATCACGCTCCAAATGCGAACAAGTTCGCCGCGCTCCGGCTTAAGTTGACATTGTCATGTCACACCTTGCCATTCATCATACACCATAGCTAAGAATTGGCGACCGCGAAGTCAACGACCGCAGTGGTTGCAAAATGAAAGGCATTCAATTCAATCATGTCGATGCAGGGAATTGGCTTCGGATACAGGGAGAGGGCACCTTATGCCTGTGATCCACAGCACAGTCGCGGCAGGCTCTTTCCGGAAAACGAAAGTCCGACGCGCACGGTCTTTCAACGTGACCGGGACCGGATCATCCATTCCACGGCTTTCCGGCGGCTAAAACACAAGACACAGGTTTTTATTGCCCATGAGGGGGATCATTACCGCACCCGTCTCACCCACACGATTGAGGTCGCCCAAATTGCCCGGGCTTTGGCGCGGTCGATGCGGCTTGATGAAGATCTGGCAGAGGCCATCGCTCTGGTGCATGATTTTGGTCATACACCGTTCGGGCATACGGGCGAAGATGCGCTGAATGAGCGGATGATGGATTTTGGCGGCTTTGACCACAATGCCCAGTCATTGCGTATCGTCACCAATCTGGAAAAACGCTATGCGGAGTTTGATGGGCTCAATCTGACATGGGAGACGCTCGAGGGGCTGGTGAAGCACAATGGCCCGCTCACGGATACGGACGGTAAGGGGCTCAAACATCCCGTTCCTGCGGCTATTGTCGAATATAACAGCCAATATGACCTTGAACTTGGCCGCTATGCTTCCCTTGAAGCGCAGTGTGCGGCCATTGCCGATGATATTGCCTATAATGCACATGACATTGATGACGGTCTGCGCTCCGGGCTGTTGTCACTGGATGCCCTTGAGGATGTGCCTTTGACCGGTGACATTTTGCGCGGGGTACGGGAGAAATATCCTGTTTTGGATGAGGTTCGCACTGCGCACGAGATTGTCCGGCGGCAGATCACCATCATGGTGGAGGATGTTATCCGGACCGCTCAATCCAACATTGATGCGCTGCAGCCGCAAACTGTTGATGATATCCACAATGCAGGGCGTATGCTGATTGGCTTTTCTGACGCCATGCGTGAGAAGGAAAAGCTGCTCAAGGCATTCCTGTACAAGAACCTTTACTTTCACGAGAGCGTCGTGCGCATTCGAAAATCCGCTGACAAAATTGTGAGAGATTTGTTTGATGCCTATATGGCCGATGAGCAGACCATGCCGGAAGGCTGGCGCGACGGGCAGAAACAGGACGGTTTGGCGGCCCACGCACGGCTTGTTGCCGATTTTCTGGCCGGCATGACCGACACCTATGCTGTGCGCGAGCATCGCCGCTTGTTTGACCACACGCCCGAATTGGCTTAAGCGGAGGGCCAATCGCGGTCAAAAGGCCGTATCAATTTGAAAAACCCGATCGAGTATAACGTCATGAACATCTTCGCCGATTTCGACGCGCGGATTAAGAAAGCCCTGCAAGCGCTTGAACTGAAAACCATTGATGGCGCCGATGCGGACCTGTCGCGCGTGGGCGTGGAGCCGCCACGCGATCCCAGCCACGGTGATATCGCGACAAACGCTGCCATGGTTCTGTCCAAGGCCGTTGGTCAAAATCCGCGCGAATTGGCAGTCAAGATCGGCGATGCGCTGAAAAATGACCCTGATGTCGGCTCTGTTGATGTCGCTGGGCCAGGTTTCATCAATCTGCGCCTGAAAGATACCTATTGGCACAGGCAACTGGCTGGCATGCTGGCTACAGGTCTCGATTATGGCCGCTCGAAGCTTGGCTATGGCCACCGGGTCAATGTCGAGTTCGTTTCGGCCAATCCGACAGGACCGATGCATGTCGGCCATTGCCGCGGTGCGGTTGTGGGTGATGCGCTGGCCAACCTTCTGTCCTTTGCCGGTTATGATGTCGCCAAGGAATATTACATCAACGATGCGGGCGCGCAGATTGATGTGCTCGCCAATTCGGTGATGCTGCGCTACCGGGAAGCGCTCGGTGAACATATCGGCGATATTCCGTCAGGGCTTTATCCGGGCGATTATCTTGTGCCGGTGGGGCAGGCGCTTGCTGCCGATTACGGAACAAAGCTTCTGGCAATGCCGGAAGAGGAAGCAACTGCGATCATCAAGGACCGGACCATCGATGCAATGATGGCCATGATCCGGGACGATCTTGCGTCGCTCAACGTGCATCATGATGTGTTTTTCTCCGAACGGACGTTGCATGCCGATAATGCCAAGCAGATACGGTCGGCGATCAATGATCTGACGTTGAAGGGCCATGTCTATAAGGGCAAGCTGCCGCCGCCCAAGGGCCAATTGCCTGAAGATTGGGAAGATCGGGAACAGACCCTGTTCCGCTCGACCGATGTGGGCGACGATATTGACCGGCCATTGGTGAAGTCCGACGGGCAGTTCACCTATTTTGCGGCTGACGTTGCCTACTTCAAGGACAAGTATGACCGGCATTTCGATGAAATGATCTATGTGCTCGGCGCGGATCATGGCGGCTACGTCAAGCGGCTGGAATCGCTGGCGCGCGCGGTTTCCGGCGGTACGGCCAAGCTGACGGTGCTGATTTGCCAACTGGTGAAGCTCTATCGCAATGGTGAGCCTGTGCGGATGTCGAAACGGTCAGGCGAGTTCGTGACCCTGCGCGATGTGGTGGAAGAGGTGGGGCGGGACCCTGTCCGGTTCATGATGTTGTACCGGAAGAACGACGCGCCACTGGATTTCGACTTCGCGAAGGTTACGGAGCACTCGAAGGATAACCCGGTGTTCTACGTTCAATATGCTTCTGCCCGGTGCCATTCAGTGTTCCGGCAGGCGATTGAACAGCTCGGCATGGGCGAAGAATCACTTGCCGCAAGTGCGCAGCATTTCGGTCTTTTGACGGATGAAAGCGAAATTGCGCTCATTCGCAAGCTCGCCGAATACCCGCGCTTGATTGAAACAGCCGCCATCCATCAGGAGCCGCACAGACTGGCTTTTTACCTTTATGACCTCGCAAGTTCGCTGCATGCGCAGTGGAATAAAGGAACCGAAAACGCGGACTTACGTTTTATTAAGGTTAACGATCCAAACTTGTCCCAAGCCAGGCTAGGGCTGGTTCAGGTTGTTTCTAAGGTTTTGACGTCCGGATTGTCTATCATTGGTGCGGACGCCCCAACCGAAATGCGCTGAAAGGCGTAGAAATCCTGTCAACTTTTGCCCACATTGCGCTGGTATGGCCAATGCGTGACGTCTTTTGACGTCCATAGTTGAGAGTACAGGATTAACGCCATGGCGGACAACTATCTTCAGCGTTCTCACCGGCAGGATGATTCGCGAATCGGTAATGACGATCCTCTGATGGAGCTTTCCCGTATTATGGGAACGCCCGAGGAAGAGGAGAACTCTGCGACCGGTTCCAGCGAGGATTTTGCCATGGATCTGGAGCGCGAGCTCATGGGTGACTTTGACGAGCACCCACAGGCAGCAGCTGCCCAACCTGCGCAAGCCGTGCATGATCACCATCCTGCAGCTGCGCAGGACCCTTTTGCGAATTTCGATCTGCAGGATGCGGTAGAGCGGGAATTGATGTCGGATGAGGAACCTTCCCATTCACATCATGTCGCTGAACCTGTCCGTCAGGTAATTTCCGAACCGGTGGCAATCTACGAAGAACCTGATTACGCCGATTACGAGCCGGAAGCAGCCTATGTGGACAGTGAAGCAGGTGAGGGCGCCGATGCGCACGAACCTGCCAGTTTCACTCCAGAGCCAACGCCTGCGCCGAGCGTAGAGCCTGCTGCTCTTTATGCAGAAGAGCGCCCAGTCGTTGCCGCACCATCGCTCAGCCTTGAGGATGAGCTGGAGACGCTGCTTGCTGGTTCTGCAAAGCCTGTGACCCAGCGTTCTGGCAACGCATCATGGGGTTATGGCTCGCAGGCGCCGGTTGTCGGCCGCACTGAAGCCGCTCCCATCATCAGCCGGGCAACATCCTATACAGCGCCCGTCGCGCAGCCTGCTCCCGTAGCAGCGCCAGCCTATGTGCCCGAACCAGCCGCTTATCAGGCTCCCATTGCCGATGAGCCGGTTCAGGTGCAGGAATCAGCACCGGTTCAGGATGATCCGCTTGATGATTTTGATACCGAAGAGCTGATGGCTGCTTTTGATGATTTCGAAGTGCCTGATGATATCGAGGATGAAGCTGTAGCCGAACCACAGGCGGAAGCCCGGGTTGAGGACGCAGAACTTCCCCATTATCAGAGCCCTGTTCAGTCCTACGCGGCTGTTCATCAGCCGGTTGCTTTTGCGCCGGAACCTGCGATTGAGGCCCATCATCTGCCGGAGCCGCAGGATTTGAGCGGTTATGCGGATGAACTGGATCGCGCAGCGTCATCCATCGCGTCGGCGCCGGATGTTCATACGATGGCTGTCACAGAGAGCCGGGTTGAATATACGGAATCTCTCGATCTGCCTGAAGTGCATTACGAAGACGATGCTCCGCAGCATAATGGCATGGGCGAACTGGAAACAGAATTCGCTGAAGTTTTCGGCTCGATCGAGGCGGAAGATCCTCGCGCTGCCTATGCCGCGCCGCAGGAAGAGCCGCAGTCAACGGCAGCACCCAAGGATGAGTATGCCGATATTTTTGCCGATGTGTTTGGCAATGAGGCAGAAAAGACTGGCCATGCCCCGGCAAATTACGCCATTGCCGGAGCTGGTGTCGCGGCAGCAGCTGCCGGTGTGGCAGCAGCCAGCGCCCATCAGGCACGTCCGGTTGCCAGCAATTATAGCAATGGCCCCGAAGACGATATGGACTTTGGCTACGATCCAAAGCGTGACGATGTCGGGATGGCCGCAACAAACTATGCTCAACCGGCAAGCCGCAAACGCAGCTTTATGGTTCCGGGTGCAGTGGCTGCGGCCGTTCTCATCGCCGTTTCCGGTGCCGCCGCCTATAAGTGGATGGGTGGTTCCGGTGGAACCCCCGTTGTGATCATGGCGGACAAAGCACCGATCAAGGTTCAGCCTGAAACCACTGCCAACGCGACTGCTCCTGCTCAGGACAAGATTGTCTATGAAAAGGGTGCGACGGCAGACACTTCGCCGCCAAAGCAGCAGCAACTCGTCACCACGCAGGAAGCGCCTGTTGATCTTGCCGCTGCCGATGAAGACGAAGATGTGGCAATGAACGATACAGCGGGCAACAAAGCCGAAGAACGGGTTGATCCTGCTGCCGCCAATGTTGCTTCCACCGACCAGCAGGCGCAGCCGAACAACGCAATTGCACCGCGCAAGGTTCAGACCATGGTCGTGAAACCTGACGGTACGATGGTTGCTGCCATTCCGCAGGCCGCCGATCCTGTCAGCTCGGGTCCGGCTGCTGCACCCGCAGCGCGTCCAGTCGCCGCCGCTGCTCCGGCTCCTGTTAATGCGATGCCTGACGGCAATGATCAGATCGGCTCGCTCGCTGCCGCCAGCAATCCTGCCACGCCCAAGCCCGCGGTTGAGCCATTGATTGCCAAACCGCAGGCTCCGGCTTCCGGCAAGCTTCCAGCCAAGGCGGTTGAGACGAAGAAGATCACGTCTGAAACCGTTGCGTCTGTCTCGCCGAGGAATGCCCCTGTCGTTGATCGTCCAGCTGACCAGCCGCTGAACGTTGTCGACCGGGTTGCTCCGCAGAAGGCAACCGCGCAGCCGGCAGCGCAGCCTCAGCAGGTCGCATCGGCTGTTGCTCCGGGCAGTTACCTGATCCAGGTTGCCTCACAGCCAACAGCTGAAGGCGCACAGAAGACCTACGCATCCCTGGCTCAGCGCTATCCGGGTGTGATTGCCGGTCGCGGTGTCGATATCAAGCAGGCCGAGATTGCCGGTAAGGGCACATTCTACCGGGTTCGCATTCCTGCCGGAACCAAGGACGCAGCGGTTAATCTGTGTACCAAGTTCAAGTCGGCGGGTGGCAGCTGCTTCGTCACGCAGTAAGCTATACTCACCTTAACCGGACAAAGGCGGCCATTGGCCGCCTTTTCCTTTTTTGCATCAACGCAGTAGACTTCTGATATGAGCGAATCAAAAGCATGGATTGCCGGTACATCCGGTCTGAAACTGACCCCTGACGAAATCGCGTTCTTTCGCGACGAGCGCCCATGGGGTTTTATATTGTTTGCCCGCAATGTCAGCGAAGCGGCGCAGGTTGAGGATTTAACCGCCCATCTGCGCGATCTGGTGCGGCGCGACGAAGCTCCCGTGCTGATCGATCAGGAAGGTGGACGCGTGCAGCGCCTGCGCCCACCACTGGCGGCGAATTATCCTGCAGGTTCCGCATTGGGTGCCCTGTTCAAACAGGATGAGGAAGCCGGGCTGCGGGCCGCATGGCTTTTGTCACGGCTCCATGCGTTTGACCTGTTGAAGCTTGGTGTCAATGTGGATTGCCTCCCGGTTCTTGATGTTCCCGTTGAAGGCGCCAATGACGTGATCGGCACCCGTGCCTATGGCAAGCATCCTGAGATCGTCACGGCGATGGGCAGGGCGGCGGCTGAAGGGCTGGTGGCTGGCGGCATGCTGCCTGTGATGAAGCACATTCCGGGGCATGGACGTGCTTTTGCCGATACACATCATGAACTGCCAACGGTAACAACGCCGCTTGAAGAGCTTGCGGAACATGATTTTGCGCCGTTCCGCGCTTTGGCGCATTTGCCAATGGCAATGAGCGCTCATGTGATCTTCTCGGCCGTTGATCCGAAGAACCCGGCGACGACTTCAGGCAAGGTGGTGGAAGAAATCATCCGGGGCCATATAGGCTTTGACGGGCTGCTGATGAGCGATGACGTGTCGATGAATGCACTTTCTGGGGATTATTTCGATCGGACCAAAGCAATCTTTGCGGCGGGCCTTGATATCGTGCTTCATTGCCACGGTATTATGGAACAAATGACGGCGGTTGCCTCCTGTACGCCTGAACTAGGCGGTAAAGCGCTGGAGCGGGCGCAGCGGGCACTCAAATATGCAAAGAAACCGGATGCCTCAGACGAGGCTGAAATCCGGGAAGAATTCCAGCGTTTCTTCGAAGCGGTGGCATAGAAGCGAGAGAGATTTGACGGCGACGGAACAGAAAACCAATGGCACGACCGCAGCACCCATGGAGGCGCTGTGGGAAAGCACATCGGATCGCGGCCTGAGCGAGCCGTCGCTGCTGATCGATATCAAGGGTTTTGAAGGCCCGCTCGATCTGCTCCTGCATCTGGCGCGCAACCAGCGGGTCGATCTCGCGCGTATCTCCGTTCTGGCTCTTGTTGAGCAATATCTGATCTTCATCCGTCAGGCACAGGCTCTGCGGCTTGAACTGGCCGCCGATTATCTGGTTATGGCCGCATGGCTGACCTACCTCAAATCGAAATTGCTGATCCCGAAAGCCCCTGGCGATGAGGGCGAGAGTGGCGAGGAACTGGCCGCAACGTTGCAATTCCGGCTGAAGCGGCTGGAAGCCATGCGCGACGCGGCGACGAAACTCGTCAACCGCAACCGCCTTGGCCGCGATATTTTTGCGCGCGGCATGCCTGAGGCTGTCATCGTTGATCAGACCAATATTTATTCGGCAACGCTTTACGAACTTCTGACCGCCTATGCCTCGCAGCGGCAGAAGCAGGCCATTTCCCATGTGCAGATTGCGCGCCGCAGTGTCTGGTCGCTGAAAGATGCGCGGACGATCCTGATGCGGCTCATCGGTGAGATGAAAGACTGGACGGCGTTGGACCAGTATCTGCTTGAATTTATTGCTTCGCCGAGTGAGCGCGCGACAGTGCTTGCCAGTTCCTTTGCCGCCAGCCTTGAGATGGTGCGGGAAGGGCATATGGAAATTCAGCAGACCGGTGCGTTCAAGCCGATTTTCCTGCGCGACAGGGCGCCGCGGCCAGCGGAAAAGACAGGGCAGCCTCCGCTCACAACGATGAGGGATGTGGCCAATGGCTGACAATGGTCCTTTGCTTATGCAAGCCGACAATGATGAAAGCGATCTGCGAGAGGCGGAATGGACATCGGCTATTCCAGTCTCCGAAGCCTTGCGGATGGCGGAAGCCATTCTGTTTGCTTCTGCCGAGCCGGTGACGGTGAGGGCGCTGGAAGAGCGCCTGCCATCAGGGGTTGACGTTCCGGCGCTGCTCGGTGAGTTGCAATCTGTTTATTCCAAGCGCGGCATTAATCTTCTGCAGGTTGGTGGTGCTTGGGCGTTTCGAACCGCCGCTGACCTTGCCTTCCTGATGAACCGCGAGGCGGTGCAGCAAAAGAAGCTGTCCCGTGCGGCTCTCGAAGTTCTGGCAGTCATCGCCTACCACCAGCCGGTTACGCGAGCCGAGCTTGAAGATATTCGCGGTGTTGAAACATCCAAGGGCACGCTTGATGTGCTGATGGAGACGGGCTGGATCAAGTTCCGTGGCCGCAGGCGCACGCCGGGTCGACCGATTACCTATGGCACGACGTCTTCGTTCCTTGATCATTTCGGTCTGCAGGAAGTGCGCGATCTTCCCGGTATCGATGAATTGCGCGGTGCTGGACTTCTTTCAGCGCGCATGCCTGCCAATTTTGCCATTCCGGTTCCGGTCAACGACCCTGATGAGCTGACCGAGGATGAGGACCCCTTGACGGATATCGATCTGGAAGAGCTTGGACTTTTGACGCCGCGCGTCGAGAACGATTGAGTTTTTATTTGCCACATTTATGCGCGATGCTGGCGCGAACATGCCTGTTTGCAAAATTCGTGACGAAGATTTCACTTCGCACTTGCGCCGAACAAACATGAATGTGAAACAACATTATGCACTTGTGTTTGAAAAGCACGGGGAAAAGGCATAGATCAGCTCAAACTGTTGAGCGAATGCGAGGGTAAGATGGGTAGTTTTTCAATTTGGCACTGGTTGATCGTTCTGGCGATCGTGCTTCTGGTTTTTGGTCGTGGCAAGATTCCTGAATTGATGGGCGACGTTGCCAAGGGCATCAAGAATTTCAAGAGCGGCATGAGCGACGACGATACGGCTGACAATTCCAAGACGATCGACAATCAGACGAGCCAGCCGGTGAATTCCACCAAGGAAAAGACAACAAAGTCCTGAGTGGCACATAATAGCGTTGTCCTGCGCGCGGCCTCGTTGCCGCGTCGTGGCTGGAGCATGATGAATGTTTGAAGTTGGTTGGTCGGAAATCCTGGTGATCGTGATCGTCTTGATCGTAGTGGTCGGGCCCAAGGATTTGCCGAAAATGCTGCGTGCCTTTGGCAAGGCAACGGCCAAGTTTCGCGCCACAGCCGGTGAATTCCGGCGTCAGTTCGATGAGGCTCTCAAAGAAGCCGAACTCGATGACGTGCGCGATATCATCAATGATGCCAAAAGCCTCGATCCGCGCAATGATATTCGCAAGGTTTTCGATCCTGTCCGCACGATCGGCGAAGACCTGCGCTCGACACTGAAAGATGCGGGAACGGCAGCCAAGGACAATCTTGCTATTCCGGACCCTTCTGCGCCGGGTGCTACGCAAGTGCAGCCGCAGGTGATGGAGCCTGTTGCGCCATTGATGACCGCCACAACGCCGAAGAAGCCGGGCCGGACTGCCAAGCCGAAGGCCGCTGCTGAAAAAGCACCGGCGGCGGCGACGGCAGCCACAAAAGCTGCGCCAGCCAAGGCGGCTCCGGCAAAAGTTGCGACCAAGGCAACGCCTGCCAAAACGGTGGTTAAAGCCACGCCTGCTGCCAAGACAGAAGCAGAAGCGCCTGTGAAGGCGGCTCCGGCAAAAAGAACGACGAAGCCGCGTGCCACTGGCAAAGCTGGCGATACGGGGACAAAATCTTGAGCAAGGCCGATGACGAAATTGACAAAAGCTCAGCCCCGCTGATCGAACACCTCATTGAACTGCGCCGCCGCCTGATCTGGGCATTGCTGGCGTTCTTTGTGGCGTTTCTGGTCTGCTTCCATTTCGGCAAGCAATTGTTCAACCTTCTGGTCATTCCCTACCAGTGGGCCGTTGGTTGGGCTGGTTTTGATCCAGCCAAGGCACAGCTGATCTATACGGCGCCGCAGGAGTTCTTCTTCACGCAGGTCAAGATCGCCATGTTTGGTGGTATTGTACTGGCGTTTCCGGTTATTGCTTCGCAGATTTACAAGTTTGTAGCGCCGGGGCTCTACAAGAACGAACGGATGGCGTTTTTGCCATTTCTGATCGCGTCACCAGTGCTTTTCCTCATGGGTGGCGCACTGGTCTATTTCTTCTTTACGCCCATGGTCATGTGGTTCTTCCTTGCCATGCAGCAGGCTGGCGGTGCGGGCGAAGTGCAAATTTCGCTGCTGCCGAAGGTTTCGGAATATCTCAGCCTGATCATGACGCTGATCTTCGCCTTTGGTCTTGTGTTTCAGCTGCCCGTTGTCACCACTTTGCTGGCCCGGGTAGGGCTGGTGGGTTATGAAGGCCTGAGATCAAAGCGCAAATATGCGATTGTCATCGCTTTTATCGTTGCGGCTGTTATCACGCCGCCGGACCCGCTTAGCCAAATCGGTCTTGCACTCCCGACGATCCTTCTCTACGAGGTTTCCATCTGGATGGCGCGTCTGATCGAGAAAAAGCGTGAAGCTGCTGAAGCTGAAGCACAATCAGGGTCCAGTGATAGCGATATCTCTTCCTGACGCGGCTATCGGTTTCGCCGGACAATCACGTCCTCATTCCAACGACTATTCCAAGACGGCTTTATTCCCATGCTCGACATCAAATGGATACGCGAGAATCCGCAAGCGCTTGACGCAGCTCTGGCTAAACGGGGTGTTGAAGCTCAGTCGTCCCGGTTGATCGAGCTGGATGAAAAGCGCCGGCAGCACATTGCCAAATTGCAGGACGCTCAGGAGCGCCGCAATGCCGCCTCCAAGGAGATCGGCAAGGCGATGGGTGCCAAGGATCAGGCGACGGCTGACCGCCTCAAGGCTGAAGTTGCTGATATCAAGGTGTTTCTGCAGTCTGCCGAAGAGGAAGAGCGTCAGCTTGACCGGGCATTGAACGATGCGCTGGCCGTGCTTCCAAACCTTCCGCTCGATAGTGTTCCGGTTGGCAAGGACGAAGGCGGCAATGTCGAAACGCGCCGTGTTGGCCACCTGAAGAACTTTTCCTTCGAGCCGAAAGAGCATTTCGAGATCGGTGAAAATCTCGGCTACATGGATTTTGAACGGGCAGCCAAGCTTTCCGGCAGCCGCTTTACCGTTCTGAAGAGCCAGTTGGCGCGTCTGGAACGGGCACTTGGCCAGTTCATGATTGATCTGCACACGACGGAACATGGCTATATGGAGGTCAACCCGCCGCTGCTGGTCAATGCTGACGTGCTTTATGGTACCGGACAGTTGCCAAAGTTTGAAGAAGACCTCTTCAAGACAACGGAAGGCCGCTATCTGATCCCCACCGCCGAAGTGCCGCTGACCAATCTGGTTCGAGAAGAAATTCTCGATATTCGCGATCTGCCGATCCGCATGACCGCGCTGACCGCCTGTTTCCGTTCGGAAGCGGGTTCAGCTGGTCGTGATACACGTGGCATGTTGCGCCAGCACCAGTTCATGAAGGTTGAGCTTGTATCGGTCACTGACGCTGAAAGCTCCATTGCTGAACATGAGCGGATGACGGCTTGCGCCGAGGAAGTGTTGAAGCGGCTTGATCTGTCGTTCCGCACCATGACGCTTTGCACCGGTGATATGGGCTTCGGCGCGCAGAAAACTTACGATCTGGAAGTATGGCTTCCCGGCCAGAAGGCTTACCGCGAAATCTCCAGCTGCTCGGTCTGCGGTGATTTTCAGGCACGCCGTATGAATGCGCGTTACCGGCCCGAGGGTGAGAAGTCGACGCGCTTTGTCCATACGCTGAATGGTTCCGGCACGGCTGTCGGTCGTGCGTTGATTGCTGTTGTCGAAAATTATCAGAATGAGGACGGCAGCGTTACGGTTCCTGAAGCACTTGTGCCTTACATGGGTGGACTGAAACGAATCGAAAAAGCTGCATAGGAGAGGGCGATGCGCATTCTGCTGACCAACGATGATGGTATTCATGCGGAAGGTCTTGCTGTTCTTGAGCGCATTGCCCGCCAGCTTTCCGACGATGTCTGGGTGATTGCGCCGGAAACCGACCAGAGCGGTCTTGCGCATTCGCTGACACTTTCAACACCGCTGCGCCTGCGCAAGATTGATGATCGCCACTATGCCGTGCGTGGTACGCCAACGGATTGCGTGATTATGGGCGTGCGGCATTTGATGCCGGAAGCACCGGATCTGATCCTGTCAGGCGTCAATTCCGGTTCGAACACGGCCGACGATGTGACCTATTCGGGGACCATCGCTGCGGCTATCGAAGGCACCTTGCTTGGTATCAATTCCATCGCTTTGTCGCAGGAATATAATCTGAATGGCGGCGCGCGTATTCTGCCATGGGAAATTGTTGAACAGCGGGCTCCGGCTCTGCTTAAAAAACTGCTTGGCGTCGAACTTGCCAAGGGCGTGTTGCTGAATGTGAATTTCCCCAGCTGCAGCGGTGGTGAACTGGCCGGTGTTCGCGTGACAGCTCAGGGCAAGCTTTCCCACGGTTTAACCATTGAAGAACGGCAGGACGGACGTGGATTGCCCTATTACTGGCTGCGTTATGGCCGTGGCAAGGATGAGCCTGCGCCTGACAGCGATGTGGCGGCAATCCGTGCGAATTATATTTCCATTACACCGCTTCAACTCGATCTGACGGCGCACGAAATGCGCCAGACTTTGGAGGACGCCTTCGCATGAAGCCTGCGCTTTCTGAACGGGAAGGCTTTGCCGCCTTCGTCCTGCGTATGCGGTCCTTAGGACTGTCGGACCAGCGGCTTATGGGGGCTTTCGAAGCGACGCCCCGCATGGCTTTTGTTTCCGGCAATCTTGGAACCGTGGCTTATGGCGACCGGATGCTGCCTATCGAGTGCGGCGAGTTCATGGAAGGGCTGGATTTGCAGGCCCGTTTGATCAAGTCGCTTGATCTGGAGCCAACGCACCGGGTTCTGGAAATCGGTACGGGAACAGGTTTTACCGCCGCAATCATGGCCCGGCTTGCCGGACGCGTTCTTTCCATTGAGCGCTATCGCACGCTGATTGAACTTGCCCAGCAGCGCCATCAGGCATTGAAGGTCGAAAACCTGTTCATCAAACATGCGGATGGCAAGCTCGGCCTGACGCATGATGGCCCGTTTGACCGCATTATTGTCTGGGCCGCCTTTGAAAGCATGCCCCGCCAGTTCGTCGATCTTCTCTCGTCCAATGGTGTGATGATTGCACCGATTGGGCCGGTTGATGGCAAGCAGGTGGTGTCGCGCCTGTCCAAAATCGGTAGCCGTTTCGAACGTGAGGATATGATGCCTGCACGCTTCCTGCCGCTGCTGGATGGCGTTGCCACGGCGCTCTGACAGACTCGTTTGCCGCAGGATTGGCGCAACCGTTTATGGACTTGGTGAATCTTTTACAAATTTTTTATGCGTTTTAACTGTCGAGTAACATTAACGCGGTTTAATGGTCCAATATTCTTGTATTGAGTACGGGCGGGATAAGCGATGCGTTTGAGTGTACTAGACAAAGCGTCACAGCGGCTGGCACTGAATGCCAGCGTTCTCATGATTGCAGCTTTGGCTGCAGGTTGTAGTTCCGGGGTGTCGCGCTTCACCAGCGCGGATTTCAGCTCCGGCTATAGTGACAACCAGCGTTCAATCATTCAGGGGCAGAATTCGGCTCCACGGGGTTACACGCCGCCGGTTGATTCAACTTACACGGCTTCGGTCAACCGCAACGCGGTTCCACCTGCGGGTGGTGTTCAGCGCAGCAGCCTGCCGCCAGTGGGTGCGGCAAGCGCCTCTGCACTTCCGCCGGTTTCCTCGCAGCCGATGCGCCCAGCCGTTAGTGCTGCTCCTGTTCGCCAGCAGGTCGCTTCGGCGCAGCCCATGGGTAATGTGCAGGCTCCGCCGCTTGTATCGTCTGCCGGTTCGCTGAAAACGCCGGATGGCCGCGAGGCACGTATGCCGACAAAGCCAGCTGCACCGGCGGCAATTGCCAACAACACGGCGTCGCCAGCAAGCCATACCGGTTCATACACCGTACAGACCGGCGATACGCTCCATGCCATCTCCCGCAAGACGGGAACCAATGTTGAGGCCATCAAGCAGGCCAACAATATGAAGGATGGTACGGTTCGTGTTGGACAGGCTCTGACCATTCCGGCATCAAGCTCATCGATGGCGCAAAATGTTGCCAACAACATGAAGGCCAAGGGCGCGGTCGACCAGGTCAAGACTGCCGCGACACCGCCAGTCGTGCAGCCAAAGGTTGTTGCAAGCGTGGCCCCGAGCGCGGCGACCGCAACCACTCCGGCAGCACCGCAGGCCGATAGTCAGGCAAAGCCATACACGCCGCCACAGGCGAGCGAAAAGGTTATCGATGATGCCGAAAAGGATGTTGCATCCGCACCATCAGCTACCGGCGCCTCGCAGATGCGCTGGCCGGTTCGTGGGCGTGTCGTTGCCAATTACGGCAAGGGCAATGATGGTATCGACATTTCGGTTCCTGAGGGCACGCCGATCAAGGCAGCTGAAAACGGTGTTGTCATCTACTCCGGTGATGGTCTGAAGGAGTTTGGCAACACGGTTCTCGTTCGCCATGACAATGGTCTGGTCACGGTTTACGGCAATGCGAGCAAGCTGAACGTGCAGCGCGGCCAGAAGGTGAAGCGCGGTGAAGAACTTGGCCGCTCCGGTATGACCGGCAATGCGACCTCGCCAAAGCTGCATTTCGAGGTTCGCAAGAACTCGACGCCGGTTGATCCTTCGAAGTTCCTCGAATCCTGATTGGTTCGTGTTTGAATTCAAAAGGCCCGCGCAGCGATGCACGGGCCTTTTGCTTTTCAGAGCTTTTTGCCGAGCCGCCCGGCAAGATCCTGCGTGAATTGCCATGCAACGCGGCCGGAGCGTGAACCACGCGTGGTCGACCATTCAAGTGCTTCCGCGTGCAGTTGTTCCTTCTGCATCGGTAGATCGAAGTGCGCAGCATAGCCGTCGATCATCGAGAGATAATCATCCTGACTGCATTTGTGGAAACCAAGCCACAGGCCAAAGCGATCTGACAGCGAAACCTTTTCTTCAACGGCTTCAGATGGATTGATCGCCGTCGAGCGTTCATTCTCGATCATGTCACGCGGCAAGAGATGCCTGCGGTTGGATGTGGCGTAGAAGATGACATTGTCAGGACGGCCTTCAACGCCGCCTTCAAGCGCTGCCTTGAGCGACTTGTAGGATGTATCGTCATGATCAAAGGACAGATCGTCACAAAACAGGATGAAACGATATTTTGTGTCCTTGATGGCCGCCATCAGGGCAGGGAGGCTATCAATATCCTCGCGGTGTATTTCGACGAGCTTCAGCGTATTGTCATTGCCGGGCGCCGCAGCGTTTACCGAAGCATGAACGGCTTTGACCAGCGATGATTTACCCATGCCGCGCGCGCCCCACAACAGCACGTTGTTTGCCTGCAAGCCATCGGCAAAGCGCTTGGTGTTGTCGAAGAGAATATCGCGTACACGATCCACGCCGCGAATGAGGGAAATGTCGACACGATTGACCTTCTGAACCGGGTCAAAGGCAAGATGATCCGGGTTCCAGACGAAGCAATCAGCCACGTCGAGATTGGCGGGTTGCGCTTTTGGCGGTGCCATCCGTTCCAGCACTGCAATCAGTCGGTCAAGTTTATCGGCAAGCAATTCCTCGGACATTCTTCTCAAGCCTTTGTTTTTTCTGCGTTCAAGCCACTATCATGTTGATGGGAAACCGAAAAGCGGGATGCGGGATTTTGCACGGTTGCTTTTCCCATTCCAAACATTGTATTCCGCAGGTTCTGTATCATTCAAACAAGAATTACTCTGGAGACTGTCTCTATGTTCGTAACTCCCGCATATGCACAGACAACGGGCATCGGTGGTGCGCCGGAAATGCTGATGAGCATCCTGCCATTCATCCTGATTTTCGTGATCATGTACTTCCTGATCATCCGTCCGCAGCGCACGCAGATGAAGAAGCGCGAAGAGCAGCTGAAGAACATCCGCCGCGGTGACACCATCATCACCGGTGGTGGTTTCGTTGCCAAGGTGACGAAAGTGTTCGAAGATACTGGCGAACTCGAAGTCGAAATCGGCGAGGGCGTCAAGGCTCGCGTTATCCGCGCATTGGTGTCGGATGTACGCGTCAAAGGCGAACCGGTTGCCGATAACAAGAAATAAGTCATAGTGACGGGGCGGCATCAGGCCGCCCTGTTGATTCTTGAGGTCGCGACTGCATGCTCTATTTTAGCCGCTGGAAGACACTTCTCATCTGGGCCGTTGTTCTTGTAGGCGTGATCCTGGCTCTGCCAAATCTGTTTACCCCCATCCAACTGGCGAACCTGCCAAATTGGCTTCCGAAAAAACAGCTCGCACTGGGGCTTGATCTTGAGGGCGGCTCGCGCATCCGGCTGCAGGTCGATAAGGACAAGCTGGCGCAGACTGACGCGACAATCGAGGTGATGAACCGCCGCCTCGGCGAACTTGGCTATACCAATCCCAATGTGGAAAGCCAGAGAAATGGCCGTGTTCTTGTTGAAGTATCGGGTCTTTATGACTCGCAATTGCTCAAGGACATTCTAAGCCTCACAGGGCAATTGAGCTTCCGGATGATCGATACATCGGTGCCGGTGCAGCAGGCCATTGACGGCACGCCGCCCGCAGGCTCGGATGTTGTCTATTCCTTTGATGATCCGCCCGTCGCCTATCTCGTCAAGAAAGAGCCTATCGTCACCAATGCGAATTTCGTTGGCGCACAGGCGGGTGTCGATACGGCGACCCAGCAACCGGTTATCACGTTCCAGCTTGATAGTGCCGGTGCGGAGCGCTTCTCCAAGGCAACGAAGGAAAATATCGGAAACTCATTCGCCATTGTTCTCGATGATCAGGTGTTGTCGGCACCGGTTATCAGCGAGGCCATTCCGGGTAATACCGGCCAAATTGCCGGTAATTTCGATCTGTCCGGTGCCAGCAACCTTGCTATCGTGATGCGCGCCGGAGCATTGCCTGCGCCTGTTACTGTTATTGAAGAGCGGTCTGTTGGCACCGATCTTGGTGCGGCAGCCGTTTCGGCTGGCAAGATTGCGGCGCTTATCGGTGCTGGCCTTGTTATCCTCTTCATGCTGTTGACCTATGGCCTGCTTGGCGTGATTGCCAGCATAGCGTTGATCGTGAACATCATTCTGATTCTGGCGTTTTTGACCATTGTTGGCGTCCCCCTCAGTCTCGCGGGCGTGGCTGGTATTGTTCTGACCATCGGCATGGCGGTTGACTCAAACGTCCTCATCTATGAGCGTATCCGCGAGGATCGGCGCGCAGGCTTTTCGGTCATTCAGGCGATTGATTCCGGGTTTGCCCGGGCGCAGGCGACGATTGTCGATGCCAACGTCACCACCTTGATCGCGGCTCTGGTGCTTTTCATTCTGGGTACCGGGCCCGTGCATGGCTTTGCCGTGACAGTCACTGTCGGCATCATTACCACGCTGTTCACTACCTTTACCCTCACACGCTGGATGGTTTCGGCATGGGTGCAGTGGTCAAAGCCGAAGGAAGTGCCCCGCGCAGCGTTGAAGCTCGTTCCTTACAACACGAAAATCCCGTTCATGCGCCTGCGCGGCCTGACGCTTGGTTTCTCGGCATTATCAACAGTGGCGGTCATCGTCCTGTTCTTTGTTATCGGCATGAATTTCGGCATCGATTTCAAGGGCGGAACGATGGTTGAGATCGCCTCCAGTGAGGGCCCGATCGATCTGGATGATGTGTACAGCCGGCTTGATGACCTCAATATTGGCGATGTGAAGATCGAACCGTTCAAATCGGATGACCGCGCGCTGATTACTGTTGGCAGTCAGGGCGAGGGCGAGAATGCCGAACAGACCGTCGGCGTTAAAATCCGCGGTGAACTTGATCAGGATTATGAATTCCGCCGCGTCGATGTGATAGGGCCGACTGTATCAAGCGAACTGGCCAAAGCCGGTGGGCTGGCCGTTGCGCTTTCGCTTGCTGCAATCCTTGCCTATGTCTGGTTCCGTTTCGAATGGCATTTTGCGCTTGGCGCGATCATTGCGACGATCCACGATGTCGTGCTGCTGCTCGGCATGTTCATCATCTTCCAGATGGAGTTCAATCTCTGGAGTATTGCGGCCCTGCTGGCCATTGTTGGCTATTCGCTCAATGATACGGTTGTCATTTACGACCGCGTCCGGGAAAATCTGCGGCGGCATGGCAATGGTGTTTCCCTGTCTGCGGTGCTTGATGCCTCGATCAATCAGACCTTGTCACGTACCATCCTGACATCGCTGGCTACCTTCCTGGCACTGATCGTACTTTATGCTTATGGCGGCGATGATGTACGCGCCTTTGCACTTACCATTGCTGTTGGTATCGTGGTTGCGACCTATTCGTCGATCTTCGTCGCAGGCCCGTTGCTGATGCTGTTTGGCCTCAAGGGGCGGGATGTTGTCGAGGATGGCCGCCGGGCCGATGTCGGAGAATAGGACTGTGGTCAAAGGCATTGAAATCCGGGATGCGCATTTTCCGGGCCGCGCGCCGATAGATGCCTATGGCAATGGCGGGTTCCGGTTCGCCGATATGTCGCATCGCGGATCAATCCTATGTCTACCATCCGGCATTCACGGCTGGACGCCGAAGATTGAGACTGCTCTTACGGCCGACGATTTGGCGCTTGTACTGGAACAGTCCGCCGATATCGAGATTTTGCTGGTGGGTATGGGTACTGAATTGCGCCGCTTGCCACAGGCGCTGCGGGACGTTCTGCGCGAACATCGCATTTCCTCTGATCCGATGAGCACCGGTGCAGCTGTACGCACCTATAATGTTCTGCTGGCGGAAGACCGCGCCGTTGCTGCGGCATTGATTGCCGTAGATTAATTTAGCACTTGTCTGTATCTCAGCCCGATGAACGCAAATGAATCCCATTGTCTGCAATTGCTGCGGGATGCCGATCCGGACCGCTATCTTTCCGTGCTTTATGCGCCGGAAGAGAAACGGGGTGCCTTGGCTGCGCTCTATGGATTCAATGTGGAGATCGCGCGTATCCGTGATCTGATCCACGATCCACTGCCCGGTGAAGTGCGATTGCAGTGGTGGCGCGATCTGATCAACGGCACCGAGCATGGCGAAGTGGTCGGCAATCCTGTTGCAGCGGCTTTGCTGGAAGCAATCAAGACGTATAATCTGCCACGCGCCGCCTTCGATAATTATTGCGAAGCGCGTATTTTCGACCTCTATGACGATCCCATGCCCAGCCGCAATGATCTTGAGGGTTATTGCGGTGAGACGGCCTCGGCACTGATCCAACTGGCGTCTCTGGTACTGGATGCGGAAAAGGCACCAGCCCAGGCAGATATTGCAGGACATGCAGGCGTTGCGCAGGCCGTAACCGGACTGTTGCGGCTATTGCCGCTGCACCGGCGACGCGGCCAGACTTACATTCCGGCAGATATATTGGCAGCCGTCGGTTGCAGCGCAGAGATGTTGCTCGAAGGTACGGATAAGGCCGCAATCAAACGCGCTATCGATGCAATGATTGCACTGGCTGAGGATCACCTTGGCAAGTATGAAGCCGCGGCAAAATCACTGCCAGCAACATTGCGCGCTGCCTATCTGCCCGTTGGTCTCACCAGAATGTACCTGAAAAAACTCAAGGCGAGCGGGTTTGATGTGGCGAATGAGACGCCGGTTGTTTCGCCGCTGCGCCGCCAGTGGACTATGCTCCGGGCATCGATGCGCTCTGCTTGAGCGGTGTACTGTTCTGCCAGTTTTTACCCCCCTCTGCCCTGTCGGGCATCTCCCCCACAAGGGGGGAGATCAGCCTTCAATGCCGCCTTCGCACAATTTGCAACTCTTCCGGTTATTTATGGGAAAGCGTTACTGTCAATGTGATCTCCCCCCTTGTGGGGGAGATGTCCGACAGGACAGAGGGGGGTGAATGCTGGGCGAAATATCGCGCGTGGTTCGTGGTTCGACATAACAACCATGAGGGAGAGTGAGGATGCAACGCTAATCGCAGAGATTGCAGATCAAAAGGATTGCAGCGCAAAGGTTGCAGAACTTGACTCCCTTTCATCCACAGTCTCCCTCATGGTTGTTATGTCGAACCACGAACCATGAACCACAGGCTCTACAACACCATTGCTGAAAGCTTACTCGGCAGCCTCAGCTATCGCAGGTAAACCCAGCCAAGTCCGGCAATCCGCTAGCGCACGCGCGCTCATGGCGCGTTTCTTGGCATTGGTTTTTTCCTTGCCACGCAGGCGCTTGCCCTCAGATTTTGGCGCTTCAATCGGTGGGAACAGACCGAAATTGACATTCATCGGCTGGAACGAGCGCTTGCCCGGTTCCTCATCGCTGACAATGTGGCCACCGGTAATGTGACTGAGCAGCGCACCAAAAGCTGTGGTGACAGGCGGCGGCGTCAAACTCTGTCCCAGCCACTCGGCGGCAGCAAAACGCCCGGCAAGCAGGCCGATGGCTGCGGATTCCACATAGCCTTCACAACCCGTAATCTGACCGGCAAAGCGCAGGCCGGGACGTGATTTCAGCTGCAGCGTCGGGTCAAGCAGGATCGGCGAATTCAGATAGGTATTGCGATGCAGACCACCCAAACGCGCAAACTCTGCGTTCTCAAGGCCGGGGATCATCCGGAAAATCTCGGTCTGTGCGCCATATTTCAGCTTCGTCTGGAAGCCGACCATATTGTAGAGCGTACCAAGCGCATTGTCCTGCCGGAGCTGTACGACGGCATAGGCCTTGACGGTTGGGTTATGCTCATTGGTCAGGCCCATCGGCTTCATGGGACCGTGACGCAGGGTTTCAACGCCGCGTTCCGCCATGACCTCGATTGGCAGGCAGCCATCGAAATAGGGTGTGCCTTCCCATTGCTTGAACTCAGTCTTGTCGCCGCCGATCAGCGCCTGCACGAAGGCTTCATACTGCTCCTTGGTCATGGGGCAGTTGATATAATCCTTGCCGGTGCCGCCGGGGCCAACCTTGTCGTAGCGTGACTGGAACCAGCAGGTGTTCATGTCAATGCTGTCAAAATGGACGATCGGCGCAATGGCATCGAAAAAGGCGAGGGCATCCGCACCTGTCTGCTTGCCGATGGCTTCCGCAAGCGAAGGGGCAGTCAGCGGGCCGGTCGCGATGATGACCTTATCCCATTCTGCGGGCGGGAGGCCGGTGATCTCTTCACGCTCGATGGTGATGAGCGGGTGGGCTTCAAGCTTGGCCGTGACGGCTTGAGCGAAGCCATCACGGTCGACAGCGAGCGCGCCGCCAGCCGGAACCTGATGGGAATCCGCCGATGCCATGATCAGCGAATTGGCGAGGCGCATTTCCGCGTGCAGGACGCCGACGGCGTTGGTTTCGGCATCATCGGAGCGGAAAGAGTTGGAACAGACAAGTTCAGCCAGATCCTGCGTCTTGTGCGCATCTGTGCCGCGAACGGGGCGCATTTCGTGGATGACGACGGGAATGCCTGCTTCGGCCAGTTGCCATGCAGCTTCGGAACCGGCGAGACCGCCGCCAATAATATGTACGGGTGTGTTTGACATAGCACCCCAATAAACCGTTTGGCGTCATGCTTCAATGGTGCAAAAGCCGCCACAGCTTGTCCGTGGCGGCTTTTAAAGGGTCAGGCGCTCGCCTTATCAAGTTCGGCAATATCGCTTGCGTCAAGTTTCAGCGCCGCGGCCTTGATCAAGCTTTCCAGCTGCTGCAGCGATGTGGCACTGGAAATAGGGGCTGTTACGCCATCGCGGGCTATGATCCACGCGATGGCCACCTCGGCCTGCTTGGCACCATGCCTGGCGGCAACCGCATCCAGCGCATCAAGAATGCGATACCCGCGCGGATTGAGATAATCCTTGACGCCGCTACCGCGTTGACTCTGTGCCAGATCAGCTTCGCTGCGGTATTTGCCCGAGAGAAAGCCGCGCGCGAGCGCGAAATAGCTGATGACGCCGATCTCTTCGGCAATGCACAGATCCCGCAGCTTGCCATCAAAGCTGGCCCGACCATAGAGATTATATTCCGGTTGCAGAACGTCATAACGGGGGAGGCCATTCGTCTTGGCCACATCAAGCGCCGCACGCAGCTGGTTCGCATCGAGATTCGAGCCGCCGATGGATTTGATCTTGCCTGCTTTCAAGAGCGTGTCATAGGCAGACAGTGTTTCCTCATAGGGCGTTTCCGGATCGGGCCAATGGGAGAGATATACATCGATGCTGTCCACTTGCAGCCGTTTCAATGATGCTTCAACTGCCTTGGCGATATAGGCAGGGGAAAGATCCTTCTTGCCCTGACCCATGTCACCGCCGACCTTGGTGATGACAACCACCTTATCGCGTGCGTTGCGGGACTTGATCCACTCACCAATGATCGTTTCTGATTCACCGCCGGTGTTTCCCGGAACCCAGCGTGAGTAAACATCAGCCGTATCGATTGCATTAAGGCCCGCATCCACGAAGCGGTCGAGCAGATCGAAGGAGGTCTTCTTGTCGGCGGTCCAGCCGAAAACATTGCCGCCAAATACCAATGGAGCAATGGAAAGGCCGGTGCGGCCAAGGGGGCGTTTTTGCATGATTGATCTCCGGGGGAGGATGGTTGAGGATTGCGAGTGTAGGCAGGTTCACCGTGCGTTTCCACCCGCAACCACGATGACGGTAACCAAATCAAGCGGTTGTGATAGGTTTTGACTATGGCCGTTGATACAATGGGCACATGAAAACATCAGGCTTAGGGTTTTATCTTTCGCTGGTTCTGTTTACGGCGCTGTCGGTTTGGACAGGTTCTGCCGCTGCGCAAAGCTTCCGTGTCTGCCATGGCTATGGTTGTTACTTCCAAACGCCGGTGACGTTGACATCAGGCGATCGCAGCCGGATTGCCGCCATTATGGCAAGTGGACGCAAATCAGCCGAAGCGGAGCGCGCTGCCATACGGCGCGCCGTGCAGGTGTTTGAGCTTCGCTCGACACAGGTGATTGGCGTGGCGGACCGACCAAAGATGGAATTTGGCGAAGCACGGCAGAAAGGTCAGATGGATTGCGTGGATGAATCCACCAATACGGATCATTTCCTGCGCTATCTGCAAAGCGCCGACCTGCTCCGGCACCACAGTGTCAGCAGTCGTGAATCGCGCGGAAGCTTCATCGATGGCCGCTATCCGCATTTTGCAGCGGTGCTGCGCGACAAGTCAGGAACGCTCTGGGCCGTTGACTCCTGGTATGAGCCAGCGGGCGGAAAACCTGACGTTATGCGTTTGGCTGAGTGGGAGGAGCGGGGTTTCAATAGCCAGAGGTAGGCCTGAAACAACAACACCCACCGCGGGAGGAGGTGCGGTGGGTGCCGTTTGGTAAAGGCCGACTGGGAGGAGGAGTGCCGGCCTTTGATCGCGGAGGCTCTGGGAGGAGGATGAGCCTCGGCGATATTCTGTTATGCGATTAGCGTACTGCAGACTTCTTGGCTACGAACGGGATGTCCGAGCGGGAGATGCCCAGATCGTTCAGTTCGCGGGTCGACAGACGGTTCAGCTCGGAAACCGTGTCACGATAACGGCGCCAGTTGCTGTAAGAGCGGATAAGGTTCATTTCATTCACCATTCGGTTCAAATTGTTTCGTTGATCAGTCTTGATCGTTGAACTGAAGATAGTGGATGCCTTGCCGAATGTGCAGAGCCAAGTTTGCACGCCAGCTATGCGTATGTTGCATTGCATCATTAATCGATTTTAATTGCTGCGCCGCACAATTGTCATCTTCATGGCTTTTTGCCCGAATCCGGCTGCAATTGCGTTTTCAATGAGGCTGTCGTTATTAGTGACACATCTCGAATCGGGAGCAGAAAGCATGATAATCGGCTTCACCCTGTGCAAACACATTGCGCGGTGGCAGCGGGACGGGCTGATTGATGAAGCCACGGCAGAACGCTTGCGCAAGGATATTGCCGGGCATGGTGTCAGCTTTGGCCTTGGCAATGTTCTGGCCATTCTCGGTGCTATTCTGCTTGGCGCTGCGCTTCTGTCCCTGATTGCTGCCAATTGGGAGGCCATGCCAAGGCTTGTTCGCGTTGGGTTGATCTTCGCTGTTCTCTGGTGCGGTTATCTTGGCGGCGCATGGCGGGCGAGCAGGGGTGACAAGGTTTTCAGCGAAGCGCTCTATCTGATCGCCGCGATAGGTTTCGGCGCCGGTATCGCGTTTGTCGGTCAAATGTATCATCTATCGGGTGATATGGCCTCTGCTGCCCTGTGGTGGACTGGCGGAACGGTTATTGCTGGCCTGTTGTTGCGATCACCGACACTTGTCTCAACCAGCATTGTCATTGCCGGTATCTATCTTGCAGCAAGCGTAGAGCCGGATAATACATCACGTTTGACCTATGTCTGGCTCGTACCAGTCTTTTCTGTCATGGCGGCAGGCCTGATCTGGTACGTGAAAGCTGACGTGGCGCGGCATTTTCTGGCGGTTTTGCTGCTTGTCTTTGTCTGTGTGGTTCATTTCGATCTGGATGCCAGCACCATCCTGTGGCTGGCACTTGCTACAGGACTTGGCTTGTTTCTGGCTGATGCATTGCGCTCGCCGGTTCTGGATGATCTGACTGGATGGAGTATAGGTCTTGGTGCCTATGGCTTTCTGGCTGCCCATATGGTGCTGATGATTTTCCAGTTTGATGATCATGGGTTTGGCCGGACGCGTGAGGTGACAATAGGTTTTGCCATTCTGGCGCTCGCGATTGCCGGTTTGGCCCTGTCGGGGCACCGCAATCTTGCCATCAGGTGGAGCGCCTATGCGATTTTCTGTGTTGAGGTTCTTTATCTTGCCTTCGAAACAATCGGCACGATGATTGGAACAGCCGGCTTTTTCCTCACCGTCGGTGTGCTGGTCCTGCTGCTTGCGGTCTTTGTTATCCGCATGGAGCGCCGCCTTCAGAAAAAGAGTCTGCTGAAGAGTGTAGCGCCATGAAAATAAATCGCTTTTTGATTGCAGGGATTGTCGTCGCACTGCTGCAGTCGGGTGTACTTTACGCCATGGTGGAAAAACATGCGATGGTTCTTCGCCATGGCACAATGATCACCTTGGCAACGGAACCGGTTGATCCACGCGACCTTTTGCGGGGCGAATATGTGCGGCTCGGCTATGGCATTTCATCCGTTGGAACAGACAAAGTGACCGGCAACAAGCCCGAGACAACAGGGCTCATCGATATCTATGTCACGGTCAAGGAAGGTGCGGACGGGCGGTGGAATTTCGCCAGCGCTTCCTGGCAGAAGCGTACGGACATTGCTGCCGGTGACGTTCAATTGCACGGACGGACGCTCAATCATTCCTACGCGGTCACAAACGACGTGTATGCGGTCCAGTACGGCGTTGAGCGCTATTACCTTCCTGAAGGTTGGGGGCAAACTGTTGAGAAGATGCAAGGCGAACACGCTCTTGATGCTGTGATCGCGGTGTCGAAGGCAGGCGACGCCCAGATCAGTGCGCTCAAATATAATGGGCGTCTGCTCTATCGGGAGCCCGCATATTGAAAAACCAGCGCTCTAACGGCTGATAACCGGCCAAAATATTGGAAATTTCTTGAAACTGTGGTGCGGATATACGGTATCTAAATGTATCGTGAGCTGTTGTACTATCTATAAAATCACGTTTAATGACTTTCTGATGACAATAGACCAATGCTGTGTATAAAAATCTATGTCCTTGCCCGACAGATTTGCTTTTTGACAGTATAGTTCTTGGCAAAAACTGCGCATGCGTTTAACGTTCATACCATCAAAGAATGGGGTGGCGCATGGAATTTGACTTCACCGATGCAGGCCTGATCCAGGCGGACCGTATTCTTCGCATCTCGACATCGCTCGGGGTGGACGTTCTTCTTGCCGAGAAGGTTGATATCAGGGAAGAGGTCAACGGCCTTTTCGAAATCCATGTCGATGTTAAATCCAAGCGTGTAGATATCAAGCCGGAAGAGCTTGTCGGCACGATGGCCGATGTTTCCCTTGAGATTGCTTATGGACAGCGCCGCCCGTGGAACGGGCTAATATCGGGGTTTCGGGAAGGCCCGCCCGTCTCGCGTGGTTTGCGATCCTATCGTCTCGTTATCCGCCCGCAATTGTGGCTGCTGTCGCAGCGCTCGGATTGCCGTATCTGGATGGATATGACTACGCTGCAGATTGTCGAAACCCTTTTGTCCGAGCATGGCATCAAAGCAGCTGTGACGGGTGGTGTGATCAAGCCACCGGAACCAATCCATTATTCAGTTCAATGGAATGAGACGGACCTTGCCTATCTCACAAGGCGTTTGGAATATGACGGGCTGTTCTACTGGTTCGAACATGAAGACGGTCAGCATACGCTCCATGTCGCGAGCCATCCCTTTGGCTACACGGAAGGCCCGGAAACCAATGTAAGGTTTGCCGCTGGTTCAACCGACCGCAACCATATCAATGAATTTACCAGAGATTACCAGTTCACCCCGGGAAAGCGCGCCGGAGGTGACTGGAACTTTGAAAAACCGCAGGGACCGCAAGGCGCGATGACACCCTCGCTCGTGTCTCTGCCGAAGAATGCAGAATATGAACTGTTTCATTACCCCGCCAAAGCACTTGATCAGTCTTCAAATGATCAGGCATCAAAACTGCGTATGCAGGCGGTCGAAGCGGATCATGAAAAGATCGAGGGCAGTTCAACGGTCAGAACCCTTGCGGCTGGCCGAAAGTTCAAACCCTATGAAGTCGCCCATGCCGACCACGTGTTTGAAGAATATGTGGTCACGGCTATTGTTCACCATATTGTCGATCATTCCTACGAGACGGTGGAAGACGGCACGCTCGACTACTCAAACAGTTTCATTGCCCTTCCTTCGAGGCTTCCAGTAACACCGCACCGGACAACACCGCAGCCGCGTATAGATGGCTCGCAGGTTGCCATCGTCGCAGGACCGCCGGGTGAAGAAATCCATCCGGATGAATATGGACGCATCAAGGTGTGGTTCCCGTGGCAGCGCAAACGCGCCAAGAAGGACGGTTTCGACACCTGCTGGATCCGCGTGATGCAATCCTGGGCGGGCGGTGGTTTCGGCTCGCAGGTCATTCCGCGCATTGGCATGGAAGTGATGGTTACCTATCTCGAAGGCGATCCTGATAGACCCGTCGTGACAGGCATCGTGCCTAATCCGAGCACGAAAGTGCCGTATACATTGCCAGCTAACAAGACAAAAAGCACGTTCAGAACCAATACGCACAAAGGCGATGGCTTCAATGAACTGAGCTTTGAAGATGAGAACGGTCAGGAAGAAATTTATATGCATGCCCAACGGGACAATCGCGTTCACGTGGGCAACAGCCGCTCCAAGCGTGTTGACAATAATCAGGCCGAAAGCATTGGTCACAACAAGACGATCGAAGTTGGCAACAACCATCACGAGGTGATCGGCGGCAATATGACATTGATGGTTGGCCCGAATATCCTGCAGAAGGGTGTAGTGGCCGCAATGCAGGTTCTGCGCTCCAAGGCCCGCGATCTGCTGTCATCCAATCTTGGTGCATTCACTGATAAGCTGGGTTTTCTCTCCGACGCCACCATGGGCGAGGGGAATCTCGTTATCGGGGTGGGCAAAAACAAGGCTGAGACGGTGATGGTTAGTTCGACGGAAGTCGTGGGTGCAGGCAAGGCAACCACGGTGGGCGGTGGCTATCAACTGGTCGTCGGCGGCGTTCACAACCAGTCCATCGGTATCGGGGCCTTTGAAGAGGTTGGCCACAATAAGTCTACCGTGGTGGGTAAGCTTTACGAAGTGCGCGTCGGCAAATCGAAGCTTCTCATGTCTGAAAAAGGCATCATCCATATCTCGGGCGTGAAGATTACCTTGGAGGCTGAAGACGAGATTCATTTGAAGGCCAAGCGTATTCAACAGAACTAACACAGGAGTGGGTGGTGACGCAGTTTGTTGAAGGCGACTGGTTTGGTAAATCACAAATCAGAAAGAGCGTGCGTGATGAAGTCCGGGAGGCGTTCTGGGCTGAGGTGGGCTCCCTTCCGCACTATGAACAAAACGCTGTGGAAGCCGCCCCGCAGTCGCAACGCGTGCCTATCGTCAGGCTGTTGCAGGTGACGCGTGATGGGCTTGAAGACGGCGACCATAAGGCTTTTCTGGTTGTAATAGCTGGCGCCCTCCGGTCGACGGGGCTGGGTATCGGCGCGATGGGCCCTGTTGCACAAAATATCGAGGACATGACCAAATTCCACACTAGGGTGCTAGAGCACTTCTTTACGCATCCCTATAAGCTCGAAGGGCCGCGAGACGGCGAGTTCAAGTTCGACTGATGCGCCAGCCAGGATTCCCGCAGATTGTTTATCAGCAGGCCGACAGCGGCGGTGGCGTGGCATCTCTCGCGCAGCGTGCCAACCGCATTATTCGTGGCTCGCAAAACATGGACCTGCCGGTGGAGCAATTTCTCCTCAACGTCCAGACTGATCTGGGCGATCACGTCTACCAAAAGCTGATGGGTTATGCTGCAACAGTGCATATGTTGGGTCTGCTTGCGGGGGCTGTCGGCACGCCTGCCGAGCAAAAAAAGGTTCGCGACCAGCTAGCTGCCGCAATCGACGCCTACCTGAAGACGATCAAAGTCGATAAGGCCGACGAGGGTGTCTATTTCGAAACAGCGGGTGGCGGTATGGACGGCGGTGGCGGCATGGCCCTGGCTTGGCTGCTGTCCAAGTGGTTCGGTATGGAGGGAACGCAAAAGCAAATTGAGCGGGCTGGAAGGGTGAACCATCAGGTCAACCAGGCCATGAGTCAAATGGTGACTGATTTCATTGCCTCACTCTGGAATGATTTCAAGAAAACGTGGGAGGAGTTCTGGAAGAATCTTGATGAGAAGGGATTGTTGTTCGCAGTCCATAAATTGCAAATCGATGCCACATTCCTGGCAGCTGAAATTGGAATAACTATTGCCATTTCTGTCGTGACGGAAGGAGCGGCGGCGTTGGCATTGGGCGCGCTGAGAATCGTCGGTGAACGCATCGGCGCTACAGTAACCCGAGTTGTGGTGAAGGGCGTTGCCCGAGCTGCCGAAAAAACTGCAATGAAATCTGGAATTCTGTTTGCAGAGAAGATCGCGGACGGCCAGATCGACAAAAAGATTATCAAGGAGGTGTTCGACGAGGACAAACTTGGCGTTGGCTCGAAGCGCTCAGATGTCGCACGACGTGCGGAGGAACAGGCGCGGCCGGTGGAAAAACCCTCCGGAAGTGGTGGCGACTCTCCTCCGGCACAGGCACAACAACCATCGGCAATACCTATACGCCCTACACGATCCAATGAAGAGTTGTTGCGGAAATATGGGGGGAACGTTCCATCAGCTGGTAATGGTGGTGAATTTACCAAGTGGTGGAACGACCTTACTCCAGATGAGCTAGATAACCTGTGGGCCGATAAGAAGTTACGTGACAAAATTGAGGACCGCGTTCGATACCCTGGCGACAATCATGAGTGGCTTATGACAGGCATGGGACCAAAGCTGAAAAGGCTCGGTTTCAGTATGGACGAAATCAAGGCCATGACCACCCCAACCAAGGAAGCTACTGGCCCACACGGTGCAAAACCAGACCTTCGCTGGCGGCATACCACGGATGAAGGTAAGACCGGGGAAGGGTCTGGAGCGATGCATCGCGCTCTAAGAAAGGAAATAGAGGACGCCACATCACGGAACGATCTTCTTCAGCGTCTTGGACGATTTGGAAATTCATGGCTCGATGGTGGCGTTAATGGCTTCCCTCCCTCCTTGAGAGATGCAATAAATCGCGTACCGTCTCAATAAAGATTAGAAAAAATGGCAACACTGAAAGATTGGAAGAACGAGCTTGCGGGTCGTAGTGACCTTGATAAATCTGAATATATGGATTTTATCCCTCGTGATGGAAATGACTCGTTCTTGAAAGAAGCGTTTATTGATCTTCCACGTGGATATACGCTTATTTCGCGGATAAAAAAACTTTTTGAAGAAAATGATAATTCAGGTCTTTATGTTACCCCAAAAAAAGAAAATTTTTTGCCTAAGAATGCACTGCTGGAAATGATGCATTCTTACTGTGATAATGTACATAATTTCTTTAATATTAAAAGAATGAGAGAGTTGTCTCTGGAGGCAATACCTAATAATATTGAAGTTGTTTATAGTAAAAATGAATTTTCAGAAAGAATTATTTCAGGAAATAATTCAGAGATAGAAACAGTAATTGGTGATGAATTTATCGATTTGATGTATGAGGTTGGAGACTACATGTCTCCATTAAAAGAATCCGTAATATTTCTTACGAAAAATTCGGCAGTAACTAGGTATTTGCTCGAAGATGTGGTCGGGTTTCCGTTAAAGCACGAGCCATATTATGAGTTATGGAAAGGTGGTGGTGATGTATTCTTCTTTAAAGACCACGTTTTAATGCTTTGCAGGCATGAATAACCACAGGTGCTCCAGACCACAGAATGGTGTGCAAGGTTGAGGCATTTGAAGCCAACCCTTTGTCGTATAGACAGATGTAACGGATGGAACTTTTAATCAAGATATAGTTCTTTGGAAACTTCTAGATGCGAAGATTCCGAATATCATATCTCAAAATTCGCGGTCCAAAAGATGCGTCGACGTGATGCATGTACCACAAAGAGTAATGCAAACATGCAGCTTGACGTGTCCGAGTATCCGGGAAAGATTTGAAAAAGCTAGAATGTAGTCGATTTCGACAGGAACGGTATGAGGATCAGCTCCATGAATAACATTCCTGCACGTGACAATTTCGCTGAGAGCTTGGAATTACCACAAGATGCTTGGTCTAAACTGTTAAAGCTTGCCCAGTTGATAGAATTCAATGAAGGTCGTGGTGAACTTGTCGTTCGTAATGGCAAGGCACGAATTGTATTGCGCGAGGACGGAACCATACGCATTGAGGGTACGTGTGTAGTGCAAAAGGCAACGCAGAATATTGCGCTTGAAGCCGCCTATATCGAGCTGAATTAAGCACCGTGTGGCAGGTCAAGAATACGACTCCCTTCGAAACGAAGGGCTATTTTGTTCGGGACCGGGACGGCGTTGAGCATTGGGTTACGGTTGTTCGCGCAAGCTTTTCCGCAACTGCCGACGGGCTGGTGAGCATCACGGATGAACAGAAGCCGGTGCGTCTTGCACCCGAATATACCGATGATACTGCACTGGAATTAAAGGGCGAAAGTGACTTTGTGCCCTTCAAAACCCAAGTTGATTTTACTGTCAGCGGTCGCGCCTGCCTGCCTGACATGCACAACTTCAAAACAATCATAGCCTCGCTATCAATTGCTTCTCTTCATAAGCGAGCGGCAATTTCCGGTGAACGCCGCCTGAAGCGGCACAACGGCCGTTTTGTTATTGTCGATGATGAAGCAGCCAGCGAAGTGGATTTGAGTTGGCGCAATTGTCTAGGTGGTTCAGATGTTGTTAGCCGAAATGGAGGCGATGTCACGGTAAACTCGGCCAATCCGGTTGGTAGAGGCTGGACAGAATATTGGTCAAGATTGCCAGAAGGGGCCGAGATTGCCTTGCCTTTGATTGAAGCTGCAGATCAGCGTATCAACCCAACGAAGGCATTGCCGTCGCCATTCGGCTTTGGCCCGGTGCAACCTCACTGGACACCGCGCCGCAATTACGCCGGTACTTATGACGACGCTTGGCATAGACAGCGTGCGCCGCTTTTGCCGGAGGATTTTGACGAACGCTTCTACCAGTCGGCCCCGGCTGATCAGCAATTGGATATCAAAGGTGGTGAGACAATCACTGCGACCAATCTTCACCCGGACGGCCCTTTTTCATTCCGTCTACCGCAATTGATCTTTGATACTGCCACCCAGATTGGCACGGAGAGACATGAGGCCCGTATGCGGTTGATCTCGGTGGGGTTTGACACACGTACCAAGCATCTTGACATGGTATGGAACGCCCATACCCGCTGTAGCGGGCGGGATACGGATGTAGAGGGCAGCACAGTCAGGCTGCGTCAGATGGCGGGGGTTGCCCGTTGAGCGACAACGCGAACATCAATGGTGTTGGTCTGTGCTGTTCTCTAGGCAAAACCTTTGCGCAATCGGTCGCTGCTTACGCCGCCGGCGAAATGAATTTCGAAAAGCCCGACGATGTGATTGGGCCGGACGGGATGGGTTTACGTTTGGCGTCAGTCTTTGCGTTCCACGATATTCATAACATCGAACTCCGCTTTCAACGTCTGTTTCAGTGTGCCTTTGACGACCTGATCGAGCAAACCGGTCATTGGCCGGAGCCATTGGTCTTGCGTCTGTTGATACCGGGCTGGCTCGAAGACAATCCGATCTGTGCTGACCTGAAAACCTGGATCATTGACAACTTTCCTGAACGATTCTCATCTATCAGCGTTGGTGGCGGTGGCAACGCGATGTTTTTAGAGGATATTGCCAAAGGGGTGAAGATGGTCAGCCATGGTCAGGAACCGGCCGTCATTGTCGGTGCTGTTGATAGCTTTCTGTATGCACCGCTTATTGATGCCCTTGCCCTGCGTAAACAGCTTTCCAACAAACAGCAGCCACATGGATTAACGCCATCAGAAGCGGCTGTCCTCGTTCGCATTTGCACACCCGAAGCGGCTGTGCGCGGCATTCCCAGTGGATCGGTGGCAGGGGTTTGGAGTGGCCGTGAGACCAAATCTGTCGAAAATCCGGATGGCCTCATTGGGATTGGCCTGGCGCAGCCCTTTGTTGCAGCTTGTGAGGAACGCGCCCCGGACCGGCTGCTCATTGATCTTAACGGCGAGCGCTGGCGCTCGGAGGAAATCAGCTATGTATTAGCGCGTGCGCAGAATGTCTCGGACGATCTCGCCGCCGACTTTGAGACACCGGCAATGGCCACTGGCTTTTGCGGCTGTGCGACGGGCGGCGTGTTGACGGCCTTTGCGCTAGCTCAGTCCTCAGCCAACTGGTCCTCGCAAGAGGGAGACGAGGAATGGTCTCTTATTTCAACCAGCCAATATGACGGGCAGCGGGCAGTAGCCTTGATCAGGCGGGATGTTCCGGAAGCGGGAGAATAAGGAGGGGCATATGCAGGAAACGGTTTCGATCAACGGCATTACGCTTTGCCACAAACATTCAGATGGCTGGGTGCGTTCGACGCTGCCGGATGTATGTAAAGCCCCCACGATTCCTGTGCCTTTCACCAATATTGCCTTTGCCAAGGATTTGGCGAAGGGAACAAAGACGGTCTTTTCACATGATGGCGCAATGAATGGCGTCAAGGGTTCGGAGTTCTCCGTCTCGATTGGCGACGAACCGGGAGTTGGCGGAGGCGTGATCTCTGGCGTTAACATGCATCGCGCAACTTTTCTGTCCTGGTCGCTCGACGTATTTATGGAGGGGCGGAATGTCACGCGCCTGACGGACAGGATGTTGCTCAACAAAGGCAATACTATCTCGGCAGGCGGGTATTATACCGGGTTGGTTAAGGGAGCCAGCGCGAAGGATCTGGATGAACTCTGCGAAATTGCTTGTAAGTGCAAGCCCGCAACCCTCCGGCAACTTTGCGTCGCCAATGAGATCAGAAAAAAATTCTATGATGGCAAATACCCCACGAACTTCAACAATGGAATGTGCCCCGAAGTCTCTATGATCTGGGATAAAGCCGCCGGCGTGTGGGGCATCATTATGAATAAAGGGGGGACAGCACCAACATCCAACCCAATGACACCGGGAGGTGGAATCCGGCCGGATGTACTTTGCCGCACAGGTGGTAGTAACTCGATGCTGGTTGAAATGAAGTTCAAAGGGGATACGTTATCCCCGAGGCAAAAGGAACTTTATCCTCAAGCTGCAAAAGATATTGGTGCTAAAAATGAAACACTGGATGTAGAACAGGATTGTGACTGTTCGGGCGGCGGAGGTACTGCACCGGCGCCTGTTACAGCACCATCACGAGCGCCAAAGACCTCGCCAAACCCTGCTTTTCCCGTACCGTCAGAACAGGTGCCCGGAGCATGGCCGTGGTCAGACCCTCGTCCGGCCGGTGACTGGTGCCGACCTGTAGCGGGAGCATTTGGAACGACTGTATATGAGTGCATTCGCGGATACTGAATGGATAGCTATGACTGAAAAAGATGAATCTTCCGAGAAACTTTCCGATTCTGATCTCGCGCTGGCTTCCGGCCTCGATAATCTTTTTATCAATCATGAACGCACTGGACGTCCAATATGGCGTGGTGGTGGCTTTATGGAGATGTTCTTTCCCAATGGCTGTGCGATGGAACAGCGCATCTTTATGATTGGTATTTGGGAAGATTACTTTTCATTGTTTAAAGACAGCATGACGCATTTTCTGAAGAATGATGCAAACAGACTTAGCCCCATTACGGATCACCATTTCCCCGAACATTTTCGCGAGATTCTGCCCAGCATTGGCGAGGATGAATGGTTCGATGGCCGATTGGTGGGATATGTCAATGCCATCCGCACCGGCGAGCCCACACCCTACGCCATTGAAGGCGCTGGAGCTTGGTCAAATTATAGAGACAAGCTCTCCTCTATTTCAGCTTACTTTCATTCAAGCTGGTACATGAGTAATACAGATCTATTGATCGCTACCCTGCTGAAGTGGTGTGCCCGGATAAAACCACGGCACGGCCTGAGTGGTCTTGGTATGGTAAGGGATTTCGGATCACCGCCATATTCCCAACGTGACAGTAAGATGTTTCCGTTTCTGAAGCGATTTCCGGGTCTGGATTACACGGACACGGCTCAATTCAACCTAATAGCTGGTAACAGCACGTCTATCCGGGGCGTAAACTGGCTGACAATTATCGATGACGGCTTTGTGGAAAAGCTTGGCGGGAAAGAGAAATTGGCCAATGCACTTTCGCAGGACACGGAGATCGTTGTCCATGACTATGCTGGAGGCTTGATTATACAAGTGGGGAAATATCCGTTTATTGGAGATGTGAATGCGGGGCGGACTCGATCACATTACAACACGGTTGCGCAGGCACTAAAGCCCATAAGATTTGAAGACTACACAGATATGGGATATTTCAGAGTCCCCGATCCGCTCGATGAAGTGGATGAAACACTCAAATGGGTGCATCGCTTTGATTGAGTTCGTTTTGATCTCTTTTTAGTACACGAATGACCTCCGTCCAAAAGGAGATTTGCGGGGGTAAACCCAGCATAAAATCTGTAAACATTTGGAATAAAACAATCATTCTAAAAATAATGGTGCGGATAGAGGGACTCGAACCCCCACGGTCTCCCGCCAGAACCTAAATCTGGTGCGTCTACCAATTTCGCCATATCCGCAGATGGTTGCCGTATTCGACCCCCAAGCGCCGGTCTCTATATCACCGTCTTCCCGGGGGTCAAAGGAAAAAGCTGCTGTTTGAACAGTTTACTCAGAGACTGGCTTCCAGCCGATTGCGTCGCGCAGGAAAGTGTAGCCAAGCGCAATGAAGCTGGCCCGTTCTTTATTGTCCTTGCCATAGCCATGCCCACCCGCCTCAGGCTCGTAGAAATAGGTGTTATAGCCAAGAGCCTGCAGCTTTGCCGCCATCTTGCGTGCGTGACCGGGGTGAACGCGGTCATCCCGGCGTGTTGTTGCAATGAGGATCGGCGGATAGGGACGACCGGGTACAGCATTGTGATAGGCTGACAGCTCTTTCAGGAAGTCCCAGTCCTCAGGCTTGTCAGGATCACCATATTCGTCGACCCAGCTTGCTCCGGCGAGAAGCTTGTTGTAGCGGCGCATGTCGATCAGGGGAATGGTGCAGAACAGCGCCCCGAAACGTTCGGGGTAACGCGTCAGCATATTGGAGATCAACAGGCCGCCATTGGAGCCGCCTTCCGCCGCTATACGTTCGGGCCGCGTAACGCCGCGACGAACCAGATCTGCGGCAATGGCGGCAAAATCGTCGTGGGAGAGCTTTTTGCCTGCGCGGCGCCCCGCTTCGTGCCACGCGCTGCCGAATTCACCGCCACCGCGCAGATTGGCAACCACGCTGGTGCCGCCGCGCTCCAGCCACAACTTGCCGATAGATGCGCTGTAATAAGGCTCCATCGACAAACCAAAGCCGCCGTAGCCGGTCATGTGGACGGGCGCGTCGCCCGTTTCACCCTTTGGTCCGATCTGTGTGTAAGGGATTGCTTCGCCATCCGTCGAGATAGCTTCATGCCGCGTGACAACAAGGCCGGTGGCATCAAAGACCGCAGGGCTTTGCTTGAGCAGCGTTGGTACGGCGATGGCCTCTGGCTTGGCAATATCGAGCAAAAGCACCTGTGCTGGGGTTATCGGGTCCTGCGCTGCAACCAGCAATTCGCCCGTGGTATCGTCATGTTCGACATCCAGCGACCAGAGGTGAACAATACCTTCGGCGGGAAGGGCGCTGACGGTTGTCTTTGCCCATTTGCCCTCGCTCGGTTCGAAAATTTCGAAGCGCGGCGCAAGATTATCGAGAAACGAGACGACAAGCTTCTTATCGTTCCAGAAAAAACCTTGTAGCGCGCGGCGCGGCGCGGCCTCGAACAGAATCTGGAAATTGCGCTCGCCCGCTAGAAAGGCCTGGAGCGAAACGCCCAGCAGCGTGTCGGCAGGGTAGGTGACACCGGATACGGTCCAATCCTCCCTCGGCTTTACGGTCAGCCATTTATTGTAGGAGTTCCACCAGGCAGTCGCCGGTACGTCCAGACGCTGTTTGGCGCCTTCACGGTCGCCGAGCCAGCCCGCGGTTTCAAAGAAGGAGCGCTGCTCGACAAACCAGATACGCTCGCTGCCGCTGCTGCGGTCAATACCAGCACCCACAGCCATGGATTCCGGCGGGCATTCAAAGATGACAGGCGCAGACAGTGGATCGGTGCCACGTTTCCACAGACGCACGGTGCGGGCATAGCCTGATTGTGTGACCATGCCTTCGCCAAGCGCGCTTGAGATGAGGACGGTATCAATATCCAGCCAGTCAAGATCGCCTTTCGCTTCGGGCAGGTTGAACCCATCCTCGATAAAGCGGAAATTATCCATATCGAACTCGCGATGGACAACCGCATCGCTGCCACCGCGCGATAACTTGATGATGGCACGCTGCCGTTTTTTCGATTCGATGTGCGCGCCGCTCCAGATCCAGTCATCGTCCTCTGATTTGGCGAGCGCATCAATGTCGAGGAGAAGCTCCCATTCCGGCTCTGGCGTTTTATAGGACGCCATGGTGGTGCGGCGCCACAGGCCGCGCGGGTTCTGTTCATCCTGCCAGACATTGTAGAGATAGTTGCCACGGCGGGCGACCATCGGAATCTTGTCTGGCCTGTTCAGAATTGCGGTCAGAACATCGCGATCCCGTTCAAATTGCTGGCCGCCAAAACGTTGCAAGGTGGCTGCGGATTGCCGGGCAACCCATTCAAGCGGCTTGGCCCCTTCGATTTCCTCGAGCCAGATATGCGGATCATCATCGGGGGCGTCGACAGTCGGGCGGATATCTTGAACGGTCATGAGCTTCACTTCCTTGAGAATCTGCCGAGCAGTCTGGTGAAAGTGAGGCGTTTTGCAATGCCTCAAAGGATCAATTTCGATGCCAGTAAAAAAACGCGCCGGCATTCATGCCGACGCGATTTGATTTATACGGTGTGGTGCCAGCCCTAATGGGCAGGCGCTTCCGTGGGCGTCTCCACAGCCGCTTTCTTGCGCCCGATGGAGCGGAGTGCGACGTAGAACACCGGCGTCAGGAACAGACCGAAGAATGTCACGCCAAGCATGCCGGAGAACACTGCTGTACCCAGTGATTGACGCATTTCTGCGCCGGGGCCTTGGGCAATCATCAGCGGCACGACACCGAAGATGAAGGCGAAAGCCGTCATCAGGATCGGGCGCAGACGCTGACGGCTGGCTTCAATGGCCGCTTCAACCGGACTGGAACCTTCCGCCTGATGCTGGCGGGCGAATTCCACGATCAGGATCGCGTTTTTCGCCGCCAGACCAATCAGAACCACAAGGCCGATCTGGGTGAGTATATTATTATCCATTCCTCGCAAGAACACGCCTATCAGCGCGGCCAGAACTGCCAATGGGACAATCAGGATGATCGCCAGTGGCAGGACCCAGCTTTCATACTGGGCGGCGAGGGCAAGGAAGACGAACACGACCGAAAGCCCGAAGATCAGGATTGCGGTATTACCCGTCTGTCTTTCCTGCAGCGAAAGTTCTGTCCACTGGAAGGTTGTTCCGGCGGGCAGGGTCTTGGCTGCCAATGCCTCCATCTTGTCAAGCGCGGAACCGGAGGAAACACCGGGTGCAGCATTACCCTGTAGCGGCACCGATACATACATGTTGTATCGCTGCACGAGCGAGGGACCGTTTGTGTCCTTGATTTCAATGAGCGTGCCAAGTGGAACCAGTGCGCCCGTGGCCGAGCGTACTTTTAGTGCAAGGATATCAGTCCGATCCAGCCGGTATTGCTGGTCGGCCTGCGCCCGCACCTGATAAACACGGCCGAAAGCGTTGAAATCATTGACATAGGACGTGCCAAGATTGGTCGAGAGCGTTTCAAAGATGTTCGGAATAGGCACGTTGAGCGCCTGCGCCTTGTCTCTGTCGATCTCGAGGAAGTATTGCGGGCTATTGGCGGAGAAAGTGGTGTAGACGCCTGTTAGTCCCGGTGTCTGGTTGGCTTCGCCCATCATCTGATAGGCAAGGCCGAGAACGCGGCGCATGTCCGAGCTGTCGCGATCCAGAAGCTGCATCTTGAAGCCACCGGCATTACCGACGCCGCGAATTGGCGGTGGCGGTACGGCGATGATGAAGGCTTCCTGAATACTCTGCAGGCTTCCATAGATCTGCCTGATGATCGAATCACCCGTCTGGCCATTCTTGATCCGGTCAGCAAAGGGCTGGAACGGAGCAAAGACCACACCGGAGTTCGATGCGTTGGTGAAGGTCGCACCGTTGAAACCCGCAAAGGCCACGGCGTTGCGGACACCCGGAACGCCCCGGATGATCTTGGATGCCTTTTCAATAACCGCGTCGGTGCGGGCGAGGGATGCACCGTCAGGAAGCTGGACGACCACAATGGCGTAGCCCTGATCCATGGGCGGAACGAAGCCGCGTGGGATCGTATTGGCCATAAACCATGTGGCACCGAGCAAGCCGACAAATACGAGCAGGGACGCGCCTATGCCAACCCACGATCCAACCAGACGCCGAACGATCCACGAATAGCCGTTCGCCATCTTGTCGAAGCCAGTGTTGAAACCATTGGCGAGCATTCGCCCGAAACGTGCCGCGGGATTGTTCGATAGCGCGTGGTTATGCGGCCGCAGCACGATCGCTGCCAGAGCAGGCGAAAGTGTCAGCGAGTTAAGCGCCGAAATGGCCGTCGCAGCCGAGATGGTCACGGCAAACTGGATATAGAACTGACCAGAGATGCCGGGAATGAAGGCTGTTGGCGCAAACACCGCAATCAACACCAGCGAAATGGCGATAACCGCAGTTCCGACCTCATCCATGGTTATGTGGGAGGCTTCTTTCGGACTCATGCCCGCCGCAAGGTTTCGTTCGACATTTTCGACCACCACGATGGCATCATCAACCACGATGCCGATGGCGAGCACCAGACCAAACAAAGTGAGCATATTCAGCGAGAAGCCGAATGCCGAGAGTATGGCAAAGGTGCCGATCAGCGAGACCGGGATTGCAACGATGGGGATGATTGCCGTCCGCCAGGATTGCAGGAAGACAAGCACAACCAGTGCCACGAGGATGACGGCTTCGAAGATCGTCTTGTAAACATCGGAAATCGATTCAGAGATGAATTCCGTTGGATCATAAACGATGTCGTATTTCAGGCCCGGAGGGAAATCCTTGGAAAGTTCCTCCATGGTCGAGCGGATTGTTTCTGCGGCGGCGAGGGCATTGGTGCCGGGGCGGCTGAAAATACCCAGCGCAACGGCAGGACTGCCATCGAGATAGCTGTTCGTCACATAGTCTTTCGCACCAAGCTCGATGCGGGCGACATCCTGCAACTGTACGAGACGGCCATCACCGCTTGTCTTGACGATGACGTAGCGGAACTGACGGGCATCGCTGAAACGGCCCTGCATGGTCACTGTGTACTGGAAGGCATTGGTGCCCGATGTGGGTGGTCCGCCGATAGCACCACCATTGACCTGCACGTTCTGGTCACGCAGTGCCTGAACCACATCAGCGGATGTCATGCTATAGGCGGCCAGCTTTTGCGGATCTAGCCAGATACGCATGGAGTATTGGCGTTCACCGAAGATAGTAACTTCACCAACACCGTCGAGCCGCAGCAGAACGTCGCGGATACGGGTGTTGGCATAGTTGGACGCATAAAGCTGGTCGTAACGATTATCAGGCGAGAGCACGTGTACGACCATCATCAGATCGGGCGAACTTTTCGTCGTGGTGATACCGTTGCGCTGCACGTCCTGCGGCAATTGCGGTACGGCAATGGCAACGCGGTTCTGCACCAGAACCTGCGCCTTATCGAGATCCGTGCCAAGCTTGAAGGTGATCGTCAGTGCCATTGAGCCGTCAGCGGTCGAATAGGAGGACATATAAAGCATGTCCTCGACGCCGTTGATCTGCTGCTCGATGGGTGTGGCGACCGTATTGGCGATGGTTTCGGCATCGGCACCGGGATAGGCGGTGCGGACAACGATGGTTGGTGGTGCGATTTCAGGATATTGGGCAACGGGAAGCTGAGTATAGGCGATACCGCCGACAATCAGCAGCACAATGGACAGAACCGACGCAAAGATCGGTCTGTCGATGAAAAAATGCGCAAACCTCATTGGCCTGCCTCCGCGCCCTTAACCTCCGGCGGAAGCTCGACGAGTTCAGGCTTGACCTTGATGCCGGGACGTATGCGCATCAGGCCGTTGACAACAATGGTTTCATCACCCTTCAGGCCGCTGCGGATAACCCGGTAGCCGTAAAGCTTCGGTCCGAGGCGAACTGGTTTTGTGGTGACGGTTTCGTCAGCATTGACGACATAGACAACGCGTTCATTCTGGTCGGAGCCAACGGCTTCGTCAGGTACGAGCGTGCCCTTATATGTGTTCGAGGCAGCCACTTCGACGCGCCCAAAAAGGCCGGGTTGAAGAATGAACTTGGGATTGTCGAAGCGCGCACGCACGCGCATTGTTCCTGTGGCGTCATCGAGCCGGTTCTCGGCAAAATCGAGTTTGCCCTTGAATGGCTGTTCGTTCGAATCGGTCAGCCTGACGGTGACTTCAAGACCGCCACCGCCTTCCTGCAGATTGGCGCCGTTTTCACGGGCTGTCTTCGAATAGGACAACAGGTTGCGTTCATCCACGTCGAAATAGAAATCGATCGGATCAAGCGAAACGATAGATGTCAGGATTGTATTGTTGGCATTGACCAGATTGCCGACCGAAATGAGCCGGCGGTCAATACGGCCATCCTGCGGGGCGGTGATCTGCGTATAGTTGAGGTTGAGCTGGGCTGCATCCACGGCAGCCTGTGCGCCAACCACACTCGCCTGACCGGCGAGAAACGCCCGCCGCTGGTCATCCAGCGTCGATACGGACAATGTACCACTTCCGGTCAGCGATTGTGTCCGCTTGAACTGTGCTTCCGCATAGGTTTCCGTGGTCTTGGCAACTTCCAGCGCGGATTGTGCCTGAGCCAGCGCGGATATGTATGGCCGCTGGTCGATGGTGAAAAGCGGATCACCCTTTTTGACCAGAGCACCGTCCTTGAAGTGGACGGTATCGAGATAGCCATCAACACGCGACCGGACAGAAACCTGATCGACGGCTTCAAAGCGGCCGATGAATTCATCGCTGTCGATGACGTCGCGCACGACAGGTTTTGCTACGGTGACTGTCGGAGGCGGGGGAGCATTTTGCGCCAGCACCGGCAAGGCGGTCGTGAGCGCAAGTGCAAAGCCGAGGGTAAGTGTAGAAAGAGAGTTCCGTGACAAGGGCAGGCCTCCATGACGATCAGACTTCCGTGCCTCGTGAGATGCGATTGCCTCTCCGTCCGCGCCGGTGATTCATCTTATGGCTACGAGTCAGATGAGCACTGACCAGAACAGCTGGAACGCTGGTGCCGCAGATAAACAAGTCAATTTCTCAGATTGTATCGATTTAATACTTAGTCTCGATAGGGACCAGCGCAAGGGCAGTTCCAAAATTCCGTATGGTGTATTTCCAGTATGGCTATCGATGGTCCCCACGTATCAAGATTTGCACAGTTGCACATGGTTGTCATCAGACAAATATTTCACTTCTTTTTGTGATCATGAAAGCGCCAGACTTGTGTGCAGGAGTTCAGGCGCACCGGCGCGGATTTTCAAATCGCATAGGGCTGTGCCATTGATTTTTGTACGCAGTGCAAGTAAATGGAGCCACCAATCGGTAAGGGTGCAATTTCTTCCGCGGCTTTGTGGCATATTCTGTGATATGAATTTTGACACAAATAACGGGCCGAAAAAGAAATAAAGCAATAAAATCAACGTAGATGGTCAGGGCATGGCTCGCCCCATCTGCACCAGAAGCCACGATGGCAGACAGTTTTTCTCCCGCAATTTGGCTAATAGGCCGGCGACGGCGGGACAAATGTTAAAAAGTGAAGGTTTGGACATGCAGGTTACTGAAACGCTCAATGAAGGGCTGAAGCGCGAGATCAAGGTCGTCGTTCCGGCCAAGGATCTGGAAGCAAAGCTTTCCGAACGCCTCCAAGGTGCCAGCGCCAAGGCGCGCATCAATGGCTTCCGCCCCGGCAAAGTGCCGCTCAATCACCTGCGCAAGATGTACGGCAAGTCCTTCATGGCTGAAGTCGTCAACGAGATCCTCAGCGATTCCTCGCGCACAATCCTTGCTGACCGCAATGAAAAGTCCGCTACCCAGCCAGAAGTCGCAATGACTGAAGACGAGAAGGAAGCGGACAAGGTTCTGAACGGCGAAGCCGATTTCGAATTCACGCTGAACTACGAAGTTCTGCCAGCGATCGAACTCAAGGACGCTTCCAAGATCTCCATCACACGCGAAGTCGTTGATGTTACGGATGCGGAAGTTGAAGAGCAGGTCAAGCGCGTTGCAAGCTCTGCCCAGACTTTTGAGCCCAAGAAGGGCAAGGCCGAAACCGGCGACCGCGTGACCATGGATTATCTCGGCAAGATCGACGGCGAGCCGTTCGATGGCGGCGCTGATACCGATGCAACGCTGATCCTCGGCTCGGGCCAGTTCATTCCCGGCTTTGAAGATCAGCTCGTTGGCACCAAGGCTGGTGACGAAAAGCAGATCAAGGTGACGTTCCCGGCTGAATATGGTGCGGCGCACCTGGCAGGCAAGGACGCAACCTTCGACATCACTGTCAAGGAAATCGGCAAGCCCGGCGAACTCGAAATTAACGACGAAACCGCCAAGAAGCTCGGCATCGAAAGCGCTGATCGTCTGCGTCAGGTTATCCGTGAGCAGATCGAAAGCCAGTACGGCTCATTCACCCGTCAGAAGGTCAAGCGTCAGATTCTCGATGCGCTCGATGGCGAGTACCAGTTCGAATCGCCAGAACGTCTGATCAATGCCGAGTTCAACAACATCTGGGCACAGATCGGTCAGGACCTGCAGCAGGCTGGCAAGACCTTTGAAGACGAAGACACAACGGAAGAAGCAGCGCGCGAAGAATATCGCAAGCTGGCTGAACGCCGCGTTCGCCTTGGTCTCGTTCTCTCCGAAATCGGCAACAAGGCCGGTATTGAAGTGACAGAAGAAGAATTGCAGCGCGCCGTTTACGATCAGGTTCGTCAGTATCCCGGTCAGGAACAGCAGATTTACGAATTCTTCCGCAAGACACCGGAAGCAATCAACAATCTCCGCGCTCCGATTTTTGAAGAAAAGGTTGTCGATCACCTTCTCTCGTCCATCAATGTGACCGACAAGAAGGTGACGAAGGAAGAGCTGATGGCTGAAGACGAGTCGGACGAAAAATCAGGTGAAGCCAAGAAGCCTGCCAAGAAGGCAGCGCCAAAAAAGGCCGCCAAGAAGAAGACCGAAGACGAAGCATAAGCTTCTGACCAGAAGCTGCATCAAACGCAGCCTCATACATTCGAAACGGCTCCGTATTCACGGGGCCGTTTTGCTTTTGAAAACTATCTATTGCCGGGAGCAAGGGCAGCACGCAGCAGATCGGCATTATCCTTTGCCATTTGCCCTGAAGGCAGGAGATTGCCGTCTTCCAGACCGATGCGGCTGTCAAAACCTCGCGCCATAGCTTCCCTGTAGACCGGCCAGACGCTGGCTTCATCGCCATGCATGAGGATGGGGAGTTTGCTGCCCGCCGCGTTCAGGACTGCCTGTATGCCCTCTGCAACGCGCAAGCCTTCCTCAACATCCTGTTCGTTGATCTCAATCAGGACACGCAGGCATTTTCCGGCGTTGCTCAACCTGACAAATCGGTCTGCGTCGTCGACGGACCAGATACCGGCTTCGACGCCGCTACCTTTGCCAAGAACAAGGGCGATCAAATCCTCTGCATCGTCTTCGATGAGATTGATCGAGACATAGTCGGGGAGGGTCTTCCACTGGCGGATTGGTTCCTGCCGGGCAATTCCGCCCGGTGCTATGCGCCAATGGGTGGAAAGGCCGACAGGAATGCCTGGTACGGTTGCACGAATGGCTTGCAATGTATCGGCCACATGATCCGGATCGAGTGTTTCCAATCCGTCCGGGCCGCGTGGATGGATGTGTAATTCACGCGCCCCGGCTGCCACGACAAGCGCCGCATCTCCGGCTATTTCCGATGCTGTAAACGGAACTGCAGGGTGAAATTCCCGCGTCCGTCCTCCGTTGAGACAGGCTTGTAACATGCTGGTTTCTCCGCTCCTGTGAGTTCATCATAGCGGATTTACTGGTGACAGCACTGTGTCAGGATATGTTCAGCTATTGATGGGAATCCAGATTTCCATTCCGCCATTGCCGGTTCGCGCATCAAATTCCGGACCATAACGCTCAAAATTGGGTGCATCGGCCAGTACATGATCGGATTCGGGTATCCATTTACCCCAGATCGTCATGATGGTGCTGCGTATGGTTGAGATATGATCCCGGTGCGAGAACACCAGATAGATCTGGGCCGGTATGCGAACCCGCGCAAACTCCGCCGGAATATCCGAAAAGTCTTTTACCTCGGCACCAGCAATATAGTCGAAATTGCTGGCATCATCGCCATTGCAGCAGACACCATAGGCGACGTCACCAACCTGACCGTTGATATGGCCGAAATAGGGGCCGAAACGTTGCCATTGTGCCGGGATGGCTGAACTTGTTTCGCAGCTATAGCGTTCGCCTATGCCTGCGATGAGCATCGGCCTGCCATTTTCGATGCGCGGCTCTTCCAGATTGATAATAAATTGCTGATCCATTTTCATCGGCTCCACCAATGGGATGTTTCTGACATGGCGCTGTGCGCGAACCTGTTCGGGGGTGAGCCCGAACTGATCGCGGAACGCCCGCGTGAATGCCTCGTGGGAGCTGTATCCGGCATCAAGCGCGACACTGAGAATATCCGGGGCGCCTTCGCACAGGGATTTCGCTGCTTCCGTTAATCTGCGGCCACGTATATGGCTGCTGACCGAGCGCCCGGCAAAAATGCCGAAAGCGCGCGACATATGGAAACGCGATAGACCCGCAACGTCAGCAATATCATCGAGTGTTATTTCCTCGGCAAAATGCCCTTCAACGTACCAGATCGCTTTCTCAACCGAATTCATGAAACTCTCCACATATGCACAGCATTCAACTACACGCCGCCGGGAGAGGGCATTTGATCGCGATTGCGGTTCGAATGCAATTTTGACAGGGCTAAAAAAGTTTCATGCCCTTGAGGCTGGCATGGCCGTTCCTGCCGATAATGATGTGATCATGGACCACGATGCCCATTTGCGAGCCGATATTGGCGATGGTCTTGGTCATTTCGATATCGGCTTTCGATGGTGTCGGATCGCCGGAGGGGTGATTGTGAACAAGGATGATGGCGCTGGCTGATAATTGCAGCGCCCGGGCGATGACTTCACGCGGGTAAACGGGCGTATGGTCGATTGTTCCGACCTGTTGCACCTCATCGGCAATCAGGGTGTTTCTTTTGTCGAGAAACAGAATACGCAACTGCTCCCGCTGTTCATGCGCCATGGCCGCCGTGCAATAGTCGATCAGTTTGCCCCATGAGCCGAGCACGGTGCGCTGATTCATATCGCTGCGGATGATGCGGTGTGTGAAGGCAGCAATGAGTTTAAGATCAAAGGCCACCACGGGCCCACAGCCCTTTACCTCCTGCAGCAGATGATCTGGCGCGCCCAATACCTCAGCCAGACTGCCAAAACGAGCCAGAAGCGCTTTGGCGAGCGGCTTGGTGTCACCTTGCCGTATCGAGCGGTAAAGCAGCACTTCCAGCATTTCATAGTCAGCCAAGCCCTGATGGCCAACTTTCAGAAAACGCTCCTTCATGCGCTCGCGGTGACCGGTGTAATGAGGCTCGACTGGCTCATCCGGTTTGCTGGCAAGATTCGACGTGCCAGCGCTTTTTTCAACACCAGGTTGTTTCTGAAGGGTGTTTGGGGAAGGCTCATTGAGGAAGAAAGTCTTTTGTGGCTCGTCTTCGCTCATGGGCCTCTGCGTTCTATTCGAGTTTCAGTCCCGGGGCGAACAGACCTGCCGGTGATACCGTGAAGACTTCGCAGCCATCCTTGGTAACGCCGACTGTGTGTTCGTATTGTGCCGTCAGCGAGCGATCACGCGTAACTGCGGTCCAGCCATCGGCGAGCACTTTGACGTGTGGACGGCCAAGATTGATCATTGGCTCGATGGTGAAGATCATGCCCTCCCGCAATTCGACACCCTCATTGGGTGTGCCGTAGTGCAGGATATTCGGTGCATCATGAAACAGCTGGCCAACGCCGTGGCCGCAGAAATCGCGCACAACCGAGCAGCGCTCCGCTTCCGCATAATTCTGGATTGCTGCGCCGATAGCGCCGGTGCGCGCACCGGGACGAACGGCTGCAATGCCGCGCATCAGGCTTTCGTGAGTTACTTCCATGAGCCGTTCCGCAGCGCGCTTGATTTCGCCAACCGGGTACATGCGGCTGGAGTCGCCGTGCCAGCCGTCGAGAATATAGGTCACGTCGATATTGACGATATCGCCTTCACGCATTGGCTTGTCATCGGGAATGCCATGGCAGACCACATGATTAATCGAGGTGCAGGACGATTTTGTATAGCCGCGATAGTTCAGCGTTGCGGGCAGGGCACCATGATCGGCACCAAATTCGAAGACGAAGCGATCTATGGTATTGGTGGTGACGCCGGGCGCAACGATGCTCGCAAGCTCATCGAGGCAGCGCGCGGTCAGCTGGCAAGCTTTGCGCATGGCCGCAAAACCATCAGCGCCGTGAAGCCTGATCTGTCCGGTGTTCTTCAGGGGCGCAGTCTGCGCATCGAGATAGGTAACCATGGTGCTTTCCGCTTGGCGTCAATCAATAATGGGTATCGCGCCTGTTGCTGCAATACCCGAAGGTGTGATGTGGCATCTTATTGCGTAAGCTTCAACCCCACGCGCCATTGCACGCTCGAATGCCCTTGCATAAACCGGATCAAGGTCGCCGCAGATTCTCAAGCGGTCGCAATCGTCGCGCTGGATCACATAGAGCATGACACCACGGTGGCCATTCTCAACCATGTTGCCTAGCTCGTCCAGATGTTTTGCGCCACGGGCAGTCGGAGAATCGGGAAATTCCGCGAGATTTTCCGTTCGCGAGAAGTGGACGTTCTTCACTTCGACATAGGCTGCTGCGCGCTCAGGGTCAGTCAGCAGGATGTCGATCCGTGAATTGGCGCCATATCTCTGCTCGCGCTTTAGGTCGCGATATCCGGAGAGGCCGGGCAAAAGGCCAGCCAAAATGGCTTCCTCGGCGATGCGGTTGGGCAGGCCGGTGTTGATGCCAACCAAAGTGCCCTGTGCTTCGACGATTTGCAGCGTGTGCGCATATTTGCGTTTCGTATCGTCGGACTGGGACAACCAGACACGAATGCCGGGATCGGTGAGCCCGAGCATCGAGCCTGTATTGGGAACGGAGCTGGTGATCGGGCTGCCGTCGTCCAGAATGATATCGGCGAGAAATCGTTTATAGCGCTGGACCAGTTTGCCGGTGGCGAGGGGCGTGGGGAAAATCATGCCCGAGATGTATCCGAACCGGTGCCCCGGAACAATCTGTAATCAGGACAGCCTCTGGGCCGTCAGGACAGGCGTTACGCCGTCAGGACAGGCTTTGAACTGTCCGGATCACATCTGCGAGGGACATATCTGCGGTCAGGACGGCGGCAATAGCGGCAAGGCCAGCCAGAAAGAATGTCAGCGTTGTTTTCGTTTGTTTGCTCATGATTATGTTTTCCTGCATGAGCCAAAGAGACAGAAAAAACGTGCCGGGATTGTGGCTCAGTTATGCTCATTCGCAGGCATTGTATCCGCGCTGTGCAAAAGCGCAGGGCGAAAAAAAGCCTGCCTTTTGAGGGGCAGGCAAATTTGCTCTGGGGTGGGAGAATTCGGGTTCGTTTGGAGGTTAAACCGAACCCTACTGCTAAAGATCGGAATCTCAGCAGTGATTCATGATAGGTCAGGTCAGGAATACAACCTCATAACTTTCTTTAACAGTCGGTGACAAAGCTTGAACGCCGCGGGCTGTTCTCATCGCTTTGAGTGTCTCATCCTGTGTCTTGCCTGCCTAAGGCGGGTGAAACGCATAGGAGGAGACACGATGAACTATAAGTTTCTTGTACCGATTCTAGCGATCGCTGCGTTTACGTTGGCAGCTTGTGACAACAAGCAATCAGGGGGTGGCACGACGCCACCTGCGACCACGTCGGAACCTGCAAAACCCGATGCAGCTCCGGCAACTCCCGCACCGGACCCAGCAAAACCGGCACCTGCAAACTGATAATACTGACCAAAGACAGAACGGCCGGCTCCTTCAGGGGCTGGCCGTTTCACATGACCAAATGGCACGCAGGCTTGTTAGCCAGCTGTTATAAATCATTGATTTCCGGGGAGAAAACCTGGTACGCCCAAGGGGAATCGAACCCCTGTTTGCGCCGTGAAAGGGCGCCGTCCTAACCGCTAGACGATGGGCGCCTGCAGGTAAGCGGCTTATAGTGAAACAGTTTTTCGACTGCAACCCCATATTTCATTCTTTTTTGGGAAAAGTGAAAATTGTTGTGGTGCCTGTGGGCAAATATACTGCGTGCCGGGCAGAAGGAGGGCCGCTACTATCGATTTATACTAGCTGCGACGACGGCCGCAGCGCCAGTTCCAGTCGCGAGTCGGGCCGATATCCACGTGGACTGATTCGGTATAGCAGTAGGTGCCAACGCCGCCACGCCCCGGCATTGATCGGGCAAAATTCGCCAATTCCCATTTGGAAACGCCGGGAACCTGAATATCGGCGGCAGCACAGGACATGTGCAAAGAGGCCTTTGCACCGTTCACCAGCCGGTTGTAGGGCGGGCTGCGATAGCCAGAGGTGACGATAACCGATTTGCCATAACGGCGTTCAATTGTTTTCAGTATGCCAACCAGTTGCGGTTTCAGGCAGGCAACATCGACGCTTTCGCGCTGAACCCTGAGGCCATTGGGTGCAAGACGGGCGAGACCAGCCGCTGAAGCGAGAATCACCGGAGCAGCTGACCCTTCATCGTCGTCCTGATAGAGGCTGTCGCGCTGCATGATGACAATGCCGCCATTGGGGCGCACGCCGGGCAGCGAGGCAAGATGCTCGGTCGGCTTGTAATCGGAAGGAGAGGGCAGTCCCGCCATTTGCACCTGACTATCGCTGCTGAGTGCCTTGAGCTGGGCTTGTGCCTTCGGTTGAATGACGGCCACGAGACGTTTTGATGGCGGGGCAGCATTGTTATTGGAAAAGAGCCGCACCAGCCGCCCATTGTCCTTGCCAGTACCCGGCCTTGTTTGGGTTGTGGCGGCCTGTGCTTCCGCGGCTTGAGCAGCTTTTGCGGCCTTACTGCCTACTTCCGGCGTTTCAACCTGCTGCGGTTGTTCTGCTGCTGCCGGTTCCGGAGCTTTGGTGGAACTGCCAAACAATGATGTCTTGACCGGTGGTTTCGCCGCTGCTGGCGCCAATGCTGCAATCTGCTGCTGGGCTTCCGGTTGCGGTGTCGGTGCGCTTGATCCGAAAAGTGCGGTTTTTCCGGGTATCTTGCCCGGTGCCTGAGCCACAGTTGCGTCTTTGCCTGTCAGTGCTGCGGAGGTGTTGTTCTTGTCATGACCGGGCTGGGCTGCCGCATCATTGACGGTTTTCAGCGCATTCGTTTCTGAACCGCCAGCAAGTGCCAACGCTTCCGGAGACACACTTTCCGAGCCAGTCACCGGCATTGCGTTGGCGGTAGCCGTGGATGTTGTGGTTGTTGTTGGAGCGACACTGAGGACGGTACCTGCTGTCGGCGACGAACCCGTAGACGTACACGACACGGTTGCCATCGCGAAAAGCGTGACAACGCATATGACGGTGCTTGCCCGGAAGGCCGCTACTGAGGCTGACAGCTTGTTCAACGATTCCCCCGTCTCGTCTTTTCCGGCTCTTGCAAAAGTTCAGTCCAATCCGCTTTTCTTATGAGCAGGACGCTCGCGAAGTTTCGTTGAAGTGCAAAAAACACCGGCAGAGAGTTCGTAAAGTTAACGGTTTTTAAACGTCTCTACAAGCGTTTGGCTATAGTGAGAATGAGGCAGAAAAGTGATTAGCCACTTTCCTGCCACGGTTCTCAACTCTTGGATAAACTTAAAAGCCAGCAAAATAGCGGGTTTTCACACGCGGATGCGGACATAGGTTCCGGGGGCATCGGCGAGGATTTCCGAACCATTTTCACCGGGTATGCGGGCCGGGACGCGGTTTTCGTCCTGCGATTCGATCCATTTGTGCCAATGATTCCACCAGGAGCCGGGATGTTCGGTGGTCTTGGTGAGCCATTCGTCAAATGCCCCAACGGGTGAATCGCCAGTCCAGTACTGGTATTTATTCTTGGCGGGTGGGTTGACGACGCCAGCGATATGACCGGAGCCAGCAAGCACATAGGTGACATCGCCGCCAAAATATTTGCAGCCGGTGAAGACTGACAGTGCAGGTGCAATATGGTCTTCCTTGGCTGCGAGATTGTAGATGGGGATTTTGACATTGCCCAATGACAGGTTCTCACCTGCCAGCTTCATCATCCCGCGCACCAGATTATTATCGAGATAGCAATTGCGCAGATAATAGGAGTGATTGGCGGCGCTCATGCGTGTCGCGTCGGCATTCCAATAGAGAAGATCAAACGGCACAGGATCGCGGCCGCGCATATAGTTGTTGACGACATAGGGCCAGATCAGATCGCCTGAGCGCAACATATTGAAGGCTGTCGCCATACGTGTGCCATCGAGATAGCCCTCGGCGGACATGGCAGCTTCCAGCGCTCGAATCTGATCCTCGTCAACAAAGACCTTGAGATCACCTGCGTAAGTAAAATCGACCTGGGTGGTGAAAAGCGTTGCGCTTTTGATCCGGTTTTCGCCTTCTGCCGCGAAAAGGGCAAGGGCAGCGCTGAGCAGGGTGCCACCAACGCAATAGCCGATGGCATTCACAGCCTTTTCGCCTGTGGCTTTCTCGACTGTATCGAGGCCAAAGCGGAGGCCTTCATTGATATAGGCGGTCCAGTCTTTCAGTGCGTGACGATGATCAGGATTGACCCATGAAATCACGAAAACGGTGTGACCCTGATCGATAGCCCATTTGATGAAGGATTTTTCGGCATTGAGGTCAAGAATGTAGAATTTGTTGATCCATGGCGGGCAGATCAGCAGCGGGCGCTTCAACACCTCCTTTGTGGATGCTTCGTACTGGATGATTTCGGCCACGTCGCTGCGGGCAATCACCTTGCCGGGCGTGGTCGCGACATTCTCGCCAAGGGTGAATTTCGTCAGGTCTGATTGACGCAGGCGCAGATCACCGCCACCGGCGACAATATCCTCCGCCAGCATCTTCATGCCTTTGACCAGATTTTCGCCATTGCTGGCGACCGTTTCCTTGTAAAGCTCTGGATTGGTCAAAAGGAAATTGCTGGGCGATATGGCTGAGGTCAGCTGCTTGACGTAGAACGCGGCCTTGTGGCGCGTGTGATCATCCAGACCTTCCGCATGAGTGACCAACTCACCAGCCCAGTTTGCTGTGACAAGATAAGCCTGTTTGAGGAAGTCAAAGAAAGCGTTCTTGCCCCAATCCTCGTCGGAAAAGCGCTTGTCGCCTTTGTCGGGCTTGACGATATCTTCAACCTCTTCACCGCTCATGCGGCGGATGGAATTGGACCAGATGGTCATGTAGCTGGCGAAAAGCTTGGTTTGCGCTTCAAGGGCCCGGCCCGGCTCGGATAACCAGTATTCGGAAACGCGGGAGAGGGTTTTCACCACATCGGTGACAGGATCGGCAATCGTGTCGCGCTTCAGACCTTTTTCGCGCGGCTCAACCCAGGCGGAAGCGGCCTTGCCGGCCTGCTCAATCATATGGGCGACGTTACGCGCGAAGGCTTCAGGGTCCTTGATGACATAATGATCGAGGTTCGGCGTTTTTCCGGTCTTGTCGCCGTGATTATCCATATATTCACTTCCTCCCGCCGATCCTCCCGATCAGCATAATAGACATGATACCACAAGTCAGAGCAACGGACATTCAATTGAAGCCATTCTGCAGGAAAGATGATGGTGTTGTCACCTTGCCCGCAGATTGTATTTCCCTTGGAGAAACAGAATTGAACCTATTTGAATGTATGGGGCTCTAATGCTATCCCTCTAACCTGCAATTCTTATCACCATGATGAATATCGATTCCGGCAGTCAGGACAAACAATGAATATCTCGGTCAAAACCATTATCCGCTTCTCGGTTGGCACCGTTCTGATTGCTGGTCTGAGCGCCTGTGCGAACATGCCGCCGGAGCCAATGTCCAACTCGCCGCTGACCGGTCCGGTCAATACCGGGACCTATCCGGTGTTCACACCCGATCCGAAGGGCGAGACCGCGCAGTTTACGCCGCAGGAGAAGGACGCAGTGCATAAGAAGCTTGTTGCTGCCAAAAGCGGGCAGGGCAATGCCACCGCCGATCCCGCCGCCGTTGCCCGGCGACAGGCGGAAATGAAGAAGCTGGTCCAGCAACAGCAGGATGATCTGAAGGCCATCGAAGGCTCGCAATAACACGCTGCCCCGCACGGTCACGAAGACACCGCATTCACAGTGTCTTCCTAAGAAATCCCAAGCTGGATGGCATCGCAGCAATTGACTTAAGTGCTAGACACAAAAGGTCAATCATTGCTCGACCGCTTTGCAGTTTGGGTGTATAGCGCACCCGCACATTAAACCCATTTTACCGGACCCAAACCTATGGAAGAATTTCATAAAGTTCGCCGCCTGCCACCTTACGTATTTGAACAGGTCAATCGCCTGAAGGCGAGCGCGCGAGCGGCGGGTGCGGACATTATCGATCTGGGTATGGGCAATCCCGATTTGCCGACGCCGCAGGGTATTGTCGACAAGCTGTGCGAGGCCGTTCAGGACCCGCGCACCCATCGTTATTCTTCATCCAAGGGTATTCCGGGTCTCCGGCGCGCTCAGGCCGCCTATTACGAACGCCGTTTTGGCGTCAAGCTCAACCCGGACACGCAGGTTGTGGCGACGCTTGGCTCGAAAGAAGGCTTCGCCAATATGGCGCAGGCGATCACTGCGCCCGGTGATGTGGTGCTTTGCCCTGATCCGACCTATCCGATCCATGCTTTCGGCTTCATCATGTCCGGTGGCGTGATCCGTTCGATCCCGGCCATGCCCGATGATCAGTTCATCCCGGCGCTGGAGCGTGGCATTCGCCATTCGATCCCCAAGCCGCTGGCGCTGATCCTCAACTATCCATCCAATCCAACGGCCCATGTGGCATCGCTGGATTTCTATAAGGATGTGGTTGCCTTTGCCCGCAAGAATGAAATCATCATTCTGTCGGATCTGGCCTATTCGGAGATTTACTTCGACGATGCGCCGCCTCCATCTGTTTTGCAGGTGCCGGGCGCAATTGATGTGGCCGTGGAATTCACCTCCATGTCAAAAACGTTCTCCATGCCCGGCTGGCGCATGGGCTTTGCCGTTGGCAATGAACGTCTGATTTCGGCGCTCACCCGGGTTAAATCCTATCTTGATTATGGTGCGTTCACGCCCATTCAGGTTGCCGCCGCTGCAGCGCTGAATGGCGATGGTTCCGACATTGCGGAAGTTCGCGCTGTGTATAAGCATCGCCGTGATGTTCTGGTCGACAGTTTTGGCCGGGCCGGATGGGACATTCCGTCACCGGCAGCAACCATGTTTGCCTGGGCACCGATCCCGGAAAAGTTCCGCAGCCTCGGCTCGCTGGAATTCTCCAAGCTTCTGATCGAACATGCGGATGTGGCCGTTGCTCCGGGCATTGGCTTCGGTGAACATGGCGATGACTATATCCGCATTGCGCTGGTCGAGAACGAACATCGCATTCGTCAGGCAGCCCGTAATCTCAAGCGGTTTCTTGCCACGGCGGATGAAAAGCTGCACAACGTCATTCCGTTGAACGCGCGCCGCTAAGCGGTAAGCTGAAACCGGAACTCGCGGCGCCTTCGGGCTCCGTTTCAGGCTAGATATTTCAGGGAAATGAACGATGAGTGATGCGCTGCGCGTGGGAATCGCCGGACTGGGCACTGTTGGTGCCTCGGTCCTGAAAATTTTGCGGGACAAGGGCGATATGCTCACCCGTCAGTGCGGCAAGGAAATCATCGTCACCGCTGTATCTGCGCGTGATGCCAAGCGCGATCGCGGTGTGGATTTTTCATCAGCCAGATGGTTCGATGATCCCGTTGCCTTGGCGAAGTCTGATAATATCGATGTTTTTATCGAGTTGATCGGCGGCGACGAGGGTCCAGCCCGCGCTGCGGTTGAAGCTGCGCTCAAGTCTGGCCGTCATGTGGTCACCGCCAACAAGGCGCTTCTGGCCAAACACGGCGTGTCTCTTGCCAAGATCGCCGAGGAAAAGGGCGTTCTGCTTAACTTCGAAGCGGCGGTCGCTGGCGGTATCCCGGTTATCAAGGCCCTGCGTGAATCGCTCACCGGCAACACCGTGTCGCGCGTCTATGGCATCATGAACGGTACGTGCAACTACATCCTGACGCGGATGTGGGATGAAGGTATTTCGTTTGAGGATTGTCTCGCCGATGCGCAGCGTCTTGGCTATGCGGAAGCCGATCCTACCTTCGATATCGAAGGTAACGACACGGCGCACAAGTTGGCGATCCTGACCAGCCTGGCCTTTGGCACGCAGATTGCCGCCGATGATATTTACCTCGAAGGTATCAGCAATATTTCGCTGGCTGATATCAAGGCCGCCGATGAACTCGGCTATCGCATCAAGCTGCTTGGCGTTGCCCTGAAAACCGATAGCGGTATCGAGCAGCGTGTGCATCCGACCATGGTCCCGGTCGAATCGGTGATTGCACAGGTGCATGGCGTGACCAATGCGGTAGCCATTGAAACCGATCTGCTTGGCGAACTGCTGTTATCAGGACCGGGTGCAGGCGGTGCCGCGACAGCATCAGCGGTCATCGGTGATCTTGCCGATATCGCCAAAAGCCGTCCGGGTTTCCAGCATGGCCCCGTATTCGGCACACCGGCAAAAGCCCTTGCACCCTATAAACGCGCCAAGATGCGCTCGCACGAGGGCGGCTATTTCATTCGCCTGACGGTGCATGATCGTGCCGGTGTTTTTGCCGCCATTGCCAAACGTATGGCCGACAATGACATTTCACTGGAATCGATCGTCCAGCGTCAGACGCCGGAAAGCCATCCTGATGCGACCAAGACTGTCATTCTCGTCACGCATGAGACGACCGAGGCGGCCGTCAAAAAGGCGCTGGAAGGCATCGTCAAGGATGGACACGCCACCGACAAGCCGCAGATGATCCGCATCGAGCGCGCTGGCTAACGGACCAGATTATTACCCGGTTCAGACGCCATCCCTTGTATTCCAAGGGGTGGCGTTTTGCTTTTGAACGCCAAAATATATCTAAAACAGATGTTTATCCTTGTTGACCTCAACCATGCTTGAGGAATTACGCTTGGCAGATCGAGTGATTTTCAGGGATATGTGAAATGAAGATTTTCTCTGCGCGCATCACTGTGCAGGATTTAAGCGCGGCTGTTTCTTTCTATCGGGATCTACTCCAGTTGCCGGTTGAAGAGCATATCAGCCATGCCATTGTGACTGTGGGTTACAGCCGCCTTGTGATGGAACAGGGCACAGCATTCAGTGGTGTGCATCATCTGGCGTTCGGCATCGCGCCGACAAAGTTCGAGCGGATCAGAGACTGGTTGGGTAAGCGCATTAGGCTGATTTCCGTCGGTGACAGCGATGTTGTTACCGGTCCGCAGGGCTGGCATTCGCGTTCACTTTACTTCATCGGCCCCGAAGGAATTATTCTGGAATATATTGCCCATGATGAATATAGCGGTCTGCCTTTCGTTGGCCCGCAGCCATTTTCCATTGCCGAGGTTGGTTTTGCTGTTGAGAACGTCAAAACCTCCGTTGATCTGCTGACGACCGAGTTTGGTGTGCCGCCATTTCCACCCCAGACCGATACATTTTCTCCGGTCGGCGATACGGATGGGTTGCTGATTGTGGTCGACAAAAACCGATTGTGGTTTCCAACGCTCAATATCCATGCCGCCCGCGCTCCATTGCTGATCGAAATCAAAGCGCCCATGCGTGCCGGAACAATGCAGCTTTCGGAATGGACGACAGTGGTTTCTTTGTAAGGAGATTTGCTTTGCATCACCACAGTGCGTGATGCGTGGTTCGACAAGCTCACCATGAGGGAGAGTGAGGATGCAACGATAATCGCAAAGAGTGTGGGGTAGGTTTGCAGAACTTGGCTCTCTATATCCCACCTCTCGCTACAACCCACCTCTCTCCGTCATCCTCGGGCTTGACCCGAGGACCCACAATTAAAATAGCGCCCAGCTCCAAGTTTATTTGAGCTTCCTAGCCGGGTCCTCGGGTCAAGCCCGAGGATGACGGAGAGAGGTGGGTTGTAGAATGTTATACCCCACACTCTTTGCGATTATCGTTGCATCCACCCAAGCCCCTCATGGTGAGCTTGTCGAACCACGAACCACGAACCACGAACCGCACCCCCACTCAAAAGCCCGACCACATGACCCTTTGTAAAAGACCTGTATTGCATCGTGAACGGCTGCTACCCCGTTTAATCGATTAGCTTTTTCGGGGAGGGCACTTTCCTGCTGGCGGGGTCTTGCCGCTGCGGCATGACTTTGACAAAAGGTTTGCACAGCAATGCTAGGAAGAGCCCTGTTGATCCGCAACTGGGTATCTCCACACGAACGCAGGATAGATTTATGCCGAAAACTTCCGACCAGACTTCAATGGGCCTTGACCGTATTTTGACCCTTGAGCTTGTCCGCGTGACCGAACGTGCCGCCGTGGCGGCTGCGCGTCTGCGCGGACGCGGCGATGAAATGGCTGCCGATCAGGCGGCTGTGGATGCCATGCGTCAGGAACTCAATCGTCTGCCAATCAGCGGTACCGTTGTGATCGGTGAAGGCGAGCGTGACGAAGCGCCGATGCTCTATATCGGTGAAGAAGTCGGTACACGTACCGGCCCCGAGGTCGATATTGCGCTCGATCCGCTTGAAGGCACGACCATCTGCGCCAAGAACCTGCCCAATTCGCTTGCGGTGATCGCGATTGCCGAAAAGGGCAATCTGCTTTACGCGCCTGATGTTTACATGGAAAAGATTGCCGTTGGGCCCGGATATCCCGCCGGTATCATTCAGCTTGATGCGCCTGCAGCCGAGAATATTGCTGCCGTTGCGAAAGCCAAGGGCGTGCCAATCAACGAGATTACCGCCTGCATCATGGATCGCCCGCGCCATGCGCGTCTGATCGAGGAAGTGCGTGCAACAGGCGCTTCAATCCGCCTTATCGGCGATGGCGACGTGGCCGGTGTGATCCACACAACCGATCCTGACGAGACTGGCATCGATATCTATATCGGTATTGGCGGCGCGCCTGAGGGCGTTCTGGCTGCCGCAGCACTGCGTTGCATTGGTGGCCAGATGCAGGGCCGCTTGCAGCTCAACAGCGATGACAAGATCGCTCGTGCGGCCAAGATGGGTATCAGCGATCCCAAAAAGATCTACACCATGGAAGAAATGGCCAAAGGTGACGTTCTTTTTGCGGCAACAGGCGTTACCGACGGCAATATGCTGTCAGGCGTCAAGTTCGCCCGCGACTATATCCAGACCCATACGATCGTCATGCGCTCGCACTCGCAGACCGTGCGCGAGATCAAGGCTAAGCATCAGGATATGAGCAAGTTCCAGTAAGATCTGGCAATTGAAACACTTTTTGCCCTGCCGCTCACCCGAGCAGCAGGGCATTTTGTTAACTGCGTTCGAGGCTCAGTAGGAATTGCCCTATTGGGGCCATGGTTTTTAAGCTATTTTCATATGGGGAGTTCATATGAGTGTTAAAGCCATGAATATCCGAACGAAAATAAGTGCCTGCCTTGTTTCGACGCTCGTATTCGCCGGGCTGTCCGGCAGTGCGTTTGCTCAGGACCCCTATCTTGACCTCATTCAGGGGTATCGATCCAATTCCATTGCCGACAGGTTTCCTCAGACCGTTGGGCCATTCACCTTGGTCAAGCACAGTGTCAATCCGCAGGATTTTGGTGTCACAGCGGAATATGAAGCTGTGGATGCCAAGGCAACGGTGATAATGGCGGGCGTGAAGGCCAATAACAGGGCAGCCGCTTATCCCATCAAGGACGGGGCGGATGATCCGGTTGTTCGCGATCTCTTTGAGAAGGCGACCCAGTATCATTCGACCCAGCCCGGTGAGATCGCTGTTCAGAGCACGCTGCCATACAGCGTCGGGCTGGCAATGCCCTGTGTCAGTGCTGACGCGGCACAGGAAAAGCACGCCTTTCTTGTGTGTGTTGTCGGTATGCACAGCCGCTATCTGCTGATCCAACCCGCCGCCAATTATGCGAAGGGCAGCAAGGAAGCGGCGGAACGCACCCTTTCAAACTTTGCAACCTCCATTGCAACGGCAATGCATGACATTGGCGCACCGCCGCCGCCACCCGCAGATGGTGCCGTCGCGCCCGCAAATGGGGCGGTTACACCGGCGCCCGCACAGTAATTGCGGGCTTGTTCACTGGATACATCATTCGGAGCATTGCATTCGGCGGCGCTGAGTGATTGAAGCGTTGCATGGCAGCAGAACGGCTCTTCCTCGGCGTTGAAAACTCAGCAACCGGTCTCAAATGGATTGACCGGCTGGGCCCGCGCGAGGCCAATATCGCTCTTGCCATGGCGCAGAACCATGGTTTTCCTGATCTTGTCACCCGTGTTCTTGCCGGGCGCGGCGTTGGTGTCGATGATGCCCCGGCCTTCATGGACCCGACAATCAAGGGGCTGATGCCCGATCCGGCCACGCTGACCGATATGGAGAAGGCGGCCCTTCGCATTGCGCAGGCTATCGGCAAACACGAAAAGGTGGCAATTTTCGGCGATTACGATGTGGACGGTGCCTGTTCATCGGCCATTCTGTCGCGATTTCTCACCCATTACGGCATTGCCAATCACATCTATATCCCTGATCGGATTTTCGAGGGCTATGGGCCAAATCCGCAGGCCATGCGTGAGCTGGCGCAAAATGGCGCTTCGCTGATTGTCACCGTGGATTGCGGCACCAACAGTGCTTTGGCCATTGAGGCGGCCCGGGAGGCTGGTGCCGATGTGGTTGTGCTTGATCACCATCAGGTGGGCGGCGAATTGCCAGCCGCTGCTGTCGCCGTGGTCAATCCCAATCGGGAAGACGATTTGTCAGGGCAGGGCTATCTTTGCGCGGCGGGTGTGGTTTTCCTCACGCTGGTGCAGGTTCTGCGAACCTTGCGTGAGCAGCGCATCGCGACGGGAACGCTTGCGCCTGATCTGTTGTCGATGCTTGACCTGGTGGCGCTGGCCACCGTCTGCGATGTGGTGCCCCTGAAGGAACTCAACCGCGCCTTTGTGGTCAAAGGTCTGCTGGTGGCGCGGGCGCAGCAAAATGCCGGGCTTGCCGCTTTGGCGCGGGTATCGCGCATCGGCGAGCCGCTGAGCGCTTTCCACTTCGGTTATCTCATTGGACCGCGCATCAATGCGGGCGGACGTATTGGCGATGCGGGGCTTGGCTCGCGCCTGTTGACGCTGGATGACCCTAATGAAGCAGCGCGCATTGCCACCGAGCTTGACCGGCTCAATACGGAACGGCAAGCCATGGAAACCGTCATGCTGGAGCAGGCGGAAGCCGAGGCGATGTTTGAAATGTCGAGTGGCGGCGGTCCTGCCGTTCTGGTGACGGCAAGCGATGACTGGCACCCCGGAATTGTCGGGTTGATCGCCGCGCGCTTGAAGGAACGAACGCGCCGTCCGGTTTTTGCCATTGCCTTCAACGTCAATGGCACGGGAAGTGGTTCCGGACGTTCGATCAGCGGATTTGATCTTGGCAAGCTGGTGCGTGGCGCGGTTGATGCCGGGCTTCTGGTCAAGGGCGGCGGCCATGCCATGGCGGCGGGTATCACCCTTGAACGCGGAAAAATGGGTGCTTTACGGGCATTTTTTGAAGAGCACGCGGCTGAAATGGTCAGCCAGTTGCGCGAAAACGAGTCTCTGGCCATTGATGGCGCGCTCAGCGCCTCGGGTGCTACGGTGCCGCTTTATGAAACGATGGAAAGGGCCGGGCCGTTTGGTTCGGGGCACCCGCAGCCCGTGCTTGTGCTGCCGCACCACAGGCTGGTAGACGCGCGCACTGTTGGCACAAACCACGTCAAGGCAACGCTGGCGGGCGCCGATGGCAAGCGCATCAACGCCATTGCCTTTCGCGCGACAGGTGCGCCGCTTGGTGATTTCCTCTTCGGCAATCTCGGCCAATCCATGCATGTGGCGGGTAATCTTGCGCTCAACCACTGGAACGGCTCGACAACCACGCAGTTTCGTATCATCGACGCCGCAAAAGCCTGACGGCTGTTGTCAGCAGAAACCGCAGCATTTCCCGAATAAGTTTGCACTCTCTCCGCATATGTTCTATTTTTGTTCTCATATTGGCAATGATAGAACCCGTGGCCCATGCGCAAACCGACCCATCTGGAAAAACTGTATCTCGACTTTGACAGTTTCTTCGCCAGCGCCGAGCAGCAGCTGAACCCGGCACTGCGCAACCGTCCGATTGCGGTGGTGCCGCTGGATTCGCCCCACACGAGTGTGATTGCCGCGAGCCGCGAGGCAAAGCCATTCGGCATCAAAACAGGCACGTCCGTGCGTGACGCGCGGGAACTCTGTCCTGATATCGTGTTTCTGGAAGCCCGACCCGACGTTTATGTGAAGTTGCATAACCAGATTCTGACAACCATTGAGACATGTGTGCCCATTGCAGCGGTGCGTTCCATCGATGAAGTTGCATGCACGCTGCTGGCATCGGAAGCGAAGGACCCGCATGGGCTTGCTGCACGCATCAAGCGGGCTCTGCACGATGAAATGGGCGCGGTGCTGACCTGTTCCATCGGTGTTTCCCTGAACGAACTCCTCGGCAAGATCGCTGCGGAAATGGACAAGCCTGATGGTTGCGTCGTGCTTGATCATGAAGACCTGCCGGGACGGCTATTCGATCTGCGGCTGAAGGATTTGCCCGGTATTTCCAAGGGTATGGAGCAGCGATTGGGACAGGCCGGGGTGAATGATGTGCAGGGCCTTTGGGCGCTCGCACCCAAACATGCCCGTGCGATATGGAACAGCGTTGAGGGCGAGCGGTTTGTCACAGCGCTGCATGGTTATGCGGTGGAAAAGCCCGAGACGGTCAAGCGCATGTTCGGCCATGGCCGCAACCTGCCGCCGGATTGGCGGGCACCTGACAAGGTGCTGCAATGCGCGCGGCTGCTTTGTCTCAGCGCCGCCCGGCGTCTGCGCCGTTCGCATTACCGCGCAGGAGCGCTCAGCTATACGGTGGGCGTGCGCCGGGACAGCCGCGTGACCATGGAAGGTCAATTTCGCCCTGCGCGCGATGATCATAGTTTTCTCAATTGCCTCAATGGGTTGCACGAAAAAATGGTCAAAGCAGATGAAATGCGGAACATCAGCTCCGTCACCGTCGTGCTGCATGATCTGTCCAGCGAAACGGAGGAAAGCCAGGATCTGTTTGATACGCATGCCGTCACCGAACAGCGCGGCCAATGGGAGCGCGTGTCCGATATGCTCGACAAGGTGCGCGTGCGCCACGGCTCCAAGGCACTCAATCTCGGGCTGACCACCGGGCCGGGGAATTATATCGGCTCAAAAATTGCGTTCGGCCGGATACCCGAGCCGGAGGATTTTTGAGGATTTGTGCGTTCACCCCCCTCTGTCCTGTCGGACATCTCCCCCCTTGTGGGGGTCCGAAGGACGGGCGAGACCCGTGGCTCGCCCCGGTAGTCCGACAGGACAGAGGGGGGTGAGCGCCTCAACATCAATACCGGAACCTTGGTAGAGCAACCGGCGGCACCATTTGGCACCGCCGGACATCCATTCACCGATTATCCAATTCTGACCTTACCAGTTGCAGGCCGCGACGGGTTACGCGGTAGGGGCCGCCGCCGGATGAAGCGATAGCGCCCTTTTGCTTGAGCTTGCGGAAGAGCCGCAAATTGCAAGCGGTATAGCGGGAACCATCGCGGGTGAGGCAGATGATGTCCGTGATGGCTTTGCGCTCATCTTTTTCGAGTAAAATTTTGCCGCCCTGGGCGAGCAGGTGAAGTATGCGCTGTTCGTCGCGCGAAATATCCATTGATCCAAGTCCTGGGAAAACGGGCAAAAGCCCATAAGAACCTATCCGCTGCCAAAAGCGTTTGGCGCGGTGCTCCTGTTTTCACGCCCCAACCTTCAAAGAAGCTGGGGCTCTAGCGGGACTCAGACTGATTAGACATAAACACTCCATCGGTGTGGACGAGCCGTATAAGACAAGATTGCCGCCCTGTCTACCCTCACAAATAGCGCCGCCTGTACTCCGCCGGTGTCACGCCGACATGGCGAACAAAGGCGCGGCGCAGCGTGTCCGCATCGGCAAAGCCGCATTCGGCAGCAACCTGTTTTGGTAGCCGGTGGCCATTTTCCAGAAGATTGCGCGCTGCCGTGATCCGCGCCGTTTCCACCCATGCCGCTGGCGTAATGCCAACTTCCTGCTGAAAAATACGCGCGAAATGGCGCGCGCTGAGGCCGGTGCGCTGGGCAAGGCTGGTGACGGAATGGTCTTCGCCGGGATTGGCGGCAACCCAGCGCTGTACCTCCTGCAGGGCCGACCGCCCGCCCGGTTCCGCCTCGCCGTGGCGGCTGAATTGCAACTGTCCGCCGGGGCGCTTGAAGAACATCACCAGTTGCCCCGCCACTTTGAGGGCGATATCGCGGCCAAGGTCCTCTTCAACCAGAGCAAGTGCCATGTCGAGCCCGGCTGTTACTCCCGCAGCGGTGCGCACGGGACCATCGCGCACATGCAGCGCATCCGCATCGACGTGAATGGCGGGGTAGGTTGCTGCCAGGTTCTCCGCCAACGCCCAGTGGGTGGTGACGCGTTTGCCATCGAGCAATCCTGCCGCAGCGAGAATGAAAGCGCCGCTGCAAACGGAACCAAAGCGTTGCGCCCGCAGGCAGGAGGTGCGCAGCCAGTGATGTTGCTCTGGCGTAAGCCGGATATCAGGCGCATGCGGGCATCCGGCAACCAGCACCGTATCGCTGGCCTCTGCCTCATCCATTATGATCCGGTCAGGCAAAAGCCGCACGCCTGATGAACTGCGGATTGGCCCCGCTTCAATGCCAACCACCTGCAATTCATATTCCGTACGCCCTGACTGCACACTGGCTTCGGCAAACACGTCCATTGGTCCCGATACGTCGAGAAGCTGGACGCCGGGCATGGCCAAAAGGCTGATGGTTCGCATTCTTTGCTCCGTGGCGTTACGGATCGCATATTGGCAGAATTAGACGCATTCAGTCAATTGCTGCCAAATGGCGTGCGCGATAGGGTCGGTTTCCCAAGACAAAGGAGAAATCAAAATGTCCATATCCATTGGCGGTATCAGCATTCCCGATACGAAGCTTGCAAGAGGTGTCACTGAGCTGGTGCGCGACACGGCTTCGGAACTGCTCTTCAACCATTCAAGCCGCGTCTATTATTTCGGTGCGATTGCCGGACAGCAGAAGGGGCTGAAGTTCGATCGTGAGCTGCTTTATACGGGCGCAATGTTCCATGATATGGGCCTGACGCATCAGCACAGCAGTGCCGATGAGCGGTTCGAGGTGGATGGTGCCAATGCGGCACGGGATTTTCTGCGCGGTCATGGCATCGCGCAGGCGGATATCGATACGGTGTGGACGGCGATTGCCCTGCATACAACGCCCGGAATCCCCAAGCATATGCACCCTGTTGTGGCACTTGTGACTGCCGGCGTGGAGATGGATGTGCTGGGTCTGACCTACAAGCAATACAGCGATGCGGAGCGTGAGGCGGTGGTCAAGGCGTTCCCACGCAGTGACCACTTCAAGGAAGATATCATTCAGGCGTTCTATGACGGCATCAAGCACAAGCCCGATACCACTTTCGGCAACGTCAAGGCTGATGTGCTTGCGGACAAAGACCCGCATTTCCATCGCGGCAATTTCTGCGATGTGATCCGCTGTTCGCACTGGAAGGCGTGAGGCTGGCGCTCACTCCTTCGTAATCTGTAGGGGATCGCGATCACGCTTGGTGATGATCGTATCGACAAGCCCCCAGTCGAGCCCTTCCTGTGCGGTCATGAAATGGTCGCGGTCGAGAGTTTTCTCGACCTCTTCCACCGTGCGCCCGCAATGTTGGGCATAGAGACTGGTCATGCGCCGTTTAACGACGGCCATTTCCTGCGCCTGAATGAAAATATCCGAAGCCTGACCCTGAAAGCCACCAAGCGGCTGATGTACGTGCAGGCTGGAGTTGGGCAGGGCGGCGCGGTGGCCGGGTTCGCCTGCCATCAGCAGGAATGATCCCATGGAGCGGGCCGTGCCCATGCACAACGTGGCGACAGGGCAGGTGATGAACTGCATCGTGTCATAAATGGCAAGGCCGCTGGTAATCACACCGCCCGGTGAATTGATATACATGGAGATGGGTTTTTTCGGGTTTTCCGATTCAAGAAACAGCAATTGCGCGCAGATCAGCGCCGCCATTCCATCCTCCACCTGACCATTCAGAAAGACAATCCGCTCCCGCAGGAGACGCGAATAGATATCAAATGATCGTTCACCACGGCTGGATTGTTCCACGACCATAGGGACGAGCTGCATCATGTCGCGCATGGCGAACACTCCTTCGATATTGAGATTTTGTTTGGTTTAAGCGGCGAGGCGCATGGTTGTCGGCGGCGCGTTGCCGTTGGCAGCGGTGCGGCTGATCGGCTTTGCCAGGGCTACAGGCTCATGCACAATGCTGAACGTGGTGCCGCCCGAGCCATTGGGATCGATCCGGAAGGTGACGATGCTATCAGGCACCGCTTCATCTTCTTCGCGCATGGAATAGCGGACAAAGCGCTCCGTATCGGCTTCGATGACTTCAAGGGAGATGCGCGATGGCTCCTGTGGCGCCTGCGGATCAGGCAGCAGCCAGCGGGCAACGAATTCCGGCACGGTCAGCGCGCGCCAGACTTTCGAAGGTGCGGCATCCAGATCATATTCGTAACGCAGGGCGGTGTCGGCTTCTGCCGTGTCGCTGGTCATTGATCCATCTCCTTCAAAAGCTGCTTCAGTTCATCGACGCGCTGCGGCCAGAAGGCACGGTAGCGGTTAAGCCATTGGTGGATTTGCGCCAGTCCATCCGGGTTGACCCGGTAGTGAACATGGCGGCCGGTTTTTTGTTCGGCAACAAGCCCGGCGGAACGCAACACCGCAAGATGCTGTGACATGGCGGGCTGGGACAGGGAAAACCCCTCGCGCAGTTCCGTCGCGTTCTTCTCGCCATCGGCCAGCCGTTCAAACACGGCGCGGCGGGTGGGATCGGCAAGTGCCTTGAATATATCGACCTCTGACATGCAGATACATAAGCATAGACTTATGTGAGTCGCAAGCCGATTTCGCAATGGTGTTGTAAAATAAAACCCGGCCAGATATCTGGCCGGGTTTGTCGATGCCATGCAAATGAGAAAAACTTATCCTGTCAGGCGAGCGGCGGCCAAGGCAACCTCGTCATGGCGCTGTTGCACGAAGGGTTGCATCCAGCTGAGAACCGCATCGACAATGGCTTGCGGAGCAGTATCGGGACGGCCTGCGTTAAAGGGCGGGGCAGGTGCATATTCCAGCATCAGCTGAATGCGCTGTGCGGCCTCGTCTCCGCGCAATTCTGCGATCAGGGTCAATACGAAATCAATACCAGCGGTAACGCCGCCGCCGGTCAGTATATTGCCATCGCGCACCACGCGATCAGTGTCGGGAATAGCGCCGAATGGCAGCAGCATATCCCGCCATGCCCAGTGGCAGGCCGCACGCTTGCCTTTAAGAAGACCCGCAGCGCCGAGGATCAGGGAACCGGTGCAGACCGAGGTGATATATTGTGCAGAAAGCCCAAGGCGGCGGATTGCGGCGACAAACGCTTCATTCTGCAAGGCACCTGTGCAACCGGAACCACCGGGCACAAACAGCACGTCACAACGCTCGATTGCTGAAAGATCAGAGAGACCAGAGAAGACGAGGCCGTCGGCACCGACATCTTCACCGTTCATGGACGCGACAATGACTTTCGTGTCGGGCAGACGGGACATAAATTGGTGCGGGCCGGTGAAGTCGAGATGGGTGACGCCATTATAGATTGGGATGACGATGGTGATCAGGTCGGCCATAGCAAGTCCTTTGCAGTGCTGGTTGACAGTATCAGATTAGAGCGACATCATTGCGTCTCAAACGACATAGAACCCTCATTTTCAGCCATGGCCCGCCATATCGGATTTTTCGTCTTTCCTGCGTTCCAGATTCTCGATCTGACGGGGCCGTTGTCTGCCTTTCAGATTGCCGGGCCGGACTACCGGCTGCATGTCATCTCGGCGGAGGGTGGATTGGTGGCAAGCACGACGGGCCTCGAAGTCATGACTGTGCAAGCCGGAGACCAGTCTTTCGATACGCTGGTTGTGGCTGGCGGCTATGGTGCGCGGCTTGCATCGCAAACCGGGCCGCTTCCCGCAATGATAAGAGATCTCGCGTCCCGCTCGCGCAGGGTTGCCAGCGTATGCACCGGAGCCTTTCTTTTAGCGACGGCGGGTATTCTTGACGGCAAGCGGGCGACAACCCATTGGCGGCGTGCGGCGGATCTGCAAAAGCGCTTTCCTGATATCGCGGTTGATGGCGACAAAATTTATGTGAGGGATGGCTCGGTCTGGACGTCGGCTGGTATCACGGCGGGAATTGATCTGGCACTGGCACTGATTGAGGACGATCTTGGTGCCGATGCAGCGCGGGCGGTGGCGCAGGAACTGGTGGTCTATCATCGCCGTCCGGGTGGCCAGTCGCAATTTTCCGCCATGCTGGAACTGGAGCCCGATAGCGACCGGGTACGGCGTGCTTTGAGCTTTGCCCGTGAGCATTTGCATGAGGCATTGCCGGTGGAACGGCTGGCAGAGGCTGCCTGTCTCAGTCCGCGTCAGTTTGGCCGGGCATTTCGGGCTGAAACGGGAGAAACTCCGGCGAAAGCGGTGGAACGTCTGCGGGCGGAAGCGGCACGAGTGCGGATTGAATCGGGTAGTGAACCGATTGAGACTATTGCGGTGTCGGTAGGATTTATTGATCCGGAACGCATGCGGCGCGCTTTTTTAAGACTTTATGGTCAGCCGCCGCAGGCTTTGAAGCGCGCTGCACGCGCGCTTCGTGTTATCGGGTAGTTTTACGCCTGCGACTGCTGCGCGAAGGCGAAGATGAAGGCGGCGAGGGCGGCGAAGTTTGCAACCGTCCGAACGTGATTCCAGGGAAGCCAATCCTTCAGATAATTTGCCCAGACGTTTGCGCCCTCGGTACTTGCGGGAGCAACTGCCGCCAATGCGTCATTGAGCGGTACATTGAAAACTATCGTAACGATGATCGTGCCGACCAGAAAGAACACGCTGCCCGCCAGCAGAGCCAGCGACCCGCTGTCACTCCAGCGTAGAACGCTGACAACACCAAGCACCACACAGATCGCTGCTGTGCCGAAGAAAGCCAGCGTGAACGAGAAGTTGAGGATCGTCACATTGATCGAGTTCATGGCGGCAATGCCCTGTTCCGCCGGAAGCTTGGCGAATGCCGTCATGATGAAGCTTGAAAAGGCAAAGAACAAACCCGCCATCAGGCCGCTTCCCAAGGCGGCCAAAAGAGTGAGAATAGGTAGCCACATGTTACTGTCCCTCCACTATACCGGACCAGACGCCGGTTGCTGCTGTTTCCTGAACGTAGTCTGAGAAGTCGCGCGGCGCGCGGCCCAATGCTCGCTGCACACCATCGGACAGATATTCATTGCGGCCATCGAGTACCTGCGTGAAGAGGTCGTTCAACAGCCCGACGATTTCAGGAGGAAGCTGTTCCTGCGCCAACCCTTGCGAGAACTGTTCCGGCGTTATCGTCACATAGCGAATATCGCGTTTGGTGGCGCTGGCGATTTCGGCCACCGCGTCGGCAAAAGTCAAGAGACGCGGGCCGGTGACTTCATAGAGCTGGCCGATATGCCTGTCATCGGTGAGCGCAGCCACGACAACATCGGCGATATCGTTGGCGTCGATAAAAGGTTCTCCTACGGTGCCAACAGGTAGGGCAAGTTCGCCGGCGAGGATGGATGCCAGCATGACATTCTCGCTGAAATTTTGCGCAAACCAGCTGGCTCTGACGATGGTCCAGTCGGCCCCGGAAGCCTGAAAAGCCTTTTCGGCGCGCTGGGCTTCGTGTTCGCCGCGTCCGGACAGAAGAACGAGACGCTTCACACCATTTTCAACGGCAAGGCGGGTGAGTGCTTCCACTGTTTCCGTCGCGCCGGGAATGGCAATGTCGGGATAATAGGTGATGTAGGCGGCTTTCACACCATCAAGTGCGGGAAGCCAGGTGCTGCGGTCTTCCCAGTCAAAGGATGGGGTGCCGCTGCGTGAACCGATGCGGACAGGCACGCCCTGTGCTGTCAGGCGTTCGGCAACGCGGCGTCCGGTTTTTCCGGTTCCACCGATAATCAGGATTGGTTTTGTCGAAGAAGTGCTTGTCGTGGTCATTTTCATCTCCCTTAATTAATATGAGGAATACTCACATTTGCAATAAGTGATAAATCCTCATATTCTGCAAGTCAAGCGGAATTTATGAGAGTCGGAGACGCTGCCAATGAATGAGATCGCACCCCTTGTGTCGGTGTCGGGTGACAAGGATGCCGCCATGCGCAAGGAACCGACCCAGCGCCGCAGCAAGGAGAGGGTGGAGCGCATTCTTTCCTGTGCCTCGACGCTGATCGCGGACAATGGCAGCGATGCCATGCGCATGAGCGACGTGGCTGAGAAAGCGGGGATATCGATCGGCTCGCTCTACCAGTACTTTCCGGACAAGGGATCAATCATCCGCACCCTTGCCGATCGGTACAATGCACTGGGGCGCGAATGCATTGCTGATACGCTGAAAAATGTTCATGATATGAACGGTTTACAGGCGTCTTTTGCGGAATTGATTGATATTTATTATGCGCTGTTTCTTGCCGAACCGGTTATGCGCGACATCTGGTCGGGCACGCAGGCGGACAAGGCGCTGCGCGATATCGATCTGCTCGATAGCCGCCTGAACGGTGCTGTGCTGGCCGACGCGCGAGCCCGCGTCGATCCGGCTGCGGACAGGGCTTTTCTAGAAAATTCAAGCTTTCTGATCATGCATTTGGGCCAGGCAACGATGCACCTTGCGATTTCCGTCGACCCTGCGGAAGGCGCTGCGCTGGTCGACGGTTTCAAACGCATGGTGCTCAGGGAGATGCTGGCAGCTTAAGGCAAAGTTATGATGGTCGCTTTGCCGGGTTCGGTCTTGATTGTCATGCCTGCCGAAGTGATGACGGAACGAGTGAGGTCCGGCGTTGGTCTGCCAGTCTTGATGAAACTCAGAATATCGGTCGCGACCTGATCGGGCGCATCCCATTGCACATTATGGCCGATATCGGTTTCCTGCGCACCGGATGCTGGCAGGGGGTCGACACCATATTGCTTCCAGATTGCCACGACACCGTTCGCGGATGCTGCCTTGCGTAATACGTCGATGATGCCGATCTGGTCGGGTTCGTGATAAAAAATACTGTCCTGCGAGCCCCACAGAACAAGAATAGGTGTCTTGAGACTGGCAAGGCGGGCGGTGTTGTCAAAATCAAGCAGAGCGCTCGTCGCGCCAATCCACGTTCCCATTTTCACATTGGACGTTTCCGGAACAATAGCCTTGACCAGTGCTGGGTCCGCGACGGGATCAACATCCCAGTTTTTGGCTATCCATTCCTCAGCATTGGGGTCTGCATCGCGCGGCGTTGCATTCCAGATCGCTTCGGGGCTGGTAATCCCCTTGGCGTCGAGTGCTTTTTTCCAACTGCCAAGCACCGGTTCATTGAGCACATAATCCCGGACAACGGAATTGTCTTTGGTCTTGTTGCTGGTGGCAACAAGGATCACACGCTCAACCTTGTCAGGATAATCGAGTGCCATTTCCTGCGATACGATCGATCCCATGGAATGACCGGCTATTGTTGCTTTTGGAATCTTCAGGCTTTCCATGAAAGCCGCGAGATCGTCGGCGAAGAGTTTAGGTGCAAAACAGGTTTTCGGGTCTTTGGGGCATTCCGCGCCTGCTGGCATTGAGGTTGAACCGTGGCCGCGTTGGTCAACCGCAAGAATGTGCAGGGAGGGATCGAGCCTGTGAAGGCTTGCCATAGTGGCAGACCAGGAGCGCGCTGTGTCGGTCAACCCGTGCAACAGGATGACGGCTTTTCCATCTGAAGGACCGGTCTCAACATAGGCCATACGAATGCCTGTCTTCAGTTCGATCGTGCATTTGCCGGTGTCAATGCTGGAACAGGCGGCATTTGCTGCTTCGGGCAATGTTGAGAGGCCCAGAATTGCCAGTGCTGGAACGAGCCATCTGTGGTGTGCCATTCAGTGCCTCCGTTGCGATAATGCTTCCCAGCATCAAGCTAACAGCCCGGCATTGGGTCCGTTAAGTTCGCACCGCCGTTGGTTGGCCTGTTTGCGTCCGATGCGAAGGCGCTTTGCGGTTGCATCGTTTTCCAGTCAGGTGAGCGACGAACTAACGGGAACTAAGCGCGGCTGCCAGTTCATCGACGGTACACAGGATCGAGTCGCCCATATAGGCCATGTTGGCCATCGACCGATCCGCCGCATCCGCATGGCCGCCGCCGCAGGCATCGGTGAGGATAACCGGAATGAAGCCGAGATCGGCACCATGGCGCACCGTCGGATCAATGCCGATTTCCGTGGCAATACCGCAGATGATAAAGCTTTTCAGGCCGCAATCGCGCAAGGCAATGGCAAGCGGTGTGCCTTCAAAGGCTGAGAAGGTGATTTTGTCGAGAATGGCTTCATCCTCGCGCACCGCCAATTCCGGGGCAAGCGCAAAGCCGGGGCTGTCACGCAGGAACCATGGTTCGACGTCTTCGGGCGATGTTTTGCGCTGCCAGGCCATCATCTGTTTCAGTTGGAATATCCCGGCCATTTTCTTTGGCAGCGACATATGGCGCATGAAGAAGATGCGGATGCCAGCGGAGCGGGCGATTTCGACGGTTTGCACCACCTTGTCCAGTATGGCAGCGCCATCCTTCATCTGGTGCAATATTCCCACCTGCATATCGTAAACAACAAGCGCCGTTGTTTCGGGGCTTACGGTTTCAGCAAGGGTTTCAGGGATGGCGAGACCGTAGATATTTTGCATGGATGTCCTCCGAATATATGTCAGGCGATCCTCTCCCGATCACCGCTCCCGGGAATCAACGGTATCACCATGGGCCCGGAAAAACAGGCCGATGCGCGGCATTTCCTCAAACGTGATGCTTCCATATTGAGAAACACTTGCCTCACGGGGCTGTTTCGATTAGCCAATAGACAGATAAATTTAGCCAGGAATTGCAGTCCAGCATGACTCTCGTTGATACCCGCACACCCGAACCCAAGCGTTTCATTTCCGGTGCCACAGGCGACTGGGAAATCGTCATCGGCATGGAAGTCCATGCGCAGGTCACGTCCAATTCGAAACTCTTCTCCGGTGCTTCGACGACCTTTGGTGCTGAACCCAATGAGAACGTCTCGCTTGTTGATGCCGCCATGCCGGGCATGCTGCCTGTCATCAATGAATGGTGCGTGCGTCAGGCGATTCGGACCGGTCTTGGTTTGAAGGCACAGATCAACCTGAAATCCGTGTTTGACCGGAAGAACTATTTTTATCCTGACTTGCCGCAGGGTTATCAGATTTCCCAGTTCAAGCAGCCGATTGTCGGCGAAGGCACGATGCTCATCTCGGTTGGTCCTGACAATAAGGGCCAGTTTGAAGATGTTGAAATTGGCATTGAGCGCCTGCATCTGGAACAGGATGCCGGCAAGTCGCTGCACGACCAGAACCCGACCATGTCCTATGTGGACCTCAACCGTTCAGGCGTGGCGCTGATGGAAATCGTCTCCAAGCCGGATATGCGCTCGGCCGACGAAGCCAAGGCATACCTGACCAAGATGCGCACCATCGTGCGTTATCTCGGCACCTGTGATGGCAACATGGATGAAGGCTCGATGCGCGCTGACGTCAACGTCTCCGTGCGTAAGCCCGGCGGCGAATTCGGCACGCGCTGCGAGATCAAAAACGTCAACTCCATCCGCTTTGCCGGTCAGGCAATTGACTATGAAGCGCGTCGCCAGATTGCCATTCTGGAAGATGGTGGATCAATTGAGCAGGAAACACGGCTGTTTGACCCCGTGAAGGGCGAAACACGCTCCATGCGCACCAAAGAAGAGGCGCATGACTATCGCTATTTCCCCGATCCGGACCTTCTGCCGCTGGAATTCGAGCAGTCCTATGTGGATGAGCTGCGGGCTGACCTTCCAGAATTGCCTGATGACAAGAAAGCGCGCCTCGTTTCAGCGCTTGGCCTTTCGGTCTATGACGCCTCCATTCTTGTGACGGAAAAGGCGATTGCCGATTATTTCGAAACGGTGGCTGCAGGGCGCGATGGCAAGCTTGCGGCAAACTGGGTGATCAATGATCTGCTCGGCGCGTTGAACAAGGCGGGCAAGGGGATTGAAGAATCTCCCGTATCGGCGGATCAGCTGGGCGGGATTATTGACCTGATCAAGGAAGGCACCATTTCAGGCAAGATCGCCAAGGACCTGTTCGAGCTTGTCTGGAACGAAGGCGGCGATCCGCGCAAACTGGTTGAAGAGCGCGGCATGAAGCAGGTGACTGACACCGGCGCCATTGAAAAAGCCGTGGATGATGTCATTGCTGCGAATCCTGATAAGGTCGAGCAGGCAAAGGCAAAACCAACCATGGCTGGCTGGTTTGTCGGACAGGTGATGAAGTCTACTGGTGGCAAGGCAAATCCGCAGGCTGTCAGCGATCTGGTCAAGGCAAAACTCGGGATTATCGATTAGAGCCTTTTCCGACCATATTGATCCATTCTGACGGAGGCATGTTGCGACAAGATCAAGCAAAGACAGGAAGACCCGCACTCTTCGTGCGGGAGAGTGGCTTTGCGCCGGGATTGGCGCAACGAGGCCCGTCCCTTCGGGTTTCCGGCTGGCGGACACCCGCTTTGTCAGGTGGCTTCGTCCGATGAACCACATCGATCTCGCCACCTTCCGCGCGGATTGTCTCGCCATCCGAGAAACAGAATGAACCAATATGGTTGGAGAAGGCTCTAAGAATGTGGATTCGAAGCGCGACGAAGGATGATCTGCCAACTGTCCGTGATTTGCTCGTAGAGACCTGGCATGCGACTTACGACGATGTTTACGGCGTCGAAAAGGTCAATGCAGTCACCAATCGCTACCACTCGCTGGATGCATTGAAAAAGCAGCTGGCGAAACCCTATTCGGAGTTCATTCTTGCCGATGACGGGGCTGATCTTTTTGGCATGGCCTATGCCTCGCAAAAAGATCACAAGCTGGCACTGCTCAACCAGCTCTATGTGCATCCGGAAAAGCAGAGCAACGGCGTGGGTTCGCTGCTTCTGGCGGAAGTGGAAAGCGCTTTCCCCGGCGTGTTCATGCTGCAGCTTGAAGTTATCGAATCAAATCAAAAGGCTCGGCGCTTTTATGAAAGCCGTGGATTCGATTTGACCGGCGCACGAACAGACAATTGGGGTGAAGCCAATTCCGGTATTTCCGTGCTGGTCATGGAAAAATCCCTGTCCGGATATGAGCTTGCACCGTGACATTGATTTTTCGCCGCGCCGAGCGTGCGGATTTGCCCGCTTTGATTGCGATCTTTGCCGAGGATTTGCTGGGTGGGCATGGCGACACGACTGATCCTGAAGCTTTCCCGCGTTATGAGCGTGCCTTCGACCAGATTGAAGCCAGCAACAGCGATCAGCTGATTGTTGGTGTTCTTGACGGTGAAGTGGTTGCCACAGCGCAGGTGACATTCACAACAACCTTGCCCAGCATTGGCACGACCAACATGACCATTGGTGCAGTGCAGACCCGCAGCGATATGCGCGGGCAGGGTGTTGGTGGCAAGCTGATCAATCATTGCATTGCGCTGGGCAAAGAGCGTGGCGTGGGGCTGATCCAGCTGATGTCAAATGCAAAGCGCGTTGATGCGCATCGCTTCTATGAAAGGCTTGGCTTCAAGAAGAGCCATGCCGGTTTCAAAATGGTTGTTGATGCAGGGCCAGCGGCAACTTGACCCTTGCTATCGCCTGACGATACGGCCATAACCCGAAGAGTTGAACGAGAGAGTTCGAAGCAGGATTGCTATGAAGACCTTCCTTTTACAGTTTTTCACCTGGTGGAACAGTCAGACGATCGGTACACGCGTCTTTACGTGGCGCAAAGGTACGAAAGTCGGTGAGGACGAGTTCGGCAATGTCTATTATGAAGGCACGCAGGACTCCGAAGGCCGCACGCGCCGCTGGGTGATCTACAAGGGTTATTCGGAAGCATCAGCCATTCCGGCTGGCTGGCACGGCTGGATTCATCATCGCGCTGAAACAGCGCCATCGCGTGAAGATTACAAGCCATATGCATGGGAAAAGGCGCATCAGCCCAATCTGACCGGTTCTGCTGCCGCCTATCGTCCAAAAGGCTCCATTGCCCATGGCGACAACCGTCCGACAGTTACGGGCGACTATGATGCGTGGACACCGGGAAGCTGAGCGGATTTTCTTCTGCCACAATTGGTGATTATCGACGGGTTGGTATGAGACCGTCCCGTCAGCCTGAACATAGCCGGAATTGAAATGATCCGTTCCCACTTGTCCTTTCTGTTCCAGAACAAAATGCGCATCTTCGCTGCCGGTTTGACCGCAGCCGCCGCGTTTTCGCCAGCCCATGCGGCCGACGACAAGATTTCCAATCCGATTGCCGTTTTCTCCGGGCTCGACAAGATCACCGGTCGAATCACATCGTTTGACGTTTATATCGATGAAACGGTTCAGTTCGGCGCGCTGCAACTCACCCCGCGCGTTTGCTATACGCGTCCGGATACGGAAACGCCGAAGACGGATACGTTCGTTGAAGTGGACGAAATTACGCTTGATCGCAAGATCCGCAAGATTTTCTCCGGCTGGATGTTTGCCGATAGCCCCGGTCTCAACGCCGTTGAGCACCCTGTGTATGATGTCTGGCTAAAGGGCTGCAAACAGTCCTCGGATGTGCCCGCTCCAGCCAAGAGCTGAGTTCACTATTTTCCCGCTGAGGGCTTTATACCCCCCGGTAGCCCGACAGGGCGGAGGGGGTGAAACTCGGGAACTATGTATATAAAACGGATAAAACCGTGACCCCGGCACGAAAGCACCGGGATCACTTGGTGTGTAAACCTACATCGGCTTGGCGAAGTTGATGATCCACGGTGTACCGTAGCGATCCACCAGCATACCGAACCGTGTGGCCCATGATGTTTCGCCAATGGGTGCTGTCACGCGGGCGCCGTCGCTGAGACCGGCAAAGATGCGCTCAGCTTCTTCGGCACTGTCCGGATGCAGCGCGACGTGCATTCCCTGCGCCTTTTCAAAATAGGGCGGCGGTGCATCGGAGCCCATCAATTCGGCGTTCCCGACGGTCATATGCACATGCATGACCAGATTTTCCGCTCCCGGCATTCCAGCACCTTCGGGCATATCGCCAAAACGGGCGATATACTGAATCTGGCCGTTCAGAACCTTTTCGTAGAACTTGAATGCTTCTTCGCATTGTCCGTCAAAATTCAGATAAGCATTGATTTTCATAACAGCTTTCCTCTCCTGTGTTGGGGCTTCCAACTCAAGGACGTTTGGAAAACCGCCAACCCGACACTGCCTGTAAAAATATCTTTCGTTGCTCTGCTCTCAGGCAGTTTCAACGAAAAGGACAATACTTCATATTTTTACGAAGACTATGACGGCTCAAAACTCTGCTGACTGTGACAATGCGTTGTCGAGCATCTTTTGATACTGACGCCGGGGCACTTCAACCGCGCCAAAACTTTCCAGATGGGTGGTGGTGAACTGGGTGTCGAGCAGGGTAAAACCCTTTTCAATCAAATGGCTGACCAGATGAACGAGGCAGACTTTCGACGCATCGCGCTCACGCGAAAACATGCTTTCACCGAAAAATGCTGATCCCAGTGAAATGCCATAAAGGCCGCCGACGAGCCTGCTCTCCTGCCATGCCTCAACCGTGTGGCAGTGACCAAACTCGAACAGCTTGCCATAGGCTTGCCGGATCGGCTGGTTGATCCATGTACGGGCGCGTTCACCGCTGCCGCTGGCACAACCATCAATAACGCCCTCAAAGTCCGTATCGAAACGGATATCAAAACGGCCCTGACGGATGGTCTTGCGCAGGCTGTGCGAGACGTGAAAGTTTTCAAAGGGAATAATGCCGCGCTTTTCCGGACGAACCCAGAAAATTTCCGGATCGTCCGCCTCTTCGGCCATGGGAAAGACCCCGGTTGCATAGGCGCGCAGCAACAACTCGGGGTCTATTTGGAAGCTTTCTGCCGGGTCTTTACCCGTCATGCCTCATCTTCGGCAGTTTTCGCATCGCCAGCCAGATATTTTTCCAGCCAATGGATATCGTAATCACCATTGGCAATATCAGGATTATTGATCAGATCCTGAAACAGCGGCAGCGTGGTCTTGATACCATCCACCACGAATTCATCCAGAGCACGGCGCAGACGCATCAGGCATTCCACGCGATTGCGGCCATGCACGATCAGCTTGCCGATGAGGCTGTCATAGTAGGGCGGAATCTTGTAGCCGGTGTAGACGCCGGAATCGACACGAATGCCCAGACCGCCGGGCGTGTGATAATGGGTGATCTTGCCGGGCGAGGGTGCGAACGTCCGGGGATCTTCCGCATTGATGCGGCATTCAATGGCATGGCCATGGAAGCGGATATCGTCCTGTGTGACCGAAAGACCGCCGCCCGAAGCAACACGGATCTGCTCGTGTACGAGATCGATGCCGGTGATGGCTTCGGTAACAGGGTGTTCGACCTGAAGACGGGTGTTCATCTCGATGAAATAGAACTCGCCATTCTCGTAAAGGAACTCGATCGTGCCCGCACCGCGATAGCCCATATCGGCCATGGCATTGGCGCAGATCATGCCAATACGCTCGCGCGCATCCGCATTGAGCGCCGGTGAGTTGGCTTCTTCCCAAACCTTCTGGTGGCGGCGCTGCAGCGAGCAGTCGCGTTCGCCCAGATGCACAGCCTTGCCCATACCGTCGCCCATGACCTGAACTTCGATATGGCGTGGCTTCTGCAGGTATTTTTCGATGTAAACAGCATCGTCACCAAAGGCAGCACCAGCTTCCGTGCGGGCCGTTGACAGAGCGACGGACAGTTCGTCTTCGCTGAGTGCAACCTTCATGCCGCGTCCGCCACCGCCAGCCGAAGCCTTGATGATAACGGGGTAGCCGATTTCTGCAGCAATGCGCGCTGCTTCCTTATCGTCGGTCACGCCGCCATCGGAGCCGGGAACAACCGGAATGCCCAGACGCTTTGCGGTGCGCTTGGCTTCGATCTTGTCACCCATGATGCGGATATGCGCGGCGGTGGGACCAATGAAGGTGATGTTGTGGGCTTCGAGGATTTCCGCGAACTTGGCGTTTTCCGACAGGAAGCCGTAGCCGGGGTGGATGGCATCGGCGCCGGTGATTTCGCAGGCGGCAACGATCTGGTGAATATTCAGATAGCTATCGCGCGAAGGGGGCGGTCCAATGCAGACGCTTTCATCCGCAAGACGTACATGCATGGCGTCGGCATCAGCGGTCGAATGAACCGCGACAGTCTGAATGCCCAGCTCCTTGCAGGCGCGCAGAACGCGCAGGGCAATTTCGCCGCGATTGGCTATGAGAATTTTCTGAAACATCACGCTCTCGATTTATTCGATCACAACTAGCAATTCGCCATATTCAACCGGCTGGCTATCTTCGATGAGAATGGCCGTAACGGTACCGGCGCGAGGCGATGGAATCTGGTTCATCGTCTTCATCGCTTCGATGATCATCAGCGTCTGGCCTTCCTTGACCTTGGTGCCAACCTCGATAAAGGCGCGGGCACCCGGCGCTGGGGAAAGGTAGGCTGTGCCGACCATGGGCGAAGGAACGGCGTTCTTCGATGGATCACCAGCGGGCTTGGCTGCCTCAATGGGCGATGCGGCGGCAACCGGTGCGGCGGCAGGTGCCTGCGCATAGACGGCTTGCGGCGCGGCGGCCTGCATTGTGATCTGGCGCGATACGCGGATACGAAGGTCGCCCTGTTCGATCTCGATGTCGGTGAGATCCGTCTCGTTCAGAATTTCTGCGAGATCGCGGATCATGACCTTGTCGATCCCGGTGTTTCTGCTAGCCATGCTTTTTCAAGCCCCTTATTTCTGTTCGGCAACCCTTGTTACTGCGGTGCCGCTGCTTTGACGAGTGCGCGCAGGCCCATCACATAGCCGTCCACCCCAAAGCCACATATCACCCCTTTGGCCAAAGGGGAAACGTAGGAGTGATGGCGGAATGACTCGCGCGCGTGAATATTGGACAGATGAACTTCCACCAGCGTGACGGCGGCCGCGCGGATGGCATCATGCAATGCGATTGATGTATGCGTATAGGCAGCCGGATTGATCAGGATGGCGGCTTTTTTCTCGCCTGCTTCCTGAATCCATGTGACCAGATCACCCTCATGATTGGACTGGCGAAACTCGATCTCAACGCCGAGTTTTTCACCCTCGGAGCGGCAGAGCGCCTCGATGTCGCTCAATGTGGAAGCGCCATAGATTCCCGGCTCACGCTTTCCCAGCATGTTCAGGTTCGGGCCATTGAGGACAAAGATCAGCTGTTTCATACCATACCGGACATATTGACGGGTTTCGGGACCCGATGACGGGTCCCATATAAACGGCTTATCGGCAAGCGAAAAGCCTGCAAAGTCACTTGATTGCTTGTCCACAACGGGTTTTTGCAATCATTGGCATATGAACAGCGCTATTTGTTGCGAATATGGCTGATTTTTTCAGCCAGAGCATCCGCTCCAAGGGCGCCGGGAACCACTTCGTTACCGATGATATAGGACGGCGTGCCATTGATGTTCAGGCTATTGGCAAGGTCATAATTCTGCTGGAATGCCTGAGCGATTTCAGGTGACTTCATCTTTTCGCGGATCTGCTTTTCGTTGCCGCCAAGCTTGATGGCGATCTGCATGGCGGAATCCTCAGTCGCGCGGCCATCACGGCCAAGCAGGTCACGGTGGAATTCCAGATATTTTTCAGGCATCAGCGCCTTGAAGGCCTTCGCCACGATGTGCGCGCGGGTGGAATCGGCGCCGAGGATCGGGAATTCCTTCATCACGAAGCGCAGATTCTTGTCGCTCTTCAACAGCGCATCCATGTCGGGCAGGGCGCGTTTGCAATAGCCGCAATTGTAATCGAAGAACTCAACCACCGTGACGTCGCCCTTGGGATTACCAAAGACTGCATCGGCAGGCGAATTGAAAAGCTTGTCGCTGTTCTGGCTGATGATCTGTCCCTGCGCCTGCTGCTGCGTCGCTTCCTGCTTGGCAGTGAGAGCCGCCTGCGCTTCCAGCAGCACTTCCGGATTCTTGATCAGGTAATCCTTGATGATCGCTTCAATTTCAGCGCGATTGACGTTTGAAGACATGGCAGGCTGCGACGTGGCAGCGGTGCTGGTCTGGGCCAGAACAGCCTGTTGGCTGAAACCGAGCGCAACGAGGGCGGCGAGGCCTGCGGATGCACCTACCAGAGCGACTTTTTTCATATTGTCATGTCCTTGTTTGTATCGATGTCGGCAAAATGCAGTTTCAATCTGCTGATTTGCGCTTGGAGTTGATGATATCCTGGGCGCGAACCCAGTCCGGTGATCCATTGGGAAGGGCTCTTTGAGCCCGTATGGCAAAAATTTGCGCTTCCTGAATCTTGCCGGAGTAGTATTTTTGTTCCGCTGAAGCGAGGTCCGAGCGCGGACCATCGCCAAGCTGGCCATAGGCCTGAGCGAGATAACCGTATCCATCGGGGAATTCGCGGTCACGGTCGATACCGGCCTGAATTTCCTTGATCGACGCTTTCAGATTGGCAGGCGTGCCGCTGAGCATAAGCGCGCGGCCATAGCTCATCCGGATAAGGCTTGATTTGCGTGGGTCGAGGGCTCCGGCCTTTTTATAGGCCTCTGCCGCTTCCGTGACCTTGCTCTGTTTGAGCAGAATTTCGCCGCGCATTTCGTGGAAATATGGGTTTTTCGGCTGTTCGCGGATCAGCGCGTCGATTTTACCGAGCGCTTCCTGCGACGAACCGTTGAGATAGGTTGCAATTGCATTGCCATATCGCGCACCAATATTATTCGGGTCCTTGCGGAAGCTTTGCAGCACACTGGTACCACCGCCCGTATAGGCGGCAATCTTGCCGCGCATCAGGTCATGACGCTGCTGCAGGGCAGGACTATCAGCTTTGTCGAAATAGGGGCTGGCGCGGGCGAGTGTTTCCAGATTGGCGATGCGCTCGCGCGGCAGAGGGTGGCTGATGCGATAGGGGTCGGTGCGCGTGCCCGTCAATGACAGGGCGTTCGAGAAACGTTCAAACGTTACCAGCATGCCCTTGGCTGATTGCCCGGTATTGGCGAGGTATGTGATTGCGGACCGGTCTGCCGCCATTTCTTCCGTGCGTTGATAGCTGAGGAGGCTGCGCATGGCGACTTCCGTACCACCCATGGCAACACCGGCACCCGCCTGCGCAACGCTGCCCTGCTTGGTTGCAGCACCCGCAACGGCTGCACCAAGGCCAAGCAGCCCTGCGACAACGGCCATGGTCTTGGCGCGTGCCAATTGCTCACGCAACTGGAACTGATGGCCACCGGCCAGATGTCCGGTTTCATGGGCGAGAACGCCGATGATTTCATTGGGCGTTTCCGCCTGAAGCAGGGCGCCCGTATTGATGAAGATGCGGCGGCCATCGACAAATGCATTGAAACTGTTGTTGTTGACCAGAACGATGCGAATAGCGTGCTTGCCAAGACCAGCCGTATTGATGATCGGGGTGGCATAGTCGGTTACAAGCGCTTCGATTTCCGCATCGCGGACAATGGGCACGTTGGATTGTGCGGCGGCAATGTCAGTCTGAACGAGACTGATAGCTCCCGCGACCAATGCAGCACCTGCGCTGCGCGCCATGGCAGTGAACGATTGACGTGAAATGATCTGTCGAACTGTCATCATGGCTTATTCGTATCGAAGTCAGTCTCTTATTGAAAGAGAAGCAAATCGCGTTCCCTTAATTGTGAAAATGCAGATTAATCAGGCAAATCTGCGGCTTTCGTAGAGGATACAGGGAGTCTTGATAAAGAAGAACCGGCAATGATGCCGGTTCTTCAACTCAGTTATCCACGCGTTTTTGAGGCTCAGAAGAAACCCTTCTTCTGCCACCAGCCGCGTTTCGGCGACGCTTCACCGTCCTTCTTGTCCTTGGTCGAACTGGACGTGACGACGGGCGCAGCGTTTTCCACTTTTGGCTCAGGCTTTGGCGCAACAACGGGTTCCGGTGCAGCTTCAACCTCAACTGGCGTGCTTGCCGGTGCTTCCACTGCAACTACCTCCGCAACGGTTTCCTCGGCAACAGCCTTCTTGGCTGACTTGCGAGGGGCGCGTTTTGGCTTTGCCGGTGCTTCAGCCTCGACAGATACAACTTCCGCTACAGTTTCAGCAGGTTCAGCTCCAGCCTTGGCGCGCGGCTTGCGAGGCGCGCGCTTTGGCTTTGCTGGCGCTTCTTCCGCAGAAGCCGGTTCCGCATCCGCAACAACCTCAACGATTGTGCTTTCGACGAAAACAGCTTCTTCGACAGCAGTCGCTTTGGTTTCAACCGCGGCGGGCTTGCTGAAATCCGGCAGCGGAATGCTTACGAAAACAGGTTCCGCATCGGGTACGGACTTGGCGGCGATTTGATGATCCTCACCATCCTCCGGACGGCGATTCTTGCGACCGCCACGACGCCCACGCCGACGCTTCTTGCGGCGTTCGTTCTCTTCTTCGCGTGCCTTGGTAGCGGCGGCATCCTCGCCTTCAACAGCAGGAACATCCGCATCGTCACTGTCGGTATCACCGCGCACGGCCTGACCGGGCTCACCGGCAGCGACGTCCTGACGATCACGACCACCACGCCGACGACGCTTGCGCCGACGCTTGCGGGACGATTCGTCATTGTCACCAGCGCGGGTGGTTTCGCCGGGCTGTGCCTCGCTTTCGGCTTCATCGTCGATTTCTTCGATGACCGGATCAGTTTCGTCAAAATCATCGATAACGCCGAGAGCTGGTGTTTCGGCGAGCGGAACAATCGGACCAAGCGCAATGGAGCCCTTGTCGATGGCGAAATGATGGGCGCCCACGCTGTCATCCGCCTCGATGCTGATTGTCAGACCGAAACGGGTTTCGAGATCGGCAAGGTTCTGGCGCTTGTGGTTGAGAACATAAAGCGCCGTTGCCACAGTGGTGCGAACGATGATGTTATTCTGCGAATGGCGCAGCAGATATTCCTCGATCGAGCGCATGACATGCAGCGCAATCGACGAGGCAGAACGCACATGACCGGTACCGCCGCAATGCGCGCAGACCTGTGTCGTGCTTTCCAGAACACTGGCACGAATGCGCTGGCGCGACATTTCGAGGAGGCCGAAATGCGAGATGCGGCCAACCTGAATGCGGGCGCGATCGTCTTTCAGACAATCCTTCATCCGCTTTTCCACCGCACGGTTGTTGCGGTTTTCTTCCATGTCGATGAAATCGACAACGATCAGACCGGCAAGATCGCGCAGACGCAATTGCCGCGCAACTTCATCTGCCGCTTCAAGATTTGTCTGTAACGCGGTGTCTTCAATCGAATGTTCGCGTGTCGAGCGTCCGGAGTTGACGTCAATCGCCACCAGCGCTTCGGTCTGGTTGATGATGATATAGCCACCGGATTTCAGTGTGACCTGCGGCTGCAACATACGGTCGAGCTGTGCCTCGATACCATTGCGCGCAAAGATCGGCGTCAACTCGCGATAGGGCTGCACCACCTTGGCATGGCTCGGCATGAGCATGCGCATGAAGTCTTTTGCCTCGCGGTAGCCGTTTTCACCGGCCACGAGGATTTCCGTGATGTCCTTATTATAGAGATCGCGGATCGAGCGTTTGATCAGGCTGCCTTCCTCATAGACGAGGGTCGGCGCACTGGAGGCGAGGGTGAGGCTGCGGACATTCTCCCACAGGCGCATCAGATATTCGTAATCGCGCTTGACCTCAGGCTTGGTGCGCATGGCACCGGCGGTGCGCAGGATTACGCCCATGCCCTTGGGCACTTCAAGGTCCTTGACGATGTCCTTCAGGCGCTTGCGGTCCTGAATGCTGGTGATCTTGCGCGAAATGCCACCGCCACGGGCAGTGTTCGGCATCAGAACCGAATAGCGACCGGCAAGCGACAGATAAGTGGTCAGAGCCGCGCCCTTGTTGCCGCGTTCTTCCTTGACGACCTGCACCAGCAGAATCTGGCGGCGCTTGATAACGTCCTGAATGTTGTACTGGCGGCGCTGGAAGCGCTGATGCGTCGGAACTTCTTCCATGGCATCTTCGGCGCCGATGGAATCGACTTCGTCAAGCTCGTCATGCGGCTCTTCCTTGTCGTCCTGCGAGCGGCGCTTGGATTTGCGCGCGTGATTATCGCTCTCGTCAGCCTTTTCTTCGGAGTCGGTAGCTTCGTCTGACTCAACAATAATGGCTTCGGAAATGACATCAGCGTCTATGGCAGCAGCAAGGGTCTGACCGCCATTGTCCTCGGAAGAGGGGTTTTCGTCCGATCCGCTTTGTTCTGACGATTCGTGTGCGTCACCGGCTTCGCCTGCGGATGCGTTTTCTTCGTCAGCAGCATCAAGCTTGACCGTATCGTCACCCTGACGGGTGCCACGACGGCTGCGGCCACGGCGATTGCGCTGGCCGCGATCATTGCGATCCCGGCTGCGCTGTTCACCGGCAGCTTCCTCGTGGTCTTCGTCCTGGCTGGCTGCCTCGGCTTCCGCCTCGATCAGCGCCTGACGGTCTGCGACAGGAATCTGGTAGTAATCAGGATGGATTTCGCTGAACGCCAGAAAGCCATGGCGATTGCCGCCATATTCAACGAATGCTGCCTGAAGCGATGGTTCTACACGTGTGACACGCGCCAGATAGATATTGCCTTTGATCTGTTTCTTGTGTTCCGACTCAAAGTCAAATTCTTCAATTCGGTTGCCGCGAACCACGACAACGCGCGTTTCCTCCTGGTGGGAGGCGTCGATTAGCATTTTGTCCGACATTATAATTCTTCTCCCCGGCTAAAACGCTCAAAACGCGGTGCAACCGGGACGCCCGTAGGGGTGCCGGAGCCGCGTTTTCACATTTGCCGGATATATTAAGGTTCGCAGAAACAGACAGACACGGCATCACGCGGGGTTGCGTTTCAGCACCCGCGGCTTTCAAGCCGATTATAGTCACGTCTGTATCAAACATCTCTGTTCCTGACGAAACGACCTCACGAATGGCACGCCTTGAAGCAGTGCCGACACTTTAATACCCCCGAAAGGGCTGGCTCGACGCGCCTTGTCTGCGCTATCTGCCGTTCACAAAAAGCGCTGGCCGACATTTTCTGTCTGCTCACGCCAAATTCTTTTCCGGTTACCTACAGCGAAATTCGCCCTTGCTGCTCCATGTCTCTGTCTTCAGTGTCAGCAGGTCATTTGCCGTGACACGAAGGAGCCTGATTCCGGAGGGCAGGAAGTAACCCACCTTTGCTTTTAGGAGGTGTGTCGCGTTATGACAAGGCCTTCTTCATAATCGTGTCATCAGGGTGGCACAGAAGTGGCGGCCAGGATGGCGGGACAAGTCAGTTAATAAGACTAAATTAACCACGACGCGTTACCTATCATTCACATATAATGTGGCTAAAGCGATGTAACAATCGTGCTCCGTCTGATACGAAATAGCACCAGAGGGGATGATGTCTGGCGAATGCCGATGTCGATCTGCAATGAAATGAATGTGATCTGCCGGGTTTTTGCTACTGTCTTTTTGGGTTTGCTTGCGGTTGTGCAGGCGGGCGAGAGAGCCAGCGCTGCCAATGAACTTGCCGCCTTGACCTATCAGGCTGCAGGCGACGAGTTGCGGACCCGTGTTGTGATCAATTTCGATCGTGAACCCGAAGTGTCGACGCTGCTTTTGGACCAGCCGCACCGTCTGGTGATCGATCTGCCAAAAGCGGTGTTTGCCTTTGACAAGAAGTCGCTTGAACCGCGCGGCCTGATTGATGATGTGCGCTATGGCATGATCGATGATGCCCGTTCGCGGCTCATTTTCACGGTAAAAGGCCCATTCAGTGTGGAGCGGGTCGATGTCCTGAAGAACGATAACAGCCCCGGTTATCGCCTTGTGGCTGACCTTGTGGCGTCTTCTGACCGTCAGTTTGCCGAAGCCATCAAAAACCAGAATGCAACAACCGCTTCCACGCAGATGGCGCCAAAGGGTGATCGTCTTGCAAGTGCTGCGCCCAATGAGGTCAGCAAAGCGCCAAAACCATTCACGGTTGTGGTGGATGCGGGGCATGGCGGCATCGATAGTGGTGCGGAAAGCACCGGCGGTATCATGGAAAAGGACGTTACGCTGATGTTCGCGCGGGAACTGCGCGACCAGTTGCGCAAGATTCCCGGCCTGCGGATCGAAATGACGCGTGACAGTGACGAATTTCTGCGCCTGACCGAGCGGGTACGGATTGCCCGGCAATACGAAGCCGATCTGTTTATTTCTGTTCATGCCGATACGATCAACCAGCGCAGCATTCGCGGCGCAACTGTCTATACGGTTTCCGACAAGGCCTCCGACGCGGCATCGCGCGCCATGGCCGACCGTGAAAACAAGGCCGATGCGGTGGCGGGCGTGACCTTCGATAATGAGACGCCTGAGATCGCCGATATTCTGATGGACCTGACTCGGCGCGAGACGCACACATTCTCATTGAGCTTTGCCAAAGGCGTGGTGCGTGCGCTCAAGGGCGATGTAAACATGATCAACAATCCGCATCGCTTTGCCGGGTTCCAGGTGTTGCGCGCGCCGGATGTGCCTTCGGTGCTGGTGGAAATCGGCTACCTGTCCAATGAAGAAGATGCAAAACTGATGCAGGACCCCGCATGGCGCAGCCACGTGGCCGAGCGCCTTGCCACTGCCGTTGGTGAATTTTCCGGAAAAAAGACAGCGGGCGCACTGAACTGACAGTTTGCGACTGCCGGTTGAGTTGTAACGTTTAGTATATTCACGCGTGCGTTGCCGAAACTCCACAATTGGTATTTAAATTGTGCGCAGAACCGGGTTGTCCTTGCCTTTGTCACATTTGTCGCTCAATTGCGTCACTGAGTTTGCCGGGCGTTGTGTATTCCGGTTTGAAGTGCCGGGAACGGTTTCCCGGGGTGCAATCTGTATTGATGAGATCGTGCATCGATTATCGACATGCCAATGGATGAAACGGGTTCCGGATACAAATGATACGCTTGATCGGATATTTTTTCGGAATCGGCACCGTCATGGCGCTTCTGGCGGCAGGCGGCGCGGCGCTTTATGTGGTCAATGTATCGAAAGACCTGCCTGACTACGAAGTTCTGGCCAAGTATGAACCGCCTGTGATGACGCGCATTCACGCGTCTGACGGTGCGCTCATGGCGGAATTTGCACGGCAGCGCCGGCTTTACCTGCCTATTCAGGCCATTCCTGATCGTGTGAAAGCTGCGTTCATTTCAGCGGAAGACAAGAATTTCTACCAGCACCCCGGTGTTGATATCAGCGGCCTTGCGCGCGCTGTCATTGTCAACATTCAGAACTGGGGCTCGCGCCGCCCGGTTGGTGCCTCGACAATCACCCAGCAGGTCGCCAAGAACTTCCTGCTTTCTTCCGATCAGACGATGGGCCGTAAGGTCAAGGAAGCCATCCTGTCTTTCCGCATCGAGCAGGCCTATTCCAAGGACCGCATTCTCGAGCTTTATCTGAACGAAATTTTCTTTGGCCTGAATTCCTATGGTATTGCCGGTGCCGCGCTGACTTATTTCAACAAGTCGGTCAATGAACTGACTGTTGCAGAAGCTGCCTATCTTGCCGCTCTTCCCAAGGGGCCATCCAATTACCATCCCTTCCGCCAGACCGAGCGGGCGATTGAACGCCGCAACTGGGTGATCGATCGTATGGCCGAAAATGGCTATGTGACCGCTGAAGAAGCGAAGACAGCAAAGGCGGAGTCGCTTGGCGTGACGCCGCGCCATACGGGCAATTATCTTTTCGCATCTGAATATTTCACCGAGGAAGTCCGCCGGGAGATTATCAACAAATATGGCGAGAACGCTCTTTATGAGGGCGGTCTGTCGGTGCGCACGACTCTTGATCCGAAAATGCAGGTGCAGGCGCGCGCCGCCCTGCAGCATGGTCTGTTCAAATATGATGAGGCCAAGGGTTATCGCGGCCCCTACAAGACCATCTCGACCATTGGCGACTGGGGTATTCCTCTCGCAGAGATCAAAGCATTCTCCGATGTTCCGGACTGGCAGCTTGCAGTTATCCTTGAAGTGACGCCCACGGAGGCCACAATCGGCCTTCAGCCGGAGCGTAACGATGCGAACGGTCTGGTGCCGGAGCGCAAGAAGGGCACGATTGCGGCGGCTGACATCAAATGGGCCATGAACCTCTATAAGGATGGCAGGCGCACACCGGTAAAATCGCTGGAAGGCGTGTTCAAGCCGGGTGATGTTGTATTTGTGCAGAAGAAAGAGGGCAGTGATACGGCCTTTGATCTGCATCAGGTGCCAGGCATTGAAGGTGCCATGGTGGCCATGGACCCGCATACGGGCCGTGTTCTGGCTATGGTGGGCGGCTTCTCCTTTGCCCAATCGGAATTCAACCGTGCAACGCAGGCGATGCGTCAGCCCGGTTCGTCCTTCAAGCCGTTTGTCTACTCAGCGGCGCTTGATAATGGCTATACTCCCGCATCCGTGGTGCTTGATGGACCAATCTCCGTGGATCAGGGCGGCAGCCTTGGTGTGTGGGCGCCGAAGAATTATGGCGGCAACTTTGCCGGACCATCGACCTTGCGCTATGGCATTGAACAGTCACGTAACCTGATGACCGTGCGTCTGGCACAGGATATGGGCATGAAGCTTGTGGCTGAATATGCCGAACGTTTTGGCATCTATGACAAGATGCTGCCGGTTCTGGCCATGGCGCTTGGATCTGGTGAGACGACGGTCATGCGCATGGTGACTGGTTATTCGATCATCGCCAATGGCGGGCGCAAGATCACACCATCGATCATTGACCGTATTCAGGACCGTTACGGCAAGACCATCTTCAAGCATGATGAGCGCAAGTGCGAAACCTGTACTGCGGAAGACTGGAAGAACCAGCCAGAGCCTGAACTGGTTGATGACCGCGATCAGGTGCTCGACCCGATGACCGCCTATCAGATCACATCGATGATGGAAGGTGTTATCCAACGCGGTACGGCAACGATCCTTAAAAGCCTGAACCGTCCTATCGCTGGTAAAACAGGTACGACAAACGATGAAAAAGATGCCTGGTTCATGGGCTTCACGCCTGATCTGGTGATTGGCCTCTATCTTGGCTATGACACGCCGACGGCGATGGGCCATGGCGGCACTGGTGGCGGCCTTGCTGCGCCGGTGGCCAAGGATTTCTTTACCGCTGCCATGCAGGGCCAGCGTTCGGTTGACTTCCGCGTGCCAGAGGGCATGACCGTGGTCTCTATTGATCGCAAGACGGGTATGCGTGCCACGGAAGGCCAGCCCAATGTGATCATGGAAGCCTTCAAGCCGGGCACAGGCCCTGCGGACAGCTATTCCGTCATCGGCATGGGTACATTCTCGGAAGGTGCGCCGGTTGAGGTGCAGTCCCCGAACGTCAACAGGGCCATTCAGGGCGGCGGCGGCGGGCTTTTCTAACCGCCCCAAACCCGGATAATTCGTAAAGCTTCAAGACTTTACATCGCGCGGACCAGTGAATATGGTCCGCCGCAATTCGAAAATAACGATAAATGCAGAAGGAACGGACAGCCAATGCGCGCTGAAATCGAGACGCTGGTCGATGAGATCAAGCAGGCCATAAGCCTGCTGAGGAGGCATCTTTGACTGGGATACGTCAATCAAACGCCTTGGCTATCTGAACCAGCTTGCCGAAGACCCTGCACTGTGGAATGACGCGCAGGAAGCCCAGAAGCTTATGCGCGAGCGCCAGCAGCTGGAAGACGGCATCAACTCCATCCGCACACTCAGCCAGTCGCTCGAGGACAATATCGAGCTGATCGCCATGGGCGATGAGGAGGGTGACAAATCCATCGTTGCCGAGGCGGAAGAGGGCATTCGTGCCATCAAAGTGGAAGTCGACCGACGCCAGATCGATACGCTTCTATCCGGTGAAGCCGATGCCAACGACACCTATGTCGAAGTGCATTCCGGCGCCGGTGGTACGGAGAGTCAGGACTGGGCGTCGATGCTTTTGCGCATGTATACGCGCTGGGCCGATCGCAAGGGCATGAAGGTCGAACTGCTCGAAATCCATGACGGTGAAGAAGCCGGCATCAAGTCCGCCACCATCCTGATCAAGGGCCACAATGCCTATGGTCTGATGAAGACGGAATCGGGCGTGCATCGTCTGGTGCGTATTTCGCCTTACGATTCCAATGCGCGGCGGCACACCTCCTTTTCCAGTATCTGGGTTTACCCGGTCGTCGATGACAATATCGAAATTGCCGTGACGGAAGCCGATGTTCGCATCGATACCTACCGCGCTTCCGGTGCCGGTGGCCAGCACGTCAACACGACGGACTCCGCCGTGCGCATCACGCATATCGCCACGGGTATCGTGGTGCAGTGTCAGGCGGAACGCTCCCAGCACAAGAACCGTGCCACGGCGTGGTCCATGTTGCGCGCGCGTCTCTATGAAGCCGAACTGGAAAAGCGCGAGCAGGCGGCTGACGCCATCTCCGCATCCAAGACCGATATTGGCTGGGGGCATCAGATCCGCTCCTACGTCCTGCAGCCCTATCAGCTGGTCAAGGATTTGCGGACGGGCGTTGAAAGCACCAGCCCGCAGGACGTGCTCGACGGTGAAGTCGATATGTTCATGGAAGCTGCGCTGGCACACCGCGTCCATGGCACTGATGTGGACGTGCAGGATATCGCCTAAAAATTCTGGCACATTGCCCGAACCAGAAAAACCGGCAGGATACGCTCCTGCCGGTTTTTTTGTATTCAAAACTTGCGATGCGGAGTGCCGTTAAAGCGCCGTCGCAACCTCACGGCCAATTGTGAGGAAACCGGCGGGATTGATGGCGCTGCCATTTCTGCGCACTTCATAGTGCAAATGCGGGCCGGTGGAGCGGCCCGTGCTGCCGACCTTGCCGACAATATCGCCGATGCTGATCTTCTGGCCGACGCTGACGAGAATCTGGCTCATATGGCCATAGCGGGTCGACAGGCCGTTTCCATGGTCGATCTCGACCATATTGCCATAACCGCCATTATAGCCAGCCTCGGTGACTGTGCCATTGGCTGTAGCATGTACTGACGAGCCTGATATTGCGCGGAAATCCATGCCGGAATGAAACGCCATGGAGCCGATGATCGGGTCCTTGCGCACGCCAAAGGTGCTGGACACAGGCATGCCCGGAACCGGATTGGAAATGGGAATGGTTTTGGCAAGGCTTTTGGCGCTTTCCAGCCGTTCCAGCGCCTGATCGAGATCATTCAGCTTGGCATCAAATGGAGCAACACTCCCGGCGGGAATGAACGGGCCACCAATATCTGACTTTTCATCGAGGGCCGGTTTAACGCCGGTGGCTGCCAGTGCTTCCATGATCTTGTCGGCATTTTCATAGGCCGTGTTGGACAGCGTCTGCATCTGCGCGATCTGTTTGGCTTCGATATCCGTGAGCGATGTATTGACTGATTTCAGCAGAAGTTCCGCCTTGTCGACGCTTTTCGCCGGTTTCTCACTGCGCGGTGCCGGTTTGTGCGAGACTGGCGTTGGTCCTGTAATGATCGGATCGATGCCATAGAATGCTTCGTCATCCTGCGACCGCACAACGTCCTGACCATTGCTGTCCATCGGCGCATTGTCTTCCACAACGGGCGGGATAGCGGCACCCGCATGTTCTGCACGCTCTAGCATGGGTGCGAGCTTGTCATGCCGTTCAGCCAGCGATTTCTGCCTGCGGATCAGTTCAGATACTTTGGTTTCCATAAGCTGCTGGTCGAGCATCTGACGGCTGGTGACCTGATCAAGCTGGGTGCGCAGATTGGCTATACGGTCCTCATAGGCCTGCTGCAACCGTGCCTGACGGGCAACGCTGCCGCTGATCAGATCGTCACGGAAAACCAGATAGGATGTGGCTATCAGATAGGTTCCCGCCAGCGCGAAGGCGAGGGTGCCGCCAAGAATGGCTGCCCAGGGCCGCAGGGTAAAATGACGAATAGTTTCACCCCGCGCGATGATGACCGTGTGGGGTTCTTTCTGATTGCTGAAGATGGGGGAATGTTTTGCCTTCTTCATGGCCGCTCTGCTCGTCATTTTTAGCTTCAGTTCTTGACGGGCATTACACTCCGTTATGGTTAACAAACCCTAACGGAGTGGCATTTTTCCATTCATTTCAAGGACAAGATGACCTAGAGCGCCTTGGTGGCTGCGAGAACTTCGGCTGCGTGGCCCGGAACCTTCACCTTGTTCCAGATCTTTGCGATCTTGCCGTTCGAATCGATCAGGAACGTCGTGCGTTCAACGCCCATATATTTGCGGCCATACATGCTCTTTTCAGCCCAGACGCCATAGGCTTCCAGAATGGTCTTTTCCTCGTCGGCAACAAGATCGACCTTCAAATCATACTTTGTCTTGAACTTGTCGTGCTTCTTGGTTGGATCGGGCGACATGCCGATGACTTTCGCACCAAGCTTTTCAAATTCGGGCTTCAGTCCGGAAAACTCGATCGCTTCCTGGGTGCAACCGCTTGTATCGTCCTTCGGGTAAAAATACAGGACAACAGGTTTTCCGCGCAATTCCGCCAGCGAAAGCGTGCCGCCACCGTCACGGGGAAGGGTAAAGTCCGGGGCGGGATTGCCGATTTCCAGAGTTGTCATAGGAATGCCTTTCTTTCATCATTGAATGCGAGCCTCACTTGGGCAACTATAAGAGAGGCAAGGGAATCGTCTACGGTTTCCCACATGATTCCTCAATTGGCTTGGGAATTTGACAGAGAAACCGAAAAGAGTCCGTTTTACAAAGCGCGACTTCCTGAAATTTCATCATTACCCGTCTGCGGTCGAGCAGGGCGAGGTGCCGGTGGCTATGCCTGCCCGCCGCTCGCGGTTTCGATTCGTCTGTGGCGCATTTGCGTCGTTCCTGCTTCTTCTCGTGGTTCTTGCCGGAATAGCCTTTGTGGTGTTGCGTGTCGGCATTGGCGGGGAAGCACTGACCCAGCGCGCGCAGACCGCGCTCAAATCCGTTGTCGGCCCCGATACCGATGCCACGATCCAATCGGCTCAGATCTCGCTTGATCAACACAGGCACGTCGCGCTTGAAGCGCGCAACGTCAATATTTCCGACGTCAAACGCGGTGTGGAGATAAAGAATATCCGCTCGGTGCGTATCGGTCTGGCCACGCTGCCGCTTTTGCAGGGCAGTGTGCAGGTACAGAGTCTTGGGCTTGACGGGGCGCAGATCAAGGTTGCCAGTCAGGAGCCTTTCGATTTCATGTCGATTGTGCCGCAGGATGATCGCGGTCTTGTTAATCTTGATGGCGTTTCGGAGCTGCTTTTTACCGGGCTGCAGAATGCTGTCTCCTTGCTGGATCAGCGCGAAACCCGTGACATCACGGTCTCCGATACGACTTTTGATTTCACCGTTGCCGGTCAGCCGGAAAGCCTGCGTATTATCAATCTGGAACTGGCTGAAACGGGCGGTCCTGTCGCAATCAAGGGAACGGTCGAATGGCGGGGCAAGGTGATCGATGTGTCGGCGCAGGTCAAACGTGCCGCCATCGGTGCCAAGATCGATTCATTCTCACTGGCGATCAGCAAGATTCCGCTCATTGGCACACATGGCATAGAGCCTGTGCCGGATGCCGATGGCATTAAGCCTGATGGTTCATACTTCGCCTATAACAACGAAGCCGAAATCAAACTGGATGGTGTTGCCGGTGCGCCGACCGTGCCGATGCGGGTTTGGGGTACCCTCAATGTGAGCGAAGGTCCCGTCAGTATCAGCAATGTCTCGGACATGGGCGCCAGCACCCAGATCAATTTCGAACATGTTTTCGGCACGAAAAAAGTCGAGATTACACCGTCGAGCATCCATTTCGGTGGATTCAAGGGCGTCGTTGAAGGTGCCATCGGGCCAGAGCCATTGCCCGACGATGCAACAGCTGTCGCGGCTGCGGTGAACCCCGGATATCGTTTTGAGCTGGTCACGCAGGAAGCAAGCTCGGCACCGCAGGATTCCACAGAGCCGCCGCTTGTGTTCAATGCGCGAGTGACCGGGCGATATGCGCCGGGTGAGAAAAAACTCGACCTTTCCGAGATCGCCGTGCGCAGTGATGGCGAGAATGAACTTTACGGGCAGGGCAGCGCAACCTTTGGCAAGGGTTCGCCAGCCATGACGCTGGCGCTGCGTGTACCAAAGATGCCGACAGCGCAGGTCAAGCAGCTATGGCCGATCTGGATTGCCACCGGTGCGCGTCGCTGGGTTCTCGATAATATCGTTGGCGGCGAGGTAAAGGACAGCCGCATTGACGTTATTTTCGCCGCTGGCCGTTTCGATGGTCCGGGCAAACCGCCACCCCTGACGGCCGACGAAGTGCAGGTTGATTTCAACGTGCAGGATACGCGCTTCGACATTGTTGGAGATTTGCCACCTATCCGCGATGCGAATGGCGCTATCAGCGTGCGCGGCGCCTATACGACCATCAAGCTGCTGAAAGGTTCGGCCTTTACGCCCGGCAACCGCGAAGCGCGTATTGTTGATGGTACGCTGATCATTCCGTGGGGTCCGCAGCGTCCGGTGCTTTCAGAGCTTGATCTGAATATTGCCGGTGATGCCTCTGCTATTGCCGAGATTGCCGGTTTTAAGCCGATTAATGCAGTGAAAGGTGTGCCCTTTACGCCAGATGATATCAGCGGCGATGTCAAAACACATGTTCTTGTGACATTTCCAGTGACACGCCACGCGCCGCAGGGAAGTTTGCAATGGTCAGCCGAGATCGATCTGAATGGCGTGAACCTTTCCAAGAAGTTCGATGGCCAGACGATTACCAATGCCAATGGCACACTCAACGTCAACGACACCGAGGCGAATATCGACGTCAAGGCGCAGCTGAATGGTGTTCCGGCCAATATTACGCTGTTTGAACCACTCGGCAGCAATCCCGCCAAGCGCAAGCAATCGGTCTCGCTGCAGCTGGACGATAAAACGCGCAATACGCTATTCCCAAGCCTTGATCCGTTTATTTCGGGGCCTATCACCGTCGATATTGATAAATCGGCTGATGGCGGTCAGATTGCTACTGCTGACCTGAGCAAAGCCGAAGTGAAGCTGGCACAGCTTGGCTGGACCAAGGGCGCCGGGGTGAAAGCCACGGCAAAATTCGGCCTGCAGCAGGATGCGGACAATATCAGCATCAAAAACCTCGATGTCTCCGGCGAAACCTTCCGGTTGCGCGGAGACATATCCGTGGTCAAAGGCGACCTTGCCAGCGCGGATTTCAGTCAGGTCAGCCTCAACCGCACCGATGATATCGCCGTCAAGGTATCGCGCACCGGCTATGGCTACCGGGCAGATGTGAAGGGCAAGTCATTTGACGCGCGCTCGCTGCTCAATCAGGTGACGGACAAGAAGCAGAGCGGCGATAACAGCGATAAGAAACGCGTTCTCGTCAATGCGGATATTGATGATGTTCAAGGCTTCTTTTCGGAAAGCTTTGGCAATGTCTCGCTGTCCTATGAGAGCGTCGGTTCCAATGTTTCCGGTCTCGCTTTCAACGCGGTGACGAAATCCGGCCAGAAGGTCATCGCTACGGACAGTTCGGAAAGCGGCGCGCGTTCGGTCAACCTTCAGTCGAAGGATGCTGGAGCCGTGCTGCGCTTTACCGGATTCTACGACAAGATGCAGGGCGGCAGCATCACCGTTACGCTCGATTCCAAAGGCGATGGCCCATTGCGCGGGCAGATCGATGCGCGTGACTTCACCCTCGTCAATGAACCAAGATTGGCAAGCCTTGTTTCGTCGTCGCCGAACGGTACCAGTCTCAACGACGCGGTGAAGAAGAATATCGATGTGTCGACGGTTACTTTCGAGCGCGGCTTTTCCCAGATCGAGAAGGGCAAGAATTATATCAATCTTGCCAATGGCGTTGTGCGTGGTTCGACTATTGGGACGACGTTCCAGGGTGTATTGAGTGATCCGCAGGGCAATATGGCTCTGACAGGCACATTCATGCCCGCCTATGGCATCAATCGCATCTTTGGCGAACTGCCGGTGCTCGGCCTGCTGCTCGGCAATGGCCGGGATCGCGGCCTGATCGGCATTACCTACAAGCTGCAGGGCCCACTCAAACAGCCGCAGATTATCGTCAATCCGATTTCGGTTATCGCACCGGGTATATTCAGGTCAATTTTCGAGTTTCAATAGAAAATACTCAATAGAGCAAAACTGGGTGGTTTTGTTGCGGGGTGGGGATGGTGGTTCGTAGTTCGTGGTTCGACAAGCTCACCATGAGGGAGAGAGGTGATGCAAGGGAGTCAAGTTCTGCACTCTTTGCTCAGCACTCTTTGCGATTAGTGTTGCATCCTCACTCTCCCTCATGGTGAGCTTGTCGAACCACGAACTACGAACCACGCACCCCACCCCCGCAAAATCAACCCGTTATGCGGGGCGGACCAGAATGTGTTTCTTCTTGCCCAGTGACAGCTTGATTACACCATCGCCCGTCACATCAACCGTTGAAACCTGCGCCTTTTCATCGGAAACACTGGCATCGTTCACACGCACCGCACCGCCCTGAATGTGGCGGCGGGCTTCACCGTTCGAACCCGCAAGACCAGCCTTCACAAGCAGTGTCAGAATACCGATACCGCCATCAAGCTCGCTCGTGGCGATATCGATGGATGGCAGGTTGGCGGCCAATGCACCTTCCTCGAAGGTTGTGCGGGCGGTTTCAGCCGCCATTGTCGCGGCTTCACGGCCATGAACGATAGCAGTTGCTTCCGTTGCGAGGATTTTCTTGGCTTCATTGATCTCAGAGCCGCCGAGTGCTTCCAGCCGGGCAATTTCATCAAGCGGCAGGCGCGTGAAGATTTTCAGGAAGCGCCCCACATCGGCATCCTCCGTGTTGCGCCAGTACTGCCAGAAATCATAGGGGCTGAAGGCATCCTCATTGAGCCAGACCGCGCCGGAGGCCGACTTGCCCATCTTGGCACCCGAGCTGGTGGTCAGCAGCGGGGTGGTCAAGGCGTAGAGCTGCTGGGTTCCCATGCGGTGGCCAAGATCAACGCCGTTGATGATGTTGCCCCATTGGTCCGAACCGCCCATCTGCAATACGCAGCCATGACGACGGTTGAGTTCAACGAAGTCGTAGCCCTGCATGATCATGTAGTTGAATTCGAGGAAGGAGAGGGACTGTTCCCGGTCGAGCCGCAGCTTGACGCTGTCGAAGGACAGCATGCGATTGACAGAGAAATGGCGGCCAACATCGCGCAGGAATTCCACATAGCCAAGACCCATCAGCCAATCGGCATTGTTGACCAGAAACGCATCGGTCGGACCCTCGCCAAAACGCAGAATGCGCGCGAAAATCCGCTTGATGCCCTCAATGTTGGTGTTGATCGCTTCGGGTGTCAGCAGCTTGCGCTGCTCATCACGGAACGAGGGATCACCAACCATTGACGTGCCGCCGCCCATCAGCGCGATGGGCCGATGTCCGGTTTCCTGCAGCCAATAGAGCATGGTCGCGGAAATGAGGTTGCCAATGTGCAGGCTGGTGGCCGTCGCATCATATCCAACATAGGCAGTCACTGTCTCCTTGGCGAAAAGCGCATCCAGACCAGCCTCATCGGAGACCTGATGGATGAAGCCGCGCGTGGAAAGCGTGTGCATAAAGTCGGATTTGAAGGCAGACATGATTTTTCCTGAAACTTTTACGTAGGGAAGCATCCGGCATGAAGAAACGTGCCGAACAAGACGTGGCCGTTTAACATCATTCGGGACCGAATCACAAGAAAGGGTGTGACGTGACAGCGATAAGGCGGGCAATTGGCCTGATGAGCGGAACATCCATGGATGGAATCGACATCGCGCTCCTCGAAACCGACGGCAAAAACGAGGTCCGGCGCGGGCCCTCAGGCTTTGTCGCCTATGAGTCGGCATTCCGCCGCCGGATCGAGGCGGGGCTCGATGAAGCAAAATCCATTCGTACGCGCCATGAACGCCCCGGCAGTCTGGCAGCAATTGAACAGGAATTGACCAAGCGGCATGGTGAGGCGGTGCTCGGCTTTCTGTCCGATCATAAGCTAAGCGCCGATGCCATTGATATTATTGGGTTTCATGGCCAGACAGTTTTGCATCGGCCGCTGGAAAAACTGACGGTACAGTTGGGTGATGGCAAGTTGCTGGCTGACATGATCGGTATTCCTGTGGTCTACGACATGCGGGCCAATGACATGGTGCATGGCGGACAAGGCGCGCCGCTCGTTCCCGTCTATCATCAGGCGCTCGCTGCACGGGTTCCTGTCGAGCTTGGCAAGGGCAAGCCCGTTGTTTTCGTCAATATTGGCGGTATTTCCAATGTGACGATCATATCGGGGAGTACCGATCCGATTGCCTTTGATACGGGCCCCGGTAACACGCTGATCGACCAGTGGGTGCAGGACAGGGCGGGAATCGCTTATGATTCCGGTGGGACCATTGCCAGCGAAGGTCAGGTGCTGACCGAGGCCGTGGGGCGTTACATGGCAAAGCCGTTCTTTGATCTGAAACCGCCAAAATCGCTCGACCGTAATGATTTCACGCTCGAAGATCTTGGCAACCCTGAGCTTGCCGATGGTGCCCGCACGCTCGCCAAGGTCACAGCCGATGCCATTCTCGAAGCCAGTGCCTATGCACCCGACAAGCCCGCGCTGTGGGTGATCTGCGGTGGCGGTCGCAAAAATGCGACTATCATGGCTGATCTGACTGATGGGGCAGCCAAGACCGGCGCAGCGGTTATCGCCGCTGAGGAATTGGGTCTCAACGGCGATTCGATGGAAGCGGAGGCCTGGGCCTATCTCGCCGTGCGCGCACTCGATGGCTTGCCGCTGACATTTCCAACCACAACGGGGTGCGATGTGGCAGCGCCGGGCGGGGTGGTAGTAGGAAGTAGGAAGTAGGAAGTAGGAAGTAGGAAGTAGGAAGTAGGAAGTAGGAAGTAGGAAGTAGGAAGTAGGAAGTAGGAAGTAGACTGCATCGAAGCGGTTCGTGGTCCGCCGTTCGACAAGCTCACCATGAGGGAGAGGAGTGGGGTCCAGGGAGCCAAGTTCTGCAATGGTGGAGATTAGCATTGCAATCCTCACTCCCCCTCATCCTGAGCTTGTCGAAGGGCGCGACAATGCTTTTGCAACCCACGTCTCTTTCTCATGGTTGTTATGTCGAACCACGCACCATGCAGAGGGGTGATTGCATCTCCAATTGCAGTTGCGGAATATACCTCCCCATTACCACGCCCGCTTTTGCGTCTGGCTATTGATGAGGTGGGAAAGACGGGCGATCCAAAGGGGAACGCGGAAGTCTTGGTATTGGTAGTGTAGTCAGTGCGTTCCCCGGAGATTTTCCTGTTCCAACCAAGAAAATAACCGGATCACCCGTCCCGATGACTGGTTTTACCCTTGTGAGATAAAACCGCTTCCCCTGCAAGGTTAACAGCCCCGCAGACGAAATCACCGATCCTTTCCTGACTTCAGAAAGTTTCCGGAGCATTCCCGCCGGAAAGGACACCATCAGAATAAACGAGGCAGGATGGTGTTGGATAAGTTGGTGTATTTTTTTGAAAATAGGTGGTTGCATGATTGTTGTGCGTGGTTCGACAAGCTCACCCTGAGGGAGAGTGAGGATGCAAGGGAGTCGGGTTCTGCAACGTTGTCGATTAGCATTACAGCACCTCTCTCCCTCATGGTGAGCTTGTCGAACCACGAACCATTTTCATACAGAACCCGTTCAAATAAAAAATCCCCGGGTTTTGGCCCGAGGATTTGTAATGCAGCACGAATGCCCGAGACCTTTAGCGCAAGCGTTTTGGTTTGGCTTCCACCAGTTCGCCATTCAAACGGCGGTCGAGATAATCGGAGCATTCGGTGATTACTTCATCAGTCATGCCGGTGAAGAAGTGATTGGCGCCGACCATCGTTTTCTGGGTGATGGTGATGCCCTTCTGGGTCTTCAGCTTGTCAACCAGTCCCTGAACGTCCTTGGCCGGGGCAACCTTGTCCTGATCGCCGTGCAGGATGAGACCTGAGGAGGGGCAGGGTGCGAGGAATGAGAAATCATAGGTGTTCGGCTGCGGAGCAACCGAAATAAAGCCTTCGATCTCCGGACGGCGCATCAAAAGCTGCATACCGATCCATGCGCCGAAAGAATAACCGGCAACCCAGCAGGTTTTCGAATCAGGATGCAGCGACTGAACCCAGTCAAGCGCACCGGCGGCATCGGACAGTTCGCCCGAACCATGGTCGAATTCGCCCTGGCTGCGGCCAATGCCACGGAAGTTGAACCGCAATGTCGTAAAACCGCGCTGCTGGAACATGTAGAACAGATCGTAGACGATCTTGTTGTTCATGGTGCCGCCAAATTGTGGATGCGGGTGCAGCACGATGGCTATTGGCGCATTTTTTTCCATCGAAGGCTGATAACGGCCCTCAAGACGGCCCGCAGGTCCATTGAAAATTACTTCAGGCATGTGTACTCCACTCTTCGCCACAGGGTTCCTGTTTATCAGCCGGACTTGACGGCGATCAACAGCACCCATAAAACCAGTTTAGAACCGTTCAAAACTGGTGTAGAATTTGTCTCGAAGCGGCTTCATAGGCCGGTCCGAGGTTGAATTTCAAGAAAATTGCGCTTTTTGAAAGCGCATAGTTCAAAAGAACAGGAATTACGACAGGTATGGCCCCAAAACGCGCCTATCTCGACTACAATGCCAGTGCGCCGCTGCTCGCGGTGGCGCGTGATGCTGTGGTCGATGCTCTGGCGCAGACGGGCAATCCATCGTCCGTTCACAGCGAAGGCCGTGCCTCAAAAGCAATTCTTGAAAGCGCCCGCCGTGAGGTGGCCGCTCTGGTCAATGCCAAACCTGATCATGTGTTCTTTACATCGGGTGCCACCGAGGCCGCGTCAACCCTGCTCACCCCGCATTATGTGATGGGACGGGCACCGGTGCGGCTTTCGCGGCTTTATGTCAGTGCCAGCGAACACCCATGCATGCTGGCGGGCGGTCAGTTCGCGGCGGAGCAGATTGAAACAGTTTCCGTTGATAGCAATGGCCTGCTCGATCTTGGCCAGCTGCGCGCATTTCTCGCCGCCCATGACAAGAGCGAAGGTCTGCCACTGGTTGCCGTGCAGGCTGCTAACAATGAAACCGGCGTTTTGCAGCCGATTGGTGAAATCGGCAGGATTGTCAAAGAGTTCGGTGGATTTTTTGTGGTCGATGCCGTGCAGGCGGCAGGGCGAACTCCTCTTGATATCACAACGTCTTCTGCTGATTATCTCATTTTGTCATCGCACAAGATCGGTGGCCCCAAGGGCGTTGGCGCAATTATTGCTGTTTCCGATCTGGTCATGCCGAAAGCGCTCGTGCGCGGCGGCGGACAGGAAAAGGGGCATCGCGCCGGAACGGAAGCCTTGCCCATCATCTCAGGTTTTGGCGCGGCGGCGCGGTTTGCCCGTGAAGCGCTTCTGGGTGGAGGCTGGGGGCTTGGCAACAGGCAGCTGATCGAAGACGGCATCCGCTTCATAGCATCCGATGCGGTTATCTATGGCGACACCGTGGACAGGCTTGCCAATACTACGTTCTTCAGTCTTGCAGATATGAAGGCGGAAACCGTTCAAATCGCTTTCGATCTGGCGGGAATTGCGCTATCGGCAGGCTCTGCCTGTTCTTCGGGAAAAGTTGGACCAAGCCATGTGCTTGCGGCCATGGGTTTTGGCGATGGAACGGGCGGCCTGCGGGTGTCCACATCGCCTGAAACCACGCAGGACGAGATAGCGCTTTTTCTGGATGCGCTGGCAAAAATTGTTGCGCGGCGCGACCGGACCAAGCCGGCTGCTGCCGATGCGGCGTGAAATATTGCGATTATTGGCAACAACTTGCCGGTAATTGCAAAAAATCCGGTAAATACCGGTGTTAAATCGTGCGTTAGCACACTACATTGAGGCAAATATTCAAGACGACACACGCCTTGACGTTTGCAACTGCGGGACCTTGAATCCCGCGAGGATGGAGAACGCCAATGCCTGCCGTGCAGGAAACTATTGATCAGGTCCGCACCCTGGATGTGGACCAGTACAAGTATGGCTTTGAGACCCTTATCGAAATGGATAAGGCGCCAAAGGGCCTTAGCGAAGATATTATCCGCTTTATTTCGGCCAAGAAGAATGAGCCGGAATGGATGCTGGAATGGCGCCTGAAAGCCTATGAACGCTGGCTGACCATGGAAGAGCCCACATGGGCGCGGGTGGATTACCCGAAGATCGACTTTCAGGACATGGTTTATTACGCTGGACCAAAGAACCAGACGGGCCCGACATCGCTTGCCGAGGTCGATCCGGAGCTGCTGCGCACCTATGAGAAGCTGGGTATTCCGCTGAAAGAGCAGGAAATCCTCGCGGGCGTGCGCAAAATGGGCGAGCCGAGCCCTTCCGATGAGGAAGAAGCCAGCGACAATGTCTACAAATCAGGCCGTGTGGCTGTTGATGCGGTGTTTGACAGTGTGTCTGTTGTCACGACCTTCAAGGCGGAACTGGCCAAAGCGGGCGTCATCTTCTGTTCGATTTCCGAGGCAATTCGCGAGCATCCGGAACTGGTTAAAAAGTATCTGGCTTCTGTTGTGCCGGTATCCGACAATTTCTATGCGACGCTGAATTCGGCTGTCTTTACTGATGGTTCGTTTGTCTATGTGCCCAAGGGTGTTCGCTGCCCGATGGAACTGTCGACCTATTTCCGCATCAATGAGCGGGATACCGGCCAGTTTGAGCGTACGCTGATCATTGCAGAAGAGGGTGCCTATGTGTCCTATCTCGAAGGCTGCACGGCACCGCAGCGCGACGAGAACCAGCTGCATGCGGCTGTTGTGGAATTGATTGCGCTTGACGATGCCGAGATCAAATACTCGACCGTGCAGAACTGGTTCCCCGGTGATGCGGAAGGCAAGGGCGGCATCTACAACTTCGTGACCAAGCGTGGCGATTGCCGTGGCAAGAACTCCAAGATTTCGTGGACACAGGTTGAAACCGGTTCGGCGATCACATGGAAATATCCATCGGTGATCCTGCGCGGCGACAATTCACGCGGCGAGTTTTATTCCATCGCGGTTTCCAATGGTCATCAGCAGATCGACAGCGGCACCAAGATGCTGCATCTCGGCAAGAACACGTCGAGCCGCATCATCTCCAAGGGTATTTCGGCTGGAAAGTCGAACAACACCTATCGCGGTCAGGTTTCGGCCCATCGAAAGGCGGAGAATGCGCGTAACTTCACCCAGTGTGACTCGCTGCTGATCGGCAATGATTGCGGTGCGCATACGGTGCCTTACATCGAGGCGAAGAACGCCACCGCCCAGTTCGAACACGAAGCGACCACCTCAAAAATTTCCGAAGATGCGCTGTTCTATGTGATGCAGCGCGGCATTCCGGAAGAAGAGGCGATTGCGCTGATCGTCAATGGCTTCGTCAAGGAAGTCATTCAGGAACTGCCGATGGAATTTGCCGTGGAAGCGCAAAAACTGATCGGCATCAGCCTTGAGGGGAGTGTCGGATAAGGATGACGACGGAGGAGACCAAACCAGAGGCCAAGCGGAGAGATAAACCCAAATATGTTTATCTGAGAGACCGTATGGAAGGCCCAGGTTGGTTTCTCTTGCGATTGCCTCAAACGGTGCAGTTCCTAATAGCAGTCGTTTCAATTTGCGGAACAGCTTATGGCAGTTATCTGCTGCTAATCCGCTAGCCATGTAACTTTCGGGCGCCAAGCGCCAAGACGAATAAAAGATTTAGCAAGGGATCGCCGAGGCTGATCCCACGGAATTCAAAGGGTAGTACAATGCTTGAGATCATCAACCTGCATGCGAAGATCGCAGATACGGACACCGAAATCATTCGCGGCCTGAACCTTACGGTCAAGGCGGGTGAAGTGGCGGCAATCATGGGGCCGAACGGTTCCGGCAAGTCGACGCTGTCCTATATTCTTGCGGGCCGCGAAGACTACGAAGTCACATCAGGTGACATTCTCTACAATGGCGAATCCATTCTGGAACTCGATCCATCCGAGCGTGCAGCCAAGGGCATTTTCCTGGCATTCCAGTATCCGATGGAAATACCCGGTGTTGCGACGATGGAATTCCTGAAAGTGGCGATGAACTCGCAGCGCAAGGCGCGCGGTGAAGAGCCACTAAAAATTCCTGATTTCATCGCCCGCGTCAAAACCGCTGCGGCATCGCTCGATATGGATATTGCCATGCTGAAGCGTCCGCTCAATGTTGGTTTTTCGGGCGGCGAAAAGAAGCGTGCGGAAATCCTGCAGATGAAACTGCTGGAACCAAAGCTCTGCGTGCTTGATGAGACCGATTCCGGCCTCGATATCGACGCGCTGAAGATTGTTTCGGATGGCGTGAATGCACTGCGCTCGCCTGACCGTGCGGTGATCGTGATCACCCACTATCAGCGTCTGCTCGACTATATCGTTCCGGATAGTGTCCACGTCCTTTACAAGGGGCAGGTCATCAAGTCAGGCGACAAGAACCTTGCCCTCCATCTCGAAGAGAACGGCTATGCCGATATCATCGGCGAGGCAGCCTGAGGAGCGACGTTATGAATGTTCACACAGGACGCCAGCCGACAACCGCAGAAGCGGCGCTGGTCGACTCCTTCGTCGACCGGATGGGCGAATTGCCGGGCGATGCGGAAATCGTCAGCGCGCGTGACAATGCAATCGAGGCATTGAAGACGCAGGGCCTGCCGTCGCGCCGTGTCGAAAGCTGGCACTATACCGATCTGCGCACCTTGCTGCGGAGCGTTGCTGCCTATGACGGCGCGGCTGGTACCAATGCCTTGCCAGCCGTTATTCAGGGATCAGCTGTTGCCACAGTGTCCAATGGTGTTGCGCTGAATGCGCCGCGGGTTGAAGGTGTCGAATTCACCAAATACAGCGAAAAACTGGCCGATGGATCGGTGATCCGTGATCTCGCCATTCGTGGCGGCGATGATGCAATCGGCCAGATCAATGCGGCTTACGTGACCGATGGCTGGGCGGTGAATATTGCCGATGATGTCGAGCTTGAAGCGCCGCTGGAACTGCAGAATGCGCAGGTGCGCGGGCAGGGCCATGTGCGTTTTGCCGTCAAGTTCGGCAAGGGCAGCAAGGCAACCATTATCGAGCGTCAGACAGGCGGCGAGGGTGAGGGCTTTTCAACATCCATCAGCAATATCACTGTTGCCGATGATGCAGAGATTGTCTGGATCATCCTGCGCGAACAGGGGATTGAAGCCACACAGCTTGCCCAGTTCACCGCGACTATCGGTACCAATGCCAAGCTGACGGTTTATATCGTCAATGCGGGCGGCAAGCTGGTGCGGCAGGAAGTGCATGTGCTGTCCAAGGGCGAGGGCTCGGATTTCCAGCTGCGCGGTGTCAATCTGCTTGGCGGTGACAGCCATACGGATGTGACGATGACGCTCGGCCATCTGGTCGAAAACACCACGTCGGTGCAGATCATCCGCAATGTGGTGACAGACCGGGCGCGCGGTGTCTTTCAGGGGCAGATCAAGGTCAACCGGATCGCCCAGAAGACCGATGCGCGCATGGCCTGCAACACGCTGCTCCTGTCCGATGATGGCGAATTTGATGCCAAGCCGGAACTCGAAATCTTTGCCGATGATGTGGCCTGCGGCCACGGTGCGACGGTGACGGAAATCGACGGCAACCACCTGTTCTATCTGCAGGCGCGCGGCATTCCGGAGAGCGAAGGGCGCGGCTTGCTGATCAAGGCATTCGTGGCTGAAATCATCGAAGAACTGGAAAGTGAACCGCTGGTCGAAGCTCTGGAAGCTATTCTCGACAAGTGGCTGGCTGTTCATGTCTGATTGTTTGCCTGCCGGTCGATCCGGCAGGTATTCGACCCAAACGCAGGAAAGCGCGGGCACTATGGATACGAAGATTATTCAGGCCGGTTATGATGTCGAGGCAATCCGCCGCGATTTCCCTATTCTGTCGCGTGAAGTCTACGGCAAACCGCTTGTCTATCTCGACAATGGCGCTTCGGCACAGAAGCCGCAGGCGGTCATTGATGCGATCACGCATACCTATTCGAATGAATATGCCAATGTGCATCGCGGCCTGCATTTCCTGTCTAACGCCGCTACGGATGCCTATGAAAAGGCGCGCGAAAGTGTCCGGCGCTTTTTGAATGCGGCTTCTGTTGACGAGATCGTTTTCACCAAATCCGCTACCGAGGCGATCAATACGGTCGCTTATGGCTATGGTATGCCCAATATTGGCGAGGGCGACGAGATCGTCCTGTCGATCATGGAGCACCATTCCAACATCGTGCCGTGGCATTTCATCAGGGAAAGGCAAGGTGCAAAGCTGGTCTGGGTACCTGTCGATGAGCAGGGCGCATTCCATATCGAGGAATTCGAAGCGCGGTTGACTGATCGTACCAAGCTGGTTGCCATCACCCATATGTCCAACGTGCTTGGCACGGTGACGCCGATCAAGGAAATCGTCCGCATTGCCCATGCGCGCGGCATTCCGGTGCTTGTCGATGGCAGTCAGGGTGCGGTGCATCTGCCCGTTGATGTGCAGGATCTCGGCTGTGACTGGTATATTTTCACTGGGCACAAGATTTATGGTCCGTCCGGCATTGGCGTGCTCTATGGCCGCAAGGAAAAGCTGGAAGCCATGCGTCCGTTTCAGGGCGGCGGCGAGATGATCGAAGAGGTGACGGAGGATATCGTCACCTATAACCATCCGCCGCACCGCTTCGAAGCCGGTACGCCGCCAATTGCACAGGCCATCGGTCTTGGTGCAGCCATTGAATATGTGGAGAGGATTGGCCGCGCCGCCATTCTTGCCCATGAGGAAGATTTGCGCGACTATGCGCATGAACGGCTGCGCCAGATCAATTCGCTGCGTATTTTCGGCGATGCCAAGGGCAAGGGCGCGATCATCTCCTTCGAACTTGCCGGCATTCACGCCCATGACGTATCAATGGTTATCGACCGGGCGGGTGTTGCGGTGCGTGCGGGCACACATTGTGCCCAGCCGCTCTTGAAACGTTTCGGCGTAACATCCACATGCCGTGCATCGTTTGCGATGTATAATACAAGAGACGAGATCGATGTTCTCGCCGATGCGCTGGAAAAAGCGCGGAAATTCTTTGGGTGAAGACGATGACCGATAAAGTCGAGACGCTGGAAAAAGACGAGGCTGTGAAGCCGGATGCACCTGTGGAGACTTCCGAGGTGAGCGGCGCTGTTTCTGCGTCAACCATTCCAGCCGATGAACTGGCACGGATGACCGACGATATTATCGGCGCACTGAAGACGGTCTACGATCCGGAAATCCCCGCCGATATCTATGAGCTGGGCCTTGTCTACAAGATTGATATAGAGGACGATCGGTCTGTAAAGATCGAAATGACCCTGACAGCACCCGGTTGCCCGGTTGCCGGCGAAATGCCGGGCTGGGTGCAGGATGCGGTAAGCTCGGTCGAAGGCGTCAGTTTTGTTGATGTGACGATGACTTTCGATCCGCCATGGACGCCTGATCGCATGTCAGAAGAAGCGCAGGTCGCCGTCGGCTGGTACTGATCCAGCCGCGCGTGTTTCAGATATTAGACTAAAGTCTAATTGCCAGAAGTCCCACAGCCAAGCATGATGTGGTTATCCGCTCTGCACCGTTTGTTGCAGACAGTTTAACCGGTCATGTCCCGGATGCCATCGATGACACATAATGTCATCGAATATGTGGTGGGGGCATCACCCAGCGTTTGAATTTGTTTTATTATGATTTTTGATTTGCCTATTGCCGTATGGATTGTGCGTTTTGGCACAGCGGGCATTATTTTGCTTACACTCAAGGCCGCGTGGCACTGGCACGCATCAACAGAGATTCTCACACGAGCGGATATTGCCGGATTGCTTGATGGTCGGTCTGCCATAAGTTGCGCAGCCGAGTCCGTGCTGGAACAGGCAGAACAGAACGCAAAAGGCTCCCTGGCTGCAGCGCTGGCATGCCTGCTGGTCGCCATTGTCAGCCTTGTCAGTTATTTCTAGTGCTGTCAGGGCGCTTCACATGCTTCAGGCACGCTTTGATCCAGTGGCTTCTCGAATTTCTGCAGCGTACCGTCAAGAATGGACAGTGGCACGAAGGGAACGCCCTGAATGGCCGCATTTGCCAGCCGCAGCCGATAACAACCATTGTAAACAGTGCGCTTGCCGTCCTTCTGCGTCGATTCAATTGCCAGTGGCAGGCTCCAATAGGTGGAACCGGCTGCGCCCTCGCTCTCGACCTTGCCCAGACGAAGCTCTACTGAGACTGTGTTTTCATAACCCGCCTGAAACTGCGGAAAAGCCTGTGTATGCCCTTCCTCAGCATAGTAGCTATAGGCGCGGGCATATTCCTGCCGGTTGATGGCATTATAATAGGATTTGACCAGCTGCTCCGGCGTGCTGCGGTCGTCAAGATAGTCAGGCACTGACTGGTTCGGCGCCTCTGCGGCTTCCTTGGCAGCCGGGGCTTCCTTGGTAACAGGCGCTTCCTTGGTAGCAGGGGCTTCTGGCGCGGCCACGGCGGGTGCTGCGGGCTTCGCCCCGGTTTCCTGCTTTGGCGGTTCGGGCTTTTTGGCCTCCTGGGCCAGCGCAGGTGTCAGGCTCAGCGCCAGACCGGTGACGCTAGAGAGAATGAGATGGCGGTAATTCATGATTTCTGCCTTCTGCATACGGGTTTGTGGGACGTGGGTGAGTTTGAACACTTGCGGTGACGACTATGTAACACTAACTATGGTACAGACTGATCGTTGTACGATCTGAACCAAGAGAGATTAGAAATGGGTCGTTTTTCTGTCATGACGTTGACTGATGCTGCAGCATCCCGCGTGAGCGAGATTGTAGCGACGCGCGAAAATGCGCTCGGTATCCGCGTCGGCATCAAGAAAGGCGGCTGCGCGGGTATGGAATATACCATTGATCTCGTTACAGAAGCCAAGCCCGGCGATGATATTGTCGAAAAAGATGGCTCGAAGGTATTTGTAGCACCGGAAGCTGTGCTTTATCTCTTGGGCACGCAGATGGATTTTGAAGTAACGACCCTGCGCACGGGCTTTGTCTTTAATAATCCAAACCAGACATCAGCGTGCGGCTGCGGCGAATCGGTCGAGTTGACCCCTGCCAAGCCCGAAGCTTTGGCTTCAGCCACTTCCTGATTTTCCCGCCTCGATTGCAGTCATGACAACGCATTTTTTGGCGTGACGCCTGTCTTTGCGCCTGCAATACTGAAGCCATGGACAATGATGCGATTCACGACCTGTTTTCCGGCCTCGGACCTGTCACCATCAAACGCATGTTTGGCGGCAAGGGCATCTATCACCACGGGCTGGTTTTCGCGCTTGAGGTTGCCGACGAAATCCTTTTGAAGGCTGACAAGATCTCTGCACCGGATTTTGAGGCCGCCGGTTGCCGGCGGTGGACCTATGAAGGCAAATCAAAAACTGTCGAAATGCCTTATTGGTCAATTCCCGCCGATGCGTTTGATGATCCTGACATCATGACCGAGTGGGCACGCAAGGCCTATGAGGCCTCGCTGCGCACGGTAAAATAATAGGACCTGTCAGCAGATACCCGACGAGTAGATCAAAGCCAGATTGTAAGGGGCTCAAGCTTCCTGGCGGATCAATTCCAGCGCATGAATGGTCGGGAGCGTAAGCGTCGCGGGGAGGTCGTCGAGGGGAAACCAGTCGATACCGCCATGTTTGTCCGGTTCGAGCAACTGCATTTGACCAGAGAATGTCTCGGCAAGGAACAGGATGCCAAACCAGTGCTGGCGCTCGTCGTGGAAAAGCTGCTCGCTGATACCAAGCTGGCGGATGGAGCCAGCCTCAAGACCAGTCTCCTCAAAGGCTTCACGCCTGATTGCCTGTTCGGCGGTTTCCAGAAAATCGATCTTGCCACCCGGGATGCCCCAAGCACCGATCTCGGGGCTTTTTTTGCGTTGTAACAAGAGGATATGGCCGTCTCTTAAGAAGACGATTCCACATCCAACGCCCGGTGCATTCACGATCAAATCCTCAGATTTTTGTATCGATCAGCATGAAGGCAGGGATTTCATCGCCAAAACCAACCGGTGATGGATCGTTGTCATTTCTGTCGCGGCGATGATCGCGGCGCGGTTCCTGTTCACGGCGCGGTTGTTCCTGTGGGGCAGCAGGACGGGCACGCCGCTGTTCATTGTCGGCCTTGATGGCAGCTTTTTGCGGTTTCTCGGCTGTCTTTTTGACCGGTACCTCGACGACGTCAGGCTGTTCGCCGGTTTCCTTGGCGCGTTCGGCGGCGGCAATAATGTCGATTTCCGACTGCGGGCGTTCGCGTTCACGGCCCTCATTGCGCGGCTTGCGCTTGGTTTCGCTCTTGCCGCGGGCATTACGGCCACGGCGCGGCGCTTCGTCGGTTTCTTCCGAAACGGGCAGGGTGGCAAGATCACCATCATACCAGTTGATGTCTTCACCGATCAGTTTTTCGATGGATGCCAGATGTTTTACATCAGCTGGCGTGACGAGCGTAAACGCCTTGCCGGAACGGCCAGCGCGGCCCGTGCGACCGATGCGGTGTACATAATCTTCCGAATGAACAGGCACGTCGAAATTGAAGACGTGGCTCACATCGGGAATATCAAGGCCGCGTGCCGCCACATCGGAGGCCACGAGGATCTTCAGTTTGCCGTCCTTGAAGTTGGCAAGCATCGTCGTGCGGGCACGCTGATCCATATCGCCATGCAGGGCACCAGCATCAAACTCATGCTTGACCAGCGAGCGGAACAGCTCGGAAACGTCTTTTTTGCGATTGCAGAAGATGATCGCGTTTTTCAGCCCATCTTCTTCAGCGCGGATCAGATCGCGCAGCTTGGCGCGCTTTTCCCAATCTTTTTTGCCTGACTTGACCAGTTGCTGTTCAACCGTCTTGGCTGTGGTCGCGGCCTTGGCGACTTCAACACGCACGGGCGCATGCAGGAACTGTTCCGTCAGTTTGGTAATCTCCGGCGGCATGGTTGCCGAGAAGAACAATGTCTGGCGGGTGAAGGGGATCAGTTTGCAGATGCGTTCAATATCGGGAATGAAACCCATATCGAGCATACGGTCTGCTTCGTCGATGACGAGAATATCAACACCGGTCAGAAGCAGCTTGCCGCGCTCAAAATGGTCAAGCAGGCGGCCGGGCGTGGCAATAAGCACATCGGCGCCGCGTTCGAGCTTGCGCAGCTGGTCATCAAAAGAAACGCCGCCAATCAGCAGCGCGACATTGAGCCGGTGGTTCTTGCCATATTTGACAAAGTTTTCCTCGACCTGCGCTGCAAGCTCGCGTGTTGGCTCAAGGATCAGCGTGCGGGGCATACGCGCGCGGGCGCGGCCCTGTTCAAGCAATGTGAGCATCGGCAGCACAAAGGAAGCAGTCTTGCCTGTCCCGGTCTGGGCAATGCCAAGAACATCCTTGCGCTGCAGCGCGTGCGGGATCGCCCCAGCCTGAATCGGGGTGGGGGTGGTGTATCCTGCTGCTTCCACAGCATCGAGCACTTTCGGCGAAAGGCCCAGATCAGCGAACGTGGTCAATGGAGATTTAACTTTCTATCTGCAGTCGATGCCGCACATGTCCGTTATTTTGCCAATGGAATGGGTGCTTTTCATTGCACAATGTCTTGCAGGAATGGCGTTACGGCCCATACCAGCAAAAGTCAACTCTCGCATCCCTTGAGATTTAAGAGTCTGTTACAATTGTGCATCACTTTAGTCTAATGTTGTCAATAAAGGAACTGTTCTTTGAGAATCCGTTCATTCCATGAATGGTTCTTGTCGAACAGAATGGTTGCACGTAACTGCGACGCTTCTTCCACTGTTACTGACAGTACCGATTTTACTTCCGTGTGATCAGCGACAGCGTTGACCGGCCGCTTTTCCGGTTCAAGGATGTCCAGCCGCACCGTAACCTTGTTTGATAGCAGCGCACCGCGCCAGCGGCGCGGGCGGAACGGGGAAACCGGGGTGAGGGCGAGCAACCGCGCATCCAGCGGCAGGATGGGTCCCTGAGCTGACAGATTGTAAGCGGTGGAGCCGGCCGGGGTTGCGACCATCACGCCATCGCAGATCAGTTCTTCCAGCCGGACCTGATCGTCAACGGTGATCTTGATCTTGGCTGCCTGATAGGACTGGCGCAGCAGATAGACATCATTGAGCGCAAAGGAGGTGACGGTGCCTTCTTCAAGCGATTCTGCAACCATCTTCAGCGGACGGATCGTTTCGGCCTGTGCGGCCTCCACACGCTGTTTCAGATCGGTCTCGCTATACTCGTTCATGAGAAAGCCGACCGAGCCTCTGTTCATGCCATAGGTCATCTTGCCCTGGTTCATGTGGTTCTGCAGGGTCTGCAGCATGAAACCATCACCGCCCAGCGCGACGATGACATCGGCATCCTTCGGCGCGGTCTGCCCGTAAAGCTTGACGAGATTGTGCATAGCCTCGTCGGATTCCGGTGTTCCGGAGGAAAGAAAAGCGAAGGTTTCAATATTCCGGTTCATGGCTGCCTGCGTGTCCGAGCATCTCAAGGACGTATCGCCTAGCACGGCGCGATTGATCTGGCAAAATGCTGCTCAATCAAAAAAAGCGGGAAAATTGCATAAAGTGCTGTTTTTCCATTTTACATCCGGAATGTTTGTGCTAATCGGACGCCGCTGCCCTTGTAGCTCAGTTGGTAGAGCATCTGATTTGTAATCAGAGGGTCGGGAGTTCGAGTCTCTCCGGGGGCACCATTTTTCTTCTGGTGATTGTTAAGTTGTTGACTGTCCAGTGCCTTTTTTAAAGGTGCGGGGTAACGCGGCTCCATTTGGCCCACAATACGCTTCGAAGACTTAATTCCACGCATCTTTTCGGATGGCTCACGCGCGTCGTCCGTGTCAGCTACCTTCTTGGCTATTCATCCTTGAACAGTTACACCGCCTCACAATGGCCCTAAACGGAATCTTAACCGTCAGTTGTGGGGTGCCTGCGAAGCATTGGTCAAACAGCTTGGCAGGAACAGTTAAGGAGAGAGTGATGCACAAGGTTCTGGTAATGGCAGGAGCGGCGGCTCTAATGGTGTTTTCTTCAGCGCCATCATACGCACAATCCATCGAAATTGGTCCGGGCGGGGTTCGGCTTGTTGAACCTCAGATGGAACGTCCTTATCGGCGTATCAGCAGCATAAGCGAGAGAACAGCCGTGCGGATCGCGCGTTCGGAGGGGCTTCGCGATGTTGACGATGTTACGAGAACGCGGTCGCGGTTCATCATTGAGGGAACCGACTATCGAGGGGATGATATCAGAGTCTCCGTCGATCGTCGAACCGGAGAAGTAATCTCAGTCGATTAAATCATCCAGAGCATATCAGCCCCACTTTCTTACGGATTGTGGGGCTTTTTCATTTCCGGAAGCTGGAATGTTGGCAAGCTCAAATAAAATGAGGCCCGGCAGTAACGGGGGAAGGGTTGCCGGACCTCATGTTGTACACTGGAGAGCGACAACAGAGAAAACGTGATACTTCGATATGGCGATTTCAAGATGCGTCCAACAATGATGGCGCGTTCCATTCGCGCGAATTAGCTGAGTTCTTGGGCGAGTCCGATGAGAAGTTTTCCGGGCCCGCGGATATAGCAGAGCCGATACACGTCTTTATACTGCACGACTTCGCCGACGACCTGTGCGCCGCGCTTGCGGAGCCTTTCGAGCGTGTCGTCAATGTCGTCCACGGTGAACATGACGCGCAGGTAGCCCAAGGCGTTGACCGGGGCGTTCCGATGATCTGCGATGACAGGCGGCGTGAGGAAGCGGGAGAGTTCCAATCGGCTGTGGCCGTCAGGCGTACGCATCATGGCAATCTCGACGTGCTGATCGCCCAGTCCAGTGACACGCCCGGCCCATTCTCCTTCGATCATGGCCCGTCCTTCAAGCTCAAGGCCAAGCTCGTGAAAGAAATCAATCGCCTCTTCGAGGTCATCGACAACGATTCCTATATTGTCCATCCGTTTGATCGCCATGTGTCCAACCTTTCCAATCCACAAGGTGTCATTGACGGCCACGAGGGCCTCGCATGTTCCAAAGCAGGGCCTTATTGCCATGGAGAGTCAAGCGTGAAAAATGGGCTCGGCTGTTCGCAAGGGGAGCAAGACCGTGAATCGTTCTATTGCGCCCTGGCAGATCATTGCGAACGATATTGATGTGGTGAAGTGACAACGCACAACACTGGTCGTCAGCCAATATTCAACCTGATTTTGACACCAGGGCCGCAGTTCGACGTAACCAGTCGACCGGATCGCCGTCATGATAGATATGCTCCGACGGTTCAATATTGTCGAGGAAATGCTGGTAGATCACAGCCCGTCTGGCCGTGGCAACAGGCGCAAGAAGATCGGCGGCACGTGCAGGCGCACAGCCGGGGATTCTAGCCGACCACTGGTGATTCCAGTGATCCTTGACTGTCTTTACGTGTTCCGGCGGAATACCATCGAGAAAAGCTGGCTGGTCAAGCAATGGGTGGCCAATACCGCTGTCACCCCAATCAAGCAGCGTGAGCGCAAATTCTGTCCCACGGAAATTACCGGGATGGCAGTCGCCGTGGACAAGCGTATTCGGCAATCCACAGGCATCGATTTCGCTAAACCGGTCTGCAAGACCACTCACGAAACGCGATAGCGACGCGCGTTCACCTTGAGACAATTCCTCGTTTGTCCGCTGTAAGACGTCAGTGATTTTTGAAATCAAACTCGGCCCACACCAATCGGGCATTCGCATCGCACGTAGTTCCTCGACGCGGCCAATCCACATGGCCTGTATGTCGACAAGCAATGTCACCATACTGAGCAACTGCGGCAGCGTAGCCTCATACATGTCATCGCCCGCAATCTCCGCGAGCAGAATGCGCCCGCATTCATCATAACCAAGCAGTGTTGGAACAGGCAGACCAGCCAAAGCCGTAATAATGTGGGGCTCATGCCCCAGAAATGAAGGCACGACTTTCAGCCATGCCGATTGATCACCGATGGGAATGCGCCAGACGCTGGAGAGATTCCATGTGCGAATCTGGACGGGTTTGGCGGTGGGTGCCAAGCCGTGCCTGGCAAGTATCCCAGCAGCCCAAGCGAGATCGGCGGTAGGACCGCCGGGCTGGGCGTAACTTTGACGCAGTGGATGGGGTTCGATCTTCCCCGCCCAAACCTCTGCCTGCACAGGTTCGCCAATCTCAGCCAGATAGGTGACCTCCACTTGGTCAGATTGATCATCAGCCACTTGAAGCAGGCGCAGGATGGTCACTTCGAGGCCATGATGCTCGCGGGTGGCACGCACGACTGACTCAACTTCCTGCCACCATGGAACATTGACGGGAATCGGCGGCAGGCAACCAACCACGGTACCATCCGGCGTTACCAGCACCAGCCGTATTATGCGCGAGCGCATGGGTGTTTGTTCATGGCTTTCGATCGTCGTCGTCCTCTTGTGGCTTATTTGCCTGCACCACTTCTCTATAGTCAGGGGGCAAATCGATAGGATGCAATGTCGTTGATATGGACAATCAGAATGAAGGAGTCTTGAACGATTGTGACAATGTTGAGGGATCATTTGCAGCAACGGCGGCTGGCTGGCAGAGATTGGGTGGCATTGCACTCATTTGCACTGCGCGCGCCTGATTTCTTGCCGCATGAAATAGATCGCGCAGGTCGGCAGAGAGATGAGACCGATAACGGCAGCGCATGTCACGGTTGTATCTGATTTGCCAAGCCCCCAAAGGGGTATCGAAATGCAGAGGATTGGTATGCCTAGGCAGTAGTACAGATAATGGCGATTGAAATGCTTTGGGAACAGGAAATAGAGCGCTATTACGACGGCCATCGCAGGCAGCGAAAAAACGATAGTGCCAAGCATTACCAATACCGCGTAACCCCGATACTCAAAGACGTTGAATAGCCCAACCAGAAACACGAAAATCCAATACGATTTCAATAGTGCTGTCATGCCTAAATGACGGCTATGAAGTGCAGGGTTATCTTCCATCATTGCCTTCGCATCATTCCGCTGGCTCCGCTGTCCTCGGGTTCAAAGAGCAAGTCGTACTGAACAAAACTAAATCTGTGCGAGTTCTGCATGAAATGTCAATGAAATCAATTGCATCTGTAGATAAAAGGACATGATAATCTTAATTCTCGTCCACGCCTTTTGCTGAGGTCGAAGATGCCATCATCGGGTCTTCCCGCACAGCCTCAATGAGAAAATCAAGAGCGATCCGGACGCGCTGGGGCATGTTTCGGCGGGTTGAATAGACAATGCAGATCGGCAGGCGGCTCGGTGGAAAATCGGGCATGATGTTGACAAGCCTGCCATCCTCCAGATCACGGGAGACAAGGATGTGGGAAAGCACCGCCAGCCCACCTCCAGCCAGAACCGCGCGATGAACCGCGACAGAGTTGTTTGCGATTATGCGGGGCGCAATTGGCACGGCAATGTCATTGGCCCCGCTGGAGAAAGACCAGACGCGTCCATCCCCGCTGCGGCTATAGGAGATGCAATCATGGGCCTCGATATCTCCCGGCGTTTCCGGCGCCGCTCGACCTTTCAGATAGTGCGGTGCTGCGACAAGAAAGGCGGTTGTCCATCCGATCCTGCGACAGATCAGGTTATCGTCTGCCACCGGGCCAAGGCGAACTTCAAGATCAATTCCTTCGCCGACCAAATCTGATGGTTCCTCGCGCAAGATCAGTTCCACGGAAAGATTCGGATGACGTTCGATCAACCCGGCCAGTCTGTCACTTGCATAAAGCCCGAGTGGAGTTGGGACGGAAAGGCGGACTTTCCCGGATACGGCTGACTTTTCCGTGCAGCTAGCCTCGCCGAGAGCGTCAACGGCTTCGACAACCCTTAATGCCATCGGGATCATCTGCTCACCTTCAACCGTCAGCGTCATTGCCGTTGTGGTTCGATGCAGAAGGCGTGTGTTCAGATGCGCTTCCAGCGCCGATATCTGGCGGGACACGGCGGGCTGCGTCAAACCAAGGTTTACCGCGGCGGCTGAAAACGAGCCAGTCTCAGTTACCCGAAGGAATGTTCTCAACGCAGATACGATGTCCATCGTAACCCTCATACTTTTCGACATAAGCCATATGTCTGCAACTTATACGTGAACGGCTTTACAGTCCAGAAATTAAGGATATAAATTATCCATAAGGATATTAAATGTCCTTAATTATGGAGAAAGCAATGACGTCGCGCCTGAACTACGCTCAACAATCGCCGGAACTGTTCAAAAAGCTTTTGGACCTCAGTATGGCCCTGAAAGACAGTGTCATCGAGCAGACGATCCACGATCTCATTCAGATCCGGGCGTCACAGATCAATGGCTGTGGGTTTTGCCTCGATATGCATGTCAAGGAAGCAAAGATTCACGGAGAGAGCGAGCTGCGCCTCCATCACGTTGCAATCTGGCGAGAGTCGACCCTTTTCGTCCCGCGTGAACGTGCTGCTCTTGCCTGGACCGAAGCGCTTACGAGCCTGCCGGAGGGCGGTATTCCCGATGAGCTTTATGAGCGGGTACGTGGACAGCTATCTGAAAAGGAAGTGTCCGATCTGACCTTCTCGATCATGGTTATCAATGCATGGAACCGTGTCAACGTCGCGTTCAAGACTGTCCCGGGTTCGGCGGACAAAGCTTACGGCCTCGACAAAGCCGGTTTGAACTAAAGCCTCGTTCAAACAGTCACAGATACATGCGGGCACAGAGCCCTTTGAACGGAGAAGTCATATGAAAATCGTTATTATTGGTGGAACCGGCCTTATCGGTTCCAAGACAGTTGAACGCCTGCGCGAGCAGGGACATGAGGTGATTGCCGCATCTCCAAACACAGGCGTCAATACCATCACGGGCGAGGGGCTGGACGAAGCGCTTTCCGGTGCGCAGGTCGTCGTCGATCTGGCCAATTCGCCATCCTTCGAAGACAAGGCGGTGCTGGAGTTTTTCGAAACTTCAGGGCGTAACCTGATTGCGGCGGAAAAATCCGCTGCGGTCAGACACCATATCGCGCTCTCTGTCGTTGGCACGGAACGTCTGCAGGAAAGCGGCTACTTCCGTGCAAAGCTTGCTCAGGAAAATCTGATCAAGGCCGCGGGCATTCCCTATACGATTGTTCATTCGACACAGTTCATGGAATTCCTCAGTGGCATCGCTCAGTCCGGGACGGTGGGTGACGAGGTGCATCTGTCTCCAGCCTATGTGCAGCCGATTGCTTCCGATGACGTTGCCGATGTTATGGCCGATATCGCACTCGCCCAACCGCTCAACGGGACGCTTGAGATTGCTGGCCCGGAGCGTTCGCGGCTCAGCGATCTGGTCGAACGATACCTCAAGGCGATGGGCGATTCACGCAAAATCCAGCCTGATCCGGAGGCTCGCTATTTTGGTGCGCGTCTGGAGGAAGGTTCGCTTGTCTCCGACAATAATCCCCGCCTTGGCCGGATTACGTTCGAGCAGTGGTTTCCCACCAGCCGGAAACCGTAAAAGACATTTATCCCACCCAAACAAAGGATTTTGAAATGTTAAGATCAATCATCACAGGCTTTGCTGTTGCGACCGTGGTTTTGGGCGCGCCGGTTATGTCAGCCACTGCAAGTGAAAACACCGCCAAAGTCACGCTCGTCTATGAACATGAACTGCCGAACGTTCCCGGCAAGAGCATCAAGGGCATACTGGTCGAATACGGGCCCGGCGGCTCGTCCGAAGCCCATACACATCCGACCTCAGCTTTCATCTATGCCACGGTTCTGGAAGGCTCCATCCGCAGTCAGGTCAATGATGGTCCGGTGAAAGTCTACCATGCAGGCGAGAATTTTTCGGAAATGCCGGGTGATCGCCATGGTGTCAGCGCCAATGGCAGTAAGACAAAACCTGCGAAGCTTCTGGCGGTCTTCGTTGTCGATACGAAGGAAAAGGGCCTGACCTTCCCGATCAAGAAGTAAGTCAGAAATGAAAACCGGGTGCCGTTCATTGCACCCGGTTTTGCCATGCGTTGCCAATGAGACATGCCATGTTCAATGATCATCTTCCCTTGCCGCTTATCCTGATCGACCTTTTCGGCGTTGCGGGGGTCGTCGTTTGGCTTCTGCAGGGGCGCGGTCGCCCGACAGCGCGGCTTGTCGTCCAGATTGTTTTCTTCGTCGTCATGACTGCCATACTTGGCTTCAATGGGATTCTGCCGCATCGGTTCACGGAAAAACACCTGCAAGGCGTGGCGGCATTTCTGGCCATGTCTGCGCAGATTCTCTGGTGGACACACCTTGCCTGGGCGTTGATTGGATTTGTTCGTATTTACATCGTTTTGGAGCGAAGGCCACAGGAAGCCCGCCTGTTACAGGATCTGATTGTCGCTGCGGTCTATCTCGGGGTGTTCCTATCCATTTTGGCTTTCGTCTTTGATGTGCCTATCGGTACGCTCGTCGCTACATCAGGTGTGGTTGCCATTATTTTTGGTCTTGCACTGCAGAACACGCTTGGTGATGTGTTTTCCGGCATTGCGCTAACGCTGGGACGGCCCTTCGTCATCGGTGACTGGATTTTGCTGGGTGATGGCACGGAAGGACGTGTCACCGAAAACAACTGGCGCTCCACCAATCTTTTAACCAGCGCCCATAACGTCATCATTCTGCCAAACAGCGTGTTGGCCAAGGTCGGACTGACCAATCTCAGCCGCCCCGACGAGGCCTATCAGATGGTATTGACCGTGCGTATTTCGGCAACAGATAGGCCGCAAGTTATTGAAACCGTCATGCAAGCTGCCTTGCAAAGCTGCACGCAGATCAACAAGGACCCGCCGCCAATCGTCGCCCTCAAAACAATCGATGCGATTGCAATCGAAGCGGAGCTGTTCTTTCGTGTGCCTGGCCCGGGCAATAGAACGCCTGCGAAAAATGAGGTGATTGATATGGTCTATCGCCAATGTGAGGCGAGCGGGCTTTCTCTGGCGATGCCGCCGCAGAGCTATCTCTTTCAGATGCCTGTTGCGCAGCATGCGTTGCCTGCCGCCGCCGCTTCACCCCGCGCGGTCTAACACCCATTCGAAGCTACTCTTCCAGAGTGTGGGCGGGATTTCCTTAGACAGGGTTTCCGTCAATTGAGCCAGCGTGACACTGCGCAGCCGCTCGCGCCATGCTTCGTCAGCCTCCCACATGATGCGGGCGACGGCGCATGGGCTGCTTTCGCAATAGCCTTGCGGGCGGCACGGGTTGTTGGCGCGAATATTGTTGCAGACAAAGGTTCGCGTCTTGCCCTCCACCGCCTCAACAATGTCGAGAAAGCTGAGTTCAGCGGGAGACTTCGCCAATCTGTATCCGCCTGAGGGACCGAGTGTCGTGTGGACGAGACCTGCCTGCGACAGGCTCTGTAGCGCTTTTGAGAGATATTCTTTCGGTAGCCCATGGAACTCGGCGAGCGCTTTGGTTGACAGATAGCGGCCGTCAGGCAGACCTGCGAGGATGGCACAACAATGCAACGCCCATTCGACTTGGCTTTTCAGGATCATGAATTCATTCCATAGCCGAACATGATCGGCATTTATTAAGGACAATAAATATCCCTATTTAATCACCATGTAAACACGCAAATGCCGGCGGAAAGACCGCGATCAATGTTGCTGGCATCAATTGCACGATCTATCGTCGCGCTGTTTATTTCATCGGGAGGCAAGACATGACATCAACAGGGCGCCCGCCCTTCATCGCGCACTGGTCTGAAATCGAGAGGCCGGATGAAGATCACTACAAGGGCGACGATGAACTGCTCGCCGTGGATGCATCATTCGGACAGCAGTTCGGGCTTGGCAGAATTGGTATTCATCATCAGCGATTGCTGCCCGGACGGCGCACATCATTCCCGCATGCAGAAAGCGCAGAAGAAGAGTTTGTCTATGTGATCCACGGTACGCCTGACGTGTGGATTGATGGGGTACTGCATCGGTTAAAGCCCGGCGATGGTGTCGGCTTTCCGGCTGGAACGGGGATTTGCCACAGCTTTCTCAATAATACCGAGGAAGAGGTGCGTTTGCTGGTTGTAGGTGAAACACCAAAGCCGGAAAATCTCATCTACTATCCGCGTAATCCGGAACGAAAGCCGCTTCGTTCCGACTGGTGGGAGAATCCGCCAGAACGGATAATGGGTGAACATGACGGACTGACGGACAAACGACGGCTCTTGAAACCAGCAAAGCAAACCAAATCGGATTAGGAGCGGTCATCAATGTCGGAAGAGGAGCCGCAGGACCGCGCGCCGGTGATCGATATTACGCTGGTGAGAAGGCTGGTTGCTACGCAGTTTCCGCAATGGGCTGCTCTTCCGGTTAAACCTGTCGAGCATGGCGGATGGGACAACCGCACGTTCCATCTTGGCGAAGGAATGACGGTGCGGCTGCCGAGCAGCAGGGATTATGCGGAACAGGTCCACAAGGAACAGTTCTGGCTGCCAAAGCTGGCGGCGCATTTGCCACTGCCGATCCCGGCGCCCGTCGCGATGGGAATCCCTGACGAGAATTATCCATGGCACTGGTCTATTTATCGATGGCTTGAAGGAGAGGTTGCCAAACCGGAACGTATTGGCGATCTCAAACAGTTTGCTCTCGATCTGGCGGCGTTTCTAGCCGCCTTGCAAAGAGCTGATGCAACGCATGGTCCAGCACCCGCCGCGCACAATTTTTATCGTGGTGGGCCTTTGACCATTTATGACGGGCAGACCCGGCAAGCTATTGTGGCCTTGCGGGGCAAGATCGACACCGAAACGGCCACAGCAGTCTGGGACGCTGCGCTTGATGCAACATGGCATGGTTCGCCCGTATGGCTCCATGGCGATATCAGCTTTGGTAATCTTCTGGTGCGGAATGGCGCGCTGAGTGCAGTCATCGATTTTGGCACATCAGGTGTGGGTGATCCGTCCTGCGATCTGGCTATCGCCTGGACGCTCTTTCACGGCGAGAGCCGAGGGGCATTTCGCGCTGCTTTGCCACTTGACGAGGCAACATGGGCGCGGGGGCGTGGCTGGACATTGTGGAAGGCATTGATTGTCTATGCCGGACTTGCTGGTACCAATCCGCTCGAAGCAGAGAATTCCCGTAAGGTTCTCGAAGAAGTACTTGCTGATTATAAGCTTTCGACAAAAAATCCGTAAAATCGGTAATGAGCGAAACAGCGGAAAATCATTCTAATATTTCACTAACCAACGCAGCGTTTTTCCTACTAAATGATCATATGGGAGCCGTGGTATTTCAATTTTACTTATAGTACGGTTCGCTCGTCCTTGGGGACAATTGAAGAAAAATGAGGGGAAAAAACATGCTGTTAAAAAGAATAATGCAAGCTGCGTTACTGGGTGTTACTTTGGGCGCACCGGCAGCTTTGGCTGACGATCTGAAAATCGCAGTCGCCGGTCCGATGACCGGACAGCTTGCCAATATCGGGGATCAATTCAAACAGGGTGCGCAGGCCGCAGCGGCTGCAATCAATGAAAAGGGCGGTATCAAAGGCCGCCAGATCAAACTTGTGATCGAAGATGACGTCTGCGATCCCAAACAGGCTGTATCGATTGCCAATCGCATTGTTGCGGAAGGCATCAAGTTTGTTGACGGTCATGCCTGCTCGGGCTCCAGCATTCCCGCTTCGGCTGTATATGCGGAAGCCGGTGTGCTGATGATGACGCCAGCGTCATCCAATCCTGATCTGACCGAAGCAGCGACGAAAAAGGGCTGGTCAACAATCATGCGCCTTTATACGCGTGACGATGGTCAGGGCGAATTTGTCGGGCCGTGGATTGCCGAAAAGTACAAGGGCAAGCGCGTCGTTATCCTGCATGACAAGGGTGCCTATGGCAAAGGCCTTGCCGATGCGGTGAAGGGCAAGATGAACGAGAGCGGGCTGAAGGAAGTCCTCTATGAAGGCATCAATGCCGGTGACAAGGACTATTCGGCGCTGATTACCAAGCTGAAGGACGCAAAGGCAGATTTTGTTTATTTCGGCGGTTATCATCCGGAAGCCGGTCTGATCCTGCGTCAGGCAGCGGACCAGAACGTCAAGTTCCAGCTGATGATGGGTGACTCCATCGCTTCACCAGAATTCTGGGCGGTGGCAGGAAAGACTGGCGAAGGCGTGATGTTCACGTTCCCGGCAAATCCGCAGGCACGTCCTGAGGCAAAGGCAGCAGTCGAGAAAATCAAGGCCAGTGGCTTCACGCCTGATGGTTTCACGCTTTTCTCCTATGCTGTCGTTGAAGCTATCGCTCAGGGCGTGGAACGCGCCGGCAGCGACGATGCAGTGAAGGTTGCCGCCGCACTCAAGGATGGAAAGCCGGTTAACACTGTTGTTGGTGCTGTTGTTTTTGATGAGAAGGGCGACATCAAGGATGCCAAATATGACATCAATGTCTGGCATGATGGCGCGTACACGGCGATGAAGCCATAAGCCATTCGTAACATCATTGTTTCGATAAACAGAACGGGCGCTCATGGCGCCCGTTTTCGTTTGATTGATGATTGAGGCGGGGTGCCCGCGACCCCACGCTGTAAATCTACATGCCGCAGCTTTGCATCTGCGCCGCATATTTGCTTGCCATAGCAGCGGTACGGCGCGCGACCCGGTCGATACCAGGCTTGTTTCTCCATGTGCCGCGTGCGTAGTCCTTCGGACCGGCATAATAGGCCACATAGAGGTTGTAAGGGTCGTTGAGCGCAATGCCATTCTTCTGGTGGCTTTGTGCATGGTACCAGCCGACAAAATAGACGGCGTCGGCAAAACTGGTACGCCCACTGCCGTAACGGCCGGTGCTGCGCTGGAATTCAGCCCATGTTCCGTCGAGCGCCTGGGAATAGCCGTATGCGCTGGATGGGCGTGTCCATGGAATGAAGCCGAGCAGTTTGGTCCGCGGTGGTCTTGCGCGCGCCTGAAAGCCGGATTCCGTATTGATTGTTGCCATGAGAATAGGAACCGGCACGCCAAACTGAGCTTCCGCTCCCTTGGCGTAGGAATACCAATTGTTGAAAAAGCCGTCCTTTTGATCGAACACGGCACAAACATTGTTGGTCTGAGTGGGCGCTGAGGCGCAGCCTGTCAGCAACAACAAAGCAATCATCATCACGCGGCGCATGGGCAAGTCCTTTGTCTTCCCCAATCACCTAGTCCTCAAATCCTAACGGAATCTTACCAAATGGGTTGTGAGGACCACCGGCTTCGATCAAATTTGATGTGATAATTTATTGATCCGCCAGCAAAGCGGCGTGGTACGACGGGCAGAGGTGACAAACAGGCTTGCCTTCGCGCTTCGCCGGTAGCACGTTTGATCATGCGAATCTGTCCTTGTGGCGGAGGCTCGCTTGTCAATTATCCGAAGGCTTTCCCATGCGTGTCACCAATCATCCAGCCGGAACTGTGCATCGCCTTGATATCAACAGCGTGCATCTTCGCAATAATGTTCTGGGCGATCCGACCGATCGAATTGTCGATGTCTATGTGCCTGCCGGCCATGATGGCGCGGGCCTGCCGCTGCTTGTCGATCTGGTTGGCTTTACGGCTGGTGGTCCTGCGCATACCAATTGGAAGGGGTTTGGCGAGAACGTGCCGGAGCGGCTCGACCGGTTGATTGGTTCCGGTGAGATGCCGCCTGTGGTCGTTGCATTCCCGGACTGTTTTACCCGTCTTGGCGGCAATCAGTACATTAACAGCGCAGCAATGGGTAATTGGGAAGATTTCCTTATTGATGAGATGTTGCCCAAGGTCGAAGGCCAGTTTCATTGCGGTGGTTTCGGCAAGCGTGGGGTTTTCGGTAAAAGCTCCGGTGGCTATGGCACGCATGTGCATGCAATGCGCCGGTCTGACATCTGGTCGGCGGCGGCCAGCCATTCCGGCGATGCAGGGTTTGAACAGCTTTATCTCGCGGAGTTCCCCGGTGTGTTGCGGGCTTTGGCCGAACACGACCTGTCCATCGAAGCATGGATAAAGGCTTTCGAGGCGAAGCCGAAGAAAAGCGACAATGACACATTGGTGATCATGACACTGGCTCAGGCTGCAACCTTTGATCCTGATCCGGCTGCGTTTCTTGGATTGCGTCTACCTATCGATCTGGAAACCTGTGAACTTATCGAGGAGCGGTGGGCCAACTGGCTGGCCTGGGACCCGGCACAGTTGGCGGAAACGCATGGCCATAATCTCAAGAAATTGAAAGCGTTCTATTTTGATTGTGGCACCAAGGACCAATACAACATCCTTTACGGCTCACGCCGCATTCATCGCACGCTTGATCGACTTGGCATCAGTCATCGCTATGAGGAGTTCGATGATAATCATTCGGCTGTGGATTATCGCATGGACATAAGTCTGCCGTTTATCGCCAAGGCCTTGAGTTGAGGCATTGTACGTCCCAAATAGGAGAGGCTTGACCACCAACCAACTTGGAGAGCAGGCAATAGTGTCAAGCCTCTGCTGGAAATCCAGCGATGACTGAACGGCGGAATCAAATAAAAGTTCCGGTTGGGAATGTCATAATCAGGATTTCATGCAATGTTCTTGCAATCTAAACGAGTGAAAACCCAACTTGCTATACGCGCCAGAATTTGACGTTTGCCCTACCTCCTGCTTTTTCTGGTGCTTGTGGGGCGCGCGAAGCAAGCCAATTGAATGAACACCGCGTGAAGCAATGATGACTGCGACGAAAATGGAATACAGATTGATGACCCACAAAAGGGGGATGTTCAAATGACAATCCCCAGAAATTCATGGCTCTATGCGGCGCTTTCCTATTCGCTGTGGCCGTTATTCTACATTGTCGGTCTCATCGGCACTTATATAGCCTTTCAGACGCAATCGCCGCTGCTGTGGTTCAATGTGGTTTATTTTTCCGTGGTGGCGTTGATCGCCATATTCGAACGGATCATGCCCTATGAGGAGACATGGCTGAAACGGGATGGCGAAACCTTCAATGATATCGCCCATACGATGCTGACAAAGGGCGCTGTGCAGATCGCTGCTGCCATTGGAGCATCGTTCCCCATGGTGGTGGCAATCATTGCGCAGCCGGTTCTGGCGACATCCGTGCATATATGGCCCAGCGACTGGCCGCTGGCGATTCAGGTCGTTCTCGGGCTGATCATTGCAGAATTCGGGCTCTATATTGCGCATCGATTGGCTCACGAGAAGCTTGCACTATGGCGGTTTCACGCATTGCACCACAGTGTCGAGCGTCTGTGGGTTGTCAATACGGGCCGGTTCCACGTAATCGATTCACTGTTCAAGATCGCGCTGAGCCAGCTACCGCTCTATCTGCTTGGTGCGCCATTGCCAGTGTTCCTCTGGATCAGCGCCGTTACTGCGTTCACCGGTCTTCTGACCCATTGCAATGTGGATGTACGAACGGGACCACTCGACTGGTTCTTGAGCACGCCGCGTCTGCATCGCTGGCACCACTCGAAGGAACTCTCTGAGGGAAACACCAATTATGGTGAGAATCTCGTGCTTTGGGACCAGATACTCGGAACTTACTTTAACCCGCCACGCCCCTCGCCAGTGGACATCGGCATCAGCGGTCGTGTCGCCAAGAGTTTCCTTGGCCAGCTTGCTCAACCCTTTTCAGCAAAGGGCGTCCGGCAAATCCTTGGCTATGCTCCGCGAAAGAGTGAAGAGACAAGCGCTCAACCTGCCACGGCAGAGATGTCGGTCGGTGACAAGGATTGATGCAGTCGCAACAGGGGGCAGGCGTCAGTGACGCAGCTCGAGGCCCATTCGCGGACCCAGTACGGTGTAAAGGCCAGTGTTTCTGAACTGTGCGGGTGTAAATCCGTCAGTCGTGTATTTCTTGAAACATCCATCAACGAACTCTTCCAAATTCAATATGGTTGACGGATTGTGGAGATGGCCAGCCGGTTTGAACTCGTATGAGCCATTCGGATTATCAATGCGTTTTGCCAGTTCCGGGTAAAGGGGCCAAACGATGTTGTTGGCAAAATAATCGGGCACGGTGGCGTCCGTGTCCATATCCCCGGTAATCTCCAGCCCGGATGCCTCGATCAGTTTACGAGCCACATCATTAATCACCTGTATTTTGGGGTGATTGGATGTGTACATGAATGGGCCGGTTTTCTCCCATTTTGTAAAATCTGCATCAAGATCAAGGTTGTGATTACGAGCCGTGCGCAAGAACTCTTCGCGGCCCAGATCATAGGCGTCAAAATAGCCGAGGCGGCCGTAAGTCAAAGCGTTGAAACGTTCGGCTGTGTCTTCCACCGACATTTCATGGGCATAACCCAGTGCGACTATGCGTGAGTTATATGCACCAAGGCAGGAGCTGGCGACGCGACCGTCAATGCCAAAATAAGCGATATCCGGATGATATCCGGCAAACACAATGCTTGGCCACATGACTGAGCGGTTAATCTTTAGGACCTGTTGGTGAATTGCCTGATAACTGCCAATTTCGGAGAAGGACAAACTTAGATCAAAACCGTCAAACATCTCCTTGATCTGCGTCGGATCAAGGGCATAAATATCAGCAACGCTGAAATGTTGAACATAAGTATCGGGTGATAATGCCTGAACAGCATTCGCAATACCAAGTGCAGCACAGTTTCCAACGACAGCTACGCGTACGGTCATTCGACTTCAGCTCCTAAAATGCCAGTCTTTCCTCATCGCAAAGAACGCCCGCAACATTTGCGTATTCTCTTGCCGTTTCTTCGGCCAGTTCCTTGTTGACACTGCGCGGAGCAGGCTTGGACCGAGGTTTCCGGGAATCGTCGTTACCAAGATAATGTTTTGCGAACATTGCCATGACGCGTGCCACGCCTTCAGAACGAACAAGCCGAAAATCATCTTCGTAGTATTGGGCTTGCGAGGGGTGGGCATGAACCATTTCAAATGATGGAAAATACGAGACGAAATCATGGTCTCTCGCCGTTTCTTCAGCGACAACCCTGAGGGCAGACTTGGTATAGGTGTTTGAAAGAAGGACGTGCTGCTTTTCGTAGGTAGCGATCATCGATACCGGGGAAACCGTCAGGATAACCTCGACCGTCGGATTGACGAGCCGCAAATCCTTCAGGAAAGCCTTCAGCAGCTCGTTCATTTCATGGACACGGGCGTTGTGGAACTCGTAGCGATCATTCCAGTCCGGGCAGTCTACGGCCCCGGGAACAACCGGGATAGCGGCTTTGTCGCCTTTTGCCAGCCAACCTTCGGTCAGACCGAAGGTGAAAAGGAAAACTTCGCATTCTTCAAAAACCCTGCGAACGGCGCGAAGATGTGATTTTTGCAGTTCGAGCAACTCGTCCAGAGTTTCAAAACCTTCTTCTCGTACCGCAGGCCGGAACGGGTCCATATACCGGCCCTGTGAATTGACCCAGTAATTGATTTCCGGTTTGAAGGTGCCATAGGCTCGCCCCATCAGCTGGTGGAGCTGCAAGACGGTGTACACATTGCCATAGGCGGCGGAGAACTGCCCATAGAGCGGGTTCTCTTCCTGTCCCCTCGGAGGGTCTTCTGTTTTGAGATAGGAATAGCCCTGATCCATTAACGAGGCTGCAATCCGCTGAGCGAAACAGCTGCCGGCTGTGGCGACCCGTGTGGTTCGCTGCAGTTTGACGGGTGTATCAACAATTGGATCGATTTCGTCCCAGGTGTGCGAGCTTATCGCGCGGCGCCAATATTGGTGGTCAGGTAAATCACGGTACGGATGCGACATGAATCTTCCTCCAACACACGGTCACGCTAATTCATACTAAAGTATATGACAATGGATAACCCTTGTTACCTTCAGTGTATTCTGCCAATTTTGTCTATTCGCGATTTGATGATTAACGCGTTAGCAAGTAAAAATCGTAAATCGTCTTTATTTGTCGTAATTTGTACTAACTTCTCTGCCCATGGATTGTCATATCGAACTGTACAACATTGGAATATATCGGTGTGCCGACATCCATTCCATAGCGCGAGCGCATGACCTTACCTTCAACATGAAAAACAATCGCATTCTTGTCGTGGGTGGAAAGGCTTGCCTGGAAACTGGCAGGGCTGCTTTTACCGCGTGCGGTCAGTATGCCATCCACATTGGCCGTGCTGGGGCCGGTCTGGGTGATCTGTGTCGACTTGAACGTCACTTTTGGAAAATTCTGCGAATCAAAAACCGCATCGGAGCGCAGGAAATTCTCAATGCGGGCCTGACCCGTGCTGACGCTATCGGGGAAAAGCGTGAATTCGATGGTCGACCGGCTGATATCGCTGTTGTTAAGGGCAAACACTCCGGAGAACTTTTTGAAGTTACCTGATATGCCGCCGCCGCCGATTTGCGCGACGATAAACCCGATACGGGAAGTGGCATCTATCTGGTAACGACCCGCCACTTCTGACAATGTATCCGCATTGGCCATGGCAGGCGCTATGGCGATGAACAGCGCCACCGCAGTCCTCGCTATGCCTGACGCAAATTTTTTGGCGTTTTTCATGATCTGATATCCTTTTGTGCGGCGATGCGGATGCGAGAATGCCAACCGAGCATGCGCCGCAAGACAGCGTCTTTCTTCCAGAAATGGTGATGCAGGGCCGCCGATATATGTGCGGCGGCCACGAATGCGGAGAGATAGGCAAGCCAGGCATGGCTGGCTGTCCAGAACGTTTCTGCCTGATCTGATATTGTCAGGGGCAGCGGCGGTATGACGACGAGATTGAAGGCAAAGGAGGGTATCTGCAGCGGTGAACTCGACGCCAGTGCCCAGCCAGTCAACGGAACGAGGAAGAGCGCGAGATAGAGCACACCATGCGCCGTATGCGCTGCCAAACGCTCAATGCGGCTCATATCAAGCGGATCGCGTGGGCGCGGATTTGCCATGCGCCAGAGCAGCCGAAATGCTGAAAGGCCCAGAATGAGAAATCCGAAGGATTTGTGCCACTGAAAAAGGCTGAACTGCAACGCGAAATCGCTGGTTCGAACCATCAGATAGCCGAGCAGAATCTGCCCTATGAAAATGACGGCGATGATCCAATGGAAGAGGATCGTCACCAGCCCATAGGATTCCGTATTATTGCGCAGCATCGGTACACTCCGTCAGGAGGGCACCACTCATTCACGAAATGTGTGCCCTGATGTGGAATGAACACCGCAGCAGCGAAAAATATTCAGATGGATGATTCTTTTTTAATCGGCCTTGGCAGTCAGGAAACGCTGGGCTGCATAAAGTGATATAGCCGCCGCATTGGAAACGTTGAGCGACTTGATTGCGCCGGGCATGTCGAGCCGGGCGAGGTGGGTCACTGTTTCACGCGTCTTTTGGCGCAGGCCTTTGCCTTCTGCGCCGAGAACCAGAGCGATGCGATCACCTGCCATGGTCTTTTCGAGTTCCAGCGGGCCTTCCGAATCAAGCCCGATCGTTGCGAAGCCAAGTTCATGCAGTTCATCGATGGCTTCGGCGAGGTTGCGCACCTCGATATGCGGAATAAGTTCAAGCGCGCCGGAGGCAGCCTTGGCCAATACACCCGATTCCTGCGGGCTGTGGCGGGCTGTTGTTACGATGGCACCGGCACCGAAAGCCACGGCAGAGCGCATGATGGCGCCGACATTGTGCGGATCGGTGACCTGATCGAGAATCAGCAGGAGCTTGCTGTCTTTCAGCGCCTTCAGCGACTGGGCCTTTAGCGGTTTGACCTCGATCATAACGCCCTGATGCACGGCTTCCGAGCCGGTCTCCCGGTCGATAGCGCGCGGATCAACAATATCGACATCAAAGGGCAGGGCGTTCGAATCGGCGATTTCCAGCCGGTCGAGAGCATTTTTTGTCACAAGCATGCGCTTGATCTGGCGATTGGGGTTATCCAGTGCTGCGCGCACCGTGTGCAGGCCATAGAGGCGCACAAGCCCTTCCGGTGCCTGTGTGCCTTCCGTTGCAGGCCGTGTGGGGCGCTGCGCCTGTGGCGCGCCTCCGGCCTTCTTGTCGCGGAACTGGCGACGCAGCGTGGCATAGTGGGAATCTTTGGGTGTATGGGATGGTTTATCTTCGCTCATGGCGCAACCTATAACCTTTCATCTCGCCCGGCGATATATGCTTATTGGCGAAAATGCAGGCGTTTCGGTTTTCTGTGCTGCAACGGCATGAACCGGCACCCCGGAGCATTGATTTTCACAGGGCCCGTCATTTTCTTCCGCAGACTGTTGACACCACGAAAGCTAGTCGGCATAAGGCCACCCGCAAGCCGCCGCTGGAAAACAAATTTGGCAGACGGTTTGCAGAGTGCCTGATGGCGCGGTTCCACGGCAGTGACCGGAGGAGTGCCCGAGTGGTTAAAGGGGACGGACTGTAAATCCGTTAGCTTGGCTTACGTTGGTTCGAATCCAACCTCCTCCACCACTGCCGGAACCGCCCGCCTGGCGCACGCCGCTAAAACCAGAATTGGTTTTGGTATGGCTTGTGCGCTGTGATGAGTGTTACTGTGATCTGGTGCGTTATTGATGCACGGCACAGTAAGGTGTGCGGGTATAGCTCAGTGGTAGAGCAGCAGCCTTCCAAGCTGAATATGCGGGTTCGATTCCCGCTACCCGCTCCAGATTTACAAGAGCACCGCGTGCCCGCGTGAGCGTGTATTGGTGCTCTTCGATTTTTGTCTTGAGCATTGCACGCCGCTCATGTGTCCCCATATGAACGAGCATGATCAGGACAAAGCTAACCCGGATCGATCTCACTGATCGGGCGGGCGACTGAGCTGACGGACGGCGTGCTGTCTCGTCTGAGCTACAAACATGGTACCGGCCCTAGACCGGTTGTGATGACGAGAGAACGACAGCTATGGCTAAGAGCAAGTTTGAACGTAACAAGCCGCACGTCAACATCGGCACGATTGGTCACGTTGACCATGGCAAGACATCGTTGACGGCAGCGATTACGAAGTATTTCGGCGAATACAAGGCGTATGACCAGATTGACGCAGCGCCAGAAGAGAAGGCGCGCGGCATCACCATTTCGACGGCACACGTTGAGTATGAGACACCAGCGCGTCACTATGCACACGTTGATTGCCCCGGTCACGCCGACTATGTGAAGAACATGATCACCGGTGCAGCGCAGATGGACGGCGCGATTCTGGTTGTATCGGCTGCTGACGGCCCGATGCCACAGACCCGCGAGCACATCCTGCTTGCCCGCCAGGTTGGCGTTCCTGCGATCGTCGTGTTCCTGAACAAGGTTGATCAGGTTGACGATGCTGAACTGCTCGAACTGGTTGAGCTTGAAGTGCGCGAGCTTCTGTCGAAGTACGACTTCCCGGGCGATGATGTACCGATCGTCAAGGGTTCGGCTCT
>NZ_JACGXO010000006.1:0-373185 GCF_014138335.1 Phyllobacterium sp. P30BS-XVII
GTAACCCTGCCGGAAGGCACGGAAATGGTTATGCCCGGCGACAACATCTCTGTTGATGTGACGCTGATCGTGCCGATCGCAATGGAAGAGAAGCTTCGCTTCGCTATCCGTGAAGGTGGCCGCACCGTAGGTGCCGGCATCGTCGCTTCGATCATTGAATAATATTAAGGTTTTATGCAGGGACGCCTGTTATAGGCGTCTCCGCTAAACAAGGAAAAGATGAAATGAACGGTCAAAACATCCGCATTCGCCTCAAGGCGTTTGATCATCGGATCCTTGACGATTCGACGCGGGAAATCGTGTCGACTGCCAAGCGTACCGGTGCCAATGTGCGCGGACCGATCCCGCTTCCTACGCGGATCGAGAAGTTCACGGTTAATCGCTCGCCGCACATCGACAAGAAGAGCCGCGAACAGTTCGAGATGCGCACTCATAAGCGTCTTCTCGATATCGTAGACCCAACCCCGCAGACAGTAGACGCGCTGATGAAGCTCGATCTTTCCGCTGGTGTTGATGTCGAGATCAAGCTGTAAGGCTTGAGGACGGAAGGACGAACCGATGCGTTCAGGTGTAATTGCACAGAAACTGGGCATGACTCGCGTCTACAATGACGCAGGTGAGCATGTGCCGGTGACAGTACTCCGGATGGAGAATTGTCAGGTTGTGGCTCAGCGTACAGTCGAGAAGAATGGCTACACTGCCGTTCAGCTCGGTGTTGGCCTGGCCAAAGTAAAGAATACAACACAGGCACTGCGCGGTCATTTCGCGACGGCCTCTGTTGAGCCAAAGGCGAAAGTGGCTGAGTTCCGCGTTTCTGCTGACAACCTCTTGGATGTCGGTGTTGAGATCACGGCCGAGCATTACGTCGTTGGTCAGAAGGTTGATGTGACGGGTACATCGATCGGTAAAGGTTTTGCCGGTTCGATGAAGCGTCACAACTTCGGTGGTCACCGCGCCACACACGGTAACTCGGTAACTCACCGCGCTCACGGTTCGACCGGTCAGCGTCAGGACCCGGGTAAAGTGTTCAAGGGCAAGAAGATGGCCGGTCACATGGGTCAGACCCGCGTGACGACCCAGAACATCGAAGTTGTTTCGACTGATCTGGATCGTGGTCTTATTCTGGTTCGTGGTGCTGTTCCTGGTTCCAAGGGTGCATGGATTTTGGTTCGCGATGCCATGAAGGTAGCGCTGCCAGCTTCTGCTCCCAAGCCAGCTGGTGTTCGCCAGGCCGCAAACACCGCAGCAGCTGTGTCTGATGCAGAAGTAGCTCAGACAACCGAGGGAGCCGAATAATGGATCTCACAATTACAACACTTGAAGGCAAAGACGCCGGCAAGGTCAAACTCTCGGAAGAGATTTTCGGTCTTGAGCCACGCGACGATATCCTTCAGCGCATGGTCCGTTACCAGCTCGCCCGCAAGCAGCAGGGAACACACAAGGCAAAGGGTCGTTCGGAAATCGCACGCACCGGCGCCAAGATGTACAAGCAGAAGGGTACGGGCCGCGCCCGTCACCATTCGGCACGTGCTCCGCAGTTCCGCGGCGGTGGTAAGGCTCATGGTCCGGTTGTTCACAGCCACGATCATGACTTGCCGAAGAAGGTTCGCGCTCTTGCGCTCCGTCATGCCCTGTCTGCCAAGGTAAAGGCTTCAGAACTCATCATCATCGATGATCTGGCCTCTGCTGACGCAAAGACAAAGGTACTTGTTTCGCAGTTCGCCAAGCTGGGCTTCGAAAATGCGCTTCTCATCGGCGGTGCCGAGATTGATGCGAATTTCCGTCGCGCTGCTTCGAACATCCCGAACATCGATGTTCTGCCAATTCAGGGCATCAATGTTTACGACATTCTGCGTCGCGGCAAGCTCGTGCTTTCCAAGGCTGCAGTTGAAGCTCTCGAGGAGCGTTTCAAATGACCGATCTTCGCCACTACGACGTGATCGTCAGCCCGGTTATTACGGAAAAGTCGACCCTGGTTTCTGAACATAACCAGGTCGTCTTCAACGTAGCCCGCAAGGCAACGAAGCCGGAAATCAAGGCCGCAGTCGAAGCGCTGTTTCGCGTGAAGGTTACTGCAGTCAATACAGCTGTGCGCAAAGGCAAGGTGAAGCGGTTCCGCGGCATCGTCGGGCGCCAGAGTGATGTCAAGAAAGCAGTCGTGACGCTTGCCGAAGGGCAGTCGATCGATGTTTCGACTGGTCTCTGAGGGGCCGTGGAGTAAAGACAATGGCACTCAAACATTATAATCCAACCACACCAAGCCAGCGTCAGCTGGTGATTGTGGACCGTTCGGAGCTCTACAAGGGCAAGCCTGTCAAGGCTTTGACTGAAGGTCTTCATTCAAAGGGTGGTCGTAACAACTCCGGTCGCGTGACTGCACGCTATCAGGGTGGTGGTCACAAGCGCACATACCGCTTTGTAGATTTCAAGCGCCGCAAGCATGACGTGGCTGCCAAGGTTGAACGCCTTGAATACGATCCGAACCGGACCGCATTCATTGCTCTCATCCGCTACGAAGACGGTGAGTTGAGCTACATCTTGGCTCCGCAGCGTTTGGCTGTTGGCGACAGCGTTATTGCTGGCGCGCAGACAGACGTTAAGCCAGGCAATGCGATGCCATTGTCGTCGATCCCGGTCGGCACCATCATCCACAATGTGGAGATGAAGCCAGGCAAGGGCGGTCAGATTGCTCGCTCCGCCGGTACCTATGCGCAGCTCGTTGGCCGCGATCAGGGCATGGCAATCCTTCGCCTGAACTCAGGTGAACAGCGCCTCGTCCACGGTTCGTGCTTTGCCACGGTCGGTGCAGTATCCAATCCTGACCATGGCAATATCAGCCTTGGTAAGGCAGGCCGCAGCCGTTGGCTTGGCAAGCGCCCGCACGTTCGCGGTGTTGCCATGAACCCGGTTGATCACCCGCACGGTGGTGGTGAAGGTCGTACGTCCGGTGGTCGTCATCCAGTTTCTCCGTGGGGCAAGCCTACGAAGGGCAAGAAGACGCGCTCCAACAAGTCGACGGACAAGTTCATCGCTCGTTCGCGTCATCAGCGCAAGAAGTAAGAGAGGTAGTCTGAAATGGCTCGTTCAGTTTGGAAAGGCCCGTTCATCGATGGCTATCTTCTCAAGAAAGCTGAGAAGGTACGTGAGGGCGGTCGCAGTGAAGTTATCAAGATCTGGAGCCGTCGCTCCACGATCCTGCCACAGTTCGTCGGTCTGACCTTCGGTGTGTACAATGGTAACAAGCATGTGCCGGTCTCGGTCAACGAAGAGATGATCGGTCACAAGTTTGGTGAATTCGCTCCGACGCGTACCTATTACGGTCATGGCGCGGATAAGAAAGCGAAGAGGAAATAAAGATGGGCAAGGCTAAGGCTCCGCGCCAGCTTAAGGACAACGAGGCGAAAGCCGTTGCCCGTACGCTCCGTATCAGCCCTCAGAAGCTAAATCTGGTGGCGGCTATGATCCGTGGCAAGAAGGTTAACGCCGCTCTTGCCGATCTGGAATTTTCGCGCAAGCGGATTTCAGGAACGGTGAAAAAGACTCTCGAATCAGCTATTGCCAACGCAGAAAACAACCATGACCTGGATGTTGATGCTCTGGTTGTTGCTGAAGCCTATGTTGGCAAGTCAATCGTGATGAAGCGTTTCCACGTTCGTGGTCGCGGTCGTGCAAGCCGGATCGAGAAGCCATTCTCGCATCTGACGATCGTTGTCCGCGAAGTTGAGGAAAAAGGGGAGGCCGCATAATGGGCCAGAAGATTAATCCGGTTGGCTTCCGCCTTGGCATCAACCGGACCTGGGACTCGCGTTGGTACGCGAACACAGGTGAATACGGCAAGCTGCTGCATGAAGACCTGAAGATCCGCAAGTATCTGATGGACGAATTGAAGCAGGCTGCCATTTCCAAGGTGGTGATCGAGCGTCCGCACAAGAAGTGCCGCGTTACGATCCATGCTGCACGTCCAGGTCTGATCATCGGCAAGAAGGGCGCCGATATCGAGAAGCTGCGCCGCAAGCTGTCAGAAATGACAAACGCGGACACAACTCTCAATATCGTTGAAGTCCGCAAGCCGGAAACAGACGCAGTACTGGTTGCGCAGTCCATCGCTCAGCAGCTGGAACGCCGTGTTGCATTCCGCCGTGCCATGAAGCGTGCCGTTCAGTCGGCCATGCGTCTTGGTGCAGAAGGCATTCGTATCAATTGCTCGGGTCGTCTTGGCGGCGCGGAAATTGCGCGTATGGAATGGTACCGTGAAGGCCGTGTGCCTTTGCATACACTTCGTGCCGATATCGATTACGGAACTGCTGAAGCACACACCGCCTACGGCATCTGCGGCGTCAAGGTCTGGGTATTCAAGGGCGAGATCCTTGAGCATGACCCAATGGCCTCCGAACGTCGCGCTGTTGAAGGTGATGGTCATCAGGGTCAGAACCGTCGCCGCGAAAACGCTTAAAATAGCGTCTTTCCGGAAAGAGAATTTTGGAGTAGAGAACAATGCTGCAGCCTAAGCGCACAAAGTTCCGCAAGCAGTTCAAGGGCCGTATCCACGGCGCGTCGAAAGGCGGCACGGATCTTAATTTTGGTGCTTTCGGCCTGAAGGCCCTCGAGCCGAACCGCGTTACCGCGCGTGAGATCGAAGCCGCTCGCCGTGCAATTACCCGTCACATGAAGCGTGCGGGCCGTGTGTGGATCCGGATTTTCCCGGATGTGCCAGTAACATCGAAGCCTACCGAAGTCCGCATGGGTAAAGGTAAGGGTTCCGTGGACTACTGGGCTTCCCGTGTAGCACCAGGCCGCGTCATGTTTGAACTCGACGGCGTTCCGGAAGACGTGGCTCGTGAGGCTCTTCGCCTTGGTGCTGCCAAGCTTTCGGTCAAGACGCGCTTTATTCAGCGCATCGCAGAATAAGGGGTGGATGTTATGAAATCCGCAGAAGTCCGGGCCTTGAGCCTCGATCAGTTGAATGAAGAGTTGGCTGGCCTGAAGAAAGAGCAGTTTAATCTGCGCTTCCAGAAAGCAACCGGTCAGTTGGAAAAAACCGCTCGTGTCAGGCAGATCCGCCGTGATATAGCGCGCATCAAGACAGTCGCCCGCCAGAAAGCGGTCGAGAGCAAGGCTTAAGGAAGAAAACCATGCCTAAACGCATTCTGCAGGGCGTTGTCGTCAGCGACAAAAACGACAAGACCGTCGTGGTCAAGGTCGAGCGGCGCTATTCGCACCCGCTCCTCCAGAAGACTGTGCGCCAGTCCAAGAAGTACAAGGCGCACGACGAGAGCAACCAGTTCAAGGTCGGCGATGCCGTTTCCATTCAGGAATCGAAGCCGATTTCGAAAGACAAGCGTTGGGTTGTCGTAACAGACGCCCCGGCGAGTTAATTAACTATCTGTATGTAAGTACGCAACAATCGCGAGGGGCAAGGAAAGCCCAGTCCGGTTGAACAAGAAGAAGGCGGCTAGTCATGATTCAGATGCAAACAAACCTCGACGTCGCGGATAATTCCGGCGCCCGTCGTGTCATGTGCATCAAGGTGCTGGGCGGCTCGAAGCGGAAGTATGCTTCGGTCGGCGACATTATTGTCGTTTCGATCAAGGAAGCAATTCCGCGCGGCCGTGTTAAAAAGGGTGACGTGATGAAGGCTGTGGTTGTTCGCACAGCCAAGGACATCCGTCGCGCAGATGGTAGCGTTATTCGTTTCGACAAGAACGCTGCAGTCCTGATCGACAACAAGAAAGAGCCTATCGGCACGCGTATCTTCGGACCGGTTCCGCGCGAACTTCGCGCAAAGAACCACATGAAGATCATCTCGCTGGCTCCAGAAGTACTCTAAAGGAGCAGACGATGCAGAAAATCCGTAAAGGCGACCGCGTTGTCGTTCTTGCTGGTAAGGACAAAGGTCGTACCGGCGAAGTAATCAAAGTTTTGCCGAAGGATGAGCAGGCGCTTGTTCGCGGCATCAACGTTGTCAAGCGTCACCAGAAGCAGACACAGACTCAGGAAGCTGGCATTATTTCGAAAGAAGCGCCGCTCCATCTGTCCAATCTTGCTATTGCCGACCCGAAGGATGGCAAGCCGACCCGTGTTGGCTTCAAGGTCCTCGAGAACGGCGACAAGGTACGTGTAGCAAAGCGTTCGGGAGACCAGATCGATGGCTAATCCAGCTGCAAAGATCGAACCACGCTTGAAGAAGCAGTACCTTGAAGTGGTACGTAAGGATCTTCTCGAGCAGTTCAAATATGACAACGAGATGCAGATTCCACGCATCACCAAAGTTGTTCTTAACATGGGCGTTGGTGAAGCGACTGCTGATTCCAAGAAGCCAACTGTCGCAGCTGAAGATCTGGCATTGATTGCTGGTCAGAAGCCGGTTATTACCCGGGCGCGTAATTCGATCGCTACCTTCAAGGTACGTGAGAATATGCCGATCGGCACGAAGGTTACACTTCGTAAAGAGCGTATGTACGAATTTCTGGATCGTCTGATCACGATCGCGCTGCCGCGCGTTCGAGATTTCCGCGGTCTGAACCCAAAGAGCTTTGATGGTCGTGGCAACTTTGCCATGGGTATCAAGGAACACATTGTGTTCCCGGAAATCAACTACGATAAGGTTGATCAGATCTGGGGCATGGACATCATCGTTTGCACGACTGCAAAGACGGATGATGAAGCACGCGCTCTTTTGCGCGCCTTCAACTTCCCCTTCCGCCAGTAACGGCAAGCGTAGCGAGGTATTTGAAATGGCAAAGACTAGCGCAGTCGAAAAGAACAAGCGCCGTGGTTTGCTCGTCAAGCAGTTTGCTGCAAAGCGTGCTCGTTTGAAGGCAATCGTGATGGATCAGTCGCTTCCTCTGGATGAGCGCTTCCGCGCGACTATCCAGCTGGCAGAACTGCCACGCAATTCCACCAAGGTTCGTATTCGCAATCGTTGTGAAGTATCGGGCCGTCCGCGCGGTTTTTACCGCAAACTGAAAATGTCGCGTATCGCATTGCGCCAGCTGGGTTCGCTCGGCCAGGTGCCTGGCATCGTGAAGTCGAGCTGGTAAGGGAGAAGACAGATGTCTATGACAGATCCTCTCGGCGATATGCTGACACGTATCCGTAACGCAATCATGCGCAAAAAGGGCAAGGTTTCTACACCTGCTTCCAAGCTGCGCGCACGCGTTCTGGATGTTCTTCAGTCCGAAGGTTATATCCGCGGATACAGCCAGGTTGATTTCGAAAACGGCAAGTCCGAAATCGAAATCGAACTGAAGTATTTTGAGAATGTACCAGTAATCCGTGAGATTACCCGTATTTCGAAGCCTGGCCGTCGCGTTTACGTTTCGGTCAAGTCGATCCCGCAGGTTGCGAACGGTCTTGGTATTTCGATCCTGTCGACACCGAAGGGTGTGATGGCAGACCACGAGGCACGTGAACAGAATGTCGGCGGCGAATTGCTCTGCCGTATATTCTAAGCGCTGGCTGGAAAAGGTTTGAAAAATGTCTCGTATCGGTAAAAAACCAGTGGCAGTCCCAGCCGGCGTAACCGCCAGCGTTGACGGCCAAACCATCAAGGCCAAGGGCCCCAAGGGTGAACTGAGCTTTGTCGCCAATGACGAAGTTCTGGTCAAGTTCGAAGATAACGCCGTTCGCGTTGATCCGCGTGACAGCAGCAAGACCGCACGGTCGAAGTGGGGCATGAGCCGCACGATGATCGTCAACATCTTCACAGGTGTTAAGGACGGTTTTGAAAAGCGTCTCGAGATCAATGGTGTTGGTTATCGTGCGGCTATGCAGGGCAAGAATGTCCAGCTGTCGCTCGGTTTCAGCCACGAAGTGGTCTACCAGGTACCGGAAGGTATTACAGTTGCTGTGCCGAAGCCGACGGAAATCGTCATCACCGGCATCGACAAGCAGCAGGTTGGTCAGGTTGCCGCTGAGATCCGCGAATATCGTGGTCCAGAACCCTATAAGGGCAAGGGCGTGAAGTATGCGGGCGAGAAGATCGTTCGCAAAGAAGGTAAGAAGAAGTAAGGAATTCGTGTCATGGCATCGCCGAAAGAAATCATTCAGCGTCGCGCTTCGCGTGTTCGCCGCCAGCTCAAGGCGGTTGCCGGTGACCGTCCGCGGCTCAGCGTCCACCGTTCTTCGAAGAATATCTATGCGCAGATCATTGATGATGCGCGTGGTCACACTATTGCATCCGCATCCACTCTCGAAGCTGACCTTAAGGGCAAGCTGAAGACCGGTGCAGATTCGGATGCTGCGGCCCTGATCGGCAAGCTCGTTGCAGAGCGCGCTGTCAAGGCTGGCATCAAGGAAGTTGTCTTTGATCGTGGTGCCTATATTTACCACGGCCGTGTAAAGGCACTTGCTGAAGCTGCTCGCGAAGCTGGTCTCAGCTTCTAAGGCAAAAACTTTCGAGATCCGGGACTGCAGGGGCTTGTCTCCTGTAAGCCGGATTTCGCTACTATCATTCGTGCTACCGGAAAAGAAAAAGGAATTAGGAGCATGGCACAGGAAAAACGGAACCGCGAGGATCGCGGCCGCAACGAAGAGCGCGATAGCGAATTCGTTGACAAGCTAGTTCACATCAACCGCGTCGCCAAGGTCGTCAAGGGCGGCCGGCGTTTTGGTTTCGCAGCTCTCGTCGTCGTTGGCGATCAGAAGGGCCGCGTTGGTTTTGGTCATGGCAAGGCACGTGAAGTGCCGGAAGCTATCCGCAAGGCCACTGAAGCTGCCAAGCGCGAGATGATTTTCGTACCGCTGCGTTCAGGCCGTACACTTCATCACGATGTTCATGGCCGTCATGGCGCCGGCAAGGTTCTGCTTCGTGCAGCAACAGCTGGTACAGGTATCATCGCCGGTGGTCCAATGCGCGCTGTCTTCGAGACACTGGGCGTACAGGACGTTGTTGCCAAGTCGCTCGGCTCGTCGAACCCATACAACATGGTTCGTGCGACATTCGATGCCTTGAAGCACCAGATGCATCCCAAGGACATCGCTGCCCAGCGCGGTATCAAGTACTCCACACTGCAGGCTCGTCGCCGCGACGTGGTCGGTTCGGAAGAATAGGCCAGAAGCTGGCGCAGCAGGGCAGGGATCTCGGTCCCGCTGGCTGTAGACTAAAGGATATAAGTCATGGTTGAGAAGAAGAAGGGTAAGACGGTTACGGTCGAACAGATCGGCAGCCCTATCCGCCGTCCGGCAGAACAGCGTGCAACGCTTGTTGGCCTGGGCCTCAATAAAATGCATCGTCGCCGGGTTCTGGAAGATACACCTTCCGTCCGTGGCATGATTGCGAAAGTTCAGCATCTCGTCCGCGTTGTGGACGAGGCTTAAGAACTCCGGAGATTGATCAAATGAAACTCAATGATCTGAGTGAAAACGCAGGCGCCACCAAGGCTCGCAAGCGCGTTGGCCGTGGTATCGGCTCCGGCTCCGGCAAGACTGCCGGTCGCGGTGTGAAGGGCCAGAAGTCCCGTTCCGGCGTTGCCATCAACGGCTTCGAAGGCGGACAGATGCCACTTTACCGTCGCTTGCCAAAGCGCGGTTTTACCAACATCTTCATGAAGAACTTCAATGAAGTATCTGTTGGCCGCATCCAGACTGCTATCGATGCCAAGAAGCTCGATGCCAAGGTTGCAATCACGATTGAAACCCTGAAGGCTGCTGGCATTATCCGCCGTGCAAAAGACGGTGTCCGTCTGCTTTCCGGCGGCGATATCAAGGTTGCAGTGACGGTTGAAGTTGCTGGCGCTTCCAAGGCCGCGATTGAAAAGATCGAAAAGGCTGGCGGTTCGGTCAAGCTTCCTGCTGTTGCAGCAGCTGCAGAATAAATCTATGAAATGAGCGGCGGCCTTCCGGGTCGCCGCTTGTATCTTGTCTTGCCCGATCATATTTACCAAAAAAATCCCGCATTGTTCTTTTGGTAAATATGATGGGAAAATCCTGGTGCTGATGCATTCCTTATTCCGATTGGGAATGCTCGGCGCAGTAACGGCACATATCTGGGTAGGACCGTCAGTGCCTGACGGGCGCAGACCGGAGACTACTTATGGCATCAGCCGCTGAACAGCTCGCCTCCAATCTTAATTTCTCTGCTTTTTCCAAAGCCGAAGAGCTCAAAAAGCGCATTTGGTTTACATTAGGCGCATTGCTGGTTTACCGGCTCGGAACCTATATTCCGCTTCCCGGCATTAATCTTGGTGCCTATGCCCAGGCCTTTAATCATCAGGCGCAGGGCATTCTGGGCATGTTCAACATGTTTGCTGGTGGCGCGGTCGCTCGTATGGCGATCTTTGCGCTCGGCATCATGCCCTACATTTCTGCGTCGATTATCGTTCAGCTGATGACGTCGGTTATTCCGGCGCTTGAGCAGCTCAAGAAAGATGGCGAGCAGGGCCGCAAGGTCATCAACCAGTATACGCGCTATGGCACGGTGCTGCTGGCGACGGTTCAGGCTTATGCCATTGCTGTTGGTCTGCAGGGCAGTCAGGGCATTGTCACCAATCCCGGACCATTCTTCCTGTTTTCGACCGTTATCACCCTCGTTGGCGGAACCATGTTCCTGATGTGGCTGGGTGAACAGATTACAGCGCGCGGTATCGGCAATGGTATTTCGCTGATCATCTTCTCCGGTATTGTTGCAAACCTTCCACAGGCCATCTCTGGCACGCTGGAACTTGGCCGTACCGGCGCTTTGTCTACACCTATCATCCTTGCAATCATTGTTCTGACGATTGCAGTTATTGGTATCATCGTCTTTGTTGAACGTGCGCAGCGCCGTCTTCTGATCCAGTATCCGAAGCGTCAGGTGGGCAATCGCATGTTCCAGGGCGATACATCGCACCTGCCGCTGAAGCTCAATACGGCTGGTGTTATTCCTCCGATCTTCGCGTCTTCGCTGTTGCTTCTGCCTGCCACCATTGCCGGTTTTGCCAACAACCAGAACCTTCCGGGCTGGGCGACGACGATCCTTTCTTCGCTTGGTCATGGCCAGCCGCTCTACATGGCTTCCTACGCTGCGATGATCGTGTTCTTTGCCTTCTTCTACACGGCACTTGTCTTCAATCCCAAGGACACTGCCGATCAGCTGAAGAAGCATTCCGGCTTCATTCCCGGCATTCGTCCCGGTGAACGTACAGCCGAATATATCGACTACGTTTTGACCCGCATCACGGTTCTCGGCGCAGCCTATCTCGTATTGATCTGCATGCTGCCGGAGTTCCTGATTTCCTGGGCTGGCGTTCCTTTCTATCTCGGCGGTACATCGCTGCTGATTGTCGTGAGCGTCACGCTCGATACGGTTGCACAGATCCAGGGTCACCTGATCGCGCATCAATATGAGGGGCTTATCAAGAAGTCTAAGCTCCGTGGAGGGAAGCGGAACAGATGAGATTAATACTTCTCGGACCACCGGGGGCAGGTAAGGGAACTCAATCTCAGCGCTTGGTAGAGAAACTAGGGATACCGCAGCTCTCCACTGGAGACATGTTGCGGGATGCAGTCAAAGCCGGAACCGATGTCGGTTTGCGCGCCAAGGCTGTCATGGATGCCGGCAAGCTGGTATCCGACGAAATCGTCAATGCGATCGTTTCAGAGCGCATTGATCAGCCCGATGCAGCCAATGGCTTTATTCTTGATGGTTATCCCCGGACACTTGTCCAGGCCGATGCTGTGGGGGACATGCTGTCGGATAAGGGATTTGAGCTTGATTGTGTTATCGAGCTTGAGGTCGACGACAATGTGCTCGTCGAACGAATCTCTGGTCGTTATACCTGCGCCAAGTGCGGTACGGGTTATCACGACACCAACAAGCAGCCCAAGGTACCGGGAGTGTGCGACAAATGCGGTTCGACGGAATTCAAGCGGCGTCCCGATGACAATGCTGAAACGGTCCGCACGCGGCTCGAAGCATACTACAAACAGACTTCGCCCCTGATTGGCTACTACTATGCCAAGGGCAAGCTGAAGAAGGTCGATGGGATGGCAGACTTCGAAGAAGTCACCAAATCGATCGAGAAGATTTTGGCGGAACTTTAGATTCCGACAAAAATGTACGGGAGGAGTTGACTTTTCGAAGCGATTCCTTCAAAGACGGCGGAAATTCGCTTGGATATGAAGCGATCGGCGCCGATCCGGTAAAGCAGGTTCGGGGCTGATCGTTTGTGTTTGTCCCGGATATCATTTTCATCCCGTCATCTGGCCGGTCGCGTTGACTGCCCAGCTCTGCCGGTTAACAAGGAGAACAGACGTGGCTCGTATTGCTGGCGTCAACATCCCGACGAATAAGCGCGTTGTTATCGCGCTTCAGTACATTCACGGGATTGGTCAAAAATTTGCACAGGAAATCGTCGCTAAAGTCGGCATTCCTGCAGAGCGTCGTGTCAATCAGTTGACCGATGCCGAAGTGCTGCAGATTCGTGAAACCATCGATCGTGATTACCAGGTAGAAGGTGATCTGCGTCGTGAAGTTTCCATCAACATCAAGCGTCTGATGGATCTGGGCTGCTACCGCGGTCTGCGTCATCGCCGCTCCCTGCCAGTTCGTGGCCAGCGTACGCACACCAATGCGCGTACCCGTAAGGGTCCTGCCAAGGCAATCGCCGGCAAGAAGAAGTAAGATCACTCCGGCGCGGTTCGCTGCGCCGGTTCTGCTTTTGCAGAGACACAGTGCCGGTTTCGCACTTTAACTGAAACCATGGTGGAGCCTCTGGAAATACGGAGGCGTCGAGATCAACTGAAAGGACTACTATGGCCAAGGAAGCCACACGCGTTCGCCGCCGCGAGCGTAAAAATATTTCGTCGGGCGTTGCCCACGTTAATTCGACATTCAACAACACGATGATCACCATCACGGATGCGCAGGGCAATGCAATTGCCTGGTCCTCCGCCGGTGCGCAGGGCTTCAAGGGTTCACGTAAATCCACGCCTTTCGCTGCACAGATGGCTGCTGAAGATTGTGCCAAGAAGGCACAGGAACATGGCATGCGTTCGCTCGAAGTTGAAGTTTGCGGACCGGGCTCCGGCCGTGAATCTGCTCTGCGCGCACTCCAGGCTGCTGGTTTTACGATTACATCGATCCGCGATGTGACACCGATCCCGCACAATGGTTGCCGCCCGCGCAAGCGTCGCCGCGTCTAATCTGTTTCGACAAGATTTGGCCGTATGAGCTGAAATTCAGTTCCTCTACGGTTTCCACGCTTCATTGCCACGATTGGATGGTGGCATGGCAAGGATAGGGAAAAACTAGATGATCCAGAAAAACTGGCAAGAATTGATCAAGCCGAACAAGGTCGAGTTCCAGACCTCCGGCTCGAAGACAAAGGCAACTGTTGTCGCTGAGCCGCTTGAACGCGGCTTTGGCTTGACGCTCGGCAATGCTCTGCGCCGTGTGCTTCTGTCTTCACTGCGCGGCGCTGCCGTGACTGCCGTTCAGATTGATGGTGTTCTGCATGAATTCTCATCGATCCCCGGCGTTCGTGAAGATGTGACGGACATTGTCCTCAACATCAAGGAAATCGCTATCCATATGGAGAGCGACGGTCCGAAGCGCATGGTCGTCCGCAAGGAAGGCCCCGGCGTTGTAACGGCTGGCGACATTCAGACGGTTGGCGATATCGAAATCCTCAATCCGGAACACGTTATTTGCACGCTCGATGAAGGCGCTGAAATCCGTATGGAATTCACCGTTAACACCGGCAAGGGTTACGTTCCGGCTGACCGCAACCGTGCAGAAGATGCGCCAATCGGCTTGATCCCGGTTGATAGCCTCTACTCACCGGTTCGCAAGGTGTCCTACAAGATCGAAAACACCCGTGAGGGACAGGTTCTCGATTATGACAAGTTGATCCTATCGATCGAGACTGATGGTTCGATCTCCGGTGAAGATGCTGTTGCTTATGCAGCACGCATTCTGCAGGACCAGCTGGCGATCTTCGTCAACTTCGACGAGCCGCAGAAGGAAGTACAGCAGGAACAGGTCACTGAACTTGCATTCAATCCGGCTCTGCTCAAGAAGGTCGATGAACTCGAACTTTCCGTACGCTCGGCAAACTGCCTGAAGAATGATAATATCGTCTATATCGGCGATCTTATTCAGAAGACAGAAGCAGAAATGCTGCGCACACCAAACTTTGGTCGCAAGTCGCTGAACGAAATCAAGGAAGTTCTGGCTTCCATGGGTCTCCATCTTGGTATGGAAGTCCCATCCTGGCCGCCAGAAAACATTGAAGATCTCGCGAAGCGTTACGAAGACCAGTATTAAGAACCCGGGCTTTTGCCCGACAACAAAGCCCGGGCCGTGAGCCCGAAAAGAGAAATTGAAGGAGAAGGCTCATGCGCCACGGTAATTCAGGCCGCAAGCTTAACCGGACTGCCAGCCATCGTAAGGCGATGTTTGCCAATATGGCTGCATCATTGATTGAGCATGAGCAGATCGTTACAACGCTGCCCAAGGCTAAAGAAATTCGTCCAATCGTTGAAAAGCTTGTCACACTCGGCAAGCGCGGTGATCTGCATGCTCGTCGTCAGGCGATCTCGGCAATCCGCGATGCCAAGCTCGTAGCAAAGCTGTTTGACACGCTTGCTCCGCGCTATGGCCAGCGCAATGGTGGCTACATCCGCATCATGAAGGCAGGCTTCCGTACCGGTGACAATGCACCGCTCGCAGTGGTCGAATTCGTTGATCGTGATGTCAGCGCCAAGGGTTCCAAGGATTTGGCCCGCGTTGCTGCTGAACAGGCAAGCGAAGCTGAAGCCGCATAATCTGCGCTTTGCATTTGTGGATTTAAGGATAGGGGCCTTTACGGGCCCCTTTTCTGTTTTGCTATAACCTTCGCATAATTGAATTTTTGCACGGCCCGCGTTATATATGACCAGTTAAATGGTCAGGAGCGAGTGATGAGCACGGTTAATCTTGTCGAAGCAAAAGCGCATTTGAGCGATTTGATTGATCAGGTGGAAGCCGGGGAAACAGTGGATATTTTGCGTCGAGGCAAGTTGGTGGCCCGGTTGGTGCCAGCCAAGGCAGCGCGTAAACCTGTCGATGTTGCGGTTTTGCGGAAGCTTACGGAAAAGATGCCTGTACAGACAGAACCGGCTAGTGAGTTTGTGCGCAAAATGCGCGACGATGATCGCTACTGATGCTCTATATTGATACGTCGGTTCTTGTTGCAGCATTGACTGCGGAAAGCCAAACCGAGCGAATGCTTGATTTTCTCGGCGCACGGCACGCAGAGCCTTTGGCGGTGAGTGATTGGACCATCACCGAGTTTTCTTCAGCACTCTCGCTCAAGGTGCGTATGAAACAGCTGGAAGTGCAGCACCGGAACAGTTCCCTTGCAGCCTTTCATCGTCTGGTTCGTGAGTCATTTGAGACTTTGCCTATCGCGGGGGCACAGTTTCGCTCCGCTGCTCAGATAGCTGATCAATATGCTGCCGGGATAAGAGCCGGTGATGCATTGCATTTGGCTGTTGCTATTCATCATGGGGCCACCATCTATACTCTGGACCGCAAATTTGCCGAGGCGGCTGAAAATATGGGCGCAATGGCCAAGCTGCTTTGAATGTCTCAAATTTGCTTTGTTTCATGGCTGGTATCTCCTATGAAATTCAGCACATTGGATTGACAAGCTTTACTGATTCATCAGTACAGGAGATCGATATGAGTTCTTCCAGAATTGCACTATCAGCACGGACGCTTCTTATTTGCTCGGCACTTGTGTCCGGTATGACAGCGCCAGTTTACGCGCAAACGGCTGTTGATACGACAAAGCAGGTTCCGGCAACCCGTGCGGATACGCAATTGTCCTTTGCGCCGCTTGTCAAACAGACTGCGGGAGCGGTTGTCAATGTTTACGCGGCGCGTGAAGTGCAGCAGCGCTCGCCTTTCTCCGGTGATCCCTTCTTCGAACAGTTCTTCGGCGGCAAATTCAATGGCCCGCCACGTATTCAATCCTCGCTCGGTTCCGGTGTGATTGTCGATCCGTCCGGTATCGTTGTCACCAACAACCACGTTATCCGCGATGCGGAGACCGTGAAGATCGCGCTGTCAGACGGGCGTGAATTTGAATCGCGGGTTCTTCTCAAAGATGAATCGACCGATCTTGCCATTCTGAAGATTGATGCGAATGAGCAGTTTCCCGTCCTGCAACTTGCCGACTCCGATAAGGTCGAGGTCGGTGATCTCGTTCTGGCAATTGGCAACCCTTTTGGTGTTGGTCAGACGGTGACGAGCGGCATTGTCTCGGCACAAGCCCGCACCCGGGTCGGTATTTCTGATTTTGACTTCTTCATCCAGACCGATGCCGCGATTAATCCCGGCAATTCCGGCGGTGCCTTGATTGGCATGGATGGTAAGCTTGTCGGTATCAATACAGCGATTTTCTCCCGTTCCGGCGGTTCTGTCGGTATCGGTTTTGCCATTCCATCCAACATGGTGCGCGCCGTTGTCGACACGGCAAAGCAGGGCGGCGACACATTTCAACGCCCATATATTGGCGCGACGTTCCAGAACGTAACGTCTGATGTCGCCGAAGGTCTTGGAATGAAGCAGCCTTATGGTGCCTTGGTAACAAGTGTGGTCAAGGATGGACCGGCTGAAAAGGGCGGACTTCTGGTTGGTGATGTGGTTTTGTCCGTGGACGATTTCCGTATCGAAAATTTTGATGGACTTGGATATCGCCTGTCGACCGCAGGAATTGGCAAGACTGTGAAGCTTGGCGTTCTGAGCAGGTCCAAGGAAAAAGTGATTTCTCTGGTTCTGGAGAAGCCAAGGCCAGATGATCCAAGCAGCAAGGCGGTGATTCAAGGCAAGAACCCGCTTTCCGGCGCGCAGGTTATTACGCTCACACCAAGCAGTGCGACGCGCCTGCGTCTATCCGGCGACACCACAGGTGTTGCGGTCGAGAAGATTTTCCCCAATACCCCGGCGGCTCGCATTGGTTTGCAACCAGGCGATATTGTGCGCAAGGTCAATGGTCGCGATATCACCACGGTCGCAGATTTGACCGCAGTGATGTCCAGCTCGCCCGTATTGTGGCGTTTCGAGTTTGAACGCGGCGGTGCCATCATCCGCCAGATCATTCGCTAGATGAGGCTTGCAGGGCAATGACGGATCTATTTTCGGCGAAGGACGATCCGGCTTCGGACCGGAGCAGGCCGCTTGCCGACCGTTTGCGTCCGCGATCTCTTGGTGAAGTGACCGGTCAGGAGCACCTGACCGGAGCCGAAGGTGCCCTGACGCGCATGATCGCATCGGGCTCGCTGGGATCGATGATTTTCTGGGGCCCGCCCGGCACCGGCAAGACCACCGTCGCGCGTTTGCTTGCGGGCGAAACCAATCTTGCCTTCGAACAGATATCGGCGATTTTTTCCGGTGTGGCTGACCTGAAAAAGGTTTTCGAGATGGCGCGGGCACGAAAAATGTCCGGTCGCCAGACATTATTGTTCGTCGATGAGATTCATCGTTTCAACCGTGCCCAGCAGGATTCTTTTTTGCCAGTCATGGAAGACGGGACGATTGTTCTCGTGGGTGCCACGACGGAGAACCCATCATTTGAGCTTAATGCCGCTCTTTTGTCGCGGGCGCGTGTCCTTGTTTTTCATCCGCATGACGAAGCCAGCCTTATAGCACTGATGCAGCGCGCCGAGGAGCACGAAGGCAAGCCATTACCTCTTGATGAGGAAGCACGGGCGAGCCTCGTGCGCATGGCCGATGGCGATGGCCGGGCAATCCTGACGCTGGCCGAGGAAGTGTGGCGCGCGGCACGCGAAGGGGAAGTTTTCAATGTAGAGCGCGTGCAGCAGATCGTACAGCGCCGTGCTCCCGTTTATGACAAGGGGCAGGACGGCCACTACAACCTGATCTCAGCCCTGCACAAATCGGTGCGCGGTTCTGATCCCGATGCGGCGCTATATTATCTCTGCCGTATGTTTGATGCGGGGGAAGACCCACTGTTCATCGGCAGGCGTCTGGTGCGTATGGCAAGCGAGGATATCGGTCTCGCCGATCCGCAGGCTTTGGTTATCTGTAACGCTGCCAAGGACGCCTATGATTATCTGGGCTCACCCGAGGGTGAACTGGCTCTGGCGCAGGCTTGCGTCTATCTGGCCACTGCGCCCAAGTCGAATGCTGTTTATACGGCGTTTGCCACAGCGATGCGGGTGGCCAAAGAGAATGGGTCGCTTGTGCCGCCCAAACACATTCTGAATGCGCCGACAAAGCTTATGAAGGGTGAGGGTTATGGCAAAGGCTATGCCTATGATCATGATCAGCCCGAAGCATTTTCCGGCCAGAACTATTTTCCCGATGCCCTTGGCCGTCAGACTTTCTACAATCCACCCGAGCGCGGCTTTGAACGCGAAATCCGCAAGCGTATCGAATATTGGAACCGGCTGAGAGTTGAGCGCGGTGAGTAGTACCCTGCCAAATCGGTGATGTGTGGGGTCTTGGTTCGTGGTTCGTGGTTCGACAAGCTCACCATGAGGGAGAGGGGTGGTGAAGGGGAGCTATATTCTGCAACCTTTTGATCAGCAATCTCCGCGATTAGCCTTGCATCCTCGCTCTCCCTCATGGTGAGCTTGTCGAACCACGAACCCACGAACCACTGGTTTTGCAGCAAATCTTCCATTTGAGAATCAACAAAAAAGGCCGCTTCAGATGAAGCGGCCTTTTGCTTTTAAGTGCCCAGGTAAGCTTTTACGCGGCAGCTTCCGGCTTGCGGGGGAAGGGCGTGACATTGGTTGTGTCGTCGTCCAATTTGAGGCCACCGGCCTTGAGCAGCGCAGTGAAGCGACCGTTCTGATGAGCCAGCTCGTCAAAGCTGCCGGACTCAACGATTTCGCCGCGGTCCATGAAGAGCACAAGATCAGCATCACGAACCGTCGACAGACGGTGTGCGATAATGAACGTCGTGCGGTTCTGGCACAGCTTGTCAACCGCAACCTTCACGCGTGCTTCCGTTTCAACGTCGAGCGCGCTTGTTGCTTCGTCAAGTACGAGGATCGGCGCGTCCTTCAGGATGGCGCGGGCAATAGCCACGCGCTGACGTTCACCGCCGGAAAGCTGCGAACCACGCTCACCGACCATCGTATCAAAACCGGATGATTTCGACAGAATGAAATCGCTTGCATCGGCAGCAGTCGCTGCAGCTGCAACATCTTCATCGGTCGCATTCGGACGACCAACGCGGATATTATCCTCGATGCTGCGGTTAAACATGCCGGCATCCTGAAACACCGTAGCGATGGCATTGCGCAACGAGCGACGGCTAATCGTGCGTGTATCGATACCATCAACAAGCACACGGCCTTCCTTCGGGTCATAAACGCGCTGGAGCACGTTGATGAGCGTTGTCTTGCCAGCGCCCGTTGGGCCAACGATAGCGATTGTCTGACCAGCCTTGGCCTTAAACGAGACGTTCTTCAGGCCCTGAGTCGATTTGGCAAAATCGAATGACACGTTCTGGAATTCAACTTCGCCGCTGACATTGTCGATGTCGTGTACAGCCTTTGGCTCAGCCTGATAAGCAGCGGAGTCTTCCATCTCATAGAAGTCTTCGAGCTTGGCGCGAGCAGCAAAAATCTGGTTCACAAACGCGCTCAGCTGGTCAAGACGGCTGATCAACAGGGCAGCAAAACCGGTGAATGCGACGACCTGGCCAACATTCAACTGGTTCTGAATGACGAAATAGGAACCGAGGAACAGGACCACCACCATCGAAATTGTCGAGGCCATGCGGTTGATACCGGCAGCCAAAGCCCACCAGTTGAGAACCGGGTACTGCGAATCCAGCAACTGCTTCGTGTAGGACTGCAGCGCGCGCGTTTCTTCATCAATGCGGTTATAGCTCTGCAGAACAGAGATATTGCCCATCGAGTCCGTGACGTGGCTGAATGCCTGAATATGATGGCGCTCGACCTGTGCCTGACCATCCTTGGTCTTTGCTGTTACAACGCGGCTGACAATGACATAGACAACACCAAGAACAGCAAGAACCGAAGCCAGACGCCAATCCTGTGACAGGGCCATGGGAACAAGGCCCACGAGCGCAACAGCGGTTGCAAGATGTGTGCGCATGAATTCAAGCCAGAGGCTGAACAGGGTTTCAATAGCGCGCAAAAGCGTATGCATCGCATTGGAGGTGCCGCGCTGATGATGCCAGGCAAGCGGCATGCTGATCACGCGATTATAGGCTTCCGTCAACACTGACAGTTTACGGCGGTGTGCGAGCCTGTCAGCTTCACGCGATACCAGCACATTGGCAACGATGTGGAACAGGCCAACACCGGCCAACTGGCTGAGAGGCGGCCAGATATTGGATTTGACTGTAATCGCCTGAATGACGCGGCCCACAAGAACAGGCTCGAACAGCATTGTCAGGGCCAAGGCAACGTTGACCAAGCAGATAAACGTGGTCGCACGCTTTTCCGCCCCGAGATATTGGAGAGATTTCCAATAGATCTGTATCAATGACACTTTGCCACTCCGCTCGTTATGCCCGCTTCTGCGCACATTCCTCAATTTTTGACTCTGCATGAGGTGCTTGTGCGCTGCAATATTCAATGCTCTAAAGTTGTGTCAGTTCCGCGTCTGTTCAAGGAACATTTTTCTACGTCTGTTAACGTCCCGTGATGAGTCAAATATTTGACTTCAAAGAATAAACCGCCGGAGGTGAGGTAAAGTGAGCGCAATATTACTGGTTGCATCAGGTGGAGCTATCGGTTCGGTTGCCCGCTATCTCGTAGGCCTGCTGATGACCAGGATTTTGGGTGCAGCTTTTCCTTGGGGAACACTGACTGTCAACGTGGTCGGTGGCTTGTTGATGGGGCTGTTTATCGAGCTTCTGGCGCGGCGTTTCGATGGTTCGAATGAATTGCGCCTGTTTGTAGCCGTCGGTGTTATGGGGGGCTTCACCACCTTTTCCTCTTTCTCGCTGGATGTTGCGCTCCTATGGGAGCGCGGTGAAGTGTTTTCAGCGCTGATTTATGTGCTCCTAAGCGTGATATTGAGCATTGGTGCGCTGTTTTTAGGATTATGGCTCGCAAGAGCGGTCGCTTAGTGCTAAGCGCATGCCTGATTAGACAAGGTATGAATTATGGCAGTGGTAGAGCAGAAGACAGTTGACACCGGCGAGGCGGAAATGCGCCTCGATCGATGGTTCAAGGTACATTATCCGGGGTTGGGTTTCGGACACCTGCAGAAATTGCTGCGGTCGGGGCAGATCCGGGTTGATGGCTCACGCGCCAAATCGGATACACGCCTGCAGGCAGGCCAGTCGGTGCGTATTCCTCCTTTACAGGTGGACGCCAAGGCCGATGGCCAGCATTTGACTGGCAAGAGTATTCGTGGCCGCGAAGATGGCGATGTTCTATCCCAGATGCTGCTCTATGAAGACCCGAAGGTTTTTGTGTTCAACAAGCCTGCCGGTCTGGCAGTGCAGGGCGGCTCCGGCGTTAACAGGCATGTGGATGACATGCTTGAAGCCTGGCGCAACAAGAAGGGCGAAAAGCCGCGGCTTGTGCATCGGCTCGACCGCGATACGTCGGGCGTTCTTGTGGTTGCGCGCACACGTGGTGCCGCACAGGCACTGACTGCGGCTTTCCGCGAGCGTGAAACCAAGAAGACCTATTGGGCCCTCGTCAAAGGCATTCCGCGCAAGCGCGAGGACAAAATCACCACATGGCTGGTTAAAGAAACCACTCCCGATGGCGACCGCATGCGTGTTGCCCAGCACGGTGAACCGGATTCCGATCATGCGGTTTCCTATTACCGCGTCATTGAATCCGCGGGCCAAGTGCTGACATGGCTGGAAATGGAGCCTTATACGGGACGCACACACCAGCTGCGTGTTCACGCTGCCCATATTGGCTGCCCTATTATTGGCGATCCGAAATATTTTGAAGCTGATACAAACTGGTCGTTTCCCGGTGGCATTCAGAACCGCCTGCATCTGCATGCGCGCCGTATCCGTATTCCCAATCCGTCCGGTGGCGGTGTCATCGACGTTACGGCGCCTCTGCCGCCGCATATGGTGCAGACCTGGAATCTTCTCGGCCTTGATGAAAGTGATGGCGACGAAGAAAATTAAGCCGGGTTGGCCACAATTTCCGGTGGATCAGTATCAGGGCTTTGAGCCATTCAGACCAAATAGACGGACTTTGATCATGCGAAATGATGTTTTCAATCTGGACACTCAGGACGGCCTTTCCGATCCAGATCCGGTACGCCGGGCCCAGATAACATCCAAGCTGCCATTGCCCAAGCGGTTCTATAAACTTGCAGCCGTGGCTGAGCAGGATGGGCTGTTTGCCGTTGAACTGGATGGCCGCGCCGTCAAAACACCCGCCCGGCAAAATCTTGTGTTGCCAACCCGGGATGCGGCCCAGCTGATCGCCGACGAATTCGCGGCACAGGAAAAAGAGATTGATCCAGCCAGGATGCCGGCAACACGGCTAGCCAACACGGCGATTGATGGCATTGTCAATGATCCGCAGGCGGTGCTGGAGGACGTACTGCGTTTCGCCTCCTCGGATATGCTTTGTTACCGTGCCGGTTCACCGGAACGGCTGGTTGAGCGCCAGACCGAGCTTTGGGACCCGATTATTGATTGGGCGGCATCGGAACTCGGTGCGCGGTTCATCCTCGCGGAAGGTGTGATGCATGTGGAGCAGCCGCGTGAAGCGCTTGCCGCCTTTGGTGTGCATCTTGGCCAGTTCAAAGATGCTTTTGCCATTGCCGCTTTGCATACAATCACAACTTTGACCGGTTCTGCCATTCTGGCTCTTGCTATCGCGAAGGGTGAAATTTCCGGCGACGATGCGTGGAAATTGGCGCATGTGGATGAAGATTGGACAATTGAACAGTGGGGCGAGGATGCGGAAGCTGCGGCCCGCCGTGCCATCCGCGAGCGCGAGATGATTGCTGCTGTCAAAATGCTTGAAGCTGTCGCTGCTTCTTAAGCTTCGCGCCAGAATTCCCATCAAAGACTATCAGAAACCTGCTTTATCTTATTGATTCAACTCTACGTTTATTGCACGCCGCGCGTTCGTACCGCAATAAAATTGTGACAGTGGTTTCAAGGGTAAAGCAGGATGCACTGAGCCAGCAGTGCGTCGGGAAGATAGGCTTCCCGACCATGGCAATGACCTTGCCTTTGAACTTGGAGGTGACGTGATGTGGCGTAAACCACTGACCAGCACCCTGGAAGTGAAAAGAACCGGACAGGCTGGCAAGGTCGTGTCCGGGTTCAATTCACGCTCTAGGACACGAGAGGTGGACGAAAGCTCGGCTCTCACTCCAAGAACAATATAACATTGGTCCCCGATATTCCAAGTCTCGCTGCCATCAAAAGCAAAAACCCCGGGCAAGCCCGGGGTTTTCTGTTCTTACAAAACAGGTCTGATCAGACCGAGTAGTACATGTCGTATTCGACCGGATGCGGGGTCATTTCATAGCGCATCACTTCCGCCATCTTGAGGTCAATGAAGCTGTCGATCTGGTCGTCATCGAACACGCCACCAGCCTTGAGGAAGCCGCGATCCTTATCGAGGCTCTGGAGCGCTTCACGCAGCGAGCCGCAGACAGTCGGGATTTTCTTGAGTTCCTTTGCAGGAAGATCATAGAGATCCTTGTCCATTGGCTGGCCGGGATGAATCTTGTTCTTGATGCCGTCGAGACCGGCCATCAGCATCGCGGCAAAGCCGAGATATGGGTTGGCTGTCGGATCAGGGAAGCGGATTTCAACGCGCTTCGACTTCGGCGAAGAGCCGAATGGAATACGGCAGGAAGCCGAGCGGTTGCGCGCCGAGTAAGCCAACAGAACTGGAGCTTCGTAACCCGGAACCAGACGCTTGTAGGAGTTGGTAGACGGATTGGTGAAGGCGTTGATTGCCTTGGCGTGCTTGATGATACCACCGATGAAGAACAGGCAGTTTTCGGAAAGACCAGCATATTCATTGCCAGCGAAGGTCGGCTTGCCTTCTTTCCAGATCGACATATGCACATGCATACCCGAGCCATTATCGCCGAAAATCGGCTTCGGCATGAAGGTTGCGGTCTTGCCATAGGCATTGGCAACCTGATGCACGACATACTTGTAGATCAACATTTTGTCGGCGTTGCGGGTGAGGGCGTCGAACTTGATACCCAATTCGTGCTGTGCAGCGGCCACTTCATGGTGGTGCTTTTCAACGCGAACGCCCATTTCGGTGAGAACCGTGAGCATTTCCGAACGCATGTCCTGGCAGGAATCGATAGGAGGAACCGGGAAATAGCCACCCTTGACGCGCGGACGGTGACCGAGGTTGCCAGTCTCGTAATCGGTGTCGTCGTTGGATGGCAATTCTGTCGAATCGAGCTTGAAGCCTGTGTTGTAGGGATCAGCCTTGTACTTGACGTCGTCAAAGACAAAGAATTCAGCTTCTGGACCAACGAAAATGGTGTCGCCGATGCCTTCCGCCTTCATATAGGCTTCGGCCTTCTTGGCTGTACCACGCGGATCGCGGTTATAGGCTTCGCCGGAGACCGGATCGAGAATGTCGCAGAGAATAACCATGGTCGACTGCGCAAAGAACGGGTCCATATGAACCGTGTCAGTGTCTGGCATAAGAACCATGTCGGATTCATTGATGGCTTTCCAGCCGGCAATGGAGGAACCGTCAAACATGACGCCATCGGCGAACATGTCTTCGTCAACTTCGGCAACGTCCATCGTCACATGCTGCAGCTTGCCCTTCGGATCAGTGAAGCGAAGGTCAAGGAACTTTACATCATTGTCCTTGATCTGTTTGAGAATGTCTTTTGCGGTCGTCATGTCAGTTTTCCTTGTTCAGCGACGATGATAGCGGATGAGCTGGCGGGTTCAGCGCCGGTAAAAAATGGGATAGCAGGGTCAGATTGCGTCGATACCGGATTCGCCGGTACGGATACGCACGACTTCTTCAATATTGGAAACGAATATCTTGCCGTCGCCAATACGACCTGTTTGAGCGGCCTTGCGGATCGCCTCGATGGCAGCTTCGACGGACTCGTCGCCCAGAACGATCTCGACTTTCACCTTTGGCAGAAAGTCGACAACATATTCAGCGCCGCGATACAGTTCCGTATGACCTTTCTGACGGCCAAAGCCCTTGGCTTCAGTCACGGTAATGCCCTGAAGCCCCACTTCCTGCAGTGCCTCTTTCACCTCATCCAGCTTGAATGGTTTGATGATGGCTTCAATTTTCTTCATCAGAGAATAAACTCCCTATGTATGGCAGACGGACCTCTTGCCCGCTTGCCCCAACAAAAAGCAGGAAGCATGCCAAGTCGACCCCTAAAGTGAATTAATTCGAGGAATGTGATTTTACCCATGCTGACGCAGGGAGTTTTCTGAACTCCCTGCCATTGCCTCGGCGACAAAAGAAATGCGCCGCACTGATTGTGATTAAAAAATAGTCACGTTGCCTAAAATTAATGCCGATCTATTCTTCCGGTGGGTATGTCAGGCTCAAAGCCGCTGTTTGAGGGCCTGAGCTGCCTGCGGAGCGCGCACTTTGCCTTCATGAATGAAGTAGACAAAAACATCTCTGGGTTTTTTCTCTGGTTTGCTCGCTGGCGCTGCCAGCGGTAGATCATCAGGCGCATCACCTTTGGCCCAGAGTTTGGCCCGTTCTGCCCATTGATCAAGCTCCTTGGCGGGGTAGGCGGTTTCCACCGCATCATCGCCCTTCTGCAAGCGCGCATAGACAAAATCCGCCGTTACATCGGCAATTTCAGGATAATCGAAATGGTGGGCGTAGACGACAGCGACATTCTTTTTGCGCAGAAGCGCAATGAAATCGGGATCAATAAAGGAGGGGTGGCGCACCTCGACCGTATGGCGCAGTGGAATACCACCTTCCTTCTCAGGAAGAAGATCAAGAAATGCGCCAAAATCCTCGGCATCAAATTTTTTGGTCGGTGCAAATTGCCAGAGCAATGGGCCAAGCCGGTCGGCAAGTTCGGCAATGCCGGATTTGATGAAACGTTCCATGGACTCGCCAGCTTCTGCCAGCACGCGGCGGTTGGTGACAAAACGATTGCCCTTGACCGAGAAAATGAAACCATTGGGAACCGAACTTGCCCATTTGGCAAAGGTTTCCGGCTTCTGCGTGCCGTAATAGGTGCTGTTGATCTCGATGGTGCTCAAATGCTGACCGGCATATTCAAGCTCTTTGGTCTTCGACAGTCCCTTTGGATAGAAGGTGCCGCGCCATGGCTCGAAAATCCAGCCGCCAATCCCTGTTCTGATTGTTCCGCTTGTGGTCATGATGGTTGCCTCCCGTCAATCCGTCTTTGTTCCAGCCCATAAACAAAACCCGCCGTCTCCGGCGGGTTTGTCAGCTATTCCGCCGCGGCCTGCGCCCGGTTGCCCGGGCGGCGTTGCAGCAATTCCTTCAGGAACTTGCCCGTATAGGAGCGTGGCTCTTCCACAATCTCTTCGGGGCGTCCGACAGCAACAATCTCGCCGCCGCCATCACCACCTTCCGGTCCTAGATCAATGACCCAGTCGGCTGTCTTGATGACTTCAAGATTGTGCTCGATAACCACGACCGTATTGCCTTGGTCCACAAGCTCATGCAGCACTTCAAGAAGTTTTGCTACGTCATGGAAATGCAATCCGGTTGTCGGCTCGTCAAGGATGTAGAGTGTGCGGCCTGTTGCCTTGCGCGACAGTTCCTTGGCAAGCTTGATGCGCTGTGCCTCACCACCTGATAGGGTATTGGCCTGCTGCCCGACGTGAATATAACCAAGCCCGACCTTTGCCAGCGTCTGCAACTTGTCACGCACGGCGGGAACAGCGGCAAAGAACTCGGCGCCTTCCTCAACAGTCATATCCAGCACATCGGCAATGGATTTGCCTTTAAACAGCACTTCCAATGTTTCTCGGTTATACCGTTTGCCGTGGCAGACATCACAGGTGACATAGACATCGGGCAGAAAGTGCATCTCGATCTTGATCACGCCGTCGCCCTGACAGGCCTCACAGCGCCCGCCCTTGACGTTGAAAGAGAAGCGTCCCGGCTGATAGCCGCGTGCCTTGGCTTCCGGCAGGCCGGCAAACCAGTCACGGATCGGCGTGAAAGCACCCGTATAGGTCGCGGGATTGGAACGCGGCGTGCGGCCAATCGGCGACTGGTCGATATCGATAACCTTGTCGAGGAATTCCAAGCCATCAATCCGGTCATGTTCCGCCGGTTGTTCGCGCGAACCCATAATGCGGCGCGAGGCTGACTTGAAGAGGGTTTCGATCAGGAATGTCGACTTGCCACCACCGGACACACCCGTCACAGCGGTAAAGGTGCCAAGCGGAATTTCCGCGGAAACATTTTTCAGATTGTTGCCGCGCGCACCGACAATCTTGATGCGCTTCTTGTTCAGCTTGCGCCGCTCTGCAGGTACGGCCACCTCAATTGCACCAGACAGATATTTACCTGTCAGGGATTTCGGGCTTGCCATAATATCGGCAGGCGTGCCCGAGGCGATGATCTCCCCCCCGTGAATACCGGCGGCTGGACCAATATCAACCACATAATCGGCGGTCAGGATCGCATCTTCGTCATGTTCGACCACGATGACCGTATTGCCGAGATCGCGCAGATGACGCAGCGTCTTCAAAAGCTGCTCATTATCGCGCTGATGCAGACCGATGGATGGCTCGTCGAGAACATAAAGTACGCCAGTGAGGCCCGAACCGATCTGCGATGCCAGACGAATGCGCTGGCTCTCACCACCGGATAGCGTGCCGGAGTTGCGTGACAGCGCCAGATAGTCGAGGCCAACATCATTGAGGAAGCGCAGGCGTTCGCGAATTTCCTTGAGGATACGCGCGGCAATCTCCCTCTGCTTCTCGTTGAAACTCTTGTCGATATCGCTGAACCAGGCATCGGCATGACGGATCGATTTTTCGGTGATCTGGCCAATATGCAACCCGCCGATCTTGACGGCAAGCGCTTCCGGCTTCAGGCGATAACCGCCGCATGCCGGGCAGGGTGTGCCGGACATGAAGCGCTCGATCTCTTCACGCGACCAAGCGGAGTCGGTTTCCTTCCAGCGCCGTTCCAGATTGGGAATGACGCCTTCAAACGGCTTTGTTGTCTTGTAGGAACGCAGGCCGTCATCATAGGAAAAATGAATCTCGCGGCTGCCGGTGCCATAAAGGATGGCGTTCTGTGCCTCTTCATTGATATCGCGCCAGCGGTCAGCGAGCTTAAAGCCATAGCTGCCGCCCAGCGCTTCCAATGTCTGGTTGTAATAGGGAGAACTTGACTTTGACCAAGGTGCAATCGCGCCGCCCTTTAACGTAAGGCTTTCATCCGGGACGATCAGATTGGGATCAATTGCCTTCTGGGTGCCGAGACCATCGCAGGTCGGGCATGCACCAAACGGATTGTTGAAGGAGAACAGGCGCGGCTCGATTTCGGCAATAGTGAAGCCGGAAACCGGACAGGCGAATTTTTCTGAGAACATCAGACGTTCATGCGTCTCGTTCTTGGATTTGTTGGCGGATTCTCCTGAGGTCTCGTCTGCGGGTAGTGGCTTATCGGCAAATTCCGCAAGAGCAATGCCATCGGCGAGCTTGAGTGCGGTTTCGAGACTGTCGGCCAGACGGGCCGAAATATCCGAACGCACGACAACGCGGTCCACCACCACATCAATGTCGTGCTTGTATTTCTTGTCCAGCGCCGGAACATCGGCAATTTCGTAGAATATGCCGTCAACTTTTACGCGCTGAAAGCCGCGCTTTTGCAGATCGGCCAATTCCTTGCGGTACTCGCCTTTGCGACCGCGCACGATGGGCGCGAGAATAAAGAGCCGTGTGCCTTCATCCTGCGCCAGAACGCGGTCAACCATCTGGCTTACGGTCTGGCTTTCAATCGGCAGGCCTGTTGCAGGCGAATAGGGAATGCCGACGCGCGCATAGAGCAGGCGCAGGTAATCGTAGATTTCCGTCACAGTGCCGACCGTGGAACGCGGATTACGGCTCGTCGTCTTCTGTTCAATGGAAATAGCCGGAGAAAGTCCGTCAATCTGATCGACATCCGGCTTTTGCATCATCTCCAGAAACTGCCGGGCATAGGCCGACAGACTCTCGACATAACGCCGTTGGCCTTCGGCATAGATCGTATCAAATGCGAGGGACGATTTGCCCGAACCCGACAGGCCCGTCATGACAATAAGCTTGTCGCGCGGCAGGTCGAGGTCGACATTCTTCAAATTGTGTTCGCGGGCACCACGAATGGATATAAATTTCTGATCGCTCATGACTGTCACGCCGTTATGGGGGAGGAACTGGCTCGCTGGCCGGAGTCTTTCCCTTATTTAGAAAGTTTCCTGCAAATTACGAGGCTGTACCTGAGTTGGAATCACCATAGCCATGTTGACATCCATAGAGCAAGTGATAGAACAAAAAAAGAACAAATATTGCAGGCAAGGTGAAATCAGCGCAAAACCTGTTGGTTCCGTGTCTGATAAACCAGACAAGCGCAGGAAAGTTGCATCGGTGAAATGCGACGAGGGCAAGGCTCCTGACAGATTTGTCAGGAGAATGTCAGTTGCCAGTTCATCCGGCCATGCGTTTCACGGCAGTTGGATGCGGGATTTGAGCAGTATTTTGTGGATAGAGCCAGACAGTTGCCCGCCGGGTGTGCGGCTCCTGTATGATGGCGCAAAATCGAAAAGCTAATTTTGTGGAGTATTTTTATGGCCGGCAGTGTCAACAAGGTGATTTTGGTGGGCAATCTGGGCAAGGACCCGGAAGTTCGGAAAATGGGTTCAGGTGATCCTGTTGTCAGTTTCAGCCTTGCCACGTCAGAAAGCTGGCGCGACAAGAACAGCGGCGAACGCAAGGAAAAAACCGAGTGGCATAATATCGTTATTTTCAACGATAATCTGACGAAGGTTGCCGAGCAGTATCTGAAAAAAGGCATGAAGGTCTATATTGAGGGCTCCTTGCAGACCCGCAAATGGCAGGACCAGACCGGCAATGAGCGTTACACGACGGAAATCGTGTTGCAGAAATTCCGCGGCGAATTGCAGATGCTCGATTCACGCGGTGAGGGCGCCGGTTCCGGCGGCGGGCGTTCGTTTGACAATTCGGGCCGTGGTCAGGTTTCCGATAATGGTGATTATGGTTCCGATTTCGGTCGTTCCAGCGCGTCCTCGTCAAACAATAGCGGCGGCGGCAACAATGCAGGCGGCAATTTCTCGCGTGATCTTGATGACGAGATTCCGTTCTGATCCAGTTTTGTAATCAATTGCCGGTTATTGCCTGATCATGCTTGATTTTGGTGTTTATGCCGGATTGTTCGCGGCCGCTTTTGCGGCCGCAACCATTTTACCCATGCAATCGGAAGCGCTGCTTGCCGGGCTGCTTCTGAGCCATTCCTACCCCGCATCCGCTTTGATTGCTGTTGCAAGCGTGGGCAATGTCCTTGGTTCCATGGTCAACTGGTTGCTGGGACGCGGGATTGAACAGTTTCGCGGCAGAAAATGGTTCCCGGCAAGCGAGGCGCAACTGGACCGCGCTACGCGCTGGTATCAGCGCTATGGCAAGTGGACATTGCTTTTAAGCTGGGTGCCTGTCATTGGCGATCCGCTGACGGTGATTGCGGGCGTCTTGCGCGAACCAATATGGAGTTTTGTCCTGCTGGTCGCGATTGCCAAGACGGTGCGTTATCTCGTCGTGTTTGCGCTCGTATCAGGTTGGTAGGCTCATGGATGCATTTTTGCGCCCTTGGTGATCTTGTCGACAATCTTCTTTTCCGCGCGCAGCGCAATACCGACAACTTTGGCATCATCAGGTGCAAACCGGGCAAATGTCGCGCGATTGAGCTGGTCATAGCCGGTTGCAAACATTTCCTCGACATAGAGACAGGATTTGACCTCGCGCTCCAGTGAACGGCGATGGATCGCCGACAGGGTGACTTGATCCGCCGTCAGTATGATAATGGGCTGGATGGGTAGAGCGTGATAGTGATTGCCGACACGATCTATATAGGGCTCGCCGATCAAACCAGAGGTTTGCGCAACAAGGCCACCGGTCAGGAATGACGACACGTTGAGTTTCTGCCACGTCGCCAAATCATCGCGCACAACAATTGCAATTTTTGTATCAAACACCAAATCTAGGTCTCCAGTCATGGGTCGGGAATGCGGATGTCGGAAAATCTAAGAGAGGAAGCGCGGCGCGGTCTTGGACGTTTGTGCGAACGTCCGGTGCATGATGCGATTTTGTCAGCACCTTCCAATCCGGGCCTTGAACGTATGGAAGCGCGCTTTACCGGCGATGCATTTGAGCCGCACCGGCATGATACCTATGCTATTGGTGTCACGCTGCATGGCGTGCAGACATTCCAATATCGCGGCGAAAAGCGGCAAAGCCTTCCCGGTAATATTCTGGTTTTGCATCCCGATGAAGTGCATGATGGCGGTGCTGGCACGGATGATGGCCTGCGCTACCGGATTATCTATCTCGAACCTGCGCTGGCAATAGAGGCACTTGGCGGCAATCGGGGCTCATTGCCCTTTGTCAGCGATCCCGTCTTTGCCGATGCGCCGCTTGTTCAGGCCATTTCAATGGCTTTCAACAATCTGGACGAGGAAATGGATGAACTTCTGGCTGATGATATTATAGCGCAGTTGGCGCAGGGGCTGTCCCGACATGCCGGGCAACCACTGAAGCCGATGGGCAAACCGGCAGTAAGGCAGGCGGGAATGGCGCGTGACTATCTGGCCGATAATGCCTTGCGCGTGGTGCGTTCACAGGAACTGGAAACAGTCAGCGGTCTTGATCGTTATGCGTTATCGCGGCATTTTCGTACGCTTTATGCCACAAGTCCGCATCGGTTTCTGTTGATGCGCCGCCTTCAGCGGGCAAAGGATCTCATGAAAATGGGCGTACCGCTGGCGGAAATTGCAGCGGAAACGGGTTTTTCCGATCAAAGTCATCTCAATCGGCAGTTCAAGAAAGCTTTTGGTATCACACCGGGCCGATGGGCTGCACTGACGGCGGCAAACCGGGCGTTTTGACCTTTTCGCCCGGCGTGTTAGATGCTCTAAAGGAACAGGGAGGCTTTTGCTCAAGGAGCCTGATATGACTGATACTGCGAAGCCCTCGAACACCCGGCGCCGGGTGGTCATTGTCGGGGCAGGATTCGGGGGATTGGAAGCGGCCAATTCCTTGCGCAATGCGGATGTTGCCGTCACTGTCGTCGATCAGCGCAACCATCATCTGTTCCAGCCTTTACTCTATCAGGTTGCCACTTCGACACTCGCCACATCCGAAATTGCCTGGCCGATCCGGCATCTCCTGCGTAAATACAGCAATATCAAGACATTGCTTGGCACTGTTAAGAGCGTTGATACAAATGCGCGAACCATTTCAACAGCGGATGGCGAGGTTATTCCCTACGACACGCTGGTGCTGGCGACAGGCGCGCGCCATGCCTATTTCGGCCATGATGATTGGGAGCCGTTTGCGCCCGGCCTCAAGACGCTTGAAGATGCCACCACAATCCGCAGACGTATTCTCACTGCCTTCGAAAAGGCCGAACGCGAGCCTGATGCGAAGCGCCGCGAGGCTTTGCTGACATTCGTGATCATCGGCGCGGGACCGACAGGCGTTGAAGTTGCCGGAACCATTGCCGATCTTGCCCGCGATACGCTGAAAGGTGAATTCAGGGTCATTGATCCGGCCACAGCAAAGGTGATCCTGATCGAGGGCGGAGACCGGGTGCTTGGCGCTTTTGCGCCTGATCTGTCTGCCTATGCGCAGCGGGCGTTGGAAAAACTTGGCGTGCAGGTGCATCTGGGCAATCCGGTGATGAAATGTACTGCCGATGGTGTGGAATATGCCGGTAAATTTGTGGGTGCCGCGACCATCATCTGGGCTGCGGGCGTTCAGGCGTCTCCGGCGGCAAGGTGGCTGGATGTGGCGGCAGACCGGGCAGGACGTGTTGTGGTCAATGATGATCTGACGGCACCCGATCATCCGGATATTTTCGTCATCGGCGATACGGCGACCGTCAAGAATGGCGATAAGGGTATGGTTCCCGGTATTGCACCTGCGGCCAAACAGCAGGGCATCCATGTCGCAAAGACAATCAAAGCAAGATTGGCAGGAGATAATACGCCAAGGCCATTCCGCTACCGCCATGCGGGTGATCTGGCAACGATCGGCAAGCGCGCGGCAGTTACCGATTTTGGCTTTATCAAGCTTAAGGGCTATGTCGCCTGGTGGTTATGGGGACTGGCGCACATCTACTTCCTGATCGGTGTGCGCAATCGCCTTGCTGTCGCGATGAGCTGGCTGTGGATTTCAGTCAGCGGTGCGCGCAGTGCGCGACTGATCACGCAAAAAGATGCGGCAGAGGAAGATCATCTCAAATAATCACGTGGTGATGAAGGTCTTGATACCATCCGCCACGAATTGCACCGCCAGCGCCGCAAGGATGACGCCCAGAAGGCGTGTGAGGATCGATCGGCCTGTTTCACCCAAAAACCGGTCAACGCGCTCAGCAAGGAAAAATACGAGATAGGATGCAGCGATACAGATCAGAATGATACCGATCAGCGCCAGCCGCGATACCGGCTCGGATAATGTACCCGCAAGCAGGATTGTTGCCGAGATCGCGCCGGGACCGGCAATCAGCGGAATGGCCAGCGGAAAAGCAGCGATATTGCGGATATGATCCTTGGTAATGGCAATCGTCGCGCTCTTCTCGTGACGCTCTTGTCGCTTCTCAAAGATCATTTCGAACGCAATCCAGAACAGGAGCAGACCACCCGCAATGCGGAAGGCGCCGATGGTGATGCCGAACAGCGCCAATATCTGCGCACCGGCGACGGCGAAAATCGTCAGGACGATGAAAGCAGTGATGCTGGCGCGCAAGGCGACCTGACCGCGTTCCTTGCGATTCATGCCCCGTGTCAACGCCAGAAAGAGCGGCGCCAGTCCCGGTGGATCGATCGTGACCATCAAGGTAACGAGCGCATTGAGCAGGGTGTCATAAAGCGCCACGATTTTGCTTTTCTTCTCTGATTGAAGCTGATGAACAGTACCGGATTCGCGGTGAAGCGTCGATAAAGTTGAGATTTTGCAACCAAGTTTTTCACTGATTGAAATGAACTGTTGTATCCTATTGAAAACAAAGGGTTTTCAACTGTGCATTGCGGTGCCGTTGGTTGGCTTTTGCGTTGAAAAGCCGCTATAAGATGAAGATTGATTCTATACGAAAGATGAGTGCCTCGTGTCTGAACTAACCCCACCATCCGGCCCAGAAGACGATAAACCAGGCGGAAATTTCGGTATCGAGCCGATTTCCATTATCGAGGAGATGCAAAGCTCCTATCTCTCCTATGCCATGAGCGTGATTGTCAGCCGTGCATTGCCTGACGTGCGCGACGGCTTGAAGCCAGTGCATCGGCGTATCCTGCATGCGATGAACGAAATGGGCCTGTCATGGAACAGATCCTATCGTAAGTCTGCCGGTGTCGTCGGTGAAGTGATGGGTAAATACCATCCCCATGGCGATGCTTCGATCTATGATGCGCTGGTTCGTATGGCGCAGGACTGGTCGTTGCGCGATCCGCTGGTTGACGGGCAGGGCAATTTTGGTTCCATCGATGGCGATTCTCCTGCCGCGATGCGTTACACCGAGTGCCGCCTTGAGAAAGTTACGGAGTCGCTCCTTGAGGATATCGACAAGGAAACTGTCGATTTTCAGGACAATTATGACGGCCGTGAGCAGGAGCCGGTGGTTCTTCCGGCCCGTTTTCCAAATCTTCTGGTCAATGGCTCCGGCGGTATCGCCGTTGGCATGGCCACCAATGTACCCCCGCACAATCTTGCTGAAGTCATCAATGGCTGTATTGCCCTGATCGATAATCCTGCCATCGACCTGCCGGAGCTGATGGAAATCATTCCCGGACCGGATTTCCCGACGGGCGGCATTGTTCTTGGCCGGTCGGGCATCCATTCGGCCTATAGCACCGGTCGTGGTTCGATCCTGATGCGCGGCAAGGTTGCTGTCGAGAGCATGCGCGGCGACCGCGAAGCCATCATCATCACCGAAGTGCCCTATCAGGTTAACAAGGCGACGATGATCGAAAAGATGGCCGATCTCGTGCGTGAAAAACGCATTGAGGGCATTTCGGACATTCGCGATGAGTCGGATCGTGATGGTTATCGCGTTGTCGTGGAACTGAAGCGCGATGCGGTTGCGGACGTTATCATCAATCAGCTTTATCGCTTTACCCCGCTGCAATCGTCATTCGGTGCCAATATGGTGGCGCTCAATGGCGGCAAGCCGGGTCTTCTGAACCTGATGGACATTTTGCGCGCCTTTGTTGCCTTCCGCGAGGAAGTTGTCAGCCGCCGCACAAAGTTCCTGCTGCGCAAGGCGCGTGACCGCGCGCATGTCTTGGTTGGTCTGGCGATTGCCGTTGCCAATATTGACGAGATCATTGCGCTGATCCGCCGGGCGCCAGACCCAGCGACGGCGCGTGACCAGTTGATGGAACGTCGCTGGCCAGCCAATGATGTGGCTCCGCTGATCACGCTGATCGCTGATCCGCGCCACACGCTCAATGATGACAATACCTACAATCTGTCGGAAGAGCAGGCTCGCGCCATTCTTGACCTGCGTCTGCAGCGTCTTACGGCGCTTGGACGCGATGAAATTGCCGACGAACTCAACAAGATCGGCGTCGAGATCAAGGATTACCTTGAAATCCTGGCGTCACGCCTGCGCATCATGACCATCGTCAAGGACGAACTTGCCGCCATTCGCGACGAATTCGGAACGCCACGCCGCACGGAACTGACCGATGGCGGCGCGGATATGGACGATGAGGACCTGATCGCCCGCGAAGACATGGTCGTGACTGTCAGTCATGCGGGTTATATCAAACGCGTTCCACTGACGACCTATCGCGCACAGCGTCGCGGCGGCAAGGGCCGTTCCGGCGTGACCATGAAGGACGAAGATTTCGTCACAAGGCTGTTCGTGGCCAATACCCACACGCCGATGCTGTTCTTCTCCTCGCGCGGTATTGTTTATAAGGAAAAGGTCTGGCGTCTGCCAATTGGCACACCTCAATCACGCGGTAAGGCGCTGATCAACATGCTGCCGCTCGAACAGGGCGAACGCATCACCACGATCATGCCATTGCCGGAGGATGAGGCAAGCTGGGCAAATCTCGATGTGATGTTTGCAACGACGCGCGGCACCGTGCGCCGGAACAAGCTCTCCGATTTCGTTCAGGTCAATCGCAATGGCAAGATCGCCATGAAACTCGAGGAAGAGGGTGATGAAATCCTCGGCGTCGATACATGCGATGAATTTGACGATGTGCTTCTGACGGCAGCCGGTGGCCAGTGTATCCGCTTCCCGGTTACTGATGTGCGCGTCTTTGCCGGCCGTAATTCCATCGGCGTGCGTGGTATCACATTGGCGCCCGGCGATACGATTATTTCAATGGCTATTCTTGGCCATGTCGAAGCAACGCCTGCCGAACGGACGGCCTATCTGAAGCAGGCTGCTGCAGAGCGGCGTGCGCAGGGTGCGGATGATGTCGAGGAAATTGCATTGGTCGGCGAAGAGGCGACTGACGTGACGGATCTTGGTCCGGAACGTTATGCCGAGTTGCGTGACCGCGAGCAAACGGTTCTGACCGTCAGCGAATACGGCTACGGCAAGCGCTCATCGTCCTACGAGTTCCGCGTTTCTGGACGTGGCGGCAAGGGCATCCGTGCAACGGATACGTCGAAGACCGACGAAATCGGCAAGCTGGTATCGCTGTTCCCGGTCGAGGCTTCTGACCAGATACTGCTCGTCTCGGATGGGGGGCAGCTGATCCGTGTGCCGGTCAATGGCATCCGCCTCGCGGGACGCTCCACGAAGGGCGTGACGATCTTCAATACTGCAGATGGTGAGAAGGTTGTTTCGGTCGAGAGGATTTCAGAAACCGACAGCGAAGACGAAGAACTCGAGGCAGTTGCGCCTATCGACGGTGAGGCAGATACACCAGCCCCAGAGGGCGGTTCTGACGAAAGTTAGAACCGCTGGCGGTCGATGCGACCGTTCATAGGATAAACACCGAAGCGGGATGTCTTTACTTTGGCTTCCCGCTTTTTGTTTTCTTCAATCATCATGACGACGGCGGAAACCATCATCGCGATCATCATGCCAACGCTAAGAAGAATAAACATCTCTGGTCCCTTCAATCTTCAGCTTTCTTATGGTTAACAACGCCCTAAGAGCCAAAAGGTTTCATTTTCAGAGTTCTTTATAGTTAATGACAACTGAATGCTTGCTGATTGCCTCGTTCATCTTCCGTTCATTTAAGAATGAGAGGGCCATGTTTGCGGCCATTGAAAGCTGCGGGCAAAACGGTTAGGAGACGGTATGACAATCGCAATTTACGCCGGATCATTTGACCCGATCACCAATGGACATATGGATGTCCTGAAGGGCTCGTTGCGCCTTGCCGACAAGGTTTTCGTGGCCATCGGCATTCATCCGGGAAAGGCGCCGTTGTTTTCCTTTGCCGAGCGTATGGACCTGATCAATAGGGTTGCGGCGGATGTTTTCGGCAAGGATAGCCAGCGGCTTGAAGTCATTTCCTTTGACGGATTGGTGATTGATGCTGCCCGTAAACATGGTGCTTCACTATTGGTGCGGGGCCTGCGTGACGGTACCGATCTTGACTATGAAATGCAGATGGCTGGCATGAACGGCCAGATGGCGCCGGAACTGCAAACCGTATTCCTTCCGGCCGATCCTTCGGTTCGCACCATTACTGCCACATTGGTCCGCCAGATTGCGGCCATGGGCGGTGATATCAGGCACTTTGCTCCTGCTCTTGTCGCCGAGGCGCTCAAGGCCAAATTCAAATAGGGCTCTCTTTTTAACCCGATCCTTTGGAGACTTTCATGTCCGTATTTCGCACTGCGCTTCTTGTGGCGGCCGTTTCTTCCCTGTCTTTCGCATCGCTGAGCCCAAGCTGGGCCGATGACCAGAACACAATGATCATCAAGCTCAAGGATGGCGACGTAAAGATCGAACTGCGCCCCGATCTTGCTCCAAAACACGTTGAGCAGATCAAGGCACTTGCCAAGGAAGGCGCCTATAACAGCGTCGTGTTCCATCGTGTTATTCCGGGCTTCATGGCCCAGACTGGCGATGTGCAGTATGGCAATACCGAGAAGGGCTACAATCAGGCCGCGGCTGGTACCGGTGGTTCCAAGCGTCCTGACCTGCCTGCCGAGTTCTCGAAGGAACCCTTCGTGCGCGGCACCGTTGGCATGGCGCGTTCATCCAACCCCAATTCGGCCAATTCGCAGTTCTTCATCATGTTTGACAATGGTTCGTTCCTGAACGGCCAGTATACGGTTGTCGGCAAGGTGACGAGCGGTATGGAAACCGTCGACAAGATCAAAAAAGGCAACGAAGCGCAGAACGGCGCTGTCGATAGCCCGGACAAGATGATCAAGGTCACTGTCGGTCCGGCAAAATAACTCACATACAACAGGAGATGCCTGATATGGCTTACAAAGATCCAGAAAACACGATTTTGCTCGAAACCACCAAGGGCAATGTTGTTATTGAACTCTATCCTGATCTCGCCCCCGGCCATGTCGAGCGCATCAAGGAACTGGCACGCGAAGGCGCCTATGATGGCGTTGTGTTTCACCGCGTTATCGACGGTTTCATGGCGCAGACTGGCGATGTGAAGTTCGGCAAGCAGGGCGGTTCGTCCTTCAATCCATCGCGCGCCGGCATGGGCGGTTCGGAAAAGCCTGATCTGAAGGCTGAGTTCTCCAATGCAAATCATGGCCGCGGTGCTTGCTCCATGGCCCGTTCGCAGAACCCGAATTCTGCCAATTCCCAGTTCTTCATCTGCTTTGACGATGCAGGCTTTTTGAACCGCCAGTACACGGTTTGGGGTCAGGTCATCGAAGGCATGGACAATGTTGACAAGATCAAGCGCGGCGAGCCAGTGCAGGACCCGGATTCGATCGTGTCCATGCGTGTTGCCGCAGACGTCGAATAAGATCGCATTGATACATCATGCGTGTTGATCTTTTCGATTTTGATCTGCCGGAAGAAAACATCGCATTGAGACCTGCAGAGCCGCGCGATTCAGCGCGGCTTTTGCTTGTGAAGGCGAGTGCTTCAGGATTTGAGGAGAGTACAGTACAGCATCTCGGTGATTTTCTGCGGGCTGGTGATGCACTTGTTTTCAATGATACCAAGGTGATACCAGCACAACTTGAAGGTTTTCGCGAACGCGAAGGCGTGAAAGCTCAAATCAGCGCGACCTTGCACATGCGCACCGGGCCGGATCGCTGGAAAGCCTTTTTGCGTCCTGCAAAACGCATCAAACAAGGCGAGCGGATTGATTTCGGCCATGGCAATAATGCCTGTCTGCTGGGATCGCTTCAGGCAACCGTCGCGGAAAAAGGCGAAGCGGGCGAAGCATTGCTGGTCTTTGATTTCAGTGGCGCCGATCTCGATCAGGCGATAGCTGCCGTCGGACATATTCCCTTGCCACCCTATATTGCCTCCAAGCGTGCCGAGGATGGCCGTGATAAAGAGGACTATCAGACCATCTATGCCCGCGAAGAAGGCGCCGTTGCTGCGCCCACTGCAGGACTGCATTTTACGCCTGCACTGCTGGAAGACCTGAAGAAACGCGGTATCGAAGAGCATTTCGTAACGCTGCATGTGGGCGCGGGTACGTTTTTGCCTGTTAAGGCGGATGACACTGCCGATCACAAGATGCATGCGGAAATTGGCTACGTTGATCAAGCCACTGCTGATGCCTTGAACGCCGTGAAAGCGCGGGGTGGGCGTATTGTCAGCGTTGGCACAACGTCATTGCGACTGCTCGAAAGCGCGACGGGGGAAGACGGCATTATCAAAGCATGGTCTGGGCCGACGGATATTTTCATTACGCCCGGCTATCAGTTCCGCGCGGTTGATCTGCTGATGACCAATTTTCATCTGCCCAAATCGACGCTGTTCATGCTGGTTTCCGCCTTCGCCGGCTTTGAGCGGATGCACGCGGCCTATGCACATGCGATCAAAAATCACTACCGCTTCTATTCCTATGGCGATGCAAGCCTGTTATGGCGATCCGCATCATGACAGAAAACTTTGAATTCAAACTGATCGCAACCGATGGCAAGGCCCGGCGTGGTGAAATCACCATGCCGCGTGGCACCGTGCGCACGCCCGCATTCATGCCTGTCGGCACGGCTGGCACCGTCAAAGCCATGTATATGGATCAGGTTGCCGATCTGGGTGCCGATATCATTCTTGGCAATACCTATCACCTGATGTTGCGTCCCAGTGCCGAGCGCATTGCCAAGCTGGGTGGTCTGCACGATTTCGCCCGCTGGCCGGGACCGATCCTGACGGACTCCGGTGGTTTTCAGGTCATGTCTCTGGCGCAATTGCGCAAGCTCGACGAAAAAGGCGTGACCTTCCGCTCGCATATCGATGGGCGCGCCTATGAAATGAGCCCGGAACGTTCGATCGAGATACAGGGCTTGCTGGATTCCGATATTCAGATGCAGCTTGATGAGTGTGTGGCTTTGCCTTCGACGCCGAAGGATATCCAGCGCGCTATGGAATTGTCGCTGCGCTGGGCTGAACGGTGCAAGACGGCCTTTGGCAGTCAGCCGGGCAAGGCGATGTTTGGCATTGTGCAGGGCGGCGACGTGCCGGATTTGCGTATTCGGTCCGCACAGGCGCTCAAAGCCATGGATTTGAAGGGCTATGCGGTCGGTGGTCTTGCCGTGGGTGAACCGCAGGACGTCATGCTCGACATGCTTGATGTGACCTGTCCGGAACTTCCAGCGGAAAAGCCGCGCTATCTTATGGGTGTCGGCACGCCTGACGATATTCTGAAATCTGTGGCGCGCGGTATCGACATGTTTGACTGTGTGATGCCGACACGGGCAGGGCGGCATGGTCTTGCCTTTACCCGGCGCGGCAAGGTCAATTTGCGCAATGCCCGTCATGCGGATGATCCGCGTCCGCTCGATGAAGAGTCGTCATGCCCGGCCGCGCGTGATTACAGCCGCGCTTATCTGCATCATCTGGTCAAATCAGGCGAAGCACTCGGCGGCATGCTGCTGACATGGAACAATCTGGCCTATTACCAGCAGCATATGCAGGGCATCCGCGATGCCATTGAGGCCAAACGCTTCGAGGCATTCAGCGAAGAGACCCAAGGTGCTTGGGCTCAGGGTGATATTCCGGTTTATGCCTGATCAGCCCGTTGCGGGCTGGGATGGCTTATCGGGATCACAGGGCGCAAAGAGCTGACGCAACCCGTCAATCGCCGTGATCTGATCTTCGTGGGTCAAGGTATCCATATCCAATAGTTTCAGGCTGCGCAGGCCTTCTATGGTCAGAAATGCGATCAGCGCCATGGTCGGATCTTCCGAGTTCTCCTTCATGCGATCGAGCAACTGTTTGTTGTAGCGCCTGATGGGATCAATGAAGCTCGGATCATTGGCAATCGCTGCCAATATGCCTGATGGTTCAGGCTCATTGAGTACAAATTCAGCGCGATAAACCTCGATACAGGCTTGAACCACGCTGTTCACCTTGTGGTTCCGCTTGGCCTCCTGCATGCGTAGCGATTCGTCAAACTCCGCCACATGGTGCTCAACCAGTGCTTCGAGCAATTTGGCCTTGGTGGGGAACGTATAGAGCAAACCGCCTTTTGAAAGTCCCGCTCGCCTTGCGACCGCATCAAGAGAGAGGTGGACTGGGCCGACCTCCATGGCGATTTCTGCAGCTGCCTGCAGGATTTTATCTTTGGTTGTTAGAACGGCCGCCCGCATTGTGCTCTTTCTTCAAAACTTTAGTCCCATAAGGAATCCTGTTTCTATTGACTTTACCGTCCGGACGGTACAGTAAATGGCACGTGGCAATCAAGTCCACATCACGTTATTCTCATTTGACAGGCTGGCAACAAACTTTGCTGGCCATTGTTTTGTTCCGGAGCGGTTCCCCATGATAAAGCGCTACATTCTACCCGTGATCATTCTACTTCTGGTCGTGGTGCTTGGCGGAGGCTTGGTTTGGTTCAATTATTTCAAAGAGGGAATGATCAAGCAGTTCTTTGCCACCATGCAGCAGCCTGCCCAAGCTGTCTCGACCTATAAGGTTGAACCCAGCGTATGGACACCAAATATCGAAGCGATCGGCTCCGTCAGCGCTATTCAAGGCGTTAGTCTGGCTGTTGAGGTTGCTGGTATCGTCAAGGAAATCCCTTTCACAGCAAATCAGGTTGTGGAGCAGGGTGCCTCGCTCCTGCAGTTGGATGATGCCATCGAAAAGGCCGATATTGTAGCTGCCAAGGCTCAGGATGTTCTGAACGATCAGACATTGGCGCGCGCACGCACGCTGAATACGCGTGGCGTCGGCGCTGAATCCAATGTGGATACGGCACAGGCCGCATCACTGGCCAAGAAGGCTGAAATCGCCAAATTGCAGGCTGTTATGGAGCAGAAGCTGCTCAAGGCGCCTTTCAAGGGCACAGTTGGTATTCCGCAGATCGAACAGGGACAGTATCTGAAGCCGGGCGACGTTGTTGTCTCGCTGCAGGACCTTGCCACCATGCGCGTCGATTTCACGGTTAACGAGCAAAATCTCAATCAGGTTCATATCGGACAACAGATCAAGATGAGCCTGTCAGATACCAACCAGAGCTATAATGGCGAGATCACGGCTGTAGAGCCACGGATCGACCCGGCAACGCGGCTGGTTTCCGTGCGTGCGAAAGTCGACAACTCGGATGGTAAGTTGCGTCCGGGCCAGTTTGCTCAGGTCTATGTCACGCTTCCAAAGGAAGATGCGGTGTTTACACTGCCGCAGACCGCGCTCGTCTCCAGCCTTTACGGCGATTACATCTTCGTTCTTCGTCCTGAGGTGAAGAAGGAAGACCCGGCCAAGCCGGCAGATGCTGCTAAGCCGGCAGATGCTGCCAAGCCAGCCGATGCAGCAAAGCCAGCAGACCCTGCCGCCGCTAAGAAGGAAGAAAGATTTGTTCTTGCGCAGGTTTTCGTTACGCCGGGTCGCCGCTCAGGTCTTTTGGTTGAAATCACCAAAGGCATCAAGGCAGGCGATATTGTTGTGACTGCAGGTCAAAATCGCTTGAACGCTGGCGGAGCCGTGACAATTGCCAATGCCGTCAATCCAGCCAACACCACTGATGCGGGACTGCCCACAAAATGAATTTCTCAGATGTATTCATTCGCCGTCCAGTTCTGTCGACGGTTGTCGCCTTGATGATTATCCTGCTCGGCGCCCAGGGCGTGTCGAACCTTGCGGTTCGCCAGTACCCGAAGGTTGACGAAACGGCCATCACCATCACCACGTCCTATGCGGGCGCCAGCGCCGATCTGATGCAGGGGTTCATTTCTGCACCGATTGCCAAGGCTGTCACCACAACGGAAAATATTGACTATGTGACATCATCATCGGTGCCGTCATCCAGCACGGTCACTGTGCAGATGAAACTCGGCGCCGATCCCGACGCGGCGCTGACCGAAGTCATTTCCAAGGTCAATCAGGTTCGCGGCGATCTGCCAACGGAAGCCGATGATCCCGTGATCAAGAAGGGTACAGGTCAGGAGTTCGCGACCATGTATCTGGCTGTGCAAAATCCCAATATGACCAGTGTGCAGCTTACCGAATATCTGCAGCGCGTTATCCAGCCGCGTATGTCGACGATTCAAGGTGTTGCCGATGCGCAGGTTCTGGGTGGTCAGGTGTTCTCGATGCGTGTGTGGATCGATCCGATTCAGCTTGCTGCACGCAAGACCACGGCATCGGAGGTTTTGACCGCCATCAAGCAGTCAAACTTCCTGTCCGCGCCGGGTAAGATCGAAAATCTCTATGTTGCATCGCCAATTACGCTGAAAACAACCTTGCAGACACCTGAGGCCTTTGGTGCGATGCCCATCAAGTCGGATGGCACCAATATCGTTCGTCTGCGTGATGTGGCCCGCATTGAGCTTGGAGCCGTTAATACGGACACACGGGTTACTTTCAACGGATCAAGCGGTACATTCCTCGGTATTTTCCCAACGCCATCGGCAAACCCGCTGGATATGACGGCTGCTGTGCGCAAAGAACTGCCTGCGATCGACGCCACGCTTCCAGAAGGCATGTCTATCATCATGCTTTACGATTCGACGGAGCAGATCAGTTCGTCCATCGAGGAAGTGTTCAAGACAATCGGTGAAGCGGTTCTCATTGTTGTTCTGGTGATTTTGCTTTTCCTTGGATCATTCCGCTCGGTCATCATTCCGGTCGTGACTATTCCAATTTCACTGGTCGGTGTCTGTTTCTTCCTGTTCCTTCTGGGGTATTCGATCAATCTGCTTTCGCTGCTCGCGATGGTTCTGGCGATCGGTCTCGTCGTTGACGACGCGATCGTGGTTCTGGAAAACATCCATCGTCACATCGAAGAGGGGCTCAAGCCAATCGACGCCGCGCTTAAGGGCATGAAGGAAATCACCGGCCCGATCATTGCGATGACGATTACACTGGCGGCTGTGTTTGCGCCGCTCGGGTTTACCGGCGGTCTCACCGGTGCGTTGTTCCGCGAGTTTGCGTTCACGCTGGCTGGTGCGGTTATCATTTCTGGCGTAGCTGCTTTGACGGTCTCGCCCATGATGTGCGCCTTGCTGCTGAAAAGTGGCAATCACAGCCGTTTCCAGCGTATTGTTGATAACAGCTTCAGCTGGCTGGAAGGTGCCTATGAACGACGGGTTGCGGGATCGCTGGCTTTCCGGCCGATAACCCTGTTCATTGTTATCGCGCTGGTGGCTTTGACGGCCTTCCTGTTCAACAAGACGTCATCCGAACTGGCACCGGAAGAAGATTCCGGCTTCCTGGTTTCGCTTGTCAATGCACCGCAATATGCGACAACTGACTATACGCAGCTCTATGCCAATCAGATTGATGCCTTGACCAAGGATCTGCCTGAACTTAAGGCCCGCTTTAATATTGCGGGTCTGGGCACCACGAATTCGGCGTTTGCGATCTGGGTTTTCAAAGACTGGGCGCAACGCGAAAAGTCGCAGAAGCAGCTTCAGCAGGAGTTACAGGGCAGAATCAGCCCGGTAGCCGGTGCGCAGGCCTATATTTTCGCACTGCCAACTCTGCCCGGCACGGGTGGTGGCTTGCCGATTTCGGTCGTCATCCAATCGACGGGTCCCGCCGACAAGGTTTTCGAAGTGGCTGAGGAGATCAAGAACAAGGTGCAGGCTTCGGGCAAGTTCATTGTCGCGCAGAATTCACTGTCGTTTAACGCGCCACAGGTCACGGTGACGATTGATCGTGATCGTGCATCGGCTCTGGGTATTCCTGTCAGTGAAATCGGCCAGACAATCGGGCTTCTGGTTGGTGGCGGCAAGATCGCGAAATTTGACCGCGATTCCAACAGCTACGATATCATTCCGCAGGTGCCGCAAGATTTCCGCTCCAATCCGGAAAACCTTGGCAAATACTTCGTCAAGAGTTCATCCGGCGACATGGTGCCGTTGTCAGCGGTTATCAAAGTGACGGAAAATGCATCTCCGGCAGCTATCGAGCAGTTCAACCAGCTGAATTCGGCAACGATTTCCGCATTGCCCATGCCGGGCGTTACAACGGGTGAGGGCCTCAAGGCCGTGGTTGATACGGCACGTCCGCTGATGCCAAACGGCTTCTTCCTGGATTACACAGGCCAATCGCGTCTGGAGGTTACACAGGGCAACACAATCCTGATTGCTTTCGTACTCGCTATCGTCGTGATCTACCTTGTGCTTGCAGCGCAGTTCGAAAGCTTCCGCGATCCATTCATCATCATGATGTCGGTTCCGCTGTCGATTTTCGGCGCAATTGTTCCGCTCAATATGGGACTTGGTACGCTGAACATCTATACGCAGGTGGGGCTGATCACCCTTGTGGGGCTGATCACCAAGCATGGTATTCTCATGGTGGAGTTTGCCAACCAGCAGCGTGAACTGCATGGAATATCGCGGCACGATGCGATTATTCTGGCGGCCAAGACGCGTCTTCGTCCGATCCTGATGACCACAGCAGCCATGGCGCTCGGCGTTATTCCGCTGATCACGGCAACAGGCGCGGGTGCGGCAGCACGCTACTCCATCGGTCTGGTGATCTTCTCGGGTATTCTGGTGGGTACGATCTTCACGCTCTTTGTGGTGCCGATGTTCTACACCTTCATTTCCCACAAGGATCATAAGGTTGAGACAGCGACCAAACCGCAGCCGGGTGCAGAGCCTCAGCCGAGCCATACATGACCGGTTGATGATCGCTCAAAAAGAAAGCCTCCGAACCTTGCCAGGTTCGGAGGCTTTGTCATGTTTGGTGTTCTATAACGTCAGGCTCGTTTAACAGCGCGAAGAATGACGAGCAGTATAACGGCGCCAATTGTGGCTGCGATGATCGAGCCCAGAATTCCGGCTCCCAGCGATATGCCCAGACGCGGAAAGAGATATCCCGCTATGAACGCGCCGATGACGCCGACAATCAAGTCGCCGATGAGGCCAAAGCCGCCTCCACGAACGAGCTGACTCGCCAGCCATCCAGCGATCAGTCCCACTAACAGGAAAATAAGTAGTGATTCTCCACCCATAGTCATCTCTCCACGTGCCGGTTGCGTTACGATGGTCCAGACCGTGGATGCCGCTCTTCATGGGCGATCCGTGATCGGCCGTAGAATCATCACAATGATTTTACGATGGGAAATGCGTTTTGGGTAATTAAACTTGTATGGATCGGGTCAAATACCACAATATCTAGCGTCTTTGAGCTAGTGTGAGGCTATCCAGCAGAAATCATTGATCTTTTTTACTACTTAAAAACAATATCGCGGAAACGGCAGCTATAAAAAAGCTATGCCGGCTATGGTTTCCCATGTCCGGCATAGTTTTGAGACTAGTCAAGAATAGCGCATTAAGAAGATTAGACCTTCTTGGCAGCTGCCTTCTTGTGAGCCTTGTGCTTGACGGTCTTCTTGACGTGATGCTTTGCCTTTGCAGCGTGCTTAACAGGGGTGGTTGCTGCGGCAGCTGGTGCAGCTGCAGTTGCTGCGTTGGCACTGGAAACGGTCAGAACTGGAGCCGAAACAGCGAGAGCGATGGCAAGGCCGAGAGCTGTATAGAGGGACTTTTTCATAGGTCAGTTTCCTTTTGATATGGGCTCATGGGACACAGTCGATCAATCATCAATCGGCTGCACACCGAGCAGTTTCAACGCTTGGGCGAATGTCCTGATGCCCTGCGCCTGCTTGTTGCTGGCACAAAACCTGGTTGCCTTACGTTGAAGTGCTCTCGCCTTGGCAGCCCGTTTTGCCTCGGCGTGTTCGGTGATGGCTTGTTGAGTTTGCTGCTGAAGTTTGCCGCAAAGCACGGTACGGGTTGGCGTCTCATCAGCCATGGACGTCTCAATCGGCCCGGCGAAATACAGAGCGCCGGTCAGAATGAGTGTCGATATGGTCAAAATGTTACGCATAGGACCCTTTGTGAATGCTTGTTCTGTTTCCGTAGTGGGGCAGAACCGATGTGCTTGTTATCGGACACGACTATTGCGGGCGTTTTTCCGGTCTGTAGAGTTTTGTTTCTGGATTGTTTCTGAATTGGGAAGCGATGCTGAATCGCCCAAAGGCGCATATGTTCCGGCTGGTCAATGCGGATTTCGGACACTATCTTGTTGCCGGATAAGCAAATCAGAGCCTGTTATCGTTGAAAGATTCGCATGAAGTCCGAGCCACATATCCTGATTGTCGATGATGACGAGGCTATTCGTGATTTGCTGCATGAATTTCTGAAAAAGCGCGGCATGCGGGTTTCAGTCGCCAGAGATAATGACGAGATGCAGGTCATTTTTTCGCGCACGCCCGTCGACCTGCTGATTCTCGACGTGATGCTGCCGGGCAAAAGCGGCATGGAGATTTGCCGTGACATCCGCATGCACTCGCGCGTGCCGATCATCATGTTGACAGCAATCACTGAAACCACCGATCGCGTTGTCGGACTGGAAATGGGCGCAGATGACTATGTTTCCAAGCCATTTGATCCGCGCGAACTGCTGGCACGGGTGAGGGCTGTTCTGCGCCGACTTGACGGACCGGGGACGGATCGACGTCTTGAGCCACAGGTTTATAAATTTGCCGGGTGGACCATGGATTGTTCACGGCGCCGGCTCGTATCGCCTGACAATGTGCGCGTGGAATTGACCAGTGGAGAGTTCAACCTGCTTGAAACACTGGTCAAGAGCGCACAACGCATGCTGAGCCGTGATCAGCTTCTGGAACTGGCAGGAAGCAATGTGGCCTATGGCTATGATCGCAGCATTGATATTCTTATCAGCCGTCTGCGCCGCAAGATGGAAGATGATCCGCGTTCGCCCAAGCTGATCCTGACAATTCGCGGTGGCGGATATCAGTTTGTGCCGGAAGTCATAGCGGAATGAAGCGCTTTTTCCCCCAGTCCTTGCCAAGCTGGATATTGCTGATCCTGATTGCCGGGTTGATCACCACACAGATTGCCACGCTGTCCATCGTCTCGCGCGATCGCAATGAGGGCAATAATATCCTTGAATTGTTTCGTCTGAGCGAGCGCGCCTATACGCTGGTGAAGCTGCTCTATGCTGCACCGCCGCCAGAGCGTATCCGACTTGCGGCTGTAATGTCGAATGCTTCAAGTCCGCTTTATATGTCAGATGATCCGGCAGTGACATCGGCGATCGCATCCGATGACAATCTGGCGGAGCTTGAAGATGTGCTTGTTGCACGTTTCTCGGCGTTTGGCGTCACCGATGCCCGCGTTCGCCGGGATTTACCCAATAAGGTTTCGCCAGGTACCGAGATAAGTTCGAGCGCCCTCAACCCTGATGTCGGCGTGGTGGAAAAACAGCTGTCAGATCTCGCGCAGGATTTTAGCCAAAGCGGCGGCCTTGCGGCATCTATCGAATTCAATGATGGGCAATGGCTGAACTTTGTAACACCGGTTTCGCCGATTGATCCTATTCTTACGCTGCAGACCCTTCCATTGTTCGGGGCGGTCGCAGCCATCGTCATCATCCTGTCGATCTGGGCCATGCGCAGGCTGACAGCGCCATATCGCGCACTGGAAAGTGCGGTGAAACGCATCGGTGAGGACGTAAAAATTCCGCCCTTACCCGAATATGGCAGCTCGGAATATAAATCCGCGGCAAGGGCGGTAAATGCGATGCAGGAGCAATTGCGTGATTATGTTGCCGACCGCGAGCAACTGGCGGCGGCATTGGCCCATGATTTGCGCACGCCATTGACCCGCATCCGCTTGCGGCTTGAACTTTTGCGCAAATCGCAGTTGCGCCAGTCATTGATGCAGGACCTCAATGATATCGAAGCAATTTCGCGTTCAGTCATCGATTTTGCCACCTATGAGGTGGTGGATGAGGAACAGGAGAAGATCGACTTCTGGTCGCTCGTCGACTCTATTGTCGATAACTATCCTGAGGTTACGTTTGACAAGAAAAGTGCGGCTTCCCGCAAATTCATCTGCTTCGGCCGACCAATCGCATTGCGCCGTTGTGTTACAAATCTCATCGACAATGCCGTAACCTATGGTGAAAAAGCCAATGTCAGCCTGAAACAGGTGGGAAATGACATTGTTCTTGCGATCAAGGACAAGGGGCCGGGCATACCGCAAGCCAAACTGGATGAGGTTTTCCAGCCCTTCCGGCGTGTGGAGGGTTCACGCAACAGGCAAACCGGCGGTTTTGGGCTGGGGCTTACCATCGCGCGCAATATTGCACAGCGCTGCGGTGGCGACATCAAACTTGAGAATGATCCGGAAGGTGGTCTAAGGGCCGAACTGAGAATCCCGCTTGCAACCTGAGAGGGGATTATGTTCCGGGCTTTTCTTTGTTCAGTACAAATGACTCAATGTCATCAAAGATGGCGTTCCAGTCCTGCTCATTGATTTCCATGAAGCCGAAGAAGCGCAGCATGAAAACGCCTTCCGTGGCGATGAATGCGGTTCTTGCCCTCCGTCCTTCTTCCGTCGTCAGGTCGAAATCCGCCATTCTCGTGCGATACCATTCACGGGTGCTGCCAAGATGTTCGGGCGTCTGGATAAGTGATGCCATCAGGCTTGCGGCTTTGGCGTTAGAGCTTTCATCGCCTTTGCGCGTGGCCTCCAGATGGGCGTGGATAGGCGAGGCGGATGCATTTTCGGTCAGTTGCACCACTTCCGTATCATAATCCTGCCCCCAGCGCTCCAGCATGGCGTCAATCAAAGCGCCTTTCGTGCCGAAACAATATTGCACGCCGCCTTTGGTAATACCCGCAGCCTTTGCAACGGCATCGATGGTCAGTGCAGCGGCGCCGACCTTGCTCACTACGGCTTCCGCCGCGTCGAGAACCATATCCCGATCAATCGTGCGTTTCCGGCCCAAATCGATCTCCCTCTTCCATTTCAATACGATCGTATTTATATATGTATTGCGGATCGATGAACAATCGGTCCGCGATTGCAATTATAACGGGAGCGCAGAACGCTCCAATGGTGAAAAAAATGCTACCCCAAAACCGCTGGCTGGTCCTTGCGATCGTCTCCAGCGCTCTGTTCCTCGTCGTCATTGACATGACAGTTCTTTACACGGCTTTGCCACGCCTAACCCATGATCTTCATGCTTCGGCCTCCGCCAAGCTGTGGATTGTCAATGCTTATCCCCTTGTTGTTGCGGGTCTACTGCCCGGTGCCGGTGCGCTTGGCGACCGGTTTGGCAACAAGAAACTCTTTTCCGCCGGCCTGGTCGTATTCGGTCTGGCCTCTCTGGCGGCTGCCTTTTCTCCAACAAGCGGCGTTCTCATCGCTTCACGCGCTTTGCTCGCCGTCGGCGCGGCCATGATGATGCCCGCTACGCTTTCAATCGTGCGGCAGACATTTTCCGATGAAAAGGAACGCGCCTTTGCCATTGGCATCTGGGCGGCAATTGCCTCAGGCGGTGCCGCTATTGGCCCGGTCCTCGGTGGTGTCCTGCTGGAGTATTTCTGGTGGGGTTCGGTCTTTCTGATCAACGTTCCGATTGTCGTTGTCGCGCTTGCCTTCACGCTCTGGGTCATTCCTAACCGGGCGGGTGATGCGACGCGGCCATGGGATATTGTTGCCTCGGGGCAGATCATGGTCGGCCTTATCGGCGTGACCTATGCGATCAAGGAGTTTGGCAAACAGGCGCCTGTCTACGCAGCTGCATTGATAGCCGCTGTCATCGGCATTGCCTTTCTTTGGCTGTTCGTTCGGCGTCAGGGGCGTTCGGCGCAGCCGATGATTGACTTCAAACTCTTCCGTAACAGGCGGTTTTCAGCCGGTGTTGCTACCGCCTTCATTGCTTCGCTTGCCCTTGTTGGCATGGAATTGGTACTGAGCCAGCGCTTTCAGCTGGTCATGGGATTGTCGCCACTGGAGGCCGGGCTGCTTATTTTGCCGGTTCCACTGGCTGCTTTTGTTGCTGGACCGATTGCCGGATTGGCGCTGCCGCGCCTTGGATCGGAACGCATCATGTGGGTCAGTCTCGTTGCAGCCGGACTTGGCGTTGCCAGCTTGCTCTACGTGTACGATGCAAAACCCCTCGTGCAGATTTCAAGCCTCGTGGTTCTTGGCTTCGGCTTCGGCGCGGCGATGACTGCTGCATCAAGCGCCGTCATGCTCAATACGCCGGAAGAGAGCGCCGGAACGGTGGCTTCGATCGAGGAAGTTTCCTATGAACTTGGCGGCGCGATGGGCGTTGCGCTGCTCGGCAGCCTTATGTCGACGATCTACAGCGTGACATTGGTGTTGCCCGATACGATGAATGTATCGGCATTGGTTTACGACAGTCTTGATGAGGCATTGATCATGGCGCAGGGGCTCGCGCCTGAAACTGCTTCGACCCTGATTGGTTTGGCCAACGCTGCATTCGAACAGGCGTTTACATCAGTCATCATGGTCGCTTCGGCATTGCTGCTGCTGACAGCTGTAATCATCAAGGTCACGACACGGATAGGCAGGGCCTGACTGATTTAATAAAAATCAACCCGGGGTTTAAAGCCGGGTTGATATAAGCCGATACCATGCTTGCTAGATAATAGCGCGCGACAAGCCCCCATCAACAGGGATGGCCGCTCCGGTTACATAAGATGCCTGCTCGCTGGCGAGAAAAGCCGCTACGGCCCCGAACTCCTCAGCCGTACCGTAGCGGCCAACCGGAATTTCAGCTTGGCTTTGTGCCGCTATGACGGAAACATCCACACCTTGCGCGTCCGCATCCATTCGGTCGAGCTTGTCCGTCCGTGCCGTAGCCAGACGCCCGGCAAGCAGCAAGTTGACGGTTACACCGTCTGCTGCGACTTCCCCCGCAAGGCTCTTTGCCCAACCGGCAACGGCAGCCCGCAGCGCGTTTGACGCGGTCAGGCCCGCAATCGGCTCCCGGACACTGGTCGATGACACCACAATGATTCGGCCCCAGTGCCGTTCGCGCATTCTGGGGAGAAAATGCGCTGCAATGCGCACACCAGAGAGAAACATCGTCTCGAACTGTGTTCGCCACTGCACAACATTGAGCGAAGATGCGGAAAATGGTGGTGGCCCCCCACCGTTCAAAAGCAGAATATCGACACCGTCCATGTCCCGGTCAATGCGGTCGAGCATGGCTGCCAAAGCCACCGGATCAGCAAGATCGGCATTGAGGGCAAGGGAGCGGGGAGAATGGACACGAAGCTCACTCACTGTGTCATTCAACGCTGCTTCGTCCCGACCTGATATCGCAACGATTGCGCCATTTTCAGCGAGAGACTTTGCCACGCCGCGACCAAGCCCCTTATTGCCGCCCAGCACAAGCGCGCGTTTTCCATCCAATCCGAAATTCATGATGATGATCTCACTCTTATTGACGCCTAGCTGATATGGATGATTGCATCGACTTCGACAGGTACATTGAGTGGCAGTCCCGCCATGCCGATGGCTGCACAGGCGTGTTTTCCCCTGTTACCCAGGATATTCAGGAGCAGCTCGGATGCACCATTCCCGACAGCAGAAAATTCACTGAAGCCAGCAACCGCATTGATGTAAACAGTGACTTTGGCGATCTGCACCACGCGCGAGATATCGCCAGCGAGTTCTTCGCTGAGCCAGAACAGAATATTGGCTGCGCAAATTTCTGCTGCCTTTTTGGCATCTTCAATGCTGACCGCGTCGCCGACTTTGCCTGTGAAAGCTATGTTGTCGCCGATCTCCGGTATTTGCCCCGAGATATAGACAATGTTGTCGATACGTATGGCCGGCTCGAAGGGGAAATCTGCTGGTGTGATAGCGGCCAAGTCAGGCCGATTTCCTCAAAACGTTCGCGAAATGTGGTCAAGATCAACTCCTTGGTTCAGGAGTGTTCCTTGCCATATCACCAAACCATAATGTATCTTGATATTTATTATATCAATATAAGGAATCTTGATGGACTTGAATCTTGATCCGCATCTTTTGCGAGCACTCATTGTCGTTGCTGAAACCGGCACTGTCAGCGGGGCAGCCGAACGTTTGTCACGCACGCAGGCGGCGGTGAGCATGCAGATCAAGCGATTGGAGGTTGATCTCGGCGTGCAACTTCTCAACCGCACTTCGCGCGGTGTCTCACTGACGGATTCCGGCGAGGTTCTCGTGGCTTATGCACGCAAGCTCATCGCGCTTGGTGAAGATGCACGTCTGCAAATCGAAGGACGGCAGCTTGTTGGCCGTGTAAGGCTTGGGCTGATTGAAGATCTCGTGGTGACGCGCCTTCCCATCCTTCTGGCGGAGTTTCGCAAGCGGTTTCCGCAGGTTGAGCTTGATCTGGTCACGGCACATAGTGGCGAACTCAGCCTAACCTTGCAAAACGAGAAACTCGATATCGTTATTGCCGACCCATCGCGGTTTTCGATTGTGCCGTTCTTTCATTGGTCGCGACAGCTGGTTTGGAGTGGAAGCCGGTTGATCGATGTGGGTGAGGGCGACGCAGTGCCTCTCATTGTGTTTGAGGGGTCATGCACATGGCAGGATAAGACAAGTGTGGCTTTTGCCAGTGCCGGTGTTGAATGGTCTGTGGCTTGCCGGGTGTCGAGCTATGGCGCTCTGATCGGAGCATTGCGGGCCGGGCTTGGATATAGCCTGATGTTGCCCGAGAGTATTCCAACCGATTGCGAAACGATCGACTCAGGACACAACCTGCCGTCGGCGCCAAGCGCCGACTTTGGCCTGTTCATGGCCAAGGAGCCCTCCAAGATTACCAGGGAATTGGGGCTCTTCCTGCGGGAAAAGCTTGTGCAGTAACCTTGTCGGCACCGATACTGCGGTAAAGTTTTATCAAAGGAATTTGCGATAAACCACGAACCCTGAATGCTCGGCCACCTTGTTGTACAGCTCCATGGCGGTGTGGTTGGTTTCATGTGTGAGCCAATATACACGCGGCGATCCTGCCAACTGCGCGCGCTCATAAACGCCGTTGATCAAAGCCCTGCCCACACCCTTGCCGCGCGCGGCTTCGTTGGTGAAGAGGTCTTGTAGATAGCAATTCGGCGCAATGGAAATGGTGCTGCGGTGGAAAATGTAATGTGTCAGACCCACAAGATTTCCATCGCTTTCGGCGACGAGCGCGTTCACGGGCTCGTAAGCATCGAAGAATCGCTCCCATGTCATCCGCGTGATTTCCGGCGCCAGAGCAGTCGGACCTGAACGGCCATAGAATGCGTTATATCCATCCCACAGCGGTAGCCATTGCGCGTAATCCTGACGGCTAACGGGGCGGACGAGGAGATCACTGGTCATTATTCATCCTGTGCTTTGGGGAAATCATGATTGCTGGAGTGCCGGAACCACGAAAATCTAGAGCAAAGATGGATAATTCGACAGAGTGCGAGACAGATATTTTCAGTGCGGCCTATGAAAACTGAAATCAGCGGGATTTAACGCCGTTGATTGCGTTTCACATGCTTTGCCGCCGTTTGACCAGCATCAGGCGCTCATAAAGCTGCAATCGCTTTGGCCGTTTTCTGCGCGCTGACAATATCGGAGCTGACAGAAGACTGGGTTGTAGACAAACGGAATTCAGATGAGTGACCTTATCGCCGCTAATTGTCCATGTATGGAGGAAAGGTACGGTGGCGTCACCTTCATGCATCTTGAGGTGAACGAGAGCGTGTACCTCGTCATCCTGAGAATTCAGCGTTTCATAGACGACGGATGTCGGTTCAAGATACAGCGAATACTGCCGGACGCATGTGCCAAGATAATGATCCGGGCCCCTGTAAACACCACCCCAAGGTACGCTATCGCCAATACGGGCGACGAATTCGCTATCGAGCAAAGGCGCGGTTGATTGTGGCCCGCCGCTTCGTGTCTTCTCGTAAACGAGCCTGATCAGTGCTTTATTCTTGTCTTTGGTGTTCCCGTTCATTTTGTTTTGACCCTCAATGGCCGCGTCATTCACGGTACACCTTGCATATTACCGCTGCCGGTTCGTCCGGTATAGGCCCACGCTTGTCCCCCCGGAAACAGCGATCGCAAATCGGCGCACAGAACTGCACGCTGAATAGTCGCCAAAATTTCAGGAAATTGTCTGGTGAGGTGGTGAGCGCGCAGGGATTCGAACCCTGGACCTACTGATTAAAAGTCAGTTGCTCTACCGGCTGAGCTACGCGCTCCCAGTCAGGGAAGACGCTTGCGCTAACCCTTGGGAAGTGCGGCGGAACATAGGGATGACTTTGGCATCGGTCAACAGCTATTCTGCACTGTTTTTGCAACATTGAGCCTTGTTTTTACAGGTTCCACGGTTTTTTTGAGCAATGAAGCCGTTTCGCACGGATATGACGCCATTAAAATCGGACGTGAAGGGAGGATTGTGCGCAGAACTGGCGAAAAGGTGATTGGAATTTGCGGGGGATTCGGCCTATGGCACCACGAGTTGAAATTGCAATGCCAAACGAGGAGCGCATATGGCGCTTGATGTCTCTTATCTGACCGCGGCCGGTGCCGGTGCGCTGTCCTTCCTGTCTCCCTGCGTCCTGCCATTGGTACCGCCTTATCTCTGCTATATGGCTGGCGTTACCGTGGAGGATTTCCGTTCGGACCAGCCCACAGCGCGTGTTTCTCCGGTTCGGCAGGCCCTGCTGCTGTCGTCATTCTGCTTTGTCCTTGGTTTTTCGACTGTGTTTGTATTGCTGGGAGCGGGCGCATCGACGATTGGTGGATTGCTGCGCATGTGGCAGCAGGAAATCGCAATTGTTGCGGGTATCGTGATTATCCTGATGGGGTTGAATTTTCTCGGCGTGTTTCGCTTGGCCTTCCTGTCGCGTGAAGCGCGATTCCAGACGAAGGGCAAGCCGGCCAATCCGCTGGCAGCCTATGTGATGGGCCTTGCCTTTGCATTTGGCTGGACACCCTGCATCGGGCCTGTTCTTGGACCAATCCTCGCGCTTGCGGGTGGTCGCGATACGGTCTCGGATGGAGCACTGCTGCTCGCGATCTATTCGCTCGGTCTTGGTATTCCGTTTATTATTGCAGCCTTGTTCTCCGGCTATTTCATGCGCTTCCTCACGCGTTTCCGTATGCATCTTGGCAAAGTGGAAAAGGTAATGGGCGGGCTGCTTGTGGCAACAGGTGTCCTGTTCCTGACCGGTGGATTGCAGACATTCTCCTTCTGGCTGCTTGAAACATTTCCAATCCTTGGCCAACTCGGCTAAAGAAGCGGAAATTGTTCATGCATTGGCAACCGGGATTATGCCACGATCAGGCATAAGACTGTGTTTAGCCAAAACGGATTCGGAATTCTGACAATGACATCACGTACCTGCCTCTCGGTTATTCTTGCCGCCGGTGAGGGCACGCGCATGAAATCAGCGCTACCGAAAGTGCTTCACCCGATTGCCGGGCTGCCTATCGTCGCCCATGTGGCCAAGGCAGTTCATAGTGCTGGCAGTGGTGACATTGCGCTTGTGGTTGGCCGCGAAGGCGACGCTGTTCGCGACGCAGTGAAATCAGTTGTTTCAAATGTGACGGTCCACGAACAGAAGGAACGGCTAGGAACAGCCCATGCCGTGCTTGCCGCACGTGATGCCATAGCGCGTGGCTATGATGATATTCTTGTCTTGTTTGGCGATACACCACTCATCGAAACGGCAGCGCTGGATCAGGCACGCGCCAAGCTTGATGATGGTGCTGACGTGGTTATCATGGGCTTCCGGCCGGAAAATCCAGCCGGTTATGGTCGTCTCATCGAAGAAAACGGTAAACTTCTTGCCATCCGCGAAGACAAGGATGCCAGCGAGAACGAGAAGAAAATCGGTTTCTGCAACGGCGGCTTTATGGCCCTGCGTGGTGACAGCGCCCTGCAACTTCTGGACAAGGTTGGGAATGCCAATGCCAAGGGCGAGTATTACCTGACCGATGTGGTGGAAATCGCCAATGATGCTGGGAAACTGGCAGTCGCGATTGAAATTCCGGTTGAGAACATCATTGGCATCAACACGCGTGTGGAACTGGCCGAAGCCGAAGCGATCTGGCAGAACCGCAAGCGCCGCGCCATGATGCTGGCCGGGGTGAGCATTCAGGCACCGGAAACAGTGTTTTTCGCCCATGATACGTTGATTGACGCGGATGTGGTTCTTGAGCCGAACATCGTGTTCGGTCCGGGTGTTTCGATTGCGACGGGTGCCGTCATTCATGCATTCTCGCATCTGGAAGGCGCAAAGGTTGGTCCGGGAGCGACCGTCGGGCCGTATGGCCGTCTGCGTCCGGGTGCCGATATTGCGGCAAACGCCAAGATCGGCAACTTTGTGGAAGTGAAGAATACCAAGGTGGGGGCAGGTGCCAAGGTGAGTCATTTGACCTATCTTGGCGATGCGACCGTCGGCATTGACGCGAATATCGGTGCTGGCACCATTACCTGCAACTATGACGGATATAACAAGGCTTTGACCGAGATCGGGGCAGGTGCCTTTATCGGCTCCAACAGCTCGTTGGTCGCACCTGTCTCTGTTGGTGACAATGCCTATGTGGCGTCGGGCAGTGTGATTACGCAGAATGTACCCGATGACGCGCTGGCATTTGGCCGGGCACATCAGGTCATCAAGGAAGGGCGGGCTGTGCTATTGCGCGAGCGTTATGCCGCACAAAAAAAAGCCAAGAAGGCTGAATAGGCCCCTTTTTAATTCATGCAAGAGACTGAAACGTAATTTGACTTCCTGCCGTGGCAGATTCGCCTTAGGCAGGAAGAAATCGAGACCCTGAGCCATCGGAGCTTTCTATGTGCGGGATTGTTGGAATTATCGGACGCGAACAGGTTGCGCCATTGCTGGTGGATGCGCTGAAACGCCTGGAATATCGCGGTTATGATTCCGCTGGCGTTGCGACACTCGACAAGGGCGTGCTTGACCGGCGCCGTGCCGAAGGCAAGCTCGTTAATCTGGACAATCTTCTGAAGGAAGAGCCACTCAGCGGCACAATCGGTATTGGTCATACGCGCTGGGCCACGCATGGTGCGCCGACTGTCCGTAATGCGCATCCGCATACGACGCCGCGTCTTGCCGTAATCCACAATGGCATTATCGAGAATTTCGCCGAGCTGCGCAGCATGCTTGAGAAAGACGGCTATGTCTTTGAAACCGAAACCGATACGGAAACCGTTGCCCATCTTGTGACGCGTGCGCTTGATCGCGGGCTTTCTCCTGTTGAAGCGGTTCGCCAGAGCTTGCCGGAACTGCGTGGCGCCTTCGCCATTGCAATCATGTTCAAGGGCGAAGAGGATCTGCTGATTGCCGCTCGCAATGGTCCGCCACTTGCTGTGGGTTATGGTGACGGCGAAATGTATCTGGGCTCGGACGCCATTGCGCTTGCGCCGTTTACCGACAGATTGTCCTATCTTGAAGACGGTGACTGGGCTGTGCTGACGCGCAACAGTGTGGCGATCTATGACGAAAGCGGCATGGCCGTTAAGCGCCGGATCGAGAGATCTGCTGGCGCCGCGTTTCTCGTCAGCAAGGGCAATCGCCGCCACTTCATGGAAAAGGAAATCCATGAGCAGCCGGAGGTTATTTCCCATACGCTGGCCAATTACCTGGATTTTTCCAAGGGCACCATTCGCACCGATGCAGTTCCGTTTGATTTTGCCAAGATCGACCGGATCGCGGCATCCGCATGCGGCACAGCCTATTATGCCGGCCTGATCGGTAAATACTGGTTTGAGCAGATTGCCCGGCTCCCGGTTGATATCGATGTCGCATCGGAATTCCGCTATCGCGAAATGCCATTGTCGAAAGATAGTCTTGCTCTGTTCGTTTCACAGTCGGGCGAAACCGCGGATACTTTGGCATCGCTGCGTTATTGCAAGCAGCAAGGGTTGAAGATCGGCTCTGTGGTCAATGTCAAGGAATCGACCATGGCGCGCGAGTCCGACTCTATTTTCCCGACACTAGCCGGTCCGGAAGTCGGCGTTGCCTCGACGAAGGCGTTCACATGCCAATTGGCAACGCTTGCGTCATTGGCGGTGACCGCAGGCAAGATGCGCGGAACTATCTCGGCTGATGATGAGCGCCGTCTTGTGCATGAGCTTTCCGAGATTCCGCGCTATGCGACGCAGGCATTGAAGCTGGAACATCAGATGGAGGCGATCAGCCGCGATCTGTCACAGGTCAAACATGCGCTTTATCTCGGCCGTGGCACGAGTTTTCCGCTGGCTCTTGAAGGTGCGCTGAAACTCAAGGAAATTTCCTATATTCATGCGGAAGGCTATGCGGCGGGCGAGTTGAAGCATGGTCCCATCGCCCTCATCGATGAACACATGCCTGTCATCGTCATTGCGCCCTATGATCGTTGGTTTGAAAAAACCGTCTCGAATATGCAGGAAGTGGCGGCGCGCGGTGGCAAGATCATTCTGATTACCGATTCACGCGGCGCTGCGGCCAGCACGTTGAAGACCATGCATACGGTTATTCTGCCTGATATGCCCGAGATCATCACACCGATCATTTACGCCCTGCCGATCCAGATGCTGGCTTATTACACCGCCGTGTTCATGGGCACGGACGTGGATCAGCCGCGTAATCTGGCGAAATCGGTAACGGTGGAGTAATTACCCGGCGCGAAGGAGCCGCACGGCCTCGTCGCGCTCGAAGAGATAAAGCAGAACGCGCAAAGCTTCGCCGCGCGCGCTCTGCAATTCCGGGTCGCGCCCGAGAATGTAACGCGCATCCTTGCGGGCGATTTCCAGAAACTCCTGATGAGCTTCGATACTCGCAAGCCGAAAACCCGGTGTGCCGGATTGCCGGGTGCCCAGCAATTCACCTTCGCCGCGCAGTTTCAGGTCTTCTTCAGCGATTCTAAAGCCGTCTTCCGTCTCGCGCATGATCTCCAGCCGCGCACGGGCAACTTCGCCCAGTGGACCCTTGTAGAGAAGGAGACAGGTGGAAGGCTTGTCACCTCGGCCAACCCGCCCGCGCAACTGATGCAACTGGGCAAGGCCGAAGCGTTCAGCATGCTCAATAACGATAATCGTGGCATCGGGCACATCAACACCGACTTCAATGACCGTGGTTGCAATCAGAAGCCGCGTTTCGCCATTCTTGAACGCGAGCATTGCCGCATCTTTTTCTGGCCCCGTCATGCGGCCATGCACCAAACCGATCTGATCGCCAAGCAAAGGTTGCAGCGACTGAAAGCGCTCTTCGGCGGAAACCAGGTCAACCAGTTCGGATTCTTCAACCAGCGGGCAGATCCAGTAAATCTTCTGGCCGTCGGCTATGGCTCGGCGCATACGGTCAACCAATTCGCTAAGGCGTTCCATCGGCAGAATCGCGGTGGTGATTGGACGGCGACCCGCGGGTTTTTCTGTCAGTTTTGATACATCCATGTCACCGAAGGCAGTCAGAACCAGCGTGCGCGGGATGGGCGTTGCGGTCATGACCAGCATGTCAGGAGCCGAACCCTTCGATTGAAGCAGCAGCCGTTGATGAACGCCAAAGCGGTGCTGTTCATCAATGATTACAAATACTAAGTCGTGGTAGCTAACCTTTTCCTGAAAGAGCGCGTGGGTGCCGATGATGATATGAATCGCTCCGGTGCGCAGGCCTTCCAGTATATCCTCGCGTTCACGGCCCTTTTCGCGGCCTGTCAACAATGCGGTGCGCAGGCCAGCTTTTGCTGCCAGTGGTGCTATGGTCGTATAATGCTGGCGCGCCAGAACTTCAGTGGGAACCATAAGAGCCGATTGCCCACCTGACTCCGCCGCATGGGCCATGGCAAGCAGACCAACGATGGTTTTGCCCGATCCCACATCGCCTTGCAGCAATCGGAGCATCCGTTCCGGTTCGCGCAGGTCGGCGATGATTTCCTTGATTGCCTGTTGCTGGCTGCCAGTCAGCGCATAGGGCAATGCGGCAATAATCTTTGCCTTGAGACTTCCATCGCCTTCCAGTTTGCGGCCTGACAGACGCCGCGTTTTGAGGCGAACCAAGGCGAGTGCCAGTTGACCGGCCAGAAACTCGTCATAGGCGAGCCGCTGGCGCGCCGGATGATCCAGCGCGATATCTGTGGGGTCTTGCGGTCGATGAATCGTTTCCAGCGCCTGCCGGTGCGTCGGAAAGGCATGTTTGGCAAGAACCGGTTCCTCGATCCACTCAGGCATGTCAGGTGCCCGCGCCAAAGCTTCCTGTACGCCCCGCGCCAGCACTTTGGGCGAAAGGCCAGCGGTCAGGGGATAAACAGGTTCGACCAGTGGCAGCGATGCGGCGTCGGCAATAGCGGCGATATGATCCGGGTGGACCATGGTCGGTCTGCCGTTGAACCATTCGATGCGCCCGGAAACGATGACTGTCTCGCCAACCGGCATGATGTTCTCAAGCCAAGCCAGCTTTGCGTGAAAGAAGACAAGGCCGATTTCACCGGTGTCGTCATGGGCAAAAACGCGGTGAGGGACATTACTGCGTCCCTTTGGTGCCGGCTGGTGGCGATCAATACGGACTTCCAGCGTGACAATGGCACCTTCCGGTGCATAGGCGATTCCCGGGCGATTGCGCCTGTCGATAACACTGTTGGGCGGCAGATAAACGAGATTACCGACGCGCGGTTCGGTTCCGGGTGGCTGCGTGCCGAGCAAAGTGGCAAGCAGGCCCGTCACTTTCGGTCCGATACCGGGAAGCGAGCGTACGGAAGCAAACAGGGGATCAAGCAAAGATGGACGCATTCCTTAGGTTTAACGTCTTCAAAGCGCGTTGCAAGGCTGACAGCGGCGTCAATGCACGCTATACCCAGCCGCAATCCTATGGCTTCCCGCCCAGCCGAAGCCTTTTCATGATATTCCAAGGGAGACTGTCCATGACCGGAAGCAGTCGTTCAACAGTTGATCTGCCACCAAGACAGCGCAAAATCCTGTTCCGTTCCTGGCATCGCGGCATGCGCGAGATGGATCTGATTCTCGGACAATTTGCCGATGCACATATTGAAAGCCTGACGGAAGCCGAGCTTGATCAGTATGAAGAACTGATGGAAGCGCTTGACCGTGACCTGCTCAAATGGGTCACAGGGGAGGCTGAGGTTCCCGCCGAATATGACACGCCGATCTTTCACAGGATCGTGGCTTCTCGCAACACAATGAAATTCTGATCAGACATGACTGCCTTTTCCAAACTCGGACTGAAACCGGATATCAACGGACATGTCGTCATTGACGGCGTGGTCGATGGCTATGAAGCCTTTACGCTGGCCAAAGTGGTTGCCGAAGCGGGCGCGGGCGGTCCGGTGCTGTTCATCGCCAGTGATGGCCAGCGCGTTGCTGATATCGAGCAGGTCTTGAATTTCGTGCAGCCTGATCTGCCGGTGCTGCAACTGCCCGGCTGGGACTGTCTGCCCTATGATCGGGTATCGCCCGGTTCCGATACGGCAGCACGGCGGCTGGCGGCGTTGGCTGGCCTTGCTTCCCTGCGCGATCAGAAACATCCGGGTGTCATTCTGGCGACCGCCAATGCGGTGCTGCAAAAGCTACCGCCGCGCAAAGTACTGGCTGAGCAGCTGTTTCTCGCCAAGCCCGGCAACAGAATTGACATGAATGCACTGGTTCAACGCCTTGAAAACAATGGATTTGAGCGCGTTTCGACCGTGCGCGATGTTGGCGAATACGCGGTGCGCGGTGGTATTCTTGATCTTTTCGTTCCGGGAGCGGAAGAGCCACTAAGGCTTGATTTCTTCGGTGATACGCTCGAATCCATCCGCACCTTCGATGCCGCGTCCCAGCGTACATCAAGCCAGAAAACCGAATTTTCCATGCAGCCGATGAGCGAAATCACGCTCTCGCCCGAGACAATCAGCCGGTTCCGCTCGCAATATGTGCAGAAATTCGGCGCGCCTTCGCGTGATGACGCTCTTTATCAGGCGATATCCGAAGGCCGCCGCTTTGCCGGCATGGAGCATTGGTTACCGCTCTTCTATGAGCGTATGGAAACCGTATTTGATCATGCGGGCAACATGCCTGTTATTTTCGATCATCTGGCACATGAAGCCATGGCCGAACGCCATAAGATGGTGGTGGATCACTATGAGGCGCGCAAAAAGCAGTCCAATGGTACTGAACCGGGTGAAGCAGTGCCTTACAAGCCGGTCGAACCGGGCTCACTCTATCTGACACCGGCGGAAGTTGAGGCTGCGGCGATTTCATCGGGGATGCGGATTGATTTTTCGCCCTTCGACGCACCGTTTGTTACGGGCCGGTCAGTGATCCATGCGGGTGCCCATCGTGGACGGACATTCGTTGAGGAGCGCACCGCCAAGGATGCCAATGTGTTCGACAGTGTGGTCAAGCACATCGCCGATGAACGCGCGGCGGGCAAAAAAGTGCTGCTGGCCGCATGGAGCGAGGGATCGCGCGACCGGCTGATACAGGTTCTGAACGAGCATGGCCTCGAAAAGATCGAGTTGGTCGAAGACCTGCGCACGGTCAAGGCACTGGCTCGCGACAAGATCACCGCTGGTATTTTGTCGCTGGAAACAGGTTTTGATGCGGGCGATCTCGTTGTGGTCGCCGAGCAGGATATTCTGGGTGATCGGCTCATTCGCCGGTCCAAGCGGCGTAAGCGCGATCAGGATTTCATCAGCGAAGTGGCTGCCCTGAATGCGGGTGATATTGTTGTCCATGTGGATCACGGTATCGGCCGGTTTATCGGTTTGCGCACGATTACAGCGGCGGGTGCGCCGCATGACTGTCTCGAAATCCATTATGCGGGCGATGATCGCCTGTTCCTGCCGGTTGAAAATATCGAACTTCTGTCACGCTTTGGTTCGGAAAGCTCGACGGCGGTTCTCGACAAGCTTGGCGGCGGTGCCTGGCAGGCGCGCAAGGCCAAGCTGAAAAAACGGCTGCTTGAGATTGCCGGGCATCTGATCCGCATTGCTGCGGAGCGGCAGATGCGCGGGGCACCGGTGCTTACGCCACCCGATGGGCTGTATGGAGAGTTTGCGGCACGTTTCCCCTATGACGAGACGGAAGATCAGGACCGGGCCATTGAGGCTGTCATTGATGACCTTTCACTCGGCAAGCCGATGGATCGCCTGATCTGCGGCGATGTGGGGTTTGGCAAGACGGAAGTGGCACTGCGTGCAGCCTTTGTTGCGGCGCTCAATGGGGTTCAGGTGGCCGTCGTGGTGCCAACCACACTGCTTTCGCGTCAGCACTACAAGACATTTTCGACGCGGTTTCAGGGTTTGCCTGTGAATGTGGCACAGGCGTCGCGACTTGTTGGTTCCAAGGAATTGGCGGAGAACAAGAAAGGCATTGCGGAAGGTCAGATTGATATTGTTGTTGGCACGCACGCGTTGCTCGGGTCGGGTATCAAGTTCAAGAATCTCGGCCTTTTGATCATCGATGAAGAACAGCACTTTGGCGTCAAGCACAAGGAACGGCTGAAAGATCTCAAATCTGACGTGCATGTGCTGACACTGTCAGCCACACCGATACCGCGCACATTGCAGCTGGCACTGACAGGCGTTCGTGAATTGTCGCTGATCACCACGCCGCCGGTGGATCGCATGGCAGTGCGCACATTCGTGTCGCCATTCGATCCTCTGGTCATCCGCGAGACATTGCTGCGCGAGCGTTATCGAGGCGGTCAGAGCTTTTATGTCTGCCCGCGTATCTCTGACTTAAGCGAAATCAAGGACTTTCTGGATTCGCAGGTACCGGAGTTGAAAGTGGCGACTGCGCATGGGCAAATGCCGCCCGGCGAACTCGACGACATCATGAATGCTTTCTATGACGGGCAATATGATGTGCTGTTGTCGACAACCATCGTGGAATCCGGCCTCGATATTCCGACGGCCAATACGCTGATCATCCACCGCGCCGATATGTTCGGTCTTGCCCAGCTTTATCAGTTGCGCGGCCGGGTTGGACGTTCGAAGCAGCGTGCCTTTGCGTTGTTCACGCTGCCTGCAAACAAAATGCTGACGCAGATGGCCGACCGCAGGCTGAAAGTGTTGCAGTCGCTTGATACGCTCGGTGCCGGTTTTCAGCTGGCGAGCCACGATATGGATATTCGCGGTGCTGGCAATCTGCTCGGCGAAGAGCAGTCAGGCCATATCAAGGAAGTTGGTTTCGAACTCTATCAGCAAATGCTTGAGGAGGCCGTTTCCGAGATCAAGGGGACAGGCGAGGTCGATGATGGTCACTGGTCGCCGCAGATTGCTGTGGGCACAGCCGTGATGATCCCGGAAACCTATGTGCCTGACCTGCAATTGCGTCTGGGTCTCTATCGCCGTCTGGCTGATCTGGAAGAGTTGCAGGACATTGACGGCTTTGGTGCAGAGCTTATCGACCGGTTCGGACCTTTGCCGGATGAAGTCCAGCACCTGCTCAAGATCGTTTATATCAAGGCGCTTTGCCGCCGCGCCAATGTCGACAAACTTGATGCGGGGCCGAAGGGCATTGTCATCCAGTTCCGCAACAAGACGTTCAACAATCCGGCAGCATTGGTGAAAATGATCGGCGAGCAGGGCTCAATGGCGAAAATCCGCCCGGATCAGAGCATTGTATTCGTGCGGGATTGGCCAACGGCGGAAAAGCGCCTGAATGGCGCAGCTGTAGTGATGACCCAATTGGCAAAACTGGCCGCCGCATAAGCGGCCAGTTTTTTGGATCAGACTGGTCGAGGCTCGAACCCATCGGCCGTCTGGCGAATGGCATCAGCCAGTGCATCAGCGGATTGCGCACCCATAACCGCGTATTTCTGGTCGAGGATGAAGCAGGGAACGCCGCGAACGCCAATCTGGTTGGCGGTGTCGATCTCCTGACGCACGCCAACGCTGTCCGCATCGGTTGGCAAAAGGCTCGCCACGATGGCACTGTCCATGCCTGCCTCTTCGGCAGCTTCAATCAGCACCTGATGGTCGCCAATATTCTTTCCCTGTTCAAAATAGTAGGAAAACAGAATGCCAACGATCTTGTCCTGAACATCGGGACCGGCTTGTGACGCCCAACGGATCAGACGATGTGCATCAAGCGTATTCGGAGCGATTTCGATCGCCTCGAAATCAAACTCAATGCCTTCTTCCTTGCCAAGTTCGATCAATTGCTGATGCACTTCAAAGATTTTATCGCTGCTGCCGAATTTTTCAGTCATGTAGCGATTGCGATCCTTGCCCTGTTTGGGAAGGGTGGGATCAAGCTGAAATGGCCGCCAATTGACTGTCACATCCAGTTCAGGGTTAAGGGAGAGAGCACTTTCAAGCCGCTTGCGACCGACAAAACACCAAGGGCAGACGACATCCGATACAACGTCGATCGTGAATTTCTTTTCGCTCATGATTTCAACCTATCGTTTATCGGACCACCAGGTCGGGAGCTGGTAGCCAATGAGGGATGTCTTGTCCGGATGCTTGATATAGGACCACCGGGCAACCCATTGCGCGGGCTGGTAGTAAATAGGTACGAAATAATTCCCCGAAATCAACACCCTGTCGAGTGCCCGCACAGCGCTCTCGAACTTCGTCTGGGTGCGGACAGCCAGCATCTCGTTGATCAAAGCATCGACGGCAGGATCAGCCACGCCGGCATAATTGAAACTGCCGTTCACATCCCGGGATACGCTGCTCCAGCGGCGCGTCTGTTCAAAACCGGGCGAAAGGGAGCCGGAATAGGCGCCGAGAATGATGTCGTAGTCAAAGGTTTCCAGACGCTTTTGATATTGCGCATCATCGACGGTGCGAATTGTAACGCCGATGCCAAGGCGCTCAAGCGTACGTTTATAGGCAAGGCCCAGCCGTTCTTCGGCCACGGAACGGGTGAGAATTTCAAACGTCAGCGGCATCCCCTTGGGGTCCAGCATCACTTCGTCTTTAATTGAATATCCCTTGCTGACGAGAGTGTCGTAAGCGCGCTTCATTTCCTTGCGGTCGCGTCCGGAACCGTCAGTCTGGGCTGGCACGTATGTTCCATCCATCACATCCGGTGAAACGGCATTTGGATAGGGTGCAAGAAGAGCCCGTTCGGTAGCGTCAGCTGGTTTGCCGAGAGCAGATAGGTCAGAACCCTGCCAATAACTGCCAAGTCGCTGGTATCGACCTGCGTAGAGATTGCGATTAGTCCATTCGAAATCAAACATCATCGAAAGCGCACCGCGTACGTCCCGATCAGCGAATTTTTCCCGCCGTGTATTGAATGCAAAGCCAAATACATTGGATGGTGATTTGGTTTCAAACGTTTCCTGAACGACGCGCCCGTCTTTGAATGCGGGAAAATTATAGGACGAGGCCCATTTGTTTGGATCGCCTTCCATGAAGATATCAAAGACACCCTTTTTGAACGCCTCAAACTGTGATTGCTCAGTACGGAAATATTCGATGGTGACTGTATCGAAATTATTGAAACCGCGACGGCTAGGAATATCGGCTGCCCAATAGGCGGGGTTGCGTTTGTAGACGATACGTTGACCCGGCTGAATTTTTGCAATGGTGTAAGGGCCGCTGCCAATAGGCGGTGTCAGTGGTGAACTGTCGAATTTTTCTGGATCAATGGCGTGTTTGGGAAGAATCGGCATCAGAGCCAGAACGAGTGGAAACTCGCGGTCAGCCTTGTCGTTGAAGGTAAAACGAATACCGCGTTCACCGATTTTCTCAATATTCGAAATTCGGTCCATGCGCTGCTTGTATTGAGGCAGACCCTTTTCAGCCAAAAGGTTGAACGTAAAAATAACATCCTCAGGCGTGATTGGCTCACCATCCGACCATTTTGCCTTCGGATTCAGTGTGAATTCAACCCATGTCCGCTCATCATTGGTTTCCACGGTCTCGGCAAGCAGACCATACATGGTGAAGGGTTCATCGGCGCTGCGCTGCATGAGCGTTTCATAAATCAGATTGCCGAATTGAAGGTCATTGAAGATGCCGCGCGCTGTGGTGCGCAGGCTTTTTACGAGAAACGGGTTCAGGCTATCGAATGTACCGACGACGCCATAGGTGATCGAGCCGCCCTTGGGCGCGTCAGGGTTCACATAGGGGAAATATTGGTAATCAGCGGGCAGGGCGGGCTCACCGCGCATGGCGATTCCATGTTTTGGCTCGGCAAAAGCTGCACTTGTTGCCGAACAAGCCACGGCCAGCAGCGCCAAAATCTGGAAACTTCTCTTCAACATCGTCTCAACCTTGCGTCCCCTTAGCGGGATTTCCCTTTGATTCGCCCACAAGATTACCATCTCGTGACGATTCTGCGGCCAAACGGGTGTAATCATCTTCGCGAAATGACAACAGTGCTAAAAGTAGTCTGGATTTGCATTAACATGCAGTGTAACACGACGTTCGAGACCAAGGGTCACTCTGTTGCCTTATTTGGTAACCAAGCCAGATGGAGCAATTCTTAGTGATCAAGTTACACTTCGGATAAGTGCGCTGAAAGGAACCAGTTGACCATGTCCAACCCGAAGACATTCGCTGCAACCGCATCCATTGCGGGTGCAATTGCATTACTCGCCGCCGCGGCAGTACCAGCATCAGCCCAGCAGCAGCAGAGAACGCCGCAGGGTTGGTTCAAGGTTTGCTCCAAGCAGGAAGAAAACGATATCTGCAACACGCAGAACATCGTAACGGCCGATAGCGGCCAGCTTCTGACCGCGGTCAACCTCATTGAAATCAAGGGCAAGGTGAATCGCAAGATTTTCCAGGTCTCCGTCCCAACCGGTCGTCTGATTGCTCCGGGCGTCGGACTTCAGATCAATGGCGGCAAGACACAGAAGATCGATTTCGCCATCTGCTTCCCGGATCGCTGCATTTCGGAAGTTCCCATGTCCGACGAATTGGTTGCTTCCTTCAAGAAGGGCAATCAGCTGACTTTGACTTCGGTTAATTTCCAGAACAAACCGAACCCGATCAACGTTGCGCTGACCGGTTTCAGCCAGGCTTTTGACGGCCCCGGCCTGCAGCAGTCGGAAATCGAAAATCGCCAGAAGACACTTCAGGAAGAAGTCCAGAAGCGTCAGAAGGAATTCGAAGACAAGATGAAGGCCGAACAGGCGAAAGCCAAAGCCGGCAACTGATCGCCATCTCTACAAAAAAGGGACGCTTTGCGTCCCTTTTTTATTGCGCTGATTTCAGTTGATGTGCGGACTCTTGACGCGATAGATACCATTTTGCGGATTTTCGAACATGTCCTTGATCTGCGGATGCCGTAAAGGCACGCCGGTTGTGTCTGGAACAAGATTCTGTTCCGAAACATAGGCTACATATTCGCTATCCGCATTTTCAGCGAAGAGATGGTAGAATGGCTGGTCACGGCGTGGCCGGATATCTTCGGGAATGGATTGATACCATTCCTCCGTATTGTTGAATTCCGGATCGACATCGAAGATTACGCCGCGAAAAGCGAATATCCGGTGGCTCACAACCTGGCCAATCTGAAATTTTGCGTGGCGTATTTGTTTCATCATTATCATTCATTATAGATATCAGAGACATACCTGTCTCCATCAAATCGTGCGAGCATCTATGGCGTCTTGCCATTTCCGGTCGCGTTCCAATGGTCAAAGCTCGTCATGCTCAGCGTTTTCAATCTTGTTCTTCCATTTTTCGGCCTGATCTTTCTTGGATTTGTGGTTGCCCGCGTCAGTCGTCAGCCGCTGGAGGCCATGGGGTGGATGAACGTTTTCATTGTCTATGTGGCGTTGCCGGCACTGTTTTTCCAGATCCTCTCAAAGACACCCGTCGCTGAACTGACTCAATGGGCTTTCATCATTGGTTGTACGGCATCAACACTTTGTGTTTTTCTGGTGATGTTCGGTGTGGCTTTCTACCGAACGCGCAAAATTGACGAGAGCACAATTCAAGGATTGGCAGCCGCCTATGGTAATATCGGCTATATGGGGCCGGGACTGGCAATCATGGCTTTCGGCGCTCCTGCTGCCGTCCCTGTCGCCCTGATATTCTGTTTCGACAATACGCTGCATTTCATCATGGCACCGCTGATGATGGCACTATCAGGCAAGGAGAAACGCCAGCCGCATGAACTCGTGATCAGCGTTCTCAAAAAGATATTGCTGCATCCCTTTATCATAGCGACAATTCTCGGTGTTGCTGCGGCTATTGTCGGGTTTGAACCACCGTCCTCCATCGACAAATTGATTGATCTCCTGGCAAAAGCCGCTGCGCCATGCGCATTGTTTGCCATGGGTGTGACGCTGGCCTTACGGCCGCTGAAGCGAGTGCCGCCGGAACTCTACATGATCGTGCCGATCAAGCTGATTTTCCAGCCGCTGCTCATATACGGCATGCTTCACCTTGCCGGTGATTTTCCGCCTGTTTGGGTATATACCGCCATGTTGCTGGCGGCATTGCCAACGGCGACGAATGTCTTTGTCATTGCCCAGCAATATGGCGTGTGGGTTGAACGCGCATCGAGCAGCATTCTGGCAACGACGCTGTTTTCGGTCGTAACCCTGACCTTGTGGCTATATGTGATGACGCATGGGTTTATTCCCTGATATTGATATCCCGCACCCGGCGATTGGCTGGGCTGCTATTGTGTTTCCGGAGCGTTGTTGGCGATAGATCGAGCGAAATTCATTCAGGCGAACATGCCTGTTGCGGAAGTACCATCGCTTCCGGAAATCCTGCTTCACACGTCTCATCCGGCAAGTGGGCTCTGGCGTCTGGCGGAATCGATTGATGGCGGCGATCCCGAGCCACCCTATTGGGCCTATCTCTGGGCGGGTGGTGCTGCGCTTGCGCGCTATATCCTTGAACAGCCGCAGAGTGTGAGGGGCTTAAAGGTTCTCGACCTCGGCGCGGGTTCCGGGATTATCGCCATTGCGGCAGCCAAAGCAGGCGCAAGTCATGTCCTTGCAGCAGAAATTGATCAGAACGCGATTGCCGCTTTGCAGTTGAATGCAGCGATCAACAATGTCGCTCTGACCCTCATAGGGGATGATTTGACCTCCGGATCGCCACCGGCGGTCGATCTGGTCGTTGTCGGCGATCTTTTCTACGGGCCTGAACTCGCCAGCCGGGTGATTGCGTTTCTTGACCGATGCCTTGATGCGGGAATCAATGTACTGATCGGTGATCCGGAGAGGGCGCATCTTCCGGTTGATCGCCTTGAGCTGATTGCCGAATATTTTGTTCCCGATGTCGGGCAAGTGAAAACATCCACTGTGAAATCGAGCGTCTTCAGGCTTCGCCCCCGCTGATCACAGCCCCAACGCCTGTCTTCCCCTGAAAATCTGCACCATCAAGCCGCCACGCTGCAATATGGGCTGTTTCGTCGCAGCAAACCCGTACTTGTGGTTGCAATCTTTGTGTGTACTATTGCGAATGATTTGCAATTGCGACTAGGATTAGAGGTATTTCATGGATTCCTTGCGGCAGGCAGCCGATACGGACGATGGCTGGCGGCGCGAACGGGGCGATGCATCGCTTTCAGATGTGCATCGCTCAATAGCAGTCAGAACAACGGGACCGGGTTGGCGCAGGGCCGCAGCCTTTGTGGGGCCGGGTTATCTCGTTGCTGTTGGCTATATGGACCCGGGAAACTGGGCGACATCGCTCGCGGGCGGGTCGAAGTTTGGTTATACGCTGCTTGTTGTCGCGCTGATTTCCAACATCATGGCAATCGTGCTGCAGGCACTTTGCGCCCGTTTAGCCATCGGTTCGGGCAGGGACCTTGCCCAAGCCTGCCGCGATGCCTTTCCAAGGCCCGTGGCCTACACGCTCTGGCTTATGGCGGAAATCGCGATTATCGCAACGGATATCGCGGAGGTGATCGGTACAGCGATTGGCCTCAATCTTATTTTCGGTGTGCCGCTTGAGATCGGTGTTCTGATCACGGCACTTGACGTATTTCTGATTCTTTATCTGCAAAAACTTGGATTCCGTTGGGTAGAAGCGCTGATCATCACGCTGCTGGGCGTGATTGCTCTCTGTTTTGGTATCCAGATTTTCTTGGCCGACCCCGATTGGGCTGCGGTTATCAAGGGATTCGCGCCAACCACGCAGATTGTTACCAATCCGGAGATGCTTTACCTCGCCCTTGGTATTCTTGGTGCGACGGTGATGCCGCATAATCTTTACCTGCACTCCGGTATCATTCAGACGCGCGACTATGGCCACACAATGCCGGAGAAGCGTCAGGCTTTGAAATATGCCACATGGGACTCGACCATCGCGCTGATGTTTGCCTTGCTGATCAATGCGGCGATCCTGATCCTTGCTGCGGCGACTTTCAACAAGACGGGCCAGACTGAAGTTGCGGAACTTGGTGAAGCGCATTCACTGCTCGCACCGCTGCTTGGCTGGGCCTTTGCACCAACGCTGTTCGGTATCGCGCTGCTGTGCTGCGGTATCAACTCGACTGTAACGGCTACATTGGCTGGTCAGATCGTCATGGAAGGCTTTCTCAAGATCAGGCTGGCACCTTGGCTGCGCCGGTTGATCACCCGAGCCATCGCCATCATTCCGGCGGCAATCGTCACCGTCTGGTATGGCGACAGCGGAACAGCCAAGCTTCTGATCCTGACGCAGGTCGTCCTCAGCCTTCAGCTTTCCTTTGCGGTGTTCCCATTGGTTATCTTCACGGCCAGCAAGACGAAAATGGGCGCTTTGGTTTCACCCAAATGGCTCACGGCTCTTGCCATGTTCATTGCGGTGGTGATCGCCGTGCTCAACGTCAAACTGTTGATGGATTTCGTTCTCGTCTAGACGCGATCCGCTTCCCGGCGCGGCCAGCGAAAGCCGCTGCCGGGGCGCAGGCCTTCGCGCATAAGAAAGCTGCGCAAGGGCGAGAAGGTGCGCAGCAGCTCCAATCCGCCGCTACGAACCATCTGTACAGGCAGGAAATCAGAGAGCAATGACCTGTTCAGCGCGTCAACAGCACCGGTGCGGGCAATGATGTCAGGGCTGCGCTTGCGGTTGTAAGCAGAAACGACCGTTGCAGCGCCAAGGTCGCTACCATCCGCCGGCAAGGTGTCGAGCAATGTTTCGACATCCCTGACGCCCAGATTAAGCCCCTGTGCGCCGATTGGTGGAAAGACGTGGGCTGATTCACCCGCCAGAAACACGCGATTGCGGGCGAAGGCGGTTGGAACAAGCCCTGATAGTGGCCAGGCCTGTGGTTCAACGTCAATCGTAACAGCCCCAAGCATGGACTGCATGCGTTCCTCAACACGCATTGCCAATTGCTCTGCGGTCAGATCAAGCAGTTCAGCAGCGTGCGCAGGTGTCGTTACCCATACGAGGCTCGAGCGCTTTCCGGCCAGCGGCACCTGCGTGAAAGGTCCATGCTCCGTGTGAAACTCCGTAGAAATATCATGATGTTCGCGGGTGTGGCTAAAGCTGAGTACAAGAGCGGTCTGGTTGTACTGCCATGTGCGCGCAGAAATGCCCGCAGCCTCGCGTGCCAGAGACGACCTGCCATCGGCAGCGATAACAATATTGGCGGAGAACATTGAGCCGTCGCTGGCTTCGACCGCCGTGGCGTTCTCAACGGGATGGTAGCGGGTGGCCGATGCCGCCACATGACGAACCGGTACCTGCTTTAGCGCGGCATTGAGCGTTTTGGTCAATGTGGCGTTGGGGATGTTGTAGCCAAACGCTTCTTCATCGATCTCGCTGGCTTCAAATGTCACTGCCGGGCTGCGGACCAGCCGGTTTGTGCCATCAAGAATGCGCATGGAGCCGATGGGTGCGGCGTGCGGCGCGATGCTGTCCCACAGCTCAATACGCTGGAGAAAGCGAATGGCGGGCATCATAAGGGCAGTCGTGCGTTTATCTGTACCATTAGGAATAACCCCAAGACTGATGACGTTCTCAAAACTCCGGCCAAGGGCAATGGCTGCAATCAACCCCACATGACCGGTTCCGGCCACAATGATCGGATCTGTTCTGGTGCTGGTCATCATCTCACTCCGCTTCCAAGCCATTTAGGCTTTCAACAGTTTATATCAAGAACTTTGCTTGCGCTTTGAGCCATTTTCAAGAAAAGCTGCTCGCAAATCGTTTGTCCTTGATAACATATAGGGACAAGCGGATGAGTATCATGCAGCAGATTGGCGCGGACCGTGAAAAAACCAACTTTGCCCAAAGGCGTTAAGCCCAAAAAAGTAACGGCACCACAAGCCAAAGCGTTCTCAGTCCACTTGTTGACCGCTTCCGGTTCATTTCTTGCATTCCTGTCGGTTGTCGCCGCCAGCGAACAAAGCTGGACGGCGATGTTCTGGTGGCTGGGCCTCGCACTTTTCGTCGATGGCATCGATGGTCCGATCGCACGCAAGCTTGAAGTCAAATATGTCCTGCCCAACTGGTCGGGAGAACTCCTCGACAATATCATAGATTACATGACCTACGTGCTCATTCCGGCCTTTGCGCTCTACCAGCGCGGCTTCATGGGTGAGGGCCTGTCATTTCTGGCAGCGGCAATCATCGTGGTATCGAGCGCGATCTACTATGCCGATACGGGTATGAAGACGAAGGAAAACTTCTTCAAAGGCTTTCCTGTCGTCTGGAATATGCTGGTTTTCACACTGTTTATCGTCAAACCGGGTGAATGGGTGGCATTTGCCATCGTTCTCGGCGCTGCGATTGTTTCCTTCCTGCCGATCTATTTCCTGCATCCGGTACGCGTACAGCGGCTGCGGCCACTCAATCTGACGATATTCTTCCTGTGGTGTGCATTCGGCGTGCTGTCGCTGTACCAGCATCTGGATTCGCCCCTCTGGGTGCGTATTGGCATTTCGGTGACGGGTATTTATCTGTTTCTAATCGGTGCAGTAATGCAGGCATTTCCCAATCTTGGACGGACGGAGAAGGCATGATGGTCAAAGCAATCCGCATTCATCAAACGGGCGGCCCGGAAGCTCTTGTTTATGAAGACGTTGAGGTCGGTGAGCCTGGCCCCGGTGAAGTGCGTATGCGCAACGAGGCCATCGGGCTGAATTTCATCGATGTTTATTTCCGCACCGGCCTTTATCCGTCGCCCGGCGGTTTGCCGCTGATTCCTGGCAATGAAGGTGCAGGCGTTGTCCTGTCCGTTGGTGCAGGTGTTACGGATTTTAAGGCGGGAGATCGCGTCGCCTATGTCAATCCGATCGGTGCCTATGCGGAAGAACGCCTCATGCCGGCGGATCGTCTGGTGAAAGTTCCGGATGCCATTTCATCGGAGCAAGCCGGCTCGATGATGCTGAAAGGCATGACCGCCTATTATCTGTTGCGGGAGACATATCCCGTAAAGAAAGGCGATACGATCCTGTTTCATGCGGCGGCTGGTGGTGTCGGGCTTATCGCCGGACAATGGGCCAAACATCTGGGTGCGACTGTTATCGGCACTGCCGGTTCAGATGAGAAGGTAAAGCTGGCGCTTCAAAATGGGTTTGATCACGTCATCAACTATCGCACCGAGAATTTTGTCGAGCGGGTGAAGGAAATCACCGGCGGCAAAGGAGTGGATGTTGTCTATGACTCTGTCGGCAAGGACACGTTCGATGGATCGCTGGATTGTCTGCGTCCGCGTGGCATGATCGTTTGTTTTGGCCAATCCTCGGGTCCCGTCCCACCGTTCGATCTTGGTATTCTGTCACGCAAGGGTTCGCTTTATCTGACGCGGCCAACCTTGTTTGTCTATGTCGCCGCGCGGGCCGCTCTTGAAAATGCTGCACGCGAGCTTTTTGCTCAGGTGGAAAGCGGCGTTGTGCGCATTGATATCGGCCAAAGATACGCACTGAAAGATGCTGCAACGGCCCATCGCGATCTTGAAGCACGCAAAACAACCGGGACAACTGTGCTTATTCCTTAAGCCACTGAAAATAATGCTCGAATAATGTGCGCAAATGGCCGCAACCTCAGGTTTTGCACTTCCCAAATCGATACTGCCCGACATAGGATCGAAAACGGTTAGGGGACACCTTATAATAATCGTCCCGGGCCGTGGGGTACTATGACAAGCATAAGTGATAAAGGCGGGGCGGGGCGTCCACTTCTGGAAGCAAGCGCTCTCACGAAAATTTTTGGCTCTCTGAAAGCCTGTGACGGGATCGATCTGACAATCGGCACCGGCGAAATCCACGCACTTCTGGGCGAAAACGGCGCCGGTAAATCGACACTGGTGAAGATGCTGTTCGGCGCCTTGCAGCCGAGTTCCGGTGATATTGGCTGGAAGGGTGACACTGTTGCAATGGCCAATCCAGCTTTCGCAAGATCGCTGGGTATCGGCATGGTTTTCCAGCATTTTTCCCTGTTCGACGCTTTGACAGCCGCTGAAAACATCGCCCTGTCACTTGATGTGAAGACCGACCTGAACACCATTGCAACCAGAGCGCGGGAAATTGGCCAGACCTATGGTTTGCCTGTTGATCCGGATGCGCTGGTCGGCGATCTTTCTGTCGGCGAACGCCAACGCATTGAGATTATTCGCTGTCTGCTGCAAAATCCTGATCTGATCATTCTCGACGAGCCGACGTCGGTGCTGACACCGCAGGAAGCCGACCTGCTGTTTGTGACACTCGAACGGTTGCGGTCGGAAGGGAAGTCAATTCTCTACATCAGCCACAGGCTTGAAGAGGTCCGGCGCTTGTGTGACCGGGCGACGGTGCTGCGTCATGGCAAGGTTGTTGGCCAGTGTGATCCACGCAAGGAAACATCAGCCTCGCTTGCCCGCATGATGGTGGGCAGCGATATTCATGTCATTGAGCGGCGCCCGAATGATGCGCCTGCCACCCAAGCGGCCTTGATTGAGGTCAATGGCCTGTCGCAAAAACCGCGAGGCCCGTTTTCTGTATCGCTGCATGATGTCCGACTGTCCGTCAAACCGGGTGAAATTCTCGGTATTGCGGGCGTTGCTGGCAATGGGCAAGGTGAACTCTTCGAAGCCATATCGGGAGAAGCCTTGCAGGAACGGGCAGATATTGTCCGCATTCGGGGCAAGGATGCGGGGCGCTCGGGTATTTCTGCACGGCGCAGGCTTGGCGCCGCTTTTGTTCCCGAAGAGCGCCTTGGCCATGGGGCGGTTCCGGATATGTCATTGACGAACAACCTGCTGCTGTCGCGTTATTCGACGGATGGAAAAGTCTTTCTCGGCGGCGGACTTTTAAGGCTGTTACAGCAATCGAGTCTTACCCTTGCTGCAAAGCGTATCGTTGCGCAGATGGATGTCCGCAAAAGTGCAGAAAATCCAGATGCATCAGCACTATCCGGCGGAAACCTGCAGAAGTTTCTCATCGGCCGCGAGTTGGATAGAAACCCTTCTGTTCTGGTCGTTAATCAGCCTACATGGGGCGTCGATGCGGGTGCCGCGGCGCATATAAGGCAGGCGCTTGTCGATCTTGCCCGCGGTGGTTCTGCAGTCATTGTCATCAGCCAGGATCTTGATGAACTCTTTGAAATTTCCGATCGCATTGCCGCTATGGTGCATGGGCATCTTTCGGAATCAGTGCCAATTGAAGCAATGAACATGGAGCGTGTCGGCCTGATGATGGGCGGCGCAGATACTGCTTCGGCACATGTAAATGCAGGGGCGGTCTGATGCGTATTGAACTGGTCAAACGTCCGCAACACTCAGCGCTGTTCAGTGCGCTTTCACCTTTCATTGCACTTTTCCTGACGCTGATTGCTGGAGCTATCCTGTTCTCGCTATTGGGCAAGAATCCGGTTTCGGCGCTCTATGCCTATTTCGTCGAGCCCTTGACCGAAATCTGGTCATGGCATGAATTGCTGGTGAAGGCGGCGCCACTGATCCTGATCGCTGTCGGGCTTTCCGTCTGCTTTCTGTCCAACAACTGGAATATTGGCGCGGAAGGGCAATTGATCATGGGCGGTATTGCCGGATCGATCCTGCCCGTTGTTTTCCCGGGTTTTCAGGGCTGGTATGTCCTGCCGATCATGCTTTTGCTCGGCATGGCGGGTGGTATGGCCTATGCCACCATTCCGGCCTTTCTGAAGGTGCGGTTCAATACCAACGAAATTCTGACCAGCCTGATGCTTGTTTATGTGGCACAGCTGTTCCTTGACTGGATCGTGCGTGGCCCCTGGCGTAATCCGCAAGGCTTCAATTTCCCTGAAACCGTGCAGTTCAATTCGAGCGCCATACTCCCGGAGATTTGGGCTGAATCGGGCCGTGCGCATTGGGGGTTCATTTTGGCTATCGTCGCTGCGCTGCTCGTCTGGTTCATGCTGTCGCGCACATTGAACGGCTTTGAAATCAAGGTGCTTGGACGCAGCGCAAGGGCAGGGCGTTTTGCCGGTTTTAGCGCCGGACGCCTGACATTCTTCGCGTTTCTCGTGTCGGGTGCGCTTGCCGGACTGGCTGGCATTGCCGAGGTTTCTGGTGCTGTCGGACAACTGCGCACGACGATCACACCGGGCTACGGTTTTACCGCGATCATTGTTGCCTTTCTTGGCCGTCTCAATCCGCTCGGCATTGTTGCTGCAGGGCTGGTTCTGGCGCTGTCCTATCTTGGTGGTGAAGCGGCGCAGGTTTCGCTTGGTATTTCGGAGAAATCAGCGCGCATCTTTCAGGGCATCATCCTGTTTTTCGTGCTGGCGAGTGACACGCTCATCTATTACCGCATCCGCTTCGTGACCCGTCACAGCGAAACCGCAGCAAAGGGCGCGTAATATGGGCATGTTTGAAGCCATTCTTTTGACTGTTGCCACCGCGGCAACGCCTTTGCTGATCGCCGCGATGGGCGAACTGGTGGTGGAGAGATCCGGCGTCCTCAATCTCGGCGTTGAAGGCATGATGATCATGGGTGCCGTTGCGGGTTTTGGTGTGGCGCAAGTAACGGGATCGGCGTGGCTTGGAATGTTCGCAGCCATTCTTGCGGGTGCAGCCTTTTCCCTGTTGTTCGGTTTTCTGACACTGACGCTTGTTACCAATCAAGTGGCAACGGGGCTGGCGCTGACACTGCTCGGGCTCGGCGCGTCGGCGATGATCGGGGAAAGCTTTGTCGGGTTGCCCGGTGTGCGGATGCAGTCCCTGTACATTCCCGTCCTCACTGATCTTCCCGTGGTTGGCAAGTTCCTGTTCGGACAAGACCCGATTTTCTATATCTCGATCCTTCTTACCATCGGGGTTACGTGGTTCCTGTTCCGCACCCGCGCCGGACTGACACTGCGTGCTGTCGGTGACAATCACACATCAGCCCACGCGCTTGGTGTCCCTGTTGTGCGGGTTCGCTATCTCGCTGTCATGTTTGGGGGCGCTTGCGCCGGGCTCGCCGGTGCGCAACTATCGCTCGTCTATGTGCCGCAATGGGTGGAAAACATGACGTCGGGCCGGGGATGGATTGCACTTGCACTGGTGGTGTTCGCTTCATGGCGGCCATGGCGCATTCTCGCTGGTGCCTATCTCTTCGGTGCTGTGACCATTGGCCAGTTGCATGCGCAGGCTTTGGGTATCGGCATACCCTCGCAGTTCATGTCGTCCTTGCCCTATCTGGCAACAATTGTCGTTCTTGTGCTGATTTCGCGCAACAAGCGGCTGACCCTTATGAATACGCCGACATCCCTCGGCAAACCCTTCGTGCCCGACCGCTGAGCGGCTGGACGAGAATAAAAAGACAATGCATTTGGTTTAACAGAGAGGTGAACACGAATGAAAAAACTGCTTATGGCGCTGTCCATGGCCGCCAGCTTTGCTGTGACGGGAGCGGCGCATGCCGAGGAGAAGCTGAAGGTTGGCTTCATCTATATCGGACCACCCGGTGATTTCGGCTGGACCTACCAGCATGATCAGGGCCGCAAGGAAATGGAAAAGGCGCTTGGTGACAAGGTTGAAACCACGTTCCTTGAAAGTGTACCTGAGGGTGCCGACGCAGAACGCTCCATCGAGCGTCTGGCTCGTGCGGGCAACAAGCTGATTTTCACAACATCGTTCGGCTATATGGATGCGACAATCAAGGTTGCGCAGAAATTCCCGAATGTGAAGTTCGAGCACGCAACCGGTTACAAGACTGCGGACAATGTCGCGGTTTACAATTCGCGCTTCTATGAAGGCCGTTATGTGCAAGGCGTGATCGCGGCCAAAATGTCTAAGGTTGGCGTTGCCGGTTACATCGGTTCCTTCCCGATCCCGGAAGTGGTGCAGGGCATCAACTCCTTCATGCTGGGCGCGCAATCGGTCAATCCAAATTTCAAGGTCAAGGTGATCTGGGCCAATTCCTGGTTTGATCCGGGCAAGGAAGCCGATGCTGCCAAGGCTCTAGTCGATCAGGGTGTTGATATCATTACACAGCACACGGATTCGACTGCACCGATGCAGGTGGCTGCCGAGCGCAAAATCAAGGCATTCGGTCAGGCTTCCGATATGATCAAGTTCGGTCCGGAAACCCAGTTGACCTCTATCGTTGATAATTGGGGCCCTTATTACATTGAACGGGCCAAGGCTGTGATTGACGGCACATGGAAAACCCACAATGTTTTCCATGGTATGCATGAAAATCTTGTTGTGATGGCGCCGTATACCAACATGCCTGACGATGTGAAGAAGCTGGCCGAGGAAACGCAGGCCAAGATCGCTTCTGGCGCGCTGAAGCCGTTCACGGGCCCAGTCAAGAAGCAGGATGGTTCGGAGTGGTTGAAGGCTGGCGAAACTGCCGATGACAAGACCATTCTCAGCATGAACTTCTACGTAGCCGGCGTAGACGATAAGCTGCCGCAATAAGATTTGTCTTCAGACAAAGGAAAGGGCGCCAATGGCGCCCTTTTTTATGCATGCAAAATGATTGGCTTATTCAGCGGCGTCAGCAGGTGCAGCATTGAGCTGACCGTAGTTCTCGACGCCAATGCGGCCCAGCAGATCAAGCTGTGTCTCGAGGAAGTCGATGTGGCCTTCTTCGTCCTTGAGAAGCTCATCGAAGAGTTCCTTGGTGACGTAGTCGCCAACTTCGGCGCAGATTTCGCGTGACTTCTTGTAAGATTTTACAGCGTCATATTCACCAGCAAGATCGGCTTCCAGCACTTCCTTGATGTTCTGACCAATGCGGAGAGCGCCGATCGATTGTAGATTTGGATGGCCTTCGAGGAAAATAATGCGCTCGATGATGCGATCAGCGTGCTGCATTTCTTCAATGGATTCAGCGCGCTCTTTCTTGGCGAGCAGCTTGTAACCCCAATCGTCCAGAAGGCGATAGTGCAACCAATACTGATTGACTGCTCCCAATTCGAGGAACAGCGCTTCGTTAAGCCGCTCGATGACCTTTTTGTCGCCTTTCATGCCGTGAACTCCCGTATTCGTGACGCAATGCCCGCACACGATCAATAAACGAGACTGCATCAGAATCGTTGGAACCGCTGCGGAGGTGATATTCTTCCGTCACCTTTATGATGGTTTCAACGACGTTTGGGAAGCAGCCGCAACAGCGGCCGCGCTTCTGCATGGCATGGTAGACTTTTGCCGGGACAATCAGTTGCCACGGGTCAATATCGAGAAGTTCAACAATAGTATTCTCGATCTCTTTTTGGGTAATGATATTGCAATGACATACAAGCATATTGTCTACGCGCCGTATCTGGAAGAATAAATACCTACAAATCCTGACGCCATCAAATCGTCAAAACTTTCCCTGGTGGCAGGGCAGGCGGCGCTTCGCTGAAAATGGCCAAGGAATATTGTCCCGTGGCCTGATAATACTTTCGAACCAGACAAAGGTTCCTCCAATCGCAAGGGTTCAAGGCCCTAACATTAAAGGTCATGCGTTATTCGCAATACTGGTTGTATAAGACCGGTTTGTCGGAATTCTGTCAAATGGCCAACGCTGAATATGTCGTGATATCAATAAGTTAGAATAGTTCTAAACTAGGAAAATAACATAACCAATTCAATCATGTTTGGCGTATTTCATTACAGAAACCGGCAAAACTAATTGCCGGTTTTACGTGTGTCAAAACGTCTCATTTGTCGTGAAAAGACTAAATCAGACGCCTTCGACCACCGAGAATCCTTCGAATTGGGGATGTCCGATATAGCTTGGCTTGCTATCGCCTGCGTTGCGATGCGCGGCACGGAAATGTTCGGACTGAGTCCATGCGGTAAAATCCGCCTGCGTGCGCCAGATGGTATGCGAGGCGTAGAGGGTATAGTTCTCTTCCTCGTTCTTGGAACCGCGCAATAAATGAAACTCGACAAAACCAGGAACCGACGCCAAACGGGAGTCGCGTGTTTTCCATACGGTCTCAAAGGCTTCTTCGGACCCGGACTGAACTTTGAAACGATTCATGGCTATATACATGGTGAAAACTCCATTTGAAAAATAAGACTGGTGATTAATCTTTTAAACGGGTCATCCCGGAAGTGGGGCGACTGGATCAGCTGGCGGTAGCGAGGCGCGGGGCCAGATTGTCGATACCGAGGAGGGCGCGCACATCCCTTGTCTTGACGATATCGTCAATGGAGTACTGGGCCAGTACTTCGAAGAATGCATTCAATGCCTTACGCAAGGCAGCGTTCAGGCCGCAACTGTCGATCAACGGGCATTCGGCAGCATCGTTCTCAAAGCACTCTGCCATGGCAAAGTTTTCTTCGGTCACGCGCACAACATCAAAAAGCGTGATGTCCTTTGCAGGTTTGCCAAGCTTCACACCGCCATTGCGCCCACGTACGGTTTCAACGAAACCGTTTTCAACGAGTGGCTGCAGAATCTTGAACAGGAAAAGTTCGGAGACCGTGTAAGCCTGCGCAATTTCAGCAATCCGGCTCAGATTGCCATCATTGGCGGCGCAATACATCAGAATGCGAATGGCATAATTTGTCTGTCTGGTTAGGCGCATGGGAATATCTCTCTCAACCTGAAATCAGGGCATGCCTTGGAAACGAGACTCTAGTTTAGAATTATTCTTGATAAAGTAAATAATAATATGAGCTAAAGTTTCATATTTTCGAACAAGAGATATCGGGCGCCAAATTGCTGGGAATCAGCGAACGAGAACGACAATAGACGCCGTGATAAAACCGGCAGCGACAAGCAGCAGGAAACCATAGACCCGGGGCTTGTCGAAGAGAACGGCAAATCCGGCAGCCCAGACAACGACAGCGGCGCTCAACGCGTAGAGAAATCCGGCCTTGTGCACCCAGGCAATATGGACTGCCATCAGGCCGCCAATGATAAGGGCACCGAATACGACCATCAAAGCCAGTGCGTATTTCTCAAAATTGTCCATTCAGGCAGCTCGCTCTAAACACCCCGGCACGGAATCAAGGGGCTCACTCTCACTGTAAAACCCGATCCAACATGATCAAGGCTATATTCCCGTCTTTCATAGATGTTCCGCCTCGCGGGTGCAACAGAAGACCGGCTCAAGTCTGGCTGATAAACGCTGCCTTGGTGCAAAAAGGCAATAAAAAAGGCCGGGAAATCCCGACCTTTCCAAACTCGGCTCGACACCAGTGCCAGTACATCCGTGGTCAAAGACGGAACCGAATTTCTGAAGCTGATATAGGCAGCCGTATTACCCGTTTCAAGACCCGTCCGGTTTACCGGCGATAGGCGCTAAGACCCGCAAGCAAGCCGATACCCGCAATTGCAGAAATGACGGCAACAGTGATCAGCGGGTTTTCCTTCGCTTTATCGGCGACAACCTGTGCTTCATCTCCCACAAAGCGTGCTGCCTTGCGACCATGGCGTTTCACAGTGTCATAGGTCGAATTTGCCTGATCAAGCAGATCATAACCCTGATCGGAAAGGGACTGGGTGATCCCTGAAAGTTCCTTGCGCAGGACCGCAATCTGACTTTCCAGATCACCCTCAACTGCGTCACGTGCTTTCGATACGTTCGTTGCCATTTCGAGAATTCCTTTCATCTTAAGCGAAGGAATAACGGTGGGAGCAGCTTTTGGTTCCCGAAAACCCAGAACGTTTCCGACGCTGTTTACCGGAAAGGATTCTGGAAAGTGATCAATTCCAGCAGCCGTGCGACTGTCCATTCAGGTTGTGGGAGTCGATGTCTATTCCGGCGGAAAAATCATTCCGGGCAAGATAAACAGCAGTTTCCGGCTTGATGCGGATTTTGTTCCAGCCTGCGCATTTGGAAGATCCTGTCGATTTGGAGGTTTCATCCATCCAACGCATCGCGCTGCAATTGCTGACGGCCAAAATGCATGGCAGGAGAATGGCAAGAGCCAATTTGCTTTTCACAGGAAACCTTCTTGCTGTCGCAGCCATAGCGGGTACTTCAAGATTATTCATTGCACATTTCGATGCCCAACAACATTAGACGTTAGGCAAAGCCCCTCAATCGTCATTGCTGGCATTCAGTTCCATCGTGGTCATGCCTTCGGCCGGTTTGGCGCTCAGGGATTTGGCGAGGATCAAACGGCTGGATTTGAGCAATGGTGCATTGGCTGCACGGACTTTGACCAGACGCGGATTGTTTTCATGGGCTGTAACGGCTGCCTCATTGGCATAAAGCTCGTTGACCATAACCTTGTTGGGAATAGGCGTACCGTCACGCTCGATTGGTTTGATGACTTCGAAGCGCAGGCAGCCCGGTTCTTCGTCAAGTGTTTTGCGTGCATGCTCGCGAATGAGCGCCGTAAACTCTTCCTCCCGGCCTTCATGTGTTTCGAATTCAACAATAATCGCCAGTTCAGTCATAAAAACTCAAGCCTCCCGCTTTTCTCTCACGGTTCTATCAGCGACCTCCTGACAAATCCAGACGTAAGGTGCTGATAGGGCAGGTCAAAGCCTTGTAAAATCTCGATTCCTTATGGGAAGTGACGGTTGCGCGCACGATCAAATCATTCGTGCCGGAATACACCGTTGAGGGGTCAAAGCGAGCGTGGGACTGGAATATGAAGGACTGGTGAGTGCTCGCGCTTTATTTTTGCGAAGCAGCAAATGCCAGCAGAACGGCACCTGCAACGATGGTCGCCAACCCGATATAGAGCCAGCGGGTTTGCCCGACCATGAAACTACCGCCAATAAGGCTGAGGCCCTGCAAAGCCCATACTCCGCCCAGAATGATCAGAATTATCGCAACAATCGACAGAATGATTTTCATGGCGTGCCCGTTCTCACAAGCAAAACCCCTGCCGAAACGGTAGGGGTTTCACGGGTTGAGGCTTGATTTGGCTCTAACAAACTGGACTCTGGATAAGAATATCACGCATCGTTTCAGTGCGGCGCAGGCTCAAGGTACCGCTACACTCAACTTGCCAAAACCTTAACATAGCCAACTTTCATTTCAAAGAACGAATGGCTCAGCGTCAGTTCACTTTTGCTTTCAACTGGGCAATTTCCTCTTCCATTTGTCGGATTCGATCTTCCAAAGCATTGATTGCCTTGAATACGGCAACACCCATGCTTTTAAAATCACCGCGATGGATTGCAGTCTCGATGGCTTGTTTGGCGCTATCAATGGACATTGCTTCCTCCGTTTCAGGTTTTCTTATTCTGCAATGCTAGAGCCTTTCCTGCCGAAATTGAACCAGTTCTGTTCGGACAAAGGAAGCGCAATGAAAAAAGCCCAATCCTCAAGGGGTATGAGGATTGGGCTGTGTTGGCTTGTGGGGGGAAAGCCAAGGCTGGTTGGGGTACCAGTACCCATATAATGTGTCAGCGGGGGATTGGTTCCATGACAATTGAAAATATTTCTGGCGCCACGGGAGCGCCGTTGAGATGCTGAACTTCGACGAAAACAGGGCGATCAGGATAATATCGGTAACAACTTATGCGGGCAGGAGATTAAACAGCACGGCCAGATGGAACGCAAAAGCGCCCGCGAAAATCAGGGCGAGGATGGCCCGCTCTTTGTCTTTGAAAATACGTTGGAATGCCGAAGCGCGTACGTTGTGCGTGGTCGTATAGTCAGTGGACGCCATCGGAATTGTTCTCTCTGTGCAGATGGTGGCCATCATCAGGCATCCAATAGACGATTAACACGATAGAGATTACAATTTTCGCGAAAGGAAGAGTATGATTTTGCGCGCAGCGGCCTTGTTGTGGAAATAAATCCCGCATTTGAGTTGAGCGTGGCATGCAGGTTGAAAAGTGCGCCATTATCAATGTCTGGATGAGCTGGTGATTAATGGCCGATCAATAGACTCATTGCTGCTGTTTCCAACTGGCAACTGTTCAATCCATCTGGTGCCGTGAAGTCGCTATACGACCCGTTTTAGATTTGGTTTCTCGAAATTACCGCGAACGGCAAAACAAAATTGCCGAAAGGTCGCAGGTTGAGCAAAGCACAATCTGGTTTCGCGCTATACGAATGTGCTGCAATGCGATTGTGAGCAGCTATTTGCGTTTGATCTCGAGGAGATTGAAATCGAGTGGATGGATACTCATCTGAAACCGGTCACTAGTCTATTCATCGAAAGTCGAATGACGAAGACCTCTTGCACACCAAGCGAAGTGATCCTTCCGTAGCTGAAAGCCCGGACTTTGACGGTCCCACCTGCCAGAGTGATCCAATGAATGAGGAAAAAATGTCCGTCTTTCAGACAGGGGCGCGTGCCGCCCAGCACGAATTGACTGTGGAAGCCGATTTGTTCAAGGATTCCATGCGTCACCTCGCGGGCGCGGTGAGTGTTATCACGGTAGGGCGTGGCAATGACCGGACAGGCTTTACTGCAACCTCGGTTTCGTCGCTGGCCATTGACCCGCCATCGGTGATTGTCAGCCTCAACAGGGATTCCTCATCATGGCCGGTGTTGCAGCGTCATGGCAGTTTCTGTGTCAATGTGTTGGCACATGATCAGCGCCATGTTGCAGACAGTTTTGCCGGGCGGGGCGGGCGCAAGGGGATTGATCGCTATCTGGATAGCGAATGGCATGAGCTTACGACAGGAACGCTTGCTTTGAAGAATGCCCTGACGGTTCTTGATTGCGAACTTGATGACGCCATTGAACGGCATTCGCATGGCATACTCATTGGAAGGGTGCGCGCGGTCACTGTGCGCAAGAATGCTGAACCCTTGCTCTACTGGCACGGCGCTTACAGGCACATTACGCCGCCGGTTGAGTGATGGACTAAGTCACGATTGCGGTTATCGAACAACCAACAAGAATGATCGTGGCCAGCAAAATGAGGCCATATATCTTGGGTTGATTGAAAACCACGGCAGCGCCCAGAAAAAATGTGGCGCAAGACGCCGCAATCGTAAACAAAAACGCCTGCCTGTCGCCAGTGGCAATCGAGAACGCCATCAATCCTGCCAGTATCACCACGCCGAATGCGATAAATATCCAGGTTGCGAATGTTTCGTAGCGATCCATGGGCTGCGTTCCTAGTCGGGCATGCTGTGTTTTCATGGCAGATTACATCGAAATAAAGACGGACAGTCAAATTGCGTTGACTGGTTGGCAAATGCCCTCGCGGCAATGCTCAACCTAATGCAGTTTGTGGGGTAGTACACCTGAAAGCGATGGTTCAACGTTTTTTTGCTCGCCGGATGCAGTGCCGATGAGCCAGACACCGATAAGAATCAGTGTACTGCCGATGATCTGGAGTGTGCTGATATCTTCCCGGAAAATAAGCCAACTCGTTGCAAGGATCATCACGTAGCTAATACCGGTCAGGGGAAATGCCTTGCTCAGGTCAAGCTGGGCCAATGCCTGCAGCCAGAACACGAAACAGATCACTTCGGCGGCAATAGCAGCCAGCATCCATGGTGATTTAACCGCATGGATAAGCCAGGCCATATCGAAGCCAAGTCCGGTCATCTGTTCTGCGGCGAGCTTGATAAAGACCTGAAACAGCGTGTTGAGAACTGGAATGGCAAACCAGACAAGGTTGATCGGCTTCATGCGCCATCCTTCAATGTTTCATCAGCCGCAAACAGCGGTGAGGCGAGGCGCAATGCCCATTGAATGACTGGATTGCGATGCTTGAAATACATGGTGTTGCGTGTCAGCTGACTGCCGAGGCGTATCTTGTTTTCGTAGTAGGCTTGTCCGCTCTGATAACGCGTCATGCCATGATCAAGACAATGGCGCAGATTGGTGAACCAGCTTAGATAGTACAGATTATAGGCACGGCCTTCGGCACTGTTCATGCAGAAGAACTTGTCGATCAGCGTATTACCATCATGAACCAGCAGATTGGCAGCCAGTAGCTGATCACCTGCGTAGTAAAAGGTGCAGAACGAACGTCCCTGCATCTGGCTGAGAATGCCACTGAAATAATCAGACGTCAGTTCTTCAAACTGCCATTCGCTGCGATTGCGCGTGTCGTGATAAAGCGCCATGACCTGCGGCAGCAGGTTCGCGAAATCAGTGCGTTTTTCCACTCTGATTTTGTCGAAGGATTTCATTTTCCGTCGCATGTCCTTACGCGTTCCGGATGAAAGCCTGAGCATATATGTTTCGATTGAGTCAAAATCGATGTCGAGCCAAGCGGTTGGCAGGCCGGGGATACCTGCAAATTCATGATCCGAAAACACCGTCGCAAAAGCATTTGTCGCTGGCTCCGGCACATCCTTGATACCGATAAGCGAGCAGCCGTTTGCCTTGGAATAATGTTCAAAGCCCGATAGCAATTGTGAGTACAGATCGGCCTTGCGCCGTTCAAGCACATCAGGATGAAACCCAACAATGCCATTTTCAGTGCATGGCGAACCGAGGCAAGCCAGTTTGAGCGTCAGAAATCGGGAAAACGTCTGTCTGATACGGCGCAGAACCTGACGCAACCGGCCTTCTTCGAGCGTTGTATCCAACTGGTAATCTGTCAGAAATGCGGGCATGGCTGCAAGCAATTGGCCATTTTCGATGACGGTGACATAACGGAAGGCAAAACCTGCAATTCCAGCGTCCTCAATGGCAAGCAGGCAACCATAATCCTCTACTTCGTTGGCAAAGCATTTATCCCATGCATCCCGGCCGATATCGCGGATCGATTCAAATATGCGTGTTTGCGCCACCACAGCGATCTTTGCTGAAACGGGCGCGTGCTGTAGAACATGATCATGCATAGGCTGGGGCATTGTTAGCCTCGAAGAATGCCGCTGTGTAGTCGCCAACTTTCTGGCGCTGCCGGTCGACATGGATCATATGGTAGCTGTCTTCGATCCATGTCAGTTGATGCGGTCCGCCGATGTGGCGGCTGATATAACGGGCGTGTTTTGGGCTGCTCAAATCATCTTCCTTGGCATGCAGGATGAGTGTCGGCGTGCGCATTTGCGGTAAGTTCCGTTTCAACTCCTTGCCAAGACGGTACATCTCGGCGATGCCCTTTCCGGGGAATTTATCGATAACGCCCTCTGCTTCCATGCTTACCATCATGCGCCTGATGCGCTCGTCCTTGATACCAAGTGCCGAGGTTTCGCTGAAATTCAGCTTAGCGATTGACGGAATATGCGACAACAGCTCGATAAAGGGTGAAAGCAGCCAGTAATAATGCGGTACATTCCAGCCGTCATAGTGGAAGCAGGGCGAATAGATGGCCACGGCCTTGATGCTGTTTGGCCTTTGATGGGCAGCCATCATCGATAATTTGCCGCCGATACAGATGCCGGCCGCAAATGTTTCATCGGTATAGGGGGCAAATTTCTCTGTTGCCTCATGTACACTTTCCAGCCAGTCCTGCCAGCGTGACCGCGTCAATGTTGCCATGTCAACGCCATGACCCGCCAGAAGCGGGGCATAGACGCTGTAGCCTTTCCGGTTTAGCTGCCGGGCCAGCATTTTCATTTCCGCAGGCGCGCCCGTCAAACCATGGACGAGCAATACGCCTTTGCCATTTGAGCCTTCAAGGAAATAGCTCAATCCATCAGACATCTGCATCGATCATATCCGGGTTTCTGTTTTCCGGGGCCATGAACCCAAGTGCGTGGCACGTACTGATGACGTGTACACCGGCCTTGTCCTGCTCTTCCTTGATTTTCTCATGGAAGTTGCGCAGTTCAGTCCAATGGGTTTTTGGGCGGTAGTGATGTTCAGCGTGGTAGCCATTGCCGAACCACAGCCAATTATAGAAGGTGTTATGGCTGCTCACGCCCCATGCGATAGGCTGATCTGGATCGCCATGGAGGTGCTCATAATAGCCGTTAAGCGAAGAGAGGCAGTTTCCAAGATAATAGAAGGGCGCGAAAAAGAGCATCGCCTTCCAGTCCCAGAGAAAACCGATCGCAGCCAGACCGAGAAACGCATAAAGCTCGAAGCGGCCCCATTTGGCATCAAATGGCCGGTTCTTCGAGATGGCCTTGTGAATATCGCCGAGGCTATCGCGGAAGAAGCTCAGAAACGTATAGCTCCAGACGTTCTCAGGCTCACCATTCTTGCCGTGGCGATAGATCGACAACCAGTCGATGGTTTCGCCCTTCTCGTTCGGGCGGTCGCTATTACCCGAGTGATGGCGCATGTGAATCCACTGATAATAGGTCTGGGAGAAGCCGATTGTCACCGATTCCAGCAGGCTGAACGCGTAGTTCATTGCACGGGACTTGAAATAGGGGGTGTGGATGAAGTTGTGCGAAATGCTGTTGATGTTCCACGAGATCGAGACCGCGTAGAGCCCACCAAGCACAAGCGAGAGCCACAAAGGGCGGCTTTCGAAACCGACGACGAGATAGATATTGAAGAGAAGGTGAGCAATAGCTGCGAGTATGGGCGCGATATCCCACCTTGTATGAGCGAAGAGTTTCATAATCCTGTTGCTCCTACACAAGCCACACCGGCTGTGATGAACAGCACACCGGCTGCGTGGCGAAGGTTGATTTGTTCTTTGAATATCCATGCTCCTGCGAGCACGATGATGACATAGCTGAGAGCCATGAGCGGGAAGGCGATCGACAGCGGCACATGCTCCAGCACGATGGTCCAGCCAACGAGTTCCAGCGCCCAGAAGATCACGCCGAGCCAGGTCACAGGTTTGATTAAAGCGGCGGCCAGTGCCTCGTTATCGGCGGAATATTTGAAGCAGACTTCCCGCGCGGTTTCCGTGAAAACGCAGAAGGCAATCAAGGCAAGCATGTGGGGTGTCAACGTGCCGGTCATCCCATCGCCTCCGACAGGACTTCGAGCAGCGCGTGATTGGCGGCGCTGTTGATGTTGGTTGTTATCGTAGGGTCAGGCGTTGCGTGCGGCTGATCAATGAAAATCTCGGCGCGTTTGGTAAATTGTGTCCACAGATTGCCGGAATAGGATGGTGTTGAATAGTCACCGGTCACATCGGCACCAACGATCCGGTGATGCCTGCTGATTTCCGTGATCAGTGACAGGACGTAGGGCAGGCGCATTCGCCCCTGATCCCAGTTGGTAATCGCATCGTCGCGGACGAGAACATCCTTGTCGATCGTAAAATATACAGCCTCGGTTTTGATCCGCGACAGCAACTGATCAATGAAGTTTTCTTCACCGATCTCCGCGATGGTCTTCCAGCTCAAAACACCATTCTTCTGTTCATAGCTTGCACCGCTGCCATAGTCTTTACGGACACGGCTTGGCGCATGGCTATAGGGGTACAATTCCAGCTGTCCCTGCGCGAGCAATGACAGGTTTGCCCCTTTACGCTCAGGGCTTGTCAGATCATCGCTGCATACGCCCACGGTCACGATTTTTTCGAGATCAGGATGCTGCAGGGCACGATTGATCCATGAGCCGCAATGCATGCCGTTGCCGAAATGCACCCAATCAGGATGGTTATCGAAATGGATGAGCGTTGCCGGGCCCGGATTGTTTTCAAGCGCAGCAGCCACAAGAAGCGCGGTGACGTGGTGAAAATCACCTGACCCCATAAAACAGAGATGCGGTTTCTTCTGATCACCAATGATGTAGCGGGAGATATTGCCGCTGAGGGCATCTATTGCGGGCTGATGCCCCCACAGACGGACCACGCGGCCATGATCTTCTGCATGTATCTGGCGCGCGCCTGTTCGCATACAGGCGCGCACGAAGTCTGGTTGCAACTCCAGCGCATCATCAAGGTGAAGAAGGAGGAGTTGCATGCGATTATCTCTTGGCTGCGCGCACGAAAAGCTGATCGAGCAGGTTCAGAGCCAGATCGATTTCTTCGCGTGTGATCAGAAGGTTTGGCGCCAGCGTGATAACGTTCTTGTAGTAACCGCCGACATCCAGCACGAGACCGTACTTCTTGCCGTCGACAAGCAGATTGCCCTTCATGCCTTCATCGGACATCCAGTCGAGGGTTGCCTTGTCAGGTGTAAAGCCGTCTTCCTTGCAAATCTCGACACGCAGCGCGAGACCAAGCCCGTCAACATCGCCGATGGTTGGATGACGCTTCTGCAACTCTTTGAGGCCATCAAGGAAGTAAGCACCCTTTTCCATGATCGCTGCGCCAAAATCTTCTTCCTCGAGCATTTTCATGGTCTCGAGGGCAATGGCTGTGCCCATTGGGTTGCTGGCAAAGGTCGAATGCGTCGAACCGGGCGGAAAAATACCCGGGTTGATCATCTCTTCCTTGGCCCAGACACCGGAAAGCGGATTCAGGCCATTGGTGATTGCCTTGCCGAAGACGAGCGCATCGGGTGTTACGCCGAAATGTTCGATCGACCACAATTTGCCGGTCCGGTAGACGCCCATCTGGATTTCGTCGACCACAAGCAGGATGCCGTGATCATCGAGAACCTTCTTCAGTTCCTTGAAGAAATTCATTGGCGGGATGACATAACCGCCCGTGCCCTGAATTGGTTCAACATAGAATGCGGCATATTCTGCCTTGCCGGTCTTCGGGTCCCATACGCCATTATATTCGGTTTCAAACAGACGCGCGAACTTCTGCACGCAATAATGGCCGTACTCTTCCTTGGTCATGCCCTTCGGGCCGCGGAAATGGTAAGGGAATTCGATAAACTGGGCGCGATCACCGAAATGGCCATAACGGCGGCGATAGCGATAGCTCGAGGTGATCGCCGATGCGCCGAGGGTTCGGCCATGATAGCCGCCTTCAAAGGCAAACATCAGGCTCTTGCCGCCAGTATAGTTACGCACCAGCTTAAGTGAATCTTCAACAGCCTGCGAGCCGCCGACATTGAAATGGACACGACCCTTGGCGCCGAACTTACGCTCGGCATCCTTGGCGATCATGGCAGCCAGCTCAACCTTTTCGCGATGCAAATACTGCGACGCAACCTGGGGCAGTGTATCCAACTGGCGGTGTGCAGCGGCGTTCAGACGCGGATTGCGGTAGCCGAAATTGACAGCCGAATACCACATCTGCAGATCAAGGAACGGCGTGTCTGTCGCATCGTAGACATATGAGCCTTCGCAGCGATCGAAGAACATGGGGTGGTCGGTGTAATGGACCGTATCACCGTGGGAGCAATATTCCTGCTCGAGGGCACGAAGTTCAGCTTCGGATGTCTGCTGCGAGGCAGCATTGTCATTCTGCTTGATAGCAAGGTTGATGTTCATGAAGATTCTCTTCTGTTGTAGATTTACGCCGTGGCGTAACGTGGGACGCTCACTGGACGGCTGTTAAAGCCGGGGAGTGCATTCTTCAGGCTCTGGGTAAGGTCGGAAAAATTCTGATAGCCAACGAAGGGAATGGCCCTTTCGGTGCAAAATTCAGCAAGTTTGTCTTTGGCAAACACCAGTTCCGGCTTGTCAGAGACGCAGAAATCGGAACGGCCGTCACCGATATAAACGCGTGTATCGAAAGCCTCGACCGAGCGGCATTTGCAGACGCCGGCAGCCGATGAACAATCGGCATCGCTGTAAGGCGAGCTTAATTGATAGCGCGTGCGGCCGTTAATGCCCGATATCGTCAGTTTGTTGGCGATAACAGGCAGGTAATCGAGATTGTAGCGGGCAAGGATGCGTTTGATGAAATAGTCAACGCCATCGCTTATAATGGTGACAGGGATAGCCTGTGCCCAGCAAAAATCGACGAAAGCGGGGAAGGTGGGATCAATGGCAATATCGTCAAGTGCGCGGTCCAACTCCTGATTCGTAGCCTGGATCAGGGCGATTTGACGTGCCATACATTCCGCGGAACCAATAAGACCCTGCTTCCATTCCTGTTCGATTTCCTCCCATTTCGGGCTGGCCAATCGTTCCAGAATGAAATCTGTGGCGTCTTCGAGGGAAATGGTCCCGTCGAAATCACAAAATACATGCATGCAGACACTCCTCGTGCAATGTGAGGAGCTTCTAGCATTCAGGACTGATCGCTAAATTATGCCAAGATGATGCCAAACTGAAATCAGCAAAGGCCTTCAGGCTTACTTGGAAACAGCAAAATTAAGCTTTTGGTAGAAGCACTTCCACGAGTAGACCCTTGCCTGAGGCCGGAGACTTCAAAGCGATCGTGCCGGACAACCGCTTGATAATATCCGCAACAATCGTCAATCCGAGACCGGTTCCTTCGATCTGCGGTGTATCGATGCGGTAGAATCGCTGGAAAACAGCTTCCCGGTGATGCTCGGCGATACCAGGACCACTGTCGGAAATGGACAGTTGCCAGAAATTGTTGGCGAGAGTAACGCCTACGCGAATGCGGCCACCTGCGGGTGTATATTTCACGGCGTTCTCGATCAGGTTGCTGACCATCAGTCGTAACAGAGGGTCGTCAGCCCTTACCAGTGCTTTTTCGTCACCGTCGAGCGACATATCCAATCTTTTGGCCGTTATCAAATTGCCCATTTCCGCGACGATTGATGCCACGGTGCTATAAAGTGCGACAGGTTGAAGTTGCATCGGTTGATGGCCAACGCGCGCTGCGCGCAGCAATTGCTCAATGAGATAGGTGGCTTTTTCATTGCTGATAACGAGGTCGGCGAGAATGGCCTGACGTTCTTTCTCACTGTCGGCTTGCGACAACATCTGCAAAAGCAGTTTCAGCGCTGCCTGTGGCGTGCGCAACTGGTGCGCCGCATGATCGGCAAAACGCCTTTCGGCTTTTAGCGAATCATCCAGATCTTCAAGAAGCTGGTTGATCGACCGGCCAAGCGGTGAAAGATCCCTTGGCAGTGTATCGACTGGAATCGCCGAAAGATCATCGGGCGAACGGCTGCGGATTTGCTGCACCAGCATGCGGATTGTGCTGAGACCGCTATTGATACCAAACCATATCAACAGCGCGATCAGCGGAATGAGGATAAGCAGCGGGAAAATGAGATTGAGCAGAATGTTTGACACCAGCGTCTGGCGCATGGCGATCTTTTCCGCCACTTCGATCACGATCTGCGTTTCAGGAATCGGCAACGAGTAAATCCGCCACTGTTCGCTGTCGTAGTGAACATTGGTGAAACCGGCCCGTTGCAGTGGAATTTCCGCCGGAAAGGTCGATCCCGAAAAGAGAACGATCTTATTCTCCTTCCATGCCCGGAACATATGCGCATCGGCATAATCATCCGCATCTTCATTCAGAGCGAGCTGGTTGCCCATGTTGAAATCGATGTCGGCGATCTGCTTGGGCGGAGCGTCTCCGGGTTCCTCGTCAAATTGATTGTGCAGCAGCATCCACAACACATTGGCATCGTTGATCAGCTGCGCGTCATAGACATTGTTGATTTCGCGGGTGGCACTATTAAAGGCAAATCCGCCGATGATTGCCATGGTGATGAGAATTGTTGGCGTAATCCGGAAAAAGAGCTTCCGGGTGAGGGTGGGACGGCTCATGCATCCACCATATAGCCCACACCGCGGATGGATTTGATGAAATCGCTGCCCAGCTTTTTGCGCAGATTATAGATTGTCACTTCGGTCGTATTGCTCTCAACGGCACTCTCCGCGCTGTAAAGTGCATATTCAATATCGCTTTTTGTGACGTATTTGCCGGATCGCTCCATCAGGAGCTTCAGGAGCTGAAACTCCTTGGCGGTCATCATGACCTGCGTGGATGCTTTGCGCACGACCTTGGCGGCTGGGTCCACTTCCACATCTGCGCATCGCAGAACAGTGTCGACCCGTCCCTCACTGCGGCGCACAAGCGCGCGCAATCGCGCCAGCAGTTCATCAAGATCAAACGGCTTGACCAGATAATCATCCGCCCCGTTGTCGAGGCCTTCAACCTTATGAAGCGGGGTATCGCGTGCGGTCAAAAGGAGAATGGGAACGAGGTTTTTGTCACGCCGCGCCGCCCGCAGTACTTCAAGTCCGCTCATTCGGGGCAGATTGACATCAAGAATGACCACCGCAAAACTCGAATCTTGCAGCGCTGCCAGTCCGGACTCACCGTCCTGCATCCAGTCCACGCCATAGGCATGCTTTTCCAGCGCCTTCTTTAACGAAGAGCCAAGCATCATGTCATCTTCAACAAGCAGCAGTCGCATTTTTCAGATCATTACTTTGAAATTTCGAGGCATCGCATCACAATACGGTGGCGGGGCAGATAAGATCAAATCTCGGTTTTTTGCGGGCAGTTCATCTTCAACGCACAACGAATTCTAATAACCAATACGCTGTTTTCGTCTCGTTACCAATCGTCTCAATTGTTGTTTGTTTTTTGCTCAACCCTGCCTCAATTCGGATCAGAATGGGTCGCATCGTCATGAATAGCGAACGTCGTTCGCGTAAAACGGCAATGCCGGTGCTTCACCGGTCAAACCGATAAGGGAGTGAAAACAATGAAAACACTTGTGATTGCAATGAGTCTTCTGGCTGCCACGACCCTGTCCGCCTATGCTGCAGAGCCAGCAAAAACGGTGGAAACCAAACTCGGCAAGGTGCTTGCCACGGAAAAGGGCCTGACGCTCTATACATTCGACAAGGATGCAAAAGGCAAATCCAATTGTGATGCGGATTGCCTGAAAAAGTGGCCGGCCTTCCATGCGGATGCCAAGGCGAAGGCCGAAGGCAAATGGTCGCTTGTCAAAGCTTCTGATGGTAAAGATATGTGGGCCTATGATGGCAAGCCGCTTTACACATTTGCCAAGGATACAAAAGAAGGCGAGACAACGGGCGACGGCGTCGGTGGCGTCTGGCACGTTGTGAAATAATCGAAAATCAATTCCCCAGAAGCAATTCCTCAGAATCAATTTCGGCGCAGAAGCGAGGCTCCTGCGCCGAAATTACAAACTGAATAGTGTTCAATTGATCCTACGCGGCTTGAATAGCTGACAGTTTCCAGCCGTCGCCATTCTTGCGGACAAAAGTCCAGACCTCAGTGCTTTCACTTGCCTTGGTGTTATCACCATCGACAAGCTTGCCTGTCGTGCGGTCGAGCATTGTGTCAACGCTCGAATAGCGCATGGCCAGTGTTGCGTATTCAGCATTGTCTTCGCGCCATGATTCCGCAATGTCACCCTGAAGCAGTTTGACGTCGGAAACGCTGTTACGCACGCCCTTCGTTGCGTTCTCACCCAGTTCTTCGGCAAGATAGGACATGGCTTCAGGCGTGGTCAGCGTCCGCAGGACCGCATAATTTTCGCTGCCGTAAGCTGTCTGCACTTCGGTCAGAAGCTGTTCAAACTTGTCCAGATCCTGCTGCGAAATGCCAAGCTCATCGGATGCCTGCGAAGACTGGGCCGGTGCTGGCTTTGGAGCCGCAGAGCCGGAACCCATCGCCGCACCAATGCTTGGAATACGGAACGAAGGCGATGTGGACGGATCAGCCGGGCGGCCGAATGCCTGATTGAATGAGGGACCTGATGCCGTTGCGGATGATTGTCGGCGCTGGGCAAAGAAGCGCATGGCCAGCATGACCGCACCGATAACAAGGCCGATCTGCAAGAGCATGCCGAGGAAGCCGAAGCCGCCGCCAAAACCGTTGCCGAGCAACGTGCCGATAAGGCCGCCAACCAGCAAGCCACCGATCATGGAACGGCCGAAACCGCCAAAGAAGCCCGGACGTTGTGTATTCATCTGCGGCTGCATGGCGGAAGGCTGGTTTGTCTGCGGGCGCGGCGTCATAGAGCGTTCGATCGGGGCAGCGGGAGAGGGCGCGGTCCGTGTGGTTGCAGGCGCATCAAACGTGCGTGTACCACGGCTGCCAAATCCGCCACCTGCCCGCCGTGCGTCGGCGATATCAAAAGCACTCAGCGTCACCGCCAAGGCCAGAACGAGCAACACAGCGATGCGAATGATGCGGGAAGCAGTGCCAGACATAAGTTTCTCCTGTTACGCACCCGGCCAATTTGGGGACGCGGAATGCATATAGAGAGCGCGGCGGGCAATTTTAAGTCCCGACACCAATGTGATGGACAATTTTGGTGGGATTTTTTGCTTTGCGGAAATTTTATTCTGGCCCGGATCAAAATTCTGCGGACGGGCCGAATAAAATGAATAGTTGGCGTGTTCTCTCATTGCAGTCGTTTTGATGCAGGAGAGAACGTCATCATGAACAAAGCCAATTCACTATCCGTTACCGCAGCCTTGTTTGGCGCATGCCTTGCGGTTGCTGCATTATCGAGCCCCGCCTATGCGGCCGGCGAAGATAACAGCGCGACCCCAACCTGTCCGAAAGGTGAGGTGTGGAACCCAAAGACCAAGAAATGCGTCAAGCAGGAAGGCAGCCTGCTTCCCGATTCCGACCTGACAACCTACGCTTATGCACTTGCAGAAGCCGGGCGTTATGAAGAAGCTCTTGCTATCCTTGATACGCTGAAGAATCCGAATACCGCTATTGCCCTCAATTATCGCGGCTATGCGACGCGCAAGCTTGGGCGCACCGACGAGGGCATCGGCTATTATATGAAATCGGTTCAGCTTGATCCGCAATATGCCAAGGTGCGTGAATATCTTGGCGAGGCCTATGTCATCAAAGGTCATCTCGATCTTGCCAAGGATCAACTCGCCAAGATCAGGGCCATTTGCGGCACAGACTGTGAGGAGTATCGCGATCTGGCCGAAGCGATCGAAAACCCGGCAAAGATGTGAGGAAGGAAGCGCCTGATTGAAGCGTGATCGGCGGATGACCATGACAATTCAAACCGGATTCATCATGTCTGTCGCATATCCAGCGGTTCCTGCTTATAGTCAGGCAAAGCGTAGCAGAGAGTCATCGGACCGTGTTGCCCGGTCCGATGCGGAGGCGACCATCGCAAACGAGCAGGAAATCAGGGCGGGTCTTTCCCAAAACCTTACGAGGCTCTGGCGTTATGCTGTGGTGTTATCGCACCAGCGCGACGTTGCCGATGATCTGGTGCAGGCAACCTGTGTGCGTGCATTGGAGCGGGCAGGCCAGTTTACTCCCGGCACCCGGCTCGACCGATGGTTGTTTTCAATCTTGCATTCCATCTGGCTCAATGAAGTCCGCTCCCGGCGCGTACGCATGGGGCAGGGTTTCGTTGATGCCGATGAGACCCTTGTTTTTGATGGGGCACGAAATACCGAAACACATATTTTTGCCAATCAGGTGCTCCGGCAGGTTCAGGCTTTGCCGGAAGCGCAGAGAACTGTAGTTTTCCTTGCCTATGTCGAAGAACTTTCCTATCGCGAGGTCGCCGATCTGCTTGAAATACCGATTGGCACTGTCATGAGCCGGCTTGCTGCGGCACGCGCAAAGCTGGCCTCCGCCGGATCAGACAAAATGGAAGGGAGCGCGCCATGACCGATCCCAACCGAGAGACAATTGGAAGCGATGAGATGCTGGTGGCGTTTCTGGACGGGGAACTCGATTCAGAAACACGCAAGGAAGTAGAAAACCTCATTGAAAGCGACAAAAACGTTGCCGATCGTCTGCGTTTCCTGTCTTCCAGCAGCTTGCCGTTCCGCGACGCCTTTAATCCATTGCTCGATAGTGCGCCAAAGGCCAAGCTTGATGCGATGCTTGCCGAGGTTCTGCCTTCAGAGCCGATCAGGAAACAGGCAAATGGCTGGAACCGCCGCGGTTTTCTGGCCGCTGCAATTGGTTTCATCGCTGTAGGTATTGCAGCAGACCGGACTTTCCTTGGCGTTCAGTCAAGCCTTCATGATGATCAGGAAGGTAGTGACTGGCGCTCGGTCGTTGCGCAGTACATGTCGCTCTATACCAGCGATACGTTGGGTAACGCTCCCGCTGACGTGGCAATGCAAACTGAACAATTGCGTGGTGTTGGCGTCAAACTTGGTCTCAATCTCACGCCTGAATTGGTGCAACTGCCGGGAACCACGCTCAAACGTGCCCAGATGCTCGCCTATGATGGCAAGGCGCTGGGGCAAATCACCTATCTGGATGCGGCGCAGGCACCAATGGCTCTTTGTATTGTTCAATCCTCCAAGGGCGCAAAAGCTCCTGATAGCGAACGGCGTCACGGCATGAATGTCATATACTGGTCCAGTGACACCCATGCCTTCATGCTGATCAGCCACGAACCGCTTGCCAATATAAAGGCAATGAGCGACCGGCTCCGCCAAGTTCTGACGATATAAGCAATGATCATTTCATTTTGGCATCAGGTTCGCGTAATCCTGTGATCATCGCCGCATGATAGGAGCCTGACACGCATCGCCTCAGGAGTGTCTGCATGCCTCTATCGTTCGTGGACCGGATTCTTCGTTTCGCTTTTTCCCGCATTGTGACCAAGGGCTCGCTGACTGTCCTGACGGCAAGCGGTGTCCGTCTTGTTTTGGCGATGAAACCGGCGATCCGGTGGTGGTGCGTTTTGCCGACCGGTCGGCGCAACTTCTGTTTCTCATGGATGCCGACATGCAACTCGGCGAGCTGTTCATGGACGAGCGTTTCATCGTCGAGCAGGGCACGATCTATGATTTTCTTTGTCTGGTGCTGCGCGAGGCGCAGAACGAAACACACCCGCTTCCCGCCCGCCTGATCGACAGTTTGCGGGCTCGTTTCAGAGGCTTTCGCCAGCGCAATCTGCCCGCACGCTCGAAACGCAATGTCGCCCATCACTATGATCTGGACGGCAGGCTATATGGTCTGTTCCTCGATGCAGACCGGCAATATTCCTGCGCTTACTTCGAACATCCCGAACAGAGCCTGGAAGAGGCACAACTTGCCAAGAAAAGGCATCTGGCTGCCAAGCTTCTGGTGCAACCGGATAGCCGGGTCCTCGATATTGGCTGCGGATGGGGCGGTTTGGCGCTGCATCTGGCTGATGAGACACCGTCGGGTGAGGTGCTTGGTGTTACCCTATCAGAAGAACAGCTTGAATTTGCCAGAAACAGGCCGGGGACAAAGAGCCATTCCAATCGCGTGAACTTCGCCCTGCAGGATTATCGTAGCCTGAATGGGACATTTGACCGTATCGTTTCGGTCGGTATGTTCGAGCATGTCGGCGCTGCATCCTACGGACAGTTTTTCAGAAAGTGCGCGGAACTGCTGGATGAGGATGGCGTAATGGTCCTGCATACGATCGGTTGTTCGGCAGTGCCTGGCTTCACCACGCCGTGGCTCGACAAGTATATTTTTCCCGGTGGCTATATCCCGTCCATGTCGGAAATCATTCCGGAAATCGAGAAAGCCGGATTGATGGTCACGGATGTGGAAATTCTGCGTCTTCACTATGCCTCGACCTTATCCGCCTGGCGCGAACGCTTCATGGCCCGGTGGCAGGACGCAGCGGCGCTCTATGATGAACGCTTCTGCCGGATGTGGGAATTCTATCTCGCCGCTGCCGAGTCTGCGTTTCGTTATGAGGATCTCGTGGTTTTCCAGTTCCAGATTGCGAAAAGAAACAATGTTATCCCTTTGACGCGGACCTATATTGGTGAACATGAGCAGAACAGACCGAAGGTTCTGCAGGCGGCCAATGCCTAGCATCCAACAGGTCTGATGTTTGATTTCGACCTGATATGACTATTTATTGTCGTTTACGGTGTCGCTTTTTGCCCGTCATCGCCCGAATGGACTCCTTAATATAGCGCAAAGTGTGGGCTTGACCGTGGTGATCACTCAACCATAGTCTGGTTTCACTACGCGGCCTCGGAGGGGACCATGGTAACGCTGCAAAGCGGTTTGCACGCTGAATACATTGAATCAGCGCTCTCGTCGGGCAATGCTGCTGCGCAATCAGCTTTGATTGCTTCCTGGCGGCGGTCGATGCGCCTCTATGGCCTCAATCCAATTGAAGGCCGCGGGCCAAACATTCTGACAGAGTATGAACTCAATCAGGCACGCGAGCGCATGGGCTCGTTGATACTCACCGCTCAAACCAGTCTGGACCGGCTTTATGCGGCTGTGGGCGGGGCAGGTTGCTGCATCCTGCTCGCAGACAAAGACAGTGTTCCGGTCGACCGGCGGGGCTATATTGGCGACGACGAAACCTTCTACCGAATGGGCCTTTGGACAGGCGCCGTATGGAGCGAGGAAACCGAGGGGACGAATGGTATTGGCACTGCTATTGTTGAGCAACGCGCGCTAACTATTCATCGTGATCAGCATTTTCGCAGTAAAAACACGGCGTTATCATGCACTGTTGCGCCAATTTTTGATCATCGCGGCCGTCTGGCTGCTGTCATCGACGTATCCTCGGCACGACACGATCTGACCGATGATTTCGTCAAGCTGATTTCCATTGCCGTGGCTGACGCTGCGCGGCGTGTAGAAGCGGAAAACTTCCGTCTTGCATTTCCCAAGGCACGCATTCTTTTGGCTCCTCCCGGTGATAATGTGATGAGCGAGCGGGCGCTGAACGCACTCATTGCTGTTGATGAGGATGATCTGGTGGTTGGCGCATCCCGATCCGCACGCCAAATGCTCGGTCTGACCGATGAGGTGCTGAGTGCGCCATTGCCGGCAGCCGATCTTCTGGGGCAGCATCAACCAACGTCGCGTGATTTTGCCACCGCTGAACGCGGTGCTATTCAACGGGCTCTGGCGCGAAGCGGTGGCAATGTGTCTGCTGCAGCCGCCGATATGGGTATCAGCCGCGCCACATTGCACCGCAAATTGAAGCGTCTTGGCCTTTCCTGAGCGATTTTGATTTTTTTTGCCATGGTTTGTCGCAAAACTGCGACAGTTGAAGCTCGCACCTGAGCAGACGGGGCTGACACACTGTAAATATTGGGTAACTCTGCCTGAAATGCCGCAGGAGTCGGTGTGAAATGGTGGAGATGAATTAACTGGGTGGATTTCAAACGCTGCCAGGCCCAATAGTCAGAAACGTCATGGCGCATTTCAGAACAGAAATCCGATAGCCGTAATCGGCAATACGCACTGTTCGACGCCAAGTCCGGTTCAAACGGGCACCTGTGGAGCGTTGGTGGAGAGCAAGTTCTTCGATCTTTTGTCGATGAATCAGGCTGTTAACGGCCATCCTTGGAAATTGGAAAAATGAATTCCCAAAAGCGGGCTCCTGACCAGGGCTTGCTTCGTCGGTGGCGCTGACCTTCATCCAGCGCCACCGACGGCCTTTTGGAATGCCATTCAGCCGTATTCTTCGCGGGGAACTGCGCAAGGTGTCATCTATCATCTGTAGAATGTGCATCAGTGCCGCGGAGCCGGTTGACGCAGCAATGCGAATAGATATAAAGGCCTCCGACCAGCTCGGATAGATGTGGCGGAATAACCGATCCGCCACGATGAATGTCGGTGCAAAATGGAGGGGTGGCCGAGCGGTTTAAGGCACCGGTCTTGAAAACCGGCGTAGGTGAGAGCCTACCGTGGGTTCGAATCCCACCCCCTCCGCCATTTCCAAAGTAAGTTATAGATATCAAAGCCTGACGAGAATTTGAGCGAATAGTGTGGAACTATTCGCGCCGGTCTGCGTTTCGCCCGAACGTGTCGCAAACTGGCGCGATCATCGTGTCAGCCTCAGAAATTCTTCAACGGGGATATTCGCCATGAAAAAGCTGACCTTAGGTATCCTGGGTTTGGTCATTCTTGCTTGCCTTGGGGCAGGTGGCGTCTACTTCTATTCGCAAGAGTCAGCAACAGTGTCTGTCAGCGAGGGATATGGACCCAATCCCACGTTGCCAGCACCCAACCCCCGACCAATTCCAACCGTGAATGTGGCACAGGCCGCCAAATGGCCTGATGGTGTAACCCCCATTGTTGCTTCAGGGCTGAAGGTTAATGTTTATGCGAAGGATTTGGCGCATCCGCGCTGGCTGCATGTCCTGCCGAACGGAGACATTCTTGTTGCGGAAACCAATGGTCCTGCAGAGGAGCAAACCGGTTTCAGTATTCGAGGCTGGGTGATGGGCGTTCTGATGAACCGGGCTGGCGCTAAAGCTGCCAATGCTAACCGGATTACGCTGCTGAGGGATGCGGACAAGGATGGTGTCGCCGAAATAAAAGAGCCGTTTATCGAAGGTCTGAACTCGCCTTTTGGCATGACGCTGGCCAATGGGAAACTTTACGTTGCCAACACCGACGGCATTGTCGCGTTTCCCTATAAGGATGGCGACGCCAAGATCACCACAGCTCCCGAGAAGATCGCTGACCTGCCGGGCGGCCCTATCAACCATCACTGGACAAAGGATGTTATCGCAAGCTCGGATGGTAAGAAGCTTTTTGCGACCGTGGGCTCAAACAGCAATGTTGGAGAAAACGGTCTTGATGCCGAGAAGAACAGAGCAGCCGTTCTTGAGATCGATCTGGCAACAGGACAGGAGCGTGTGTTTGCATCAGGCCTTCGCAATCCCAACGGACTTTCGTGGAATCCCGATAGCGGCGAATTATGGGTTGCGGTGAATGAGCGTGATGAAATCGGCAGCGATCTCGTTCCGGATTATATGACATCGGTCAAGGACGGTGCGTTCTATGGATGGCCTTACAGCTATTACGGCCAGAATGTTGACGTGCGCGTCAAACCGCAAAATCCTGAGCTTGTGGCAAAGGCGATCAAGCCAGACTACGCGCTTGGACCGCATACAGCATCGCTCGGTCTTACATTCAACACTGGAACGCTTTTGGGGGCAGACTATCAAAATGGTGCATTCGTCGGCCAGCACGGATCATGGAATCGCAAACCGCGCAGCGGCTATAAAGTTATCTTCGTTCCCTTTGAAAACGGTAAGCCCAGCGGTCCGCCGAAGGATATACTGACGGGCTTCATCAATGATCAGGATAAAGCCCTTGGCCGTCCAGTGGGTGTTGCAATCGACAAATCAGGTGCGTTGCTGGTTGCTGATGATGTGGGCAATACGATTTGGCGTGTGACGCCAGCGGGTGCCCAATGACCCCGTTATAATCACATTGCTGAATGTTTTCACGGTTGGGAATGAAATACACATCTTCCCAATGAAGCCTTTATCTGCGGTGTGTGCCGTCAGCGATTTCGGGATCTGCTTTCGATCTTGCCCAAGATGAGACTGACAGCTTCATCCAGACCGGTTGTGAAGGTATCAATGACCGTCGTATCTCTGTCCCATTTCTCGTAGAACCTCTCTGCGACTTCTTTCCATGTGGGCAGTATCATATCTTCGATGTCGGAGACTCTTGTTTCGACACGTCGCCTGTGTTCCTCGGCGTCCGAACACGTAACGTGTATTTCGAATGCTTCGACATGGGCTCGGGACGCCACGTTGCGCCATGCTTGGCGCGTTATCGTGATGGCATTAACGGAGTCAGCGATAACTGTTCCTCCGTTTCGCAAGTTTTCTTCCGCCAGAGCATAGGCAACGATATAGTCTGCCGGACCTACCTCATCCCTCAACATTTCGGATGAAATTAACGCCTGCGCGATGGTGTCAACCCGCAAATGCGTTGCCTTTAGACGGCGAGCAAGCTCGCGAGCGATTGTGGTCTTACCAGTTCCAGGCAAGCCACTCATAATAATAAGCATGATGACCTTCACAGCTGTTGGTTGTCGCTTTTACAATTTTAGACGCAGGTCTATCCAGTGCAAAAGCATTGATTGGTGCTGGCGAGACCATTGCTATCGGACGTTTCTTGACTATGTGATTGACTATGGACGCGAAAAACCCCGGCACCACCCCATCCTCGGTCGAGCTTGAGGATATGATCTCAAAGGGCCCAATCATTGTGTTTGATGCGCTTTGTGTGATGTGCTCCGCCAATGCCCAGTTCGTCCTTCGTCATGATCATCAACATCGCTTTCGCCTCGCATCCATGCAGGAGCCTGTCGGGATGGGACTTTACCGGCTCAATGGCATTGATCCCGCTGACCCCGAAACAATGATCGTCGTCGAGCAGCAGGGCGTTTTCAGGAATTCGGATGCGGTTCTGGCAATTTATGCCGGTCTTGGATGGCCATGGCGGATTGCCGGTCTTCTTAAAGCTGTGCCGCGTTTTATCCGTGATCCAATTTACCGCTTCATTGCGCGCAACAGGAACTTTCTTTTCGGACGCCGTGAGACATGCTGGCTGCCGGAGGCTGCCGATCGGGATCGTCTGCTTTGATGGGCCGGTAAGTAAGCTGGCCATTTTCACAGGCGAAAATTGTGCGCTTTCCATCAGTGGGGCGTTGGTAGTACGTTCTCTCTCTGTTCCAAGCGATTCTTTTCCCGATTCGCGCGCTCGGAGAGTCTATGGCTGCCTATCTCGAAAAACTGAATGATGCACAACGGCGCGCTGTTGAATATGGAGTTGGCACCGGGGGGAGTGCGGGACCATTGCTCATTATCGCCGGTGCGGGTTCAGGCAAGACCAACACGCTTGCCCATCGCGTTGCTCATCTGATTGTCAACGGTACGGACCCCCGACGTATTCTTCTGATGACGTTTTCCCGGCGAGCGGCCGCTGAAATGGCGCGACGTGTGGAGCGCATCTGCAATCAGGTACTCGGTGCGAATGGCGCTGCCTATAGCAATGCCCTTGAATGGTCTGGCACGTTTCATGGGATAGGCGCGCGCCTTCTGCGCGAATATTGCGACCAGATATCACTCGACAGGAATTTCACCATCCACGACCGTGAGGACTCGGCGGATTTGATGAACCTCGTCCGCCATGAACTCGGCTTCTCCAAGATGGAGAACAGGTTTCCGACCAAGGGCACATGCCTTGCCATTTATTCGCGCGCAATCAATTCCGAACGCCCGCTTGAAGAGGTTCTGAAGGAACATTTTCCATGGTGCGCCGTGTGGGGCGCGCAATTGCGCCAATTGTTTGCGGGATATGTGGAAGCCAAGCAATCGCAGAACATTCTCGATTACGACGACCTGCTGCTTTACTGGTGCCAGACGGTAACGGACCCGCTTTTGGCTGAGGATATCGGGGCGCGGTTTGATCACGTTATGGTCGACGAGTATCAGGACACCAACCGGCTACAATCCTCGATCCTTTTGGCGCTGAAACCCATGGGTACGGGGCTGACTGTCGTCGGAGACGATGCGCAATCAATCTATTCTTTCAGGTCGGCAACTGTCCGCAACATTCTCGACTTTCCGGCCTCTTTTACGCCAGCGGCTGATGTCATCACGCTGGACCGTAATTACCGTTCCACGCAGCCAATCCTCACCGCTGCCAATGCCGTTATCGATTTGGCATCCGAGCGTTTTACGAAGAACCTCTGGACGGAGCGGCAATCTGCCGACAGACCGCAACTGGTTACCGTGCGTGATGAGAACGAACAGGCGCGCTATATCGTCGAACAGGTTCTCGACAGGCGAGAAAATGGCGCCTTGCTAAAACAGCAGGCCGTGCTTTTCCGCACATCAAGCCATAGTGGTGCGCTGGAAGTCGAGTTGACGCGGCGAAACATCCCGTTCGTCAAATTTGGTGGCCTCAAGTTTCTCGACAGTAGCCATGTCAAGGATTTGCTGGCAACTTTGCGTTTCATCCAGAACCCCCGCGACCGTGTAGCGGGTTTTCGCCTTATGCAGCTTTTGCCGGGTGTCGGCCCGGCGTCGGCTCAAAATGTCCTCGACAAGATGGCCCTGCATGCAGACCCGGTTACTGCGTTGTCCGAGATTCCCGCACCGCCGCGGGCAGGCGAAGACTGGGCGACATTTGTTGAAATGCTTCAAGGCGTGCATGCCCGCAAGAGCGAGTGGCCCGGCGATCTGGAGCACATTCGCACCTGGTATGAGCCGCATCTGGAGCGGCTTCACGATGATGCATCCACGCGGCAAGCTGATCTTCTGCAGCTTCAGCAAATCGCGAGCGGCTATCCATCGCGTGAACGTTTTCTGACCGAGCTTACCCTTGATCCACCCGATGCAACGAGCGACCAGTCTGGCGTTCCTCTGCTCGATGAAGATTATCTGATCCTCTCCACAATCCACTCCGCCAAGGGACAGGAATGGAAGTCTGTCTATGTATTAAATGTTGTCGATGGCTGTATGCCATCGGATCTTGGGGTAGGGTCAAAACCTGAAATTGAGGAGGAAAGGCGGCTGCTCTATGTCGCCATGACCCGGGCAAAGGATGATTTGCATCTGGTCGTTCCGCAACGCTTTTTCACGTATGGCCAGAACGCGCAAGGTGATAGGCATGTCTATGCTTCGCGCACGCGGTTCGTCCCGGCAACACTTCTGCAATATTTCGAATGCACCACTTGGCCGAAAGTTCGGCAGGAATCTCCAAGACAGGCGGAAGCACGCAATGTCCGTGTAGACATCGCCGCGCGAATGAGAGGTATGTGGGGATAGTCTTTAGGATTGACGGAAGACGGGCGCCAATCTGCGCCCGCCTGATGTATCGTCCGGATTAATCCATTTGGACGTTGGCGTCTTTGACGACTGGTGTCCACTTGGCGATCTCCGCCTTCACATGTGCAGCGAGTTCTTCAGGCGTAGAGCCAACGATGGTGGCGCTGAATTCTTTCATGCGTTCGATTACCGCGGGATCTTTCATCGCCTTGTTAGCAGCTTCATTCAGCTTGGCGATAACTTCCGGCGGTGTACCTGCCGGCGCGAACAGCGCATTCCAGGTATAGGTTTCATAACCGGGGATCGTTTCGCCTATTGTGGGCACATCGGGGAAGGATGCGGCCCTTTCCTTGGTGGTTACGCCAAGCGCCCGTAACGTGCCGCCCTTCATATGCGATGATGATGAGGGGAGGTTGTCAAACATGATCGGCACCTGATTGCCAATGACATCATTGAGCGCAGGGCCCGCGCCCTTGTACGGAATGTGCTGCATCGAGACGCCAGCCATCTTCTTGAACAACTCGCCGGATAGATGCAGTGGTGTGCCATTGCCCGAAGATGCATAGCTATACTTTTCCGGATTGGCCTTCAGCAGATCGACCAGCTCCTTGACATTCTTTGCCGGCAGGTCCGGATTGACCACGAGAACATTGGGAACGATCACGAGTAATGAAATCGGCGCGAAATCCTTTTCGGCATCGTATGGTTTTGATTTCAGGATGAGCGGGTTAAGCGCGTGCGTTGCCACCGTGCCCATGAGGATCGTGTAGCCATCAGGATCGGCCCGCACCACATTCCCTGCACCAAGACTGCCACCCCCGCCGCCAATATTCTGGACGATCACCTGCTGGCCAAGCAGATCAGACATCTTGTTGGCGATCACACGCGCCACAACGTCGGTTGATCCACCGGCGGCAAAAGGCACGACCATCGTCACAACGCGGTCCGGAAAAGTCTGGGCTTGTGCCAGCCCGCCAAACGTTACTGCTGATAGAATTGAAAGGCCAAGGGCGAGACTAGCGCGCCGGGTGATCCCAGATAGTGACATTCATTTTCCTCCCGATGTCGTTTTATGTTCCGCCAACATTAAAGCATGCGATGGCGAAGGACGGAAGCGGGAGGCATTTAATCAAGAGGGTTCAGGTGGTGCGTACCGTCAGCCAATATGGTCTGAACAGCTTCAAGGGTTTCCTCCCGGCTTTGTCCCGCCGTTTCAATGACATGGCGCTCAAGCCCATCAAGTGCGGAAAATTGCCGGTGCAACTCGCTGATAGGACCCGGATCGGTGAGCGTATTGCCGCCACGATGCTGGCATCGTGTAATGGCTTCACTGAGTATGGGCCGCAATATGATGTAATGGAGTGGCAGAGAAAGAGAGCGGAAAGGATCGAGAAACCAGGGACCAATAATGCCATCCACCACGACAAAAAAGTTACCCTTGGCATATCGTTCTGCGGCACCAGCCAGAACATCAATGACAGTCTTGTTCTGTGCATGAGCTTCCGGCAGGTGGGGCTGGATAAGGCCATTCCTGATATAATGCCAAAAATCGTCTGAATGCAGATGCACCGCGGGAACCCCTGAATTCGCAACCAGAGATGCAGCAGTCGTGCTTTTTCCAGAGCCCGGAGGACCGGTTAAAATCAGGATATGGCCGGATAAATCGATCATGGGATGCCTATAAACGTTCTATGATGGCGTTTCCAGATTGGTTCTTGCCTCCGATTGGAACTTTCTTCGCTGGCCGGGGTTCAAGAAAGCTGGCGAAACCCCGTTGGCAGGGCTCGGTCGACAAGAAGTGTGCAGCTTCCGATTGGCCGGGCCCACCCAAAAGGGCAGTGCAATGATCGACGATTTTGACGAAGATGATGAAGATGCCTGGCCGACGCACAACTCGTATGGCTGGTATCTGGCCATATTTGTCTGTGGTGTGATTGCAGCGGCTGTCTTTACCTATTTTCTCGCCGGATAGTGCTGTTCAATTCAAAGGTCCGCCTGCACATTTCCTAGTACCGAGCTTTTCCTCGCCTCAAGGCGATTCCTTGCCGATATGCTGCGTGCAGTTGCTGAACACCCGCGCATTGATGTCGGCAGGATTATCGCAATGGATCAGTGGACTGACCTTGCCAGACGTTGTGCAGCCGATAAGCAGGAGCAGGGTGCACAACACAAATGGAATATGACGCGACATGGGATCGGTCCTCTCTCTGATTGTTCAACCAAAACCGGAAGTTTAGAGATAAGATCGAAAAACTGCGCAACCCACCCGAATTCAGCCATTGAATCTGCATCACATAAAAAGTGATCGCCAGATCATTGCCCGTTAACCAAAGTCACCTGATGTCAGCGATATCAACCTATTCTGTTAAGGTGCTGTCAACCTATCGGTGCGAGTTATAGACTTGGTGCAATCGTCCATGATGGGTTCTGGGGTTGCGCTGACATTCTTGTCTGTTTATCGATGCGTAAAAAGTGTGGGGACGGCGTCCAGCCGGTGGTTTGCATTGTCAAAAGCCAAAGCTTTTCGAATTGCTGGAGTTGTTGCGATGGGCGCCTTGATGGCTGCCTGTGCATCGTCACCTAAGGTGAAAGTCGGCAAACGTACCCACGGTAAGGAATATTTCGCAGAATCCGAATATGGCGTCAAAGCCAGCCCCCGCGTGGTTACGGATTTTCGCAACATGCCCCGCGGCGGTGGTCGCGATCAGCTCGGCCGACCCTATCAGGTTCGTGGCAAGTGGTATTACCCCAAGGAAGAACCCGGTTATAAACGTCAGGGTCTTGCTTCATGGTATGGCTCGGCATTTCATGGTCGTCTGACTGCCAATGGCGAAGTCTATGACATGAACCATCTGTCTGCGGCGCATCCCACCATGCCTTTGCCCAGTTATGCGCGCGTCACCAATCTTGCCAATGGCAGCTCGGTAATCGTGCGCGTCAATGATCGTGGACCCTATCATAGCAATCGCGTCATTGACCTTTCGCAAAAGGCAGCAACCATGCTGGACTATCAGCATACGGGTACGGCTGATGTGAAGGTCGAATATGTCGGACGTGCGCCGCTTGAGGGGCGCGATGATGGATTCCTTATGGCCTCCTATCGCGGTCCCGGCGTGCGCAATCCATTGGGCCAGCCAGATTCAGGCACAATGATTGCCATGAATGGTTCGACACCCACGCGGCGCAATACGGTTGAAATTCCGGGAATGCAGCCATCGCGTCCGGTAGGCGTTCAGGTAGCAAGCCTCAGCATGCAGCCGGTATCGTTTAATGATCAGGCTGCTAATCTTGGTGCGCCAGCGCAGCCGCAGACGGCGGATATGGCCGCAATGTCGGGAGGCGCCATGCCTTTCGGCTATGACATACAGCCGGTTCTGCCGCTGATCGGCCCCTATATCGATGACAAGCCTGCGGTGCTGCTGGGATCGCTCAAAGGCGGCTCCAAGCGCCCATCACCATTTGTCAGTTCCTATGCCAGCGAGCGCGTGGCGAGTGCCAATGGTACAGCCGTGGCGATGAACAGCCTTATTTCGCCGCAGGCTATTTCCGGCGCTTGGAAAAATCAGGCCAAGCTGGATGATGTCGCTGCGCCTGCGGGTGAATATGTGGATATCGGTCTTTTTGCTGACAAGGCCGCTGCTGGCCGTGTCATGCGAGCGCTTTCGCCGCTGGGTAAGGTCGATCTGTCCGAGGTCGCCAGCCCGGATGGTCCGCGCATTGCCCTGGTGGCGCGCGCCAATGCCGGGAAAAACACCGATGCCTTGCTGCAGGCTGCATGGAAGGCGGGGGCAGGCGATGCGTTTGTCGTACGCGATGATGGAAACTGATCTCCCACACCATAAACTATCCGTGAAACAGCAATTCCGCATGCTTGCCGCTGGCCTTCTTGTGGCACTGTCAGCCTATGGCTCAGCCCATGCGCAAGAGGCGCTGTTTGATACCAAGGCCAAGCAGGCTTTGATGCTGGAAGACCAGACCGGCACCATCCTTTATGCCAAAGCGCCGGATACGCTGATTGAACCGGCGGCGCTGGCCAAGCTGATGACCATGGAACTGGTTTTTCATGAGCTGAAAACCGGTAACATCAAGATTGATACGCAATATACGGTCAGTGAAAATGCCTGGCGCACGGGCGGTGCGCCTTCCGGCGGGTCGACCATGTTTGCCAAGCTCAAATCATCGATCAGCGTTGGCGATCTCATTCAGGGTGTCATTGTGCAGTCGGCCAATGATGGCTGCATCATTCTGGCGGAAGGCATTGCGGGTTCTGAGCAGAAATTTGCCGAGATGATGAATGAGCGGGCCAAGGAAATTGGCCTGAAGAACTCGACATTCCGCAACTCGACCGGCTTGCCAGATCCGCAGCAAAAAGTATCGCTGACAGATCTGGTTACACTGGCTCGCTACATCAAACACGAATATCCTGAGTATTACCGCACCTACACGCAGGAGAGCTTTACCTGGAACAATATTTTCCAGCGCAATCGCAATCCGCTGTTGCGGCTGGATATCGGTGCCGATGGCATGGGAACCGGCTATACGGAACAGTCGGGCTATGGTCTCGTAGGCTCTGCCGAACATAATGGGCGCCGCTATATTGTTGCGCTGAGTGGTCTTGCTTCGGACAAGGAACGGGCAGAAGAGGCCAAGAAGGTGTTTGAATGGGCCTACAACGCTTTTGAAGAGATCAGCATTTTTACCGAAGGCGAGACTGTTGGCGAGGCCAGCGTGTTTGGCGGTGTGAAGTCAAGCGTTCCCCTGAAAGCGCATGAAAAGATCAGCCTTTTGATACCAACCGCCAACAAGGACCGCCTCAAGGCCCATGTGGAGTATAAGGGGCCGCTCATTGCGCCAGTGAAGGCGGATGAACAGGTTGGCGTGCTGCGAATCTGGATTGGCGATGCCTTGGCGCAGGAAACACCTGTTTATACGGGAGAAGCCGTTGAATCAGGCGATTTGCAGAAGCGGACAATGGATGCCGTGCTGGAACTGACTACAGGCTGGACACGCCACCTCAAGCTTTAGTGCTTTCACGGCTCGACCTTTTCTTTCCCGGGCATTAGAACCAGCTGTAAAGAGTGACTCTTTAGCGAAAGACGGCTGACGGCGTGCAACAGGGACTATTCATTACCTTTGAAGGCGGCGAGGGCGCTGGCAAATCTACCCAGATCACCCGTCTGGCTGAACACATGCGCGCGGGCGGTGACGATGTGTTGGTGACACGCGAACCGGGCGGCTCGCCGGGTGCAGAGGCCGTGCGTCATGTGATCCTGAGCGGGGCCGCCGAGCCATTTGGTCCGGCTATGGAAGCCATGCTTTTTGCCGCCGCGCGCAACGATCACGTCGAGCAGGTCATGCGCCGGGCACTGAATACGGGCAGCATGGTGCTCTGCGACCGCTATATCGATTCCAGCCGTGTCTATCAGGGAGTCACTGGCGATCTGGATGCTGGTCTCATGCGCGCAATTGAGCGGGCAGCCATCAATGGATTGATGCCCGATCTGACTATTATTCTCGATCTGCCTGCGGAAACCGGATTGCAACGCGCAAATGCACGGCGCGGCGCAGAGACTGCTGATCGTTTTGAGAAAGAGACGATCGAAATGCATCGCAAGCGGCGGGATGCCTATCTGGCCATCGCCGAGGCGGAACCGGGTAGATGCAAGGTTGTTGCAGCCGACAGACCGGTTAACGATATTGCCGCCGATATTGCCGAACTTGTCGACCGGTTGAAGGCAAGCCGTACCATCAAGGCCAAGCCCAAGGCGGGAGCGGCACAATGAGCGATGCTGTTCTTGATGTTCCAGCCACGCATGATTCCATTGACGGCATTCCAGCGCCGTCAGCCAATCCAGCCTTGTTTGGCCATATGGCTGTGCGCTCGTTTCTGGCACAGGCCTATCAATCCGGCCATATGCACCATGCATTGCTGCTCGAAGGGCCACAGGGCGTCGGCAAGACCACACTGGCATTCCATCTTGCCGGCCACATGCTCAAACATCCGATTCAGCATGATGCGCCGCTGGAGCTTGATAACCCTGACTATTCCGTTGCGCCGTACCGGCAGATTGCCACGGGTACGCATTTGGCCATCTTGCATATCAGCCGTCCGCTTGATGCGAAAACCGGAAAATTCAAGACCGGCATTACTGTCGACGAGATCCGCCGCGTCACGCACTTTCTCAATCGAACAGCGCATGATGGTGCTTGGCGCATCGTGATCGTCGATCCGGCTGATGACATGAATCGAAATGCTGCCAATGCTTTACTGAAGACTCTTGAAGAACCACCGCAGCGTACGCTGTTCATTTTGATCTCACATTCCTCCGGGCGTTTGCTGCCGACAATCCGGTCGCGCTGCCAATCTATTCGCTTTGAAGGACTGGACCGCCAGGACCTGTTATCAGCGCTTGAAACAATCGGTCTTGGTGCGGATCAGGTGCCCGATACGGAAGCGCTCGTCGCCCATGCGGATGGCAGCGTACGCAAGGCGGCTCTGCTGGTGGCCTTTGGCGGCCTTGAAATATCCCAGACGATTGATGCCATCCTGACCAAACCGGTTTTCGATGTGCCGAAGGCCCAGGCGCTTGGAACGGCCTTGTCGGGCCGTGATTCCGAAATCCAGTTCGATCTCTTTCTTGAAGACATTTTCTCGCGCCTGGCGGCAAAGGCGAGGGCCGCCGCCGCAAAAGGCGCTGTTGCCGAGGCCAATCAATGGTCGACGCTTTGGCAGGAGATGCAGAGCGAAGCACGGGAAGCCGATGCTTTCAATCTTGATCGCAAGCAGTCCGTTCTTATCTTTCTGGACAGGATGCACCGCGCACTGCTTGCCGGTTGATCGGCTGAACGCATAGAAGCGGAATATTATTTCAATCAGATCATGAGTTTACGACCGGTATAGCAATCAGGCCAGACATGGGTTATGTCAGCCTGACGCCTTCCCAAGATGCCAATTCCGAAGCAAATCAGGTTACGTATGAGCCGCGAAACATTTTACATCACAACAGCCATTTCCTATCCGAATGGCAGTCCGCATATCGGTCACGCTTACGAGCTGATCGCGACGGACGCGATTGCCCGTTTCAACCGTCATGACGGTAAGGATGTGTTCTTCCTCAGCGGCACCGACGAGCATGGCATCAAGATGCATCAGACGGCACGCAAGGAAGGCATTACGCCGCGCGAATTGGCCGATAGAAATGCCAAGCTTTTCCGTGACATGGGCTATGCTTTGAATGCGTCCTATGATGATTTCATCCGCACCACCGAGGAGCGGCATTACAAATCATCGCAGGCGATTTGGCAGAAGATGGTGGAAGCGGGGGATATCTACAAGGATTCCTATGCCGGTTGGTATTCCGTGCGCGATGAAGCCTATTATCAGGAAGATGAAACGGAAGTGCGCGCCGATGGCGTACGTTATGGTCCGCAGGGTTCTCCGGTCGAATGGTTGGAGGAGGAAAGCTATTTCTTCCGCCTTTCAGCCTATCAGGATCGTCTTCTCACGCTTTATGCGGATAATCCGGGCTTTATCGGGCCGGATGAGCGGCGCAACGAAGTCGTATCCTTCGTCAAATCAGGGCTCAAAGACCTGTCCATATCGCGCACGACATTCGACTGGGGCATTCCTGTTCCCGGCGATGAAAAGCATGTCATGTATGTCTGGGTCGATGCGCTGACCAACTATCTTACCGCCATAGGCTATCCTGACGAGACCGCCGAAAAGTGGCGCTATTGGCCAGCCGATGTACACATTATCGGCAAGGATATTATTCGCTTCCATGCTGTCTATTGGCCCGCATTCCTGCTTTCCGCAGGCATTGAGCTGCCAAAGCGCGTGTTCGGCCACGGTTTCGTGTTCAACCGCGGCGAGAAAATGTCAAAGTCGGTCGGCAATGTCATCGATCCGTTCACATTGGTTGAGCATTACGGGCTTGATCAGGTGCGCTATTTCCTGCTGCGTGAAGTGCCTTTCGGTCAGGACGGCAATTACAGCCACGAGGCCATTGTCAATCGCACCAATGCGGACCTTGCCAATGATCTTGGTAATCTGGCGCAGCGCTCACTGTCGATGATCAACAAAAACTGTGAAGCCAAGGTGCCGCAGCCCGGCGCATTGACAGAGGTCGATAAGGCAATCCTTGATCAGGCCGTGGCGGCGCTGGAAACCGCCCGCAAGGCGGTTGGAAGCCAAGCCATGCATCTGGCGCTTGGAGCAATCTTTGCGGTGGTGGCCGAAGCCAACAGGTATTTCGCCTCACAGGAGCCATGGGCGCTGAAAAAGACCGATCCGGCGCGGATGGAAACCGTTCTCTATGTGACGGCGGAAGTGATCCGGCGCGTGGGTATCCTGTGCCAGCCGTTCATTCCGGGCTCAGCGGCGAAGCTGCTTGATGTTCTTGCTGTACCCGCAGACAAGCGTAACTTTAGCGACCTGCTTGGTGGCAGCGAACTTGTGCCCGGTGCGGCTTTGCCTGCACCGCAGCCGATTTTCCCGCGTTACGTCGAGACTGACAAAGAAGCCTGATAGGAACCGGATCTTTCATGCTTGTCGACAGCCATTGCCATCTGGATTTTCCGGATTTTGCCGAAGAACGCGATGCCATTGTCCAGCGGGCGCTGGATCTTGGCGTTGTGCGGCTCGTGACCATCTGTACGCGCGTTCGCAAGTTTGATGGCATCATCAAAATCGCCGAACAGTATGACAGCGTTTACGCCTCTGTCGGTACACATCCCAACAATGCGCATGAGGAACTCGACATTACTGCCGATGATCTCATTAAACTCGCTGAGCACCCGAAAGTGGTGGCGATCGGTGAGGCGGGGCTCGACTATCATTATGACTATGCACCGCCGGAAGCGCAGGCGCAGGGGCTTCGCACACATATTGCTGCTGCCCGTGTCACCGGCTTGCCGCTCGTCATTCATGCCCGCAGCGCCGATGAGGACATGATTTCAATCTTGCGGGAAGAATCAGGGAAGGGGGCCTTCCCTTTCATTCTGCACTGCTTTTCCTCTGGTGCCGAATTGGCGCGCGTCGGCGTCGAGCTTGGCGGCTATGTTTCCTTCTCCGGAATTTTGACGTTCAAGAACTCGCCCGAGATACGCGAAATCGCCAAAAATGTGCCGCGTGACCGGCTGCTGGTTGAAACGGACGCACCGTATCTTGCGCCAATGCCGCATCGTGGCAAGCGCAACGAGCCAAGCTTTGTTACGCATACCGCTGCTGTTCTGGCGGAGACCATCGGCGTCAGCGTTGAGGAAATTGGCCGGCTGACCACTGACAATGTGTTCCGCTTGTTCACCAAGATGCCAAGGCCCGCTCATGCCTGATCGCTTGCGCTTTACCATTCTCGGCTGCGGTTCGTCTCCGGGCGTGCCACGCATCAATGGTGACTGGGGCAATTGCGATCCTGACAATCCAAAAAACCGCCGGCGTCGCGCTTCACTGCTGGTGGAACGCATTGCCGATAATGGTGGCGTTACCACTGTGATTATCGATACGGGGCCGGACTTCCGCTCGCAGATGATCGATTTCGGCTCCGGACGGCTCGATGCAGTTGTCTATACCCATGCGCATGCGGACCACATTCACGGACTTGACGATCTCAGGACCTTTGTCATCGACCGGCGCAGCCTGATGGATATCTATGCCGATCTGGCAACGCAGCGCCGTCTCGTTGAGGGATTTGGCTATTGTTTCAAAACCCCCGAAGGTTCCAGCTATCCACCGATCCTGCGGCCACACGAGATCGTGCATCACGAAGCTTTTGAAATTGAAGGAGCGGGCGGTTCCATCCGTTTTCTGCCATTGCCGCAGGTGCATGGCGATATTCTGTCCCTGGCTTTCCGGATTGGTGATGTGGCCTATTGTTCCGATGTCAGCGCCTTTCCGGAGACGACAGCGGCGCAACTGGATGGCCTTGATATTCTGATCATTGATGCCCTTCAATATCGCACGCATCCAAGCCATTTTTCTCTAGATGAATCAATGGAGTGGATCGACAAGCTAAAGCCGCGTCGAGCAATTCTCACGCATATGCATGTGCCGCTGGATTATGAAACAGTCATGCAGGGCACGCCTGATAATGTGGAACCGGCCTTTGATGGCCTGTCATTTGAGGTTGAGGCATGAGCAAAAGCGTTGAGCGCGTTCGTCAGGCAGCCCACGAAGCGGGTCTTGAGATCGAAATCCGCCAGATGGCCGATTCAACCCATACGGCCGAAGATGCGGCTATCCAATGCGGTGTGACGGTTGCGCAGATTGTTAAATCGCTGATTTTTCAGGGTACAGATACGCAGCAGCTCTATTTGTTTCTGGTTTCCGGGCCGCGGCAGCTTGATCTTGCCAAAGCAGCAAAATTGACCGGCGAAACGCTGCATCGCGCCGATCCCAAACACATCCGCAAGGAAACCGGCTTTGCCATTGGCGGCGTATCGCCATTGGGCCACCTGATCGATATCAAGGCCTATGCGGACGACACACTGATGCAATTTGATGTTGTGTGGGCTGCAGCAGGCGGGACAAACTTCGTTTTTCCGGCAGAGCCGCAGGCACTGATGAAGGCGGCAAAAGCAGAAATCGCTGATATTACGAGTTAATTCGCTATTTTTTCTGTGTGATCCAATATTGGATAGTGTGTTTTAGTTTCATGTTCTGACCTTTGATAGATTGAAATACCGGGACGGCAATGTATTACTTGTCATCAGACTTCACGGTGTTATTGCCTCGCGAATTTGCCGAGCAAACGACCAGATATGGCAGGTAGAACATGGGATTAGTACCGCGCACGCAACCGACAGGTCCGAAAACAACAACAGCAGACGATGATTTTCGTCTGATACCGCTTTCAAACAGGCCGCTTTTTGGCGAAGGCTTGCAGTCAGGTATCGTTTTTGGTGGCCATTCTCTCGACGCGGTCATCGACAGTTCTCTATCGTGCTGTGGGAAGTACACCCTTAGAAACACACAGCACCACAGTGTTGCCGGACTGACGAGCGATGGCTGTCTGCTTTTTGCTGTAAATTGCCAGATTGGAGGCCGGTGTTGCACGGCAATGGGCGGTTACGACCCCATGGGCGAGCCCATTGTCCCGACACTGGCCCAGCAGACCCTGCTGAAAACGCGTTTGCCCAACGCCGATAATCTGATGGTATGGGACGCCAAACCCGGTTCCATCGGCCTCAAAATGAACGGCGCCAATCCCAACGCCAGTGTCTATTTCAACGCTCTGAAAAAGGAACTCAATTTCCATATCAATGCGAGTTGGGCTGATCCGGATATCAAGGCCCACACGAGTCTGACTGTTGATAAAGATCTGAAATTTGCCGGAGGCTCACTTGATGTCGAGGCTGCTGTAAAGGGTTTTAAAGCGATTGCCAGCACAGATTTCGACAACAAACTTCGCGCCACCAATAGTTCATTGCAACTCGCTGCTACTCATAGAAGCCTGACGGCGACGGGAAGCATGAAGACAGCCGGGAAGGAAACGACGCGGCAACTGGATCTCAGTTATCAAGCCACGAAGCGGGTTAAGATTACAGCGTCCTGGCTGCCTGATAATAAACCACAGCCAGCGCCCAAAGTGGAATTTCCGTTCAAGCCTGCATCATTCCATGACGCCAGCAAATTTCGCATCGAGCTTAAAATAGACCTTTGGTGACTATTCAGGTCGTTTTGGCATATGGTTTAGTTCCATAATCTATCTTATGCGATCTTTGTGCCGATATTCTGCAAGGCGTCTGCTCTGGCCCTCTTTCCCATTTGACTGCTCTTTCCAACGGCTTTGAATTGACCCTATCTCATCGCTCGCCAAATTGAATCTGCGTCGCTAAGCTTATTGCGAGTCGCACACGTGCCCTGGACTTGTAGACACAAGAAAGGATGACCACCGTGGATTTGAAAACTGTACGTGCCCTGAAAACAGAGATCGCCGAACAGATCATAAAACCTCTTATTACCGAAATTCGCGCCGAACACAGGATTGTCCGTTCGACGGCAATCCGTCGCCTGACTGGTGCTGAAGGCGGAATTGCGCTTGGCATTGCTGCTGGTGATGGCAAGAATGATTATCGGCTGGCTGTGCGCGTTCAGCGGCGTGCGCTTGAAACCAATATCCATCTGCGCGCTCAGATCGAGGAAGCTGCTCGCAATAAGGCAGATATCACCTATATCGGTACAGTTTTCAAAGGCGGTGCGGATGCAGCCCCCGCAGCCTTGCCGTGGCATCAGTTGCGGCAAAGACCTCTGCTGATTGGCGCTTCAATTGGACATTTTTCCATCACGGCAGGTACGCTCGGTGGTTTTGCGCAGCATACTGAGAGTGGCAAGACGGTCATTCTCAGCAATAATCATGTGCTGGCCAATGAAAACAAGGCGAAGATCGGCGATGCGATCCTGCAGCCTGGCGCCTATGATGGCGGCAAGAAAAACAAGGATAAGGTGGGCGAACTGCTCGCCTTTGTGCCCGTTAAATCAGGCATGAACAATCTGGTTGATGCGGCCATTGCTTCAATCGATGCAGATATCGGTTTTGATGCTGTTACCTTGACAGGCGCTGGCAAGCTCAAGGGATTGCGCAAGACCCCGCTCCGTCCCGGCGACAAAGTATTCAAGGTCGGCAGAACAACCGGTGTAACGCAGGGCACCGTTACGGCCATTGAAGTCGATGATGTGGTTGTCAGCTACGAATTTGGCGATATCGGTTTTGACAGCCAGATTGAAATCGAAACATCGGGCAGCGGTCCGTTCAGCTCCGGCGGTGACAGTGGATCGGTTATCATGGACGAAAAGGGCTATGCATGCGCCCTGCTGTTTGCCGGCAGTGATCAGGGTGGCACCAATGGCAAGGGCGTGACCTTTGCCAATGACCTTTCCATTGTGCTGGAACAATTGGGGCTGACAATGCCTGTCTGAGTGTGAAAACACCCTCGCCAGCTTTAATATGGTCTGGCTCTAGCCGCGGCCTGTAGGATGCACTAAATTAAGGGACATGAGCACCTCCATCGAACAAGCGCGGCTTGCCAAGCCGAAAGCGAAAGAGATTGCCGGATCGTGCGGGACCGTTGTCGGTGTCGGCCTGATCCGCATCGGTGACTCCTACGCCATCAAGGTCAATCTACGCGATCATGTGCCTGAAACAGCTGATTTACCCGACACCATTGATGGTGTGAAGATTGTCTATGATGTCATTGGCCCGATATCGCTGCACCAGCATTAACCGATCCTGTGGACAAATGCGGGCCTTTCGGGCTCCGTCATATCGGCCACCCTGCTCCTGTCCTAATGTGCTTGCATGAAACCATCACGCGACATCACCCGCCTTCTCGACATCATGCAAGCTCTGCGCACGCCTGTAACCGGCTGTCCCTGGGATATTGAACAGGATTTCAAATCCATCGCGCCCTATACGCTTGAGGAAGCGTTCGAGGTGATCGATGCCATTGAGCGTGATGATATTGATGATCTGCGCGAAGAACTGGGTGATTTGCTGCTGCAGGTCGTGTTCCATGCGCGCATGGCTGAAGAGATGAACGCCTTTAATTTTGGCGATGTGGTTCAGGCGATCACTCACAAGATGATCCGCCGCCATCCGCACGTTTTTGGCGAGGAAGCTGCGCGTGGCGCGGGCATGGCCAAAGGCATGTGGGACAAGATCAAGGCCGAGGAAAAAGCCGAACGGCGTGAACGCCGTGCTGCACTCAATCTTGGTGCCGTGGAGCCGAGCGGCTTCCTTGACGATATTCCGCATGGCTTCCCTGCCCTGATGCGTGCGCTCAAACTACAGCAGAAGGCCGCCAAGGTAGGCTTTGACTGGTCGGAGGCTGCGCCCATTCTCGACAAGATCGAGGAAGAAATCGGCGAGTTGAAACAGGCTATCGCCAATGGTGACAAAGAAAATACGGAGGAAGAATATGGCGACCTGCTGTTTGCCATTGTCAATCTCGGCCGCCATCTGAATCTCGAACCAGAAAGCGCCCTGCGCGGAACCAACGAAAAGTTCCGCTCCCGTTTTCACTATATCGAGCGCAAGCTGAACGAGCAGAAACAGACGCTCGACGCGGCAACGCTTGATGAGATGGAAGCGCTTTGGCAGGAAGCAAAAACCGCCAAATAACGCGTCAAGGCCAGCATTGATTACATACGAGCAGACAACTGTTCGATGAACAGCTCGTGTCCCGGTTTGCACGAGAGTGTCAAAACGCCGGGACCGCCCGGCTGTACTTCCACACCCTCGAAGTCGGGGATGACGATCTTTGCACCGCTGCGCATTAATTCTTCACCGCCAATGCCAACACAATATGCACCGGCTGTTACTGCCGATGTGACACCGCTGATAGCGTCCTCGAATACCATTGTTCTGGAGGCCGGAATGCCCAGCCGTTCAGCCGCAAGCAGATAAGGATCGGGATATGGCTTGCCGCGCACCAGATCATCGCGCTGAACAATCACTGAGAACAGCGACTGTGCATGGAGCAATTCAAGCACGCGATCGATTTTATACTGCCATCCACTGGTCACAACACCAATCGTGATCCCGGCGGCAGCGAGGCGGGCAATGGTCCGCTCAACGCCCGGGATGGGCTCGTAATCGGCAGTGTTCTCTATGTGGATGACGTGCGCCTGAATCTTCTCCTGGTCGGAGCGTGGTAGATCATGAAACAGCGTACGGATGGTGTGCGGTCCGAGCTGACCATGGATGTGGTTGTGGATATCGTCCTCGGTGATCTGGCGTCCGTAAAGCTGTGCGGCTTCGCGCCATGCATGTTCAATGACGGCTCTGGAATCAACCAGAACGCCATCCATATCGAACAAAACCGCCGATATCCTCACCGCAGTTTCACTCATTCCACCCTCATTTATTATGGGTTTAACTGTTGTTCCGGCGCAATAATTTCTCGTCGAGATTGGCGTGAGATGCGACAGTCATATCCATGGTGAGTGCAACAGAACCGTCGTCCAGATCCTTGCGCTTCACATTGCTGGAATGCTGGTAAATCCAGTCCATCAGGCGCATCTGGTCGGGCCGCAGGGTGATCTTGACATGCTCAAGCTTGCCGGCAATGCGGTTCTCGATTTCCTTGAGCAGAGCATCGACGCCCTCACCTGTGATTGCCGATACTGGAATGGGATGTTCAATGCCCTTGACCGCAGCGCTGAGACGCTGTGCGGACTCGCGGCCCGCCTCATCGAGTTTGTCGATCTTGTTCCACACTTCAAGAATGCGTTTTGTATCGCCGCGCTCAATGCCAAGGCTGGTCATGATTGCATGCACATCTTCCGACTGTGCGGCGGTATCCGGATCGGAAATATCTCTGATATGCAGGATAAGATCGGCTTCCACCACCTCTTCCAGCGTCGCCCGGAAAGCAGCGACGAGGTGCGTCGGAAGGCTGGAGATGAAACCCACCGTATCGGACAGGATAATCGTCTCACCATGTTCCAGCCGGATACGGCGCAGCGTCGGGTCAAGCGTGGCGAAGAGCATATCTTCAGCCACAACCCCTGCTCCGGTCAGCCGGTTGAACAGTGTTGATTTGCCCGCATTGGTATAGCCAACAAGCGCCACAACCGGATGCGGCACTTTTTTGCGCTTGCTCCGGTGCAATGTGCGTGTCTGTACCACTGTTTCCAGCTCGCGCTTGATGCGCAGGATCTTTTCCTGCAAGGCGCGTCTGTCGGCCTCAATCTGCGTTTCACCCGGACCGCCGAGGAAGCCGCCACCGCCGCGCTGGCGTTCAAGGTGGGTCCAACTGCGAACCAGACGGCCCTTCTGATAGGTCAGATGGGCAAGTTCCACCTGCAAGGCGCCCTCTTTCGTCTGCGCGCGCCGCCCGAAAATTTCAAGAATGAGCCCGGTTCTGTCGAGAACCTTGGCATTCCATGCTTTTTCGAGATTACGTTGCTGTACCGGCGTCAGCGAATGATCAACGATCACCAATTCCGCGTGGGAGGCTTCGATGATCTCGTGGATGGTTTCGACTTTGCCAGTGCCCAGCAAAGTGGCTGGACGCGGAGCCGAAACCTGCACGATGTCAGAATGAACAATATCCAGATCAATGGCACGCGCCAACCCTTCAGCCTCTTCCAGCCGCGCATCGTCGCTGCGCTGGAATTCCGGCTGGTGCTTCATGCGGCCATGGTCATCGTCCTTACCGCCCACGGAAAAGCGTTGCGGCAAAACCGGTACAATGACGATTGCGCGCGTGGCTTCTCTGGCGGTCTCACCATTATTGGTGGTTCCGCCAGGATTTTGCGCGTTACGCCGTGTTTCTTTGGTCAAATGTTATCTCAGTCGCTGTCTTCGGCCTCAGCTTCGAACATCTGGACAGGCTGGCTCGGCATAATGGTCGAGATGGCATGTTTGTAGACGAGCTGTGAATGGCCGTCGCGGCGCAACAGCACGCAGAAATTGTCGAAGGAAGTGACAATACCGGTCAGTTTGACGCCATTGATGAGGAAAATTGTCAGAGAAATCTTCTGTTTTCTGACGGAGTTCAGAAAAAGGTCCTGAAGATTCTGCGATCGTTCAGCCATTGTTTTTGTCCTTTTATGCGATCAGCAAACGTGTCTCATACAAAATTCGGCAACGGGAGCAGAAAAAACTACTCCTGCAGGAGGTGAAAAATAGCTTTGTTAGTCCCCTCATACTCCGGTTAACAGGATGGCGTTTTTTCCGCAATGTCAAAAAACGCTTCTCGTAACGAAAGTGCGATCGTTCCCGGGTGTCCATTTGCCACCGATTCGCCGTCAATCGCAACGATTGGCATGACAACTGTTGTGGCTGCCGTCATGAAAACCTCACGCGCCCGCTTGGCTTCCTCGACGGAAAAGCCGCGTTCTTCGATCTTTAGCCCGAGTTTTTTGGCCACATCGAAGATGGTTGTGCGGGTAATACCGCGTAAAATTCCGGTTTCTGCCTGTCTGGTCACCAAAACACCGTCCTTGGTGACAATCCACGCATTTGTTGCTGCGCCCTCTTTTACGGTGCCATCAGGATCAACAAACCATGCTTCCTGAGCGCCCTGCTCCTTGGCCTGCTGGCGCGCCATAACATTTGGTAAAAGGCCGATAGATTTAATGTCCACCCGCTCCCAGCGGTTCTCCGGCACGGTGATGACGTTGATGCCCTTCGCGGCCCGTGCAGCCGAGGCATTGGGATCAGTGCGTTTGGCAGTGATGACGATAGACGGCTGCGTATCAGGCGAAGGAAATACGTGGTCGCGCCTGGCAACACCGCGCGTGACCTGCAGATAAACCAGACCATTGCGGACACGATTACGCCTGACAACCTCGGCAATCACACCCTGCAGCGCCTTGCGGTTCATTGGCCAGGCTATCCGGAGTTCCGAAAGCGACCGGCCAAGCCGATCAAGATGGCGTGTCATGTCCATGATGTTGCCACGGGCAATTTCACAGACCTCGTAAACACCATCGGCAAACTGATAGCCACGGTCTTCAATATGAACACCGGCGCTGGCATGCGGGATATATTGACCGTTGACATAGGCAATGCGGGACATCGGTAGAACTCCTATTCGAACTGACCAAAGACGATGCGCATGGGTGTTGGCAGGTCGACGCGCTTGCCGGTGTCTTCCAGTGCGCCAGTTTCGATATCGCGGCTGAATACAGCGATACCGCCGCCCTTTTGATTGGCCACGAGCATGAATTTGCCCGATGGATCGATCACAAAGTTGCGCGGCCCAAGGCCCTGTGAGGCTGTCCAGCCGATCAGCGAAATACTGCCATCGGCACCAATCGCATAGCTGACAATGCTGTTGTGCCCACGGTTCGATCCATAGAGAAAGCGGCCATCGGGACTCACGGCGATCTCGGCGCAGGTATTGGTGTCCTTGAAGTCTGCCGGGATAGACGGAAGCGTCTGGCCAAGCGTCAATTCCGCGGTTTCCGGATCATAATGAAGAACTGAAACAGTACTGTTCAATTCATTGATAACGTAAGCTATTTTGCCATTCGGATGAAATGTAAGATGGCGCGGCCCTGCTCCATCGGGTAGCTGCGTGAATGGCGTTGCTGCCAGTTCAAGCTTTCCACCTTTGGCCGGAAGCTTGTAGGCCATGATCCGGTCAAGGCCGAGATCGCAGACAAATACCGTGCGGTTATCAGGGCTGACCACCGCACAATGACCGTGTTGGCGCTTGTCCGTGGGCAGGATCGCGTTCTTGCCCTCATGGATAGCGGCAGCAAAAGCTGGTTCCAGCCCACCATCAGCGCGGATTGCGAAAGCAGCTACCGCATTGCCCGGACGCTCGCCAAGATCGGCGACGGTATAGTTTGAAGCAAAGATGGTTTCGCCCAACTGGTCAAAGCCGAGATGGCAGGTCGTATTGCCGAGCGTCGGCTGCATATTGATATAGGACAGCGCGCCCGTTGCCGGGTTGATATCAAAAGCAACGGCCATGCCCTCGTTCCAGCTGGGAATTTCAACGGCTGCATAAAGACGTTTGCGCTTCTCATCAATGGCCAGATAGCCCGGATTGTCGATGGCGAGATACTCGCTGACGAGTGTGAGATCACCGGTTTTGTCATCAAAACTGAAGACGCTGATACCCTTTCCCTCATCGGGCAAAGCATTGCGATTCAGGTTGCCGACAAAAGCGTAAGTCTTTGACATGATTGGTCTCATGAGTTGGGGGCTGTGAGATGGAGGGTTTCTCCATCGAAAGGAATGATCAGCTTATGGGAATCGATATTCTGCGCCTGCGCATAAGCCTTGAGATCGTCGCGGGTGACCGTCGCGTGGTCAAGAGCTTCCATGTGCGTTGCGATGATTTTTGTCTTCTGCGGAGCAATCCGGCAAACCTCGACGGTCTGCTCGGCATCCATGACAATCAGAACGCCATCCCACTTGGCACCGCAGGAATGGGTAACGACAATATCAGGCTGTGTTGTCTCGATGGTTTGACGCACCGGCGGATAGAGGATTGTGTCACCTGCCCAGTAGATGGAGGGCTCGTTCTCCGCTTCGATCGTGAAGCCGATTACATTGCCCATGAGCTTGAGCACTTCCCCGGTGCCATGATTGCCGTCCCGGTGTGTCAGGCGAATGTTCTTCCACCTGATATCGGCGGTCAGCGGCGTGACATCCGTAAAACCAAAGGAGCGGATCGTGTCTTCGTCGCCCGGCTGGCAAATCAGGGGCAAATGCTTGGGAACCAGCTCCTGCGCCACAGGATCAAAATGATCCGCATGCAGATGTGAAACGAGAACAAGCTCGACACCTTCCAAGATTTCGTCTGTTGATACCGGAAGATCGGTCATCGGATTGGGCGAACGGCCTGTGAATGACGGACGGCTGTGTTTTGGTGCGAAGAACGGATCAATCAGGATCGTGGAACCGGCATAGTCAAGTTTTAGCGTGGCATTGCGAAGGAGTTGCAGTTTCATTTGTGCGCTTCTTTCTGCTGATCAGAAGAATTCAAGGCTGACGCGGAACATCTGCTCGACCTGTTTGACGGCTTCCGCAGTTGCGAAAATAACCACCCGGTCCTGCGGCTTGATGCGAACAGAACCATCGGGCCGGATCACCTCACCATTGCGATAGATCGCGCCGATACGCAGGCCATCGGGTAAATCGAGATCGCGTAAGGGGGCGCCGACGAGCGGTGAGGTTTCGAGCGCCTCTGCTTCGATAATCTCCGCCCGGCCCTTCTGGACACTGTGTACGGCCCGGATACGGCCCCGGCGCACATGTTGAAGCACACGCGAAATCGTGACGCTGCGCGGGCTGATATGGGCATCGATACCCAAAGATTTGCTCAGGTCCAGATAATCCGGGTTGTTGATAAGGACTAGGCTGGATTTGCAGCCAAGGCGCTTGGCCATGACGCCCGCCAGCATATTGACCTGATCATCATTGGTCAGCGCCACCAGAAGGTCCGCATCCTGAATTTCCGCTTCAAGCAGAAGTTTCTGGTCCAGCGCGCTGCCGTGCAGCACCATGGAACGGCGCAGACCATCGGCAATGGCATTGGCACGCGTCAGATTGGGCTCAATCAGCTTGACTTTGGTCTTGGGCTGTTTTGCCTCAATGGTCTGGGCAACATAGAGACCGACATTGCCACCGCCCGCTATAACGATGCGTGTGGCTTCAGGCTCCTCATGTCCGAACAAGGCCAGCGTGCGGCGCACCTGCGCTTTGGTCGTCGCCACATAGGCTATATCACCCGCAAAAAGCTGATCGACCGAACGCGGAATGAACAATTTGTCGTTGCGGATGATCGCCATGACCGTTGAAGGCAGATCGGGAAAAAGATCGCTCAGCTGGATCAGCGGCGTATTGATGACGGGACAGTCTTCCAGACACTCAATTGCCATCACCACAATATTCTCGTCGGCAAAGCGCACGACATCGCTCACACCAGGCAAGGCGATACGGCGCAGCACCATTTCACCCACCTCAAGTTCAGGGGAAATGATGACGTCAATGGGCATATGATCGCGGGAAAACAGATCCTGATAATGCGGCTGCAGATAGGCCTGCGCGCGGATACGGGCAATTTTGGTCGGTACGTTGAACAGGGCGTGCGCGACTTCGCAGGCAACGATATTGACCTCGTCATAGAGCGTAGCCGCGATGATCATATCCGCCTGTTCGGCACCGGCTGCTGCCAGAACATCCGGATGGGCGCCATGACCGACGAAACCGCGCACATCAAGCGTATCACGTATCACCTGAATAAGCTCAGCCGAGGTATCGATAACCGAAATATCATTGTCTTCGGCTGCCAGACGTTCGGCGATACCATATCCTACCTGCCCTGCGCCGCAGATGATGACACGCATCAGCCAGTCTTACCTTCGGCAATGACGGCCATCGCGTCCACTTCTATCAGAACATCGGGGTGAAACAGTGCAGCCACGCCAATCAGGCTGCTGGTTGGTGGACATTGCGTATTCACCCAACGATCACGAACAGCGCGTATCTGCGGCAACATGGCCTGATCAAAATCCCTGATATAATAGGTCAGCCGGACAATACTGCTGAAATCTGTGCCAGCTGCTTTAAGCGTTGCCTCCATATTGGCAAAGACCAGATCAAGCTGTGCGGCCACATCCTTCGTCGGAATTTTTCCCTCTGCGTCGAAAGGAACATGCCCTGAGAGCATAAGAAGCTTGCCGCCTTCGATCAGCATGGCCTGAGACAGGCCCGGTATGGACGGACCGGACGGATTGACAGGACGAAACATTCCTCACTCCCATGATAAAAGCCGATGCCGGAGAGCAAAGGCCGCCAACTTTCCCGCAAAACCGGGAGAGTCGCAACCGAATACTGCCGTGTTGAATGACGTCTTAGAGACGCATTGAACCGGTCAGACGCCGAGCGATTTCAGCTTACGATGCAATGCCGAGCGCTCCATGCCGACAAATTCCGCCGTACGGGAAATATTGCCGCCAAAGCGGTTGATCTGCGCAATGAGATATTCCTTCTCAAATCGCTCGCGTGCTTCGCGTAAGGGCAAAGCCATGATGTGCTGATCGGATTCAGTTGGAGCCTTTGGCAAGGTGTCACCGATTTCCGCTGGCAAAAGATCGGCAGTAATGACCGCTTCCGGATCATCGCCGCGTGCAAGGATGATCAGCCGTTCGATATTGTTGCGCAACTGGCGGATATTGCCCGGCCAGGAGTGTGACTGCAAAACAGCCATGGCATCCGGTCCGATCTTGCGCGGCTTGATGCCGGCCTGTTCGGCAATCTGCGTCATGAAGAACTCCACAAGCGCAGGGATATCATCGCGGCGGTCAGCCAAAGGCGGAACGATAACCGGAACTACGGCCAGCCGGTGGAACAGGTCTTCGCGGAAACGGCCCTCGGCAATCATGGCTTCGAGATTCTGCGCGGTTGACGAGATGATGCGCACATCCACCTTGATGCGCTTGGTGCCGCCTACCCGCTCAAACTGCTGATCAACAAGCACGCGCAGAATCTTGTTCTGCGTTTCGCGCGGCATATCGGCAATTTCATTGAGGTACAAAATACCGCCATGGGCTTCTTCCAGCGCACCGACCTTGCGTTCGCCGCCATCGGATTCGGTGCCGAACAGCTCCACTTCCATCCGCTCCGGCGTAATGGTTGCGGCATTCAAATTGACGAATGGCCCCTTTGAGCGGGCAGAAAGGGCGTGGATAGCGCGGGCGGTGAGTTCCTTGCCTGCCCCCGATGGACCTGTAATCATGATACGGCTGTTGGTCGGTGCAACGCGCTCAATCGTCTGGCGCAGATGATTCATCGACAGTGACGTGCCGAGCAGTTCAAAACTCTCGGTGGAACGCTTGCGCAGATCCGAAACTTCGCGACGTAGCTTCGATGTCTCCAATGCCCGTTCGGCAATGAGGATCAGGCGGTCTGCCTTGAACGGCTTCTCGATAAAATCATAAGCGCCGCGGCGAATGGCTGAAACTGCGGTTTCAATATTGCCATGACCCGAAATCATCACCACGGGAATCTCCGGATGACGGATTTTGATTTCGTCCAGCAGGGCAAGGCCATCGAGACGGCTGCCCTGCATCCAGATATCGAGAAAGATCAGCCGGGGAATGCGATCATCGATCGCAGCCAAGGCGCTGTCAGCATCAGAAGCCACACGGGTTTCGTGGCCTTCATCGCTCAATATTCCTGCAACAAGCTCGCGGATGTCGACTTCATCGTCGACGACAAGAATGTCAGATGCCATTTGAATTCACCTGTTTCGCCGATTGAGTGGTATGTTCGGCTGTCTGTGTATCGGTATGGGTAGTTGGAAATACCATGCGGATCATTGCACCACGTCCGCCGTAAAAATCTTCAGGGGCGTCGTGCAATTCAATTTGACCGTCATGTTCTTCGACGATCTTTTTGACAATTGCGAGGCCAAGGCCTGTGCCCTTTTCGCGTGTTGTCATATAGGGTTCGAGCAGGCGCTGCCGATGTTCCCTTGGCAAGCCTTTGCCATTGTCGGTAACTTCGACGATCAACTTATCCCCTTCTTGCTTGGAACGGACGCGGATATGCCCCTCCCCTAGCCCTTCTTTAACAACGGATTCAATAGCTTCCGCTGCATTCTTTATCACGTTTCCGAAGGCCTGGCCGATCAATCGGCCATCAAACTGACCCACAAGCGGAACGTTGCCAAAATCCCGCTCAAAACGGATATCACTGCGGCTGACTTCCACAAGAAATGAAGCCTCGCGCAGCGCTTCGCGCAGGTCCATCGCCTTGATTTCCGGCTTGGGCATCCGGGCGAAGGATGAAAACTCATCCACCATACGGCCGATATCACCCACCTGCCGGATGATTGTTTCCGTGCATTGGTCAAAAACCTCGCGGTCTTCGGTAATCACCTTGCCGTAGCGTCGGCGGATACGTTCGGCGGAAAGCTGGATCGGTGTCAGTGGATTTTTGATTTCATGGGCAATGCGCCGCGCTACATCGGCCCAGGCCGAGGAACGCTGTGCTTCCACAAGATCAGTGATGTCATCCACCGTCACGACATAGGAATGTTCTGCGGATTCGGCGTCTTCAACCGTGACCTGAACATTGAATGTGCGGGCGCTGCCGCGGCGCGACATAGACACCTGTTCGCGATAAACCGGGCGGCCCGTGGCGTGGGCCACTTCGAAAACCAGCCCGATCTCAGGCACAAGTGCCGTCAGATTCTTGCCAACGGCGGTGACCGGATCAAGCTCGAACATGGTTTCTGCAGATCGGTTCATGATGCCGATAACGCCATCACCGTCTACGCTGATCACACCGGCGGTGACACCTGACAGCACAGCTTCCGAGAAACGGCGGCGTTCATCGATCTGGTCTTTTGCTGCTACAAGATCACGACGTTGCGTCCCAAGCTGCCGCACCATGGTGTTGAATGTTTGGGAGAGCGAGCCAACATCGCCGTCGGAACGGCGCACGGGCACGGCAACATCAAGATTGCCGGTGGCGACATCACCCGCCGCCCCGATTAGCAAGCGAATGGGACGCACGAGCCTGTCGGCCACGGCAATACCTGTCCAGATTGCCGATAAGAGCAAAGTCAGGGTGAGCCCGAAATAAAGCAGAGCAAACAGAATCTGTGTGTTAACGCCATTGGCGGCGAGCTGGCGCGCTTCCGGCGTATTGCTCTCAATCGCCCGCATGGAGTTCAGAATGTCTCCGTCTACGGGCCGGACCGTATAAAGAAACATGTCGGGTATTTGCTGCAACTTCACCACAGCACTCAGCAGATTGGTCTGTTCCGGCGGTATCAGAACCGGCCTGCCATCTTCAGCTGTCTTCAAAATGGATTTCGCCACGGGCGGGATTGTTATGCTGGTGCGTATATCGGCACGAACGGCCACGTCTCCGCTGGAACGGATGATGAAAGCACCGATCAGACCACGGCCATTCGCCTGCTGGGTGAGGAACCGCGTGAAGCTGGTGCGATCAAGATTGTAGAGCGAGCGCTGCGAATCCACATCGCTGACCATTTCCAGCGTTGTTCCCTGCAAATTGCGGGCACTTTCCTGAATATAGGAATTGGCAAGGCTGATTGAGGAATTGACGATCGTCGTTGTTCGCATCTCGAACCAACGGTCAAGTCCAAGGTCAAGCGTAACGGACGCAACGATTGCAACAAGCATGGCCGGAACGGCGGCAACAAGCGAAAACAGCACAACAAGACGCACATGCAGGCGTGCAGCGGCCTTCCCCCGGTTTCTGGCCTGGCTGATACGATAGATTTCCCGGCCGATCAGAACAATCAGCGCGAGAATCAGCACGGCATTTATACTGGTGAGGAAGAAGGAAATGTTGCTGTCAGGACGAAGCGGTGTCATTCCGGTCAGGATGAAAAACGTTATGCCGGTGGTCAAAAGCGCCAGCACAACCGTGATAACACCAATACGGGAGTAAAAACGCTGCGTGTTGCCGCCAGCGGCAGCCGTGAGCGAATTCCCGAACTGATTGACCGAATTTGATAAGAGCATCGCTTATGCCATCCCAACCACGTTGCACTCATGCAACACATTGTGGCGGAAATGCAACGCCCTGTCGTTGAAAGTTGTGCAGAATTTACTTGGAGATTCACTAGTGAACCTGATTGACGCGTTAAAAGTCGGCGGAAATTCGATGAAATAGCCCGCTGGCTTACCCTAATATTTCCGTGCGCAATCCAAATTGTATGAATTTCAGAGAAAGAAAAGGCAGGCGTAATGCTCGCGTCAAAATTTAGCCGGAGTATTAATGCACGGGTAGGAAATATCGTTTTGCATTCAGGAGATACTCGTTGTTTAACATTCAAAAATTGACCTTGTCTTTGCTTGTCGTCTCGGCGATGGCTGTGCCCGCCATGGCGCAGGCGCCCGATATAACGGGCACCTATGTCAATGATACGGGACGCACGAAGGTCCGGTTGAGCGATTGCGGTGCGGGAATTTGCGGCACGGTGATCTGGATGAGCAACCCTGTTAATGACGTCAACAACCCTGATGCGTCCAAGCGCGATCGGCCGGTTGTGGGAATACAGGCAGTCACATTGAAGCCGACGGATTCGGGAACCTATACCGGTTCTCTCTACAACACAGAAAATGGCAAAACCTATTCCGGCAAAGCCAAGCTTTCAGACAAGGGCATTCAACTGTCAGGTTGTGTGCTTGGCGGGCTTCTCTGCAAGGATTCGACCTGGCGGCGGGTTGATTAAAGCCATCATCTCCACGGATTGCCGATGCGCTCAAAACCGCTGGTGATATTCGGCGCGGCCCTTTGCCTTTTGTGCTTTCCGCTTGCCCTGTTCTTTGCCGGGATTTCTGTCATGGCATCGGATGGCGGCGTGACGCCTGAATCGCGCATGATTTTTTACGTGATGTGCGGTTGGCCGATCAGCGCGCTTGGTGGTCCTATCGGCGCAGCATTGACCCACCGCCGGATCGGCGGATGGGCCTTGCTGTGGTTTGTTCCGTGCCTGGCCTATGCCATTGCCATTCTCGGCCTGAACGTGTTTGGCCATTGACGGCAGAACCGGCTGTCAGAGTTCCATGAAGGACTGAAAGCCGCCATAGATCATGCGCTTGCCATCAAATGGCATTTCCCATTTTTCGCTGTCAAGACGAGGATCGGCCATGACCTTCTTGTTAATCTCGTCCCGCTCCGCCCGTGAATTATAGACAATCCATGAGAATACAACGACTTCGTCGTCCTTGGCCTGTACCGCACGCGGGAAGGATGTGAGTTCACCATAGGGAACATCGTCGCCAATGCATTCGACGTAGGCGAGTGCTCCATATTCTTTCCAGACGCCGCCTGCCGCATTGGCCATGGCCTTATACGCGTCGATCTTGTCCTTGGGTACGGCGAGTACAAATCCATCAACATATGACATTTTGATCTCCTCACTTGTTTCAACTGCCCTAGGACGATTGAACGGAGCACTATCCGACATCGTTCCTTCATTTTTTTAAATGTATATCGAATGCCCAATGATCTGGCGAAATCGTGCAACGGCCCGCCCAACTTTTTCGGGGTGGGCAGGCCTGTTGCGGCTTGAAGCGTGATCAGAGCCCGTTCTTCTTCAGTATCTCGGGCGCATTTTCTTTGGTGATGGTTTCAGTACCAAGGACGATTTTCTTTTCAACCTTTTCGCCAGCAAGGACCTTTAAGGCCTGCCGCAATCCCTCAGCGCCCGGTGTTGGATAAAGGAATGTGGCGGCAAGCTCGCCTTTATTGACCCACTGGACACCTTCATTCGGCAGGCCATCAACGCCAAGGAACAGAATGTTCTTTTCACGCCCCGCATCCTTGGCGGCAAGATAAGCACCGTAGGCCATGGGATCATTATGGCCATAGACCAGACTTATGTCTTCGTGGTTGCGCAGGGCTGTCGCCATGATGTTGTAGGCCTGATCCTGTTTCCAGTCGCCGGACTGTTTATCCAAAAGATAGGTAATGCCCTTTTCCGCGTCGGTATATTTGTGGAAGCCGTTGCTGCGATCATGGCTCGCCTGCGTGCCGAGACCGCCCCAGATTTCAACAACAGTGCCCTTGGCTTTGCCCTTGCCGCCAAGCAATTCCACCGCATGTTGCCCGGCGGCTTCACCGATGACGACGTTATCGCCGCCAATCCACTGGGTGAACTTGTCCGTATCCACATTGCGATCAAGTACGATCACTGGAATACCGGCATCCATGGCCTTTTCCACAACGCCGGTCAGGCCAGCGGATTCCTTTGGCGAAATCAGGATAGCGTCAACCTCCTGCCGGATGAAATTCTCAACGTCTGCCACCTGTTTTTCCGTCTTGTCCTGTCCATCCGCTACAAGCAGTTCGACATTCGGGTGGTTCTTGGCCTCGGCCACCAGATCCTTGTTGAACTGGACGCGCCAAGGTTCAACGGTCGTGGTCTGGCTGAAACCGATGACGTATTTGTCTTTGGCCTCCGCGCTTGGCATGTGAAGCGCCAGTGGCGCTATGAAGGCGGTTGCCATTGCCAATTTGGCAAAATGTCTGCGTGTCAGATGCATGATTTCCTCCCTGTTATTTTCTGGCCCGATGTTCTTTGCTGTCAGTTCATTCACCCTGCCCTTGCCTGTTTTCTGGCTTGTCGGGCGCGGATTTCTTTGAAGGATTGGCTGTCATTAACTGGGAGAGGAAAAACAGCCACCCGCTGGAGCGTCGCTCCTGCAGCAACACCGCAACGATGATGATGATGCCTTTGAGCACCAGCTGCGTATTGCTGTCGATATTGTTCAGCTGCAGGATATTGCTGAGAAAACCGAAGATGAGCACGCCGACAAGTGTGCCGATCATCGAACCGCGGCCACCCATGAGGCTGGTTCCACCGATAACCACGGCGGCAATTGCATCAAGCTCCAGCCCCATGCCCGCATCGGGCTTTCCCTGCCGGTATTGCGCAACGTAAAGAATGCCTGCGAGCGCGGCGAGATAGCCCGAGATGGCGTAAACGGTGATTTTCACACGCCAGACCGGCACACCGGCAAGACGCGCGGCCTCTTCATTGCCGCCGATTGCGTAGATATAGCGTCCAAACTTCGTATATTTGAGGATCACCCAGAACAGCAGGATAATGCCTGCGAAGATCAATCCGGGCACAGGCACAAGTCCAAAGATCAATGAACGAAGGAATTCGAAATTCTCCGTGGCGTTGCTGCCTGTATAAACAGGCCAGACGGCCGTGTTCTGACCTGCAGTCAGGCGCGCAATACCAAGTCCAGCAACCATCATGGCGAGCGTCACAATGAACGGCTGTAGGCGACCGCCGACAATGACAAGGCCATTGACCATTCCCAGCATGAAACCAACCGCCGGAACCACGACCAGCACCAGCAGCACTCCGGCCTTTGCGTCGGCGCCCGATGCGACCCACCAGGCGATTGCCGCTGCGCCGATAATGGCGACGAGGGCAATAATGCGATTCAATTGCGTCTGATTATCCGTTTGCTCACCAACCGACCGGGCGCGAGCCTTTGCGATGAATAATCCCGCCCCCAGAACCACGAGAAATGCCAGAATGAAAATAGCGGGCACGCCAATCGAATAGGCTGCCGACCAGCCTTCATTGGTCAAAAGCATGGCGCAAACGACGGAACCGAGTGCAAGGACCGATCCGACGGACAGGTCAATGCCTGATATCAGGATCACCAGTGTCATGCCGACAGCGGTAATTCCCGTAACGGAAATTTGCCTGAAAACATCGGACAGGTTGCCATAGGACAGGAAAATATTGTGCCCTTTGGACGAAACGGGCGACGACAGGACGCCTACCAGAAACAGCAGTACCAATCCCCAATAAAGCTTGGTTGCGTTGAGGACGCTTTTCATGCGGCCCAGATTGCGTTGGGATGACTGCATGGCCTGCTCGCTTGTCTGTGTCATGCCGCGTCCCTCGAAAGGGCTGTTCCCAAGGGCGTTGCCAGCTCCATCACCCGCTCTTCGGAAAATTCGGTATTGTCGATGATGCCGGTGGCCTTGCCTTCACACATTACGAGGATACGACTGGAAAGTGCGAGAAGCTCTGGCAATTCCGAACTCACCATGATGATGGCTACACCTGAGAGCGCGAGTTTCTTCAAAAGGTCGTAGATTTCGTCTTTCGCGCCTACATCGATGCCGCGGGTTGGTTCATCCAGCAGCACGACGCTTGGCCGGGTTTCCAGCCATTTACCCAGCACGACTTTCTGCTGGTTGCCACCGCTTAACTGATCAATCTTTTGATCCGGACCATCGCAACGCACATGCATCGATTTTATCACCCGGTTTGCAACGGGATTTTCACGCCGCCGGTTGATCCAGCCAAGCGCTGCGAGCCATGGCAGTGAAGGCAACACGGCGTTTGACCGGATATCAGCATCCATCAACAGGCCGGTTCCCTTTCGGTCTTCAGTCAGGAAAGCAATACCCTTGGTCACTGAACGTCGAGGCGTCAGCGAGCGGGCGTTGAGATGCGCACCACCACGGATGACTGTGCCAAAACGCTCACCGGTGGCGGCTCCGAAAATGAGTTCGAGCACTTCTGTGCGGCCCGATCCGAGCAACCCGCCAATCCCAAGGATTTCGCCCGCATGGAGATCAAAACTCACATCATCGACGACATTATGCATTCTGCCGCGTGAATTGGGGCGGCGGAGGCCGAGATTGCGTGCGCAAAGCACGACCGGTCTGTCCGTTACGTCTGCCTTCGGTTCGGGAGCGGCGAGATCCCGGCCAACCATCATGCGGATGAGATCGCGTTCGCTTAAATCCTGCGCTTTGCGTGTGGCGATAAAATTCCCGTCGCGCAGAACGGTGATCTTGTCAGCCAGTGCAAATATTTCATTCATGCGGTGCGAGATGTAGATAATGGCGACACCATTTCGAGCCAGTTCGCGCACGAAATTGGCGAGCCGCTGTGCCTCGGTTTCCGACAATGCGGAGGTTGGTTCGTCCAGTATGAGTACATCCGCATTCAGGGACAAAGCGCGCGCAATCTCCACAAGCTGCTGCTCGCCCACCCGCAAATTCTCCACATCGGCGCGTGGATCGATATCGATGCCAAATCTGCCAAGCAGTTCGGCACTCTTCTTCTCGATGCTGCTCCGATCAATAAACAAGCCTGCGATAAGAGGTTCGCGGCCAAGAAAAATATTCTCGGATACGCTGAGGCTTGGGATGAGGTTAAGTTCCTGATGGATGATGGCGATGCCGTTGCGCTCGGCTTCCTTGGGTGAAGCAAAGTCGACCTCCTGCCCGCGCACAAGCATGTCACCGCCGCTGCGACGATGCACGCCACTGAGGATTTTCACCAGCGTCGACTTGCCCGCACCGTTCTCTCCCATGACAGCATGAATCTCGCCTGGATAAATATCGAGATCGACGCTGCGCAGGGCAACAATATGGGCAAATGATTTGCTGATGCCGCGCATTGATACGATCGGCAGCTGACTATCCAAAATGTTCCTCCCAAAACATTCTTTCAAGCTAATATGTAACATGTTAGATGTTATTGGGCGGGAGTCAAATGCTTCATTCCAATGAAATGAGGTTGGGTCGAATCTTTTGAATTGGGCATTTCGGGGAGCTTGGAACGTGCAGTTGGGATCAGGCGGCAAGAACTACCGGGAACAGAAAGTTGTCGCGGTCACACGCAAGGACCAGGTCTATTCGATCCTGCGCCAGGCCATCATTTCATCGCAGCTCGCTCCGGGCGAAGCTATCCGGAAAGAGCTTGTAGCCCTGCAGCTTGGTGTATCGCGCACCCCTGTCAGCGATGCCATCAATCGTCTCGCCGATGAGGGTCTGGTGGAGATCTACCCGCAAACCGGGACGTTCGTTGCAAGATTGCGCCTCGACAAGATCGAGACCGCCCAGTTTGTGCGTATTGCGCTGGAAACGGCTGCGATCCGGCGAGCAGCGGAGCAAAGCTCGCCAGAGACGGTCATCCGTCTTCAGAACAATCTGGCGCAACAGCGTAAGGCAGCTGATTCCAGAGATTTTGAAGGCTTCTACGCGCTTGATGAGGAGCTTCACGATATGATCTGCGATGCTGCAGGTCTGGTTGGCTTGCGCGAGATCGCCTCGAAGGAGCGCAGCCAGATCGACCGGGTGCGGCGCCTCCTCCTCCATTACGAAACGCGCATGGTTGAAACCCTGAAAGAACATGAGGCGATTGTCGCTGCCATTGCTGATAAGAGCGTTGAACGCGCGGTGGCTACAATGGAAGATCATATTTCCAAAATGGGAAAAATGCTGCTGCAGTTGCAGACCAAGCGGCCGGAACTCTTCGCCAGCTAGAAGCCTGCCCTACTCCGCATGGAGATCCCGTGCAATTGCCGGGCCGACCTGCAAATCCCGAAAGGTCGCTTCAAAGCTTGCCCGCTGCGGTGAACATGCCATGATACCAACCGATGCATCTGCATTGGAAAATGGTGCAAGGCGCGCAAGCTGCCATGGTGCATCATTGATCGCAAATTGCACACGCACGGCGTCGTCATGCCGGGTAAGCCTTATATGCACATTATCGCCGGTATGGGCGCCATGCAGCGGAATAACCGACCAGTCTGAAATCCGGTTTGTCACAACGACACTGAAATGCATCAAGCCATCTGTGTATTCGATGCCAGTCTTGATCCAGTTCCCGGCGTCAATGCGAAGCATAAGCCCCGCCTGATCATAAAGCTCCTTGTAGTCACCACGTACAGTGACGCTCGCGCTGAAGTCACCGCTGACCGGTGTCAGATAGGCGTGGCCATTGTCACGCTCGAATCCATAGAATGTTCGCTGCCAGAAATCGGTGTTTTGACCCGTTGAAAGCGAGAGTTCGCGTGCATCGCCCCGAAAGGATGCGGGCTCATTGAGCCAGTGGAACAGCATGGTCATGAATATCTCTCCGCAAGCGAATCCAATCGGGATATGGCGCAAACGGGTAATAGCAGATTGTCACGCGCGCAAAAACTGTGCCGCCAGCAGTGCAATCCTGCTTTTAAACAGGTGTTTTACGAGTGGAGTGTTTCAGGGCGTTTGTTAGTTGGTGTAAAACGAAAGGGTTGCTGAAAATACCCCTTCTCCGCCAGAACATTCAGTTCGCGATTTGCCGCCATCACCGCCAGTTCATCAACATCGTGGACGCCGCTTTCATAGATGGCGATCACGATCTTGGCGAGCTGGTTGCAACGCACATGGGTTTTCGGGCAGCGATCCAGCATCTTTGATGCCCGGTCATGGGCGTGCTGCATGATATCCCAATCCGTGGTGGAGTGGATGCGTTGGTCCCTGCTTGAAAAAGGCATGACACACTCCCTGATATGGCTAAGTCGTTTGCTGTGCCGCTATTGTAGCCAAGACTGGCAGATAAGATTTGCGGGGCTGAAATTCAGTAGATTCCTCTTTGCCTGGTATGGCAAATCACACTCTTTGAAATCATACATAACATCTTCGTGATGCCGGTTTCATGGCCAAACCGCGGTCATTTTTGTTGACCGTACCGCTCATGTTTTGTATGGCTCGATTGTTCCGTGGGCAGTTGCCGATACGACAAAAATTTGCTCTGCAAGCCTTACAAATCAAAGGGGTTTTTATGAAAATCAACTTTCCGACTATTGCCAGTGTCGCCGCGCTCGCGGTTGCCATCATTGCTTCACCCGCTCTGGCGCAAAATGCCGACGGTATTGTTGTGTACAACGCCCAGCACGAAAGCCTGACCAAGGAGTGGGCCGATGGCTTTACCAAGGAAACAGGCATCAAGGTGACGATCCGCAATGGCAAGGACATGGAACTGGCCAACCAGATCGTTCAGGAAGGTGCCGCCTCACCCGCCGATGCGTTCCTGACGGAAAACTCTCCGGGAGTGGTGCTTGTCGATAATGCCAAGCTCTTCGCGCCACTCGACAAGGCTGTGCTTGATCAGGTTCCAGCGAATTTCCGCCCTGAACATGGCCGCTGGACCGGCGTTGCTGCCCGTTCAACCGTATTTGCCTATGACAAGACGAAGCTGACTGAAGACAAACTGCCAAAGTCCCTGCTCGACCTTGCTGATACCAGCTGGAAAGGCCGCTGGGGTGCAGCACCAGCAGGCGCTGACTTTCAGGCCATCGTCAGTGCGCTTCTGGAACTGAAAGGTGAAGAAACCACAGCCAAATGGTTGAAGGCACTGAAAGAAAATTCAAAAGCCTATAAGGGCAACAGCGTTGCCATGAAAGCCGTTAACGCGGGTGAAATCGAAGGCGCCGTCATTTATCACTACTACTATTTTGGCGATAAGGCCAAGACAGGCGAAAACACCAAGAATGTTTCCCTGCACTACTTCAAACATGAAGATCCGGGTGCATTTGTCAGCATTTCCGGTGGCGGTGTCCTCGCTTCAAGCAAGCATAAGGAAGACGCGCAGGCATTCCTGAAGTGGGTTACGGGCAAGGCTGGTCAGGCAATCCTGAAGGACGGCGATTCCTTCGAATATGCCGTTGGCAAGGATGCTGCTTCCAATGCGGCACTCGTGCCCTTGGCTGATCTGCAGGCCCCGAAGGTTGAACCTTCCAAGCTCAACAGCAAGAAGGTCACTGATCTGATGACTGCTGCGGGTCTGCTGTAATCCTGACGCCGATAATCCGGCACTGAAAAAACAACCGGCACCCCCTGCAGCGACATTTGGTCCTGCGGGGGGTGTTCTTCTATTTTCCTTCAGATAAGAAGGCCAATCAGGCCGCTGCGAAGCGCCCATGCCCATGAAAGCAAATGTGAATTGGTATCATCAGGATCAATAAGCAGCACAGCCGCTACGCCGCTGCCGCCGGTGTCACTGAAAGTCAGGCGCCGCTTGCCGTTCCTGTCTGTTTTTGGCCTTGCGGGTATTGTCGCGGCTTTTAGCCTGCTTCCACTCGGGTTTGTTATCTGGGTTACTGTTCAGACCGGCTGGGACACGGTCATTGCATTGGTGTTTCGCGGCCGCGTCGGGGAACTCCTGATCAATACGGTCTTGCTGGAAGTCTGGACGATCCCGCTTTCAATCCTTCTCGCAGTCAGTCTCGCATGGCTCACGGAGCGCACTGATCTGCCCGGTGCGCGGCTTTGGGCATGGCTGGCCGTTGCGCCGCTTGCTGTACCGGCATTTGTCCACAGCTATGCCTGGATCAGCATTGCGCCAAGCCTGCATGGCCTGTCCGGCGGGGTTCTCGTTTCCGTGCTTGCCTATTTCCCGTTTCTTTATCTGCCGGTTGCTGCCCAGATGCGACGTGTCGATCCGGCCATGGAAGATGTCGGCGCATCGCTTGGGCTTGGTCCGTGGCGTGTGTTTTTCCGCGTATTGCTGCCGCAGCTGCGCTTTGCGATTTGCGGCGGTTCGCTGCTGATCGGTCTACACCTTCTGGCGGAATACGGTCTTTTTGTCATGATCCGGTTCGATACTTTCGCCACGGCAATCGTCGACCAGTTCCAGTCCACGTTCAACGGCCCTGCTGCCAATATGCTGGCGGGTGTATTGGTGTTGTGTTGTGCGGGTTTGCTGGGGCTTGAAGTCCTGATCCGCGGCAATGAACGCTATGCACGCGTGGGCTCAGGTTCAGCGCGGCCGATCACCAGACATCGGCTTGGCTGGTTTACCCTTCCCTGTCTGCTGATCCCTTTGACTACTACGGCACTGGCGCTCGGTGTTCCCTTTGTGACACTGACACGCTGGCTTATTGCCGGAGGAGCGGCTGTCTGGGATATTGATGCCATCAGCACGGCATTTTCCACTACACTTCTTCTGGCTGTTGCCGGAGCCCTTCTGGCCACGGTTGCGGTCATCCCCATGGCATGGCTTTCCGTCAGAGCGCCCGGCCGCGTCCAACGCGTGCTAGAGGCTTGCCATTATTATGTCGGTTCCCTGCCCGGCGTTGTTGTTGCGCTGGCTCTTGTAACGATCACGGTGCGCGTTGTCCTGCCGCTCTATCAGACCGTAGCGACGCTGCTTCTGGCCTATGGCCTGCTTTTTCTGCCGCGTGCATTGGTGGGCCTGCGCTCCAGCATTGCCCAAGCTCCCGTCGAGCTTGAACGCGCTGCTATGGCGCTTGGACGAACGCCCGCGCAGGCGGTGATGCAGATTACCATGCGACTGGCGACACCGGGCGCTGCCGCCAGCGTGGCGCTCGTTGCACTTGGTATTACCAATGAACTGACGGCAACGCTGATGCTCGCCCCCAATGGTACACGCACACTGGCCACGGAATTCTGGGCGCTGACCAGTGAGATTGATTATGCGGCGGCGGCACCCTATGCACTGATGATGGTTGTGCTGTCACTCCCGTTGACACTTCTGCTGCACGCCCAATCAAAACGGATTGTTGGACGATGACCTTTCTCGACATTCAGGGCGTAACAAAACGCTATGGCGTGACCTCAGCGGTTGATGATGTGACGCTCTCCATTGAAGCGGGCAGCCGCACGGCCATTGTGGGACCGTCAGGGTCTGGCAAGACAACATTGCTCCGTCTTATCGGCGGCTTTGAAGCGCCCGATGAAGGCCGGATAACACTTAAGAACGAGGTTCTGGCGGAAGGCCCCTCAATCGTTCCCGCGCACCGTCGCAGCGTCGGCTTTGTCACGCAGGATGGCTCGCTGTTTCCACATCTGACCGTTGCTGCCAATATCGGGTTTGGGTTGGACAAACGAAGCCCGGACCGTGATCGACGTGTTCTGGAACTCATGGACATGGTGGAACTTGACCGCGTCATGCTTCACCGTCGCCCGCATCAACTGTCGGGAGGACAGCAGCAGCGCGTGTCCCTTGCGCGCGCACTCGCACGGCAACCCCAATTGATGCTGCTCGACGAGCCGTTCTCGGCCCTCGATACGGGCTTGCGTGAAAACATGCGCAAAGTGGTTGCGGAAGTACTGAAAAGAGCTGGGATTACGACCATTTTGGTGACGCATGATCAGGCGGAAGCCCTTTCCTTTGCCGATCATGTTGCGGTGATGCGGCAGGGAAAACTGGTTCAGGCAGGCCCGCCGCGCACCTTGTATCTCAACCCGACAGACCCTACGACAGCATCCTTTCTCGGCGATGCCATTCTTTTGCCGGCAGAACTTGGTGACGGATGGGTTGATTGCGCCTTTGGCCGCCTCGCCGCAAAGACCCATAAGCGTCTTGGTGCTGCGGAAATCATGCTGCGCCCGGAACAGTTGAGCCTCGTCACAGTGCCCGAAAAGGAAGCCATGGCGGCGCTCGACAATACCGTTCGCTATGGCAAGGTGGTTGATATTGAATTCGGCGGCGCCGTATGCACGTTGATGGTTGCGATCCTTGATAATCAGAGCGCTTTCAATGGCGGGACACCCGCGCCGGTACAGATCAGATGTTCTGCAGTCAATTTGCCTTCAATTGGTGATCACGTCCGCATTGAAGTCCTTGGCGAGCCGCATATATTTGCCTGATGCGATTGCTGTTCCGATTATCGGAAGAGCAATATGCCAAACAAGCATGCTCCCCGGAAGGAACGCTCCATGTCGCTTTCAATGTACCAGATTTCAGTCCCGGTCTTTATCCGCGGCTTTTCAATCCTCTCGGCGCTGATTGCCAAAGCCGAGGCCTATGCCGCGGAAAAGAAGATCGACCCTAACGTACTCGTCAATGCCCGTCTTGCACCGGATATGCTGCCGTTCTCAGGTCAGGTCCAGCGTGCCAGCGATACATCCAAAGCAACGATTGGCCGCCTGACCGACGTCAAAACACCAAGCTTTCCTGATACCGAGACAAGTTTCGCCGATCTGAAAACGCGCATTGCCAATACGGTGGCTTTTCTGGAAGGCCTCGACGCATCGGCGCTTGACACCAGTGATCAGCGTGAAGTGACCTTGAGTTTCGGTGAAAACAAGGCACATCTCGACGGGCATGGTTACATGTTGAAGTTCGCTTTACCGAACTTCTTTTTCCACATCACCACGGCACACGACATCCTCCGGCACAATGGTGTTCCCATTGGCAAGCTGGATTATCTGGGTGCTTACAGCAACTGAATGTAGGCGTCAGAGCGACTAGCGCTGCCTGGCTTTGCGGGCAGCGTAGCGGCGATCACGTTCGGCCTTGCGTTCGGCTTCGTCAGCAAGAACGCGCGCGATGCGGTTGCTGGATTCAGCCTGCATCGCATTTGCTGCAGCCGCTGCTGCTTCGGCAGCTACGGCGGCTTCCGCAAGTTTACGGTCCCGCTCTTCCTGCTTTATCCGCTCGCGTTCTGCCTGCCGTGCTGCGCGCGCAGCGGCGATTGCTTCCCGTTCCGCACGCTTGGCCAACATTTCAGGGTCTGTCGGCTTTGGGGCTTTTTCGAACTTTTTGAGAAGCAGTTGCTTAGCCTCGGCCGCCGCTTTGCGGCGATCGGCAAATTCATTAAGGTGTTTCAATCCGGGGTAGTCCTTGTATGGGTCATCTGGATATCTGCTGGAGGCGCCCTCGGCAATATTGCCGGTTGCGCAACAGTGCGCCGCATCGTGCAGCACCGCAGATATGCATCCTGTAACCTACCCGGCACGCTGTGACAATAAAAGCTCGTCGCAAACCGCAATTGAATTATCAAGTTTTCAGGCTCAATGTAACATCTGGTGTCGATGACACAAAAAGAAGGTGAAAACCCGAGGGCTAATCACCATATCTGTGATGTATCGAGGCACAGAAACCTGTCGCTCTGAACAGGTGCCTAGGGGAGAGCAAAATGGCTCACATTGAATACCAGCTGCATGCCTTTGATCTTGATAGCAAATTTGGTTTTGCTGATGGTAACATGTTTGGGTCTTTGCTGCGCGAAAAGCTCGGCAAGCTGGCTCCCAACAAACGTGAGGTTCTGGTGGAATGCGTCAAACGCTTTCTGCTTCCGGCAATTCCGCGCCGTGTCAGGACCATGATTGTTGCCAAGGGACACAACCCGATCCGCCTTGTTGACGGCGAAACGATCGATGATGTGGAAGATGTGACCGTCGGCATCAAGGAAAAAGACGTGTTGCACATAGCAATTGAGCTTTTGCGCCGCACGAAAAAGTAACGCCGCATGGTTCCACGCGGCGCTTAGCGGTGATCAGTCGACAGCGACCATAACATCAGACGCTTTCACAACCGCGTAGGCGCTGTTGCCGACCTTGAGTTGCAATTCATCGACTGCCTCATTGGTGATGGATGCAGTGACGATTGATCCGCCCACATCGATACGCACATGAGCCGTCGTGGCTCCCTTGGTGACTTCGACGATGGTACCCTTCAAGCGATTGCGCGCGCTGATTTTCATGGTGTTTCTCCTGTTGTTTGCCGCACTTTAGACGGCGTGCAGTTCAATACAATGAATGAAAGAAAAGACCTCGAAAAATGAGGCTGTTCTTATCAAGATTTATGCGAAAGTTTATCATCCTGATCAGGCTGAATAGTCGGTATCACTGGCTGACTAAGGTTTAAAGAAGCGCTCTGTTTCTTCAATCGTCACGAGATCGCCTGATGACTGCCACTGATCGACACCTGATCGCAGCAGCGTTTCATTGTTTGCACGCCCTTCCAGCCCATCAGCGCTGACCACCAATCCCAGCCCCTGCCCAAGACCGGCAAGTGCGCGCACCATTTTCGCGGTTTCTTCCTCGTTCATGTTCTCAATGAAACGGCGGTCAATCTTGATCTTGTCGAGCTTGAATTCCTGAATGTGGTAGAGGTTGGAATATCCCGTGCCAAAATTGTCGAGGGTTAATTTTACTCCGGCTGCGCGCAGTGGTCCGAGTGCGAGCTTGGCGGCCTCCAGATCATGCACGACGAGGCTTTCAGTGATTTCAATATCCAGCTGCTGTGCGGCGAATCCGGTTGATTGAAGCAATTGCAGGATTGTCTTGCCAAACTCCCGGTCTCTAAGCTGTCCGGGAAGCACGTCTATCGACAAGGTAACGTTGGCGGGCCATTGCCGGGCTGCCATGAACGCTTTTTCAAAAATACGCTGACCAAGGGCGTAAATCAGCCCCGTTTCTTCCGCTATCGGCAAAAACCGGTCTGGTGGCACTTCCTTGCCATCTGCAGCAATCCAGCTGGGCACGGCCTCAAAACCGATCACCTTACCGGAACGCAGGTCAAATGAAGGACGGAAGCGGACATTGATACCATCATTGGCAACAGCGGCGCGCAAATCACGCTCAAGCTGTTCGCGCTCCTGCACCAGCCGGTCCATATCCTGTTCAAAAAAGCGGAACGTCGAACGGCGTTCTGCCTTGGCACGATAAAGTGCCACGTCAGCCTTACGAACAGCGTCTTCACCCGAGTGAGCATCCGTTGGCAGCAATGCGATACCAATGCCTGCGCCTGCATCATAATGGATTGACCCGACAACGATCGGCTCCCGCAATTCATCGACAATGCGCAAAGCGATATTGGCGGCAGATTCCGCTCCAGCCAAATGCTGGGCCAGAATAATGAATTCATCACCGCCAAGCCGTGCAAGAAGATCGCCATCGCGAATGGTACGCTGCAGCCTCTGGCCGATCACAACAAGCACGTCGTCGCCGACACCATGACCATAGGCATCATTGATCTGTTTGAAGCCATTGAGATCAAGAATGATCACGGCATGGACGGCGCCGGTGCGTGGTGGAGACGCAATCGCCATCCGCAACGCTTCCTCAAATTGCCGGCGATTGGCAAGGCCCGTCAAAGGATCTTGATAGGCCAGAATGCGGGCCTGTTTCTCCGCTTCGATCCGGCGCGCGATTTCACGTTTCTGCTCAAGATAACGCCTTATGGCAAAGCCGAGCAATCCGAGTGCAAGGACGGACCCGAGCAGCAATGTCTCATCCAGCTCGATCAGCAATTCGCCTGAACTGACGCTTCCTTCGGTTTCGAAAATATCGATCTGAAAAGCCACATAGGCAAGCACCAGCAAAATCGCCAGCAGAATACCCAAATCCTGTATGCTCACACGGTTGCGCACAACGAAACTCCAAAAGCGCGCATAAAATCCGACGGACTCATTCTCACGTTTTCCCTGCATAATCTGTTCGTTTCCAACCCCAGACCGATCATTTGTGTCCAGCAGCATTGCTGACTGCCCGAGCAGTTGCCGCAATGGGGCAATGTGATCAGAAATCACGCATTCCATTGCGGCAGCTCGTATCTCGCCGGTCTTTTATCCATTTTACTCTAGTTGAAGTAAAAGGCGTAAGACGCAAAGTTTCCTTCGAAGATATTGGTAATCTGGCTCCATTCGCCACTGGTCATGGCAGGGCCATCCTGCAGATACGGTACGGCAGCCGGGCCCGTTACCCAAAGCACAAAGTCGAAGGGTTTTGGATCATCGAAAACCTTTGCAAGGTTGATGCCTTTATCAAAGCGCCAGTGAGGAACGAGAATCTTGCCATCAAGGGCCGCTTCAAACTGCGAGAGCACGGCAAGCCAGGCCTGAATACGTTCAGGCGTCACCTCAAAGGATGGCAGAACGCCGCTCTTCTGTTTTGGTCCTGGCAGCCATTCGTGATCGTCATCGGTTTCCTTGTCAATCAGCGCCCAGGTTTCGCGGTTGAGAACAATGACCTTTTTCAGATGATCGCGTACCTCGCCCCACATCGCCTTGTCGGCAACGGGCCAGCGGATTGTGTGGATGAGTGTAACAAAATCGGCGATATCATCAGCTTGCGCTTTTCTGACACCGAACATCGTCTCGTCTTCGCCGCCCTTGCCATTGGCCTCTGACATGGTCGAGACGGCTCGCGGAAAGACAACACTGAAACTGCTGTTCCAGCTTTCGGAAAAATCGTGGGAAAGCCATGCCTTGGCGACAGCCATCAGAAGGTTATCATAGCCTTGCAGCCATTTCGCATCGGCGGTGTCAAAACCAACGATGAATGGTACAGGCTCGCCCTTCTCATCCGTATCTGAGAAAGCTCGGCCAATGTGATCCTCCGGCCCGACTGTCCCGTCACCATTCCAGTCAAACCGCGCAACGGATAGATCAACTTTCAGCTTTGCCGGCTTGTTGCCAACGGCTGCAAGCGCCTTGTCAGCGGAATCAAGATCAGCAATGAATGCTGCGAGAATCCCGCGAAACTGGTCGTAAGTGATGGGCTCCGGATTATAATTTCTGGCAATTTCGCTGGAACCGCGTCCGAGAAACATCTCATAGCCGTCCGACTTTGAAGCAAATCCATAACGATAAAGCGATTGTGACAGCTTTTCGAAGGCCCGGGCGGAGCGCACGAGTCCAAGACCTAGCTGCGCATCGGCGTTATCAGTGGCTTTGGCAGCCAGAGCAATCATTTGCTCATCGGCTTCGCCGATCCGGCCATTGGCCAGATATTTCTGGAACAATTCAGTTGCGGCACTTTCTGCCCGCGCTGCCGCCGACAGGTTAAAACAGGCAAAGCTTGCCACGACGATCAGGGAAATGAGTTTTTTCACGCAGATTTTCCGTTGTTGATGACATCAAACAACGGATTGATAGTCTGGAGAAACGCAAAAGTCTGCAAAATACAATCAAGCCGGTCAGTTATACACTTTTAGCTTTCGTGTTTTTAAAGCGAAAACTTATCGTCCTGTGTAAATTGATCTGTCTTTTCAGACTCTGATCGCAAGACTTCCTGCATACGATCCAGTGCGCGCATGGCAGCGAAAAGCACTTCCCGGTCATGCTGGTGTGCTTCGAAAAGAGCGACGAAGGCAGGATTGGTGATTTCATGCGGTTTTGGTGCCGCCTTGGCCTTGTTCAAGCTCTCATCAGCAGCGCGTCTTGCTTTATCGACCTGACTACGCGCCGCATCCACATCCGACAACGTCTTGAAATACTGGCTCATTGTGCGCTTTGCCGATTTTGGTGAACGTCCGACGGCACCGGAGAGCAACAGCTGATGGCCCTGCTCTAACGGAGTGCTGTTCCCGGCTCGCCCGGAAGATCTGCTGTTCAAGTCGGATATGCTTTTCATGGGCCATTCTCTTACGATTGGCCTGAGCATAGGGCATCAGTCCCCAGGCTGAAACGAAAGCGCGGTTAAAACATCGGCAAAAACAGGCACCGGATTCCGGTTCTGTCCCTCTTGCTAGAACCAGATTGCGTTTTGCCAGCCTCCCAACTCTTTGGGAGGCTCGCGCCTCCAGAATCATATTCTGGGTTTTGCGGGATGATGGGCGGTCTGCAACCATCGCATGTAAGCAGTTTTACACGGGTTCGAGCATACCAAACCATGCCACAAGCCCGAGCACGGCAAATCCCAGAACAATCTCCATAAGCGTTCCATACCATATCGCCTGTATCGAATTTACGTTGCGGGTTCGCATGCGCGGCACAAAGACATAGCGGTTTACAATGGCCAGCGCCGTCAGGAGGATTACAAGAATGATCTTCAACGCCAGCAATGCCTGATAGGGCGAGGAAAAGTCCGTTGGAACATGTCCAAGGGTAAGAATGGTGTTGATCACACCGGATAAGATCACAAGCGCAACAGCAATATGACCTGCAGTGGAAAATCGCATCAGTGCCAATTGTGCAGACTGATGATATCCGGGCTGGCGCAACAGACCGAGGACCAACAGGACGGGGATCAGCGCTCCGATCCAAGCGCCGCCCGATAGGACATGCACCATGTCATTGAAACGATGGGCCAAGCCAATCCAACCATCTTGCATTGTTGCGTGGCCTGAAAAAGCCAAACTTATCAGGAGCAATCCAGATGCGACCATCGTAACAGCACCCGCTTTTCCTGCTGGCAGCACGAGCGCGGGCGTAAGCAGCGTTGCTGCAATTGCCTGAATGAACCATGCGTTACCAACGCTGGTTTCGAGCAGAACGTCCCGGATCGTCGATAGATCAACAGCATCGCTCCAACCCTGCCCGATGGCTCCCGTCTGAAACGGAAGCGCCAGGAATGTCGATACAATAGCCAGAATAATGGCGCTGAGACGCGCGGTGCGAAGGCGTTGCCCGATGTCGAATCTAAGAGCTTGAGGTACAAGCACCGTCAGATAGGCAAACGCACCCCACAGGAACATCGCAGATAGGTTGCGAATAAGCCTGCACAGAATGAGCGCAGTTTCCGGTTCCATCAGGGCTTAACGGTGAAGGTGTAGCTGCCCTTTGTCTTATGGCCATCGGTTGAAAGCACCTGCCAGTTAACCGTGTATCCGCCCGCCGAAAGAGGTTTGGAGATTGGTATCACCAGTGTCGTGTTGTCGCCGGTTGCCAGCTTGGCCTTATCAGTCGCAACGGCGGCTTTGTCTGTTCCGGTCACGGTTGCTGACGAGAATTTCAGGTTAAGCCCTTCGGAAAATGTCAGATCAAGCTCAGTGGGCGATGTGGTGACAACAGCGTTTTCGGCGGGTGTTGCGCTCTTCAGATGTGCGTGAGCAAATGCCTCGCCCGCTATGCCTGTACTGAGAACGGCGGCAATGGTGAGAATATGGGTTAGCTTGGACATAGGAACTCCTTGAGGCGATGTTTGAAAAGACGCTGTTGCACAGTTGCAGCGCAAATTAAGCCGGAATTTGGCCTGTTCATGTCGTGTTGCCTTCTATAGGCGATGGCAAATTGGCACAGGCCCGCAACATCCATCTTCGCCCATCGCTGCGCAGTTCGGTGAAACTCAATGGCTCGACATCAACACGCCAGAATGCGGAAACGGGTGCCTGCAAAGTATAGAGAATGGCGGCGCGGATAACCAAGGCGTGGCTCACGACGATTGTATGGCCACCATCATCCAAATGTGCCTCCATCCAGCCCGAAATCCTTCGAAGAAGATCGTTGAAGGACTCACCCCCATGGGGTGCCGAATCGGGATCATTCATCCAGTTCCCTGCATTGTCAGGATCTGACGCATGAATATCGGTGAGCGACCTTCCTGCCCAACGTCCATAATCCATATCTGCCATAGCTGCATCGACTGTAGCTTCCAGCCCTAAAGCTTCGGCAGTCTGCCGCGCACGCAGCGCAGGGCTGGTCAAAAAATGGTGCGCATGGCGCAATTGACCGGCGAATCCAGCCGCGCGCTGTGTCTCTCCCGGAGTAAGCGCTTCATCAAGCGGAAATGCACCCGCATGCGTCGCCGATGTCGCTCCGTGACAAACAAATGTCAAACGCGTGGCTTTTGTCAAAATATCCCCTGCAAACTCTTGAGAAAAATACGAAAACAGCGCCATGGCCGTTCATTGACAGCGTGCAGCGCGCACAGATATAAACGTGGAGTTGCGGGTTTGGAAGCCGGTGAAATTCCGGAGCGGTCGCGCCACTGTAATTCAGTCAGCTGTTCATAGGCTGGTTGTAAGCCAGACCCTAACCGTAACATCATTCATTCCGTTATCGAACGCGTCATTCTGGGAGAAAGTTTATGTCCGATATCACTCTAGCGCCTGCAGCCGGCGTCACACCAATTCCTCTTGGTGAAGTTCTGCCATGGGCCATTTTTGGTGGCCTGCTTCTGCTGCTTGCGATCTATTTTATCGGCGCGGAAGAAGGCGCAATGTCACTCTTCTCGGGCATGTATGTGCATGAATTCGTGCACGATGGCCGCCATCTCCTCGGCTTCCCCTGCCATTAAGGAGATCGGTCAATGACTAGAAGTCTTTTGATCCGCGGCATGATCGCGGGTTTGCTGGCTGGTTTGCTGGCCTTTGGTTTTGCCCGGGTTTTCGGTGAACCACAGGTCGACCATGCCATTGCATTCGAGGAGAAGATGAGCCAGGCCGCGGGTGAAGTCGCCGAACCTGAGATCGTCTCCCGCGAAACGCAGGCCGGTCTTGGCCTTTTCACCGGCGTTGTTGTTTTCAGCACAGCTCTTGGCGGACTGTTTTCTCTGGTCTTCGCTTTTGCCCATGGCCGGGTCAGTTCATTCAGCCCGCGTGCAACGGCCGCCCTGCTCGCCTTGGCCGGTTACATCGCGATTGTGCTGGTGCCCGCCATCAAATATCCCATGAACCCGCCAGCTGTCGGTAGTCCTGATACGATTGCCGCCAGAACGGAACTGTTCTTTGTTATGCTGGTGGTATCTGTCGGTGCTCTTGCGGCAGCTACGGGACTGGCAAGCCGCCTGCGTGCCCAGCATGGTGCGTGGAATTCGGCATTGATTGCCGGTGCCGCCTATGTCGTTTTCATTGTTCTCGTGCAGTATCTTCTGCCGGCAATCCACGAAGTTCCGGAACAGTTTTCACCGACCGTTCTATGGAACTTCCGCGTTGCCTCGCTTGGCTTGCATGTGGTCATCTGGACGACCATCGGTCTTGTCTTCGGCGTTCTGGCTGAACGGGTTTTGGCTTCGCACCGTCCAAGCTACCGGTTGCAAACCGCGCGCTGATTGACTTGCCTGAACGCCTGCATTGCGGCGTTCAGGCCTGACTCCTATAGATGCGTCTGCCACCGCCGATTGGATAATTATGAGATCGGAAACTCCCCCCAAATATCCGCGACGCGCAATCGGCCCGCTTGCCGGAGCCATCATTGCCTGCATACTCCTGTTTTTGTCGCCAAACTCGGTTGCATGGGCACATCGCAGCAGCGCAGGCACAGATACATCAGGCATTTCCATTCCAAGTCTGTCCCATGGCGAAATGGCCATCATTGCCAACTATCGTAAGCCGATCCTTGATCTTGCAGCACGGATGACCCGCACGGATGAAACATTCCGGCGGCTCGTCAACTACACCAATATTCAATATAGCTATTGCCTCTGGGGCATTGTTCCCGGCAGTGTTGCCGACGAGGAGAGCCCTTTCAACGAGTGCTCGCATGCCTATCTGGCCGCAGTGAAGGCGGTGCTGGTCTATATGCGCGATATGCCCGAGCATAGGACCACTGTTGACGCACTGGTTTCCGATATTGATGCCGAACTTGTGCGCAATGGCGGGTCGTTTGTCATGTGCCAGTACAGCGGCGATCCCTATAATACCGCCAATATTATCCATCCGCGTTGGAGTGATATTCCGCGCCATCTGACCAGCCTGCTTTCGTTCCTGAGTTTTGCAGTTACGCTTCTTGCCGGGAGCTTTATCTTCCTGCAATTTACACGCGCGCCTCAACGCCCGCTTACCGCCTCGTAGAACGAATTTATCGGTTATTTGGCGACACGTGGGATGTCTTGAAGCGTCTCATTTCAACCTTGGAAAATCGGACGATGCGTCAGCTCTTCATCGCATTGCGCAACGGCACCTTGGTGTTTGCTGCTATTCTGCTTGGCGCAACGTCCGCCAGCGTTGCGGATGAAAATCGAACGCGACAAGTCAATGAGCAACTTGATGGCTTGGTGAGAGAACCTCTTTCGCTGAAGGTGACTTTGCAGGATGGCCGGCAGGCAACTCTCGATGCTTTTGTAACACGCCCGAACAAGTCGGGACGGTTTCCCATTGCCTTGATTACACACGGTACCAACGGAGATGCGAGTGATCGCAAACTTAACCCAAATCGCTTCTCTTCTCCCGCCATCGCATTTGCCCGGCATGGCTATGCCGCCGTTGTCGTTCTGCGGCAGGGATACGGCAAATCAACTGGCGATAATGAATATGTAGGCGGCACCTGCAAGTCCCCAAGGCATGCGAGGGCGGGTAGAGTTGCGCGTGACAATCTCATTGCCGCATTGAAAGCCATTCGGGACCAACCGTGGGCATCAAGTGATCAGACACTTCTTGTTGGAATGTCCTCTGGCGGTTTCGGAGTGCTTGCAACGGGTGCCTTGAATCCGCCGGGTGTGCAGGCTGTCATCAACTTTGACGGCGGACGCGGCGCTCCGGAGAAAGGGCGGTTTTGCGACCAGAATGGTCTCATCAATGCGGTCAGATCTTACGGACAAACAGCCCATATCCCAACTCTTTGGATATATTCCACTAACGACAAGTCATTCTCGCCAACTCTTGGCCGGAAAATGTTTGATAGTTACCGGCAAGCAGGTGGTGTGGCAGAGTTTTTTCAGACGGCTGCCTTCGAGGACGATGGCCACACCATTCTGATATCCGCTCCGGAAAGCTTCTGGTGGCAACGGGTCGCTCTCTTCCTGAAGAACAACAAACTTTCCAATGAAGAACTTGTCACTCTATCAAGCGCCAATTTGTCGCCACCGGACAACATGTCCTTGTCGGGATACGATGCATTTAAGGAATATCTGGCGATGCAGTCCTACGAAAAGGCGTTTGCAACAAACGTCGAGGGTGCCTGGGGTTGGACAACATGGGCACGAACCCGGGAAGAGGCCGCAAAGCGAGCAATTACTCTATGTCAGAAGGGTCGGAAAAAGAATGAGACTGAATGCACCTTGTATGCTGCGGGCAACCAAATGGCCGCCCATGAAAAATCTCATTGATTAATATCTTCCGTTCAATCTTCACTCCTTTCATAGCACTACATCAGGTCAACCGCTGGGCAATACGTCACATTTCCTATGGTGCGTGTTAAAGCCATATGTCCGGATCGTTTTGATCGATTGAACGTTACTGCCTATCGCCACACCTCGTCACAGCCAAGGACACCTCATGCCATCCTTTGATTATATTCGCCCCATTCTCCTGTTGCTTGGCTCCAATGTTTTCATGACATTTGCCTGGTACGGGCATCTCAAGTTTGAAAACCGGCCACTTTTTCTGGTTATCCTTGTTAGCTGGATGATTGCCTTTGCCGAGTATTGCCTGGCTGTGCCAGCAAACCGTTATGGCCATGAAATCTATTCCGCTGCGCAGTTGAAGACCATTCAGGAGGTAATTACCCTTCTGGTTTTCGCCGGTTTCTCGGTGATGTATCTGGGCGAAAAGATCACCATCAATCATCTCGTGGGTTTTGCCATGATCTGCGGCGGTGCATTTTTCGTGTTCAAAGGACCACTTTGAAATTCAGGCGGCAGCAAAGCGTCCCAATGCCTTGGCCTTCAGGTCGCGAAAGGCTTCCGAAGTCTGGTTCAGTCTCTGCTCCCAGTCGGCGTCAACCGCTTGACCTTCGATGGTCTTGAAGTAGACCGTCATCAGCGCAGCAATAGCGAATGGCTCGAGCAGCGCCATTTTCAATGACCATGCCAGCACAATGGCAAAGACAAATACATAGCCGAAACTTGGCCCGGATATCCAGTAAAGCATGGCGGCAGCGGGCGTGAGAGTAGCTACGAAAATACCTGCCGTCATGATCCAGACGATCAATGCCAGCCAGATCGCGTTCTTCACCATGAGCTTGCTGTTCTGGGCGTAAAGCACCACACCACGCATACCATTTTCGAACGGTGAGGCCGCAGTCATGCGAATATTGTAACCAAGAATGATTTCATCAACATAGGTAATCGAGATACGGATAAAACTGTTGAGCAGGCCGACCGCCGCCGTCAGCCCCGGTACAGGAATGAGCGCAGCGAGCCCGGTTGTCAGGGCGCTGATTGATTGCAGAACCGCTTTGATCAACTGATCGAACACGAAGAACAGATTTGCTTCAATAAACCGCTCCGCCACGAGCTTTCTGGCATAGGTCAATTGCCCCTGCCCGCCGGGTATCGGTTTGCCCTCAATCAGATGAACCAGCACGGCAATGTGGCCAGCCTTGAGGATGTAGAGAAAGTATTCGCGCAAACCATAAACCATTGCGGTCGCGGCTACGAAGCCAATGAATCCGCCGATCCCGGCGCACTTTGCAGGCGCTTCAGGATCTGACAGGACAAAGATATGGCCAGCACCATAGCCAACCACTGCGCCGCACGCGACAATGGCACAGTAGACTGCGGGTGTGGCTGTATAGATCACCATGCGTAATAAGACGAACGGCCAGGTTCGCGCCATGATAATCAGCGTTCGGAAGATACTGAAGTTCCACATTTGGTTTGTCTCACATGCGGGCGTTAACATGCGGCACGATTTGCATTATTACCTCTAAAAACACAATATACGATTTATGTGGGTATCTTACAGATTCCATGAATTCTACTTGACAGCCTGATCAAGAGGAACGCCTGAAAACTAGTTAGTCGATTAAATTATTAGCGTGAGCTGGGAGACGGGTTCCTTTCGCCTCCCAGCCACGCAACGACGTTGCCGCAAATGGCTAACCGTTACGAAATGTATAGGCGTAGCCATTGAGCGCCGGGGCACCGCCGAGATGGGCATAGAGCACCTTTGACCCTTTCGGGAAGAAGCCTTTATTGACCAGATCGATCATGCCCTGCATGGATTTTCCCTCATAGACAGGATCGGTGATCATACCTTCGAGGCGCGCGCAAAGTCTAATGGCTGCCTTGGTTTCCTCCGACGGTACGCCATAGATCGGATAGGCATAGTCCTCGTTCAGGATCACGTCTGCTTCAGTCAGATTCTTACCCAACTCGACCAGTTCTGCCGTGCGTTGTGCGATCTCCAGCACCTGCGCCCTGGTCTGGGCAGGGGTTGCCGAGGCGTCAATGCCGATGACATTGCGTTCACGCCCATCCTTGGCGAAACCAACCAGCATGCCCGCGTGGGTAGAGCCGGTGACGGTGCAGACAATGATATAATCAAACTTGAAACCAAGTTGCGCTTCCTGCGCCCGCACTTCTTCAGCAAAGCCGACATAACCAAGTCCGCCATATTTATGCACCGAAGCGCCGGCCGGGATGGCATAGGGCTTGCCGCCTTTGGCTTTCACATCTTCGATGGCATTTTCCCAGCTTTCGCGGATACCGATATCGAAGCCTTCATCGACCATTTCTACATCGGCGCCCATGATGCGGCTTAAAAGAATATTGCCGACGCGGTCATAGACGGCATCTTCATGCGGAACCCAGCTTTCCTGCACCAGACGGCATTTGAAACCGATCTTCGCTGCTGTTGCAGCCACCATACGGGTATGGTTTGACTGCACGCCGCCAATGGAAACAAGCGTGTCGGCACCGGAAGCAATCGCGTCCGGCACAATATATTCGAGCTTGCGCAGCTTGTTGCCGCCAAAAGCCAATCCTGAATTGCAATCGTCTCGCTTGGCGTAAAGCTCCACCTTGCCGCCAAGGTGTTGTGACAGTCGGCTTAGTTTCTCGATAGGCGTCGGTCCGAATGTCAGTGGATAGCGTTCGAATTTTTCCAGCATTGTTTTCCCCTTGATGGAACGTTGTTGCTGGCAAAACGCTACCATCCATCAGAAGAAAGGTGCTCTCATAGTTGAGCTTGCAATTTTCCAAATCGATCTGCAGAATTTGGAATAATACGAGAATCTCTTGTATCTCGGCTGAATAGTGGAAGATTCTTTCATGACTGGTGATCTTGATCGCATCGATATGAAGATGTTGCGGCACCTGCAGAAGAATGGGCGGTTGACCAATGCGGAACTGGCAACGCTTGCCGATGTCAGCCCGGCTACCTGCCATAGGCGTACCCAGCGGCTGTTCGATGAGGGATATATCCGGACAGTGCGGGCAATGGTGCAGCCGCAAAAAGTCGACCGTGGCGCGCTTGTCATGGTCGGCGTGGTGCTGGATCGTTCAACGCCTGAGAGTTTCGCCCAGTTCGAACAGGCCGTGACAAAACTGAGTTTCGTGCTCGATTGCAATCTCGTCGCTGGCGATTTCGACTATTTTCTGAAAATCCGCGTCAAGGACATGGCCGATTTCAACCGCATCCATGGAAGCCAGCTCATCGCCCTGCCCGGCGTTCGCCAGACCCGAACTTTTTTCGTCATGAAAGAAGTGATCGATAATGCACTGCTGGATTTCTGAAACGCGGCGTTATCGCCCCAGATCGCTCTTGGTGTTCTTGTAGATGTTCACGCCAAGCTCGCGGATTTTCTTGCGCAGCGTGTTGCGGTTGAGCCCGAGCAGTTCAGCCGCCTTGATCTGGTTGCCATGGGTGGCTGTCAGGCATGAGAGGATGAGCGGATATTCCACCTCCTCCAGCACGCGCTGATAAAGCCCGACCGGCGGCAGATCATCGCCGTAGGAAAGGAAGTAGCGCTGCATGTTCAGCTCCACCGCCTGCGCAATGGTGATGTCCTCATTGGATATGGAGTTGGAGGACGGCTCGGTCGGGCGAAGATCGGCTTTGAGTTCCGCTTCGATCACATCCGCATTGATTTCTTCCTGCGGATAAAGCGCCGCCAGACGGCGCACCAGATTTTCCAGTTCGCGCACATTGCCCGCCCAAGGATAGCGGCGCATCAGATCAAGACCATCGGCCGTGATACGTTTTTCCGGCAGGCCGTCCTTTGCCGCCATCTTGAAGAAATGCCGGACCAGATCAGGAATATCCTCGCCGCGTTCGCGCAGCGGTGGCAGGCGCAGCGGTACAACGTTCAGGCGATAATAGAGATCTTCGCGGAACATGCCCTGATTGATCAGCGTGCGCAGATCCTTGTTGGTTGCCGCCACGATACGCACATCTGTTTTGATCGGCGTGCGCCCGCCTACGGTCATATATTCGCCCTGTTGCAGCACCCGCAACAGCCGCGTCTGTGCTTCCATCGGCATATCGCCGATTTCATCGAGGAACAGCGTGCCGCCATCGGCCTGTTCAAACCGGCCGCTGGAGCGGTTCTGCGCGCCGGTGAAAGCGCCGCGCTCATGGCCAAACAGTTCGGATTCGATCAGGTCGCGCGGAATGGCGGCCATGTTAATGGCAACGAACGGACCTTTGCGGCGGCGGCCATATTCATGCAGCGCCCGCGCCACCAGTTCCTTGCCCGTGCCGGATTCGCCCGAGATCATCACGGTCAGGTCAGTCTGCATCATGCGGGCGAGAACGCGGTAAATATCCTGCATGGCGGGTGAACGGCCAACCAGAGGCATTGTATCCGGCTGTTCTTCGTTAGCCCATTTTTCCGGCTTCTTTTTTGGCTCCGCCAAAGCGCGGCCAACAATGCTGACAAGTTCGGTCAGATCGAAGGGCTTTGGCAGATATTCATAGGCACCCGCTTCCGAGGCGCGGATTGCGGTCATGAAGGTGTTCTGCGCACTCATGACGATAACGGGCAGATCGGGCCGCGATTTTTTGATGCGTGGCAGCAGATCAAAAGCGTTTTCATCCGGCATCACCACGTCGGTGATAACCAGATCGCCATCCCCGGCAGAAATCCAGCGCCACAGGGTGGCGGCATTGGATGTAATGCGCACATCATAACCGGCACGCGAAAGTGCCTGATTGAGGACTGTTCTGATTGCTGCGTCGTCATCCGCGACGAGAATGCTTCCCAAGCTCATGATCAGAACCCTGCCTTTTTCGTAATAATCATTTCATCCGCATGATCCTCGACCGAAGGATCGCTCTGCCATGCGGGCATCAGAATGCGGAATGTGGTCTTGCGCGGTACGGAATCACACTCGATCACGCCCCCATGATCGCCCACAATCTTGGCAACAAGCGCAAGTCCGAGACCCGAGCCATTCGGCTTCGTTGTGATAAACGGATCGAAGAGATGCGGCATGATATCAGGCGAAACACCTGCTCCCGTGTCCTGCACGCAGAATTCCAGCGGCAGCGACACGCGATTGCGGATACCTGGGATCGACAGGCGGATACCGGGGCGGAACGCCGTCGACAGCGTGATTTCGCCGGGCTCGCTCGTGCCGATGGATTCGGCTGCATTCTTCACCAGATTAAGGAACACCTGCACCAACTGGTCGCGATTGGCGAAAACATAGGGCAGCGACGGGTCATAATCCTCATGGAACTTGATATGGCTGGCAAAACCGTTCTTGGCGATGGCTTTCACGTGATCAAGCACGACGTGAATATTGACAGCTTCGCGCTCGATTGGTCGCTCATCGGAAAACACTTCCATACGGTCGACAAGCGAGACGATCCGGTCAGTCTCATCCGTGATCAGCCGTGTCAGCGCACGGTCATCATCATCGAGCCCGGTTTCCAACAGCTGTGCCGCACCGCGAATACCCGATAACGGGTTTTTGATTTCATGCGCCAGCATGGATGCAAGGCCAGTCACCGAGCGCGCCGCACCGCGATGGGTCATCTGACGGTCGAGCTTCTCAGCCATGGATCGCTCTTTGAACAGGATAACGATTGAGCCCGGTGCTTCGCTGACGGGCGTGACATAAAGATCAACGATCCGGTCTTGTCCAAGACGCGGCGACGATACATCCACACGATATTCATTGATGGGCGACGGGCTTTCGCGCACCTGTTTGACCAGAGCCAGCAACGGACTGCCGAACGGCAATAGCATTTCAAGCGTATTGCGGCTCAATATACTGGCACTGGAGCGGAAAAAGGCTTCCGCATCCGCATTGGCATAGGAAATATGCCCCGTCTCATCGAGCATGATCACTGGATGGCGGATGGCATTCAAAACAGTGCCTGCCAGCTTGTCGTCCATCGTAACATTGTCTGCCGATGTCATCATGCAACCTTCTTCATGTCGTGTTCGTCAGACCGCGAGAGCGCGGCATGCAGGCGTCCGGCAACCAGACGCGGGTCTGTCTCGGTCATAATCCCGGCGCGTTCAGCGGCGCTGATGGCAACACCGTGCTTTTCCAGATACCAGCCAAGATGTTTGCGCGAATGGCGAATACCTGTCTGCTCGCCATAATGGGCCAGCATCGCCTCGTAATGGGCGACAGCGTAATCTGCAATCATATCAGTGTTTTGCCCGCTCTGATTACCATGCACGATCAATCCGGGAAGCCATGGCTGTCCATAGGAACCCCGTCCAACCATGACGGCATCGGCACCAGAAGCTTCAAGAATACCGTTTGCATCTTCCCGGTTCAGCACATCGCCATTGGCAACAAGTGGTATTGAAACCGCCTCTTTCACGGCGCGGATTGCGCGCCAATCGGCCTTGCCCTCATAGAACTGGCAGCGTGTGCGCCCATGCACCGTCACCATCTGGATACCGGCCTGTTCGGCGCGGCTGGCAAGTTCCGGTGCATTGATGGTGTCATCGTCCCAGCCCAGCCGCATTTTCAGCGTTACAGGAACCTTGACTGCACCAATAGTCGCTTCGATAAGCGTCAAAGCATGATCGAGATCGCGCATCAGCGCCGAGCCGGAAAAACCGCCCGTCACTTTCTTGGCCGGGCAGCCCATATTGATATCGATGATATGCGCACCCTCGCCTTCGGCAATGCGCGCGGCTTCCGCCATCCATTTTGTCTCGCGTCCAGCGATCTGCACCACGTGCGTGCCAAGACCATCACCGCGCAAACGCAGCAGATTGCCGCGCTCGCGCGTGCAAAGCTCCGCGCTTGCAACCATTTCAGATACAACCATGCCCGCTCCCGCTTTCCACGCCAGCTGGCGGAATGGCAGGTCGGAAACACCGGACATTGGCGCAAGGAACACCCGGTTACGCAGGACAACGCCGCCTATATCGAGTGGTTGATGCAGATCAGTCACGTCACTATTGCCTGTTTCGTATGCAATTTTCCAATCGCCTATCCTTTAGACAGGAACACCTGGTTAGGCAAGGCAAAGAGCACCCAGAAGCGACTAGTTTTCGTTTAAACCTCTGGTCTTTCGCTTCGGCAACAGGTAACGCAGTTGGAAGTTACGGAGAGAAGTGTGGCGGCAGGTACAGACGACAGACAGATGCGGGTAGCAGCCGTCATTGTGGCGGCTGGTCGCGGAGAACGCGCGGGCCAAAGCGTTGAAGGACCAAAGCAATATCGCAGGATCGGCGGTGAAGCGGTTCTGGCGCACACGCTGCGGGCCTTTCTCGGCTGTCCGCTCATCGATCATGTTGTTGTGGTCATCCACAAGGAAGATGAAGCGCTCTTCGCGCAGGCAGCCGGTGAGTACGCTCTGCAGGTGACGAAAGTCACCGGCGGGCCGACACGGCAGGAATCAACCCGGCTTGGACTGCTTGCCCTCAAAGATAATGCTCCGGATCATGTGCTTATCCATGATGGCGTGCGCCCCTTCATTTCCGCTGATCTGCTTGAACGGGTGATATTTAATCTGACGCCGCATATCGGCGTGCTGCCGGTGCTTGCAGTTTCCGATACGCTGAAGGCAGCGGGCCATGACGCCATGGTCAGCGCCACGGTTCCGCGTGCCGGGCTTTATGCCGCGCAAACGCCGCAAGCTTTCCCCTATGAGCCCATCATGGCGGCACATGATGCTGCCTTTGCCATTGGCCGTTCTGATTTCACCGATGATTCCGCCATTGCCGAATGGCAGGGCTTGCCGGTGCGCATTGTCGAGGGCTCGGCTGACAATACGAAACTCACCTGGGCAAAGGATATTGATATGGCTGATGACCGCCTGTCCGAGAGACATGCCGCCTTCCCGGATGTGCGCACCGGCAATGGCTATGATGTCCACTCCTTCGAACCCGGCGATGGCGTGACGCTCGCCGGTGTGTTCATTGAGCATGACCGCAAGCTCAACGGCCATTCCGATGCGGATGTGGCATTGCACGCCTTGACCGATGCCCTGCTTGCCACACGCGGCGCAGGCGATATCGGCACGCATTTCCCGCCATCTGACCCGCAATGGAAAGGCGCTGCCTCGCATATTTTTGTCGAACATGCGGTAAAGATCGTCAAAGCTGCGGGCGGGCGGATCGCAAATGCGGATATCACCCTGATCTGCGAGGAACCGAAAGTTGGTCCTCATCGCGCGGCAATGACTGCGGCATTGTCAAAAATGCTTGGAATTACGCCCGATCGTGTTTCGGTCAAGGCGACGACAAACGAGAAAATGGGTTTCATAGGCCGCAAGGAGGGCATTGCCGCCATCGCCACGGCATCGGTGATCTATCCCGGCGGGTTGCCGGAATGAGCGGGCTCATCGCAGAGGCAAAAGCCATCGCGGTTCTTGAATCCTGCCGCGCCAAAGGCATTTTACTGGCGACGGCGGAATCCTGCACGGGCGGGCTGATTGCGGCCTCCCTTACCGACATAGCAGGTTCGTCCGACGTGGTGGATCGCGGCTTCGTCACTTACTCCAATGAAGCCAAACACGACATGCTGGGTGTCCCCTCCGAACTCATAGACACGCATGGCGCCGTATCGGAAGAAGTGGCGCTTGCCATGGCGGCGGGCGTGTTGAAACATTCCCGCGCCGGCATTGCCGTATCGGTCACGGGCGTTGCTGGTCCCGGTGGCGGCTCTGCCGCAAAGCCGGTTGGTCTTGTCTGGTTTGGTGTTGCCCTCAAAGGACAGGCCCCACAGGCTGTGCGCCATATTTTCCCGGATCATGGCCGCGCGAGCATCCGCCACGCTGCAGTTAATACGGCGCTTGATCTGGTGCTGAAAACACTTGCCAGAAATTAGCTGCGCGTTACGCGGTAAGCCATGCCGATTGCCTCCGGCGTCACAGGCTCAAAGCCAAATTTTGCATAAAGATATTTTGCTGGACCGTCCGCGACGAGACTGACATAGGCACCCTCCTGCCCTTCCGCATCGAGATAAGCCTTTAGCGCCGTCATGATCCTTTTGCCAAGCCCGCGAGCCTGATGTTCCGGATCAACAGCAATATCCACCACCTGATAAAAACAGCCGCGATCGCCGACGATACGGCCCATGCCGACAGCCTTGCCATCGAGTTTAATCGTCACGCCGCAAATCGTATTCGGCAACCCAATGGCCGCCGCTTCCCTGCTCTTTGGGCTTAAGCCTGAAATCAAACGCAACCGGCAGTAATCATCAATGGATGGTGTTTCCATATGAACTGTAAAATCGGAATCACTGCGGCTCATCCTTGTCTCCTATACTGATTGCGCTCTTGCTTTAACTGAATCGCCCCGCCGCGATCAATCGCTTGATGTGCCAAAAATATTGCATGTTCGTGGTTCAACATAACAGCTATGAGGGAGATGGGTGGATACGAGATAATCGCAAAGGGTGCAGAACTTGACTCTCCGCACTCCACATTCTTCGTCATCCTCGGGCTTGACCCGAGGACCCATTATTCAAAAGTGCCGAGTGTCCAGTTTCGTTTGATTTCTTAGCGGTGGGTCCTCGGGTCAAGCCCGAGGATGACGGTGTTGGGGGTGATGAAAGGGGGCTAAGTTCTGCACCCTTTGCGATTATCTCGCATCCACCCATCTCCCTCATGGTTGTTATGTCGAACCACGAACCACCAATAATACATCTACTTAGCCGGAGAAATAAATCAAATATGGGCTCTAAGGTCCCCGCCCATAAATCTGATCGGCGCGTTTTTCAAATGCTTCGGTGAATTTCCGGAAGGCAATATCGAACATCGATCCCATCAAAAAGCCGAGCGTGCGGCTTTTGAATTCATAATCGATATAGAATTTTACCTCGGAATGTTCAGGGTTAGTCAATGGCACGAACTGCCATTTATTGTCGAGATAACGGAACGGACCATCAATATATTTGGTCTCGATGACCTTCTCATCCGGTTTGAGCAGAACCTGACTGGTAAATGTCTCGCGGATCAGTTTGTAGCCGACAGTCATATCGGCGATCAGCAGGGTTTTGCCGTCCCGTTCCTTGCGCGAGCGCACTTTCAGGCTCTCGCACATGGGCAGAAACTGCGGATAGCTTTCCACATCGGCGACCAGATCAAACATCTGCTCGGCCCGATGCACCACGGGGCGTGTCGTATCGAATTTCGGCATTCAGTTAGCTTCTGTTGGCGTGCAGCGCCTCGCGTGCAGCCTTCAGCTTGGCGAAATCATCACCCGCATGGTGCGATGAACGGGTCAGCGGGCTTGATGCAACCACGAGGAAACCCTTGGTCTTGGCAATCGTCGCGTAGGACTTGAATTCATCCGGCGTGACGTAATTGAGAACCGGGTGATGCTTGCGGGTTGGCTGCAGATACTGGCCGATGGTCATGAAATCCACATTGGCAGAACGCAGATCATCCATAAGCTGCAGAACTTCGTTCCGCTCCTCACCAAGGCCGACCATGATGCCGGATTTGGTGAAAATTGTCGGATCAAGTTCCTTCACCCGCTGCAACAGGCGGATGGAGTGGAAGTAACGGGCACCCGGACGCACTTTGAGATAGTTGGAAGGCACGGTTTCGAGATTGTGGTTGAACACATCGGGGCGCGCAGCAACAACGATCTCCAGAGCGCCATCCTTGCGCAGGAAGTCAGGCGTCAGGATTTCAATAGTGGTGCCGGGTGAAATCTCGCGGATTGCGTTGATAACGTCGGCAAAATGCTGGGCACCACCATCCGGCAGATCGTCGCGATCCACAGATGTAATGACCACATGGGTCAGGCCCATCTTCTTGACTGCCTTGCCGACATTTTCAGGCTCATTCGGATCAAGCGCTGTCGGCAAGCCTGTGGCAACATTGCAGAACGCGCAGGCGCGTGTGCAAATCTCGCCCATGATCATGAAGGTCGCGTGCTTCTTGTCCCAGCACTCGCCGATATTGGGGCAGCCGGCCTCTTCGCAAACCGTGACGAGATTATGCGAGCGGACGATATCGCGCGTTTCCGAATAGCCCTTGGAAACAGGCGCTTTGACGCGAATCCAGTCCGGCTTCTTCAGAAGCTCCGTATCCGGTCGATGCGCCTTTTCAGGATGCCGCAGGCGCCGTTTTTGATCGATCGTATCGAGAACCGTTACCATCACAATGTCCTAGTTTGAGGATCTGGCTTTGCCAAAAATCCACAGAATGATAATTGCACCAGCAGTCGCAACGATCAGATTTCCAAAAAAGCCGTAAAAGTTGAAATTCAACAATCCGGCAAGTGTGCCACCAACGAAAGACCCGGCAATACCAACAAGAATATGGGTGAACAAGCCATGATTACGGCTCATTGCCTTTTCCGCGATATATCCGGCGATAAAACCGATAAGCAGCATTCCGAAGAAACCGACCCCGGGCATGCTCATGATACCAACTGGCTGATCCATTTTTCCTCGCTCGCTCTATCGTCCTGACGCAATCGCAATGGCGCGAAACACCAGAGCCCATATAACACCGAAAAGGAAACCACCCAACCCGCAGGCCAAAGTCACCGTCCACACTCCGGCCCAACCGCCAATGGCGTTGCCATTGATGGATATGGTGTTGGCGGAAAGCAGACTCAAGGCGGATGCTGCAAACCCCAGCCCAAAGCCGATCAGTGTCGACCATTTGAGGATTGCCCATGACAGGCGAACCCAGGGTTTACTATCCTTGATGGTGACCAACGGGCCGGTAATCCTTTCGCAAATCAGGCGTTCAACACGCGTCCATAGGCATCCAGCACACTTTCCTTCATCGTCTCCGACAGTGTCGGATGCGGGAAGATCGTGTGCATCAGTTCTTCTTCGGTGGTTTCAAGGTTCATCGCGACGACAAAACCCTGAATGAGTTCAGTGACTTCCGCCCCAACCAGATGCGCGCCAAGGAGCTGGCCTGTTTTCTTGTCAAAAACCGTCTTGACCATGCCCTGATCTTCACCAAGCGCAATCGCCTTGCCATTGGCAACGAAGGGGAAGCGGCCAACGCGGATATCATAGCCTTCGGCCTTGGCCTTGGCTTCGGTCAGACCGACGGAAGCAACTTGTGGGTTGCAATAGGTGCAGCCCGGAATTTTTGCCTTGTCCATCGGATGGACATTCGGCAATCCGGCGATTTTTTCCACGCAGATGACAGCCTCGTGCTCGGCCTTGTGCGCCAGCATGGGCGGACCAGCCACGTCGCCAATGGCATAAACGCCGGGAACATTGGTCTTGCCGTAGGGATCGATGACAATACAGCCGCGATCTGTCTTGATGCCAAGCGCTTCAAGGCCGATATTTTCAATATTGCCCTGAACGCCGACCGCCGAAACCATACGGTCTGCGGTGATCTTTTCGACCTTGCCATCCTTCTTTTCCACATGGGCGGTGATGGAGTTGGCCGATTTTTCAACCTTGGTGACTTTGGCATCAAGGATGATCTTCATGCCCTGCTTTTCGAACTGCTTGCGGGCGAAATTGGAAATTTCCGTATCTTCGACAGGCATGACCTGCGACATCACTTCGACTACAGTCACATCAACACCCATGGTGCGATAGAACGATGCAAATTCGATGCCGATAGCGCCCGAGCCCATGACCAGCAGCGACTTTGGCATTTCTTCGGGCTTCATCGCCTCGAAATAGGTCCAGATCAGCTTGCCATCCGGCTCGATACCCGGCAGCGCGCGCGGACGGGCGCCGGTTGCGATGATGATGTGTTTTGCCGTGTAGGTGCCCTCGCCCAAGGCATTCTTGGGCAATGGGGCCTGTGGCTCCATCGGCTTCTTGGTGGTCTTGGAGACGATGATTTCACCCGGCTTGGTGAGCTTGGCTTCGCCCCAGATGACATCGACCTTGTTCTTCTTCATCAGGAAGCCCACGCCGCCATTCATCCGCTCGGCAATGCCGCGCGAGCGCGCAACGATTGCCTTGAGGTCAGCTGTTACGCTGCCTTCGATCTTCAGGCCATAATTCTTGGCATGTTCGGCATAGTGGAAGATTTCAGCAGAGCGGAGCAGTGCCTTTGTCGGGATACAGCCCCAGTTGGAGCAGATACCAGCGAGATGCTCGCGCTCCACAATGGCGGTCTTCAATCCCAGCTGGGCGGAACGGATAGCAGCGATATAGCCGCCCGGACCGGAACCAATGATGATCACGTCGTAATTATTGGTCAAGACTCGGGTCCTCCTAAGACTGAACTAAATATCGAGTATGCCTCGAACGATTGGTGCAATGGCTTTGCCGATTGCCCGTGTATTGTCTCTATCCAGATGCACGCCATCGACAGGCGATGTTCTTGCCACCGATCCCGCATCGAAAAAGCCGCAAGCGGCCTCTTTGGCGGCATCGTCATAATAGGCTGAGAGCAGGCGCGACTGCTCGATACCCTGCTCGAACACCAGCCTGAATTCCGGCCCGCCCGTATCGCCAAGTGCTGGCGGCGACATGATCAGGATATCGGGTGCTCTCACACCAAGCTGGTAAGGCGCAGTGCGTACAATCTCGATCAGCCGCTGCATACCGCGTTTGGTGCCCAAGGCATTGCCGCAGATAAATGTCTTCATGTCGTTGGTGCCGAGCATGATGATGACAAGATCAAGCGGGAAATGCGTGCCAAGCGCCGTGGTCAGCGTCTTGGCAGCATTGCGCTCAAATCCTGAAAGATGATCGTCAAAGGCGGTTGTCCGCCCGTTCAGACCATCGGCAACAATATTCACGCTGTTGCCAAGCTCCGCCTGCAAAACCTGCGGCCACCGGTCCTCCAGCGCATGACGCCCTGACCCGTCGGGGATATACCCCCAGGTCAGAGAATCGCCATAGCAGAGAACCGTTTTCATTGGCGGCCTCAGACCAGCATGCCCATCGGGTTTTCGATGTGGCGCTTGAAGGCCTGCGCTAGTTCGGCACCCAAGGCTCCATCGACGGCGCGGTGATCGGTCGACAGCGTCACGGACATGACCGTGGCAACCTTGATCTCGCCCTTCTTGACGACGGCCCGCTCTTCACCCGCACCGATTGCCAGAATGGTGGCATGCGGCGGGTTGATGATGGCGGCAAAGTCCTTGACGCCAAACATACCGAGGTTGGACACAGCCGTTGTACCACCCTGATATTCCTCAGGCTTCAGCTTGCGATCGCGCGCGCGCTTGGCCAGATCCTTCATCTCGTTGGAGATGGTGGACAGGGTCTTTTCTTCGGCCTTGCGGATGATCGGTGTGATCAGACCGCCGGGGATTGAAACGGCAACACCCACATCGGAATGCTTGTGCTTGACCATGTTGGCTTCGGTCCAGGATACGTTTGCATCCGGAACATCGCGCAGGGCCAGAGCCATTGCCTTGATGATCATGTCATTGACCGACAGCTTATAGGCAGGAACATCGCCCTTTTCGGTCTTGCGCATGGGCGACGCCGCATTGATCTGGGCACGCAGCGCCAGAAGCGCATCGAGTTCACAATCAACCGTCAGGTAGAAATGCGGAACGGTTGATTTTGCTTCGAGCAGACGCTTGGCAATCGTCTTGCGCATGCCGTCATGCGGCACCAGTTCGTAGGAACCTTCCTCGAACAGTTTTAGCACCGTATCGTCAGACATAGGCTTCGGCGCTGCTGCAGGTGCAGCGGATGCTGCGGCGGCAGGTGCGGCTGCCTTGGCACCGCCACCGGAGATTGCTGCCTCAACGTCCTTCTTGATCACACGGCCATGCGGGCCGGAACCCGTAACGGCAGACAGATCAATCCCGGCATCCTTGGCTATGCGGCGTGCAAGCGGTGATGAGAAAGTGCGACCTTCACCCTCCCCCTTGTGGGGAGGGTCGGTGCGCAGCACCGGGGTGGGGGTTGGAGCAGCTGCACCATTTCCCCCCTCCCGCGCCTGCGGCGCGACCTCCCCCACGGGTGGGGAGGTGGGAGCGGCACTCGCCTTGGTTTCTTCCTTGGGAGCCTCTGGCTTGGCAGGAGCAGCGTCACCGCCACCCTTGGCAGCAGCGGCAACATCTTCGCCCTCGCCCGCCAGAATGGCGATCAACGCATTGACCTTGACGCCTTCAGTACCGGCAGGAACCACGATCTTGGCAACAGTGCCCTCATCGACAGCTTCGACTTCCATCGTTGCCTTGTCGGTTTCGATCTCGGCAATCACATCGCCGGGACCAACCTTATCGCCTTCCTTGACCAGCCATTTGGCAAGATTGCCCTCTTCCATCGTGGGAGAAAGCGCCGGCATGGTGATATTGATCGGCATATCGATTTCCTCCCCTTTACGCTGTGTATGTCACAGCTTTGACGGCCTCGACGATTTCAGCAATGTTCGGCAATGCCAGCTTTTCCAGATTTGCCGCATAGGGCATCGGAACGTCCTTGCCGGCAATTGTCAGGATCGGCGCATCGAGATAATCGAATGCCTGCTGCATGACGCGGGTAGCGATTTCCGTACCGACCGAAGACTGCGGATAGCCTTCCTCGATGGTTACGCAACGGCCGGTTTTCTTGACCGATTCCACAACCGTTGGAATATCCATCGGGCGGATCGTGCGCAGATCGATGATTTCAGCATCGATGCCAAGCTTTGTCAGCTCTTCCGCGGCTTTGACCGTATAGTTCATGCCGATACCGAAGGAGACGAGCGTAACATCCGTGCCCTTCTTGTGAATGCGGGCCTTGCCGATCGGCAGGACGAAATCATCAAGCTTCGGCACATCGAAGGAATGACCGTAGAGGATTTCGTTTTCAAGGAAGATGACCGGGTTCGGATCGCGGATCGCGGCCTTGAGCAGGCCTTTCGCGTCGGCAGCCGTATAGGGCATGACGACTTTCAGACCCGGAATATGGCTGTACCATGCGGCATAGCACTGGGAGTGCTGGGCAGCAACGCGGGCAGCCGCACCACTTGGACCACGGAATACCATCGGCGCACCCATCTGGCCGCCCGACATATAAAGTGTCTTGGCTGCCGAATTGATGATCTGGTCAATCGCCTGCATGGCAAAGTTGAAAGTCATGAACTCAACAATTGGACGCAGGCCGGTCATCGCAGCACCAACACCCACACCGGCAAAGCCATGTTCAGTGATCGGTGTATCGACAACGCGTTTTGGACCAAATTCGTCGAGCAATCCTTGCGTGATCTTGTAGGCGCCCTGATATTCGGCGACTTCTTCACCCATAACAAAGACGTTGGGATCACGGCGCATTTCTTCCGCCATGGCGTCGCGCAGTGCTTCACGCACAGTGGTCGAAACCATTTCGGTGCCTGCCGGAATATCCGGATCAGCGGCAACTTCGGCCTTTGGTGCAGCCGGAACGGTTGCAGCAGGCTTTTCAGCTGCGGCTTCCTGCTTGGGCGCTTCTTCCGCCTTGGCAGGTGCTTCAGCAGCAGCAGCCTTTGGCGCGCTGGCAGCATCGGCGCTTTCGCCTTCACCAAGCAGAACGGCAATGACCGTGTTGACCTTTACATTGTCGGTGCCTTCGGCAACAAGAATCTTGCCGATTGTGCCTTCATCGACAGCTTCCACTTCCATCGTCGCCTTATCGGTTTCGATTTCCGCGAGAACGTCGCCGGAAGTGACCTTGTCACCTTCCTTTTTCAGCCATTTCGACAGTTTGCCCTCTTCCATGGTCGGCGAGAGCGCTGGCATCAGAATATCTACAGGCATGATCGCGCCTCCCTTAGAGCAGAATGTCGGTGTAGAGCTCGGATGCATCCGGCTCCGGATCGGACTGGGCGAAATCCGCTGCATCAGCAACGATATCGCGCACATCCTTGTCGATGTTCTTCAGGTCGTCCTCGGTGGACCAACCCTTTTCGATCAACCGGTTCTTCACCTGCTCGATGGGATCGTGTTCGGAGCGCATTTTCTGCACTTCGTCCTTGGAACGGTATTTCGCCGGATCAGACATGGAGTGACCGCGATACCGGTAAGTCTGCATTTCCAGGATCATCGGGCCCTTGCCGGAGCGTGCCCATGCCGTGGCTTCTTCGCCAGCAGCCTGAACCGCACGGACATCCATGCCGTCGACCTGAATACCGGGAATATTGAAAGAAATGCCGCGACGGGAGAAATCAGTTTCGGCCGAAGCGCGGGAAACCGAGGTGCCCATGGCGTAGCGATTGTTTTCGATGATGTAGATGACAGGCAGCTTCCACAGCGCCGCCATATTGAAGCTTTCGTAGACCTGACCCTGGTTGGCAGCGCCATCACCGAAATAGGCCAGAGAGACATTGCCGTTTTCGCGGTAGCGATTGGCAAAAGCGAGGCCCGTACCAAGGGAGACCTGCGCACCGACGATACCGTGACCGCCGTAAAAATGCTTCTCTTTCGAGAACATATGCATGGAGCCGCCCTTGCCTTTGGAAAGGCCGCCGCGGCGTCCGGTCAACTCAGCCATCACACCCCGGGCACTCATGCCACAAGCCAGCATATGGCCATGGTCGCGATAACCGGTAATCACCTGATCACCCTCGATCAGCGCTGCCTGCATACCGGTGACAACAGCTTCCTGACCGATATAGAGATGGCAGAAACCACCGATAAAACCCATACCGTAAAGCTGACCGGCTTTTTCTTCGAAACGCCGTATCAGCAGCATCTCGCGGTAGGCTTCAAGCTCTTGCTCTTTTGTGAACTGGATTGGTTTTGGTGCTTTGACAGCAGAGGTCTGCGCGGGACGCGCAGGGCTTTTTTTCGCCCTCGTAGCCATATCTCACTCCCTGTTATTTTGTCTGGTGACAATAGCAGCAGGAGCAGAACTTACAATATGCAGATTTGAATAAGAGCTATGCAAATAAGATGTTCAAAATGCACAATAAAAGGCGAATTAACCGGATATCAGTTAATAGTCAAATCACCGGAGCCACGCATGATTGTGACTTCATCCGGCCGCGAAACATTCAGCGCTTTGCGGGCTTGTTCATCCAGCATATCCCGCTCAATTGTCCCATCATGCATAAGTTGCACCTCCCGTTCAAGCTCTATGCGCGAAGTCTTGACCGCATCGTACTGCGCCCGCAGCAGCTGGGTCTGCTCCTGCAGCTTGATCGTGGAATAGAGGCCGTATTCACCGTGATAGGCGTGGAAACCGAAATAGGCGAAAAACATGGCGGCAAGGATCGGCACGACAAGCCGTCCGCGATTGGTTTTCCGTCTCTGTTTTGTCCACATGGCAATGACCCGAAGGAATGCGGAATCAGGTCATCATGGCCTGATTAATCACAGCGCCATAAAACAATGTTTTGCTTAACAGGCGATTAAATTCGGGTTTTGATTGAGGTGATGGGAGGCTGCGGAGGGGCTGCATGAATGTGGTTCGTGGTTCGTGGTTCGACAAGCTCACCATGAGGGAGAGAGGTGATGAACGGGAGTCATTTTCTGCAACGTTGGCGATTATCGTTGCAGACCTCACTCTCCCTCATGGTGAGCTTGTCGAAGGGCGCGACAATGGTTCTGCAACCACCCATTTTCAAAAAAATCGTGCCAACTTATCCAACACCATCTCACCTCGCTTATTCTGATGGTGTCCTTTCCGGCGGGAATGCTCCGGAAAACTTTCTGAAGTCAGGAAAGGATCGGTGATTTCACCTGTGGGGCTGTTAACCCTGCAGGGGAAAGGTTTTATCTCACAAGGGTAAAACCAGTCATCGGGACGGGTGATCCGGGAGTTTTCTTGACAAACAGGAAAATATCCGGGGAACGCACTGATTACACTACCAATACCAAGACTTCCGCGTTCCCCTTATGGATCGCCCGTCTTTCCCACCTCATCAATAGCCAGACGCAAAAGCGGGCGTGGTAATGGGGAAGGTATATTTCCCAACTGCAATGTTGGTGGAAACATTCGCCCCCCTCTGCCTTGTCAGGCATCTCCCCCACAAGGGGGGAAATCAGCCTTCAATACCATCTTGCACAATTTGAAACGTTTCCAGTTGTGCAAAGCGTTCATGCCAATGTGATCTCCCCCCTTGTGGGGGGTCCGAAGGACGGGCGAGACCCGTGGCTCGCCCCGGTAGGGCGACAGCCCAGAGGGGGGTGAATGCCGCCGGTTCGTGGTTCGACAAGCTCACCATGAGGGAGAGTGGTGGATGTAACGCCAATTACCAAAATTGCAGAACTTTGACTCCCTTACATCCACCCAAGTCCCTCATGGTGAGCTTGTCGAACCACGCACCACAAACCACATCCCATCAAACAAAAAGGGCGCCATCTCTGGCGCCCTGATGCAGAAGCATACAGCAATCAGATGCTGCGGAAGATGCCACGACCCGCATAACGGGCCTGCGGTCCAAGTTCCTGCTCGATACGGATCAGCTGATTGTACTTGGCGACCCGGTCAGAACGGGCAAGCGAGCCGGTTTTGATCTGCCCGCAATTGGTGGCAACGGCGAGATCAGCAATCGTTGAATCTTCCGTTTCGCCAGAGCGATGTGACATGACGGCGGTATAGGCTGCACGGTGAGCGGTATCGACAGCGTCAAACGTCTCCGACAGGGTGCCGATCTGATTGACCTTGACGAGGATGGAATTGGCCACACCCATCTTGATACCATCGCGCAGACGCGACGAATTGGTGACAAAAAGATCATCGCCAACCAGTTGGCACTTGTCGCCAACCAGATCCGTCAGATATTTCCAACCTTCCCAGTCATCTTCTGACATGCCGTCTTCGATGGTGATGATCGGGTAATCGGCGACAAGCTTGGCAAGATATTTTGCCTGTGTCTTCGGATCACGGGTCTTCTTTTCGCCTTCATAGACGTAATTGCCGTCCTTGAAGAACTCGGTGGCAGCACAATCCAGACCAATGGCGATTTCTTCACCCGGCTTGAAACCGGCCTTTTCAATCGACTCAACGATGAAGTCGAGCGCAGCCTGCGCGGTCTTGAGGTTCGGTGCGAAACCGCCCTCGTCGCCGACATTGGTGTTATGACCGGCATCCTTCAGACGCTTCTTCAGCGTGTGGAACACTTCGGAACCATAGCGCACGGCTTCGGCAATGGACGACGCGCCCACGGGAAGGATCATGAATTCCTGAAAATCGATCGGATTATCAGCATGGGCGCCGCCGTTGATGATGTTCATCATAGGAACAGGCAGGACATGGGCGTTTGGTCCGCCGAGATAGCGATAGAGCGGCTGGCCGGATGCTTCGGCAGCAGCCTTGGCAACGGCAAGCGATACGCCGAGGATGGCATTGGCGCCGAGACGGCCCTTGTTCGGTGTGCCATCCAGATCAATCATGGTCTTGTCGATATGGATCTGGTTTTCAGCGTCGAGGCCACCAATGGCATCAAAAATTTCGCCATTGACCGCATCAATGGCCTTCTGGACGCCCTTGCCGAGATAGCGTGTGCCGCCATCGCGCAGTTCAACCGCCTCATGCGCACCTGTCGATGCGCCGGAGGGTACGGCAGCGCGGCCAAGAGAGCCGTCTTCGAGAATGACATCGACCTCAACAGTCGGGTTCCCGCGACTATCCAGAATTTCACGGCCAATAATATCGACAATAGCAGTCATAAGGCTTTTCCTTCAATTTGCATTGGGCGGCATTCGCAACGAGTGGTCCGATTCCAACATCCGCATCCCATTGATAAAGCCACCGAAGCGAATGTTAGAATCAAAGGACCACTCGAATCTCTAAGGTTTTCAGTGGAACTTTAAATTTGACATTTGCTTCGTGCGTGATGTCGCCAAGGATGCAAATGTCAAATTCGTTTCACTGGAATAGCGAATGAAGATGACAAGGAAAATCCCCATTGAGACGATTTGTCGATCAAAACAGAAAAAAGGCCGTCAGAGACGACCTTTTTCCATAATAGATGGTCCAGCCGTCACCAAGATGAGCTACGCCGCCTTGTAATAGGAAGCAGAGAGGTCGCGCGCCTTGCGCCCGTCATTCTCCGTCAATTCCTTGATTGTGTGGGTCGGCGCCTGTTCCAGCTGGGGCCGCGTGAACGGCACGACATATCCATCATTATTGGTGTCATAATCCAGCATGGACCATGGAACGGCATGGTATTTTTCGCCAATTCCGAGGAAACCGCCGAAGCCAACAACGGCAAACATGATTCCATCGGCTGATTTGTCCAGCATCACGTCTTCAATTTCACCGATCTTTTCACCGGTTGTATTGTAGACATTCGTGCCGATGACGCGTGTGGCACGGATCGCTGTTGTATGACCTGAATTGGTTGGCATTTGCTCACTCCTTTTCTGTTGTCACTGAAAGGGGAATGAACAAAGCCGCCCATGGTTGCATAAAAATTCAGGTTTTTTACCCGGAACCTTTTAGAGGCCCTTGGCGATGCGGTCGAATTTCAACAGCGTCTCCAGAAGACGCGGCATCTGGTCGAGCGGTACCATGTTAGGGCCATCGGAAGGGGCGTTATCAGGGTCCTGATGCGTTTCAATGAAGACACCGGCAACGCCAACGGCAACAGCCGCGCGGGACAATGTTTCCACAAATTCGCGCTGACCACCGGTCGAGCCACCCTGCCCGCCCGGCTGCTGTACTGAATGTGTCGCATCGAAAATAACCGGTGCGCCGAAGCCAGCCATGATCGGCAGCGAGCGCATGTCAGAAACCAGTGTGTTGTAACCGAAAGACGCGCCACGCTCCGTGACCATGACATTCGGGTTGCCGCTTTCCGTTACCTTGGCGATGACATTCTTCATGTCCCAGGGCGCGAGAAACTGACCCTTCTTGATGTTGACGATCTTGCCTGTCTTGGCAGCCGCGATCAGCAGATCGGTCTGGCGGCAAAGAAATGCCGGAATCTGCAACACATCAACCACTTCACCCAGAATGGCGCATTGCTCTTCCGTGTGAACGTCGGTCAGTGTCGGCAGACCGAATTCCTTGCGGATATCGGCGAAAACCGGCAGCGAGTTCTCAAGACCAAAGCCGCGCTTGCCCGTCAGCGACGTGCGGTTGGCCTTATCGAAGCTTGATTTGTAAACCAGCCCGATACCGAGCTTGCCGGTCATCTCTTTCAGAGCGCCCGCCATATCGAAGGCGTGCTGACGGCTTTCCATCTGGCATGGACCAGCAATCAGCGAAAACTGACCGGTATTGGAAAAGGCAACCGAGCCGGCGGATACGGTGGAATTCAGGGACATCAGGCAGCCTCAAATATAATGGCAGCGCCCTGTCCCGGTGCCTTATGCACAATCAGGCGGGAGCCGCGCTTTTCGGTGGAGATATTGTTGTTGGCAAGCAAAGTTTCAACCGCAGCCAGATCGCGCACGCCGATCACAAAAGCCTGCAGGCGCAAACCGCGCTCGTTTTCAGAGGCATCAAGACCGAGGAATGAACGCAGACCCGCAGGCGTCAGCACGGTGATGTTGGCATTTGCAGCACGAATATCCATGCCGAAGGAGTGAGCATTCACATCGCGCTGGTTGACTAGCTCCTGCAACAGGTACTGGAAATCCGTTGGATTGACCTCTGACAGCACAATCTCGCGCAATCCCAATGCGCCATTCTTATGGGTCTGCAGCGTCGTCCGGTCGACTTTCAGCGTATTGATGCGCTGGATCGTAAAGAAAAAGACATCCGGTGCCCGAAGATCCGAGGCAAAGGCCAGACGGAAACTGGCGGTGTCTTCCTTGCCCTCAGGCGTTTTGAAAGCCCTTGAAAAATCAAGAACCTCGCCAGCCGAAATGCCTGACTTCACAAATTCCTTGTGATCTGCCTTGGCATCCTGCGTACCCATCACCAGTCCAGAAAAGCCATCCTGCCCATTGCGGAAACGGTAGGCTTGGTCACGGGCAACAAAGACATTGCCTTTGCGTGCCTCGTCTTCGCAGGTCTCGCGCTGGCTGATGGCAAGCGGTTCAAGAAACGTATTGTCGTGGAAGTACACGCAGGCATTTTCAGTGCCAAACGGATGCACGCCAACCGGCGCGACCGTAAAGCCCAGTGCTTCAAGCCGGGCACGCGCAGTATCCAGCTCCACCACGGGCAGAACCAGATGATCGACGGGACGAGATGTGCGGGGAGAGATTGTGGTCATGGGTAAAGGGTGTGCCTCAATGCTGATTGCAATTCAAGCCACACCCTTCTTCTGATCAAACCAACCGGCTCTGATCCATTGCCGCCTGAATGAAGGAGGCAAACAGCGGATGCGGTTCGAACGGGCGAGATTTGAGTTCTGGGTGATACTGAACGCCGATAAACCATGGATGGTCAGGATATTCGATGGTTTCAGGCAGAACGCCATCCGGCGACATGCCCGAAAATACCAGACCACACTCTTCCAGACGGTCCTTATAATCGATGTTCACTTCGTAGCGATGACGGTGCCGCTCGAAAATATCCGTCGACCCATAAATATCGGCAATGCGGGTTCCGGATTTCAGCATGGCTTCATAGGCGCCCAGACGCATGGTGCCGCCGAGATCGCCAGCCTGCGTGCGTTTTTCCAGCATATTGCCTTTGAGCCACTCGGTCATCAGACCGACGACGGGTTCCGTGGTCGGGCCGAATTCGCTTGACGATGCTTTTTCAACGCCAGCCAGTGAACGGGCTGCCTCAATCACCGCCATCTGCATACCGAAGCAGATACCGAAATACGGAACTTTTTTCTCACGGGCGAATTTTGCCGCCAGAATCTTGCCTTCCGAACCACGCTCGCCAAAGCCACCAGGCACCAGAATGCCATGCACCTTCTGCAGATAGGGCGTCGGGTCTTCCTGTTCAAAGATTTCCGATTCGATCCAGTCCAGATTGACCTTCACCTTGTTGGCCATGCCGCCATGGTGAAGCGCTTCGATCAGCGACTTGTAGGCATCTTTCAGGCCGGTATATTTGCCGACAACGGCAATAGTGACCTCGCCTTCCGGATTGTGAATACGGCTGCTCACCTCGTCCCAACGTTCCATGCGAGGCTTGGGTGCGGGATCAATGCCGAAAGCTGCCAGAACTTCCGAATCAAGACCTTCCTTGTGGTAGGCCATCGGAACATCATAGATCGTATCGACATCCAGCGCCTGAATAACCGCCGATGAGCGGACATTGCAGAACAGCGAAAGCTTGCGACGTTCAGATTCAGGAATCTCACGATCCGCGCGAATGAGCAGAATATCAGGCGCAATGCCGATGGAACGTAGTTCCTTGACGGAGTGCTGGGTTGGTTTGGTTTTCAGTTCGCCCGCTGCGGGGATATAGGGCATCAGGGTCAGGTGGATATAGACAGCGCTGCCGCGTGGCAGATCATTGCCCAGCTGACGGATTGCTTCCAGAAACGGCATCGCTTCGATGTCACCAACGGTTCCACCGATTTCGCACAGGACAAAATCATAGTCCTGATTGCCATCCACGATGAAATTCTTGATCTCGTCGGTGACGTGCGGAATCACCTGAACAGTCGCGCCGAGGTAATCACCCCTGCGTTCCTTTTCGATGATGTTCCGGTAAATGCGTCCGGTGGTGATGTTATCCTGCTTATTAGCAGGACGCCCCGTAAAGCGCTCATAATGACCAAGATCGAGGTCAGTTTCAGCACCATCGTCGGTCACAAAGACCTCGCCATGCTGATACGGCGACATCGTGCCGGGGTCGACGTTGAGATAAGGATCAAGCTTGCGAATCCGTACACGGTATCCACGAGCCTGAAGGAGGGCTGCCAAAGCAGCTGCGGCGATGCCTTTTCCGAGGGAAGAAACCACGCCGCCAGTGATGAAAACATATCGGGCCATGGGCTTATCTCGTTAGTCCTTTGTGAGTGATTTGGCCACAAAAAAATCGGCATCAAAGCCGTTTTTCCCGTCCAAATATTTTTTCAAAACAAACAAAACGGCCAGACGCGATGTCTGGCCGTTTCAATCTGGCGGTAATTAATTCTTACAGAACAACCACTTCGGTGCCGACACTGACGCGGTTGTAAAGATCGATCACGTGATCATTGACCATGCGGAAGCAACCGTTCGAAGCGGAGCTGCCGATAGTCCAGGGCTGCACGGTACCATGGATGCGAATATAGGTATCCTTGTTGCCCTGTGAAAGGTACAACGCACGGGCGCCAAGAGGATTGCCCGGACCGCCATCCATGCCGTTCTCATACTGGGCATAATGCTTTGGTTCGCGCTGGATCATTTCCTTGGTCGGAATCCAACGGGGCCATTCGCGCTTGGTGCGGATTTCAGCAGTGCCCTTGAATTCAAGACCTTCTTTGCCGACAGCAATACCATAACGGCGCGCCGTGCTTGAAGATTCAACCAGATAGAGGAACTTTTCCTTCGGATCGATCACGATCGTGCCAGTTTTGTACCCGGTGAAGGCAACATCCTGCGGCAAATATTTGGGATCAAGCGAGTAGTTGCGCTTGGCAGCAACACGTGCTGGCTTGCGAGCCTGCGAAACCTTGGTGGGCTTTGCCGTAGAAGCTGTTGGTGTTGCATCGACAGCAGGGGCTGCCGTCTCGTTGATTACAGATTGCGCGGATGCTGGTCCGGCCAATGCCAGAGCAGAGATTCCAATAAGCAGAGAGCGACGTGAAATCATAGTGTTAGTTCCCGGATAGTATGCATGCGCCATCAGCGGCGCTTGCCCGGCCCTCTAGGCCAAACCTGATTATGGCGTACCCGAAGACTGCTTTCTTCTCAATGCAAATCACCGTGAAGAATGAGGCAGACTGATTCTTCACCCGCAAGGGTTGCGGAAGCGCAACACATTTGCTGCGTGTCCGCAAAGATTCACTTTTTCAGCCCGTTACTGGGAATTTGGAACAGGATTGGCAGGCTGCGCCGGTGTAACCGGTGCTGCTGGTGCAGGCGCTGTTGATTCGGCAGGTGCTGGGGCTGCTGGCGCAGGAGCGCCCGAAGCCGGTGCGTTTGCATCCGAAGCTGGTGGCGTCGTCGTTGGCGCACCCGGAAGCTGATTAAGAATACCGCCGGAACCAGCTGGCTGTCCGCCCGTTGCGGGCTGGCCACCGGTTGTTGTCGGAATACGGTTCAGAATATCCGTTGGGCTTTCCGCATAGCGCGACATGATGCCAAGCGCCAAAGATGTGATGAAAAAGCCCGTTGCAAGGATTGCCGTTGCCCGTGTCAGCACATTGGCTGCACCGCGCGCGCTCATGAAACCTGAGCCACCGCCAATTCCAAGACCGCCGCCTTCAGAGCGCTGCATGAGCACAACTCCAACGAGGGCAAGTACAATCAGAAGATGAATGACGATAACGACGGTTTGCATGGGGTATTTTCTGCTTTCTAGGTGTCGGACGCGGCTCTTTACACCGTATCTCGTAATAAACCAAGCCCGTGAATTGACAGTTTTCTCGGCTGTTGGGGCCTTTTAGAGCGAATGATATGCTTCACAGATGGCCAGGAAGTCCGCAGCTTTCAAGCTTGCACCGCCAACAAGGGCGCCATCGACGTTGTCAATACCGAGAAGTTCAACCGCATTGGATGGTTTGACCGAGCCGCCATAAAGGATACGCAGTTTCGCGCCTTCTCCGCCAAAACGCTTGATCAAAGCCGCACGGATCGAGGCGTGAACCTCGCGCACATCGCCAGCAGTTGGTGTCAGACCTGTGCCGATGGCCCAGACGGGTTCATAGGCAATAACAGTATTTTTGGCCACGGCCCCATCAGGAATGGAGCCTGCAAGCTGTGTCGCGATCACATCAAGTGTCGCACCGGATTTGCGCTGCGCCTCGGTTTCACCAATGCAGATAATGGCGACGAGCCCCGCACCCCAGGCAGCAACGGCCTTGGCATTGACCATTGCATCGGTCTCGCCATGGTCGGTACGGCGTTCCGAGTGGCCGACGATCACATGGGATGCTCCAGCGTCTTTCAGCATATCGGCAGACACATCCCCCGTATGCGCACCCGACTTCTTTGCATGGCAATCCTCGCCGCCAATGGCCAGCGCCTCGCCTTCCACCGACTGGGCAGCGCGGAAGACAAGCGTAGCGGGCACACAGATCAGTCCGTCGATCTTCTCGCCAATCGCCGAATTGGGCCTGTTGACGATCATGCGCAGTTCATCCAGAGACTCTCCGGTCCCGTTCATTTTCCAATTGCCAGCAACGAGTGGACGGACATCAGGGGTCATTCGGCGTTCCTCAAGACGATAGATTTGATGATTTCTCGGTTATTTGATTGTCTGACTAGCAAATTCACTTGATAAAGCAATCGACACAAGCCCTCCATGACGCTATTCCCCTAGTGGAGCGAATTTGACATTCGCATCCTTCGTGACATCAAGCGCGGAGCGAATGTCAAATTCAAAGCTCCACTAGAACCATAGAGTTGCTTGTGGTCCTTTTATTCTGACATTTGCCTTAATGGCTGTATCAGCGGGATGCAAATGTCAGAATCGGACCATGAGGCAATTCTTTTGAGCCTCATACTGTTACGGTGACTTTCTATGCTCGATTCTTTGCGCGATGTGGCCCAGACCTGGGTAGCTAAGGTACTTCTCGGTCTTCTTGGCATCAGTTTTGTTGGCTGGGGCGTGTCCAATACAATTCTCAGCGCCGTTGGCAATGGTTCCGCCATTAGCGCCGGTAGCTCGAAAGTTTCCCCGGTCGAGTATCGCCTAGCCTATGATCGCCAGCTTGCATCGCTGCAGCAGCGCTTTGGCCAGCGGTTTACCCGTGAACAGGCTGATGCCATTGGTGTGAGCAATCAGGTTCAGTCGCAGCTGGTTGCCGGTGTGGTCCTTGATGAAGAGGCCCGCAAGATGTCGCTCGGTCTTTCCAAAGACCGTCTGGCACAGCTTGCCGCCGAAGACCCTGCTTTTCAGGGCCCCGACGGTCGTTTCAATCCTGCGCAGTTTGATGCCATATTGCGCAATGCCGGCATGACCCCGCAGGGTTATCTCGACAGCCGCAGCAAGATTGCGCGCCGCCAGCAGATAGTCGAAGCTGTGGCTGACGGCATTACCGTGCCCGATACGCTGCTCAAGGCCGTAGCCACCTATAAGGGTGAATCGCGCACCATCGATTATGTATCGATGCCGAAATCATTCATCACCGACATTCCCGCGCCAAGCGATGCGGATCTGAAGACCTATTTCGATGCAAACAAGGAAGCTTACGGTGCTCCGCAATACCGCAAAATCACCTATGTAAAGCTCGAACCAAAAGATATTGCTGATGAGGCATCGGTTTCGCCTGAGGAAATCAAGGCTGAATACGACAAGAACATCGCCCGCTATACCTCGCCGGAAACCCGCACCATCGAGCAATTGACCTTTGCCAATGCTGAAGCGGCCAAGGCAGCGCATGACCGTCTGGCTGGCGGGACTTCGTTCGAAGACGAAGTAAAAGCTGAGGGTAAGACCATGAACGATGTGGGTCTTGGCACCTTCCAGCGCAATGCCCTGCCCGACCAGACGATTGCTGATGCAATCTTCAAAATGCAGGCTGGCAATGTCAGCGATGTGATTACCGGCGCGTTTGGCCCGGTCATTGTTCGCGTAACCGCTGCAACACCTGAAGTGGTCAAGCCGCTGGCTGACGTCGAGAAGGATATTCGTGAAACGATTGCCCTGACCCTTGCCGCTACATCGGTCATGTCCGTGCATGATGCCTATGAAAATGCCCGCGCCGATGGTGCGACCATGGCGGATGCTGCAGCCAAGCAGAATCTGAAAATGGTGACGATTGACGCCGTTGATCAGTCGGGCCGTGGACCGGATGAAAAGGAAATTCCCAATATTCCGTTCGGAGAAAACCTGCTGACCGCCGCTTTCCTTGCCGATCAGGGTTTTGATAATGAGCCGCTCAATGTCGGACCGAACAGTTTCCTTTGGTATGATGTTGCAGGCATTACGCCCGCACGGGAACGCACGCTTGATGAAGTGAAGGCGCGTGTGACGGAAAACTGGCGCACAGCCGAGCTTGAAAAGCGTCTGAACGAAAAAGCCGAGGAAGTGCGCAAGCGCGTTGCTGCGGGTACCTCGCTTGACGATATTGCTGCCGAACTCAAACTCACCAAGGAAACCAAGCGTGGCATCACGCGCCAGTCCAAGGACACGGATCTGGGTGAAGGCGGCGTTGCCTCGGTGTTTGATGGCGCCGATGGTCTGGTTGGTGTAACCGAATCTGCGGCTGATCAGTCGAAGCTGATCTTCAAGGTTACGGAATCAATTGAACCGATGAATGTGGGTGCGGATTCGCTGAGTAAAGCCGAGAAAGATTCGTTCACCTCGCGGCTCTCCGACGATCTGCTCGACCAGTTGGTCATGCAGTTGCAGACCGTCTACCCCGTATCCATCAACAAGACTGTTATTGATCAGGCGCTCGCCCGCCAATGATTGCTGTGAGATCGAGAAATGGCTGAACTGAAACGTTTCATCGGTATTACGGCGGCGGGAAAGGTTCTTTCCCGCGAGGAGGCTGTTGAAGCTTTCGATATCATGATGTCCGGGCAGGCCACCCCTGCACAGATCGGCGCCCTGCTGATGGCACTGCGGGTGCGCGGTGAACAGGTTGATGAGATTGCAGGCGCCGTCTCCGCCATGCGCTCGAAAATGCTCACCGTAAAGGCGGTGCCCGGCGCTATCGATATTGTCGGTACGGGTGGTGATCAGTCCGGCTCCTATAATGTTTCAACCTGCGCTGCCTTTGTCGCTGCCGGTGCCGGTGTGCCGGTTGCCAAGCATGGCAATCGCGCCTTGTCCTCGCGCTCCGGTGCGGCCGATACATTGGCTGCGCTTGGGATTAATATTGAAATCGGTCCGGATCTGATCTCCACCTGCATCAAGGAAGCAGGCATTGGCTTCATGTTTGCGCCATCGCATCACCCGGCGATGAAGCATGTGGGCCCTGCCCGCGTTGAGCTTGGAACCCGTACGATTTTCAATCTGCTCGGCCCTTTGACCAATCCCGCAGGCGTTACGCGCCAGTTGGTTGGTGTTTATGCGCCCGAATGGGTGGAGCCTATCGCGCAGGTGCTGAAGAATCTCGGTTCTGAATCCGTGTGGGTTGTGCATGGTGATGGTCTTGATGAAATAACTACCGCAGGTGTGACCAAGGTTGCGGCGCTTGAGAACGGTGTTATCCGTACATTCGAGATTGAACCGGAGACGTTTGGATTGCGCCGCGTTGATCCACAGGATCTCAAAGGTGGGACTGCCGATGAAAATGCGGTGTCGCTGTTGTCTGTTCTTGATGGTGCGCATGGCGCCTATCGCGATATCACCCTGTTCAATGCCGGGGCCGGACTGGTTATTGCGGGTGCCGCAGACGATCTGAAAACCGGCATCAGCATGGCTGCCCATTCAATCGACAGCGGTGCAGCGCGAAATGTGCTAAAGAAGCTGGTCCACGTATCCAACAGCGAGGCAGTCTGATCATGGTCGATATTCTTCGCAAGATCGAAGCTTATAAGCGCGAGGAAATTGCCGCCGCCAAGGCGCAGTTTACCGTTGATGAGCTGAAGGCGCGGATCGGGGATCAGGAAGCGCCGCGCGGTTTTCATCAAGCACTCGTGGCAAAGCGTGCGGCCAATGAATTCGGCCTGATTGCGGAAATCAAGAAGGCCAGCCCGTCCAAAGGTTTGATTCGTCCGGATTTCAATCCACCCGCATTGGCAAAAGCCTATGAAGAAGGCGGTGCGGCCTGTCTTTCCGTGCTCACCGATGCGCCGTCATTTCAGGGGGCACCGGAGTTTCTGACCAATGCCCGCGCGGCGGTAAGTTTGCCTGCGCTGCGCAAGGATTTCCTGTTCGACACCTATCAGGTGTTTGAAGCCCGCAGTTGGGGTGCCGACTGTATCCTGATCATCATGGCCAGCGTCGATGATGCATTGGCAAAGGCGCTGGAAGAGACAGCCTTTTCATTGAATATGGATGTGCTCGTTGAAGTACATGATGAAGCCGAGATGGAACGGGCACTCAAGCTCACCTCGCCGCTTCTTGGTATCAACAATCGCGATCTGCGCACGTTCAATGTCGATCTTGCCGTATCGGAGCGGCTTGCCAAAATGGTGCCAGCTGACAAGCTGCTCGTCAGCGAAAGCGGTGTGTTCACCCATGCGGATTGCCAGCGTCTGGCGAAATCCGATATCGGCACCTTCCTGGTCGGTGAAAGCCTGATGCGTCAAAGTGACGTGGCCGCTGCAACCCGTGCGCTTCTGCATGGCTCATCGGAACAACAGACAAGCGCCGCATGAACACGACAAAGCTGACCCATCTCGACAGTTCTGGCGCGGCCCATATGGTCGATGTCGGTGATAAGGCCGAGACCGAGCGGGTTGCTGTCGCCGAAGGTTATGTGCGAATGCAGCCAGAAACCCTTCATCTCATCCTCACTGGCAATGCCAAGAAGGGTGATGTGATCGGCACGGCCCGTATCGCCGGGATTATGGCCGCGAAGAAAACCCACGATCTTATTCCGCTTTGCCATCCGCTGCTTTTGAGCAAAATCACAGTCGATATTGATGCGGATACAGCACTGCCGGGCCTGCATGTGCGCGCCACGGTCAAACTATCAGGGAAAACCGGCGTTGAGATGGAAGCACTGACAGCCGTTTCCATTGCCTGTCTGACCATCTATGACATGGCAAAAGCTGCCGATAAGGGCATGATAATCCAAGGTATTCGCCTTCTGGAAAAATCCGGAGGAAAATCCGGCGACTGGTCAGCGGACGGGAATTGAACATGGCAGGCCTTCTTCCCGTTGATGAAGCGCTGCGGCGCATCCTTGCCAATGTTGATCTGCTGGACTCCGAGACTGTAACGCTTGGCGAAGCCGGTGGGCGCGTTCTCGCTGTAGATTTGCATGCCAAACGCCAGCAACCGCCGTTTGCAGCCTCCGCGATGGACGGTTATGCGGTGCGTGCTGATGATGTGGCCAATGTACCGGTTCGTTTGAAGCTTGTGGGCCAATCTGCCGCCGGTCATGCGTTTCAGGGCTTGCTGAACGCTGGCGAAGCGGTGCGCATCTTTACCGGTGCGCCAGTACCTGATGGTGCTGACAGCGTGGTCATTCAGGAAAATACAACTGCCCATGGCGATGAAGTCGAAATTTCCGAGACCATTGCCTTTGGCCGCAACATCCGCAAGGCGGGTCTCGATTTCAACAGTGGTGACGTGCTGCTCGACGCTGGACGACAGCTTGACTCGTCCGCGCTCGCCCTCGCCGCTTCGGCCGATCATCCGCAATTATCCGTTATCAGGCGTCCGCGTGTAGCGATATTGGCAACCGGTGATGAACTCGTCAGCCCCGGTGAACCCTATCGCCCCGATCAGATCATCGCATCCAACAGTTTTGGTCTGGCTGAAATCGTGCGCAATGCGGGCGGCATCGCCATTGATCTTGGCATTGCCGAGGATCGTCTGGAAGCCTTGAGCGATGCACTTGATCGTGCCATTGCCGCCAAGGCCGATATTCTGGTGACATTGGGTGGTGCGTCAGTCGGTGATCATGATCTGGTGCAGCCAGCTTTAGCGGCGCATGGCATGGAACTGGATTTCTGGAAGATTGCCCTGCGACCCGGCAAACCGCTGATGTTCGGACATCTGCAAGACATGCGCATTCTCGGGCTTCCCGGTAATCCTGTTTCGAGCCTGATCTGCGCGCATATTTTCCTGACGCCGCTTATCCGCGCGTTCATGGGATTGCCACATGCGCCTGATCTTCGCGCTGCAGTCCTGGGCGTCGACATGCCTGTTAATGACCAGAGGCAGGATTATATCCGCGCCCGCATCGTTACCGGCGCTGACGGTACATTGACCGCAACGCCGTTTCCCCTGCAGGATTCGTCCATGCTGAAATTTCTCGCCGACGCCAATGGCCTGATCATTCGCGAGCCGCATGCAACCGCGCTTGCAGCCGGTTCGCCCTGCACCATCCTGATGCTGCGATAGACCAGACCTCTGGAGTCATGGGTCAGTCCACAACTCCAGAGCGGCATTGCCTGAGAGCAACCCAAGGCAATTTTAATACAAGAATCAGGCGGTTATCCGGTGCTCTTTCCGGTCGCTTTCCGTTACATTGGCAAGATCGATCGCCTTTTGCAACTTAGCCGCATGTCTAAATGATGGCTCAAGGGTTTTGCCCTGTTTGACCGCCTCGACAAATCGCTGATAGTTCGTTGCAACCGGTTCGACCTCGACCTCTTTCCACGTTGCCGTTTCGATATCATCGCCAAGGCAGACGAGCAGTTTCGAACCGTCATGACGATGCACCACTTCAAACGCACCCTTGTCGCCATAGACGCGCAGACGCAGTTCGTTGACATGCCCCGTGGCCCAGCGGCTTGAATGCACCACGCCAAGCGCGCCATTGGTGAAGCTGACCGTCATGGTAAAGCTGTCATTGGCATCAAGTTCATATTCGCCAATGCGGTTATTGGGCGCCTTGTCGAAGGCTTTAAGACGGCAAAAGACCTCATCGATTTCCGTATCGGTGCCATAGACAACAAAATCGAGAATATGGACACCGACGTCACCGAGCGTGCCATTGGAGCCGTGCTTTTTCGACAGGCGCCAGAGCCAGCGGCTTTCCGTCTGCCAGTCACCCCACATTTTCGCGACAAGCCAGCTTTGCAGATAAGATGCTTCGACATGCTTGACCTTGCCGATCTGGCCGCTTGTCACCAGTTTGCGGGCCGCCTGTAACTGCGCAACATTGCGATAGGTCAGGTTGACCATGCCGACGAGATTGGCCGCCTCGATCTTATCGGCCATTTCCTTGGCATCTTCGTAATTGGCTGCAAGCGGCTTCTCACAAAACACGTGTTTTCCTGCCGCGACACACTGCAAGGTTGTGGCGTGATGGATACTGTCGGGAGTGACATTGGCGACCGCATCAAACTCGCCCCATGCAAGCGCTTCTTCGAGTGAGGTAAAAGCGCGTTCGATATTGTATTCGGCGCGGAATGCTTCAGCACGGCCGGGATCGACGTCAACCGCACCTGCCAGCGTTACTCCATCGATAGCAGCGAAAGCCTTCGCGTGGGAATTGGCCATACTGCCGGTACCCAAGATCAAAAGACGCATTGGTCCAGTCCTTCAAATGAATGTGCCGTGCACTGAAAACAGGCGCAGGCATTGATATGACAGCTGTTTGAGGTGGCCGCGCAAACGGCCACCATGTCGGATCAAAATCCTAGCGGAAACCTTCCTCGCCAGCCTCATGCAGGCTGCCGCCACGTGCGGTGATCGGCTCGATAGCCTTTTCAACCGGCACATTCGGCGCAGTATTGAGCAACGGATAGCGATTGGGGTTGTACGCCCAGTTCACCGCATTGCGCAGCACCAGCCCGACATTCGCATCGTGATAGGTCGGATAGGTTTCATGGCCGGGGCGGAAGTAAAAGACATTGCCCGCCCCCTTGCGATAGGTAAGGCCCGAACGGAACACTTCACCGCCCTGGAACCATGACACGAACACCGTTTCAAGCGGTTCCGGCACAGAGAATGGCTCGCCATACATTTCTTCATTTTCCAGCTCGAAATAGCGTGGCAGACCCTTGGCGATGGGATGGCCGGGGTTGACCACCCAGAGCCGCTCGCGCTCACCGGCTTCGCGCCAATGCAATGCACAGGGCGAACCCATCAGGCGTTTGAAAATCTTGGAGAAATGGCCCGAGTGCAGGACAATGATGCCCATGCCTTCCCAAACGCGCTTGGCAACGCGTTCAACGATTTCATCGGCAACATCACCATGGGCGCGGTGCCCCCACCAGATCAGGACGTCGGTTTCATCCAATGCCTTCTCGGTCAAGCCGTGTTCCGGCTCCTGCAAGGTGGTTGTCTTGACAGAAATATTGCCATCGGACTTCAGCAGCTTGGCAATCTGGTTGTGCATGCCTTCAGGATAGATTTCGGCGACGGTCTTGTTCATCTTCTCATGAACATTTTCGCCCCAAACGAGCGTGCGGATAGTCATTTTGTCTTCCTATTCATTGCGTATGCGTGGTTGGGAGGATGCTTTGGTTCAGTCTTAGTTTGACGCTGCCGGCCTGCCCGATTGATCGAAGCGGTGGACATTGTCGTTGATCGGCGAAATGTGGAGCAGTTCGCCGGGCTGCTGGCTTGCAGTCCCGTCTTGCCTGACGACAAGCGGGTCCTTCGCGCCAATATCGATGTAGAGATAGGTTTCGGAGCCGAGATTCTCGGAAAGGATCAGCTTGCCATTCCAGGCGCCATCCTTCGGCTTGATTTCAAGATGCTCAGGCCGCACGCCAAGCGTATGGGCACGATACGTATCGGCGTGCTTTTCCGTCAGGAAATTCATTTTCGGCGAACCGATGAACCCGGCAACAAAGACCGATTGCGGCTTTTCATAAAGCTCAAGCGGTGTGCCGACCTGCTCGACTATGCCGTCACGCAGCACGCAGATGCGATCGGCGAGCGTCATTGCCTCCACCTGATCGTGGGTAACGTAGATCATTGTGGTTTCGTGCATCTTTGCATGCAGTTTGGCGATCTCAAGCCTTGTCTGCACCCGCAGTGCCGCGTCCAGATTGGAGAGTGGCTCATCGAACAGAAACACTTTCGGATCGCGCACAATGGCCCGGCCAATGGCCACACGCTGACGCTGACCACCGGAAAGCTGCTTTGGCAAGCGGTCGAGATAGGCGGTGATCTGCAGCATTTCCGCCGCTTCGTTCACCCGCCGCTTGATCTCGTCGGCACCGCCCTTGGCGAGTTTCAGACCAAAAGCCATGTTGTCGAACACGGTCATATGTGGATAAAGCGCATAGGACTGGAACACCATGGCAATACCGCGCTGCGATGGGGTCAGGCTGTTGACCACCTTGTCATCAAAGGCAAGCGTGCCCGCAGTGATATCCTCAAGCCCTGCGATCAGGCGCAGCAGCGTTGACTTTCCGCAACCGGATGGACCAACGAACACCATGAATTCGCTTGGGCTGATTTCGAGATCAACGCCCTTGATAACATCGAACGTACCGAAGGACTTGCGAACATTATTGAGATGAATAGCTGTCATTTGAATTACCCCTTCACGCCACCGGCGGTGAGACCGGAAATAATCTTGCGTTGGAAAATCAGGACGAGAACAACGAGCGGCACCGTCACAATGACGGATGCGGCCATGATCGTGCCCCACGGGATTTCATGTGCGCTGGCTCCTGATAGAAGCGCGATGGTGACTGGCACCGTGCGCACCTCTGTTGAGGAAGTGAATGTGAGTGCAAACAGGAACTCGTTCCATGCCGCGATGAAGGCAAGCAAGCCTGTCGTCACCATGGCTGGCCACATCAGCGGCAGAAAGACCTTGGTGATGATGACCCACGGTGTTGCCCCGTCGACAATCGCTGCCTCCTCGATTTCAATTGGCAGGTCCCGCATAAAGGTGGTCAGCACCCAGACGGTGAATGGCAATGTGAAAATCGTATAGGAGAAAACGAGGCTCCACAGCGTGTTGTAGAGACCAAGAAACCGCACCACTTCAAACAGGCCTGCCAGCACCGCAATCTGCGGAAACATCGAGACGGACAGGATTGTCAGCAGAAGCAGCGAGCGGCCACGAAACCGCACACGCGCCAGTGCAAAAGATGCGGTGACGGCAATCAGCAGGGCAAGCAGCACCACCAGAGTGGCAACGATAAGCGAGTTCAGCAGATTGCGGGTAAAGCTACCCGCGTTGATAACTGAAACATAGTTCTCGAAAGAGAACGATGTTGGAAAATACTCGACGGTGAAAAGCGCACTGCCGGTTTTGAAGCTGGTGATGATCGCATAATAGAACGGAAAGACCGCCAATACGACAATCAGGGTGACGAGCGCGTAAAACGCTGTGTTTTTGGTGAGATTCCAGATCATCAGCGGTCTCCTCCATCGAGGCGTACACGGCCAAGCCAGATCGCCAGCACAGTCATCAGCGCAATGGTCAGGAACAGCAGCGTTGATTGCGCCGAGCCATAGGCGAATTTGTCAAACTCGATCAGATTTTCGCGCGCCAGCACCGACATGGTTTTTGTCTGCGAGCTGTTGGGCGTGAGCACATAGATCAGGTCGAAAATGCGCATGGCATCGAGCAGGCGGAAAATAATGGCGACCATCAATGCGGGTTTGATCAATGGCAGTGTGATGCGGAAGAACTGCCGGATCGGATGAACACCGTCGATGTGTGCGGCCTCATAGATGTCTTTTGGCACCATCTGCAGCCCGGCAAGGATAAGCAGCGCCATGAATGGTGTGGTTTTCCAGACATCGACGATCAGCACCGCAGTCATCGCCGTATCGGCACTTGCCGTCCAGGCAATGGGTTGGCTGATAAAGCCAAGACGCAGGAACAGATCGTTGAGAATGCCGAACTGGTCGTTGAGCATCCAGCCCCAAAGGCGGGCTGATACAATGGTCGGAATTGCCCATGGGATCAGAATTGCAGCGCGGACAATGCCCCTGCCCTTGAATTCCGCATTCAGGACAAGCGCAACGATCATGCCAAAGAAGGCTTCAAGCGCTACGGAGATGACACTGAAACGCACGGTGTTCCACACGGCGTTCCACCAGGTCGGATCAACCAGCAGGCCCGAAAAGATTGTGCGGCCGCTTTTCAGCTGTATCCATGAAAGATAATTCTTGAAACCAACCCATTTCGCCGCGCCCATATTGGTGAGCGAAGCGTCGGTGAAAGAGAAATAGATCGTCCGAAGCAATGGCCAGCCCGCAACAATGGCGAGCGCGATGATCATCGGGATGAGAAACAGCTGCGCTGAACGGGCGCGCTGTCGCATAAGTTCTGAACGTGCGGTGGAAGGCGTCATAATCGTATTCCTGCCCGTATAGTTTTGGCCCGTAAGGTTCTGGTTGAAGCGAAAGCGTCAGGCAAACGGTGCGAACAGGGTTCGGGAGGTGATGAACACCATCCGCACCGTGCCCTTCTGCTGGCAGATAGCTACCAGCTGTCTCCTTTGAGTTCGGTCAGCTTGGCTTCGAGAACCTCGAGATTTTCCGCAGCGGTGCCATTGCCCGACAATGTGTCGTGTACGGCGCTCCAGAACATGTTGGACACTTCGTTGTATTTCACCTTCGTTGGCGCCGAGGGGCGCGGAACCGAGTTTTCAAATACGGCTTTCCAGTTTGGAATCAGCGGCTGTGCTGCTGCAACATCCTTGTCGTCATACAGCGCCTTGATGGTTGGCATGCTGGCAAGCGCGATCGCCCGCGCCTTCTGCTGTTCGGGAGAGCCGAGGAACATGGCAAGCTTGATCGCCTCCTCGGGTGATTTCGAATATTTGGAAACCGCAAGATTCCAGCCGCCAAGCGTTGCCGCTGAATTTTGACCTTCCTTGCCGCTTGGCAAAGGTGCCACATCGAACTTGCCCTTGATCGTGCTGCCATCGGCACCGCCAAGCGCATAGGCGTAAGGCCAATTGCGCATGAAGACAGAATTGCCCGTCTGCCAGACACCGCGTGCCTCTTCTTCCGTATAGGCGAGCACACCCTTTGGCGAGATTGAATCGACCCAGCCCTTGGCCCGATCAATAGCGGTGGCCGCATCGGGGTTGTTTATGGAGATCGTGCCATCAGCCTCAATGATCTGTCCGCCGCCCGATGATTTCACCCATTCAAGCGCATTGCAGGTCAGGCCTTCATAGGCATTGGCCTGAAATACAAAGCCGTAAATGCTTTTGTTACCGGCGGCGCGCTCACCATCCTGAATTTCCTTGGCGGTTGCCGCCATCTCATCCCAGGTCTTTGGCACAGGCTTCTTGTACTTCTCAAGAAGATCCTTGCGGTAATAGAGCGCCGGAGCATCCGTGAACATCGGCAAAGCCACAAGCTTGCCATCCACGGTCTGGCTTTCAATGATCGAGGGAATGTGCTGGTCGATAACGTCTTTGGCTGCAGGCTTCAGATCAAGAAACTGGTCGGCCAATTGCGGCGCCCAGATCACGTCGGTGCGGTAAACATCAATATCGGTATTTCCGGCAGCGAGCCAAAGACGGTACTGGCCGAAATTATCGGAGCTATTGGCGGGCATGGCAACAATTGAAACCTTGTTGCCCGTTTCCTTTTCAAACTTGTCGAGCTGGCTGCGCAGAAACTCGCGTCCATTGCCCGTATCACCCGACACGATGGCAAGATTGGCGGCAAATGCTCCCGACGCCAGCAAAGTGGTGGTCAAAAGGGTCGCAATAAATGATTTGGCTTTCATGATTTCCTCCCAAAAATCTGATGGAATCGGATCACTTGCATCGTGGTGACGCCAGTTTCCCCTCGTAAAACTCCTCCTGAAGCGCTTTGGTAAACTCATTCAAACCATAAATTCAAAGCGCTTTGAATGAAAAATGGCAAAGCTGTTTTAAACTGTCAAGCCGCAAATTGGCTATTGCCTTGGAGCCCTACATTCCCAGATTGATCATTTTCCAATATTACTATTGAATAACAAGCTATTGTGTCCGAACGCTCACATCATAAAAAGCGGGCATGTCCCTTGTTGAAACTCGGGGCTGATAACCATAGATCACAATATTGCGAGAAATTGCTCAAAGCGCTTTGAATTTTTACTCTGGTTGTGTTTATTATTTGCGGTCATATCTGCGCTGCGGACATAGCGTTCCGGTCACCGGAATGTTTGGCTGCTTTGCCTGATCGAATTGAATACTGGATTGCTGCCATGAAACTTAAGGAACTGGCCGACCAATTGGGACTCTCGCAGACAACAGTCAGTCGCGCCCTGAACGGCTATCCTGAGGTTAACAAGGCAACCCGTGAGCGCGTCAGCGAGGCCGCGCTCAAATTCGGTTACAGTGCCAATGCCAATGCGCGCCGCCTTGCCATTGGTCGCATCGGTGCTATCGGCATTTTGATGCCGCGCGATCGCAGTGAACGTTTTGGCCCGCACACAAGCGAGTTTTTCTCCGGTCTGGCCGAGCAGCTTTCACTGCATGAAATGGACCTGCTGATGAGCCCGAGCATCAACAATGATGAACTGGCAGCCTACAGGCGGCTGATTTCCAGCAAGCGCGTCGATGGCATTATCGTAACCGGCCCTACCCTGATGGATGAACGGGTTGCCATGCTCACCGAGGCGAAATTTCCCTTTGTGCTGCATGGACGCACCAATATCACAGCGCCGCATGCCTGGCTCGATATCGACAATGCCGGTGCATTCAGGCAGGCAACGTCGCATCTGCTTGATCTAGGGCACCGCCATGTCGCGATGATCGACGGTCTCAAGGGGCACACATTCTCAGAGCACCGTGAAATGGGATATCGCGAAGCGCTGGTGGAACGGGGCCTTCCCATTGATCCGCGTTTCATCGTGCATGAGCGCTTTTCCGATGAAACGGGTTTTCATGAGGCGCAGCGGCTTTTATCCTACACTCCGCATCCGACGGCTATCCTTGCCGGTTCCATGATGACGGCGCTTGGCGTCTTCCGCGCCATTCGCTCCAGGGGTTATGAATTGGGCAAGGAGGTCTCTGTCATCGCCCATGATGACGTTTTTCCCTATCTCAACGCCAGCAACATGGTCCCGGCCATGACGACAACCCGCTCCTCGATCCGCTCCGCCGGTTCGCGCATTGCTGAACTGCTGGTGCGGGTGCTGGATGGCGAGCCAGTTGAAAACATCCACGAGATATGGCCCGTCGAGCTTGTCCTGCGCCAGTCAAGCGGACCACCCATCGCTCCGCGGCGTTGAAGCGAGCGTTTAGCGATTCGGGTAATTGATGTCGTAATACTGTGATATCCGATTGGTGATCGATCAAAAAGCGCCTTCGATTCAGCCATTTTCATCACCATACAGCTAGTATTGACGCTTCGAGTACAGTCGCAACGGAATATTAAGCACTTGTAGAACAATGCTGGAACAGATAGTGTTTGTTCTGGTTTTGTTTTTCCGATTCCCTGCTAAAGGATCGCCGATGCTCACGCGTAAACAACATGAACTTCTTCTCTTCATTCATGAGCGTCTGAAGGAGACGGGTATCCCGCCATCCTTCGACGAAATGAAGGATGCGCTGGATCTGGCTTCCAAATCCGGCATTCACCGGTTGATCACTGCGCTCGAAGAACGCGGCTTCATTCGCCGGCTTGCCAACAGGGCACGCGCGCTGGAAGTCCTGCGCCTGCCGGACTCCATTGCTCCGGGGCTCAACGCCCAGAGAAAGTTCGAGCCAAGCGTCATCGAGGGCAGTCTCGGGCGCAATGTTGCACCGCCAAAGCCGCAGCCGCGCGCTTCCAACGACATGGACATGCCTGCCAATGTCAGCATTCCCGTCATGGGCCGGATCGCTGCGGGTGTGCCCATCTCCGCCATCCAGAACCAGACCCATATGCTGAGCCTTCCGCCGGATATGATCGGCAGCGGCGAGCATTACGCGCTGGAAGTTAAAGGCGACTCGATGATCGAGGCGGGTATTTTTGATGGCGATACCGTCGTCATCAAGCGCGGCGATACGGCCAATCCCGGTGAAATCATCGTGGCTCTTGTTGATGATGAAGAGGCAACCCTTAAGCGTTTCCGCCGCAAGGGAGCATCGATTGCCCTTGAAGCGGCTAATCCTGCCTATGAAACGCGGATTTTTGGACCGGATCGCGTGCAGGTACAGGGTAAACTCGTCGGACTTATCAGGCGTTATTGATCCAGACCGGCATCCCGTTCATCGCTGTTCGGGGTGCTCGCTTTTGTTTTTGGCTTATGTACACGTTCCGGCATGTTGCGTGCCGCTCTTGAGTGAACGCGGTAAGTGTTCCATGGCCGGTCTGGCGGCCCAATGGCATAGGTCAGGCTGGCTGAGATCAACCTTTGATCCAATGCTTGTTCGATCCTGGAAGCATTCATTGCTTCCCCATACCCCTGTGTGACCGGCCCCTGTGTGACCGGGTCCAAGCGGATTTCCGCGGCGCCATTCAAAGCAAGATCGTGCAATGTACCAACCAATGTGCCGGGATTGCTACAGCTGACATCCCTTCCCGCAAAGGCCAGAACGACAATATTTCCTTCACTACAGGCTGCGTCCCTGTATGCAGCTTTATCCGTATAGGCGATGATAAGCCCTCCCGGTTCGCGCGCCGTACAAAGCTTGTCCGCGCATTCAAACATTCCGTCTGTAGCTTGCGCATTGGCCTTGGCGGGTTTGATAATCTGCGCAAGCCCATAACCCTGCTGCCAATTGTTCAGGATGAATGCGCCGCCTTGCGGCCGATTGATCATCAGTATTTCGCCATTGCGCAGTCCGACCAGTCTGCCATCCTCCGATATGACAATATCCGGCGATATGGCGCGCAGCATGACGAGCGCGCCGACGGCCAATAGTGGCAGGCTGCACAGGCGCAGCCACGACGACAGGAACAAGAGGACAATCAATCCCGCACTCAGGAGCAGCAGGCTCATTTGCGGCATTGGGCCAAGATGGCCGCTGGGCGAAAGGGCCGCGACATGATTGGCAATGATGGTGAAGAGTTCAATCCCCCGCTCCATGACACGGAAGGGCAGCCAGTCCATATCGAAAGGCATGAGCAGCAACGCCAGAACGGCGAAGGGCATGACAAGGATGGATATGACAGGCAGAGCCAGTGCGTTGCCGATCAAACCAAGTGGTGCCGTATTGTTGAAATGATAGACGGCAAAGATCGCACTGGCTGAACCGGCGACCAAAGACGTCATGGCGATGCCATTGATATGATCGACGATCCTGTCCGGCAATTGCAAAAGCAAACCATTGCGGCGTTTGCGCCGGCTGTTCCCCAATGCTCTGCGTGGGGACCACCAGCCATAAAATGCGATCAGCGCTGCCGTGGCGGAGTAGGACATCTGAAAACTCGGTCCCAGAATTTCGTGTGGTGCGATGGCGATTGTAACGAGTGCCGCCAATGCAACATTGCGCAATGACAGTGCCGCGCGGTCCGCGATCATGGCGATGAGTATCACCGCCAGCATGACAAAGCTGCGCTGGGCAGCAACATCGAGACCAGAAAGCAGCAGATAAAATGCGCAGGCCAGCAGCGCGGCAAAGGCTGAGAACTTCTTGATCGGATATCGCGCGGAGAATTCCGGGAAGAATGCCAGCGAGGCACGCAAGGCCCCCATGACGATCGCCGCAACAAGCGCCATATGGAACCCGGATATAGACAGGACATGCGACAGACCGCTGAGCCGCATGGCATTGTTCGTCGCTTCACTGATGCCGTCGCGCTGTCCGGTGATCTGCGACGCAGCAATTGCCCCCGGCTCCCCCTTGATCTGATGCTGAATATGATTGGTGAGTTGCTGACGCATGCCCGCCACCATCAGCAATATCTGGTCTGCAATCCCGGCGGGTTTTGCAAGCGATACAATTTCCGGCTTGCCCAGAAAGAACCCGTTGCCGCCAATGCCGCGATAGTAGTTATGGAATGCAAAATCGCAATTGCCCGGCCGTACGGGTCCCGATTGCGGACGCAGATGCACCAGACCATGCAGGCTGGTGCCGGGCCCGGCATCGGGTGGCAAGGAACGGGCAGATATAACAAGCCGTTCTGGCTTATAGAGAAGCTGCGGACGTTCGGTTGCAATGACATCCATGGTCAGCCGCCAGCCACCACGTTCGGGCCGGGCGATCGCCACAATGCGGCCCGTCAAACGGGTGGTAATGCCGGAGCCAAGCATGGTTGTATCAAGGCGCATGGTTTCAAACTTGGCGCACAGCATGCCGGTGATAATGCACAGCGCGATGGTCAGGCAGAGACTTATCAGCCGCCTGTTAACAGCCAGCAGTTTCAGCCCTGACAATGCGGTCAATCCGAAGAGAATGGCACTCAGTCTGGGTTCCGTTGGCAGGCTGAAATAGACAACAGCGCCACTCCCGGCAAAGACAGGCACAAACAGAAAGAAATTGCCCCGATCATATTCCCGGCTAAATGCGAGAGGAATGCTCGATGGTATGTGCCGAACCCAATGCCATCTGGTCGTCACCGCGCGGCGCGTCTTTGCTAGAAGATTGCTCCGCTCGGGAAAATCAGGTTCGTCTTGAGGTATTTGAGTCGCAAAATCGCGCTCATCGACGGCTGGACGATCAAAAAAGTGCCGTTCACTCGTTTGTGTACTGGTGACAGGGCGCCGCATTTGCCTCCAAATCTGCCAATGCCCTTGCACAGCAGCGCTCCTATGCTACATCAACGCCAGATCAAATCGATTGGAGGTTAGGCTAATAGCCGAAGCCTCCGCTGGAGTACTTATGTCATCACCCGTTGTTACCCGTTTTGCACCCTCCCCGACCGGATACCTCCATATTGGTGGTGCCCGCACGGCCCTGTTTAACTGGCTCTACGCCAAGCATACGGGCGGCAAGATGCTGCTGCGCATCGAAGATACGGATCGCGAACGCTCATCAGAAGCGGCGGTGACAGCTATTCTTGATGGCCTGAAGTGGCTCGGCCTCGATTGGGATGGCGATGCGGTCTCGCAATATGAGCGTGCGCCGCGCCACCGGGAAGTCGCTGAAGAGCTGGTTGCCAAGGGCAAGGCCTATTATTGCTATGCTTCACAGGCAGAGCTTGAGGAAATGCGCGAAAAGGCCCGCGCCGAAGGCCGACCACCCCGCTATGATGGCCGCTGGCGCGATCGTGACCCGAAGGAAGCACCTGAAGGCGTCAAGCCGGTTATCCGCATCAAGGCACCGCAGGAAGGTGAAACCCTCGTGCGCGACCTCGTGCAGGGCGATGTGCGCTTTCCCAACAAGGATCTCGATGATTTCATCATCCTGCGCTCCGATGGCAATCCGACCTATATGCATGCGGTTGTGGTTGATGACCATGACATGGGCGTTACCCACATTATCCGTGGTGACGATCACCTGACCAATGCCGCACGCCAGACGGTTATCTACGATGCCATGGGCTGGGATGTGCCTGTCATGGGCCATATTCCACTGATCCATGGTGCGGATGGCGCAAAGCTGTCCAAGCGTCACGGGGCGCTGGGTGTGGAGGCCTATCGTGCGATGGGCTATCTGCCTGCCGCCTTGCGCAACTATCTCGTGCGTCTTGGCTGGAGCCATGGCGATGATGAAATCATGTCCGATGCCCAGATGATCGAATGGTTCGAAATCTCCGATATCAATCGCGGTGCATCGCGTTTCGACTTCCAGAAGCTGGAAGCCATCAACGGCCACTATATGCGTTTTTCCGATGATGCCGATCTGGTCAAAGCCATGATCGATATCCTGCCCGAAATCGAAGGCGGCGCGGACATTCTGTCGCGGCTCGATGACCGGACCAGGCAGCAGCTGCTGGCAGCGATGCCCGGCCTGAAAGAGCGCGCCAAGACCCTTGTGGAACTGGCGGACAGTGCAAAATACCTTTTTGCGCAACGCCCGCTTGGTCTGGATGAAAAAGCTTCCGGCCTGCTCAATGAAGAAGGTAGAAGCGTATTGGCAGGCGTTTTTCCGGCGCTTGCCGCTGTCAATGACTGGACTGCCGAGGCTCTGGATGCTGCGGTGCGTGTTCATGCGGAAAATACAGGGCTGAAACTTGGAAAAATCGCCCAGCCGCTGCGTGCCGCCTTGACGGGAAGAGCAACATCTCCGGGCGTTTTTGATGTTTTGGCGGTGCTTGGCCGTGAAGAGTCATTGGGCCGTATTGAAGACCAGATAAAAGGTTAATCCGTAGCCCCGACGGTGCATTTTTTGCATTGCAACATTGCGCCGTTCGGGTACGGTGACGTGCCTGAGACAATCAGGAGAAATACCTCGTAAAGAGGGTCAGTGCTTTGGGCCAGTGTGAAGCATACTGGAATTTGAAGTAACTCGTGTCCTTTCGTTTCCGAAGCTCAACGAGAGCCTATTGCTCAAGCAGCGGGTTTTGGAATTGGTACACGGGATGTCAGCGGGAGCTGAAGCAAGAAAGGAACGGCAATGTCTGAGAATAGCGTCAACATCGATCTGAATGGTCACGAGTTTGCGTTACCGATAAAACAAGGCACCATCGGACCTGATGTCGTGGACATTGGAACACTCTACAAGAACACCGGTGCGTTTACTTACGATCCGGGTTTTACATCCACAGCCTCCTGCGAGTCGCAGATCACCTATATTGACGGTGATGAAGGCATTTTGCTGCATCGCGGCTATCCAATCGAACAACTCGCTGAAAAAGGCGATTTTCTCGAAACCTGCTATCTGCTGCTATACGGCGAACTGCCGACAAAGAGCCAGAAGCATGATTTCGATTATCGTGTAACGCATCACACCATGGTGCATGAGCAGATGTCGCGCTTCTTCAGCGGCTTCCGCCGTGACGCCCATCCCATGGCTGTCATGGTTGGCTGTGTTGGCGCCCTGTCCGCCTTCTATCACGACTCAACCGATATTTCCGATCCGCATCAGCGGATGGTCGCGTCGATCCGCATGATCGCGAAGATTCCGACCCTGGCTGCGATGGCCTATAAGTATCACATCGGCCAGCCCTTCGTTTATCCGAAGAATAATCTCGATTTCGCAACCAACTTCCTGCACATGTGCTTTGCTGTGCCATGCGAAGATTACGTGCCAAATCCGGTTCTTGCCCGCGCAATGGACCGGATTTTCATTTTGCACGCTGATCACGAGCAGAATGCATCGACATCAACGGTCCGCCTTGCCGGATCATCTGGTGCCAATCCGTTTGCCTGCATCGCTGCGGGTATTGCCTGCCTCTGGGGCCCTGCCCATGGCGGTGCCAACGAAGCAGCGCTGAACATGCTCGGCGAAATCGGGACAGTTGATCGCATTCCCGAATTCATCAACCGCGCCAAGGACAAGAATGATCCGTTCCGCCTGATGGGCTTTGGTCATCGCGTTTACAAGAACTACGATCCGCGCGCCAAGATCATGCAGCAGACGACGAAGGAAGTTCTGGCCGAACTCGGCATCAAGGACGATCCATTGCTCGATGTTGCGATGGAACTGGAGCGCATTGCACTCACCGATGAATATTTCATCGAAAAGAAGCTCTATCCGAATGTCGATTTCTACTCCGGCATTACCTTGAAGGCACTTGGCTTCCCCACCACTATGTTTACTGTTCTGTTCGCCGTTGCCCGCACGGTTGGCTGGATCGCCCAGTGGAAGGAAATGATCGAGGACCCGCATCAGAAGATTGGCCGCCCGCGCCAGCTTTACACCGGTGCGACCCAGCGTGATTACGTGCCAGTCGGCAACCGCAAGTAAGCGCAGTCAAATCTCATGAAAAGGCGCCGATTGGCGCCTTTTTTGTATTCTCTATCACGATTGGCGTTTGATGTATTCGAGTACTTTTTCAGCAGCAATATCGCCGGAAGGCCTGTCTGTTCGCATCAACTCAGCAATCTCGTCAAAACCGTCGAGTTGCAGCGAACGGGCGTAACCAGGCCGCAGCAACTGCTCGATTTCCCGCGCGAGCGGACCGGGACGAACAAACTGGTTGAAATATTCCTGAACGACGCGCTTATCGGCAATGATATTGGGCAAGGCCGCACTCCAGACCTTGATGCGCGGCGCAATGAACATCCGCGCCAACCAGTCAGGCCTATAGGATAAAACCGTCGGGATGCGCGCCAATGCCAGCTCGAGCGATACGGTGCCCGAAGCTGCCAATGCGGCATCGGCTTGTGCGAAAGCTTTCAACCGCTCTGCTTCGCCCACCACAATGTTGGGCTGGACCTTCCAGTCCGCAGTCAATTGCCGCGCGAGTTGTTCAACTTTGGGAAGCGTCGGCAAGGTCAGTGTGAAACGGTTTCCGCGGCTCGCCAGTAGTTCAATAGCTTCGCCGAAAGGTTTGGAAAGACTGGTAATTTCCGCCTTGCGCGACCCCGGAAGAACCACAAGATGATGTTCTTTCCTTTCGGAAAAATGAGCCTCGCGTGCGCGATTTTGCTCCGCGGCTGTCAGCAAGGGCGCGTGCGTCACAAGACGGTGGCCGACATAGGTGGCGGGTGGTCCATCAAGGTCCTTCAGCGCCTGCACTTCGAACGGCAAAATCGCCAGAACATGATCGATGTAGCCGCGCATGGCTTTGGCGCGTTCCGGCCGCCACGCCCAAACCGATGGGCTGATATAGTTGATAATCGGGATTGAGGGATCAGCAGCCCTCACCTTGCGCGCTACCCGGTGGGTAAAGTCAGGACTATCGATAATAACAAGGCAATCGGGTTTCGCCGCAACGATTGCACCAGCCACCTGCGATATGCGGCGGATGAGCTGCGGTAGTTTCGTGACGATTGCCGTCAACCCCACCAAAGCAATTTCATGCTGATCAAACAATGAGTTGAGACCAAGCGCCTGAAGATGTTCGCCGCCGACACCCATTAGCGTCACGTCGGCGGGATATTGCCGCCGCAGGGCCTGAACCAGATCAGCACCAAGCAGATCGCCGGACTCTTCACCCGTAACGATGGCAAGGCGTAGCGGCTTGGACGTGGTCATTATTCGGCCTCCTGCGCGAAGGTCTCGATAAAAATACCGGCTTCATTGGCTGCGGCAATTGTTTCGGAATAACCGAGGATCAACGTCCGCCGGGCTTCGATGGCAATGCCCTTCAAACCGGCTTTGACTGCGTTCTCAACGGTACTGATGCCAATGGCGGGCAAATCTGCGCGCACTTCCTGCTGCGGCTTGGCGCATTTGACCAGAATACCGCCCTTGCGGTTGATCCGTTTGGCGATACGCAGTTCGGCCACCCGCTGCAGCATGGCGTCAGTACCCTCCACGCCTTCAAGTGCCACTACACGCCCGCCAACGGCGATCGCCGCCTGCCCGATATCAAGTGAACCGATCATGATAGCCGCCTGACGGGCCGCCTGCATATCTGCAATGCTCGCGCTATCAGCTTTCTTGCGGGTGATCGTTCCGACATCCGGCGCAAGAATATCCGGAACAATTTCGTGGGCACCAACAACCCGGAAACCATAGGATTCGATGGTCGAAATCACCGCTTTGAGCAATCCGTCATCGCCAAGCCGGAATGCGCGCATGAAACGATAGAGCGCGACGAGGTTGCCGTTACCGGGACGCAAGGCTGCCGCGAATTCCGGCCTATGGCGAACGCCACCGGCCAGCACCACATTGGAAATGTCGGATGATTTCAGAATTTTCATCAAACCACCAAGCTCGACTATCGAAATCTCCGCATGTTTGCGTGCGTTGATTTCAGGCGAGGCTTCCCCTTTGATCGCTATGATAAGGGGATCAGCACCCTGGCTGTGCAAGCTTTCGGCTATTGCAATGGGAAGAAGCCCATTGCCGGCAACAATCGCTGTACGGCCTGTTATGGCCGCGGGCAATGCTGGATCGGTGGGTTTAGCTGTTGTCGTCACTGTCGCTGGTCTCGATTCCGGAACCGAGGGGCGGCGTGCAGTAGTGACGTTTGGTATCAGCGAGAATAAAATCGATCAGATCGATAACCGCTGGCGACTGAGAAAACTCAAGCCGTACATCTTCCGCGCGTTTGTAAACCGGTTTGCTGCGGTCAAACAGCATACGCACCGCGTGACGAAGATTGTGGATCTCCGGGCGCGCCATTCCCGAGCGTTTCATGCCAACAATATTCAGACCGGCAAGATAGGCGTGGTTGCCGATAGCCATGCCATAGGGCACCACGTCCTTGGCAACGGCCGCAAGGCCGCCAATGAAAGCATGATGACCAACACGCACAAACTGATGCAGTGCCGCCCCACCGCCGATAATGACATTATTACCAACCGTGACATGACCGCCGATCATCACATTGTTGGAAAAGGTCACGTTATCACCAATGTCGCAATCATGCGCCACATGCGAATAGGCCAAAAACATGCAATTATTGCCGACGGTCGTATATCCACGGCTGCTATCCGTACCGCGATGCATGGTGACACCTTCGCGAATGGTGCAGTTCCTGCCGATGGTGAGCGTCGTATGTCCGCCCTTATGCTTGGTGTTCTGTGGTTCGCCGCCCAAAATTGCGTTTGGATAGACTTTGGAACCATCGCCAAGCGTCGTCGCGCCCATAATGACCGCGTGGTTTAATATGCTGACATCGTTGCCGATAACAGCTTCCGCGCCAATATGGCAGAATGGACCGATATTTACCCTGTCGCCAATCTTTGCGCCCGCTTCAATAATGGAAGTGGGATGAATGCTGGAATTGGACATCAAGCGCCGGTCTCGTCGTCATCGGGGAAGCTGACCATGGCTGCAACTTCGGCCTCTGCAACCTTGACGCCATCAACTTCAGCCACACAGCTGTATTTGTGGATATTGCCGCGCTGCTTGACCTTGGTCACGCGCAGCTTGAGCTGATCGCCGGGAACAACAGGCTTGCGGAACTTGGCGCCATCAATGGTCATGAAGAAGACCTTGCCGGGCTTACCGCTGCCATTATGGAACAACACGATTGCGCCAGCAGTCTGGGCCATAGCTTCAATGATCAGAACACCGGGCATGATTGGCAATTCGGGAAAATGTCCGGCGAAATGCGGCTCATTGATGCTGACATTCTTGATGCCCGTTGCTGACTCATCGCGATCAATATCAACAATGCGATCAATCAACAGAAAGGGATAGCGATGCGGCAGGTTTGCCAGAAGCTTCTGGATGTCCGCGACGCCAAGAGTGCTCGCCTGTACATTTTCATTCATCTGAACTGCTCTCCTTCTTGGTTCGGGACATCGCGCGAACACTCGCAATCTCGCGGAACCATTGCTTGAACGGCTGGGCGGGCGCACCGGCCCACCGCTCGCCGTCCGGAATATCATTCATAACGCCGCTTGCCGCAGCGATTTCAACGCGTGAACCGATGTTGACGTGATCCTTGATACCGACACTGCCGCCGAGCATTGTCATATCACCGAGCACGACACTGCCGGAAATGCCACATTGCGCAGCAATCACGCAATGGCGTCCAATACGAACATTGTGGGCAATTTGCACGAGATTGTCGATTTTCGTGCCTTCACCGATAACCGTATCCGCCAAAGCGCCGCGATCAACCGTGGTGTTGGCACCAATCTCGACATTGTCCTGAATAATAACGCGGCCAAGCTGGGGCATTTTTTCGAGCCCGGCCTTGCCTGAAACATAACCAAAACCATCTTGTCCAATGCGCACGCCCGGATGCAGCAGCACACGATTGCCCAGAAAGGCATATTGAACCGAGCAGCTTGGCGCGATGTAGCAATCACGGCCGATCTTACAGCCATTGCCAATCACCACATTGGCGGCAATGACCGTTCCTGAACCGATTGCCACGCCTTTGCCAATGATAACGCCGGGTTCGATGGTAACACCCGCCTCAATCTCAGCGGTCGGATCAATGATCGCATGGGGCGAAACGCCAGTCTCGTCGCCGCTCCAAAGATGCGCATTTACCGCTCTTGGATAGAGCGCGCGGCCAATGGCAGCAAAATCCTGTTGCGGATGGAGGGTAACGATAATGGCAACGTTTTTTGGAATGCTTGGCTTGACTTCGTCGGTGCAGAGAACGCCTGCGGCCTTCAAACCTTCGAGGTTTTGCGCATTCTTCTTGCCATCGATGAAGACAAGGGCATCTGGTCCTGCATCTGCGAGAGAAGCAAGACGTGTCACCGGGCGGTTAGCCAGAGAACTGTCCACAAGAACGCCATTGGCCAGATCGGCGATCTGACCAACTGTCATATTCAATAGTGGCTCATAAAAGATCGGATCGGCCATCGACTAACTTTCTCCCCCGGGGAAGTATGCTCCCCCGGGAGGTCAGCAATCTATCAGAATTTGCTCGACATGCCGAAGTTGAAGTTCTGCACCTGATCGCCGTCCACTTTCTTGACTGGGAAAGCGTAGTCGAAGCGCAGCGGTCCGAACGGCGACGCCCACATAATACTTACACCTGCAGAAGCACGCCATTCCATACCGTCGTCAGCTACATAGCGCTGGCCCTTGTTATTCTTGAGCTCATTGCCATACAGTGTCGCAGCGTCGGCGAACAGAGCACCACGAATACCAAGGCTCTCAGGAACGATCGGCAATGGAAACTGAGTTTCCACACTCGCATTAAAGTACGTTGTGCCACCGAGGAAACTACCCTCGCTATCCTTAACGCTGCTATCCCGTGGACCAATACCGGCATATTTGAAGCCGCGGATCATGTCCTGATTGTTCTTGAACAAGTCAAACACGCGCAGATCGTCGCCAAATCCTTCAATGTGACCGGCGCCTACGCCAACCAGACCGACAATATCCATTTCCTGGGAAAGCGTCTTGTAATAGCTACCCTTGAACGTTGTCTTCAGGAAGTTCGCGTCACCGCCAACACCAGCATATTCCTGATTAAACTTGGCATAGATACCGTCATGCGGATTTTTACGATCGTCAATCGTATCATAGACCAATGACCAGCTAACCGATGATTTGATCCAAGCGCCGTGATCGGCCGCATCAGCAAAAGCCTGCGAAATCTCATTCAGATTAACAGAACCGTCAGGATTGCGCGCATCGCTATCAATCTCATATTTTTCCTGCGAAAGGTTGTACGCAACACCAGCAGTCAAAGTTTCAGTGATTGGCAAGCCAAAGCGGATCGTACCACCGGTCAAATCGGTTTCATACTTGTTGTTAACGCCAGACTGACGCTTGAACAGATCAAAACCAGCAGAAATACGCTGACCGAGGAAATAAGGTTCGGTGAAGGACAGCGAATAGGTACGGTTGTTGTTCAGACCGCCACCGGCGCCGATACGAATATACTGACCACGACCAAGGAAGTTGCGTTCGGTGATCGAGCCTTCAACTGTCGGTCCGGGGCTTTCACCACCGGTCGTATAACCACCACCGATGGAGAATTCACCGGTAGATTTCTCAACGACGTCCACAACGAGCACGACCTGATCAGGCTGCGAGCCTGGAGCAGTCGAGATGTTGACGGTCTGGAAGAATTCAAGGTTTTCCAGACGCTTCTTGGCGCGCTGGATCAGAACCTGATTGAACGCATCGCCTTCGCTCACATCGAATTCACGACGGATAACGTAGTCGCGTGTTTTCTCGTTGCCGCGGATTTCGATACGCTCGAGATAGGCGCGCGGCCCCTGATCGATGTTATAGACAACCGAAATCGTGTGGTTTTCGAAATTGCGATCGCCGCGTGGTTCGACCTTGGCAAAGGCATAACCCTGACCTGCAACCTTTTCCGACAGCTTGATGATCGAATCTTCAACTTCCTTGGCGTTGTATGTATCGCCTTCGGATGTCTGCACGAGACCATTCAGTTTGGATGTATCAACACCCTCAACCGAACTCTGGATTTCAACGCCGCCGAACTTGTACTTTTCACCTTCTTCAACCGTGACGGTGATCGTGTACTCATTGGTCGCCGCATCAAGATTGGCTGTCGACGAGACAACGCGGAAATCCGCATAACCACGATTGTAATAGAACCGACGCAGTGATTCTTCGTCAGCGCGCATGCGGTCTTCACTGTACACGTCATTGCGTGTCAGCCAGGACAGTGGGTTGGAGCGCTTTGTCGAGATAACGTCGCGCAGACGGCGTTCACCAAAAGCCTGATTACCGACAAACACGATATTGGCGATCTTGGTGCGGTCGCCTTCATTGATTTCGTAAACAACGTTGACGCGGCCCTGACCCAGATCCATCAGGCGCGAACTAACCGTGGCATCACTGCGACCGACATTGCGGTAAGCGGCGCGGACGGCCTCGGTGTCGGCATCGAGTGTTGTCTGGTTGAATGCATCGCGTGACTTCAGCTGTACGGCCTGAGCCAGCTGCGCATCCTTGATCTTCTTGTTGCCCTGGAAAATGACCTGATTGACAACCTGATGCTCGGAGACAGTAACGACAAGCGCGCCGCCAGCCTGCGTAATGCGCACATCCCCGAACAGGCCCGTTGCGAACAGGCGCTTGGTGGCTGCATCAATATCATTGTTGGAGAAAGGCTTGCCGGGCGTAATGCCGAGATTGTCCTTGACCGTCTGGGCATCAACACGGGTATTCCCGCGCACTTCAATGCGGCTGACTGTTGCTGCATGTGCTGCTGTAATCCCCGCAATCGTGGTGACGATTGCTCCCGAACTTACAAGAGCCGCTGAAATGGCGAGCGCCGACGCTGCACCAACGAATTTTGAACTTGCCGCCATAGGCCTACTAAACCTTTGTTTCTCGTTGTCCCCGGGCGAGATCCCGGACTAAGCACTTACTCGCACACCGTCATAGCCGGTTTTTACATACACGCAAGGCTTACGGTTAAAATCTATTTACTTCACACGAAAGCGTGGCATCCATGCCACGCCATTCACAGCTTATAGTAAACAGATCATAACGCTTTTCCAGCCCACGCCTGTAATTTTCACTAATGTTTAATTTTCGTCACCGACAGGCGAAAAGATCATTAAACACAACAAATCCCATAAATCCGAGCACCAATAGGAAGCCCACCCGGAAAAAAATCTCCTGAACAGCCGGTTTTACCGGTCTGCGGATGACTGCTTCGACGGCATAAAAGATCAAATGTCCCCCATCGAGCGGTGGCAAAGGGAAAAGATTGAGCAAACCAATGCCGATCGACAGCATTGCGGTCAGCTGAATCAGCCAATCGACCCCCTGACTGGCCGCCTGCCCCGCCATTGTGGCAATCTTGACTGGTCCACCCAGCTGGCATTTGTCCTCGCGTCCGGCAAAGAAGCGGCTGAAGAACTGGCCAGTGCGGGCAATAATGAAACCGCTCTCACGCACGGCCTGACCGACTGATTCGATTGGGTTATAGGTAATGCGGCGGAAATTGCCGAGTTCCTGATTGTTTACGACACCGATAACAGCAACTTTTACCGTGTTGCCCAAGGCGTCCTTTTGTTCCGCAAGTTCCGGTGTTGCGGTCAGGTTCACTTCCTGCCCGTTGCGTTCCACAACAAATTTCAGAGAATCGCCTGCCCGTGCAGAAACATGGCGCTGTACGTCGGCAAAAGTTTGAACCTTGTCGCCATCGACACTGATAAAGCGATCGCCGGGCTGAAATCCCGCCACGGCAGCGGGGCCACCCGGACGCACTTCAGCGACCATGGGATCTGCAACCATGCGACCATAGAGAGCAAAAAAGACGGAAAAAATTGCAACGGTAAGGAGAATATTGAATGCAGGTCCGGCAAAGACGGTTGCTGCGCGCTTCCAGACCGGTTGGGTATGGAAGGCAACAGCCCGCTCTTCGGCACTCATGTTTTGGGTCGCAGCAACCGGTGAGCTTGCTACGCTCTCGTCACCAGCAAACTTGACATAACCGCCCAAAGGGATCGCCGACAGTTTCCAGCGCGTACCGCTGCGGTCATTGAAGCCGAACAGTTCCGGGCCAAAGCCGATGGAAAAAGCCTGAACGCCGATGCCGCACCAACGCCCGACGAGGTAGTGTCCCATCTCGTGAACGAAGACCACAACCGTTAGTACAATCAGAAAGGGTAAAATCGTACCAATAAGCAAACTGTGCGTGCCGAAAAGATAGCTCAGCGTATCCGTCAAAATGTCCTCCGGGCCTTGCCCAACCCCTCAAAGGGATCGCCGGGTTTGGCCTGCTAGAAAAGAATATCGTAAGGCGTTTCCGGTTTCACCAGAATTGCCCCGATGAGGTACAGCAATGCCGCAGCCGCCACAAGTCCATCCACCCGGTCCATCACGCCACCGTGACCGGGAATCATCTGGCCCGAATCCTTCACACCAAATTTGCGTTTGACCCATGATTCGCCGAGATCACCGATTTGAGCTGTTACCGACAGCACAAAGGCGATGAGTGGAATGGGAACACCGCCAGCCGGTGTTATGAATGCCGCGCAAGCCACGCCAGCTGCAATACCGGCTGCAGCGCCGCCAATGGCCCCTGCCCATGTCTTATTGGGTGAAAAGCGCGGCGCAAGCTTTGGGCCACCAAGCGCGCGCCCGTTGAAATAGGCGAAAATGTCAGTCGACCAGACAACGGCAAAGAGGAACAGAATGGCCGCAAACCCATCGCCCGTGTCGCCGCGCACGAAGGTCAGGGCTATGGACGGAAATCCCGCATAGAGCAGTCCTGTGGCCGGCCAGATGCCGGATTGCCTGCCACCAAGGATAGCCACCAGAGCCGATCCGGCCAGCAAAACAGCGATGATCAGCAAACCGTTATGCGACAGCATCAACATGCCCAACACGATGATGAGGCAGGCCCAGGAAACGCTACGGGTCAGGACGTTTGAACGGGGTTCCGTAATGGCATGCCATTCATAAAGAACGCCGAGCCCGATAGCGCAGGCCATCAGCGTGAACGGTAAGCCGCCAACCCATGTCAGCGCCACGGCAATCGCGATCAGAATAATCGCACTGAATGTGCGCTTGTATAAATTGGAAAAACGGCCGGGGCCCTTATCCGGTGCAGATGCCCCTGAAGCCGTCACAGGGCGATTTCCTGCTGATTGACACCGCCAAAGCGCCGTTCGCGCATATGAAATGTCTCAATCGCCTCGGCCAGATGCGTCGAGCGGAAATCCGGCCAGTAGCACGGCAGGAACATGAATTCCGAATAAGCAGCCTGCCAAAGCAGGAAATTGGAAAGGCGCATCTCACCGCTGGTGCGGATGATCAGGTCAGGATCAGGAATATCCGATGTATCCAGCCGCGCCGAAATGGCTTCAGCGGTCACATCCGCCTGCGCCAAAGCGCCGGAGGCAACTTCAGCGACAATTTTCTGCACTGCCCGGGTGATTTCGTTGCGTGAACCGTAATTAAAGGCAATGACAAGGGTCAGCGCTGTGTTCTTCTCGGTCAGGGTCTCGGCTTCACCAAGCAGACCGCGAATATCCTTGGCCAAGCCTTCGCGCTCGCCAATGACGCGCACACGCACATTTTCGCGGTGAAGATCAGCCAGATCGCGCCGGATGAACAGTTTGAGCAATCCCATCAGATCAGAGACTTCAGAACGTGGGCGCGACCAGTTTTCCGATGAGAATGCAAACAGGGTCAGAAACGGAATACCCATTTTTCCGGCAGCGCGAATGGTTTCACGCAAAGCCTCCACGCCAGCCTTGTGTCCGGCAGCACGCGGCAGGCCACGAGCCTTTGCCCAACGGCCATTTCCATCCATGATGATGGCAATGTGGCTCGGATTGGACATGGCACTCAACCTCCCGTGGTATTAAAGGACGAAAGCGAACTAAACCTGCATGATTTCCGCTTGCTTGACCGCAACGACCTTGTCCATTTCCGTGATCGTCTCATCTGTCAGTTTTTGTACCTTGTCGGAAAGGACCCGGTTGTCGTCCTGACTGATGGCACCGTCTTTTTCGAGCTTTTTCAACTCGTCCATACCGTCCCGGCGAACATGGCGGGCGGCCACTTTTGCCTGTTCGACATATTGATGAGCAATTTTCACCAGTTCCTTGCGGCGCTGTTCATTAAGCTCCGGCAATGGGATACGCAGATTATTGCCATCAGTGATTGGGTTGAGACCAAGGCCAGACTCGCGAATTGCGCGCTCGACCTTGCCGACCATCGACTTGTCCCAAACCGATACGGCGAGCATGCGGGACTCTGGAACTGTAATATTGGCAACCTGATTGAGTGGCATGTTTGAGCCATAGGCCTCCACCACAATCGGCTCCAGCAGGCTCGGCGATGCGCGCCCGGTGCGCAGACCATTAAGGTCATGTTTCAATGCCTGCACAGCACCATCCATACGGCGCTTCAGATCATTCAAATCGAGTGCATCACTCATGTTTACTGCTCCTATATTCTTTCCGGTATTCCGGTCAGCCCCAGCGAGATCGACAATTAATCGTCGGATACGATTGTCGCACGCCCTCTGCCCTGCAGAATTTCGGCAAAACCACCCTTTTCGTGGATTGAATAGACAATTATTGGGATATTGTTCTCGCGCGCAAGGGCTACTGCGGTTGTATCCATAACAGTAAGCCCGCGATCAAGCATCTCCTTGTGGGTAAGTTGGTCATAGCGGACAGCATTGGGGTCTTTTTTGGGATCGGCGGTATAAACGCCATCAACCTGGGTGCCCTTGAAGAGGGCGTCAGCCCCAACTTCGGCAGCGCGCAGGGCTGCAGCCGAATCTGTCGTAAAGAATGGATTGCCTGTGCCGCCTGCGAAAATCACCACTTTTCCCATGTCCATATAGGCTGTTGCCTGTCTCTGGGAGAAAGTTTCGCATAATTCAGGCATGGCGATGGCGGAAAGAACGACCGTGTCGATACCGATCTTGACCAGTGAGGTGCGCAGGGCCAGCGAATTGATCACCGTCGCCAGCATACCCATATGGTCGCCCGTAACCCGGTCGCCGCCTTTGGAAGCAACTGCGACGCCGCGGAAAATGTTACCGCCGCCGATAACAACGCCAACTTCGACGCCAAGAGCCCGCGCTTCAGCAATATCACTGGCAATACGGTCAGCAACCGCAACATCGATACCAAAACCCTGATCGCCCATGAGGGCTTCACCGGAGGCTTTCAGCAGAACGCGTTTATAGACAGCCGTACCAACCATAAGACCTCCCGTAGAGTCGCGCATTTCAGATATTCGAAGCCCGGATACACCAAGGGCACCGCGTTGTCACGCGGTGCCCTCTGATTTCGTCAGTTGTGAAATTACTTCTTCACAGCTGCTGCAACTTCCGCTGCAAAATCGGTCTCTTCCTTTTCGATGCCTTCGCCAAGAGCAAAACGGACAAATGCCGTGATCTTGGCTGGTGCGCCAATTGCCTTTTCCGCATCTTTGAGCGCGGCTTCGACAGTCAGGTCAGGATTGATAACGAAAGCCTGCGAGAGAAGAACAACTTCCTCGTAGAACTTGCGCAGACGGCCTTCGACCATCTTTTCGATGATGTTTTCTGGCTTGCCGGACTGGCGGGCGGACTCGGTGAAAACAGCCTTTTCACGCTCGACAGCAGCCGGATCGACTTCAGCCGCAGTCAGGGCAAGCGGGTTGGTCGCAGCAACGTGCATGGCAACCTGACGGCCAAATGCGTTTGCAGCATCTGCGTTGCCTGATGTTTCGATGGCAACCAGAACGCCGAGCTTGCCGAGACCATCGGAAACGCCGTTATGGATATAGGTAGCCACAACGCCTTCATTGACGCTGAGCGCTGCCGAACGGCGGAACGACAGGTTTTCACCGATCGTGCCAACAGCATCCTTGATGGTGTCAACAACGGACTTGCCTGTCGACGGATAGGTTGCGGCGGCAACAGTTGCCGTCACGCCATCAGTGCCAAGCGCGACGTTGGCAACATTGCGAACGATGTCCTGAAACGCGTCATTGCGGGCAACGAAGTCTGTCTCGGAGTTGACTTCCACAACAACCGACTTCTTGCCGTTTGTTGCAACGCCAACCAGACCTTCAGCAGCCGTACGGCCAGCCTTCTTGTCAGCCTTCGAAATACCCTTGGCACGCAGCCAGTCAACAGCAGCTTCCATGTCGCCATTGGTTTCAGTCAGGGCTGCCTTGCAGTCCATCATGCCAGCGCCGCTGATTTCGCGGAGTTCTTTTACCTGTGATGCAGAAATGCTCATTATGTCGCCTCTTCTCAAAGCGAAGGCATACTGGGGAAACCAGCATGCCAACTTTGCGGCGCGTCATGCGCCAATACAATTGTTTTTAGTCACCCGTTACGACGGGTATATGAAGCCTCAAGCGGAGGCTTCACCGTCCTGTGCAGGAGCCTGTGCTGGCTCTTCGAGAGCTGGCTCAACAGGAGCTTCTTCCTGAGCGCCGATATCGATGCCCATGGAGCCCTGCTGACGCAGAATGCCGTCGAGTGCAGCCTTGGCAACCAGATCGCAATAGAGCGAGATGGCGCGCGAGGCGTCGTCATTGCCGGGGATCGGGAAATCGATCTGGTCCGGATCGCAGTTGGAATCGATAACAGCAACAACTGGAATACCAAGACGCTTGGCTTCCTGAATCGCAATCGCTTCCTTGTTGGTGTCGACGATGAAGATCAGATCCGGGATCGAACCCATGTTCTTGATACCGCCGAGAGCGCGGTTGAGCTTCTCGCGTTCACGATCGAGGTTCAGGCGTTCCTTCTTGGTGAAGCCCTGTGCATCGCCAGAAAGAAGTTCGTCCAGCTTGCGCAGACGCTGAATGGAGTTCGAAATCGTCTTCCAGTTGGTCATCATGCCGCCGAGCCAGCGGGCATTGACGTAATACTGGGCCGAACGGGTTGCCGCATCGGCAATGATATCGGAAGCCTGACGCTTGGTGCCGACGAACAGAACGCGGCCGCCACGGGCTACGGTGTCGGAAACCTTCTGCAGCGCGCGGTGAAGCAGCGGAACAGTCTGGGCCAGATCGAGAATGTGAATGTTGTTGCGGTCACCATAAATGTATGGTGCCATTTTCGGGTTCCAGCGATGTGTCTGGTGGCCGAAGTGAACGCCAGCTTCGAGGAGCTGACGCATGCTGAAATCAGGCAATGCCATCTCTTAGTTTTCCTTTTCCGGTTTAACCTCCACAGGAAAGAGGCGGGAGACCCGCCACCGGAGGCCATATCGGATTTCTCCCGATATCAACCCAAATCCCGTGTGTGGAATGAAGCGGCTGTTAATCGATATTCCCGGCAAACGCAAGAGCAAGCGCGAGAAAAGGCGATTTTAGCCACTTTGGGCGCTGTTGCCATGGCTTATGACTATCGTTCAATATTCAATCTCAGGATTGTTCGCTATTCTTTTGCAAATCACAGTTGGGGAGATTCTTTGATCAACGCCATGGGCCGTGAGGCCTATTTGATTATATGAAGCCGGATATCAGCGGTTGTGGGGAGTAGGTTGCAAGAAGGTTGTCCGTGGTTCGTGGTTCGTGGTTCGACAGGCTCACCATGAGGGAGAGTGAGGATGCAATGATAATCGCAGAGGTTGCATATTAAAAATTGCGGATGGTGCAGATTGCAAATGGTGCAGTTCGCAGACTGTGCAGATTGCAGACAGTGCAGAACTTGACTCCCTTTCATCACCCATCTCCCTCATGGTGAGCCTGTCGAACCACGAACTACGAACTACGAACCATGCAGCGGCGGTGCCCACCCCCCTCTGTCCTGTCGGACATCTCCCCCACAAGGGGGGAGATCAGCCTTCAATATCATCTTGCACAATCTGAAACTGTTCCGGTTGTGCAAAGGCGTTGATGTCGATGTGATCTCCCCCCTTGTGGGGGAGATGTCCGACAGGACAGAGGGGGGTGATTGCATCTCCAACATTGCAGCCACAGAACGTATCTCCCCATCACCAAAGCAGCGTAATTCTTATTTCGTACACTTCGGTGCGTCGAAAAGCTCAAGATTGACGAGCTTGCCGGTCATGGAAAAATCACCGTAGTCCATCTTGAGATCGCGGGTGACGCCGTTGCGATAGAGCTTGAAATTAATGCGGTAGCTTGGAAGGCCTTCGGATTTGTCTGAATCATCGAAATAAGCGATGGATACCGGCCAGGTGTTTTCCTTCTCAAGCGGTCCCATCTTTTTCGTTTCGTCATCCGGATCGCTCGTGGCTGGCTTGCCGATGACCACCGTCGTTGCCATCACCTTGTCGGCATCCTCCGAACCATCAAACAGTTTGGTCTGGTAGAACACGTCTCCGGCAATCGCCTTCCCGATCAGTTCCTGCATGTGGCGCGTGGGAAACTGCGACAGTTCCAGATTTTCCTTGCTTGCATCGGGCTTGGTCAGGGAAATTTCCGTCTTGTCTTTTGCCAATAGGGCATCGCCGCGCACTTCCTTGGTCAGGCTCTGGTCGACAAACGTCTTGTTGACGAAGCGGAATTTCGCGCCGTCACCCGACTCAAACGTTGTGGTCTGCTGATCAGTGACCCGTTGTGGCTGCTCTTCCATGTCGACGCGCGTCACAAAGCGAAAATTTGTCGTGTAACCTTCACAATCCGAACCATTGAATTCATATACCATGCGGCCTGTCAGCCCCGTGATACCACTGCTTTCCTGCGCATTATCAAGCTTGAGATCGTAGATGGCGCGGTGTGGTACGAGAGTCGCTGTTCCAGCAGCAAAGGCCATGGATGATCCGGAAAGACCGAGGGCGCTCATGCTGAAAACGAGGACGGGGAATAGACGCATTGACAAGATTCTCCAGTTTTCGAATGTGCATATTAAAAAAACTCTTGGCGGAAGCGAGGCAAAAATCGCAACTTCATTCACAATCAATTGCGATTCCGCAACATAAGGATAGGAAATCCCATGAGCAGCACCATCGACAGCCGTCTAAACGAGCTTGGCATCACCCTCCCCGTCGCCGCAGCACCGGCGGCCAATTACGTCCCGTTTGCACAAAGCGGCTCCTGGCTTCTGACATCAGGACAGTTGCCACTGGCAGGCGGTAAACTTATTCACACGGGTTTGCTCGGTGCTGATCTTACGCTCGCGCAGGGTCAGGAAGCGGCAAAAGCCTGTGCCATCAACATTCTCGCACAGGCAAAGGCCGCGCTTGGCGATCTGGAAAAGATCGAGAAAGTTGTAAAGATTACCGTATTCGTGGCCTCATCTGCCAATTTCACCGAACAGCATCTCGTCGCCAATGGCGCTTCCGATCTGCTGGTTGCCGTACTCGGCGACAAGGGCCGTCACGCACGCTCAGCTGTTGGCACTGCCGTTCTGCCACTCAATGCGCCTGTGGAAATCGAAGCTATTATCGAGGTTCGCTGATTATGGCATCTTTGGACTGGCTGACGAAAACGCCGATTGCCCACCGCGGATTGCATGACCTCAACAAATCCCGTTGGGAAAATACGCTTTCTGCGTTTGACGCTGCGGCAAGCGCCGGTTTTGCCATTGAATGCGATGTGCATCTGTCTTCCGATGGCGAAGCCGTTGTTTTCCACGATGGAACGCTGGACCGACTGGTTGGCAAATCAGGCAATATTCATGACGTTTCGGTTGCCGATGCCGCAGCCTTGCGGGTGGGTGGCACCAAAGATCATGTGCCGACGCTGGCTGAAGCGCTGAAACTTATTGCCGGACGCGTTCCTATTGTGATCGAACTCAAGGGCATTCCGGGGCGTGATGATGGTCTGGTTAAGGCCGTGGCCAGAGATTTGGCTGACTATAAGGGCGATGCGGCCATCATGTCCTTCGATCACCATCTCATCAGATTGTTTGGCAGGGATGCCCCCGGCATTCCCGCCGGGCTCACCGCCGAGGGGCTGAAGGATAGCGATCTGGAAGCGCATTTCGCCATGCTGGCCTATGATATCGATTTCGTTTCCTACAATGTTCATCATCTGGAAAACCGGTTTATCGGTTTTGTGAAGGGTAAGCTGGGTCTCCCGGTGATTTCCTGGACAGTGCGCAGCCCTGATGACAAGGCGATAAGCGATGCGCATGTCGATCAGATCACGTTTGAGGGATTTGATCCGCGAACGGTTTGAATGGGCTCATCTTCTGCCTCGCCGCCTCTTGTATCGCCGGGTGAAATACCTAGTTTAAACAAAGGCAGCGAGGCGATTTTATCCTGCCGGCAACGTCAGGAATCTAATTCACCAATGTCAAATCTTGATCAGGGCGAGTTTACCTTGCGCGTCGGCGATGGCATCGGCGCGTTTACACCACAGGAATGGTCGCAGCTTTCCGGCACATCGAGAGATGCACCTGACTATAATCCCTTTCTTTCCTACGCCTTCCTCTCCGCATTGGAAGATTCCGGCTGCGTCGAGCGGAAATCCGGCTGGCTTCCGCAATTCCTCCGCTTGGAAGACGCAGCTGGAACCGTCATAGGCGCGGTGCCGTGCTATCTGAAGGGTCATAGCCAAGGCGAATACGTCTTTGACCATGGCTGGGCCGACGCCTTCGAGCGCGCAGGTGGACGATACTATCCAAAGCTGCAGGCGAGCATTCCTTTCACCCCTGCGACCGGCCCTCGCCTGCTTGCACATCGTGATTGGGATGGTCCTGCTGTTCGCGCTGCCCTAGCCAATGGTCTGCGGCAATTGACAGGACAACTCGGCGTTTCCTCAGCGCATTCAACCTTTGTGAATGATGACGACCTGCCCGCTTTCAACGAAGCCGGGTTCCTGCATCGCATTGATCAGCAGTTTCACTTCTTCAACGAAGGCTATGAAACCTATGATGATTTTCTGGAAACTCTGGCAGCACGCAAACGCAAAGCTTTGAAGCGTGAGCGGCGTGAAGCGCTTTCCAATGGCATTGCAATTGATCATCTGACCGGCAGCGCTTTGACCAAACCTGTCTGGGACGACTTTTTCACCTTCTATACGGATACCGGCAACCGCAAATGGGGTCGCCCTTACCTCAATCGTGAGTTCTATCGCCTCATTGGCGAGCGCATGCCCGATGATATCGTTTTGATGATGGCACGGCGTGACGGCCGCTATATCGCTGGTGCCATTAATTTCATTGGTTCCAACAGGCTCTTCGGCCGCCATTGGGGTTGCATCGAGGATCACCGGTTCCTGCATTTCGAGGTCTGCTACCATCAGGCCATTGATTTCGCCATTAAACACAAGCTGCAAGTGGTTGAAGCAGGTGCGCAGGGTGAGCACAAACTTGCACGCGGCTATTTGCCGGTAACGACTCATTCTGCCCATTATATCGCGCATGAGGGTCTGCGCCGTGCCATTGCGGGTTTTCTCGAGCAGGAGCGCAATGAGGTCGCCATGATGAGCGAAGTTCTCAATGAACATGCTCCGTTCAAGAAATCCGACTGTTGAACGCTTGACCTTGCAGCGTCACATGGCAAACATCCGATTCATCACTGAGACAAAACGGGTGCCCCATGAGCCAGACCTATGACGACAACAATGTGTTTGCAAAAATCCTGCGCGGTGAAATCCCTTCGCACAAGCTTTACGAGGATGCCGACACCTACGCCTTCATGGATGTGATGCCGCAAGGTAATGGCCACTGTCTGGTGATACCGAAAGTGCCATCGCGCAATATTCTGGATGTTGCACCGGCCAGCCTCGCGGCGGTGATCGCTACAACGCAGAAACTCGCGCGCGCTGCCAAATCGGCGTTCAATGCGGATGGCGTAACGGTGATCCAGTTCAACGAACCGGCCTCCGGTCAGACGGTCTTTCACCTGCATTTTCACATTATTCCACGTTTTGAGGGTGTCGCATTGAAACCCCATACCGGACAGATGGAAGATCAAGGTGTGCTCGCGGCAAATGCGGAAAAGATCAGGCAGGCACTGGCGAAAGTCTAGTTGACCGCACCAACTGTTTGCTTGCAAACAAAGCAATACCAAACACAGCAAAACCTCCGATAACATCGACGAGATGATGCCCGCCATGCACAAGAATGGCGGGTAGCATCAATATGTTGATGATCAGAAATACCGGGAATGCAAATGCCATCCTGAACATGAACCAGACTGCCATGCACGCCATAACCGTGTGAAACGAAGGAAATGCTATCAATCCGAGCGCGTCTTTCGGTGACAGGAATGTGGGGCCCTCAAGTGCGAGCCGGTTCAATTCTGCACCATAACTGCTTCCAACAACCATATCCAACGTACTGGAAATGCTGGCTGGCAGCATTTCGAACGCTGCGGGTCCCGAACTTGGAAACATTGCCCAAAGTGCTATGGAAATCAGGGCGCCTATCAATCCTGTTAACAGGAAGCGATGCAACCCGTCCCTTTGGCCAGAAAATCCCAGAATAAGAATGATCAGAATGAGTTGCGGCATTGAACTCGCGTAAATCCAGCGCAAGAGACTGCCGAGTGCAGGCATAGAAGCAACATAAATGACGGCGTCAGTCCACGAGAACCCAAGGTAAGCATCAAACTTCGTCAGGATGTCATCGATACGGCGGGGGCCAACCGGCAGTAACAGGTAGTTGAAAACTGAACCCACAATCGTGAAAAGAATGAACAGACCCGACGCGGTTGCCGCCAAAGCAATCTTTTCTTCCGGACGCACCGTACGATAAAATTGTCCGACACCGATTGCGGTTAGCCCGATGGCGGACATCAGGGCATAATTGATCCAGTCTACGCCAACGCCTCTGACAGGAATGAGGATGGCGTCGAAAACCAACAAGGTGGCGATGATGCCAGCGCAAATCTTTTCAGCCGGATGCAAATTCATCTTGGAGCCCTTTATGCGGGTCCAATATACCCAGCCTCGTTTAAGGATGGCTGAATCCAAATGATTCAAGTTTTATGAAAAATAGAGCCCCGTAATAAGAACAATTTCGGCGGCGATTACACTTACAATGACATGACGGCCAAGGCGCAAATAGGCCAGAAACCCGACGGCGGCTGCGCTAATACGCAGGAAAATCGAGGATTCAGCAAGCGATCCACTCGGATAAAGAATAAGTTGCGCGATTACACCTGCAACAAGCGCTGTGGCGACAGCGCGCACGGCAATGAGCGCATCGGAATCCTCACGCACCTTGCCGCCAATCAAAACACCGAGATAACGCCAGATATCGGTTGGCAGCCAGCCAGCCAGCAGAATGAAGAGATAGGGCCACCACCAGTCGGTCAGGCTATGCCAGGTCATGATGCGCGCGCCCTCGCCCAATACACATACCCCATGGTAGCCGCGCCCCCGGCAAAACCGGTCAGCAAAAGATCATAAGCTGGTGCCAGATGATGAATGAGCGGAAACAATACGAGGCCGGACACCATGGCCACATGGATAGACCGGTCACGCGCCGACCCCCATAGTGATGTCAGAAAGTACATGGGTGTCAAAAAGAACAACGCTGCAAAGACAATCGGCGGAAAATCCGTCGAGAGAAAATAGACAAGCGCGACAACAAGCGAATTGGTCACTGTCAGCGTCATGCCGAGCCCGGCAAAGTAACTCGTACGCATATTGCGGGGAATGTGCTGGAACCGCTCCATGCCCATCACCCAGGCGGTAACAGCAATGAAATGCGACAGAAACAGCAGTGTAATCTTTCGTGTCTTTGGTCCGCGCATTTCCGGAATAAACGCAGCCACCATCGGCATCAGCCGTATTGATGACAGGGCGACAGCAATGGCTGCTCCGAGAAGCGAATAGCCTCCTGATATTGCGCCGATCAGAACAATATTGGCCGGGAGTGCCCAGATTGCCGCGACCATGAAGCTCGCCTGCAACAGCGAAACGCCGTTCTCACTGGCAAAACCGGCAAAACCCACATGCGCCGTCATGAGGATGAAGGCCGGTATGCTGAAAATCATCGATACGCCGGAGAGAAACCATGAGAACCGGGTTCTCAGGCTATCGTCTTCCTGTTCTGGCGAGGGAGAAAATTCGGAATCGGCCATATCCAACCGATAACCCGATCCCGTCATGCCAGCAAGAAAAAGGCCGCTAAAAGCGGCCTTTTCATTATTTCTTGCGTGGTACTTTCGGTACCGACGCCTTGCCGCGTGATGGCGGTGTCGGATCATCGGCAATGGATGGTCCCGCCGTCACTTTTTCAAGCACCGGCTTTTTCGGAGAAGGCTTCTTCTTCGCCACCGGCTTTTTCGGAGTTGCAATCTCCTGCTTGGGCTTCACCGCCACTTCATCGGCGAGGTAATCCAGAACAAGCCCCTTCGAGCCATCGGCCTTCTCGGCAACCGAGACGACAACCGTGCCACCCTTCTTCAACCTGCCAAACAGGACTTCATCAGCCAATGGCTTCTTGATGTATTCCTGAATGACGCGGCCAAGCGGACGGGCGCCCATGCGGTCGTCATAACCCTTTTCGGCCAGCCAGGCGATTGCTTCAGGCTTCAGATCAAACGTCACGCCGCGATCGGCAAGCTGTGCCTCAAGCTGGATGACGAATTTCTGGACAACCTGATGGATAACCGGAACCGGCAATGGACCAAACGGAATGATGGCATCGAGACGGTTGCGGAACTCCGGCGTAAACAGCCGGTTGATCGCTTCCATGTCATCGCCTTCACGACGCGACGAGCCAAACCCGATGGCCGAACGTGCCGCATCGGACGCGCCTGCATTGGTTGTCATGATCAGAATGACGTTGCGGAAATCAATCTGCTTGCCATTGTGATCCGTCAGCTTGCCATGATCCATAACCTGCAACAGGATGTTGAACAGATCCGGATGTGCCTTTTCGATTTCGTCGAGCAACAGCACGCAATGCGGATGCTGATCAACGCCATCGGTCAAAAGACCACCCTGATCAAAGCCGACATAGCCGGGAGGTGCGCCGAGCAGACGCGAGACCGTGTGACGCTCCATATATTCAGACATGTCGAAACGCAGGAGTTCCACACCGAGCGACGCAGCCAGCTGCTTGGCAACTTCGGTCTTGCCGACGCCGGTGGGACCCGAGAACAGATAGGAGCCGATTGGCTTCTCCGGTTCGCGCAATCCGGCACGGGCCAGCTTGATCGAGGATGACAGGGCTTCAATCGCTAGATCCTGACCATAGACAACGCGCTTCAGCTCAGCCTCAAGATTGGACAGAACAGCTTCGTCATCCTTGGAGACGGTCTTTGGCGGGATGCGGGCCATCGTGGCAATGGTTGCCTCGATTTCCTTCACGCCAATGGACTTCTTGCGCTTCGACTCAGGCAGAAGCATCTGGCTGGCGCCGGTTTCATCGATCACATCGATTGCCTTGTCGGGCAATTTGCGGTCGTTGATATAGCGTGCCGACAGTTCCACCGCCGATTTGATTGCCTCCACCGTGTACTTGACCTTGTGGAAGTCTTCAAAATAAGGGCGAAGACCCTTCATGATCTCAATGGCATCCGGGATGGATGGTTCATTGACATCGATTTTCTGGAAACGGCGAACAAGCGCCCTGTCCTTTTCAAAGAACTGGCGGAATTCCTTGTAAGTCGTTGAACCGATGCAACGAATGGCTCCTGACGATAGCGCAGGCTTCAGAAGGTTAGACGCATCCATTGCGCCGCCTGAAGTAGCGCCAGCACCGATGATCGTGTGAATCTCATCGATGAACAGGATCGCACCCGGAAACTCCTCGAGTTCCTTGATGACCTGCTTCAGGCGTTCTTCGAAATCACCGCGATAGCGTGTTCCGGCAAGCAGCGTGCCCATATCCAGCGAAAACACCGTGGCATCCGCCAAAACGGAGGGAACCTTGCCTTCGACAATCCGCTTGGCGAGACCTTCGGCGATGGCTGTTTTGCCAACACCCGGATCACCCACATAAAGCGGGTTGTTCTTGGAACGGCGGCAAAGAATCTGGATTGTCCGGTTGATCTCCTGATCACGGCCGATCAATGGATCGATCTTGCCCGCTTTCGCCCGGTCGTTCAGATTGTTGCAGTAGGCCGTCAGGGCATCCTGCTTCTTCTTTGTTGCGCCCTCTTCCGACTCGGCAGCATGGTTTTCTTCATTGTTGCTCTCCGCACCCAAGGGGGTGCGCGGCTCGGCAGCGCCGGGGCGCTTCGAGATGCCATGGGAGATGTAGTTGACCGCGTCGTAACGTGTCATCTGCTGTTCCTGCAGGAAGAATGCCGCATGGCTTTCCCGCTCGGCGAAAATCGCCACAAGAACATTGGCGCCGGTTACTTCTTCACGATTGGAGGATTGAACGTGAATAACGGCACGCTGGATGACGCGCTGGAAGGCGGCAGTTGGCTTTGAATCCTCATCATACCCGGTGACAAGGTTGTCCAGCTCGTGATCGACATAATCGGTCACGGTGCGGGTTAGCTGTGCGAGGTCAACATTGCAGGCGCGCATGACACTGCTCGCGTCCTGATCATCAATGAGCGCAAGGAGCAGATGCTCCAGCGTTGCATATTCATGATGATGCTCGTTCGCGATCGTCAGCGCCTGATGGAGGGCCCGCTCCAGACTAGGTGAGAAAGATGGCATGAAACCTCACTTTTTCTCCATCACGCATTGCAGCGGATGTTGGTTTTGCCGCGCATAGTCCATGACTTGGGTCATCTTGGACTCCGCGACCTCATAGGTAAAGACACCACACTCTCCAACTCCATGATTATGCACATGAAGCATGATGCGCGTGGCATCTTCTTTGTTTTTCTGGAAAAAGCGTTCCAGAACGTGAATGACGAATTCCATGGGAGTATAATCGTCATTCAGGAGCAACACCCGGTAAAGACTCGGCTTCTTGAGTTTGGGCTTGGTTCTTGTGATGACAGCTGTTCCCCGGCCGGGGCCATTGCCGCTGCCTTTGTCGTCATCTTGCATTGTTGGTGCAAACCGCTTCATCTCTTCCAATACCCGCATTTGGTGGTCATGTGTTGCCCTGTGTATCCTATGTAGGTTGCAACGCGTCGATTTTAAGCCCTCTCTCGAAGCATGCAATATCAACTTGTCGCTGCACAGCCCGTTTTGGGCGTTAGAAACAAAAAAAGTCCGGTTGCGCGGGCAACCGGACCTTGTCAGACCCAGAAATAAATCTGGAATTATTTGGTGACCTTGGCAACCGCAGCCTCGTAAGGCTTGTAGGCTTCCTTGGCGAGGTCGGCATAAAGCTCACCGAACTTGGTGGCCTGAGCAACGAAAGCTTCGTAAGCCTTCTTGGAGAATGCAGTCTGCGCTTCGAAAAGCTGCTCTACCGACTTGGTCGTGCCAAGCTTTTCAACGAGCGCTGTACCGTCTTCGAAAGACTTCTTGGAGTAGTCAGCGGCTTCATTGGCAATTGTCTGCAGGCCCTGCGAAAGCACGGATACACTCTTCAGGGAGTTGTTGACGAATTCCTTGCCGGACTCATTGAGAGTTTCAAACGGATTGGCCATGATAAATCCTTCCTTGGATGAATTTTCCTCTTGGCACTCAATTAGTGTGCAATGCACAAAAAGTCAATTTTATTGTGCGCTGCAATAATTCTTGACGATTTTAAAAGATCGAACACCCGCAAATTCGTGAACTTTCCGGTTACCATAAACAGTTTGGTAACGCTGTTGCGGCTAAAGTTCGACGATCCGTATCTGGCGAAACATTACGTCAGTTGAATTTCATATACGCTTTCGTACGAGCAGGTGTTGATTGTGCTTTACCCAGCCCGCCAAGGTTCCAGACTTTATACCAAACTGACACATGCATTCCTGGCCTTGGCGCTTGCTTCCGGAATAGGTTTCATAGAAACCCCGAAAGCCGAAGCATCATCAAAGGCATCAGCCATTGTTGTCGATGCCAATACGGGCAAGACGCTCTATTCATCCAATGCGGATGCGCAGCGTTTTCCAGCATCGCTGACCAAGATGATGACGCTCTATATGCTGTTTGAAGCCATGGAAGCCGGCAAGGTGTCAAAGTCGACGCCCATTCCGGTTTCTGCCTATGCTGCTGGCCAGCCACCGACAAAAATCGGGTTCAAACCCGGTCAGACAATCAGCGCTGAAGCAGCGATTCTCTCCGTCATCACCAAATCGGCCAACGACTCCGCCACCGCAATCGGCGAGTATCTCGGCGGTTCGGAACAGCGCTTTGCCCAGATGATGACCAACAAGGCGCGCCAGCTCGGCATGCGCAACACCACATTCCGCAATGCATCGGGCCTGCCAAACCCACAGCAGCGCTCATCAGCGCGCGATCTGGCCTTGCTCGGTATCGCCCTGCGTGAGCATTTCCCGCAATATTACGACTATTTCTCGACCCGCGCCTTCAACTATCGCGGTCGCCGCATTGCCGGTCACAACCGTCTGCTCGGGAAGGTGCGCGGCGTTGATGGAATCAAGACCGGCTATACCCGCGACTCCGGTTTCAATCTCGTTTCTTCGGTCAATGTAGACGGCAAGAAAATGGTCGCTGTTGTCATGGGCGGCACAAGTGGCGGTGCCCGTGATGCCCAGATGGCCAAGCTGATTGAACAGTATCTTCCAGGCGCATCGCGTCGTGACGGCGGCAATCTGCTTGCTTCCCGCAAGAACAGCAAGGTTCAGGTCGCAGCGGTTGATCTTCCTGATGAGGAAGATGCACCAATGCCGGTGCAGCGTGACGAAGTTGTGGCGCAAACCAACAATGTCGTCACCGCAACGGCCTATGCCTCCGCTCCTGCTCAGTCATCTCCTGCGGCCCAGATCCTGCGTGTTCCAACTCCAACAGCGCGCGTCGATACAGCTGAAGAAGACGTTGCAGAGGTTGATCCTGTGACCACTGCTTCGGCTCCTGAAAAGGGTTCAGCCAGCGGCTGGATGGTGCAGATCGGCTCGATGGGCAGTGCTGACGAAGCCAAGGCAATTCTTTCCCGCGCTGCATCTGAAGTCGGTGGTCCTGTGGCGTCACTCTCGATCTATACGGAAAAATTCCAGAAGGGTTCGGCGACGTACTACCGCGCCCGTTTTGCCGGGATTGCTTCTGCCAAGGCGGCGAACAGTGCCTGTGTTGCGCTGAAGCGCCAGAATTTCAACTGCTTTGCGATTGCGCCGCAATCGTAAGGCAAACGATCCGAAAGACCCAAGTGTCTGAAGTAGAGGGTTTTGCGAATGTCTATTGTCAATGATTTCCATCGCCCAGCCGGTATCACTGGCAAGGAATCACGGTCGCTGTTTGGCGGTTTGCAACAGGCGGCCCAACGTATCGCCGATCTCCGGCGTGGAAATTCGCCGTTCAAGACAATGGATCTGGTGAATATTCTGCTTTGTCAGGCTGCCAGAACGCGCCGGGCAGCAATGCCGCAAGTCAATGTGCGTATTCACTCTGGTAATCGCAACGGCGTTTCGGCAGTCCGTTTGAAAATTTCCTGAGACCCGCCTGAGCTTGTTTTAAAGCAACCCCAACGACGCGAGTTCGTTGCGCAGTTCCGGTGGCAGTTTGGCCCGGCCTTTGCCCTGCCCTTCATCTGCAGGCGCATCTTCACTTGTCAAATACCGCCACCCCTGAAATGCCCGGCGTGGCTGCCATTCCGTCACGATGATGCGCGGATCAAGCACCAGATGACAGCGTGAGATACCCTCATCATCGGTAAAGGTGCGGATATCAGTGAGTATCTGGCGGCATTGGACATTGCCCTTGATCACCCAATAGAGCGATCCGCCAGCCAATAATTCCTCGACACGTTTGGGAACCATGCGCGTGGTGTGAAACTGCTCCGGCGACAGACCGGCGCGCCTGCGCTCATCCAGCCGGAAATCGATCCATGCCGCAAGATCTTCGATCGCAGTGCAGCCGACGCAAAGTTTAACGAGATTGAGAGCCATGGGAGAGAGAATTGACGCTTTCGCGTGCCAAGGTCAACCAAAACCCATGGGTTCTCCACAAAGGGTCAGCGAACGAAGTGATTTCGTCCGCTGACTTCGGTAAACACTTAGTGACCGGTTGCCGCAATGGCGCTTCCACCAACGGCTTGCCGTTTGGAAACAACAGCCGGATGATCCGGCGCAACAACCGGCACTTCCGTTCCCTCCGCGTCATATAGCTTGCCGTTGAGGAAGTAATCGCCATCGTGCAGTTCGGCGATATCCTGATAGCGCAGCACGCGTTCTGTTCCCGCAACAAATACCGACTGCTGATCCGAGTTCCCGGCGGTCAAATGGTTGAACACGATGTTCAATGTAATTGCCATGAGCGCCGCCGAGCTGATGCCCGAGTGAAAGATGGTGGCAAACCAGCTGGGGAAATGATCGTAGAAGGTTGGTGAAGCAATCGGGATCATGCCGAAGCCAAGCGATGTGGCGACAACAATCAGGTTCATATTGTTTTTGTAATCGACCTTGGAGAGCGTCCTGATGCCGCTTGCGGCCACTGTGCCGAAAAGAACCACTCCGGCACCGCCAAGTACAGCACTTGGCACAGCGGCGACGACGCGGCCCATGACCGGCAGCAAACCAAGGCCGACCAGAAATAGCCCACCCGTTGCCACCACATAGCGGCTCTTTATGCCCGTTACCGCAACCAGTCCGACATTCTGGGCAAAGGCGCTTTGGGTGAACGAACCGAAGACCGGCGCAATCAGGCTTGAAAGCATGTCGGCGCGCAGACCATCGCCAAGACGGCGTGAGTCCACCTTGGTCTCGATGATCTCGCCGACGGCCAGAATGTCAGCCGATGTCTCGACCAGGGTCACCATGATAACGATGAACATGGAAATGATCGCGGCGAGCTGAAAGGTCGGATAACCCCATTGGAAAATCGTCGGCAGGGCAACAATCGGCCCATCGCTTACTTTCGAGAAGTCGGTCATGCCAAGTGCCAGTGCAATCAGCGTTCCGATGACGATGGCCAATAGGATCGAAAGCCGTGAAATCCTGGCACTGCCAACCTTACTGAGCAGAAGCACGATGACCAAAGTCAGAGCCGCCAGCGCAATATTGGCCATGCTGCCAAAATCCGGTGACTTGCTGTTGCCGCCCATCGCCCAACGCGCTGCAACAGGCATAAGTGTCAGGCCAATGGTCGTGATGACAATTCCCGTGACCAATGGTGGAAAAAAACGGGTGATTCTTGAGAAGATTGGTGTGATCAACAACCCTATGAACGAGGCGACCATCACGGCACCCAGCACAGCCTCAATGCCACCGCTGCCTGTTATGGCAACCATTGTTGCCACACCGGCGAATGATACGCCCTGAACAAGCGGTAATCGGGAGCCAAAGAAGGGCAAACCCATTGTTTGCAGGATCGTGGCCAGCCCTCCGGCAAAAAGCGATGCGGTGATCAGCAGACCGATATCGTTCGGCGACAATCCCGCCGCCTGTCCCAAGATCAAGGGAACGGCTATGATCCCGCCATACATGGTCAGGACATGTTGAAAGCCGTAGGCCAGATTGGCCGCTATTCCCAGATTTTCGTCTTCAGGTCGTTCTTGCGGTGTATTCCCATGTAAATTTGATGCCAAGGTAGTGTCCTCCCAATACCTTTGTGCAGCCCAACCAGATGTCACTGATCGGGCGGGATGAAACTATGGCACCATTTTGGGATTTGACTGTATCTGATTTATTGAAAGTGTTTTCGGCAATGCGCGGGTATTGTGCAGATATCAGCACTCGACCACATTTACGGCAAGACCGCCGAGACTGGTTTCCTTATAACGCTCGTTCATGTCACGCCCTGTCTGGCGCATGGTTTCGATACAGGCGTCGAGCGGTACGAAGTGCGTGCCATCGCCTTTGATGGCGAGTGAGGCAGCGGTCACAGCTTTGACCGCGCCAAGCGCATTGCGCTCGATGCAAGGCACCTGCACGAGACCGGCGACGGGATCGCAGGTCATGCCAAGATGATGTTCCAGCGCGATTTCTGCCGCATTCTCGATCTGGGCAGCCGAACCGCCCATAACGGCGGCGAGCCCGGCAGCTGCCATGGCAGAGGCGGAACCCACCTCGCCCTGACAACCGACTTCCGCGCCTGAAATGGACGCATTGTGCTTGATGACGCCGCCAACGGCAGCTGACGTCAGCAGGAAGTCGCGTATACCATCGGCATCCGCATCATCATGGAAATGCAGGTAATAGCGCAGCACTGCCGGGACGACGCCCGCAGCGCCATTGGTTGGTGCGGTGACAACCCGCCCGCCAGCCGCGTTTTCCTCGTTGACGGCCATGGCGTAAACCGAAAGCCAGTCATTGGCCAGAAGCGGATTCATGCGGTTCTGCCGCCATTCTTCCTGCAGCCGGTCATGCAGATAACGGGCGCGGCGCTTGACCTTGAGCCCGCCGGGCATAATGCCTTCCTGCTCCAGACCACGATCAATACAGGAGCGCATGGCCGACCAGATGCGATCAAGACCGGTATTCAGATCGTCGCGGCTCATGAAAACTTCTTCGTTGCGGCGTTTCATTTCCGCAATGGACAATCCGCTTTCCTCGCTCATGGCAAGCATCTGCGCGGCATTCTTGAACGGGAATGGAACCGGGTCTTCAGCTTTGGGAGCCGTCCGGGTCTTGGCGCTTTCAAGCTCTTCTTCGGTGACAACAAAGCCACCACCAATCGAATAGAAAATACGGCGCAGCAACAGGCGTTCATCCGCATCATAGGCTTCGAAGGCCATGCCATTAGCGTGACCCGGCAATGGCGTCCGGCGATCCATGATCAAATCCGTAGCCGGATCGAAGCGATAGGCAGGATGTCCTTCCGGGCGGATACGCTTTTCCTGCTTCACTGTCTCCAGCAGCGCATCCATCTGATTGGGATCAATCGTGGCGGGCAGAAGACCGCACAGGCCCAGAATAACCGCGCGATCCGTCGCATGGCCGACACCGGTGAAGGCCAGAGAACCGTGCAGATGCACGCGCAACCGGTCAACCTTCACGCCCGTGGGCCGTGGCCATTGTCCGCTTTTCAATTCTTCCAGAAACAACCCGCCAGCCGTCATCGGGCCCATCGTGTGAGAACTCGAAGGACCAATGCCGATTTTATACAGATCGAAAACCGACAGGAACATTCGGACTACCTCAACAGGTGAAATTGCATATAGCGTATAATGGCTGCTCCAGCGTCTGCGCCGAAGCCAGCCACCGACCTAGCGTTGTGTTTCTACGACATGCCAGACCAAAGAAAAAGGGTGCAGTCGCGCCGCACCCTTACATCAGAAAATTATTCCGGCTCAACTGGTATGGAGCCTGCTATTTTACTCAGTGAATGACGACCAGATAGGTCACAAGCAAAATCACTGCAAAACCAATGACTGCCCAAGCTGTAATGCCCCAGCAGGATTTTTGAACGCTATCGTCCATGAATTTTGTATTTCCCTGTTTCTCTTGGAAGGACGCGATTCTTCTGAAACGCTCCGTCTCTGGGAGAGTGGATATAACTGCCCATCCCCCTCTTCGCAACGCTAAAGGTGGCAAAATCAGGGCGAACAGACGCATGGCTGAAATGCGCCAAGCGCATGACACCAATGATATCAACATCTTAAATGGAAATATTGCCGACGGCACCGTTTACGATTGGGGTAAAATCATGTTGAGTGCAACGGTAAAACGAGTAACTTGCCGTTCATAGCCTTCATCTCACACTGAGAGAGCCCGCATGGAATCCGCACGCTTAATGTCCTACTGGGTTGATGCGCTGGCCCTCGCTTATTTCTTTGGCGTCTGGTGCCTCTATTCGCACACGACAGCGAACGGATTTCTCAATCGGCGCTCACTGACATCGGAAATGAATCTGGCAAGGCGGCAATGGATGACCACCATGTCCAGCCGCGAGCTTCGCATGATCGACACCAGCATCATGATTGGGTTGCAGCAAGGCACCGGCTTTTTTGCGTCAACATCGATTCTCGCCATTGGCGGCTGTTTCGGCCTGCTGAATTCATCCGGGCGGGTGGTCACGCTTTTCCACGACATACCGTTTCTGGGCGAGACAACCGAGCGGCTGTTTGAAACCAAAGTTCTCGGCCTGCTGGTTCTCTTCGCCTATGCGTTCTTCAAGTTTGCCTGGGCATACCGGCTGTTCAACTACTGCTCAATTCTGATCGGCGGCGTGCCGATGGCGCGTGACAAGGCGCCTGATGATCCGCAGGTGGTCTTTGCTGTCAACCGGGCGGCAGAGATCAACATTCTGGCTGGCCAGCATTTCAACAGTGGGTTGCGCGGGATATTCTTTTCCATCGGCTATCTCGGATGGTTCCTCGACCCCATATTGTTCATGATCACAACGAGCCTTGTTGCGGTTGTTCTCTTGCGCCGTCAGTTTTTCTCGAACGCCCGCGATGCGCTCATGCGCAATAATGCCGACACCGATTCATAGTCCGCGCGGCAGGTAGCGCCAGACGACAATTGCCGTGAATACCATCAGCATTCCAAGCGCGATGAAAATCGCGCCAAGGCTGAAAAATGTCAGAATAATCGAATAGAAGAACGCTGGTAAAAGCTCGGAGAAATCGAGATAGGTTCGGTAAACCGAGGTCATTTGTGCCCGCTCATGCGGATGAACCGCGCGAATGAATGTCGTTGACGCCAGCGTATCCAGCGCGACACAGAAAAAAGCGCCGGTCAGCAGCATGAGCGCGGCAATCATCGGGAATTTTTCACCGGCAAGTCCGGCACCGGCCAGCGCCAATGCCAGAAGGACGAAGACACCTGAAATCGTCCGCATCAAACCCTTGGCCATGCCAACCTTGCCCCATAGGATCGACCCGAGCAGAAACAGGTTGCCAAGCGATACGAGCAGACCACCCGCAAGCTTGCCCTGCCCCGTCGCCACCATGAGAATAGGGCCATAGACAAAGAACGTGCTCCAGTAGCACGACCGCGAGAATGCAATGAGCCATGCCAGCCGCAGACGTGGCTGGGCAACAAACCGCCTGACATTGGCAATGGGATTGGCGGCGCGGCTCGGACCTTTCTGCAGGGCCGGATTGTCGCTCAGGCGGAAATACCAGAACAACGTCAGCAGCAGCAGGGAGAAGCCTATTGAAAGCAGGAACGGCGCGATCATGCCCATCGTGCTGTAGAGGAAAACGCCAAGGAATGGCCCCGCTGTCCACGCAACGGTGGCCGTTGCCATGCGCACGGATTCGGCGCGGACCAGTTCGCCCCTCTTGATATGATCCATGATGTAGAGGCTTAGCGTGATCGACAATGCGCCCGCGCCAAAAGTGCGCAGGAAAAGCCCAGCCGCCTGTCCCGGCACCGTATCCAGCGCAAAGGCAGCGCAGCCGAGCATCAGCGACACCGCACCAGATGTATAGACCCAGCGGCGCGGAATGCGGACAATCAGCAGCGGAATGGATAGTGTCACCATCAATCCGAGCATCGACATGCAGGTGTAAAGGATACTGACGCTGCGTTCGCTCTGCAGCAGATCATAGGTCTGGATCGGCACCACGCTGGTGATAATCGCACGGGCCATGGACTCGATGCCAAAGAGGATCGCAAACACCCGAGCTGTCGGACGTTTGGCCGTACTGATCCAGATAGGATGGCGAACTTGATTGATCACGGGCTTGGCTATCGGGGATGTGCTGATTCGAGCGCCCTTGGACAATCGGACGCCACGCAAGGGATAGCAGTCAATCAAGCGACATAATATGTCTGTTTCACTGAAACTGTTGAAATAAGTGCGAAATGTTGCCCATCCAACCCATCGGAAAGCCGTGGATTTTGTTTTCCAACTCCCTTAGCTTGCACCAAGTTGCATTAATCGAGATTCCCGTATGAGCCAGACCGAGACGTTGACCCAGCCCGCCAAATCCCGTCTTGGCAAGCTGGACCTTCTGCGCGGGATCGCGCTCATCGCCATGGCGACCTACCATACGGGCTGGGATTTCGAGTTTTTCGGCTATATGGAGCCCGGCACCACGGGCCATGGCGCGTGGAAGCTGTATGCCCGCATCATCGCTTCGACCTTTCTCGTACTGGTCGGTTTCAGCCTTGTTCTGGCACATCGCAACGGCATTCGCTGGCGGCCCTTTGGTATCCGCCTTGCGCAGATTGTTGCGGCATCGCTCGCGATCACGCTTGTTACCCGGTATATCACCCCCGATAGTTTTGTGTTTTTCGGCATTCTGCACGAGATTGCCGCCGCCAGCGTGCTCGGCCTGTTGTTCCTGCGCCTTCCGGCCATCGTGATTGCCGTGGCGGCGGCCGCTGTTGTCGCCGCACCGCATTATCTGGCATCGGCCACGTTCGACGCGCCGGTTTTCTGGCCGCTGGGCCTGTCGGAAATGCCAATCCGCTCAAATGATTACGTACCGGTGTTCCCGTGGTTCGGTCCGGTACTCGCCGGAATGGCCCTTGCCAAAACTCTACTGCACTTCAATCTCACGCGAATTTTCGCAGGGAATATCCGTCCTGGCTGGCTCGACCGTGGATTGCGGTTCATCGGCCAGCACAGTCTGGCGTTCTATCTTATCCATCAGCCTGTGCTGATGGGCTGTGTTTTTCTGATTGCACAGGTGTTTCCCCCTGCAACGCTGACGCCACACGAGGTTTTTGACCGGGAATGCACGCGCACCTGTTCCGTGGAGAATGACAAGGCGTTCTGCGAGCGCTTCTGCACCTGCACCATGAGCCAGCTGGAAACGCAGAAGATTTTCGATGATGTCTATGCGGGCAAGCGCACGCAGGACAATGATCCGCAGATACAGGATATTACCGGTATGTGTACCAATGAGGCGATGCAGCCTTAAATGGTGTGGTTCGTGGTTCGACAAGCTCACCATGAGGGAGAGTGTGGATGCAACGATAATCGCGAAGGTTTCGGCATAAATCACAAAGGCTCAGGCACAAAGGTTGGGCATAAGGGTTGCAGAATAAAGCTCCCTTACATCCCCACTCTCCCTCATGGTGAGCCTGTCGAACCACGGAACCACACCACACATCTGAAGATATCTATCTCAGGTATTCACACCCAGCTCTGCCAAGCGCTCAATGCAGGCTTCCTCAACCTGATCGAGTTCCGTCAGTGTCTCTTCAATATCCCGGCGTTTTTGGCGAAGATCAGCACGCTTTTCTTCCACGCGCTTCATCAAAAGGTGCAGTTGACCCATTTCACCCGGTGGCTCGGTGTACATTTGCACGATCTCGTGGATCTCGGCGATGGAAAAGCCGAGGCGCTTGCCGCGAAGGATCTGCTTGAGAAGATGCCGGTCTGATGGACGAAACAGGCGGGTGCGTCCACGGCGAACCGGATGGATCAGCCCCTCGTCCTCGTAAAAGCGCAATGTCCGCGTCGAAACGCCAAACTCCCGCGTCAGCTCAGTAATGGAATAATATTCGCGCATGACAGACACTGCTCTGTTTCTCTTTATTTCACACGAATGTTTGGCCACGCAATTACGTAAAAGTCAATTGCACCTTTGTTCGCACAAATGAACGTTGGTCACAAACCTTACGTAAGAGGCGTTTCAACCCAGTGCAAACCACCAGGTTGCCAATCCCAAAAATGAGAAAAAGCCGACAACGTCGGTTACAGTCGTTACAAAAACCGCCGATGAAATAGCCGGATCAGCTCCGAACTTGTCGAGCAGCAAGGGAATCAGGATGCCACCCAGTGCCGCCGCCATCATGTTGATGATCATGGCTGTGGCGATAATTCCGCCAAGTTCGGCGCTCTGGAACCAAAGGCCTGCCACCATGGCGATCAATAGCGCGAACACCATGCCGTTAATCAGGCCAACCGAAGCCTCGCGGCGGATGATGCGGCCCGCATTGTAGATGTCCATGTGCCGGGTCGCCAAAGCGCGCACGGTGACGGTCATGGTCTGGGTCGCCGCGTTGCCGCCCATTGATGCTACGATTGGCATAAGGACCGCAAGCGCAACCATCTGCTGGATCGTACCGTCGAACAGCCCGATGATGGATGCGGACAGAAACGCGGTGAACAGATTGACGACCAGCCATGGCGTGCGTGAACGGGATGTTGAAAAGACCGAGTCGGAAAGTTCTTCGTCGCCGACGCCGCCGAGGCGCATGATATCCTCTTCGGCCTCTTCCTGAATAACGTCGACGATGTTCTCAATGGTCAGCACGCCCACGAGCCGCTCATTCTCATCAACAACGGCTGCAGATAGAAGATCGTACTGTTCAAAGATTTGCGCCGCTTCTTCCTGATCCATGGTCGCAGGAATGGCGTGACGCGTCTCGTGCATGATCTCGTCGATCTTCGCATCACGACCGGCGCGCAGGATACGATCAAGATCAATGGCACCGAGCAACCGGAACATCGGGTCGATGACGAAAATCTGCGAAAAGGATTCAGGCAAATCCGCGTTATTGCGCATGTAGTCGATGGTCTGTCCGACGGTCCAGAATGGTGGAACCGCAACAAACTCCGTCTGCATACGGCGACCGGCGGTTTCTTCCGGATAGCCGAGAGAGCGACGAAGGCGAACGCGTTCGGTAAATGGCAGCTGCGCCAGAATCTCGTCGCGGTCTTCCTGGTCAAGATCCTCAAGAATGTAGACCGCGTCATCGGAATCAAGGTCCTGAACCGCTTCAGCGATCTGCTGATTCGGCATGGCGTCGACGATTTCGAGGCGCACGGCCTCGTCGACTTCCGTCAGTGATGCGAAATCGAATTCATCGCCAAGAAGCTCGATGAGTGCCGAGCGCTGCTCTGATTGCAACGCCTCGAGCACATGGCCGAGTTCGGACTGGTGCAGCTTGCCGACGTGGGACCGCAGAAACAGAACATCGCGATCCGCAATGGCGGCGCCGACACGGGCAAGATAGGAAGAGCGGACAGCGCCGTCTTCGCCGTAAATGTCGACGTCCCGCTCTTCATCGGCGGACTGAGGCAATGTTTCAGTTTCGTCCATCGGTCCGCACCTGCCTTCCTGACATGTCGTACACTGTCAGACTGTCAGTTAGCCCATAACCCCTGAAATCCAAATCGAATTCTGCAGGATTATGCGCAATTTCAGAGGGTTACTACTACCCTGCTCAACCATTGGACGCAAAGCACTGATATCAGGCGGCGCTGTCTTCCCAGCCGCTGATTGCCTTGACCTCAAGAAAGTCTTCCAGTCCCCAATGACCGCCCTCACGGCCAATGCCGGACTGCTTGTAGCCGCCGAAAGGTGCGTCTGCCTTATGCGAAGCGCCGTTCACACGAACCATACCGGCACGCAGCTGTTTCGACACGCGTTTGATCCGTTCACGATCACCCGATTGAATATAGGCGGCGAGCCCATAAGGCGTGTCATTGGCGATTTCGACGGCCTCTTCTTCCGTGTCGAACGGGATCATGGCAAGCACCGGTCCAAAGATTTCTTCACGGGCAATCGTCATATCGTTGTTTACATCAGCAAACACGGTTGGACGAACGAAATAGCCGCGATTGAAACCTTCCGGACGGCCAGTACCACCGGCAATCAGGCGCGCACCTTCCTTGATGCCCTGCTCAATCAGGCCCTGTACCTTGTTGAACTGTGCTTCGGAAACGAGCGGGCCCATATGGTCGCCATCCTTTGCCGGATCGCCAACCACGGTCGCCTTGGCTGTGGCGGCAGCCACTTCCGTTGCCTTGGCGTAAACCGAGCGTTCCACCAGCATGCGCGTTGGCGCATTGCAGGACTGGCCCGTATTGTTGAAAACATGCAGAACGCCGCGCGCGACCGCAGCTTCAACATCGCTGTCGGCAAAAACAATATTGGGTGACTTGCCGCCAAGTTCCAGCGACACGCGCTTGACCGTATCGGCAGCTGCCTTGGTGACGGCAATGCCTGCGCGGGTCGAGCCGGTGAAGGACATCATGTCGATACCCGGATGTGCAGACATGGCAGCACCGACCGACGGGCCATCGCCATTGACCATGTTGAAAACACCAGCCGGCAGGCCCGACGCATCGATCATTTCGGCAAATACAACTGACGAGATCGGTGCAATTTCAGAAGGCTTGAGCACAACGGTGCAACCGGCAGCGATAGCAGGCACAACCTTGAGGATGACCTGATTCATTGGCCAGTTCCATGGTGTGATCAGGCCGCAAACCCCGATTGGTTCATAGGCGATCAGGACATTCCTGTTGTGTTCATCCAATGGCCGTTCGAATTTGAAATCCCTCAGAGCGCGCATGAAAGCCTTGAGGTGGCTGGTGCCCGAGGCCGCCTGCTCTTCCAGCGCCATTTTGATCGGCGCACCCATTTCCGAGGAAATCGCCTGCGCCATATCGTTGATACGCGCTTCATAGACAGCGGTCAGGCGTTCAAGCCACGCGATACGCTCTTCGCGGCTTGTCACGCTCCATGTGGTAAATGCCTTGCGTGCCGCAGCAACGGCAGCATCGACATCGGCGGCTGATCCAACCGAAATGACGGCAAATGCCTGCTCATCGGCAGGATTGATGACTTCAAGGTCTCTGGCCACGGCTGGAGCTGTCCATTTTCCATTGATATAGAAATCGGTCTTGCGAAGCATGGTTGGTCTCCTGCCTGTGGGATGTTGATTGAGAGCTGGTCGATGCCGCTCATTGTTCGATTGAAGGTGTAGCCGATGAATAGGTTGCCAGCCAACAGCAATATCGAACAAAGAGGCGAAAATAGCGGCGTACTCTTATCGGTTCACGATTTCTTCCGCTGATGGAACTGACGGCCAAGGCGCAGGAAATTGCCCAGCATTGCATGGCCATATTCCGTCAGCACCGATTCCGGATGAAACTGTACGCCAAAGGTCGGGTGCTCATTGTGTGCGAGCCCCATGATTTCGCCCTTGTCCGAACGTGCTGTTACAGTGAGCGCGGCGGTGTTTTCATCGGCAACGACAATAAGCGAATGGTAACGCCCTGCCTTGAATGGGCTTGGCAGTCCCTTGAACACCCCTGTTCCATCGTGCTGGATCAGTGATGAACGGCCATGCATAGGCTCTTGCGCCCGCAAAACCCTGCCACCAAAGGCTTCGCCAATGCACTGGTGGCCAAGGCAGATGCCCAGAATAGGAAGCGTACCGCTGAACTTTTCAATGATGGCCAGCGACTGGCCCGCTTCATGCGGTCCGCATGGTCCCGGCGAAATAACGAGAGCCGAGGGCTTTAGCGTTTCAATGTCGGCAATCGAGATCGCATCATTGCGTACAACCTGCGTCTCCTCGCCAAGTTCGGCAAAATAGCGCGCCACGGTGAAAACGAACGAATCGTAATTATCAATGATGAGGATCATGACCCGATATCTCCGGCCATATCGAACACATCGAAAATCCGCACCGCCTTATCGAGCGTCTCCTGATATTCCGCTGCCGGATCGGATAGCGCCGTGATACCTCCACCCGCCTGAAATACAGCCTTGGCACCCTGAAACAGCACTGTGCGGATAGCGATATTGGTATCCATATTGCCATTGAAGCCGATAAAGCCGATCGAACCGCAATAAATGCCCCGCGCGACATGTTCGGTTTCCGTGATGATCTCCATCGCCCGCAATTTTGGTGCGCCGGTGATCGAACCGCCGGGGAATGCCGCGCGGATCAGGTCGGGCAATGTCCTGTCATCGGCCAGACGGCCCGTCACCACGGAAACCAGATGATGCACACTGGCATAGGATTCCAGACCGCACAGCACAGGCGTTAGAACAGAATGGGGATTGCAGACGCGCGAAAGGTCGTTGCGCATCAGATCAACAATCATCAGGTTTTCAGCGCGATCCTTTTCCGAAGCCAGCAGTTCATCCGCGTGCTGCCGGTCGATGTCAGGATCAGCCGAGCGCGGCACTGTTCCCTTGATTGGCCGTGTTTCAACATTCCTGCCGCGCACCGACAAAAACCTCTCCGGCGAACTTGAGGCTATCACCAGATCGTCATGTTCAAGATAGGCGGCAAATGTTGCAGCATTGCGCTGGCGCAAGGCTTTGTAGAACGACCAGACGGGATAATCATCAGGAAGATCAGCGCTAAAGCGCTGCGCGATGTTGGCCTGAAAAATATCGCCGTCGAGAATGTATTCAACCACCCCAGCGACAGCCCGCATATAGGCCTCACGCTCGAAATTGGATTGCCAGACTTCTCGCGCAATGCGCGGTCTTGGAGAGCTGTGCTGTCCCAGTTGTTTTTCGAGCGCGGCAAAGAAGGCGTCCGAACGCTCTACGGCACGAGCCGTCCGTTGTTCCCCCGCCTGCTCCGGCAAGCCCGATGAAACCAGCCAGACCTTTTGTTTCAGATGATCGAAGGCAAGAACGACATCATAAAAACTCCAGACCGCATCCGGAACGTCGCCTTGCGGCTGCTTTACCGGTTCGGGAAGATTTTCCAGCAAGCGTCCGAATTCATAGGAAAAATAACCGATTGCTCCACCGTGGAACGGGGGAAGATCGGGCTGATCCTCGAGCCGGTACAGGTCCAGATAATAGGAGAGCGCCTCCAGTGGCGGAAGTTGCGATGCTTCATCGTTCCAGTGGACTACACCGTCTCTTACCGCCAGTTTTCCGAAGGGATCGGCGGCCACATAGGAATAACGGCCAAGCTGGTCATGACGCATGGCACTGTCGAGAAAGCTCAAGCCGCCGAATGGCCTGAGGCGTTCGGCGGCTTCTACAGGTTCCAGCCATGGAATTTCCCGGATATACATCCGTTGCTATCTCCCGGTGATTTCACCCGCTTTTGCGGGTTGAAAGAAGGATACTTGTCTCGGTCAGGGTGATTCCGTCAATATGGCGAATGTCCCGCAAAGTATGATCGAAGGCTTCAAGGGTTTCGACTTCGATTTCCGCGACAATATCCCAACGTCCATTGGTCGTATGCAGCGCGCGAATCTCGGGAAATCCCTGCAGACGGCGGATAACTTTCTCCGCACCTTGGCCCGCCACTTCGATCATGGCAATGGCACGCACACCATAAACACCCGCCCCGGCTTTCAGCGTCACGGTAAAACCCTGAATGGTGCCATCAGTTGTCAGCTTGTCGACGCGTGCGCGGACGGTGGCGCGCGAAATACCCAGCAATGTTGCCATCGACGAAACGGGCATGCGGCAATCATCCCGGAGCAAAGACAGCAATCGGCGGTCGAGATCATCCATATCATATTCCAATTTGTACAATTCTGTTGCGCAATCTGCACATTAAGTTGCGCATTTCTATCAGGATGCTGTCTATTTGTCACCGCCTCGGGCTGGCAGTATACTGGCGCTTACGGAGAAAACTCCGGCTTCCATCTATTGACCAATTGAACGCGAAAGTGGCGCTTGTTGATGAACATGCTCGGCAAATTTGAGAACGACCCAAAACAGAAATTGATGATTGTCGGCGCCCCTATCGAGGAAGGCGCCGGTCGTCTCGGTGCCCTGATGGGACCTGCGGCGCTGCGCACTGCCGGTCTCGTCCGCACATTGGAAGAAATGGGCCATCCTGTTGATGATCATGGCGACCTTCGCCTGCCCGATGTACTGCCCGTCGTCCCGCCAGTTGCCGGTCTTGCTCACTACATCGAAAAGATTGCCGCGTGGTCGCGTATGCTCTGCGTTGAGACCTATGAAGCGATGAAGGCGGGGGAATTTCCGGTTATTCTCGGTGGCGACCATTCCCTTTCCATGGGTTCCGTCGCTGGTGTTGCCCGCTACTGTCAGGAAAACAATCGCGAACTCTTCGTGCTCTGGCTCGATGCCCATTCGGATTTCAACACACCCGCCACATCGCCATCGGGCAATATGCATGGCATGTCTGCGGCGCTCCTGTGCAACGAACCTGGCCTTGAAGGCGTGTTTGGCGATGAGCCGCATGGCCTGATCAAACCTGAAAACCTGCATCTTTTCGGCATTCGCTCCATCGATACGGTCGAGCGGAAGCTGCTGCGTGAACGCGGCATTGATGTCATCGACATGCGCCAGATCGATGAGTTCGGCGTGGCCAAGCTGATGCGCCGCATCATTGAACGCGTGCAAAAGGCCAATGGCATCCTGCATGTCAGCTTTGACGTGGATTTCATCGATCCATCGCTCGCACCCGGTGTCGGCACGACAGTTCCCGGCGGCGCGACCTATCGCGAAGCGCATCTCGCCATGGAAATGCTGCACGATTCCGGCGTTGTCGGTTCGCTCGATATCGTTGAACTTAACCCGTTTCTCGATGATCGCGGCAAGAGCGCCATGCTGCTTGTCGATCTCGTCGCCAGCCTGTTCGGCCGGCAGATTTATGAACGGCCCGCCCAGTCAGACCAGAGCACCACTGCTCTCAACGTATAAGAAAATTGGCAAATAGGAGGATATTTTGCTGCAGACAGCCGCCCAACTGATTTCGACCGAGTCCCGTCTTGGCGCTCATAATTACAAGCCGCTTGATGTGGTTCTGTCGCGCGGTGAAGGCGTGCATGTCTGGGATATCGATGGCAATCGTTATCTCGATTGCCTCTCGGCCTATTCGGCTGTCAATCAGGGCCATTGCCATCCCAAAATCCTCCGCGCAATGACTGAACAGGCATCAAAGCTCACGCTGACCTCACGCGCGTTTCGCAATGACCAGTTGGCTTTGTTCTACGAGGAACTGGCGGCGCTCACAGGCTCGCACAAGATTTTGCCGATGAACAGCGGCGCCGAAGCCGTCGAGACTGCCATCAAGGCCGTTCGCAAATGGGGCTATGAGGTCAAGGGCGTGCCAGAGAATGCCGCCGAGATCATCGTCTGTTCCGATAATTTTCATGGCCGCACCATGGGTATCGTCGGTTTCAGCACTGACCCATCGGCGCGAGAGAACTTTGGCCCTTTTGCGCCGGGCTTCAAGGTCGTGCCATTCGGCGATATTGATGCGTTTGCGGCAGCACTGACACCCAATACGGTGGCTTTCCTCGTTGAGCCTATTCAGGGTGAAGCCGGTGTCAAAATCCCGCCAAAGGGTTATTTCCCCAAGGTGCGCGAACTTTGCACTGAAAATAACGTCACGCTGATCCTCGATGAAATCCAGACGGGCCTTGGCCGTACCGGTGCCCTGCTTGCCGAGCAGCATGAGGCTATCGAAGCGGATGTCACGCTGATCGGCAAGGCATTGTCAGGCGGTTTTTATCCGGTTTCAGCTGTGCTTTCGAACAGCGATGTGCTCGGCGTTCTGAAACCCGGTCAGCATGGAAGCACATTTGGCGGCAATCCGCTTGCCTGCGCCATCGCCCGGGCAGCGCTGCGCGTGCTGACTGAAGAGAATATGATTGAAAATTCGCGCATCGAAGGTGAATATTTCCTGCAGCAGCTCAAGGGCATCCGCAGCAATATTGTGCGTGAAGTACGTGGTCGTGGCCTGATGCTGGCGATTGAGCTGCATCCGGAAGCCGGTGGTGCCAACCGGTTCTGCTACGAGTTGAAGGAACGCGGAATTCTGGCCAAGGATACCCATGGCGATACGATCCGCATTGCCCCGCCGCTGGTGATCACGCGCAATCAGGTGGATTGGGCGCTGGAACAGTTCGATGAAGTGCTAACCAGCATGAATTGAGGACGACACCCTCCTTCTCCGTCATCCTCGGGTCAAGCCCGAGGATGACGGAAAGGGAGGCGTTGCAACGCTATTTGCCAACGTTGCAGAACCTAGGCTCCCTGCAATCCACCAATCTCCCTCATGGTGAGCTTGTCGAACCACGAACTACACATCTTTCTTACATCCTCACCCGCTCAGCCTTGGGATCATACATTGGCTTCAGCGAAGCCTCGGCTTTCACGCGCTCTCCGGCAATCTCGATCTCATAGACGGATGAAAGCACCTCTTCTTCGCTCTCGCCCTTGCTGGCGACATAGCCAAGGCCAATTGCACCGCGGAGATGATGCCCGTAATTGCCTGAGGTGATCGTTCCGACAATCTCGCCATCGCGCACAATGGCTTCGTTGTGGAACAGCAACGGTTCGGGATCAGTAAGGCGGAATTGCACCAGCCGGCGATCCAGCCCATTCTCTTTCTTCCTCAACACCGCATCGCGGCCGATGAATTCACCCTTGGCGGTTTTGACGGCGAAGCCGAGCCCTGCCTCCAGAACGTGATCCTCATCGGTGATATCATGGCCGAAATGGCGGAAAGCCTTTTCGATGCGGCAGGAATCCAGCGTATGCAGGCCGCAAAGCTTCAAGCCAAGCTCCTGCCCTGCCTCTTCCAAAGCCTCGAAAACATGGGCGGTCTGGTCAGATGATACATAAAGTTCCCAGCCGAGTTCGCCGACATAGGTGACGCGATGCGCCCGCGCCAATCCCATGCCAATCTCGATTTCCCGTGCTGTTGCGAAGGGATGACCTATGTTGGAGAAATCATTTGGGCTGATCTTTTCGATGAGGTCGCGGGATTTCGGCCCCATCAGGCAAAGCACGGATTCCGCCGCCGTCACATCGGTGACGACAACAAACTCGTCTTTGAGGTGTTTGCGCATCCAGGCGAGATCGCGTTGCAGCGTCGCGCCCGGAACCACCGCAAAGAATGCTGTTTCCGACAGGCGTGTGATGGTCAAATCGCTTTCAATGCCGCCGCGATTATTCAGCATCTGCGTGTAAACAATTCTGCCCGGTTCGACATCAAGCTGGTTGGCGCAGAGCTTTTGCAGGAAAGCGAGTGCATCGCGGCCCTCAATACAGATTTTGCCGAATGACGTCATGTCGAACAGACCGACACCACCGCGCACCGCCAAATGTTCCCCACGCTGGTTGTCGAACCAGTTCTGGCGCTTCCACGAATAGCGATACTCCCGCTCCTGACCGGGTTTTGCAAACCAGTTGGCGCGCTCCCAGCCCGCTACCTCGCCAAACACCGCACCGCGATCCTTCAGATGCTGATGTAGCGGCGATCTGCGCACATTGCGCGATGTCGCCATCTGCCTGTAGGGAAAATGGTCGGCATAGAGCAGGCCAAGTGTCTCGGAGACACGTTCCTTCAGATAGCGTCGGTTCTTCTGGAATGGCTGGGCACGGCGGATATCGACTTCCCAGAGATCGAAAGGCGCTTCACCATCGTGAATCCACTGCGCCAGCGCCATGCCAGCGCCACCCGACGAAACGATACCAATCGAATTATAACCTGCCGCAACCCAATAGCCGCCAAGCTCCGGCGCTTCGCCGAGATAATAGCGATCATCCGGGGTGAAACTCTCAGGACCATTGAAAAAGGTATGAATGCCCGCCGTGCCGAGCATCGGCATGCGGTTAACGCCCATTTCAAGGATTGGCTCAAAATGCTCGAAATCCTCTGGCAGTTGATCAAAGCAGAAATCCTCGGAAATGCCGTTCATGCCCCAAGGTTTCGCCACGGGTTCGAAGGCACCGAGCATCATTTTTCCGGCATCTTCCTTGTAATAGGCGCACTCATCGGGAACGCGCAGCACCGGAAGTCGTCCAAGCCCTTGAATGGCTTCGGTGACAAGATAAAAATGCTCGCAGGCATGTAGCGGCACCGTGACGCCAGACATCGAAGCGAGATCACGCGCCCACATCCCGGCGCAATTGATCACCACATCGGTTTCAATCGTGCCATGTTCCTGGCCCTTGGCCCATGAAACGCCCGACACCCGGCCATTCTTTTTGCTGATATCGGTGACTTTCACATTCTCGAATATTTTTGCGCCGCGTTGTCTCGCGCCCTTGGCCAGCGCCATGGCGATATTGGCTGGATCGCATTGCCCGTCCAGCGGCAAATGCACTGCACCAACCACATCCGAGATATTAAGATGCGGGTACATCTCTTTGACTTCATTTGGAGAAATCTCGCGCACATCAACATTGAAGGCACGCGCAAGTGATGCCTGCCGGTAAATCTCGTGCTTACGCTCTTCCGTCAGGGCGACGGTGATCGATCCCACCTGCCGCATGCCCGTGGCAACGCCGGTTTCCTCCTCGAGCTTCACATAAAGATCGGCTGAATATTTGGCGAGGCGCGTCATGTTCTGCGAGGCACGCAACTGGCCGATCAGGCCAGCGGCATGCCAAGTGGTGCCCGATGTCAGTTGTTTGCGCTCCAAAAGGACGATATCCGTCCAGCCGAGTTTCGCCAGATGATAGGCCACGGAACAGCCGGAAACACCACCGCCGATGATGACAGCCCGGGCTTTCGAGGGGAGCGAACTCATGCGCGGATTCTTTCGTTATTGGGGTCCCAGAGCGGTTGATCTGGGTGAACGGTGGCCTTGAAGCGCTCGCCGAAAATCTCGACTTCGACTTCCGTGCCGGGTTCGGTGAGTTCGGTTTTGAGCATGCCAAGGGCTATGGATTTATCGATCCGGTGGCCCCAGCCACCCGATGTGGTTTCACCCACAATGCTGCCCTTGTGCCAAAGCGTCGACATGTAAGGCGCATCACAATCACCGGCATCGACGGTCAACGTGACGAACCGCTTTGTGACGCCCCGCTGCTTTTCGCTTTCCAGCGCGGCTTTGCCAAGAAAGTCGGGCTTCTCCCATTTGATGAAGCGTTCGAGCCCGCTTTGCAGCGGCGTATAATCAGTGGAAAGATCGCCCTTCCAGGCGCGATAACCTTTTTCCAGCCGCAGCGAGTCGAGCGCATACATGCCGAACGGCTTTAGGCCATATGGTTGCCCCGCCCGCCAGACCGCATCGAAGATTGCTGCAGTGTCAGCAATCTTGCTGTGGATCTCCCAGCCAAGTTCTCCGGCAAAGGAAACACGCACCAGCTGGCAATAGTGCCCGGCAATCTGCGTTGTCTGGTGCGACAACCACGATTTTGTCAGGTCCGCATCACAGATACCGGCAAAGAGATCGCGGGCTTTGGGGCCCGTGACGATCTGGCAGGAAAATTCCTCCGTGACATTGCTGATTGTGATGGAGCTGCCCCTGGGTAGATGGTTTTGCAACCATTCAAGATCATGCCATTCAGCAACACCTGCGGTGATCAGGAAAAACACGTCCTCATCCAGCGCCATGATCGACATTTCGGTGACGACCCGGCCCTTGGTATCAGCGAAATAGCCAAGGCCTATGCGGCCCGGTTTTGGCACCAGACCGGTAATCAGGCTCGCAAGCCAGTCACGCGCACCCGCACCGCTCACCTTGAAGCGGGAAAAGCCGGGCAGATCGAGAATACCGACCGCATCGCGCACCGCATGGCATTCTTCGCGGATACGCTGCTGCCACGGGCCTTCGCGCGTAAATGTCTGGGTGGATTCCTCCGACGTATCGTCGCCGGGCTGCGCATACCAGTTTGCCCGCTCCCAGCCATTATAGACGCCGAATTGCGCGCCGAGCTTGGCAATACGATCATGCAATGGGGAAAGCTTTTTGTTGCGCCCGGCTGGCCATGTGTGGCGTGGGAAATGAATGGCATATTCGTGGCCGTAGACTTCAACACCCTTGGCCACACTGTAATCATGATCGGCAAAGGCAGTGAAACGCCGTGGATCGCAGGACCACATATCCCATTCCGTCGCGCCTTCCGTCACCCATTCGGCCAGCACCTTGCCCGCGCCGCCCGCCTGCGCAATGCCGAAGGTGAAAACACAGGCTTCAAACGCATTGGGAACACCGGGCATAGGCCCGATCAACGGATTACCATCAGGCGCATAGGGTATCGGACCATTGATGACCTTTGACAGGCCAGCCGTTCCGAGAATGGGCACGCGGGCAATGGCATCGTTGAGATGCCAGTCGAGCCGTTCCAGATCATCGGGGAAAAGCTGGAAGGAAAAATCATCCGGCATCGGATCATCTGATGTTGCCCAATGCGCCCGGCAATTGCGCTCATAGGGGCCAAGATTCATGCCGTTCTTTTCCTGCCGGAGATAGTAGGAGGAATCCACGTCACGCAGCAGCGGCAGTTTGTGCCCCTGCTCGCGGCTCCATGCGGCAATTTCGGGGATTTCATCGAATAGCAGATATTGGTGGCTCATGACCATCATCGGCACATCACGGCCAAACAGCCTGCCGATTTCCTGCGCGCGGTATCCGGCCGCATTCACCACATATTCACAGCGGATTTCGCCCTGCGGCGTGGAAATCACCCATTCATCGCCATCGCGCCGTGCGGCGGTTACAGGGCAAAAGCGGATGATTTTTGCACCCATATCGCGCGCGCCCTTGGCCAGAGCCTGCGTCAGCTGGGCGGGATCAATATCGCCGTCATTGGGATCGTAGAGCGCGCCTTCCAGATCATGGGTCGACAGGAAAGGATAACGTCCGGTGATTTCATCGACACCGAGCACATCAATATCCATGCCTTGGTAGCGGCCCATGCTCTTGACCCGCTGAAACTCGCGCATTCGCTCCTTGCCATGGGCAAGCCGCAGTGATCCCGTAACATGGTAGTTCATGGGATAATCGACTTCCTGCGCCAGCCCCCGATAGAGTTCAGCCGAATAACGCTGCATGTTCATCACAGACCACGAGGCGGAGAAGGTCGGCACATTACCAGCCGCATGCCACGTGGAACCGGATGTCAGCTCGTTCTTTTCCAGAAGCACGCAATCGGTCCATCCAGCCTTGGCCAGATGATACAGGCAGGAGACGCCGATCGCCCCGCCGCCAATGATGACGACCCGCGCCGACGTTGGAAATTCAGACATGCAAAGTCTCCCGTGGTCTTATGCTTTTTGTTTGCAGGCTAAGCCCGTGCGATTTCATCGAGGTACCACTGGATGTACCGCAATTCGTTCTGCTCCATCGGCGCGATGGGACCCGGCACGAAGTAGTGCGAGCGAACGCCGCGCGCCGTGTGTTCGATGATTGTCTTGTCCTCGGCGGTGGTCACTTTCCAAAGCCAGGTGAGCTTTTCAAGGTTGTAATCCCTGCCCGCTTCCGCGTCGCCGCGCACCAGCCAGATCAGTTCCATTTCGCAGGTTTCTGCCGTCTTCGGAATAAAACGATAGATCATGCCATGGTCAGGATAGCAGACAAGAAAGCTGGTGCCGCCAAGGTGAATGGAGGTCACGCCGCCATCAAATTCGGTGAAACGTCCCATCAGCGGGCCGACGGGCGAACCATCCTCACTGCCGCTGGATACGCCATCATAGAGCGCATAACGGAACGTATCGATGGTTTCCTGACCCTGCGCTGAATTCTGCCAGTGATCGCCGGTGGCAATGTCAATGCCGAGCGCGCAGGTGCGTTGCTCCATGCGGGCATTCAGTTCGGTGATTTTCTCCAGCGGCTGCTCCAGCGCATGGGTCTGCGAATATTCAGGATGCGCCGGACCGCAGTGGTAGCACTCCACATAGTTCTCAACTGCCAGTTTCCAATTGGCATCAACCGGATAGGTCTCGCGGTGCGCCACCTTGGCGTCGGCCCAGCCATATTGGCCGCAGGTGGTGCGCAGCGACTGCTCGATGATGGAGAAATCCAATGGTTCGTCAGCGAAGCAGATGAAAATCAGCCCTTCGGCCACCCGCACATGCAGTCTTTTCAGGCCGTGGGCACTGCGGTCGAAATCGCGCGGCATCAGCCGGGCCGCCCGCAGGCTGCCATCATTCATATAGGTCCACGCATGGTAAGGGCAGACGAAAAAGCGGGCATTGCCCTTCTGCTTGGTGCAGACCTCGGCGCCGCGATGGCGGCAGACATTGAGGAATGCGTGGATCGAACCATCGTCGGCGCGCGATACAATTACCGCTTCCGTATCGATCTTGAACAGCTCGAAATCGCCCGCATTGGGAATGATGCTGGCGTGGCCAATGCAATGCCAGTGGCGGCGGAACACGCGCTCCATATCTCTGGCATAGACATCCGGATCCATATAGAAGGCGCGCACCAGACCGTGACCCGGCCGGTGTTCCGCAATCATGCGATCGATCTTGTCGCCCGCCGGTGCAATCCCGGCCACTGCCTGTTCTGCGCCCATCTTTGCCTCGCTCAAAAAGATTGTTCCCGAACGCTTATTGTTTCTCGGATGCGTCGCAGATTAGAATGATTCCGCATTGGGCACTGTTCAAGCGATGGTTGCTCATGAAGACATGAATTATTCTCAACAGTCGAAATTGCAGGTGCCAGCCGATGATGTCGAAGCCCAGAATACCGCCGCTCGGCTCATTGCGTGCGTTTGAAGCCTCGGCGCGATTGCTGAGTTTTCGCCTTGCGGGTGATGAGCTTGGCGTGACCCAATCGGCGATCAGCCATCGCATTTCCGAACTTGAAGCAATTCTGGGGGTGAAACTGTTCGAGCGGTTGCCGCGCGGCGTGGCGATGACCGATGCCGGGACGCTCTATTATCCCTATATGCGCGATGCCTTTGAAAAGATCGCGCGCGGCACGGCGCTGATCAACCGGCTTGGCACGACGGATGATCTGGCGCTTGAAACCTACGCGACCTTTGCCATTCGCTGGCTCATTCCGCGTCTGACGGATTTCCGCAAGGTCAATGCAAACCTTGCCATCCGCATTGGCACCAGCCAGCTTGACTGGGAACTCAACATCGACAGCTGCGATATCGGCATTATCCACACCACGCGGCCCGAACGGATGAACCTGCATTATCGCCTGTTGGTGAAAGCAGAAATGTTTCCGGTCTGCAGTGCGCAGGTTGCGGCAAAGATCGCGGGCGATAACAGTGTCAAAGCATTGAACAAGGTGCCGCGCCTTGCACTCTATACGGCGCCTGAAGATTGGGGGACGTGGCTGGATGCGGCAGGCATTGCCGACACCGGTCAGGCTGTGACGCTGAAATTCGACACCTATCTCGCCGCCCTGCAATCGGCGCTGGATGGTCAGGGACTGGCCATCGCACCGGGTTTTCTCGTGGCGGATGATCTCAAAGCAGGGCGTCTGGTGGCACCCTTCCCGCTGAAAGTCCCGCAACCCGGTGCCTGGTACATGATCTGCCGCAAAGAGCGCGTCAATGAAGCCCGCATCCGCCAGTTTGAGAAATGGCTGGTGGAACAGTTTGGGGTTGTGTGATCGTGAGTTTTGGTTGTGTAACCACCCGGTATTTCTGTAACCCTACTTCCGCTTAATCCCAATCGCTCTGCCCACCCGCGCAGGTAGCTCCAGTTTTGAGTGGGCCTGCTTGTAAAACTCAAGCTTGGGCAGCACGTCCTCCGGAAACGGCACAACCTTGGGCCCGTTCATATCCACATGCAGCGACAGAACTTCCGAGGTCGCGGCTACCCAGCCATCGCGGTGGATGATCTCATTATAGGTGTGCAGGCGCTTGCCGTCGAAATCGATCAGCTGGCTCGTCACAGTCACCACATGATCCAGATGGATCTCCTGCACATAGCAGATATGGACCTCGGCGGTGTAAATCGTCAGCTTCCGCTCCGCCGCATATTTTGGCCCGAAACCAAGCTCCGCAAGGAATTCATCACCACCACGATCAAACACCACATTGTAATAGGCCATGTTCAGATGGCCGTTATAATCGATCCATTCCTTTTCCATGGAGATCGGCGCGGAGCGGTATAATTCACCTTCTGACATGCGGCTGTTCCCTTATTGGTAAAACTCGGTGGCATTTGAAGCATGGCCGCCATCCCGTCACTTTGTCAAAAGCGACTGATAATGGCGGCAGCCTAACGATTGGCATTTGTGCGCAAACTGCTCGGCGTCTTGCCTTCAAAGGTGCGGAATGTGCGGGCGAAGGCTGCGGCGGACGAAAATCCCGTGCGTGCAGCGATATCCGCAAGCGGTGTTTTCGTGTCTGTAATCAACCGCCGCGCGATCTTCAGGCGCAGGCGCAGATAATAGCGGCCGGGACCCTCGCCGACCGCTTTTGCAAATATCTTTTCAAGACTGCGGGCGCTGAGACCGCAACGTTTGGCGATTGCCCCAATGGTCAACGGCGCATCGAGATGTCCTTCCATCAGCCGGATTGCAGTGGCGAGTTTCGGATGCACATCATCAAGCCGCCCCAGAGAAACAAGCGGCTGGGCATCATTGGACGCATGGGCTTCGTCATAGATAAAGACGCTCGCCACATCAAGCGCAACGGACATGCCGCAGCGCGAACGGATGAGATGCAGCATCAGGTCAAAGGTTGGCGATGCGCCGCCTGTGGTGAAGACTGGACCATCAATGACATAACGATCCGGCCGCACATCGGTTTCAGGAAATTCGGCGGTGAACTCCTCCATATCTTCCCAGTGGGTTGTAGCGCGGCGTCCGCGGAGCAACCCTGCCCGGCCGAGCAGCCATGACCCCGCTTCAATGCCACCGATCATCTGGTAGCGGTGCGTGGCACGGCGCAGACTGGCGGTAAAGGTCGTGCGCGAAATATCCGATGTGCCGAAGCCGCCGATCATCAGCAGCATATCGGCTTTGTCAGACGGATCGAACACGCCGGAGACGGCTATCGGGAGGCCGCAGGTGGTGATGGCAGGGTTTCCATCCAGCGAAACGATCTGCCATTTGAACAGGTTGCTGCCCGAGACGCGATTGGCTGCACGCATGGGATCAATTGTGGATGCCACACACATCAGCGATGCACCGCTGAAGACGAGGACCGTCACTTCGAGCGTTCTGGTGTTGGGCAAAAAGAGTGGCGACGTTTCGCTATTCATCAAATCAAATTCGTATATTGCAAAGCATTGCTTTGCAACAGCTGCATGATTTGCCCAACGAAAAAATGGGAGCAAAGCAATGGGACTCACCCCCAATCGCGACGTATTCATTACCTGCGCCGTCACAGGTGCCGGTGACACAACAGGCCGGTCAGACAAGGTTCCGGTCACTCCGCGCCAGATCGCCGACGAGTGCATTTCCGCCGCCAATGCGGGTGCCGCTGTCGCTCATATCCATGTGCGTGATCCGAAGACCGGCAAGGGTTCGCGCGACATTGCGCTCTATACGGAAGTGGTCGATCTGATCAAGGCGTCAGGCGTCGACATGGTGCTGAACCTCACCGCCGGTATGGGCGGCGACCTCACTCTTGGTTCCACCGAACAGCCCATGCCGCCCTCACCCGTCGGTACGGATATGGTCGGCGCCACGGAACGTCTGGTGCATGTGGCAAAGCTGCGCCCGGAAATTTGCACGCTTGATTGCGGCACGATGAATTTCGGCGAAGGCGATTACGTGATGACCAATACGCCTGCCATGCTGAAAGACATGGCGGCGCAGATCAAGGCGCTCGGCGTGCGCCCGGAAGTCGAAATTTTCGACACCGGTCATCTGCTCCTTGCCAAATGGCTCTATGATCAGAAGCTGCTGGAAGACCCTGTGATGGTGCAGCTCTGCATGGGCATTCCATGGGGCGCGCCAGATGATATCAACACGCTGCTGGCACTCACCAACAATCTGCCATCCAACTGGACGTTTTCTGCTTTCTCCATTGGCCGCAACCAGATGCCCTATGCCGCCATGGCAATGCTGGCGGGCGGCAATATCCGTGTTGGCCTTGAAGACAATATCTGGCTCGACAAGGGCGTTCTTGCCACCAACGGCCAACTGGTCGAGCGGGCGGTGAAAGTTGCCGAAGGCATGGGTGCAAAAATCCTCGGCCCTGACGAGGTTCGCGCCCGCATGAAACTGACAAAGGGCTGGTGAAATCATGACGACAATTCGCAAAGCGGCAGCCGTCGGCGGCGGTGTCATCGGCGCGGGCTGGGTCGCCCGCCTCATCCTCAACGGCATCGACGTTTCGATCTTCGATCCTGATCCGGAAGCAGAACGCAAGGTCAGCGAGGTGATGAAAAACTCACGCCGCGCTTACAGGACCATGGTTCCCGATGGTCTGCCGAAAGAAGGCAAGCTGACTTTTGCCAAGACCATTGCCGAAGCTGTCGCCGGTGCCAATTTCATTCAGGAAAGCGTACCGGAACGGCTTGATCTGAAACACAAGGTGCTGGCGGAAATCGACAAGCATGCGGCTGTTGACGCAATCATCGGTTCATCCACATCAGGCATTTTGCCATCGGACATGCAGACATCAATGCAGCATCCGGAGCGTCTTGTCGTCGGCCATCCCTATAATCCGGTTTATCTGCTTCCCCTCGTGGAAATCGTTGGCGGCAAGCTGACATCGCCGGAAGCCATCGAAACAGCCCGCGAACTCTATGCTTCTATCGGTATGAAACCGGTTGTCATCCGCAAGGAAATCGAAGCCTTTGTCGGTGATCGCCTGCTTGAAGCCGTCTGGCGCGAGGCGCTGTGGCTGATCAAGGATGATATTACCACCGTCGAGGAACTCGACGATATCATGCGCTATTCTTTCGGCATTCGCTGGGCGCAGATGGGCATGTTCCAGGTCTATCGCGTGGCGGGCGGCGAAGCAGGTATGCGCCACTTCATGGCGCAGTTCGGCCCCTGCCTCTCATGGCCATGGACCAAGCTGATGGACGTGCCTGAACTGACCGACGAGCTGGTCGACAAGATCGCCACCCAGTCGGATGAACAGGCACATGGACTTTCGATCCGCGAACTGGAACGCATCCGCGACGATAATCTGGTTGCCATCATGGATGCCCTCTCCCGCCAGAACAAGGGCAAGGGCTGGGGTGCCGGTGCGCTCTACAAGGATTACACGAAGCAGCTGTCAAAGCTGGCAAAAAAGCCCGCCATTTCAAAAGCTGCTGAAAAAGCCAAATCCACCAAACCGAAGAAGAAGGGTTAAGCCATGGATTTCGGTCTTTCGGAGGAGCAAAGGCTGATTGTCGAGACAACCCGCGCCTTTGTTGAAAACGAGCTTTACCCGCATGAAGCGGAAGTCGAGCGCACGGGTGTCCTGCGCAAGGAATTGGCTGACGAACTGAAGCAAAAGGCGATTGCCGCCGGTCTTTATGCGGCGAACATGCCTGAAAGCGTTGGCGGTGCCGGTCTTGATACGGTGACATGGCTGCTCTATGAAAAGGAACTTGGCCGCGCCAACTACGCGCTGCACTGGTCCTGCGTCGGGCGTCCCTCGAACATTCTGCTCGCCGGTACAGACGCACAGAAGGAAAAATACCTTTACCCCTGCATTCGCGGCGAAAAGTCCGATTGTCTTGCCATGACCGAACCCGGCGCGGGTTCGGATTTGCGCGGCATGAAGGCAACAGCCGTGGAAAAAGGCGGCGACTGGATCGTCAACGGTACGAAACATTTCATCAGCCATGCGCTGGAAGCGGATTTTGTCATCCTCTTCGTAGCCTCGGGTGAAGAAGACACGCCGCGCGGCAAGAAGAAAAAGATCACTGCCTTCTTCGTCGACAAGGATCATCCGGGGATGACCATTCGCGAGGGTTATCGCAATGTCTCGCACCGGGGCTATACCAACGCCGTCATCGAGTTCGATGATTGCCGCCTGCCCGCCGACGCCATCCTTGGCGAAGTGCATAAGGGATTTGAGGTCGCCAATACTTGGCTCGGTGCCACACGGCTGCAGGTTGCGGCCACTTGCCTTGGCCGGGCGGAACGCGCGCTTGGCCACGCCATCGAATACGCGGCGCAGCGGGTGCAGTTTGGCCAGCAGATCGGCAAGTTTCAGGGCGTTTCATTCAAGCTCGCCGATATGGCGACGGAACTGAAAGCCGCTGATCTGCTGACTTTCGAAGCCGGATGGAAATTCGATCAGGGCACAGTGACCGATCAGGACATGGCCATGGCCAAGCTGAAAGCAACGGAAGTGCTCGCCTTCGTTGCCGATGAGGCCATCCAGATTCATGGTGGCATGGGATTGATGGATGACCTGCCGCTTGAGCGCATCTGGCGCGATGCCCGTGTGGAGCGTATCTGGGAAGGCACATCCGAAATCCAGCGCCACATCATATCCCGCGCCCTGCTTCGCCCGCATGGAGCCTGAACGTGATGAGGTCGGGCTTTAGTGTCGTCACCCCCCTCTGTCCTGTCGGGCATCTCCCCCACAAAGGGGGTGGTCGCTAGTGCCAAAACTTGACCGTCTGCTTCGACCCAAAACCATTGCAGTCTTCGGCGGCCTTCAGGCCGCTGAAGTCATCAGGCAATCGCAGAAAATGGGATTTTCAGGCGAGATATGGCCTGTGCATCCCAAGCACGATGAAATTCTTGGCCTGAAAGCCTATCGCTCGGTTGCCGATCTGCCCGGCAGCCCGGATGCGGCGTTTGTCGGCGTCAACCGGTTTCTGACCATCGATATTGTCAGGCAGTTGCGCGAACGCGGCGCGGGCGTTGCCGTATGCTATGCGTCGGGCTTTCTGGAAGCTGGCGCCGATGATGCAGACGGCGCAAGGCTGCAGGATGAGCTGATCGAGGCGGCGGGCGATATGCCGATCATCGGGCCAAACTGTTATGGCCTGATCAATTATTGCGATGGCGCCCTCCTCTGGCCCGACCAGCATGGCGGTCGCAGGCTTGCCGCCGATGAGCGCGGTGTTGCCATCATCACCCAATCATCCAATATCGCCATCAACATGACCATGCAGACGCGTGGATTGCCGATTGCCCATGTGATGACTGCAGGCAATCAGGCGCAAACGGGCCTGCCCGATATGGCCATTGCCCTGCTTGAGGATGAGCGGGTCACAGCGCTCGGTCTTCACATCGAAGCGTTCCAGTCGGCGGAAAAATTCGAGGTTTTGGCAAAACGCGCGCGAGAACTGAACAAACCCATCGTTGCCATGAAAGTCGGGCGTTCGGCGCAGGCGCGCGCGGCAACCGTTTCACATACGGCCTCGTTAGCTGGATCGGATGCGGCATCGGATGCATTTTTGAAGCGCCTCGGCATTGCCCGGGTGAATTCCATTGCATCATTCCTCGAAACGCTGAAATTCCTGCACGTGCATAAACAGCTTGATGGCAATAGGCTTTCGTCCATGAGTTGTTCCGGCGGCGAAGCCTCTGTCATGGCCGACAGTGCCGAAGGCCGTGCTGTTCACTTTCCAGTCCTCACACCCGAACATCGGGCCAAAGTGAAATCGACGCTGGGGCCGCTGGTCGCCGTTGCCAATCCGCTCGATTACCACACCTTTATCTGGAACAATGAACCGGCGCTTACCGAGACCTTTACCGCCATGGTGTCGGGCGGCTTTGCGCTTAATTGCCTTGTGCTTGACTTTCCCCGCAAAGACCGATGTTCCGATGTGGATTGGTGGGCAACCGTGCGGGGGTTTGAAGCTGCCCTCAAAACCAATAATGCCAAGGGCGCCATTGTCGCCTCCCTGCCGGAAAACATACCGGAGGAATATATTGCCGGACTGATGGCGAGGGATATCGCACCGCTTTGCGGGATCACGGAGGCGTTTGACGCTGCTGAAGCCGCAGCCTTTATCGGGCAGGCATGGAAAACGCCGTTGCCTCAGCCCGTTGTTTCTCCCGAAGAAATCCATGCGGAAAACCTGACACCGGATGAGGCTGAAGCAAAAGCCATCCTTAGAAGGCACGGTTTGCCTGTGCCAATAGGTCAGCATTGCCAAAGCGTCGAAGAAGCCACTGCGGCGGCGAAAGGACTGACCTTTCCGGTGGCATTGAAAGCACTTGGCGTTGCGCACAAATCCGAGCTTAATGCCGTCAGGCTTAATCTGCGGGATGAACAATCCGTGCGTGCAGCCGCTGATGATTTAATCAGTATCGGTAGTGGGCTTTATGTCGAACGCATGGTGACAGACACCATCGCCGAACTCATTGTTGGCATTGTCGATGATCCGCAATTCGGACCGCTGATGACGCTCGGCACAGGCGGTGTGCTGGTTGAACTGCTGAAAGACAGCGTGACGCTGCTGCTGCCATCGAGCCGAGCCGAGATCGAAGCCGCCCTGCGTTCACTGCGCATGTTTCCGCTGCTCGATGGCTATCGTGGCAAACCGAAAGCCGATCTTGATGCGGCCTTGGATGCCATTCTTGGCATTGCCGATTTTGCGGTGAAGAATGCCGGCAGGATCGTTGAACTCGATATCAATCCGCTGCTTGTCTGCCGCAGCGGCCAAGGCGCATGGATAGCCGATGCGCTGCTTATAACAAGGGGAGAGTTGCATGAGTGATGTGATCAGAACGCGCCGCGAAGGCGGTATTCTCGAAGTCACGCTGGATCGTCCGAAGGCCAATGCCATCGACCTCAAAACCAGCCGTCTACTGGGAGAAACCTTCCAGAAATTCCGTGACGATCCTGAATTGCGCGTGGCGATTGTCCAGACCGAGGGCGACAAGTTCTTTTCTGCCGGCTGGGACCTGAAGGCGGCGGCAGGTGGTGATGCTGTTGATGGCGATTATGGTGTCGGCGGCTTTGGTGGATTGCAGGAACTACGCGACCTTAACAAGCCTGTAATCGCCGCCGTCAACGGCATGGCGGTGGGCGGCGGGTTTGAACTCGCCCTCTCCTGCGATCTTATCTTTGCCTCTGATCATTCCAGTTTTGCCCTGCCTGAGATTCGTGCCGGGACGCTGGCCGATGCCGCAACGGTGAAACTGCCCAAGCGCATTCCCTATCATGTCGCCATGGACCTGCTCTTTACCGGCCGCTGGATGGACGTTGCCGAGGCGCATCGCTGGGGTCTCGTCAACGAGGTTCTGCCCAAGGACAGACTGATGGAGCGTGTCTGGGAGATCGCGCGTCTGCTTGAAAGCGGCCCGCCACTCGTATTCGCCGCTATCAAGGAAGTGGCGCGTGAAGCAGAGGATATGGGTTTTCAGGACGCCATGAACTGGATCACCAAGCGTAAATTCCGCACCGTCGATGCACTTTATGCCTCGGAGGACGGTCAGGAAGGTTTTAAAGCCTTTGCCGAAAAACGCGATCCCGTGTGGAAAGGCAAATGAGCACGGATTATTCGGTTCTGATTGATGCGGAAACCTGGGCTTTCATCGAGCGGACCAACAGCTTTTATCCGCCCGATGCCGTCGATACGACCGTCGCCCGGCAACGCGAGGTCTATAACCGGATGTGCCGGGCATTTTTCGTCGGCTATCCCCAAAGCGTTTCATCCGCTGATCGCTTCGTTGATGCCGATGGCAGGAAAATCCCTGTCCGCATCTATGACAAGGAGAACACCGAAGCCGAAGCCATCTGCCTGTATTTTCACGGTGGCGGCTTTGTCGTCGGTGGTCTCGACAGCCATGATGATGTCTGTGCTGAGATTTGTGAGGCCACCGGCTTTCGCGTTATCTCCGTCGATTACCGCCTTGCGCCTGAACATGTGCATCCCGCATCGTTCGAGGATTGTCTGGCAGTCTTTGAGCATGTGGCGGCAACAACTGCCGTGCCGATTGTTCTGTGCGGCGACAGTGCTGGCGGCAATCTGGTTGCTGCCGTTTCGCACCATGTGCGCCACAGTGATCGCGCGCCGATTGGTCAGGTGATGATCTATCCGGGATTGGGCGGTGCGCAGAATGAGGGTTCGTATATCACCCATGCGGAAGCACCTATGTTGACCACACGCGATACGGTCTACTACGCCAAGGTCAGAAGCGGTGATCACGACTGGTCAAACGACCCCCGCTTTGCCCCGCTCGTTGACACGGATTTTTCCAACCTTCCCGATACGATTGTGATCTCTGCCGAATGCGATCCGCTATCGGATGATGGCAGGCACTATTGCGAGCGGATATCTGCTTCCGGCGGCAAGACGATCTGGAACAATGAGCCGGGTCTGGTGCATGGCTATCTGCGAGGGCGCCACAGTGTCGAGCGTGCCCGCTCCAGCTTCCGCCGCATATGCACTGCGGTGCATTTGCTGGGCCAAGGCCGCTGGCCGGGCCAGCTTTGAGTTAGATATCGTGAGTGGTTGATGGTGTGGTGAGTGGTTGGTGGTTCGTGGTTCGTGGTTCGTGGTTCGTGGTTCGTGGTTCGTGGTTCGACATAACAACCATGAGGGACAGTGAGGATGCAACGCTAATCGCAATATCGTTGCAACATATGGTTCCCCGCGCCCCCATTTCCGTCATCCTCGGGCTTGACCCGAGGATGACGGAGAGATGGGTGGGTTAGAGGGAGCTATATTCTGCAACGGTTGTGATCTCCCCAAACCAAATGAAAGCGGACCCTAATTCCCCGCACTCGCCATGCGACGGTTTTTCACCGCGCCTTCCAGCCAGCCCAATTCCATCTCAGGAACCGATGATAGAAGCAGGTCCGTATAGGCATCGAATGGTGGTTTGAGCACCTGCGATTTCGGGCCATAGCGCACCACCTCGCCGCGATACATGACGGCAACGGCATCGGCGATGGATTTTACCGTGGCAAGATCGTGGGTGATGAAGAGATAGGCCACGTGTTCATCCGCCTGCAGATCAAGCAGCAGCTTTAAAATGCCATCGGCCACGAGCGGATCGAGCGCGCTCGTCACTTCATCGCAGATGATCAGCTTCGGCTTGGCGGCAAGAGCCCGGGCAATACACACGCGCTGTTTCTGTCCGCCTGACAGTTCGGCGGGATAGCGGTCGGCAAAGCCCTTGCCCATCTCGATCTTGTCCAGCAGTTCGGCAATACGCTTGTCGCGTTCCTTGCCGCGCATACCGAAATAGAATTCGAGTGGCCTGCCGATGATCGTACCAATGGTCTGGCGCGGGTTCATCGCCACGTCGGCCATCTGATAGATCATCTGCAATTCGCGCAGATCGTTGCGGGTGCGATTGGCGAGACGCGGTGAAAGCGTGCGCCCATCAAAGGTGATCGTGCCTTCCATCGGCGGCAGAAGGCCGGTGATCGCGCGTGCGAGTGTCGACTTGCCCGAGCCGGATTCGCCGACAACCGCGAGTGTCTGGCCGAGATGGAGGTCCACCGAGACATTTTTCAGAACTTTAACCAGCCCGCCCCCATAGGCGGCCGTGATGTTCTTCACGGACAGGATGGGCGTGCCCTCGGTTGTCTTTTCCTGATGCGGGATGTGATGCACCGAAACCAGCTGGCGCGTATATTCCTGATGCGGTTGCTTGATGATCTGGCGGGTGTCGCCATATTCGACCATCTTGCCGTGGCGCAGCACCATGATGTCATCGGCGACCTGCGCCACAACGGCAAGATCGTGGGTGATGTAGAGCGCGGCGACGTTCGTGTCGTGAATGGCATCCTTGATCGAAGCAAGCACGTCAATCTGGGTGGTCACATCAAGCGCGGTGGTCGGTTCATCAAAGACGATCAGATCCGGTTCCGAACAGAGCGCCATGGCGGTCATCGCCCGTTGCAACTGCCCGCCTGATACCTGATGCGGAAAGCGTTGGCCGAAAGTTTCGGGGTTCGGCAGGCCCAGCTTTTTAAACAGGCCAACCGCACGTTTTTCCGCTTCAGCGCGCGTGGTGATCTTATGCTGAAGCGCCGCTTCAATCACCTGATCCATCAGCTTGCGTGCCGGATTGAAAGCTGCTGCCGCCGACTGCGCGACATAGCAGACTTCGCGGCCACGGATTTGCCGCAGCGTCTTTGCGCCGCCTTTGAGGATATCGCGGCCATTGAGCAGCACTTCGCCGCCGGTGATACGGACACCACCACGCCCATAGCCCATGCCCGAAAGACCGATGGTGGACTTTCCAGCACCAGATTCGCCGATCAGACCCAGCACCTTGCCGCGTTCAACCTTCACCGAGATATCATCGACTATCACCACATTGCGTGGCGGTTCGCCGGGCGGGTAGCTGGTGGCTTCTATTCTCAAATTACGGATATCGAGAAGAGGGCCTGACTTGTCCTTAGCAGGGGCTTTAGCCATTGCCGCGCCCTCCCTTCAAGCTGGTGGTTCGGTTGAGAATCCAGTCCGCAACCAGATTGACGGAGATCGATAGAATAGCGATGGCGGCAGCCGGAATAAGCGCGGCGGGAATGCCGAACACAATCCCTTCCTTGTTTTCCTTGACCATACCGCCCCAATCCGCATCCGGCGGTTGAACACCAAGGCCGAGGAACGACAGCGCTGAGAGAAACAGCACAGCAAAGATGAACCGCAGGCCAAGTTCGGCAATCAACGGTGTCAGTGCATTGGGCAATATTTCGCGGAAAATAATCCAGATACGCCCCTCGCCGCGCAGCTTTGCCGCCTCGACGAAATCCATGACATTGATATCGACAGCCACCGCCCGCGCCAGCCGGTAAACGCGAGTGGCATCGAGAAGCCCCATGACGAAAATCAGCGTGGTGATATTGGCTGGTAGAACCGAGAGCACGACAAGCGCAAAGATCAGGGTCGGGATCGCCATGATCAGATCGACAAAGCGCGACATGAGCTGATCGAACCAGCCGCCGATAACCGCAGCAGCAAAGCCAAGCACCGATCCCAGAATGAAGGACAGAGCCGTTGCCATGGCAGCAATGAAGATGGTGATACGCGCGCCGTAGATCATGCGCGAAAGCAGGTCACGACCAAGATTATCCGTACCGAGCCAATATTTGGCCGACATGGGTTCCCAGACATCGCCGACGGTCTCGCCAACGGAATATGGGGCAACCCATGGCGCGAAAATCGCCGCGAACAGAAAGATGGCAGTGATGATCAGACCGATCCAGGCGCTGATGGGAATGTTTTTAACGTTCAACATGGCGCGGCCTCACTTGGGATGTCTGAGGCGGGGATTGGAAACAATCGCCACGATGTCAGCAATGATATTGAGGGTGATATAGACAGCCGCGAAAACCAGCCCGCAGGCCTGAACAACAGGCACATCGCGCTTGGCCACATGGTCCACCAGATATTGCCCCATGCCGGGATAGACGAAGATAACTTCGACCACGACCACACCGACAACAAGGAATGCCAGATTGAGCATCACCACATTGACGATTGGCGCAATGGCATTGGGAAAGGCATGGCGGGTGATGATCTGAAGCGGCGTCAGCCCTTTCAGCTCCGCCGTCTCGATATAGGCCGATTGCATGACGTTGAGGATGGCAGCTCTGGTCATGCGCATCATGTGCGCCAGAACCACCAATGTCAGGACCGTGACTGGCAGGGCAATGGCGCTCAGCCGTTCGCCGAGCGGCATACCGTCATAAACGGTTGAAACGCTCGGGAACCATTGCAGGCGCACGGCAACGAAATAGATCAGCAGATAGCCGGTGAAAAATTCAGGTAGCGAGGTGGAGGCAAGTCCAAGGCCCGAAATGAGCTTGTCCACCCAGCCATTGCGATAGCGCACGGCCAGAAGGCCAAGCGCGATTGCCAAGGGGATCGAGACAACAGCCGCCCAGAAAGCGAGGAACAAAGTGTTCCATAACCGCCCTTTGAGCGACGTCGCAATGTCCTGTCCACTGGATAGCGCCGTGCCGAGATCACCGGTCAATATGCCGCCAAGCCAATGCAGGTAGCGGATATAGGCCGGATCATTCAGCCCCATGTCACGCCGCAGGTTTGCCAAAGCCTCCGGTGTGGCCGACTGGCCAAGAATGGATTGCGCCACATCGCCCGGCAATATCTGGGTGCCTGCAAAAATCAGCACCGAGACTGCCAGAAGAAGGAGAAGGCCCATGACTATGCGTTGGGCCACCAGTTTGAGGACAGGACCGCTCATCCGTTAGGCCATCAGCCAGCAGCGGGACAAGGCATAGCCACCGCTCATTTCCTGATTGCCGTCCTTTACCCAGCCGCCAACCTTGGCACTGGTCGCATCAATGAAGTCGTTGAACATCGGCACGATCACACCGCCCTCGTCACGGACAGTCACCGACATGTCACGATACATCTGCTTGCGCTTGGCAGGGTCCAGCTCGGCGCGCGCTGCAATCAATGTCTTGTCGAACTTTTCATTGAAGAAGCGTGTGTCGTTCCAGTCTGCGGTCGAAAGATAGGCGGTTGAATACATCTGGTCCTGCGTCGGACGGCCACCCCAATAGGATTCCGAGAATGGCTGCTTGTTCCAGACTTCTGACCAGTAACCATCGCCGGGTTCGCGCTTGACTTCGATCTTGATGCCAGCCTTTGCCGCGCTCTGCTGGAATAGCTGTGCCGCATCGATGGCGCCCGGAAAGGCAACATCGGATGTGCGCAACAGCACCGAACCGTCATGGCCGGATTTCTTGAAGTGGAAAGCTGCCTTGTCAGGATCGTAGGCACGCTGTTCGATATCATCCGAAAACAGCGGATAGGCCTTGTTGATCGGGAAATCATTGCCGATCGAACCATAACCGCGCAGGATTTTCTGCACCATGTCTTCGCGGTTCATGGCGTATTTCAGGGCGAGACGCAGGTCGTTATTATTGAACGGCGCTGTGTTGCAATGGGCGATGAACACATAATGCCCCTTGCCCGCCACGTTCTGGATGGTCACACCGGGAACGCGCTTAACCAGATCAACAATCTTCGGCTCAACGCGATTGATCATATGAACCTGTCCGGACTGCAGCGCGGCAGTGCGGGCGGTGGCATCATTGATGACGATGATTTCGATCTGCGCCGCGTGGCCACGATTATCGCCGTCCCAATAGCTCGCGAACTTCTCGCCGATATGGCGCACGCCCGGCTCATCCTTGACGACCTTATAAGGCCCGGTGCCGATACCGGCATTCGGCTTGTCCTTACCGCCATTGGGCTGGATCATCAGATGGTAGTCATCCATCAGGAACGGCAGATCGGCATTAGGCTCTTTCAATGTGAAAACAACGGTATCGCCGTCTTTCTTCACATTATCGATGCCCTTCATGACACCAAGCGCACCGGATTTCGAGTTGGCATCGGAATGGCGTTCCATTGTGGCAACGACGTCATCAGCCGTCATTTCCTTGCCATTGTGGAACTGTACACCCTTGCGGATCTTGAAGGTCCAGACCTTGGCGTCGGGTGTCGAGCCCCATTCTGTGGCAAGTTTGGGATTGAGCGTGCCATCGGCCTGAATTTCAACAAGCTGCTCGCCCCATTGGCGGCCGAATTTATAGGGAACCTGGCTCTGCCATGTTGCCGGGTCCATGCTATCGGTCGAAGCGCCACCCTGCATACCGGCTTTCAGCGTACCGCCCTTAACCGGGCCTTCGGCCAGAGCCGCACTGGAAAGCAATGAATTGGCTAAAACGGTGGTGACACCGAGAGCGGCAGCGCGGCCAAGAAAATCACGGCGCGACAAATGTCCGCGTGCGACCTTGCGGCTCAGATAATCGAGTTCTTTTGACATACCCATTCCCCTTTTGTTGCTTGGAACGCATGGCGCCCAAATTCGGTTTTTGTGAATTATGCGACTTGATACCCGTGAATTTCAACCGTCAACGTGACTTTTGACTATAACCTCCAGCAATCAGATGTGTTGACGCGCGATGGTCTCGGCGAAATTTCGCTCGAAAACCAGTTCGTCATTTTCGTAGGCTTCAATGCGGCCTGTCAGATGAAAGTTCTGCTTGTCTGACCGCATCGTGGTGAACGTTTCTGTACGGACACGCCATTCATCGCGGCCGGATAGTTCCGTCCAATGAGTCTCGCCATAGGCGGAAAGCGGATCGTCTGGATGGATTTCCCAGCGTTCGCGCGCAACACTGCCATGGATCAGCCCATGCTCTTTGTCCCGTGCTTCACCAAAATCATCCATGATCGACAGAACGATCTTGCCGCTGACCTGATCATGTTCGATCAGGCGGCTGTTTGTGCCCTTGCGCAAGGTGTCGAGTTGCCATGGCGACGCTGCTTCCGGCTCCGGAAAAGTCCATTCGTCACGATTTGCGAGATCGCGTGATGGCAAATCCAGCCTGCCCCCATGCAGCGTCAGGCTGACGGTCTCGGGCGACGGCCAGACCATTGGCCAATAGCTCGATGAAACGGCAATGCGCAGGTGATGACCGGCAGGAACACGGTAGGCAATGTCATCCAGCTTGAACCGGATTTTGACTTCTTCACCCGGCGTCAGGCTTTCCGGCTTTTCATGGCTGTTGCGATGGCAGAGATTGAACACACCATAGGTGATGCGTGTCGACGCACCATCCGGGTGTACATCGCACAGGCGCACGGCAACCATGGCGACAGGTTTGTCGCTGGAAAGCGTTAGCGTGATTTCAGCTGCGCCGACAATATCGACAGCCTTTTCAAGCAGAGCACCATCATAACAGACGGACAGCGCATCATCGCGGCGCTGATCGCCGGGAAGTTCCGGACCAAGCCAGATGGCGCAATATTCACCGCCCATCATGCCGCAATCCTGCGGTGACGCGATAAGATGGGCAAATTCCTTGACGGGCTTGTTACCCAGAGATTTCTCGGCAGTCAGATGAAGCACTTCATTGCGGATGGTCTTTGATGGCCATTGCGGCTCGGCAATCCAGTAACCGGGGCGTTCCGTGTACCAGCTTTTCGGACGGACGGAATCCATCAGATAGCCGCGATAAGCAGGATCATTCTCAACGCCCGTATCGATGTCCTTCAGCCAGCGATCCCACCAGCGCAAGGCCTCCTGCAGGAAGCCGATGCGCGGTTCGGGCACGGCAAAATGCGGATATTTATGCACCCACGGCCCGACAATGCCTTTGACCGGCGCAGTAATGCCTTCCATCAGGCGCGGTACGGCGTTCTTGTAACCATCACCCCAGCCGCCAATCGCCAATGTGGCGGCTTTGACAGCGGAGAAATCCTCGCAGATTGAACCGCGCTTCCAATAGGCATCGCGCGTCTGGTGCATCAGCCAGGTCGCAGGCAGAAACGGTTCGTGATCGAGCCGGTCGAGCCACATGCTGCGCCATTTGTCGCCAACAAGCAGCGGATCGGGCGAACGCGAGGAATAGGCGAGCATGGTCGCGCCCCATCCCAGATTTTCGTTCAGCAGCAATCCGCCCTTATAGTGGATATCATCGGCATAGCGGTCATCCGTCGAGCAGAGCGTGATGATGGCTTTCAGCGCTTCGGGCTGCAAAGCCGCCACCTGCAATGAGTTGAACCCGCCCCAGGAAATGCCCATCATGCCAACCTTGCCCGATGACCAGGGCTGTGCGGCGATCCATTTGATCACCTCGCAGGCATCATTGAGTTCCTGAACCGAATATTCGTCCTCCATCAGCCCTTCGGAATCGCCATTGCCGCGCATATCGACGCGCAGGCAGGCATAGCCATGTCCGGCAAAATATGGATGGGTGAGATTATCGCGCGCCGTGGTGCCATCGCGCTTGCGATATGGCAGGAATTCGAGAATGGCGGGAACCGGATTTTCAACTGCGTCTTCGGGCATCCAGACCCGGGCCGAGAGGCGGCAGCCATCGGGCAGAACAATGCCCAGATCGGCTTCTTCTCTCACTTTGTGCTGAAAAGTCTCGACTGTCCGCATTACCATCTTTCGTTCCTGCAGCGGAGCGGAAAACAGACCCGGTCATTTGTCTTGGCGACAATGACCAATGCACACCGGGCAGACCACCCGGTGAAAACATGAATCCCATTTTCTCGTCTTTTGCGAGGTGTTCCTTTGTATCATACTATGCGCATCTGTCCGGCTATGCGGACCAAACACTTGCGACATATGTTCGGTCATTTGCGTCACCGTGAAAAAGTCTCATCCCAGCCTTGATGGTATGAGCTTTTCCAAGCGGCGGAAGAGAAAGACAATGATGCCGGTAATGACGAGATAGCCAGCGGCCAGCAGCAAAAGCGGCTCATAGGTGATGAACGTATCCTGTCTTACGCGCGATGCCACCGAATAGAGATCAACAACCGTGATCGTGGCAACAAGTGGTGTTGATTTCAGCTGTAATACCGCCTCACCCGCCAGTGTCGGCAAAGCGCGGTGAATGGCCTGCGGCAGCCAGATGCGACGAAAAATCGTGAAACGGCGCATACCGAAAGCGCGGGCGGATTCCAGTTGCCCTTTGGGCACACCGGCAAACGCGCCGCGCATGACCTCACCCTCATAACCCGCATAGGACAGGGAGAGCGCCAGCACCGCATAGGGCCATGCTTGTCTCAAGTACGGCCAAAGTTCGGAACTGCGTATCCATGGATATTGCGGAAACAGTGAACCCAGCCCGTAATAGAGCAGCCAGAGTTGCAGGAGCAGCGGCGTGCCGCGAATGACCGTGCAGAACACCCGTGCCGGCACGGCAAGGATTGCCGGGCCCGCCGCTTGTGCCAATCCAAGCGGTACAGCCAGCAGGAAGCCGATGATCACGGTCACAATCAGTATCCAGATCGTGCGCCACAGGCCTTGCAAGATCAGATCGCCATAATTGGGCAGCCAGTCCCAGCGCATGAAGAATATGGCCGAAGCGACAAGCGCAACACCAATCAGGATCAGCACAATGCGATGCGGTGGCAGTTTGCGTGCCTGCCCGCTCGTGTCGCTGTCCTTGTGGATCGGGAATGTCTCGATGGGCGCTTCAAGTGGCGTTTCTGTCATCACCGTGCCTCCTTGACCGAAGGCATGCCGCGCCGCGCCCACTGCTCGACCTTGGCTAGAATGAGGTTGGAAAACAACGTGATGGCGAGATAAAGAACGCCCGCTGCGATGAAAAACAGGAAATAGGCCTTTGTCGTGCCCGCTGCCTGACGGGTCACAAGCGTGAGTTCGCTGAAACCTACAACGGCGAGCAGTGCCGTGTCCTTGGTCGATATCAGCCACAGATTGGCAAGCCCCGGCAGTGCATGCGGCAGCATGGCGGGCAAGGTAATGCGGCGCATCATCAGCGTTGGCGACATGCCATAGGCCCGCGCCGCCTCGATTTCCCCCTGCGGAATGGCTTTGATAGCCCCGCGCAGCACTTCCGTGGCATAGGCACCTTGCACGAAGCCGAGCACCACGATGCCCGCAACCAGCCCGCTAATATCAACGCGCTGATAGCCAAGCCATTCCAGTATACGGTTGATCATGTCGGTGCCCGCATAATAGAGCAGCAGGATCAACACCAGTTCCGGCACCGCCCGCACAATAGTCGTATAGATCGCCGCGATATCGCGAACGAGTGGCCCGCCATAAAGCTTGCCATAGGCACCGAATGTGCCAATCAGCAATCCCATGCCAAAGGCACCCACGGCGATCTGCAGCGAATTCGCCAGACCACGCAGCAGATTGCCACCCCAACCCGGCGGATTGGGAGACAGAAGATCAAACATGCCGGCTATACCAGCTGGAATAATCGATGCGTCGGCCAAGCGATCCTCGATTCAAAGCAATGAAATGCACCCATATCCCGGTGAGGGAATTAGCGCTGGTTGCAGATTTAGTATGCCGTGGTTCGACAAGCTCACCATGAGGGAGAGTGGTGGTTGCACGGAGCCAAGTTCTGCAACTTTGGTGACTATCGTTGCATCCTCGCTCTCCCTCATGGTGAGCTTGTCGAACCACGCACTCCGTTCATGCAAAGAACACGCTGAAGGGTTAACCATCGGCCATCTCCTCTCCACAAGGGATTGGGTGCATTGTGTAGACTTACGTCATGGACGGATATGAAAAAGCCGGAGCAGGCAAACACCCGCTCCAGCCAGCGGCTTACCCGCCATACACATCGAAGTTGAAGTACTTCTTTGAAATCTCGTCATACTTGCCATTGGTGCGGATGCCCTTGATGGCGGCATTGATCTTGGTCTTCAGCTCCGTATCACCCTTGCGCAGACCAACACCGACACCGGGTCCCAGAACTTCAAGATCGGGTGCAACCTTGCCCTTGATCTCGCAGCAGGCCTTGCCCGCATCGGTCTGGGCAAACGTTTCGAGCGCCAGCGCATCGGCCTGTGTCGCATCAATGCGGCCGGCGGCCAGATCCTGATTGGCCTCATCCTGCGTCTGGTATTCCTTGATTTCAGCGGCTGTCGCGCCAAAATGCTTCTTCACATAGACCTGATGGATTGTTGAAACCTGCACACCGATGACCTTGCCCTTCAATCCTTCTGGCGTAGCATCCATCTTGATGTCCTTGGAGCCGAGGATGACCGTGGGGGTGTTGTAATATTTGTCGGAAAAATCGATCGTCTTCTCGCGCTCGGCGGTAATTGACATGGAAGCGGCGATCATATCGATTTTCTTGGTGGTCAAAGCCGGAATGATGCCATCCCACGAGACGGGCGTTATCACGCAGTCAAGCTTGGCCTCAGCGCAGATTGCCATGGCAATATCGACTTCCCATCCTTCCCATTTGCCCGAAGCATCGGGCGAGGCAAAAGGTGGATAGGGTTCAGCAGCGATACCTACCTTGAGTTGTTCGGCGCTGGCGACACCCATTCCGGCAACCAGCACAGCGGCAGCAACCGCTGATTTCAAGAAAGCTCTCATTTTTAACTCCATTTGTTTTCTTGTTCCCCAGGATTATTCCCTGTATTTTTTCATGCAATTTATGAAACAGTGCGAATAAACTGCTTCAAACGTTCAGATTTTGGTGATCCAAACAATTCTTCCGGTGGTCCCTCTTCTTCGACAATGCCGTTATGGAGATACATGACATGGCTCGCCACTTCCCGGGCAAATTTCATCTCATGCGTCACCAGAAGCATGGTTCGCCCCTCCTTGGCGAGATCACCGATAACCTTCAGAACTTCGCCGACAAGTTCCGGATCGAGCGCCGATGTCGGCTCATCGAACAGCATGACACGCGGCTGGATCGCAAGGGCGCGGGCAATGGCACCGCGCTGCTGCTGACCACCGGAGAGATAGGCAGGATAGACATCGCGCTTGGCCGAAAGTCCAACCCGTTCAAGCAATTGCTCGCCAATGGCCATGGCCTCGTCGCGCTTCATGCCAAGCACATGAACAGGCACTTCGATGACGTTCTGGATCAGGGTCATGTGCTGCCAGAGATTGAAATTCTGGAACACCATGCCAAGCCGGCTGCGGATACGTTCGATCTGGCGACGATTGGCGGGGTACTGCCCGCCCTGGCCATCGCTGACCATCTGCACATCCTCGCCATTGATGCGAATGACGCCGCTTGTCGGGTTTTCGAGGAAATTGATACAGCGCAAAAAAGTTGACTTGCCGGAACCGCTGCCGCCAATCATCGCCACCACATCACCGTCTTTGGCGGTCAGCGAAACGCCCTTGAGAACTTCAAGGGCGCCGAATTTCTTGTGCAGGTTCCAGACGTGGATGGCTTCGGCCTTTTCGGCCGGGACGGATTGGAGAGGCTCCGTCTGAGCGGATGCGTGTAACGCTTCCGTCATTGTGCGGTTTCCATGGGTTGTCTGGCATCTGCTGTCATCATTATTGCCTGTTTTGTCAGCATGAGGCGAAACTGCCTAATTTCGAACATCACACCACTTGCGCTCTAATTATGCAAGCGTATAAATACTCCCAGATGCAATTTTTACGAGAGAGCAGTCGATGAGCGCATTCGGTTCCCAGTCCATGGCCCTTCCCCTGAAACGCGTCATCATGCGCATGCCTGACCGCGTCATGGCAGGTGCCGAGCGCGATGTCTGGCATTATGGCCCGCAATTCGATCCGCGCCGCGCATCCGAACAGCACCGCGTGTTTGCTGATCTTGTCGCGCAATCAGGTGCGGACATTACATGGATCAGAGACGGCAATGATGGATTGTCGGATTCCATATTCACGCACGATCCCTCTCTCGTCACCGACAAGGGTGCAATTCTTCTGCGCATGGGCAAACCCCTGCGGCTTGATGAAACCGATCTTCACCACGAAACCTATAGCCAGATGGATGTGCCGGTTCTTGGCCGCATCGTTGCGCCGGGCACCGTAGAAGGCGGCGATTGCGTCTGGGTAGACAGCAAGATGCTGGCCATCGGACGGGGCGTGCGCACCAATCAATCCGGTATCGAGCAGATGGCCGCCATTCTTGAGCCGCTTGGCGTGAGCGTTCTCGGTTTTGACCTGCCGCTGTGGCAGGGTGAAGAGGCCTGCCTGCATCTTATGTCCATCATCTCGCCGCTGGCCGAAGACCTTGCTCTTGTCCATCTGCCCCTGCTTCCTGCCGCCTTCTATCAGCTGCTGAAAGAGCGCGGCATTCGCCTGATCGCAGCGCCGGAAGAAGAATTTGCTGCCAGCAATGGGCTTAACCTCAACGTGCTGCCAACCGCGCCCTATGAGGTGATTGCTGTGGCAGGCTTTGAGAAGACCAAGGCGGCAATGGAAGCCGCCGGCTGCACCGTCACAACCTTCGAAGCCGATGCATTGTGCATTGCCTGCGAAGGCGGCCCCACCTGCCTCACCCGTCCGGTCTTCCGGCAATGAAGACACAATCGGCCACTCGTAAAACCTTTCGCCGTGAAGGCGAGGACAAGCGCCGCGAGGATTTGATCGCCGCAACGCTTGAATGTGTGGCCGAGCGCGGACTTGCCGGTGCAACCGTACGCGAAATCGCCCAGCGGGCCGATGTTACAGCCGGGCTGATCCGCTATTACTTTCCCACCAAGGATGATTTGATCGGCGCGGCCTATCGCGCCGTCATGAACCGCATGACCGTGCAGGCCAGCGATGCCTTGCAGAATGCCGCTGATGATCCCCGCTCGCGCCTGCAGGCCTTTGTTACCGCCAATCTTGGCGAGCCGATCATGGACCCGCACAATCTGTCGCTATGGGCAGGTTTCATTGCCCTTGTTCATGCGGACCCTGCCATGGCCGCCGCGCATCGTGACGGCTATCTCGGTTTTCGCGACGAGCTGGAAATCCTGATCCGCGAAGCCCTTGCTGCTTCGGGAAAACCTGCGGGGCCGAGCCATACCCGCCGCCACGCCATCGCCATCAATGCGATCATCGATGGATTATGGCTGGAAGGTTGTCTTGCCGGCGATATTTTCGCCGATGGGGAATTGGCTGAAACCGGCATAGCCGCTATTGAAGCCGTACTTGGAATCTCACTTCATACTCAAGGAGCCGAATGATGCGCTATGCGTCTGTGACCGACCGTCTGGCCGGACTGGGATCGGATAAATGGGCCGTGCATATCCGTGCGCGCGAAATGCAACGCGCTGGCCAGGAGATCATCGAGCTGACCATCGGCGAACCTGACATTCCGACCCCGACCGACATGGTGGATGTGGCCGAGCGCGCCATGCGTGCGGGGCGCACCGGCTATTCCAACGGTCGCGGCGAACCCGCTGTTCTTGCAGCACTTTCGGCCAAATATACCGCACGCACCGGCCGGGCTATCGGCCCTGAACATATTATGTGTTTTCCCGGAACCCAGACGGCGCTGTCGCTTGTCATGCTCGGTCTTGCCGAAGAAGGCGACGAGATCATCACCGGCGATCCACTCTATGCCACCTATGACGGCGTTGTCCGCGCAACCGGCGCAACGCGGGTTTCCGTTCCCCTGCGCCCCGAAAACGGCTTTCGCATGCAGGCTGCCGATCTGGAAAAGGTCATCACACCGAAATCCCGCGTTCTCCTGCTCAACACGCCGCACAATCCAACCGGCGCCGTGCTGAGTGAAAAGGAAGTGGCTGAAATCGGCGAAGTCTGCCGCAAGCATGATTTGTGGATCGTCTCCGATGAAGTCTACGAACTGCTGATTTTTGACGGCAAATTCGCCTCGCCGCTTGACCGCCCGGAGCTGGCTGACCGGACCATTGCCGTCGCCTCCATTTCCAAATCCCATGCCGCGCCGGGTTTCCGCAGCGGCTGGTGCGTTGGCCCGGCGGAATTCACCCAGAAACTTCTGCCTCTATCGGAATCCCTGTTGTTTGGCGTTCAGCCCTTTATCGCCGATATGACCGCCTATGCGCTTGGCCAGCCTTCGGCAGCAGCGGCAACCATGCGCGAAAGCTATTCCCGGCGCGCGCAATTGATCTCCAAGCGGCTTGACGGGATCGCTGGCATTGGTGCCGACATGCCACAGGCAGGCATGTTCATCCTCGCCAATATTCGCGCAACGGGTCTGAGCGGCAATGATTTCGCCATGCGGCTTCTCGAAGAAGAACATGTGGCGGTCATGCCGGGCGAGTCCTTTGGCGACAATCTCGCCGGTTATCTGCGCCTTAGCCTCAGTGTCGCCGACGACAAGATCGACGCAGCCTGCGCCGGTATTGTCCGTCTTGCCTCCCGCCTCCAGCAACGGAAATCCGCATGACAACGGTTGGTGAATCCCTCGTCCATCTGCTCGAATCCTATGATGTCGACACGGTTTTCGGCATCCCCGGCGTTCATACAATAGAACTCTATCGCGGCCTTGCCGCCTCAAAAATACGCCATATCACGCCGCGCCATGAGCAAGGCGCTGGCTTCATGGCCGACGGCTACGCACGCGCAACCGGCAAGCCCGGCGTCGCCTTTGTCATTACCGGCCCCGGCATCACCAACACCATCACGGCCATGGGACAGGCCCGTGCCGATTCCATTCCGATGCTGGTGATCTCCGGCGTCAATCAGCGCGAATCCCTTGGCAAGGGCATGGGCTTCCTGCATGAACTGCCCAATCAGCGTGCCATGCTGCAGACGGTTGCAATGTTCTCGCATCGCGTTGAAACAGCGGATGAATTGCCGATTGTGCTTGCCCGCGCCTTCGCGCTGTTCGCCTCGCGGCGCCCCGGCCCTGTCCATATCGAGATACCGCTGGATGTGATGGCGCTGCCACTGGATGGTGCGAGCCGCCAGCTATCGGATGCACCTATTCCGCAGGCATCCGCAGAAACCATGGCTGAACTGACCCGTCAGTGCCTTGGCGCTGAACGTCCGGTTATCCTGATTGGTGGCGGCGCAAAGCGTGCCGCGGCAGAACTAAAGGAATTGGCGGAAAAGCTGGATGCGCCTGTGGTGGCAACCACCAATGCACGCGGTATCCTGCACAATCACCCGCTGCTCATCCCGGCCAGCGCCAGCCTTACCGCCGTGCGCAAGCTTCTCGCTGAAAGCGATCTGGTGATCGCCATCGGCACCGAAATGGGACCAACCGACTATGACATGTATGGCGATGGCGGCTTCCCGGAACTCAAACGCCTTGTACGCATCGATATCGACGCCGGACAACTGGATCGCCGCCCGGCGTTCATGCCCATCGAAGCATCGGCGCAGGAAACCGTCAGATCACTGGCAGCCACATTGCCCGCACGGCGCAACACCAAATCAGGTGAAGACCGCGCGCTGACGACACGCGATGCGGCATGGGCGGAAATCGGCCCGAGAACGCAGAGCCATGTGCGCTTTCTCAACGTCCTGCGCGACACACTGCCGGATTCCCTCATCGTCGGCGATTCCACACAGGCGATCTATTCTGGCAATCTCTATTACGACCACGATCGCATCGGTGGCTGGTTCAATGCAGCGACGGGCTTTGGTGCCCTCGGTTTCGGCCCGCCTGCTGCCATTGGCGCAGCGCTCGGCAAGCCTGAGACATCAACGATCTGTATAGTCGGCGATGGCGGTTTTCAGTTTGTGCTGGGAGAACTTGGCGCGGCAGTCGATGAAAAAGCGCCTGTCATCTTCGTCGTCTGGAACAATCAGGGCTATCAGGAAATCGAGCGCGCTATGCGTGACGTACACATCAACCCGGTTGGCGTGCGTCCATCGGCACCCAATTACCTCAAAATCGCCGAAGCCTATGGCGTGGCTTCGATCAAGCTGCAAAAACTGGAAGAACTGCCCGCCGCGCTGCTGACAGCCAAGGCGAGCAAAAATCCATATCTGATTGAAATCGATGAAACATTGATTGGTTGATGGCACAAAGCTATCAACCGTTCCCATTTATAAGGGTAACATATGCCTCGGGGGCGCGGATGCCGCGCCATGCATCTCTCACCCCGCTAGTTCGGTGGCGACGAAACCGGGTCAAGGACAATGATCCTCTCCGTGGAAAAATAGTCCATCAAACCTTGCACATTCCCCGGTACATTCTGACCCCGGAAATATTCACCAGCTGCAAGATAGAGATACCCACCTCCCACAATGTTTCCAGGCCATGATTTCTGTATCGTCATGACGGTTGGGTTCCTGTCAGGTTTCGGGCGCCACATCGCTGCATGCTCGGCACGCATTTGATTATAGCGGCGATAATCCGAAACAAGTGGCTTTGCGAGAAATATCGTAGGCAGCGCGGTTGTTAGAATCAGAGCAATCATCGACAAACGATCAGACCTTGTTGGGTCTGCACTGTGTTGCCCTCGCCACACATAGGAAAGCACCTTTGCGAATCCGGCAAGTGATATCCATATCAGAGCCTGTCGCATGGTCGTATGGCGGCCGCAACAATCCATTCCAAACTGATAAAGACTGGCAAAATAGGAAAGATAGGCGGTGCCGATCGCGGCGATTCCCAGCAAGCCCGCAAGCAGCGCATCCTGCCGCGTGTTTGTCATGAATCGGAAAAGGAAGAATGCTGAAATCGGTAATCCGAACTTTGGCAATACACCTGCAATCGCATATTGCCCCCCGACGACATTCGTTCCCCAAAAAAACACCTGATAGGGGAAAGTGCTAAGGGACAATTTCAGGCTAGCAAAGAAATTCCCGGCGACATTATGATCACCAAAGATTTCGAAGCTAGCTCCTACCCTGCTGACAACAATGCTATGGATAACGACTGAGGATATCAAGAGTGGTATAAGACCTCTTATGGCATAGTTTCCGGAAAGACGGAGACCAACACAACGTAAAGCAAGCCAGACAAAAAGCGCAGCGCAAGAAAAACTTGCCGCAAAAAAAGCTCCGACCTCTGAGCACATACTGACAATAGAAAGGGCTACTGCAATATACAGAGCCTTCTTGGGTATATCCAAATCGGATATCAGGATAATGCCGCATATAAACAACAGTGCTGATAGGGTCGGTATATAAGCCAGAGCGCCCTGAACCCAATAGAGGACGTCATAATTGTTCTCACCAGCTATGCACAGAAGCACTATGCCGGCACAGAACGCCAATCCCTTGAGACGGTCTGTGCCAGCAGTCAAAAAGGCGGGCGATAATGTTGATGTGATCAAAATTGACCATAAAAGCAACAAAACCTTGGCGATATGCCTGCGGTCGGTGATCTCGGCGATTTCTAGGTAGCCGTAGAGCATTATCTCTGAAATTGGCCTCGGACTCCAATGCAGGATTCTATGCTCTAACCCCTCTAACCCAAGCCGATTAAAGAGGTTGGTTGTAACAATCTCGTCCATCTCCCATCGACCAAGGGGAATAAGGCCGACAAAAGCGAAAATACTCAATCCAATAAAACAGAGAGCAGCAATACTGTAAAAATTGGATAACCGGTCTGTGGTTTCAAACTCATGATTCATACTATGATCCATTCGAAACACGTGTCAGGGAGGTTTCAAAGGCGGCATGCGCGAACTGAGAAACTTCCTCCACGACATAAATCGGCCGATGTTTTGCCTCGATATACATTCGCCCGATGTACTCCCCCAAGACACCAATCGAAATGAGTTGGATGCCGCCAAAAAGCAACACCGCACACATGATGGAGGAGTAGCCTGCAGTCGTAGATCCGAAGATCAACCATTTGACGATTATCTGAATTACGTAGAAGAACGACAGCAAGGCTATCCCCGTGCCAATATAGGTCCATATTCTCAGGGGCATTGTGCTGAAGCTCGAAAGTCCCTCGAGCGCAAAATTCCACAATTTCCATATATTGAACTTGGTTGTACCCCTCGCGCGGGCGGGACGTTCATACGGCACGCCAATTGTGGAAAACCCTGGCCACGCAAACAATCCCTTCATGAAACGATTCCGTTCGGGCAGATTGCGGAGAACTTCGATGAGTCTGCCGCTGATCAGACGAAAATCCCCGGCATTTTCGGGGATTGGAATGAACGTTGCCACATTGAATGCCCTGTAAAAGAGTTTTGCAAAAATCCTCTTGGAGTAGGAGTCGTCAAATCGCGTTGCTCGCGCGCCGTAAACCGTGTCGAAACCCTGCTTCCAATATTTAATAAAATGCGGGATTATCTCCGGCGGATCCTGGAGATCGACATCCATGATAATGGCGGCATCGCAATGAACATGATCAATCCCGGCAGTCATCGCAGCCTCTTTGCCAAAATTTCGGCTGAGCTTGAGATAGTTAATTCGCGGATCGCGAACTGACAGACGCTTTAATACGTTTATCGTAGCGTCAGTTGATCCATCATCGACGAAAAGAAAGCTGAAGTTTGCAACGGCAGCATTCACTCGAATAGTGAACTCCCGCACAAAATGCTCGATCGATTCTTCCTCGTCTTTGACTGGTACAATAATGACGATATCCGACAAGCGCGACTGACTGCTCATAAACCTTTAACTCTTTGTATTTTGCCTATCTGAAAAGACCCACTTGCGCGATATTGCATATCCAACGATCGGAGCAACCAGCATACCTACCGCAATTGCAACAGGTTTACTTTTGGCAATATGATCAAATACAAATGCAACTGTATTGTTTATAAAAAGACAAATTATGGATGTTAAAATATACTTGTATAAACTTCCGGACATTTTAAATGTATAAAGTGCATGACCTGCATAAGATACCAAAACAGCAATGAGAAATGCTGCGGTATTGACTTTCAGTACACTCAAATCCCGATCAAAACTCAGAAGAATCATAGCCATTACAGCGTGCGTCATTGTGGCTATTGCACCTACGATGATGAATCGCACCGAGGAGTGGCCAAGAATATTCAATATTGAATAACCTCGGAAATACATGTGCCAAACATGCGCTCAATACCGGATTGTCGGACACAGGACGTTTTGCCGTAAAGGCGATTGAGTGAGACGCCAAGACAAATTGCGCAAAGTATCAAAACTCCACTTAGTATATTCCTTAGAATTCTCGGAACCATCACTACTGCGTCCAACATTTTGCAAACAATCTAACCGGGAAACTGATCACCCATGGAGCCCGCAATCCAGATAGAGATATTTGCGCGAAAGACTGATATATCCGACGCAGAGCCTCAAATCGTTGGGTTTTGGCCCTTTTCAACCGCAGCAACGACCAAAATCTACGCCTACGCTTCCGGGAAATGAGGGTTATTCCAAAAATAAAATTAGCTCTCAATGCAGACCATACCCTCAATTTACAAAGCAATAGGCAACAGCTTTTGTTTGTCATGCGGGCTAAGATTTCACAATCCGTATAACTACTTAGCCATACAGACGCGATTTGGGTCAGACTCAAATCCTGATATTTGGCAAGGGTGGTTTTCTGTTCGTCGTGGGTTGGCGTGCGTCCATCGGCACCCAATTACCTCAAAATCGCCGAAGCCTATGGCGTGGCTTCGATCAAGCTGCAAAAACTGGAAGAACTGCCCGCCGCACTGCTGACAGCCAAGGCGAGCAAAAATCCATATCTGATTGAAATCGATGAAACATTGATTGGTTGATAGCATCTAGTGGAGCGAATTTGTCATTCGCACCCGGCGAATGACAAATTCAAAGCTCCACTTTGCCATCAACCTTTTTGCCTGTTATGGCCGGTGGATTGTCTTGACCTCAAGAAAGTCCTCAAGCCCGAACCTGCCACCTTCACGGCCATTGCCTGACTGTTTGTAGCCACCAAATGGACTGCCATAACGGTGCGCACCGCCATTAATATGCACCATACCCGCTTTCAGTTTTGACGCCACGCGTTCGGCCCGCTTGGCATCACCCGTCTGCACATAGGCGGCGAGGCCATAGGGCGTGTCATTGGCAATGGAAATCGCTTCTTCCTCCGTATCAAAAGGAATGAGCGAGAGCACCGGGCCAAACACCTCTTCGCGGGCAATGCGCATATCGTTACGCACATCGGCAAAGATCGTCGGGCGGACGAAATAGCCGGTTTCGTAACCTTCCGGCTTGCCTGCTCCGCCTACCAGCACGCGCGCGCCTTCCGAAATGCCAGCTTCAATGAGGCTCTGTACCCGGCCATACTGGATATGGCTGACGAGCGGACCGATATGGTCGCCATCCTCCTGCGGATCGCCGACACGCGCTTCCTTGCCCGTGGCTTCGGCAATCTTCACTGCCTTGTCATAAACGGACCGCTGCACCAGCATACGTGTTGGCGCATCGCAGGACTGGCCGCTATTGTTGAAACATTCGAGCACGCTGCCCGCAACACGGTCTTCCAGATCGGCATCCTCAAACACAATGTTTGGCGATTTGCCGCCCAGTTCCAGTGTCACGCGCTTGACGGTTTCCGCCGCATCCTTGCTGACTGCAATACCGGCGCGAGTGGAGCCGGTGAAGGACATCATGTCGACGTCCTTGTGCTTGGACAGCGCAGCGCCAACCGCCGCGCCATCGCCATTGACGAGGTTGAACGTACCGGCAGGAAAGCCCGCCTCATGCACCATCTCGGCATAAAGCAGCGCGTTGAGCGGGGTGAATTCGCTTGGTTTGAGCACGCAGGTGCTGCCCGTTGCCAGTGCCGGAATAACTTTTAGCGCAATCTGATTGACAGGCCAGTTCCATGGCGTGATCAGGCCGCAGACACCGATGGCCTCGCGCACGAGAAGGTCGCCATTGGGCAATTCCTCGCGCATGTGCAGGACCTTCAGCGCATCGATAAAGCCCTGAAGATGACCAACACCGACATCGGCCTGCTGCTGTGTGCTCATGGTGATCGGCGCGCCGAGTTCCGCCGTGATGGTTTGCGCCATCTCATCATACCGGCGCTTGTAGATATCGAGCAGCTTTTCCAGAAGCGCCAGACGTTCCTCGACGGAGGTCTGGCTGTAGGTCTGAAACGCTTTCTTGGCCGCCGCCACGGCGCGATCGATATCCGCTGGTGTTCCCATGGAAATGATCGCAATTGGCTTTTCCGTTGCCGGATTGATCACCTCAAGATCATTGGCCACAAGAGGCGGCACCCATTCGCCGTTGATATAGAAATCCCGCTTGATGAGTATTTTTGCCTCCTCTTGAATGCTGTTCGTTCTGCAAATGGTATGGGGCTTTTGGTTTGGATGCCAGATGGAAAAACGACGGATTGTTTAGGTAGTATTGCTCTGCATGTATGTGGTTCGTGGTTCGACATAACAACCATGAGGGAGACTGGGGATTGCAGGGAGTCAAGTTCTGCACTTTCGCGATTAGCGTTGCAGCCACCCCTCTCCCTGAACCACCCCTCCACACACACTCAATCCGCTGATCGCAACAGCGCTTGGGCCATGCAGTGAATGCCACCGCCGGTTTTGGAGATCTCGCTCATATCAACAGCTGCCACTTCAAATCCCCGTGCGCGCAGCTTATCGATCAGCGTCTTGCTTGATGTTGGTGCGATGATCCGGTCATTGCCCAGCGACATGAAATTGCAACCGAGATTCATCGTGTCCTGAAACGGTACATCGATGATCTCGTGGCCCTTGGATTTCAGCCAGTCGACAATGCCGGGTTCCGTGCAGGCAAGACAGACCGCCGTGAGCTTTGGTGCAATTGGCACCACCATCAGATCGATATGCACGTAATACTCATCGATGAAGGCAAGGCGCGTTTCCCAGCCCTCCTTGCGGAACCATTCTTCCACCTGCCGGGCGCCCTCCTCCTGCGTGCGTGCGCCGCCGCAACCGATAAGAACACATCCCTCTTCGATCACATTGAAATCGCCGCCCTCAAAAGTCCCTGCCGTCACCATGTCATAGATGGGAATGCCGAGCCGTTCATAGGTGCGGATCGCGGCATAGTTCTCGCCGCGCCGCCACCAGTTGGCCATGGCGGTGATCACAGCGCCGTAAGGGGTCATCACACTGGAATCGCGTGAATAGACCTGCATCGGCAGTTCGGGTTCCGGCTCATGCCAATGGATGTTGACACCGAAATGCTCGTAGGCCGCGACCAGTTCCTTGTGCTGCGCCTGTGCGGTCTGAATGTTGCATGGCGCTTCGCGCAGATGTTTGCGCGACAGCGAGCTGGTTGCCATGTGCCGCAGAAATGCCGGAGAACCCAGCAGCACATCGGTCAGCGGGTCGGTTTCATTGCGAAAACCCCAGCCTTTCAGCGGTGCGGTGCCGCCATTCGGATTGCGGCGCTTCAATGTAAATGCGTCGGCCTCAAAGCCCTGTTCGTGGCGTGTCATTGGTCCTGTCTCCTCGTCAGGGGCGTGTGGGTATCCACCATTCCCGCCCGCGTGCAGTGGTCACATATTCCGGCCAGCGGAAATGAATTGGTGGCTCATAATCGCAAAGCGGCGCTATCCAGTTCGAACCACCAATGCCGCCGCCGGTGCGTTCGATGAATTCGTCCTTTGCCCGTTTGCGGGCATCACCATCCTCAAGCAGGCGCAGGGCAGTCAGTGCCACCGTCTTGGCGGCGGTGGTCACCATCGGATCAATTGTTTCCGGGATACCGCCCAGCGCATTCATCACCCAGCCCGGATAGGCAAAGCCCTTGGGCGCCTTCAATGCGGGACGTGCCACATAGAAGCGCACTGTCGGTGCGTGCCATGTCATATCCGTATAATCATCGGAGGTGGAATTGATCTGTGATGGCGGCAGGTCACGGCGCAGGATCGCTTCGGCATCCCTTGGCGCTATCAGCGCTTCGCATTCATCAAGGAAAGGGTCCCGCATTGCCTCAATCCCGGCATTGACCTGAATTTCCCGTGCCACCGCCTTTGCCGTCTCGCTCCAGCGCGGCGCACCGACTGTCCGCAGGGCATCCCATGTGATTTCTGCCATGGCATGATTGGCAAGGCCGGGACGTGACTTGCACACCCAATGCCGTTCCACCCGGCAACCGCTCATAGCGGCTGCATGTTCGGCATTGCGGTCAAGCACTGATGTCACCTGCTCGGCCATGGCTATGGTTGGCACACGCATCATGTACTGAATTTCGGCGAGCCCAGCAGGAAGATTGTCAGCGGTTGCCTGCCCAGCGGTCAGGATTGCCTCGCTGATCGACCAACCGCCCTGATGCGGCAGCATGGAATCCCGCAAGGCTTTTGACGCCATATACATCATCATCAGCGCATCATTGGCACCGGGTGCCCGCACCGCCGAATGGGATTGCGGGATCGGTGCGCCGTCGCTGAGCCCCCAACTTTCAGGCTGATCGCAGACAAAACGGTAAATCATTGAGTAGGCAGCGCCGCAGTGCGTGTCCCAACGCACCGTATTGCACAGCGGCAGCATGTAGAACGGATGGAACGAGATCATTCCATCAAGCCCATCATAATAGCCCTTGGCGGCGTGAATGGGTTTTGAGCCGCGCACTTTTTCCGCCGGTTCGCCGGTAAAGCGCAATGTGCCGGGAATACCGTGCTTTTCCATGGCGGCTTTCGTTGCCAGCAGACCGCCAAGACTGGATATGCCGAGCCCCGAATGCGGGTCAGTGTGCCCGCCCGCATGTTCGTTCAAACCGGGCCTTGGCCGCTGGACTGTTGCCGCGTCCTGACAATTGCCGGGCACCGCATCATATTCCGCATACATGCCAATGGTTGGGGATTTTCCCGTAGTGGCTCCCCGGTTGGTCCAGTGGGCACAGAATGCCGTGGGCATACCGCCTGAACCGGTCTCCACGTCAAAACCCTCACGACGCAGCAGCGATACATACCAATCCGCCGATTGATATTCGCGCCAGGCGGTTTCGCCGAAATCGAAAATAGTGCGGGTCCAGGCTGAGAGATCAGCTTGGCGCTTTTCGACAAAATCCAGCGCTGTGGTTCCTGCTGCCGTGGTCACGATCCATCTCCCGTTGCCGCGAGATAATCATCTGGAAGGCGGGACAAAAAGTGATATGTTTTTTCAAAACGTGCAAATTCTATTCACCTCATCATTGGAATCCCGTTCATGCGCATTCCCTCCACGCAAGCCCTGCGGTCCCTTGAAAGCTTTGCCCGGCATGGCAGTGTCTGGCGCGCAGCGGATGAACTGCACCTCACCCGCAGTGCCGTCAGCCATCAATTGCGCCTGCTGGAGCGCGATCTCGGCTTTGAACTGCTGCAGCGCGATGGCAAGGGTGTTGCCCTCACCCCGCGCGGGCGCAAATATGCCAATGATGTGCGCAAGGCGCTGATTGTCATTGACGATGCCGGTGGCAGACAAAGCCCTGCCGGTGTGGGCGGTTCGCTATGCGTCAGCTCGACAGCGGGCTTTGCCTCGCTGTGGCTGTGTACCCATATTGCCGAGTTTCAGGAGAAATATCCTGAAGTATCACTGCGCATTGTCACGCCGCGCAAGCTTGATGATGTAACGGATTCATCTGTCGATATTTTTATAGCGTTCGGCGACGGAAACTGGCCCAACCGCGCGGTGGAGCTGCTCTGTGAGGTGGAGTTCACGCCACTATGCAGCCCGGTTCTGATCAACAAAATCGGCGGTATTGCTGAGCCAAAGGACCTGTTGCGCGCGCCTCTGCTGCATCTGGGCGATTTCGAAGACTGGACCCGCTGGATGGCGCTGGCCAATGTAGAAAACCCTGACTCCGAACGCGGCATCATCTTTTCCGATATGAATCTTGTCTATTCGGCTGCCATTACGGCGCAAGGCGTGGCCATGGGCGATGAGCTTACCTGCCGCAAAGCCATGAAGGCAGGTCAACTCATCCGCCCGTTCGACCTTGGCATCAAGTCGCCGAAATCCTATTTCCTCGTCACCGATTTCGCTAAAGCCGAGCATCCAGCCCAGCTGGCGTTCACGGAATGGCTGAAATCACGGCTGTCGCAAACGCGCAACGCCTAGACACCCGAACGGTGTTTTCTCATGCTGGCGTGAATTTCATTCACGTATCGCGGCAATATATTTCAATTGTCGTCACCGCAGATTGTGCCTAGGCTTTCCTAAAAAGCAGGGGAAAGAGGTCCATCAATGCCTCAAGGCATACAACTGGGCGACGCAAAGGCCGCCGAGATCAAGGCTGTATCCATTGGCAAGACATTCGGTGCATTCCGTGCGCTGAAAGACCTGTCGCTCGACATCGGACGCGGCGAGTTTTTGACCCTTCTCGGCCCTTCCGGTTCGGGCAAGACGACCTTCCTGATGATCCTTGCCGGGTTTACCGCCCCAAGCGAAGGCCGGTTGATGATGGACGGCAAGGACATCACGGATGTACCCGCTGAAGACCGCTCCTATGGCATGGTGTTTCAGGGCTACGCCCTTTTCCCGCATCTTACCGTCGAACAGAACATCGCCTTCCCGCTGAAAGTGCGCGGCCGTTCCTCTGCCGATATCAAGCGACGGGTCGGCGAAATGGTCGTGCGCGTTGGTCTTGTGGGCCATGAGAAAAAACTGCCAACAAAGCTTTCCGGTGGCCAGCAGCAGCGCGTGGCGCTTGCTCGCGCCTTGGCATTTGAACCATCGGTGCTTTTGCTGGATGAACCTTTTTCGGCCCTCGACAAGAATTTGCGCGAGATGATGCAGGAGGAAGTCAAACGCCTGCATCAGGAAACCGGCACGACTTTCGTTTTCGTCACCCATGATCAGTCTGAGGCGCTCGCCCTCTCCTCGCGGGTTGCGATTTTCAATCATGGCGAGTTGTTGCAGGTCGGACGCCCGCAGGATGTCTATGAGCGGCCAGCCAATCGTTTTGTTGCGGAGTTTCTCGGCGAGATCAATCTGCTGCCGCTCGGGGCCCTCAGGCTGGATGGCGATAAGGCGGCGGGCCAGTTTGAGGACCGCACGATTGTGCTCAACCAGACCGGCCCACAAATCGGCCAGAACGCCGTTGCCGCCGTGCGCCCTGAACATATGACCATCGCCGCCACGCGGCAAAACCCTGATCATAACGCCATCGCCTGCCGGATCGAGGATGCAACCTATCTCGGCGCTGTAACCAAATACCACCTGAAAACCCGCAGCGGAACATCCATCGCCGTGTCTATGCCGACAGCCGCAACCGCAGGCCTCGCCCATCGCGCGGATGTCTGGGTGTCATGGCCCACAGAACAGGGATTTTTGCTACCGCAGCAATCATAAAACGACGCATCCGGAATGTGACAATAACAATCCAAAGGGGAACACAATGGATCACGCATTTCAAAAAGACTGTCTGGAAATACTGGCCGACAAGGTGGAACGAGGCGAGATAAGCCGCCGCCGCTTCACCCAGATCGCCGCCATGCTGCTTGCAGGCGCGCCTGCCCTGCTGCGCTCCAACCGCGCTTTGGCCCAATCAAAAGATCTGGTTCTGGTCAATTGGGGCGGCGATGCCATGACCGCCTATGACAAGGCTTACGGTCAGCCATTCGCCAAGGAGAGCGGTATCGCCGTGAAGATGGATGGTTCCGGCCCGACGGAAGGCGCTATTACCGCGCAGTTCAAGAGCGGCAAGCCCAGCTGGGACCTGATGGATGTCGATCCCTTCTCCGGTATTACATTGGGCAAACAGGGCATGCTCGAGCCTATCGACTATACTATTGTTGACAAAAACAAGATGCGCCCCGGCTTTGGCTGGGATCACGCGGCTTCCACCTATTTCTTCTCCTATATCATTGCCTATGATTCATCGAAATTTGGCGATCAGGTGCCAACGGGCATGGCGGATTTTTTCGACGTAAAGAAATTTCCCGGCAAACGCTCGCTCTACAAATGGGGCTCGGCCATGTGGGAAGCCGCATTGATGGCCGATGGCGTCGCTCCGGAAAAGCTCTATCCGCTCGATCTGAAGCGCGCCCATGACAAGCTCGCGGCGTTCAAGGAAAACGTTGTCGCCTATTGGGGTGGCGGTGCGGAAAGCCAGTCTGTTCTCATGGATGGCGAAGCTTCCATGGCGCTGATCTGGTCAACGCGTGCGCAACTGCTTGAACAGGATTCCGGCGGCAATATCAAATTTGTCTGGGATCAGGGGCTGATTTCCCCCGGCGCACTGGCTGTGATGAAGAACAATCCCGGCGGCAAGGACAATGCAATGAAGTTCATTGCCAGTGCCCAGACGCCCGAACGGCAATTGCAGATGTTCGAACTGCTCGGACAAGGCCCCGCCAATCCGGCCACCGATGCACTCATTCCGGCGGATAAGAAACGGGTCAATTGCGTTGATCCAGCCAATATGACCAAGCAAATCCCGCTCAATATGGAATGGTATGCGGAGCACTATGCCTCGGCTTTTGATGAGTACACGAAAGTCATCTCGGCGTGATGAAGTGCGTTATCTCCCCCCTTGTGGGGGAGATACCCGCACCGCCTGCTTGTGTGCCATTTAAGAAGGACGCTGAATGACCGGAAAGTCGGTTTTACCCAGAACGATATTGCTGCTTGCGCCGCTGCTGCTGTTTCTCGGGCTTGCTTATGTCGTGCCGTTTCTCGGTGTCATCAGATGGAGCGTGACACTGCCGGAACCGGGGCTTGGGCAATATCACGCAGTGCTCACCGATCCTCTGGTCCAATCTGTCTTTATCCGCACCTTGCGTATCTGCCTGTTCGTCACGGTCGCGGCGCTCGTCATGGCCTATGCCATTGCCTATGTCTGGGTGCGCGGAACACCGGCACAGCGCATGCTGGCGGAATTCTGCATTCTCGTGCCATTCTGGATTTCGGTGCTGACGCGGGCTTTCGGCTGGCTCGCGCTCCTTTCCAATCGCGGCCTGATCAATACGTGGCTACAGGCGGCAGGCATCATCAGCGAACCGCTGGCGCTTGCCCGCAATGAATTTGGTGTCATCATCGGCATGACGCATTTTCTCATTCCTTTTGCTGTTTTTCCCATAGCATCCGCCATGCGCAGCATTGATGAGCGCGTGCTTCTGGCCGCCCGCGGCATGGGTGCCTCGCGCAGCCGCATTTTCTGGAGCGTGTTTGTGCCCCTCACCTATGGCGGACTGATCGGCGCGGCGCTGATTGTGTTTGTTTTCGCGCTGGGCTTCTTTGTTACTCCGGCCATTCTCGGCGGCGGGCGCAGCGTCATGGTGGCGGAGCTGGTTTATCTCAGGATTTTCCAGAGCCCGGACTGGGGTCTTGGTGCGGCGATCAGCGTCGTGCTTGTGGTCTTCATCGGTGTCCTGCTCGCCTTGATGCGGCGTTTCATCAAACCTGCGCATCTGGTGGGCTGAGCCATGCAGTCATCACGCCCCGGTCCCGTCCTGCTCATTATCGCCGCAGCCGTTGCGCTGTTCCTGCTGATGCCGCTTCTGGCTGTGGTGCCCGTATCGTTCACGCCGCAGCGGTTTTTGTCGATGCCAAATGGCGTGCTGTCACTGCGGCATTATCAGGCGCTCATCGATAATCCCGCTTGGGGGCAAAGCGTCTTGCTCAGCCTGCGGATCGGCATTCTCTCCAGCGCCATCGCAACGGTGCTGGCCACCATGTTCGGGCTTGGCATCTGGATGTTTCAGCCGCGCTTTTCCGCGCTGCTGATCGGCTTTGTTCTCCTGCCGCTGATCGTGCCGCCCGTCGTGTCAGCCATGACGCTGTATTTCCTGATGACCACCCTTTCCGCCTTCAACAGCTTTATCGGTTATGACACATGGATCGGTGTTGCCCTCGCCCATGCGGTGATGATCACACCCTTTGCCGTGGTTCTTATTCTGGTGGCGCTGTTTCAGGTGGACCGCCGCATTGACCTTGCCGCGCGCGGCCTTGGTGCAAACCTTACCACCCGTGCCTTTCGCATCATCATTCCCAACATCAGGTTCGGCATTGCCACCGCCGCGCTGCTTTCCTTTGTGTTGTCGTGGGAAGAGATCGGCGTCACCCTGTTTATCACCAGCGTCAACGCCATTACTCTGCCGCGTCTGATGTGGATGGGCCTGCGCGACAATATTGATCCTGCCATCGCCGCTATTTCCGTGCTTCTGATCATCGTGACCGCCGTCATCCTGGCTTTAAGGATTTTCATCGAACGGCGCGGGGCATCGGAGACGAAATGACAGCAGATGATATTCTGGCCGCGCTTGAAGCTATTACCGGCGCTGGAGGCATCAAAAAAGGTGAGGCCTTGCGGGCAATTCATCCCGGTTCCGATGAGCATAATCTCAATGCCGATCTGATGGTCATCCCGCGCACAACGGGTCAGGTTGTAGAAATCCTAAAATTTTGCAACCAAAACGCGATATCGGTTGTACCTCATGGCGGACGTACCGGCCTTGCCGGAGGTGCTGTGTCGGCTAAAGGCGAAATTATCCTCTCGCTGGCCGCGCTCAACCGCATTGAATCCGTTGAAGCGGCGGCAGGAACTGCCATTGTCCAATGCGGCGTCACACTGCAAGCCTTGCAGGAAGAAGCTGCCAAGGCGAAGCTGACCACCGGCATTGATATTCCCTCACGCGGCAGCGCCACTATCGGCGGCATGATTTCCACCAATGCGGGCGGCATGGAAGCCTTTCGGCAGGGTGTCATGCGCCAGCGGGTGCTGGGGCTTGAGGTGGTTCTGCCCGATGGCTCCATCATGAGCGACCTTGCACAAGTGACGAAGAGCAATGAGGGTTATGACCTGAAACAGCTCTTTATCGGGGCGGAAGGCACGCTCGGCATTGTCACCCGTGCCGTTATCAAGCTCGCTCCGGTTGATGAGTTCACCGCTACGGCGCTCGTTGCCTGCGAAACCGCCAACAAAGCCGTCTCGCTGTTTCAGGCCCTCCGGCACAACCGTTCGGTCACTCTTTTGCGTACCGAGTTCATGGGGGAGCGCTATTTCCGCGTTGCCGTTGAAGCGCTTGGGCCAGCATCGCTCGCAGCGTTCACCGAGGCACCTGTTTATCTCATTGTCGAGACAGAAGGACTTGACCAGCAAGGCGCACAGTCATCGCTGGAAGATGCGCTGGCTATGGCTATCGAAAACGATCTGGTGCTCGATGCAATCATTGCCCAGAGCGGCAAGGAGCGAAACGACATCTGGAATATCCGCGAAGACAGCAATGTCATCACCCGCGCTCATCCACATGGCTACTGGTTCGATATTTCCGTGCCGTTGCAGCATCTTGACGCCTATATCAGGCAGTTTGACGCGGGTGTTGCCGCACTTGGTCCCGATGTAAAAGGCTTTGCCTTTGGTCATCTCGGTGATGGCAACCTGCACATCTGTGTCGCCGGGGAGAACGGCAATCCTGACAAGGACGCGGTTAAATCGGTCGTCTATGCCAATCTGCGTGAGATGGGTGGCTCCTTCTCCGCCGAGCATGGAATTGGCCTTGAAAAGAAGCCGGAACTGCACGCGCTTGTTGATCCGGTAAAGCTTTCGTTGATGCGGGCAATCAAGCGGATAATTGATCCATGCAACATCATGAATCCGGGGAAGGTTGTTGATGTTTCCTAGTAACGCATCTGTTTTGCGTGGTTCGTGGTTGAACATAACAACCTTGAGGGAGATACCTCTTCCCGTCATCCTCGGGCTTGACCCGAGGACCCACGCAAATGACAACAAAACAAGCGCTCCGTCTTCATGGGTCCTCGGGTCAAGCCCGAGGATGACGGAGATTGGTGGATGTGAGGAGGCAAAATCGGCGGCGTCTGCGATTAGCGTTGCATCCCCACTCTCCCTCATGGTTGTTATGTCGAACCACGAACCACGCCCCCTCACCCCAAACCCCAAACCAACCATGTCGCAGCCAACAAAACATGTGGCGCGTTCGGGCTTCTCGACCACCCCAGGCGGGGTTATCGTTTCTCCATGGTCCAGCTTTTTTCTATCGGCATTATCGGGACCGGGTGCAGTTTCTGCGTCCGGTGCGTCGGCAGATGACCATCTCCAAGACAGATATCAAAAACCAATAAAAGGGGTTCTCACATGAAGACATTATTGATGAGCGGCGTCATGGCATTCACCCTGCTGGGTGCGGCAGGTGCTGCTTCAGCCGCCGAATGCGGCGATGTGACGATTGCCAGCATGAACTGGCAGTCGGCGGAGGTACTCGCCAATCTCGACAAGATCATTCTCAACCAGGGTTATGGCTGCAATGCCGATATTGTTCAGGGTGATACGATCCCGACGCTGACCTCCATGACCGAAAAGGGCCAGCCTGATATCGCCCCTGAAGGCTGGGTGGATTTCATGCGTGATATCCTCGACAAGGCGGTGGCAGACGGCAAGCTTGTTTATACGGGCAAATCGCTGTCAGATGGCGGTGTTCAGGGCTGGTGGATACCAAAATATCTCGCCGACGCCCATCCTGATATCAAAACCATTGACGATGCGCTGAAACATCCGGAACTGTTCCCGGCGCCGGAAGATGCATCCAAGGGCGCTGTCTTCAACGGTCCTCCCGGCTGGGGCGGCACATTGGCAACCACCCAGTTCTTCAAAGCTTATGACGCGGAAAAGCAGGGCTTTACGCTGGTTGATACGGGTTCGGCTGCCGGGCTCGATGGTTCTCTCGCCAAAGCCTATGAACGCAAACAGGGCTGGGTTGGTTACTATTGGGAACCGACTGCACTTCTCGGCAAATACCAGATGGTCAAGCTCGACCATGGCGTGCCTTTTGACGCCAAGGAGTGGAAGCGCTGCAACACTGTCGCCGATTGCGCAGACCCGAAGAAGAATGCATGGGAACTGGCCGAAGTCGATACGGTTGTCACCAAGAAATTCAGCGAGCGCTCCGGTCCTGTGATGGACTACCTGAAGGCTCGTTCGTGGTCCAACAAGACAGTCAACGAGCTTCTGGCGTGGATGACTGATAATCAGGCCACCGGCGAAGATGGCGCGAAATATTTCCTCAAGAACCACGAGGATATCTGGACCAAATGGGTCAGCGCCGATGTCGCAACGAAGGTAAAAGCTTCGTTGAAGTGAGTAGTGAGTAGTGAGTAGTGAGTAGTGAGTATCTCCCCTCTATTTGGGGAGATACAATGGTCTGGCACCGCTTTTCCGCCAATTGATATCGGGTGGCGTGGTTCGTGGTTCGACAAGCTCACCATGAGGAACAGTGTAGAAGAAAGGGAGCCACCTTCTGCACCCTTTACGCTGCAATCTTTGCGATTAGCGTTTCATCATCCCTCCCCCTCATGGTGAGCTTGTCGAACCACGAACCACCCATCACGGTCATACAACCAATATTGAACCACGCACCGTGCTACACTCAAAAACGCATCAGAACCTGATCGCGTAACGCAAACCATCATAGATCGCTGCATGGATATTGCGGGCATGAACGGCATCGCCAATGCGCAACAGATCGAATTGCCCATCAGCCTGCCGCTGCGGAAAAATGGCACCGCCATTGACCAGACGATCATAATCCACCGCGCCGCCATTGCGTGAAAGTGGTTTTAATTCACGGTAGAGATCATCAATCGGCAAAGTGCCGTGTTCGACCACCACCTGATCCACCAGACGCTCCTCGCGATATTCAGGATCAAAATCAGAACCCAGAACAGCGACAAGCTGGTTGCCATTGCGGGTAACGCTCACCAGCCGCGTGTTGATTGTCACCCGCACACCATGTTGCTGGAAGGTCCGCATATAGGGCACATGGTTCATGCCACCCATTTCAGGCGCAAAGAAACGCTCCGGGCTGACAAGTTCAAGTTTTGAACCTGAGCGTGCGATCATCTCCGCTGCGCTCATGCCCTGATGCCCGCCATTATCATCGTAAAGCAGGATATTTTCGCCGGGCTTTACCGCGCCAGCCAGAATATCCCAGCTTGATGTCACCAGTTCATCACCCGCCTGCAGCGGCGGATTTTGCGGCAAGCCGCCCGTTGCGATCACCACCACGTCAGGCGCAAGACCAAGAACGTCCCCAAGTTCCGCCCAGACATTGTAGCGCATGGACACACCAAGCCACTCCAGTTCCTCAAGGCGCCAGTCGACAATGCCGATCATCTCCCTGCGCCGCGGATTCTGCGCCGCTAGCCTGACCTGCCCGCCCGCCTGATCCGATGCTTCCAGCACCGTAACGCTATGGCCGCCTTCTGCCGCAACGCGCGCCACTTCCAGCCCTGCGGGTCCCGCACCAACAACAACGACATTGCGACTGTCTTTGGCCTTAGCAATGGTGTGCGGCATGGTGCCTTCACGCCCCGTTGCCGCGTTGTGAATGCATAGTGCCTCTCCGCCCTCATAAATGCGGTCAAGACAATAGGTTGCGCCGACACATGGCCGGATACGGTGTTCTTCGCCTGCCTCAATCTTACGGACAATATGCGGATCGGCAATATGCGCCCGGGTCATACCCACCATGTCGAGTTTCCCCTCGGCAATGGCATGGCGCGCGGTGGCGACATCGGCAATGCGCGCCGCATGGAAAACCGGAAACTTTGTTTCCTGCCTGACCTCACCGGCAAAATCGAGATGCGGCGAAGACCGCATGCCCTGAATGGGAATAACGCCGTTGAGCGCCGCGTCCGTATCGATATGGCCGCGAATAATGTTGAGGAAATCGAACTTGCCCGATGCTGCAAGACGCCGTGCAATCTCCACGCCTTCCTGCCGCGACAACCCCTGCTCCCAGTCCTCATCAGCCACCATGCGGATACCGACGATAAAATCCGGCCCAACGGACCGGCGCACCGCATCAATCACAGCCCAGGTAAAACGCAGGCGATTATCAAGCGAACCGCCATATTCATCGTCACGCCGGTTGGTGGCGGGCGACCAGAACCCGTCCATCAGATGACCATAAGCTTCGAACTCGATGCCATCGAGCCCGGCAGCCTGCATGCGCTGCGCCGCCGCTGCATAATCGGTAATGATCCGCTCGATATCCCAATCCTCCGCTTCTTTCGGAAAAGCCCGGTGGGCGGGTTCGCGCACCGGCGACGCCGATACCACCGGCAGCCAGTCGGCCTTGTTCCAACTGGTGCGGCGGCCAAGATGTGTCAGCTGGATCATAACGGCGGCGCCGTTTTCATGACAATCGTCGGCAAGCTCACGCAGCCACGGCACGATCTCGTCCTTATAAGCATGAAGATTGCCGAATGCCGGAGGAGATTCCCGAGAAACAACAGCCGATCCCGCCGTCATCGTCAGGGCAAGACCGCCTTTTGCTTTCTCCGCATGATAGAGCCGGTAGCGCGTTTTCGGCATTCCATCTTCCGAATAAGCCGGCTCATGACTGGTCGACATCAGGCGGTTTTTCAGTCTCAGATGTTTAAGCTGATAGGGCTGCAGAAGCGGATCGTCATGTGAGGACAATAGTATCGGTTCCCGTTGTTTTCATGATCCTACAACAGGCGCCAGTCCGCATGTTTCTCTCGCGCGACCTATTGTGGTGTGGATTCGTCATATGAATTTCACCTTACGAACATCCTCATCCAGTTTCGCCGCTATAAATTGGAATCGAAAGTGCCACCGACATTCACAACCGCTTGATTGGAAAAAAATTCTCTAAATTCAGGTGAAACACATGCGTCTAGAAATAGATGAAAAAATCTCATGCCTGAATTTCTCATAGATTCAATCGACAAATGATGGATGTTTCCGATGATCAGCGAAATTACCTGCCCCGAAAACAAGAGCACCCTTTGCACCGAGATCATGAGCGGATTGCCGGAATGGTTCGAAGAACCGGCGGGCATCAGCGCGTGCGCTAAACTGGTGATGGACCTGCCGGTACTGGCAAGCGTGGAGCAAGATATCTGCAACGGATTTATTGCCCTGAAATATCACCCGCCGGCAGCCGCAGAAATCTTTGTCATTGCAACGCGCAAACAATGCCATGGCCAGGGAATCGGTCGTTCCCTGCTACGAGCAGCCGAGGAGCATGCCCGGCAATCCGGCTGCTCTTTGCTCACGGTCAAAACCCTCGCGCCACGCGGCAAGCATGAACCGCACCTCGACGATACGCGCGCATTCTACGACAGGAACGGCTTTCTCAAAGCGGAGGTCTTCCCTACATTATGGGCTGAAGGACATCCTTGCCTCTTTATGGTGAAACCTCTGAACTAATGCAGAGCGCTGCCATCTTTCGACCAAGAGTCCTGCTTACGAACCTGACCTATCATACGGTCGGGGGTTTCAGACGATACCGCTTCATGCTACCGCGCGTATTCTTGCGGTGTTGATGGAATGCGATGCTGCTTGGAATCGCAGTGACAACAGGTGTATAGGCAGGTCAAATGCTGTATCGACGAAACCTCATAGAAAGACGCGCATTCATATGACCATCGCGAGTTCGAAAAAAATCACGGCATGTGAGGATATCTCCAGCGCCGTCGGCAACTTCCGCCTCGCAGCACTCCTGGGTTGGCAGGATGTGGCTCAGCGCTACCGCCGGTCGAGCGTCGGTGCTTTCTGGCTAACCATCAATATGGGTGTTCTCATCGCGGCCCTTGGAACGATCTTCGGCACCATTTTTCGCTCCCCCATGTCGGAATTTCTACCCTTTATTTGCGTTGGTCTCATTCTCTGGGGTTACTATTCTCAATTGGTCAACGACGGCTGCGTCTGTTTCATATCCAATGCAGAAACCATGCTGCAGCTTCCGTTGCCTTTCTTTACCTACGTCTTGCGCACATGGTGGAGAAACTCGATTATCCTTTTCCATAACATCGTAATTTTCCCAATTGTCCTTCTGATCTTCGGAAAGTTTGTTGGATGGACCGCGCTGCTTGTTATTCCAGCTTTCGTCCTCGTTTCGCTCAATATGCTTTGGATAATGGTCATACTGTCGGTGATCTGCACGCGCTATCGCGACCTAACCCAAATCATTCAGAACATCATGCAAGTCGGCATGTACGTCACGCCGATCATGTGGCAGCCACATCAATTGCCGGAAGACAAGTCAAGCGTCATACTGGACCTCAATCCCTTCTATCATCTGATCAGTGTCATCAGGGAACCGTTGCTGGGTGGAATGGGCACTCCACTGAATTGGTACGTGGTTATCGGCATGGCCATCATCGGCTGGATTGTCGCGCTGCTTTTTCTGAACCGTTACCGTTCACGCATCACCTATTGGCTGTAAAACGCCACTCTATCCAATTGCGAAGGCAATCATGACCTCAATGATTCTCGAAGACGTCACAGTCGATTTCCCGATCTATAATGCGAAAAGCCGTTCCCTCAAGAACCAGGTGATGAGCCTGGCGACAGGCGGCACAATTGGTTCAAACTCTGAAGGCCACGTCGTTATTCGCGGACTCGATTCCATCAATCTCACTCTGAACGAGGGAGAAAGACTTGGCCTGGTCGGCCATAACGGATCGGGAAAAACGACACTGCTGCGCGTCATGAGTGGCGTTTACTATCCTTCCGGCGGACGCATCGCGATCAATGGAAAGTGCACCTCCCTGATCAATATTTCCCTTGGTATCGACGCTGAGGCGTCTGGCCGGGAAAACATTGGCATCCGCGGTGCTTTGCTTGGTTTCTCTAAGCGGGAGATGGCAGCAAAGCAGGCTGAGATCGAAGAATTTTCAGAGCTCGGTAACTTCCTGGAAATGCCCGTTCGTACATATTCCACAGGTATGCAGCTTCGTCTGGCATTCTCGATTTCAACGGTTATCCAGCCTGAAATCCTCATCATGGATGAATGGCTGGCGGCTGGTGATGAAAGCTTTCACAACAAGGCCAACGAACGTCTGCATGAACTTGTGAACAAAACCAAAATTCTTATTATCGCAAGCCATTCGAAAGACCTGCTGACCAAGAACTGCACGCGCATTGTTTGGCTGGAACATGGTAAGATCAAAATGGATGGAGACGCAGAGACTATTGCCGATGCGTATTTTGGAAACCAGTGAAGAAAAACACGTTGAGCTGTTGTTTTTGCATTCAACGATCAACCCATCGTTGAATGCATGAAGCCTATACGCCCTTTAAGCGTGATAGCTTCTGCCATCAGGCGAACCAAAGCGCCTTTGGGAACCCTTCGCTTCGTTATCCGCAAGTTCGCTGAATCAATCCGGATATTCGGCCTATCCAGAACATTCGGTCGAATTGTTGCATTCGTGCGTTCCGGAAAATTCGTTGCTCTTTTTGCAAACCGCCGTGCGACATTGCTTTCGACTGTTACAAACGAAAACAAGCATCGCCTTTCTTCTTTCTATCCCGGCGAGACCCATCGGCCTGCATCGGAATTTATGACGCCCCGTGTCCTGATCGTGGCGGAAATGTCGATTCCACAATGCAAGAAGTACCGCGTCACGCAAAAGGCCGAGCTGTTTTCGAAGATTGGCATCGAGGCATCAGTGGTCGACTGGACCCATTCTGACGAAGCCCGGACACTGCTACAGACCCATTCAATCGTCATATTTTACCGCGTTCCCGCCGTACCTGAAGCTATCTTATTGATAAAGGAAGCCAAGCGGCTTGGCATTCACACATTCTGGGAAGTCGATGACCTGATTTTCGATCCAGAAGGATACCTCTCAAACAAAAATATCGAAACTCTGTCGCCAGGAGATCGAAAAGGTGTCCTCGAAGGGATGAGACTTTATCGGGAAGCGCTGCTCCTGTGCGACGAAGGTATTGCGTCCACCAAAGCCCTCGCAAAAGCCATGAGCGAGGTTACGAATAGAAATGCCGTCATTGTGGAGAATGCACTCGACAGCGATACAATACTAATCGCGGAAAGAATTCGCAAAAATCAGACGGCAACGCCAAAAGAGCCGAAGCAGGACATCACAATTGTCTATGGCTCAGGCACCAAGACGCACGACATTGATTTTCTGGCAGCCAGTGATGCGCTTTTCAACGTTCTGTCGGAGCGCTCCAACGTAAAACTTCGAATTATAGGTTCTTTGAATATAGAAAGCCGGTTCAATATTTTCTCTGATCGGATCGAACGTTTTTCATTCGTGAGTTTTGATCGCTATTCGCAGCTTGTCGCCGAAGCAGATATTTCAATCGCACCGCTTGAAGATTCAGTTTTCAATGATGCTAAAAGCAACATCAAGTTTCTGGAGGCTTCTGTCCTCGGTATACCCTCTGTCTGCTCTCCTGCTGATGCGTTTCGTACCGCTATCGTTGACGGAGAGAATGGATTTCTTGCGGCTGATACAGCGCAATGGCAGCAAAAACTGCTTCTGCTTGTCGACAAGCCGAATCTTCGCAGAGAAATGGCCCACAGGGCGCTCGAAAGCGTCAATCAGGCCTATGCGCCCGAGCAGATCGCGCATCGGCAATTGGCACCGCTTATCGGGCGTTTTCAACAGCGCAAGCAGGGTATAACCCGAATCCTCTTTGCGAATGTGTATTTTTCTCCGCAATCGTTTGGTGGAGCGACGATCATTGCGGAAGAGATGGCTCAAAGGCTCGCCCGGGAAGAGGATGTGGAGATCTACATCTTCACTTCATGGTCGCATGATCATGCTTCAAATTACGATCTGGTTCGTTATAGCGCAAAAGGCGCTACCGTTTTCGCGGCAAAAGTGCCTGTTGTTCGCACACGCTTGATGGATATCAAAGACGATAACATGGGGCAGGCTTTTGCAGATGTTCTCAATGCAGTTCAACCTGATATTGTCCAGTTGCATTCGATTCAAACGCTGGGGGTCGAACTGGGCGCAGCGTGTAAGGCTGCGGGCATACCCTATACCATAACGCTTCACGATGCCTGGTGGCTGTGTGAACGCCAGTTCATGGTAACAGGTGAAGGCAAGTATTGCTTTCAAACACGCATCGATCCAAACGTTTGTGCAAAATGCGTTCCGGACAAGAGTTTTAACGAACATCGCACCCGGATCGTTCGCAAAGGTCTTGCAGAGGCTCAGGGCCTCATCTCTCCAAGCGACTACTTTAAAAAACTGCATATGCAGAACGGGTTGAGCGACGAGCAGATTTTTGTCAATAAAAACGGGGTCAAGTTCCCCTTTCCGACCTTTACGCGCAAACCATCAGACCACATCCGCTTCGGCTACGTCGGCGGATCAACACCGATCAAGGGGTATGATCTCGTCCGCGAGGCTTTTTCGGCGCTTCCGGAATGTGGCATCGAACTGGTCATGGTGGATAATACGCTGAACAGTGGCTATAGCAGCGTCAATCTCAAGGGGCTTGCTCCCCACAATCCTGTTCGCGTTGTGCCTGCCTATACGCAGGATAGCATCGACGAATTCTTCTCCGGAATTGACGTGCTTTTGTTTCCATCCCAATGGAAAGAAAGCTTTGGCCTGACAGTACGCGAAGCGCTGCTGCGTGATATCTGGGTGATTGCCACGGATTCCGGCGGCGCCGTAGAAGATCTCATAGAAGGCGAAAACGGAAACATCATTCCCATTTCGCCCGACAGCTCCCATCTGCGAGCGGCAATGGAAAAGGTTATCGATAACCGGGCTGCGCTTTCGAGCTACGTCAATCCATACAAAGATCGCATACAGAGCTTTGATGGGCAGGCAGACGAGCTCTACGATTATCTCCGCTCGCTTCTGCGCGCTGAACAGCAACGATAGAAAATTCAACTGGGAACATAAAAGCAAAAAGGCAGCCGATCGGCTGCCTTTTTTGTTTTAAATCAATCGCTTGGCGAGAGATTTTGGTGCGGTCGAGAAGACTCGAACTTCCACGTCTTGCGACACAGCGACCTCAACGCTGCGCGTCTACCAATTCCGCCACGACCGCACTGTGGTAGAAGCCGAACGTGTCGGCTCGCGGCATGTAGCAAATCAATTTCAGCTAAACAAGCCCTGTTGGCATTTAACGCTAATGTTTTTCGCAAAGCCGCCGAAAAGTTATGTCGCACCCGTCAGACTGGAAATCTTCTAAGAAAAAGTCCATATGCGGCTCACCTTCTGCATCCCGTGTGAATCGGTGCTTTTGGCTGCCTGAAACAGCCACATCGGCTTCAGTTCGATGCGGATGGAGCGAAATTCGAAAGTTTGGTTTCCGATCATGAAAAGTAACCGTGACGATCTCGTCCCCGCATTTTTGCCCACAGGCGAATCGCATCCGGTGGAATGGCTGGTGGCTGACGGGCTCACCGATTACGAAACTGCCCTCAGTTTCATGGAAGAGCGGGTGGCTGCGATTCGTGCAGGAACGGCACGAGAGCTTGTGTGGCTCGTTGAACATCCACCGCTCTATACGGCAGGCACCAGCGCCAAGGATGGCGATCTGCTCACCGCTGATCGCTTTCCTGTCTATGCGACAGGTCGCGGCGGCGAATACACCTATCATGGCCCCGGCCAGCGAGTTGCCTACGTGATGCTGGATCTCAAAACACGGCGCGAGGACATCAGGGCATTTGTGACGGCGCTGGAGCAATGGATCATTTCCACCCTTGCCTCGTTCAATGTGCGCGGCGAGCGCCGCGAGGATCGCGTCGGTGTGTGGGTGACACGGCCGGAACGCCCTGCGCTGTCAGATGGCTCTCCAGCCGAAGACAAGATCGCCGCTATCGGCATCCGCCTGCGCAAATGGGTGAGCTTTCATGGCATTTCCATCAATGTGGAGCCAAACCTTACGCATTTCGACGGCATCGTGCCCTGCGGCGTGCGTGCGCATGGCGTCACCAGCCTTGTCGATCTGGGGTTGCCTGTGGGGATGGATGATCTCGACCGCGCAATGCGCGACGCATTTGAGGATGTGTTTGGAGCGGTTGAGCGCTAATTCATTTGCATCGAGATTGTGCGTGGTTCGACATAACAACCATGAGGGAGGGTGGGGATGCGACGATAATCGCAAAGATTGCAGATTTAAGATTGCAAAATTTAGCTTCCTTATCCTGCGCTTGTCGAAGGGCCTCATGGTTGTTATGTCGAACCACGAACCACACCCCAACCACCAACCCCTCTAATGCAGCCCTATCTTACGCAAACTCCATGATCACCGCATCGACAGCCAAACTATCTCCCTGTTTGGCGTTGATGGCTGAAACGGTCAGATCGCGATCGGCGCGCAGGACGTTTTCCATCTTCATTGCCTCAACAATTGCCAACGTGTCGCCTGCCTTCACTTCCTGACCTTCGCTCACATTGATCGAGACGATCAGGCCGGGCATGGGGCATAGCAGCATTTTTGACGTATCGGGCGGCAGCTTCACCGGCATCAGCTTTTCCAGCGCGGCGACATGGGTCTGCATGGCATGGCCAATGACCGACATGCCCTTCCAGTCAATGCGCACGCCATTGAGCACCGGGCGCAACTGTGCCTTCACCGAGCGGTCATCAATATAGCCGTCCCAGACCGCATCGCCGGGCCGCCAATCGCTGCGGATGGTGATGTCCTCCCCACCATGCAGCGAGAGTTCAATCTTGACTGGCGGTTTGGCAATGCTCTGGTGAATGCTCACCGGCACGTATTCATCATTGATCCGCACGTCCCATTCGGCGCGGATCTTGCCCGTATGTGGCCGTAGACGGTCACTGAGGCCATCGAGACGTCCCTTGCGGACCAACTCCACACTGAGAGCGATGGCGGCCAATACGTCCCTGTCCTCGGCTGTGGGGGCGATGGGATGGAAGCCATCGGGGAACTCCTCGGCGATAAAACCGGTGGATAGCCGCCCTTCCCGCCAGCGCGGATGCTGCATCAGCGCCGCGAGGAACGGGATATTGTGTTCAATACCGTCGACAACGAATGTATCCAGTGCGTCGGCCATCGCATCAATGGCTTCAAGGCGGGTTGGTGCCCAGGTGCAGAGCTTTGCCACCATGGGGTCATAGAACATGGAAATGTCGGAACCTTCGGTCACACCGGTATCATTGCGGATGATGGCCTTACCAACCGGGCCCTCACTCGGCGGGCGATAGCGGGTCAGGCGACCAATCGAAGGCAGGAAATTGCGGTACGGGTCTTCCGCGTAGAGGCGGCTTTCAATGGCCCAGCCATTCAGCTTGACATCCGACTGTTTCAGCTTGAGCTTTTCGCCCGCTGCAATCAGGATCATCTGCTCGACAAGATCAACGCCGGTGATCAGCTCTGTTACCGGATGCTCCACCTGCAAGCGCGTGTTCATTTCAAGGAAATAGAAGTTGCGGTGCTTGTCGACGATGAACTCGACCGTACCGGCGCTTTGATAGTCAACGGCCTTGGCCAGTGCCACGGCCTGCTCGCCCATCGCCTTGCGGGTTGCCTCGTCAAGGAAGGGTGACGGCGCTTCCTCAACCACTTTCTGGTTGCGGCGCTGCACGGAGCACTCGCGCTCGCCCAGATAGATGCAGTTGCCAAAGTTATCGCCGAGCACCTGAATTTCGATATGGCGCGGTTCAACGACGAATTTTTCGATGAAAACCCGGTCGTCGCCAAAGGAATTGCGCGCTTCCGAGGTGGCCCGTTCAAACCCGTCGCGCACTTCGCTCTCGTCCCACGCAATGCGCATTCCCTTGCCACCGCCACCGGCGGAAGCCTTGATCATCACGGGATAACCGATTTCGCCAGCGATCTTTTCCGCATGGGCGACATCGGTAATGATGTCGAGAAAGCCCGGCACGGTGTTGACCTTGGCGGCATTGGCAAACTTTTTCGATTCGATCTTGTCGCCCATGGCGATGATCGCCTTGGGTTTTGGCCCGATGAAAATGATACCTTCCTTCTCAAGCGCCTCGCAGAAGGAGGCACGTTCGGACAGGAAACCATAGCCGGGATGAACCGCTTGCGCGCCGGTTGCCTTGCAGGCGGCAATGATCTTGTCCGCGACGAGATAGCTTTCGGAGGCCGCCGCGGGACCGATATGCACCGCTTCATCGGCCATTTCGACATGAACGGCATCACGATCCGCATCGGAATAGACGGCGACCGTGGCGATCCCCATTCTCCTTGCCGACTTGATGACGCGGCAGGCAATTTCCCCACGGTTTGCAATCAGGATTTTCTTGAACACTTTTATGGACCTCCCGCACACATGCATCTTTGGTTCTATTGCCAATGGCAGCTTTGCTCAACAGGTAAGATCGCTAATTGAAAGCGGGCTCCGGAGCCTTCTGCTTTTTGCCCTCGCGCCAGACCACATAGGCACCCGACGCGATGATAATGGCGATCCCAAGCCATTTCGAAGCGGTGGGAAACTCCTGAAACACGAACAGGCCGATGATGACGGCCATGACGATCTCCAGATACTGGAATGGCGCCAGAAGCGAAGCTGGTGCGAGACGCGAGGCCTGCACAACCAGAAGATGGCCACCCGTGGCAATTGCCCCGATGGCAAACAGCAGAAACCACGACATGCCGGTTGCCGGCGTTCCCAGCGTCATATCGCTGACACCGAACCAGGCACCGAAGAAAAGCGCGACAATCACTGTCACCGTACCGCCAATGCCCGCATAAAGCTGCATGACAAGCGGCGTATCATGGGCGCCAAAGCGCCGATTGAGAACGAGATAGACGGCAAAGAGCGCCGCCGTGCCCAGCGGCAGCAGCGATACCCAGCCAAAAAGCTCCCAGCTTGGCTGGATAACGATTAGCGTGCCGATAAACCCGATGGCAACGGCAATGCGCCTGCGCCAGCCCACCGTCTCTTTCAGGACGACGGCGGAGAGCAGCGTCAGCATCAGCGGCTCGACAAAGAACACCGCCATGGCATCAGCCAGCGGCATATATTTGACGGCGGCGAAAAAGCACAGGCTGCCAATCCCCATCAGAAAGCCGCGAAACAGATTGCCCCAGAGATTATGGGGTTTCAGCGACCGCATACCTGTCAGCGCGACAATAATCAGCAAAGTCAGGATCGTCTGAACCACGAAGCGGGAGAGCGTCACGGTCGCAGGTGGCAGGCTATCAACAGTTGAAAGCCATTTGGCGATCGCATCCATCATCGGCAGGATAAACATGGCACCGGCCATCGTTCCAACGCCCCTCATCTGCGGTGAGGTTGTGTTTTCCATGCTGTCGACCTTTCCGGGACAAATAGCTCAGGCGAGGCCTTCTGGCATATCGGCTCTGTGGAAAAATGCAATCGCCCGGAGAATGGAATACTGACGCAAAATGGCGGCAGATTTGACTTTTCAGTCAGTAAATGTTGCAAAAGGCCCCTCCCACACCCGCAAAAACAAGAAAAAAATGGAGAATCCCCATGACTTTTTCCAATAATATCATGACTGACGTGCCTGATATGGACACGACAGGCGGCCGCCTGTCGCGCGCCCGAGATGCCAAGTCCATGACGGTGGCAGAACTCGCCGAACGCATTGGCGTGAAAGCCGAAACGCTTGCCGCCTGGGAATCCGACCGGTCGGAGCCGCGCGCCAACAGATTGTTCATGCTGGCTGGGTCACTGGGCGTTACGCCAACATGGCTGATGCACGGGGTCGGGCAATCACCCGATGAAAGCGAAACAGCCGACGATAATCAGGTGCTGAAAAGCCAGATTGCAAATCTCAAGCTTCTGCATGAAGCGCTTGGCGAGCGCATTGACGAACTCGAAAAGGTGGTCTCAAGCCTTAAAGCGGCTTGAAACCTGGGTTATCAGACCATAGTTCTGTGGTGAACGCCGGAACAGATCGCGAACTCCCATCGCGTTTCCATGCGAACCATGTAAAGATTGCTGGTGATTCGCAGCCCCTGTAGCATTGGCCAAAATACGATATGGATGACAATAACGACCTCTTTTCAGCGATAGTCAAAACAGCACGGGAACGTCAGGCAGCGGTTGCACAGCCTAAGCCCGAACCGGTTGTGACCCCGACAGCCCCAGTGACGCCAGTCACGTCAGCGACACCAGTCACGTCAGTGACGCCGGTGGTTCCGCCTGTGAAAATCGCACCTGCTCCAGCGGCGAAAGCATCCCCGCGTTCAACACCCGCGAGCAGCGGCAGCTATAGTGCTGCGGATATTGAGGTTCTCGAAGGGCTTGAGCCGGTTCGCCGCCGCCCCGGCATGTATATTGGCGGAACGGATGAGCGGGCGCTGCATCACCTTTTCGCCGAAGTCATCGACAATGCCATGGACGAAGCGGTGGCTGGTCATGCCAATTTCATCGATATCGATCTTGAGGAGAATGGCTATCTCTCGGTGACAGACAATGGCCGCGGCATACCGATTGATCCACACCCCAAATTCAAAGACAAATCTGCTCTCGAAGTCATCATGACGACGCTTCATTCCGGCGGCAAATTTGACTCGAAGGTTTATGAGACTTCCGGTGGTCTGCACGGTGTCGGTGTTTCCGTGGTCAACGCCCTGTCCGATCATGTTGAAGTGGAAGTGGCGCTCAACCGGCGCCTTTACCGGCAACGGTTCTCGCGTGGCCATCCTCTTGGGCCACTGGAAGATATTGGCGAGGTCCACAATCGCCGTGGCACGCGCGTCACTTTTCATCCGGACCCTGATATTTTTGGTCAGGGCGCCAAGTTTGATCCTGCCCGGCTTTTCAAGATGGCGCGGTCAAAGGCCTATCTCTTCGGCGGCGTTGAAATCCGCTGGAACTGCGCACCATCCCTGCTTGATCCGAAGGACCCGACGCCTGACAAGGCGGTTTTCCACTTCCCTGGCGGGTTGAAGGATTATCTCGGTGCGTCGCTCGGCAAGGATTTTCAGGTCACGCGAGAAATGTTCTCGGGCAAGACCGAAAAGGCCAGTGGCCATGGCGCGCTGGAATGGGCCGTTGCCTGGTATGGCGGTGATGGCTTTGTCAATTCCTATTGCAACACCATTCCGACCGGAGAAGGCGGCACGCACGAGGCGGGCTTGCGCATCGCCCTTACCCGTGGCCTGAAAGCCTATGCGGAACTGACGGGCAACAAGCGTGCCTCGATCATCACCACTGATGATGTGATGATTTCCTCGGCGGCGATGTTGTCCGTGTTCATCCGCGAGCCGGAATTTGTCGGCCAGACCAAGGACAAGCTGGCGACCGTTGAAGCGCAGCGCATCGTTGAAAACGCCATCCGCGATCCCTTCGATCACTGGCTTGCCGCCTCGCCGCAGGAAGCATCAAAACTGCTTGAATGGGTGGTGGAACGCGCCGACGAGCGGGTAAAGCGCCGTCAGGAAAAGGAAGTCAACCGCAAGTCCGCCGTGCGCAAACTGCGTTTGCCGGGCAAGCTCGCCGATTGCAGCCAGACGGGCGCGCTTGGCGCTGAACTTTTCATCGTCGAGGGTGACTCCGCCGGTGGTTCGGCCAAGCAGGCGCGCGATCGCGCCACACAGGCAGTTTTGCCTCTGCGCGGTAAAATCCTCAATGTGGTCAGCGCCGGTCGCGAAAAGATGACGGCCAACCAGCAGATCGGTGATCTTATCCTCGCACTCGGCTGCGGCACGCGGTCGAAATATCGCGATGAGGATTTGCGCTATGACCGCGTTATCATCATGACCGATGCTGACGTCGACGGTGCGCACATCGCCTCGCTGCTGATCACGTTTTTCTATCAGGAAATGCCGGATCTTATCCGCAACGGCCATCTCTTCCTTGGCGTTCCGCCACTTTATCGCATCGCTCAGGGCGGCAAGGTCGCCTATGCGCGCGATGATGCCCACAAGGATGAGTTGATGCGCACGCTGTTCACCGGCAAGGGCAAGATCGAAATCGGACGATTCAAGGGCCTTGGCGAAATGCGCGCCGACCAGCTCAAGGAAACGACGATGGACCGCAAGAAGCGCACGCTCCTGCGCGTTCAGATCGATGAAGAGTGGATCGAGGAAACCCGCGTTGCGGTGGATGATTTGATGGGCACCAAGCCCGAAGCCCGTTTCCGGTTTATTCAGGACCGCGCTGCATTTGTGGAAGAGCTGGATATTTGAACATCCGCTTGAGCCAATCAGTCTGGAATGGCGGTGCTTCGGTGCCGCCATTTTTGTTGGGAGGGGTGAATGCTGGTGGTTGTGGTGCTTGTTCGACACACCAAGAGGGAGATGCGTGGGTTGCACAACCATTGTTGCGCCCTTCGACAAGCTCAGGATGAGGGAGAATGTTGGCTGCAATGCTAGTCGCAGAGATTGCAGTGCAAAAGGTTGCAGAACTTGACTACCTGCAACCCATCCATCTCCCTCATGGTGAGCTTGTCGAACCACGCACAACAATCGCTGCAACCACTCATTCTCAAAAAAATCACACCAACTTATCCAACACCATCCCACCTCGTTTATTCTGATGGTGTCCTTTCCGGCGGGAATGCTCCGGAAACCTTCTGAAGTCAGGAAAGGATCGATGATTTCACCTGTGGGGCTGTTAACCCTGCAGGGGAACGGTTTTGTCTCACAAGGGTAAAACCAGTCATCGAGACGGGTGATCCGGTTATTTTCTTGGTTGAAACAGGAAAATCTCCGGGGAACGCATGACTACACTACCAATACCAAGACTTCCGCGTTCCCCTTTTGGGTCGCCCGTCTTTCCCACCTTTCAATAGCCAGACGCAAAAGCGGGCGTGGTAATGGGGAAGGTATATTTCCCAACTACAATGTTGGGGGATGCAATCACCATCTTCCGTGGTTCGACAGGCTCACCATGAGGGAGTTGGGTGATGCAAGGCCAACCGTAGAGATCGCAGCGCAAAAGGTGCAGAACTTGGCTCCTGCAACCCTCCCTCTCCCTCATCCTGAGCTTGTCGAAGGGCGCGACGATCGTTTTGCAACCCACCCCTCTCCCTCATGGTTGTTATGTCGAACCACGCACCACAAACCACAACCACAAAACAAAAAGGGCGCCATCACTGGCGCCCTGATGCGGAAACAAACCTGATTAGATATGCAGTGCGTGACCCAGTGCCTTGAGTGCGGCTTCCTGAAAGCCCTCGCCCTGTGTCGGGTGTGCGTGGATTGTCCCGGCAATGTCCTCCAGACGCGATCCCATTTCCATGGCGAGCGCAAAGGAAGCCGAAAGCTCGGAGACCCCATGCCCCACCGCCTGAATACCGAGGATCAGGTGATTGCTTGCAGCAGCCACCACCCGCACAAACCCCTCCTCGCCTTCCTTGGTCATGGCGCGGCCATTGGCGGCGAAAGGAAAGAGCCCGATCTTGATCTCATGCCCGGCAGCTTTCGCCTCATCAGGCGACAGGCCTACCGTGACGATTTCGGGGTCAGTGAAACATACGGCAGCAATGGCACGCTTGTCCCAGCTGCGGTTTTCGCCCGCAACGATTTCCGCCACCATTTCACCCTGCGCCATGGCACGGTGTGCGAGCATGGGTTCGCCGGTGACATCGCCAATGGCATAGACGCCACGCATGGATGTGCGGCATTTGTCATCGATGCGGACAAACCGGCCATCCATATCGATGTCGATCTCTTCCAGCCCCCAGCCAGAGGTGACAGGCTTACGGCCAACGGTGACGAGTATCTTGTCGGCAGGGATTTTCTCATCCTTGCCATCAGCCGTTTCAATCAGCAGCGCATCGCCTTTGGTGGCAACGCCCTTGGCCTTCACGCCCGTTAATACGGTGATGCCAAGCTCGTTCAGGTGTTTGACCACCGGACGGGTCAGCTCCGCATCATATTGCGGCAGAACCTTTGACTGTGCTTCGACCACTGTCACCTTGGAGCCAAGCTTTGCATAGGCAGTGCCAAGTTCAAGCCCGATATAGCCACCACCGACAACCACGAGATTTTCAGGAATCTCAGGCAGGGACAGCGCTTCAGTCGAGGAAATGACATTGCCGCCAAAGGGCAGCGATGGCACTTCAACCGGCGCTGATCCTGTTGCAATCACCACATTTTCCGCGCGGATGATCTGTTGGCCCGTCAGCGTTTCCACCTCGATTGTCTTGCCATCGCGGAACTTTGCCTTACCCGTGACGATCTTGACGTTTGCCTTTTTCAAAAGACCGGCGACGCCATTGTTCAGGCGGCTGACAATGCCGTCCTTCCAGGCGATGGTCTTGGAAAAATCAATCGCGGGTTCGGTAACGGAAATACCAAGCGGCGTCTGCTTTGCGGCGAAATGCGCGACTTTCGCGAATTCATCCGCCGCGTGGATCAGCGCCTTGGAGGGAATGCAGCCGACGAGCAGGCATGTACCGCCAACTTTTGCTGCCTCGACAATCACCGTATCGACGTTGAGCTGACCGGCGCGAATGGCGCAGACATAGCCGCCGGGACCAGCGCCGATGACCAGCAGCTTGCAGGAAATATCTTTCATCGGATCAACCCTCCACGAAAATCAGCGCTGGCGTTTCGAGCAGCGTCTTGATCCGCTGAATAAAGACTGCGGCATCCCAGCCATCGATGACGCGGTGATCGAAGCTTGAGGACAGGTTCATCATCTTGCGCGGGATAAAGGCCGCACCATCCCACATGGGTCGCGTCATCATCTTGTTGACGCCGATAATGGCGACCTCCGGATAATTGATCACGGGCGTGGTGACGATGCCGCCCATGCTGCCGAGCGAGGTGATGGTGATGGTCGAGCCGGTCAGTTGCTCGCGCGTTGCCGTGCCGGTTTTGGCCGCATCCGCCAGAAGATTGACCTCGGCGGCACAACCCCACAGATCACGCGCTTCCGCATGTTTGACGACGGGAACCACTAGACCCGAAGGGGTCTGTGCGGCAATGCCGATATGCACGCCGCCATGCTGATGAATGATATTGGCGTCATCATCATAGAGCGCATTCAGCTGCGGCTGTTCGGCAATGGCTTTGACCATGGCACGCATCAGGAAGGGCAGCAGCGTCAGCTTTGGCTGGTCGGCGCGCTTCTTGGCATTGAGCAAGGCACGCAGCTCTTCCAGCGACGTAACGTCGATTTCTTCCACATAGGTGATGTGCGGGATGTGCGATTTGGCAATCGCCATTTTTTCCGCAATCTTGCGGCGCAGACCCACCACCTTGATTTCCTTGACCGATGTATCGGGTGCAAGACCTGAGATCACAGGCTTTTGCGAACCACGGGCAAAGAAGGTATCGAGATCTTCATGGCTGATACGCCCGGCCGGACCAGTGCCAGTCACCTGCCTGAGGTCAACACCCGCATCACGGGCCCGCAGGCGCACGGCCGGTGAAGCAAGTGCCCTGTCGCCCTCGGCACGCGGTGCGCCGATGGTCACAGGCGCAGCCAAAGGCGTGTGAACAACCGGAGCCACGGGTTTTTCAACCGGCTTATCCGCCCTGATCTCGGGCTTTGGCTCGGCCTTGACGGGTTCAGCCTTTGGCTGCTCCGCCTCGGCTGGCTTCGCCGGTTCCGGCGCCGGGGCATGGCCCTCGCCTTCGATCTTCAGGCGGATAATCGGCGAACCGATGGCAATCACCTGCCCGATCTCACCGCCCAGCCAGATAATTTCGCCGTCCACAGGCGATGGAATTTCAACGGTTGCCTTGTCGGTCATGACGGCGGCAAGGACCATATCCTCGCGCACGAGATCACCGACCCTTACATGCCATTCGACAAGTTCGGCCTCTGCAACGCCTTCACCGACATCCGGCAGCTTGATGACATATTCACCCATCGCCAGCTCCTACCCTTCCAGCGTTTCAACGAATGCGCGGCCAACGCGCGCGGGACCGGGGAAATAATCCCACTCCTGCGCATGCGGATAGGGCGTATCCCAGCCCGTGACCCGCGCGACCGGTGCTTCAAGATTGTAGAAACAATGCTCCTGAACGAGTGCCGCCAGTTCCGCGCCAAAGCCTGATGTCAGCGTTGCTTCATGCACGATGACGCAGCGGCCCGTTTTGGCGACTGATTCTACAATGGTTTCGAGATCAAGCGGCAACAGCGTGCGCAGATCGATGATCTCCGCGTCGATACCGGTTTCCTCGGCGGCAGCTTCCGCCACATAGACCATGGTGCCATAGGTGAGAACGGTCAGCTCTTTGCCCTCGCGGCGCTTGATGGCCTTGCCCAGCGGCACCGTGTAGTGACCATCAGGAACCTCACCCAATTCATGCTTGGACCAAGGTGTGACCGGGCGGTCATGATGGCCGTCAAATGGTCCGTTGTAGAGCCGTTTTGGCTCAAGGAAGATGACCGGATCGGGGTCTTCAAGGGCTGCAATCAACAGGCCCTTGGCGTCATGCGGATTGGATGGCACCACCACTTTAAGGCCGGACACATGCGTGAACAGCGCTTCCGGGCTCTGGCTGTGCGTCTGTCCGCCGAAAATACCACCACCGGCAGGCATACGAATGACAATCGGGCAGGTAAAGCCGCCATTGGAGCGATAACGCAGCCGCGCCGCTTCCGATACGATCTGATCATAGGCCGGATAGACGTAATCGGCGAACTGGATTTCAATGCATGGCTTCAAACCATAAGCAGCCATGCCGATGGCGGTGCCAACGATACCCAATTCACTAATCGGTGCATCGAAACAGCGCGTCTTGCCATATTTCGCCTGCAGACCATGGGTGCAGCGGAAAACACCGCCGAAAAACCCGACATCTTCGCCGAACACGACCACATTGTCGTCGCGTTCCATCATCACATCCATCGCATCGCGGATGGATTCAATCATTGTTTTACGCGGCATTGATCAAACTCCCGCCTGCTGACGCTGACGACGCAGATGCGGCGGCATTTCCTCATAAACCCCTTCGAACATATCGCGCGCCGATGGCTTGCCACCCGCATGCAATGTTCCGAAGCTTTCGGCTTCCTTTTGCGCTGATATCACAGTGTCGAGGATTTCTGCCTCGGCCTGCGTATGGCGCTCTTCCGACCAGACACCGCGTCCGATCAGGTGGTTCTTCAGCCGCATGACCGGATCACCTAGCGGCCAGGCATCGGATTCGGTTTTTGGCCGGTAGGCGGAAGGATCATCCGAAGTGGAATGCGCACCGGCGCGGTAGGTTACATATTCGATAACCGTCGGCCCGAGATTGCGCCTTGCCCGCTCGATAGCCCATTTGGCCACGGCAAAGACGGCAAGATAATCATTGCCGTCAACGCGCAACGCGGGCATGCCGAAACCAAGACCGCGCGCAGCGAACGTACCCGCACCGCCACGGGCAATGCCCTGAAAGGTGGAAATCGCCCACTGGTTGTTGACGATGTTCAGAACAACCGGGGCTTTATAGGTGGACGCAAAAACGAGGGCAGCGTGGAAATCCGACTCCGCCGTCGATCCATCGCCGATCCAGCCTGCAGCAATCTTCGTGTCATTCTTGATCGCCGATGCCATGGCCCAGCCGACAGCCTGAATATATTGCGTTGCAAGATTGCCTGAAATCGAGAAGAAGCCATGTTCCTTGGAGGAATACATGATGGGCAGCTGCCGGCCCTTCAGCGGATCTTTCTCGTTGGAATAAATCTGGCACATCATTTCGACCATCGGATAATCATTCGCGATCAGGAGACCGGCCTGCCGATAAGTCGGGAAATTCATGTCACCCGGTGCGAGCGCCTTGCGGAAGGCGCAGCTGACAGCTTCTTCGCCCAGATGCTGCATGTAGAACGAGGTTTTGCCCTGCCGTTGTGCGATCTGCATGCGCGCATCGAATGTGCGCAGCGTCATCATATGGCGCAGGCCTTCAACCAGCTGCTCATCCGAAAGCTCGCCGGCCCACGGGCCAACAGCTTCACCATCCCGGTTCAAAACACGAATGATGGAAAAGGCCAGATCGCGGATTTCCTCCGGATTGGCATCAACGGGCGGGCGGCGCACCGAACCCGCTTCAGGAATGTTCACATTGGAAAAATCCGGCTCGCCGCCGGGGCGCACGGCCGGTTCAGGCACATGCAGGCTTAGTGGACCAAATTCACTAAGGGAATCATCAGACATTCAGCAGACCTCCCAGTCAGGCGATTTTTCACGTAGTCTAACATGAAATATTAGGTCAGTAATACTGTCTTATTATTCCGCCCTCTCCTCCAAGAGCTGCAGAAAATTGGTAACATCCGGATATAACCATCTGAAATAAATAGTTGTTCCGGACGAACGGTGGTTTTGTTTTCGCTCAGCCTATCGCAAAAAAGCAATATTGCATCACAGAATACGCGAGCCGCGTCTTCATTCGTTCATCCGGGCATCTGATTTTGTAATCAAATGCGTGCTCAACTGCGAAAACAGGGTTCAGGCAGCAGCCATCGCCAGCGCGTGATCCCGCGCATTCTCTCGAATCGCCTCCAGATAAATCTTGCGCAGCAGGGACTGCATATCATCGTTTGCCACGGCGAAATCACCCGGTAGTCCATGATTATCAGGCACAAGATGCTCCATCATGCGCCGGGTAACTTCCTGTGGTCCAATCGCCAGCTTGCCATTGGCCACATCACGCCAGGCATGAAGCGCGATGCGCAGCGGTTGATGGGTGCTGTCAGGCAGGCCTGCCGCCGTGAACAACGCGCCCAGCGCCGCATCGCGGCCATCAATCAAAAGGTTGCGCACCCGTGAAAGGGTATGGCCGGACAATGAAACCAGAATAGAGCCAAAGAAATCGATCTTGCCCGAAGCGACAATGCGGATGACGAAGGCGGTGGTCAGATCACCGCGCAATTGCAAATGCTCAATCAAGGCCGGATATTGTTCCGGAGGCGTTGCGGCCACGAGGCTGATCGACGCCTTAACGCAGGCCTCACTGGTAATACGTTTTGCCCGGCGCTCGCCCATCAGCGCCATGACAATATCCATCCGGCACAAGGCTTCAGCAACTTTCAGGGCCAGCGCATGGCGGCAATCGGCGGGTAATCTATTATCATCAGCCAGAAGCGCACGGATATCGGCCACATGGCCAAAGCGCTCGATCAGGCGACGAAAACTGATATCGGCGATATGGGCGCGGGTATTGGCAAGCAGCGCAAGGATTGCGACTGGCTCAGCGATCTCGATAAGAGCCGCACTGACAGCGAAGGAAACCTTCGCCCTGCCCGCAATCACCTTCTGGGTTTCGCCGCAGCCACCGGCGATGCAGTCGATCAGGTCAATATCCGTCAGAACCATAGACCTTGCGAGCATATAGGCAGCGATTTCGATCTGGTCGCGGGCAAGGCTGGCAACGATATGCACAGGCGCATGGGCGCTGGTTGAAAACGCTTCCGCCAGCGCAAGGCGCACCTTTGGCGAGGGATCATCAAGCAGCAGCGTCAACGCCGCTTCCGCCGCACAGCGGTCTTCAAAAGCACGGCCAGTTTCGAGATAGATATGAGCCAGAGCCCCTGCAGCGTGGCAACGTTGTGCCGCCGCAGCATGTCCGACCATTGCCAGATAATGCTGTATTGTCATGAACTGTTAAACCCCAAGCCTTTTATTAAGACGGAGGCTAATGGCAAAAGGTTTACGATCGGTTCACCATATCGATTAACCATACTCAATTGACGTTCTCAGAGAAGTTTTCTCCTGCCCGTTGCGAAGCCGGTAAAGCCGCCCTAGTCTTTTGCAAAAATTTGCATCGAGGAGACGCCAAACAAATGGCCGGACTATATCTGGAAGAATTCGAAGTCGGGCACGTCTTCAATCACAGCCTGCGCAAGACCATCACCGAAAGCGATAATATGCTGTTTTCGGTCATGACCCTGAACACACAGCCGCTGCATATCGATTTTGACTTTGCCGCCAAGACAGAATGGGGCAAGCCGCTGGTCAATTCCCTGTTCACGCTGGGGCTGATGATCGGTATTTCGGTTAATGACACCACCATCGGCACCACGATTGCCAATCTTGGGATGACTGACGTTACCTTCCCTTCTCCGCTGTTCCATGGCGATACGGTGCGGGTGGAAACATCCGTTCTGTCAACACGGCCCTCCAAATCCAAGCCGGATCGCGGCATTGTCGAGTTTGAGCACCGTGCCTACAACCAGAACGGTGTTCTTGTTGCCAAATGCACGCGTCAGGCGATGATGAAATCGAAGAGTGCTGCCTGATGCGCTCGCTATTGTTTGTTCCGGGCGATTCGGAAAAGAAGCTGGAAAAGGGTCTGACCAGTGGTGCGGATGTGCTGCTGATCGATCTTGAGGATTCGGTCAGTGCCGAACGCAAGGAAGCGGCCCGGCAGATCGCCGCGGATTTTCTGAAAACCAATCGCGATAAAACCACGCCGCGTCTGTTTGTGCGGATCAATGATCTGACCAGCGGACTGGCGGATGCCGATCTCGATGCGGTGATGCCCTCTTTGCCGCACGGCATTCTTCTGCCCAAATCCAACAGCGGCAAGGATGTGACGCGCCTTTCAGCCAAATTGAATGTGCATGAAGCTCATGCAGGCGCGGCAGAAGGCGCGACACAGATCCTTGCGATCATCACCGAAACAGCACTGGGCACGCTATCCACTGCAACGTACCCCGACGCATCCTCCCGGTTGATCGGGTTGAGCTGGGGTGCGGAGGATTTGTCCGCGGTGATCGGCGCCCGCGCCGTGCGTGATGATAATGGGCGCTATACGGATGTGTTTCGATTGGCCCGTGCGCTGACGATTCTGGGTTCCTCTGCCGCCGATGTCGCTGCGATTGATACTGTTTATATCAATTACCGGGACGATGAAGGTCTTGCGCGCGAATGTGCGGAAGCCGAACGCGATGGCTTTACCGCCAAACTTGCCATTCACCCGGCACAGGTACCCGTGATCAACGAGGTGTTTACCCCCTCCGCCGAGGCTGTCCAGCACGCCCAAAAGATTATTCAGGCATTTGCCGATGATCCCACTGCCGGGGTGATTGGCATTAACGGCCAGATGTTCGATCGCCCGCATTTGAGAAGAGCTGAGCGGTTGATGGCAAGAGTGGGTGGTTAGACAACAAGATTGCAGGACTGTTGTGGGTGGTTCGTGGTTCGTGGTTCGACAAGCTCACCATGAGGGAGAGTGTGGATGAAAGGGAGCTATTTTCTGCAAACTCTGTGAGGAACCGCAACGTTGGACATTATCGTTGCATCACCCCTCTCCCTCATGGTGAGCTTGTCGAACCACGGACCACGAACCGGTGAAATTACATCACTCCTCCCATTTGGGGCGGAACATCTGAAATGTCTCTGATACTGTGGCGAAATCCATGTAACCGAGGCGGGAGACCGGTTGGGCCTTGGTCATATCCACAAGACCATCTTTGAGAATTGCCTCGTTGATATGAACGCCGATCACCTCGCCCGTGACCATGATTGCCTGAACCGGATTGCCGTGGCGATCCTTCGGATGCTGGATATCGGTCACAACACATTCCAGCGTTGCAAAGGCTTCGGCCACACGCGGTGCGCCGATGAGATTGCAATCGGCGGCATGAAGCCCGGCATATTCAAATTCGCTGATACCGCGCGGGGCATTCACCGATGTCTTGTTCATGGCAACCGACAGGTTGGCGCTGACCAGATTGGCGGCAAATTCGCGTGTTTCCTCGATGAAGGTCACACTGTCCTTGCGCCCTTCCGAAGAAAACATGATCAGGCACGGTTTGGTGCTGATCATGTTGAAGAAGGAGTAAGGCGCCAGATTAACCCTGCCATCAACTGAGCGGCTTGATATCCAGCCGATAGGACGCGGTGCAACAATGGCCTTCAGCGGATCGTGCGGCAGGCCATGGCCGTCATCGAATTTGTAGAACATGCTGGATCAGGCCTTCCATGGTCCGGAATATTCCGACAGGATGTCCTTCACATCAGGGCGCGGGCGCTCCGGCACTTTCGTATCGCAGGTGCCGATATGGACAAACCCCGCAACCCTTTCGTGTGGTGCAAGGCCCAGCAAAGCCCGGCCCTTTTCATCGGAAGAATACCAGTTGCTGATCCAGTTGGTGGCGTAGCCAAGGCCGTTGGCCGCATGAACAAGGTTCATTGCCGCTGCACCCGAGGACAGGAACTGTTCCCATTCAGGAATATGATGATCCACCTTGGAAAAGATCACGCCGATGACCAGCGGCGCACGCGCAAAACGTTTCAGCTCCTGCTCGCGGCGCTGCTCGGTCAAGGGTCCTTCCCGCTCTTCAGCCAGTTCAGCCAGATATTTGCCCACTTCAACGCGGGCATCGCCACGATACAGCACAAAGCGCCAGGGGGTCAGCCGGCCATGATCGGGCACGCGCGAGGCAATGCGGATCATGGTTTCAATATCCGCATCGCTTGGACCCGGAAGACCGATGGCCGAGATGGGGGTGGAGCTGCGCTGCGACAAAAACTCTATAATGGGAGAAGGCATAGAATGATCCATGGAATGATGTACCAGGTCCTGTTTTTCGAATGGGCGGACAATGTCTTGGTTTCATCACCTGTGTAAAGTCACGATCGTGCGAAAAAGCCTTGAAATTGCCACCCGCTTGAGATCAAAACAGCGAATGGGCAAATTCTTCAATCAGCAAGCGGCCATTGGCTCCGGCAAACACAGGCAATTGCTTGTGGCGCTGGCTATGAGCCTGCTTGCCCCGGCAAACTTGTTTGCCGGGAGTGCGTCGGCACAGTCGCTCGCGCCTGAAGTAAAGATGCCGGCGATTCCCGCCATCAATGAATATGCCAATCCGAAAGCGCCAGCCAACAACCCCATTGCCAATGAGCCGGAACTGGTTCTGTCGGCAAAGCTTGCGGAAAATGGCGAAAATATCGGGCGCGGCCTTGTCTGGCGCATATTCTCACCGGAACCTGATCCCGACGGCAAGTTGCAACTTCTTGCAACTTCGAAGGGCGGTACCACCTCATTCAATCTGGCACCGGGCAGTTATCTCGTCCATGTGGCCTTTGGCCGGGCCGGTGCCACAAAACGCATCACCATGACACGCGCCAAGCGCAACGAGACAATGATTCTCGATGCGGGCGGGGTTAAGCTGAATGCCGTGCTTTCCGGCGGCGGACGCATTCCGCAGGATCAGCTGCGTTTCTCGATCTATGAGGACCACGAGGATGCAACCGGCGAGCGGGCACTGATCATCCCTGACGTGAAGCCGGAAAGCGTCGTACGGCTCAATGCCGGGACGTATCAGATCGTTTCCAATTACGGCACAGCCAATGCGGTCATCCGCGCGGATATTCGCGTCGAAGCGGGCAAGATCACCGAAGCCAATGTGGAACACCGCGCGGCGCAGCTGACCATGAAACTGGTACGTGAAAACGGTGGTGAAGCGCTTGCGGATACGGCCTGGTCGGTACTGACGACCTCAGGCGATATCGTGCGTGAAAGCGTTGGCGCGTTTGCATCCATTGTTCTGGCAGAAGGCGAATACATCATCATCGCCAAGAACAAGGACAAGATTTACCAGCGCGACTTCAAGGTCGTTGCCGGGCGCAATCAGGATGTTGAAGTGCTGGCAACAGGCGGTGCCAGTGCCGCCTCAACCGCCAATCAGCCTGTTGGCGGCGACGAGCCGCTGGATTAATGCCTAGCGGGATTTGGCCGGATCGAGCGAAAACACCGCGCCATACATATAATCCAGCAAAGCTTTGCGATCGACCAATGGTGCAAGTTCGGACCAGTCCATTGTCCGGCCTATGCGCACATTGATGGCTTTTCCCGACAGTTTACGGAATTCCCGGATAAGCAGCGAAATACGCAGGGTCATGGAAATCTTGCTGGCAAGATGGAAGAAGCGACCATTCTGCCCGCCGAAATAAACGGGAATGACCGAAGCCTTGGCTTGCTGCACCAGCTTTGCCGGAAAAATCTTCCATGGAAGATCCTCTGCCCGGCCAAAGCCCTTGCGTGCCGTCGCAACGCCGCCTGCCGGGAAGACGACAATGGTGACGCCTTCTTTCAAAAGGCGCACGGCTTCGTGACGCGTCGCCATATTCATCGCCACGGCTTCCTTGGTCTCGTCAAAACAGACCGGCAGTGCATAGGGGCGGATTTCCGGCACTTTCATCAGATCATTATTGATAAGCACCCGGAACGGACGCCCGAGTTGTTCGGCCAATGCCAGGGCGGCGATGCCATCGCCAATACCGAAAGGATGGTTGGCAACGATCACCAGCGGTGTTTCAGGCAATTGCTGCGGCGGCCATTGATCCTGAACATCGAGTTTGATGTTGATCAGGTCCATCATGCGGCAGAAGACATCAATACCAACAGGGACAATGTCCGTGCGCCACGCATTGTAGAGCCGCACATAATGATCGCGGCCCGACAGACCTTCAATCGAACGGATCAGCCATTGCGTTGCGCGTGACTGGGTGTCGTTGGCATAGGAGAGTTCTCTGAACTGCACGTTTGCATCCCGGCAAATAGTGAATCGGCTGAATAATCACGCCATTCCATGACAGCGTGATGAAGCACGCCGCTCAATTACATGAGCCGTCAGCGAGCCGCAACCAAAACTCCTGCACCCACCATCAACACACCTGCACCTTTGTTCATAAGCCGGATGCGTTCAGGCCTCTTCAACGCACTCCTGGCCTTCAATGCAACAATGACATGGCCGCCAACGACAATAACTTCAATCAGAGCGATGACGAGCAGCAGAATGAGGGTATCGGTTATCGACAAGGGTTTTATGCCAAGCACACCGGGGAGCAGGGCAAGATAGAATATTGGCATTTTGGGGTTACTGATATTGAGCAAAAAGCCAGTCAAAAACAGCCTTGCGAGCCCACCCTTCATTTGGCGGGGTGCCGCATCCGGATTGGATCGCCACATCGAAATGCCCGTATAGGTGAGATAGGCAGCGCCAGCATATTGCAGCAGTCGCAGGTTTTCATTCATATATTGCGAAATCGCATTAAAACCGATGGCGGCAAGGACGACAAAACAGAAAATGCTGCACACAACGCCTGTACCGTAAGCTATCCCATGGGATGGGCCATTCGACACTGTTTTGGACAGGATCGTGATATTATCGGGTCCGGGACTGACCGCGAAAACAAAGAACGCCAAACTGAATGTCAGGATTGTCGCAATATCCATTGTGTTCCCCAGACGCTGTTCAGTCGTTCAGGACAAATACGGTTATGGCAATCTAGCAGCAGAGGCGTATCGTTGAAATCCGTAGGATTACGAAGGTGCCTAGGGATGCGACAGCGTGATGAAAGTCACCACGCTGTCATAAAATGTTCGGGTTTACTCGGCGGCCAGACGCAGGAGATCGGGCGGCGTTGCTTCATGGCTGAGCTGCCTGATTGCATCATCAAGGCTGAGTGACATCTGATTCTGCGAGCCAAGACGGCGCATATTGACCGTACGCTCTTCCGCTTCACGCATGCCGCAGACGAGAATGACCGGTACTTTCTGCAAGGAATGCTCGCGCACCTTGTAGTTGATCTTCTCGTTGCGGAAATCCGTGATGACCTGAAGACCGGCAGCCTTCAGTTCCTTGGCAACCTGCCTGCCATAATCATCGGCTTCCGTGGTGATTGTGGCAACCACAACCTGCACCGGCGCGAACCATAGCGGCAGATGACCGGCAAAGTTCTCGATGAGAATGCCGAGGAAACGTTCCATCGAGCCGCAGATGGCACGATGGATCATCACCGGCTGTTTCTTTTCCGAGGTTGAGTCGATGTAGAATGCACCAAAACGTTCAGGCAGATTGAAATCCACCTGTGTCGTTCCGCATTGCCACTCGCGGCCAATGGCATCTTTCAGCGTATATTCGAACTTGGGACCGTAGAAGGCACCCTCGCCCGGCAGAATGCCGGTTTTGATATCGTTCGACTGCTGCTGGATCTGCTCCAGAACGCCCATCATGACCTCTTCGGCGCGATCCCAGAGCGCGTCCGAACCGACACGCTTTTCGGGACGTGTCGAAAGCTTGATGGTGATCTCGTCAAAGCCGAAATCCTTGTAGACCGACAGGATCAGATCATTGATGCGCAGACATTCGGCCGCCATCTGTTCGTCCGTGCAGAAAACATGCGCGTCGTCCTGTGTGAAGCCACGCACGCGCATCAGACCATGCAATGCGCCTGAGGGTTCATAACGATGCACATTGCCGAATTCTGCAAGCCGTACAGGCAGATCACGGTAAGACTTCAAGCCATGTTTGAAGATTTGCACATGACCGGGGCAGTTCATCGGCTTGAGCGCAAAAATGCGTTCATCATCGGTTTCGTCGCCGGCAACCGTCACCTTGAACATGTTGTCGCGATACCAACCCCAGTGACCCGACGTCTCCCACAGGGATTTGTCGAGCACCTGCGGTGCATTGACCTCCTGATAGACGCCATCGAGACGGCGGCGCATATAGCTGACCAGTGACTGGAACATGCGCCAGCCCTTGGCATGCCAGAACACAACACCGGGGCCTTCTTCCTGAAAATGAAACAGGTCCATTTCGCGGCCAAGCTTGCGGTGATCGCGTTTCTCGGCTTCCTCAAGCACATGCAGATAGGACTGTAATTCCGCATCGGTCGCAAAGGCCGTACCGTAAATGCGGCTGAGCATCGGATTGTTGCTGTCGCCGCGCCAGTAAGCACCGGCCACCTTCATCAGCTTGAAGGCATTGCCGACCTGCCCTGTCGAGGACATGTGCGGGCCGCGGCAAAGGTCATACCAGTCGCCCTGCGCATAAATCTTCAGGTCCTGATCTTCAGGAATGGCATCGACAAGCTCGACCTTGTAGGCCTCGCCCTTGTCGGCAAAGACTTTGCGAGCCTTTTCGCGTGACCAGATTTCCTTGGTGAACGGCTTGTTGCGGCCAATGATCTCGCGCATCTTCTTCTCGATGACCGGCAGGTCGTCGGGCGTGAAGGGCTCGTTCTTGGCAAAATCGTAGTAGAATCCGTTCTCGATCACCGGACCAATGGTAACTTGCGTACCCGGAAACAGTTCCTGCACGGCTTCGGCCAGAACGTGGGCACAGTCGTGCCGGATCAGCTCAAGCGCGCGCGGATCATCGCGGGTCAGGATTTCAATGCTGCCGGAAGCCAGCAGCGGGTCGGAAAGATCGCGCACAACGCCATCAACCGCATAGGCGACTGCCTTCTTGGCAAGGGATTTCGAGATTGATTCAGCAAGTTCCGCACCAGATATGGCAGCATCATAATTGCGCTTCGAGCCATCGGGGAATTGCATGGATACAGTTTTGGAAACTGTCTGTGACATCAGATTGCTCCTATCCAGTCCCGCCAACGGTTGCGGGTGGTGTTTGGTAACCGGAACGGCTCCGGCGAGCGGACTTTTAATCAGAGTTATGACCGGCGTAAAGTACCTGTCGATGAAAAGGGGATTGGGCTGCCTTACTTTACCTCAAGCCCCCCCCCTTTCTCCGTCATCCTCGGGCTTGACCCGAGGACCCACGGTAAACAGCAGGAATACATCCGCAATTTCAAGTTTCACGTAAGGGCAAACGCTGAATGCGCCGTGATCTCGGCTACTCAGTCGTGGGTCCTCGGGTCAAGCCCGAGGATGACGGAGAGTGGGATGTTTAGCAGAGATGGGTGTCAACGCTGCTTGCCCACCCCCCAGTAGCGCCAGGGCATATACCACACAAACCGCGCATCGAGTAATGTCGGCACCGGATCATGACCATGGGTGCCACCGGGTCCGCAACGGACAAAGCGGAAGAGCCCCATCCAGCCACCCGTCCACAACCCATAGCGGGCAATGGACTCATAAGCATATTCGGAGCAAGTCGGCAGGTGACGGCAGGAATTGCCGATAAAGCCTGACAATGTCAGCTGGTAGAGCCTGACAAAGCCGGTTCCAAACAATCGCCCGGGGGTTTTCGGCCAGACACCGCCCCAGTTACGCGAATATTTTTTGGGTTTCCCGGCGGGATCATCAGCCAAATGCTCACACATGAGCGTCAGGCCGCAGCTTCGGCGTTTTTCTTCTCGATCTGGTCGAGGCAATCCACCACGGCCTCGAAAGTCAGCATGGTGGAATTGTGCCGCGCCTTGTAATCGCGCACCGGCTCAAGAAACTTCAATTCCTCGAAACGCCCTTCCGGCGGTGCTCCATTTTCTTTCAGCATTTTGAACATGGCATCGCGCACATCGCGCAATTCCTGGCTTGTCGCCCCGATCACATGGCGGGCCATGATCGACGAGGATGCCTGACCAAGGGCGCAGGCTTTGACGTCATGGGCAAAATCCGTCACCACACCGTCTTTGACCTTCAGATCGACAATCACCGTCGAACCGCAGAGTTTGGAATGGGCTTTCGCCGATGCATCGGGACTATCCAACCGTCCAAGACGTTGAATATTTCCGGCAAATTCCAGAATACGCGTATTGTAGACGTCGTTGATCATAATGGACTTCCGCACCTCATCCGAACCAAAGTGCAACCAGAGCATTGTCTGGCATTTGGCCCTATGAATCCTGAATTCACTCTCTATATAGTATTTGAGCGGGCCAGCATAAAGCACCATGGCGTAAATTCTGCGACAATGGTATTTGTGATCGCCCAGGCAGAAGCTTACGGGCCAAGCCGGCTTCAATACACCGCGTACTCGTTACGGAACGATTATCGTGTATTGCCGTTTAACTCGTCGCTCCTCTGAGGGCGACTACGGGAGATCGCGATGGATGCGGTAATAAAAAGTTTGCAGTCAACGACTGTCAATCAGAACAATCTACGACGTCCGACACAGGAAGAAGCGGAAGCAGCAGTGCGCACGCTGTTGCTCTGGGCCGGTGACAATCCGGATCGTGAAGGTCTTCTGGATACGCCGCAACGCGTCGCCAAGGCCTATAAGGAGCTGTTCTCGGGTTATGATGAAAGCCCCGAAGACGTGCTCGGCCGGACCTTTGAAGAGGTCGCCGGATATGACGATATTGTCTTTATAAAAGACATTCCGTTCTTTTCCCATTGCGAGCATCATATGGTTCCCATCATCGGCAAGGCGCATGTTGCATATCTTCCCGATGGCGAAAAAGTGGTTGGCCTGTCCAAGATTGCCCGCGTGGTCCACATGTTTGCCCGTCGTCTGCAAACGCAGGAGAGCATGACGGCGCAGATTGCCAATGCCATTCAGGATTCGCTGCGCCCCCGTGGTGTAGCCGTCATGATCGAGGCCGAGCATATGTGCATGGCCATGCGCGGTATCCGCGTCTCCGGCTCGACAACAACCACGACCACTTTCACCGGTGCGTTCAAGGCTGATGTCAATGAGCAGGTTCGCTTCATGACACTTCTCAAGGGCCGCTAGGCGCTTTCATTTCCAGAATTGGCATTCATGAGCAACGGTTCCTTTTCGTCTCCCCTTGCGGACAAACATGACAATGAAGAAGGCGCGGTGTTCGCACCGCGCTTTGACGCTGCCGGCCTTGTAACCACCATCGTTACCGATGCGCATGATGGTCATCTCCTCATGGTGGCGCATATGAATGCGGAAGCATTGCGCCTCACTTTGACGACCGGCATTGCCCATTACTGGTCCCGTTCGCGTCAATCACTCTGGAAAAAAGGCGAGACGTCAGGAAATCTGCAATCAGTCGTAGAAATGCGCACCGATTGCGATCAGGATGCTCTTTGGCTCAAGGTGACAGTGGCTGGAAATGGCCCTACCTGCCACACTGGCCGCAGATCATGTTTCTACCGCCAAGTCATCAGCGAAAATGGTACATCCCATCTGGTCATGACACCTGCGGCGTAGCTCAACATTTGCTACCAGGCACTGTCGAACGACTGCTCTCATTTTCGTTGGTTGGCTAAGCGGCCATAATTCCGCAATATTCATGCTTTGGATACCAAAGTGAGGGGATAATGTGCGAATACGACTTTAGGAGTGCAAGCCATGCTCGAATGGGCATCGCGACGGTTGCGTGCGGCGGAACCGATTGGCGTCACTGACGGTCCGAAGGTACCTGTTCTGGACCCGTCCCCACATGTTGAAAAAAGAGCCCCCATTGCGCTGGCGCTTGGCGGCGGCGCGGCGCGCGGCTGGGCCCATATCGGCGTTTTGCGAGCGCTCGATGAAGCGGGTATCGAAATTTCCATGATTGCGGGAACGTCGATCGGCGCGCTTGTCGGTGGCTGCTATCTCGGCGGCAAACTCGATCAGTTGGAAGAGTTCGCCCGCAGCCTGACCAAACGCGGTATTTTCAGCCTGCTGGATCTGCGTTTCGGCGGCAATGGCATTTTCGGCGGCATGAAGCTTGACCGCCGCTTGCGCGAGCATCTGGCAGAACTTGCCATTGAGGATTTGCCAAAGCCTTTCGTTGCGGTTTGCACCGAGATCAATACGGGTCATGAAATCTGGCTGACCCGCGGCAGCCTGATCACTGCCATGCGTGCTTCCTATGCCCTGCCCGGTGTGTTTGAACCCGTTGCCTGCAATGGCCGCATACTGGTTGATGGCGCGCTGGTAAATCCTGTGCCGGTCTCCGTCTGCCGCTCCTATGAACAGCCGCTGGTTGTGGCGGTGAACCTGCATTACGACCAGTTCGGCCGTGCAGCGGTGATCAAGCATTCGGCGGAAGCACCGAGTGCGCAGGATGTCGAACCGGAAGGTGCAGGCAGCCATTTTCGTGCAGCGAGAGCAACACGGCTTGGGATAACAGGCGTAATGATGGAATCCTTCAACATCATTCAGGACCGGATTTCACGCGCCCGCATGGCAGGCGATCCGCCCGATATCGCGCTGCTGCCGAAAATCGGCCATGTGGGGCTTGCCGAGTTTCATCGGGCCGATGAGGCGATCAAACTCGGCTATGAGGAAACCATGGCCCGGCTCGGCGAACTCGAGCGCATGCAAAAGGTTGTTTTTTAAACCGCCAATATCAACGCAACCGCTTCAGGCGGTTGCGATATAGCTACGAATTTCTTCGGACTCGCGCTCGACCTCTTCGATACGCAGTTTCACCACGTCACCGATCGAGACGATGCCATGCAATGCCCCGTCTTTTTCGACAGGCAGATGGCGGAAGCGTCCGCGGGTCATCATTTCCATCACCTGATTCACCGTGTGCATTTCCGAGCAGACACTGACCTTGATGGTCATGATATCCGAGATCGGACGCCAGAGTGCATCGGCACCATCGGCAGCAATGGCGCGCACAACATCGCGCTCTGACAAGATGCCCTTGATGGCTCTCTTTTCATCAACGATTACAATCGCACCAATCTTGTGCTTTGCAAGTGCAGCAACCGCATCACCGAGTGTCGTGTCGGGTGCAGCGCTAAAAACGTCGTAGCCTTTGCGTTCCAGTATCAATTTGACTGTCATGTACGTCCTCCTTGCACATTAGCCTAACTCCTGACCGCCGGAATCCTCCTTTATCCCTGCGGCCAATACGCCATGGTGCGCGTATGTTGCACCCAATGCAACAGCTTTGCAATTATTCCAACAGTTCAGCGCCGGTCCGTGCGATCGAACAGGGCAACACCGAAAAAGCCAAGGAGAAAGCCGCCAATATGCGCTTCCCAGGCTATGGTTGCCGCGCCCTGGCCCGGCGTGAAGGCAATAAGGCCGGTTGCGATATTGGTAACAAACCAGACAGCGACAAAGACAAGAACCGTGCGGGTTCTCAAGGCAACCGCGATTGGCAGGATCGGTCCGGTGAACGCAGCAGAATTGCGCTGGGTTGAGCGGCGGAAGCCGAAACGCGCCGCAGCACCCATCATGCCTGAGATGGCGCCCGAAGCGCCGACCAGAGGGATCGGGCTTGCCGGATAAATGGCAAAATGCAGCATGACCGCAGCAATCGCCGTGACGATCCAGAACAGCGATGTACGCAGCGGTCCGATACGCGCAGCGAGCGGCGAGCCAAACGCAGCCAGCCAGATCATGTTGAGCGCGATATGGGCAAAACTGCCATGCATGAAAGAATAGGTGATGGTGGTGAGCCACGCCGCCGGTGAATAAAACCCGCCAAACTGTGAAAACCGCGCCGGGATGAAAGCATAATCCAGCAGGAAATTATTGTCCTGCGCGTCGGTCAGCACATAATTCTCGATCAAAAACACGGCGATGCAAATCGCAAAAATGGCAAGGATGACGCCGGGAATGTTGAAGATCGGCTCGCGTGCCGGTGGCTGATTGTGCGCGTTCGTAGGCTCGGTCATTCTTCCCGCCGCTGATTCACTTTGAGAACTCTGCTTAGCAGCAAACTCACCAAACAAAAATAAGGCCGTTCAATGAACATGAACGGCCTCAATTTGAATACTTCAACAGATAACTCTACTCGCCACCCTTGTCGCACAGGCTACCCAGCAGCTCAATCTAAACCATTTATTAACCTTAACTGCCCCCTACGGTGGACACAGCCGCATCATCAATGGCGCTTCCCCACCAGCGGTGCCAATGTCCCGAGCAGTGTTAATGATGATGGGGCTGATGGCTGGTGCTGCATGGGTTCGTCGTGCGTGGTTCGACAAGCTCACCATGAGGGAGAGTGGGGATGCAACGCTAATCGCATAGAGTGGAGAGTGGAGCATAGATGTAACAGCGTAAGGGTTGCAGCGCAGACGTTGCCGAATTTGGCTCCCTTTCATCACCCCTCTCCCTCATGGTGAGCTTGTCGAACCACGAACAACCCATCCACCACGCAAATTAGAAATTAACGGGTCCCGGAAGCATCATATGCAGCATGATGGAGCGAGCGAGCTTTTCGCCTATTGGAACGATCTGCGCGGAACCCGCGCAGCGCCGGAGCGGCGGGAAATATCGCCTGCCCTCATCCGCTCGCGCCTGTCCGACACGTTCATCCTGCGCGCAACTGGAGCGTCTGAATCACGTTTCCGGTTGGCCGGAACGCGCATCTGCTCGATCTATGGACGGGAACTCAAAGGCCAGACATTTACCTCAATCTGGCAGGCCAAGGACAAATCGGTTATTGCGCGGATCATCTCCAGCAGCCTGACAACCAAGACCGTCGTGCAGTCCACCTATGAGGGCAAAAGCAGCCGTGGCCGCAAAATGCTGTTCAATCTCATTCTCCTGCCACTGGCAAACGAGGTAAATGAACGGCATCTCCTCGGCATGATCACCGCCGCTGGCAAACCGTTCTGGCTGGAATCCGATGCAATCATCGAGAACAGTCTCCGGTCGATATCCATGGTCGATCCGCTTCAATCAGCTGTTGTGCCGGTCAATCATCCATTACAGGAAGACCACAGACTTGTGGTGGCCAACAGGCTGTTGCCTGCCCCCAATGGCAGCCGCCGGGTGAGGCATCTGATGGTTTTCGACGGCGGAAAGATGCCGGATTAAGCTAGCGAACTCTCATCAATCCTCATCCTGTTACCTCGCCGTTAAGACTTGTGTTCTACTTTGGATTGAGCAAAATCCAATTTCAACTTCCCGGACAGTTCATGCATTTAACCCGTGACGATACAAATCCGACTATCGGCGCCACGGGAAAGTTTCATCGCGTGAAGGTGGAGCTTTATGGCCGCTTCATGCTGGAAGACCGCACCGAGCATGTCTGTCAGATCGACGAGATGTCACCCGGTGATGCGCTGTTCACGACGGAAGTCATGGCAAGCACCGGCGAGCGTGTCATCGCCTATATCGATCATATTGGCCGGGTTGAAGGTCATGTGGAGCGTCTGGTCAGTGGCGGCTTCCTGCTTGCGCTCATTGCTTCAGACCGCAAGAAGAACAAGATCGCAGCGCAACTGACCTGGCTTTCCAACAAGCATGAACTTGATATGCCCGAGGACCGGCGCCACCAGCGCATTGCACCAAGCAATCCGATTTCCATGCTTGGCATGTCCGATGGCCGCGAATATCCCTGCCGTATCATCGATCTGTCGATTTCAGGTGCTGCCGTGGAAATCCGCATGCGCCCCGCCCTGAACAGTCAGGTTGTTCTGGGTTCCATGCGCGGGCGTGTCGTGCGCCATTTCGAAGAAGGGATTGCGATCGAGTTCGCAAGCGTCCAAAGCCGCGAAACAATCGAAATCGCCTTCGAGAACTAGACGGCTTCAGGAACCGGTATAGGGCGTACCGTCCTTGTGGACGAACCGGCCATCGGAACTCCCGCTCATCATATCAATATCGGAACAGGTGATAAGGTCTTGCGGGTTGCGCGACCCTACCTCGAGATAAACAGCCATAGCCGACGATCTGTTGATCATGTGATGGCCATTACCGGTGTTTTTGGCAAATGTTGCGCAGTCGCCTGCTTTCAATATCGTTTCGCCACCATCTTCGATAAGCGTCACTTCCCCTTCAAGGATATAGACAAGCTCGTCCTCATGGCTGTGCCAATGACGCTGGCTCGACCAACTTCCGGCCGGTAATGTCATCAGATTAACGCCGAAATCGCTCAGACCACCCGCATCGCCAAGACGCCGCCGCGTGCGCGCAGCGCAGGGTGCATCGAAAGGCGGCGGATAACCTGAACCCGGACGGACAGGCACGGTGGCAAGATCGATCTTGGGCATGGAACGGCTCCTCCTTTGCGAACCCGCACGTTAAACGAAAGCCGCCCTTAAGAACAATCCATCACTACCTTCCGTCTTGGTTACCAAAAGCATACATTTTGGCCGAATGTGGGCGACGCAGCTTTAAGCGATTGTCAATCACACTTTATTCGGAAAAACAGAACTTTAACCCCTATATACTTTGTACATCTCCACTTATTCTTACTTTAAATAAAATGGTAATATTTAATAATACTTTGCAAACGATCAATAGTTTATTTTTTACTACTTATTTTTCTCACATTTATTTCTTCTATTTACCGGCTGGTCAATGTCTCCATGCCATTCTCGCCTTAACCGGGGAGACGACGGTAATGATAAAAAGCATGATTTTAGCGGGCGCAGCCCTTCTTATGATGACAATGAGTGTACAGGCTGGACCGGCACGGTCCTCGGCAACAGTGATGCAAACCGGCGGGCGTACATCGCAGCCGATCGGTCATTATGATTTTTGCCAGATCTATCAGGATGAATGCCGCATCAAAAGCATCAGCGATACGCCTGTAACGTTGACGCCAAAGGTCTGGGCACAGCTGGTTCAGATCAACACCACTGTGAATACGCAGATAAAGCCTGAAACCGATATGGAAATCTGGGGCAAGGCGGAAGTCTGGTCCTATCCAACCACCGTCGGCGATTGTGAGGATTATGTTCTGCTCAAGCGCAAGATGCTGATCGAGCGTGGAATGCCTGTTAATTCGCTGCTGATCACTGTTGTCAGGCAGATGAATGGCGAAGGCCACGCAGTTCTTACCGTGCGCACGGATCGCGGTGACTATGTGCTCGACAATCTGGAAGCGCAGATCAAGCCGTGGAATGAAACGACCTATGACTATCTGAAGCGTCAGTCGATCTACAACACAGGCGCATGGGTTTCGATCAGTGACGACCGCCAGGTTCTCGTTGGCAGTATCGCCCAGTAGGATTTACACATCCGCTTTCATGGCAAGCCAGTTCCGGCAACGGAGCTGGCTTTTTCATGAAGCCTATAGATCAGATGGGCTCCATGCCGCGCATGAAGCGCCTGCCATTCTCGACATAATGGGCGGCTGAAATCCTGAGTTGTTCGATGGCCGCGTCATCCAAAGTGCGAATGACCCGGGCGGGCGAGCCGACGATCAGCGAATTATCGGGAAATTCTTTGCGTTCCATCACAAGCGCACCGGCTCCCACCAGCGAATTTTTGCCGATCTTCGCGCCGTTGAGAATAATGGCACCCATGCCGATCAATGTGTTCTCGCCAATGGTGCAGCCATGCAACATGGCGCGGTGGCCGATGGTGCAGCCCTCGCCGATTGTCAGCGGATAGCCCATATCCGTATGCATCACCGTGTGCTCCTGCACATTGGTGTTGCGGCCAATATGGATGGGTTCATTATCACCGCGCAAAACCGACCCAAACCAGATGCCGGCATTCTCGCCAAGGAAAATCCTGCCAACCAATACGGCATCGGGCGCGATCCAGTTTGACTCCCGGTGTTCAAATTCGGGCGCGTGGCCATCGAGCGTATATATGGGCATAAATCCTCCTGAGATTCGCTGATGCCAGCTTAGCCACCCAAATGCATTCTTCACAGACGATTAACCATAAATCAGCACTTTGCCGCTAGTCTTCCCCTGATCTCAGGCAGTTTCAAAAATCTGCCAACAGGACCGGAAGAGCGATGCAAACCTCTGCACAGCGCGTGGAACCGATAACCGGCAGCCCTTTTCTGCAACGTGTCTTCTATGGCCTTATTGCATTGGCTCTTTTCACGGCAGCACTGGTGACAGCCGGGCATTATTTCGGCCACACCATTTCGCTTGGCGGACATACGGAAGATACGACGCCGCACGAGATCGTTATCGGCAATAGTGTGCTTGAATTGCCCGCCAATGCCATCCGCTTCCGGGCGCAGCGCCGCGATGGAGTGGCCCAAAGGGTCGATCTCTATCTGCATTGGCCCGACATGCAGGGTTATCAGCCGACATTTATCAAGGATTTCAATGGTGCAGGTGAGACAAAAACACTGCTGTTTTTGACCTTCGAGCCACGCGCCACATCCCGCGACATGTCGGGCCGCTATGGCCAGATCTATAGCACGCTGACCGATGGTCCCGGCATCAAAGGCCCATCCGGACTAACCATCCAGAATTTCCTGACGACAAGTGGCTTCGTGAGCGAACAGCTTGTCACCTCATCGCAAAGCAAAAATCGCGAATTGTTTGTTGCCCGCTGCCTTGACGAGGAAACATCAAAAGCCAATCTGGCATCGTGCCAGCGGGATATCTTCATTGGTGAGGATTTGCAGTTGACCTACCGTTTTCCGCGCGAATTTCTCGCGAACTGGCAGGAATTGGACCAGAAGGTCCTGAGCTTTGCGCAAGGTCATCTCAAAACACCGAAGTGACGCCACATGGGGCGGCACTTCCATTCACGACAGCGTTTTGCTGTCAGAGATCCATGTCCAGGATAGCCATGGAGAAGTTGTAGGACAGTTCGCCCTCGTCTTCATCCTTGTAGATCAGGCCGAGAAATTCATCACCAAGATAGAGTTCAGCTGAGTCGTCCTTGCGTGGACGCGCCTTTACCGTGAGGTCCGTGTTTCTGAATGTACGCTTGAAATAGCTGTCGAGTTTTTTCAGTTCTTCGGGTTTCACGCGGTTTCTCCTGTCGAATAGATAATCTGGAAGCGGGCTTGTGGCATGCGATAACCGGCCCTGTAAAGGGCCGGTGTTGTCGTTTCTGGCAGCTGAAGTCTTCTGCTTCAGTCGAAATTGGTGACAAGCTGGTCCATGGCGCGGGACGGTTCCGTGCAGCCGGCTTCGCCAACGACGCGGGCGGGAACCCCGGCAACGGTGACATTATGCGGAACGGGTTTCAGCACCACGGAACCGGATGCGACTTTTGAGCAATGGCCGATTTCAATGTTGCCAAGAATATTGGCGCCAGCGCCGATAAGAACGCCATGGCGAATCTTTGGATGGCGATCGCCGGTTTCCTTGCCCGTACCGCCAAGCGTCACGCCCTGAAGGATCGACACATTGTCTTCGATGACCGCGGTCATGCCCACAACAATGCCGGTGGCATGGTCAAAGAAAACACCCTGCCCCATGGGCACGGCGGGATGAATATCCACCTGGAAAACCGAGGAAGAGCGGCTCTGCAGATAGAGCGCAAAATCCTTGCGGCCCTCATTCCACAGCCAATGCGCCAGCCGGTGCGTCTGGATTGCCTGAAATCCCTTGAAATAGAGGATTGGCTCGATGAACCGGGTGCAGGCGGGATCGCGGTCATAAACAGCCTGAATGTCAACGCGCAGCACTTGCGACCAGTTGGGCGTCGCTTCCATCATCGCGGTAAATGTCTGGCGCAGCAGTTCCGATTCCACATCCGGATGATCAAGCCGCTGCGAAATGCGGTGAATAACCGCCTGTTCCAACGACTGATGGTTGAGAATTGTGGTGTAAAGAAACGTGGCAAGAAGAGGCTCCTGACGGATCGTCTCTTCGGCTTCGGCACGGATGGAAAGCCAAATCGGGTCCATCTGCTTGACTGAACCGGCCAATTTCATCGGGTTGCTTGCGGACATGTCCTACTCCAGGCAATCAGCCAATATTCTTGCTTCATCCTCTAGCATACGGCAAAAATGATATTCTGACACTTCAAATTCCTGAACTCTGGCCCCAAGAAAAATTGAAGATATGATCGACTTGTCTGAACATCATCCGGCACTGCCAGAGGGTCTGCATTTCACGCATTCGGACTACACCGCTACCATTTTCTTCGACAGGCCCGCCAGAAAAAACGCCATCACCGCCGCGATGTGGGCTGCATTGCCGCAACTCATGGCTCATTTGGACGGCAATCCTGATGTGCGCCTTGTGGTTTTTGAGGGTGTGGGAAGCGATTTTTCCGCCGGTGCCGATATCAGCGAATTTGAAGCCGTGCGCAAAGATGCGCAGACTGCACGTCTTTACGAAGCACAGAATGTCCAAGCTTTTGAAGCGGTTCGCAACTGTTCCAAACCCAGCATAGCAGCCATTCGCGGCATCTGCTTTGGCGGCGCCTTCGGCATTGCGGCGGCTTGCGACCTCAGACTGGCAACGGATGATGCACGGTTTTGCGTTCCGCCGGCAAAGCTCGGCCTTGCCTATCCGCGTCAGGCAATGGGCGATATTGTCGAGGCTGTTGGTCCGCAAATGGCGCGTTTTCTCACTTTTACCGGCGCTGTCATCAACGCGGAAGCGGCGTTCAAAAGTGGGTTTCTGCTTGAGATCACCGACGCTGGACAACTTGACGAGCGCATAGCAGCGATTTCTGCGGAGATAAGCGGCAATGCACCGCTCAGCATCAAGGCGTCCAAACAGGCGATCCGCGCATCCATTACACGCGAACCTGCCGATCTCGATCAGGCGGACCGTCTGGGTGACATGACTTTCGAAAGTCTCGATTATGCCGAGGGACGCGCGGCCTTTCGTGAAAAACGCAAGCCGCGTTTCAACGGCACATAAGCGTTAAAGCGGGTGTTCTTTGAGGAATTTGACGACGGCTTCCTTGAACACCTTGTCGCCCACCGCAAGCATATGATCGCGGTTTGGGATATCGATGGCCTCGCCATGCGGCATCAGGGCCGCCAGCTTATGCGGACTACCACCGATATCGTCCTTGGTGCCCACGGCAACCAGCGCCGGCTGGGTGATGCGTGCCATATTGGCTTCGCTGACTTCCTCCTTCGAGGTGATCACACAGGCGGCTAGGGCAATCTTGTCGCTCTTGGTTTTATCGGCAAACATACGGAACATTTTTCCGCGCGGATGCGTCACCGATTCAGCGTCATCAGCCAAGAGTGCCTCGGCAATGGGATTCCAGTCACCGGCGCCTTCGACCATGCCGATACCAAGCCCGCCAAAAATGACATCATGCACCAGTTCAGGATGTTCCAGCGCCAGAAAGGCGGTAATGCGCGCGCCCATGGAATAGCCCATCACATGGGCTTTTTTGATACCGAGATGCTTGAGTAATGCAGCAGCGTCACCCGCCATCAGTGTCGGCGTATACAGTGATTTCTCGTGCGGCTTGTCGGATTGGCCATGACCACGGTTGTCAATGGCAATCGCCCGGTAGCCAGCGGCTGTCAGCGTCGGAACCCAACCCGGTTGAACCCAATTGTAAAAATGCGAGGAGGCAAAGCCATGGATGAGCAGGATCGGTTCGCCCTCGCCTTCATCAATATAAGCGAGCTTCAATCCGTCATTGTCAAAGAATTTCATAGGGTCGGGACTCGTTGATTTGGTGCAAAAGTAAGAGGATTTTTGCAGGGATACAAGTTTGTGCGCATAAATGTGGTTCGTGGTTCGACAAGCTCACACGAATACAGTCTATTTCCTCGCACACTTGCCGCAAACTGCTTCAATGGCTGGATGATGAACCTTATCACCAACCGCAACGCCCAACCGCCGGGCCGTGCCAGCCTTGACTTCGATAACGAACCGCGCGGCGCCGCCTGAGGAAATTGTCGCACGGGAAAACGGCACCGCATTTTCGCGAATAGCCGAGACGCGCCCGTTTTCATCGAGGAAAATCATATCGAGTGCCGAAGGCGTGTTTTCCATCCACATGGTGACCAGACGGCTTTTCTCAAACACAAACAGCATGGCGCTGTTGTCTTTCAGATCGGTGCGGAACATCAGGCCGCGCTCGCGCTCCTCATCCGTATCGGCCACCTCGACCTGAAAGGGCACATCGCCCTTTGCGGTGTTGATGACAAGCGGCGCCGCGTCGATTGCCAGATGCATCGGCTGCTGATCGGCTGCGCGCACGGGCAATACGGCAAAAGCGAGCACAAAAAAGCCGATCAGGAGAGATCGGCACAATCTGATCGATCGAGTCATCGGGAGATCTTTAATGGGATGCCGGCAGTTGCGTGCCGATATCGGGGTGAACCTCGGATGCCATCAGGCCCTTGTCGCCATTGCCAAAGCGAATGAGGACGACCTGTCCCGGACGCAGTTCGGTCAGACCGAAGCGGCGCAGGGTTTCCATATGAATGAAAATATCCTCGGTGCCTTCGCCGCGGGTCAGGAAGCCAAAGCCCTTGGTCCGGTTGAACCATTTGACCAGAACGCGTTCCAGACCACTTGAAGGCGTGACAGTGACATGTGTGCGCACTGGCGGCAGTTCCGTCGGGTGAACGGCGGTGGAGCTGTCCATAGAAAGGACGCGAAAACACTGCATACCGCGCTCGCCCTGCTTGACCTCGCAAACAACGCGCGAACCCTCAAGCGCAGTCTGAAAGCCATCACGGCGCAGGCAGGTCACATGCAGAAGAATATCTGGCAGATCAGAATTATCAGGGACAACAAAACCATATCCCTTGGCGACGTCGAACCATTTGATAGCGCCCGCAACCTCGATGAGGTCGAGGCCATCGGACAATTGTTCATCATCGGGGGAATGCTGGGCTGATACTGGTCTGTCTGACATGAAGCGAGCCCTCCTCTCCTGAAACCAAACACTGATTCTCTTAATTCAGAATAACACCTGTCCGACGGATGAGGGCAAGTATCATCTGACTGTTTTTGTTGAAAAACAGGTGCAAATCTCTTCAACACCCGGTCAACCGCCCTTCACAAGACCGTTAATTTGTGGAGCCACCAAAATAATGTTACCAAAAAGTCGTAGGCGTTTCGCCTGAGCAATCGGATGATTGCCCCAATCTTTCACACACTGACGAACATCCAAGGGAAAACGATGCGCTATCTTCACACAATGGTCCGCGTCCGCGATGTTGCTGAATCGCTGGATTTTTACTGCAATAAATTTGGCCTTGAGGAGATCAGGCGTACGGAAAACGAAAAAGGCCGCTTCACGCTGATCTTTCTGGCGGCACCTGACGATAAGGGTCGCGCGGTTGCTGAACGGGCACCGGAACTGGAACTGACATTCAACTGGGACCCGGAAACCTACACGGGCGGGCGCAATTTCGGCCACCTCGCCTATGCCGTCGAAAACATCTATGAGACCTGCCAGACTCTGCAGGACAAGGGTGTTACCATCAATCGCCCGCCGCGCGATGGCAATATGGCCTTCATCCGCTCGCCCGATGGCATTTCCATCGAACTCATCCAGAAAGGTCCCGCTCTGCCGCCGCAGGAGCCGTGGCTGTCCATGCCGAACACCGGCAGCTGGTAATTCCGCTTATTGCCGTTCATCGCCGCTCCTGATGGGGCGGCGCTAACCACGGGCACTCTCTCTAGGTACAACTCCCAATACCTTGTACATCTCATTTAATGTAGTTACATTATATGAAGATCATATGGGATGAACCGAAGCGCCAGCAAAACCTCGCCAAGCACGGCTTGGACTTTGCTGATTTGTTGATCGAGTTCTTTCTGGATGCGCATATTGAAAATGCCAGGAATGGCCGTTTTTTAGCCATTGGTGATTATAACGGACAGACCATCGTCGCAGTCGTGTTCAAACTGCTCGGATCAGAAGCGCTTTCAGTTATTTCCATGCGATACGCAAGCCGGAAAGAAAGGAGCCGTTCATGACAGCAAAATGGCCCAGTTTCATCACCAAAGACCTTGGTAAGACTCCCGAAGACGATGCGGAAATGACGCGTCGGTGGGAAGTCTATGACCGGGAGATGCAGGCTCTCATAGCTGCCGGAGGCGTTCATATGGACGATGACGGCTGGTGGGTTGACGATGCGACTGGTGAATTGATTGGCCCCGACCCGGAAATCGAGCGGCCTCTTACGGATGAAGAATTGACGCGTGCGCGGCCCTTCAAGGATGTATTTCCGGAATTGTATGAAAGCATTCAACGCGCCCGCGGGCGTCCACCCGTCGATACTCCCAAAAAGCAGATAACGCTTCGCGTCGATCAGGATGTGATCGCCAAGTTCAAAGCGACGGGCAAAGGCTGGCAAAGCCGTATCAACGAAGTGCTCAAACAGGCAAAGGTGAAATAGGTCGGCAATCTTTGTCTGGTCTAGTTTACCCTGCCGGTGCGTTGCGCGCAGCGTCCAACAGCGCATTGATGCTTACAATACGGTCATCGACAATATTGCAGATACTTTGAAGAGCGTTCTGCTGCCGTTCATTGTCTATATCGGACGTGGCCATAGAGAGGACTTCAACGAGGTGTGTGACCTCCCTCAGCATATTACCCGCATCAAGGAGTTTGGCTGATTGATTGCTCATGATTTGGCCTCGGAAAAATTGATGTTCTTTACATTTTGCTTTCGCGGTTGATAAATATCGATCAGGGCCTTTGCCCTTTTTCAGTATAATGAAAAAAGATATGGGTAACATAAATCGTTGCATGTCGTTGCGTCAAACGATTTCTGTTATTGTAAGCTAAAATGGTTATAGGAAAATAGTTTGATAAACCCCGATCAATGCAGAGCAGCGCGGGCACTGGCCAATATGTCCCAAGATGATCTGGCCAAGGCTGCCAAAGTGGGCCTGTCGACAGTTCGCAATTTCGAAACTGGCCGGTCCGTACCCGTCACCAATAATCTGGAAGCGATAACGCGGGTGCTTCAAGAGAAAGTTGTTTTCCTCGCAGATGGAGAGAATATTGATGGTGCTTCCGGTGTGAGGCTTCGCAGCCCGATGAGTCCATCTACTCCATAAGTCTATATTGCCGCCAATCGACTGTTATGAAAAAGTCGCAGTTGGACGATGCAGGGGAAAACGCGTTGCTGACAACTGGGAACCAGATCAAAGCTGCACGTGCATTGGCAGGTATGGGACAAAAATCCCTTGCCGATGCGGCCAGTGTTGGAATCAACACGATCCGTAACTTCGAAGCATCAGGCAAAGAGGTCGTCCAGGGCAGGATTGGCACTCTGGAAGCAATACGAAATGCACTTTTCAAGGCCGGTGTGGAACTGCTCGATGATGGGCAGCCATCAACCAGCGGTCCTGGCGTCAGGCTTCGGAAAGAATGACAAATTGATCTCCCCTGCCCAATGCCGCGCAGGTCGTGCCCTTCTCCAATGGTCTCAACAACAGCTTGCGGACGCGGCCCATATCGGCGTCGTGACCGTACGGCAGTTCGAAAGCGGTGCGGCTGAACCGCGCCACGCGACACTTGATGTCATGAAACGCGCTTTCGAGGCCGCCGGGGTCATTTTTGAAGCTCGCGGTGAAATGGTTCCCGGCGGCCCCGGCGTTCGTCTCGCGGAAAGATAAATTGGTACGTCTAAGGTCTATATTGCCGTCAGCACATTGCTGTGGGACAGTTGGTTGACGTCGATTGTTGGAGAAAACATTGCTCACGACTGGCAATCAGCTTCGTGCCGCACGCGCACTTATTGATATGGATCAAACAACACTCGCCAAAAGTGCGGGTCTGAACATCAACACCATAAGCGCCATGGAAAAGAAGGGAGCGACTGGACTTACAAGCGGGCTCGACAAAATATACAAAATCATGCGCGTTCTTGAGGCAGCCGGTGTGGAATTCCTGAACCATGGCCAACCCGGCGTGCGCCTACGTAAGGACAGATGATTTGATTTCTCCTGCACGGCGCAGCGCGGTCAGCGCCCTTCTCTCCGTTTTGATGAGGGTAGCAGCTATCGCTGTCACAACAATCTTGGGAATGCTGGCGCTTTACGGATGGCTGCTTCCAGCATTGCACGTTCAAACGCCATACGCTCTGGCGATTGGAGTCTTAGTGTCAGCTGTGATGGCCTTTTATGTTGTCCGACGGACACACAGTCTTTTACCAGCTTTTGTCGGCGCTTTAGGCGTCGCTCTTCTTGTTGGTTATATCTCCATGGTTCTACTACTGAATATATTCGGCTCGTAGTGTACGGGACTCCATGGACGGAACCATACTGCCTCTTTGGCGGTCAACTAATCACCAAGGATTTCCCAATGACCAGCCAATCGCACGGGAAAATAATCTAATCTTCCGCCACATGCGAGTTGGCGACGCAGCTCAAATCGCCGCGTTTTTTGCGGAATTGCAGGAACTCCACGGATAGCTTTATCTTGCCGGAACCACTGCCTTCGCCTTCAACTCCTGCGCATAGTCAAGCACCATTTGGCGGCGTTCGGGGGTGCCGGGGTGGGTTTCGAGAATGCTGGTCGAACTGTGGTCGTTGAGCTTGTCCTCTGCCATCGCAAAGAAACGTGAAATGGCGGTCGGATCGTAACCCGCCTTCAACATCAGCTCGACACTGTGCCGGTCGGCTGCGCTTTCATAGGCGCGGGAATAGGACAGCGCCAGCAGGCCGCCGCCCTGCACCAGAATATCATGGGTACTGTCACCAATATCACCGCCGATCAGCATGATCAGCCCGGTCACGCCTGCCGCACGGTAAAGCTGGCGCAGACTATGCTTTAGCTCCACATGGCCAATTTCGTGGGCAAGCACGCCCAAAAGCATTTCCGTGTCGCCATCGGCGAGTTTTATCAGTTCATCGGTGATGATAACCGTACCATCGGGCAGTGCAAATGCATTGGGGCCGATAACACCGCCTTCACGAAATTGCAGATCAAAACCACCTGCCCCACGATCCGACTTGGCTGCGATTTTCCCAAAGCCATCCTGCAATTTGCTTTTTTGATCATCCGGCAGAGTGCTTGCCGAGAAGACTGTCGTATCCAGCGTTTGCAATGTGCCTTTGGACATAAGCTCCGGCACAACTGGCGGCGTAACCAGAACGGCAACCTCAACCAGAGCTGGCACAGCAAAGCGATAGATGGAGAAGGCAAAAACGATTGTCAGGACAACAAACAGCAGCAGGCGCGGGTGAAAACCTTCCGCGCGGTGTACCCATCCGGCACGGCTGCCCTTTTGCGAGGCAACCAGCCTGTCGATGGCGTCATTATCAGATGTCTGGAAATTGGTCTGATCGCCAAAGGTCAGCCGCCGCGGAATGGAGCCGACCCGATCACTGATCTCGGTGTTTGCGAAGGTGGCTGCGGACAGAACTGTCCCATCCGCAGCAATGACAGAGACTGTATCATCGGCAAATATGAGACTGGCCTCCCTGCCCGCGCTTGAACCTTCGCGGTACCAGAGACCAGTCGTTATTTTGCCGGTGTCAGAAGCCAAAATCGATGCCCTCTATATCCATGAACTCCGACCCGACGGCCGAGCCGGTATCCTTGATATCGGAGAAGATTTCGCCGACATCGCCATCAAACACAATAGCGGTGTAATCGGCATGGAAGCGGGCGAGCCTGACAGCAGCCCATGGCCGCATCAGCCCGAACGTCAACAGCGTCACGATGAGATTGGAAATAACCACCCAGGCATAACGCCATCTTGGCATATCCGAGAAGAGATAATGACGATTGTCAAACGTGGTGGCGCTAAAGCCGGCATTGCGGATGCCTGCGGTGTAAAGCAAGCCCGTTACGGCGTAGATAAGCAAAATCGGAATGAAAATCAGATAGACTATGAGAATGAATGCAAGTTCGCCGGTCTGATCACCGGGAATATTCATATTCCTCATGGCCTGCAGTCCAGCCGATGCGCCCAGAGCAACGATTGCGAAAAGGACCAGTCCAATAAGGGTGAGGACCGCCGGTAAAACCCAAACGCGATAAAGCGAACCAAGTGTTGGATCAGGCGAAAATTCCTTGCCGCCATACCGCAGGTTGCCCAGCGTATAACGCAACATCCAACGGCTGGCGATTGGCGCGAGGATACCAAGAGTAATGCCAGACACTATGCTGCCAAGAAAGAAGGCTCTTACAGCGCCCCAATAGCCGCCAACGAAATCAAAACGCACATTGCGATAGCTCGTCACACGCGCACTGAAGCGAAGGCCACGCACGATCAGCCACGGAACCGCGATGAGGAAAACAAGCGCCAGCATGAAACCGGCGATCGGCAGAAAATGCAGCAACAGGTTGTAGATGATGAGATAGCCGATGACGATGATGCGACCGAGCAAAATCTGCGTTGGCCGGGCGTGATAATCGAACCAGCTATCTGCGAGTTTGGTATTGCCGTAGAAATAGCGGTTACGCCGCACCTTGGCCCAGGCAGAATAAATGCCGAGAGTGATAATCGTCAGAAGTACATTGACGATCCAGATGCCAAAATACTCCTTTGCACTACCGGAAAACGAAAATCGATGACCTGTGTATTCAGCCGGGCGGCCAAAATGACTTTGCGGTGAGCCTTCCATGTTTCCCCCGAAACAGTTTTGTCCAACTGGACCCCAAGAACTTGCTTAGCCTGACTTGAGGCGGGATAGCAATCGTACCGCCAAAATTTCCCACGAACTCACATTTGATATTGCAGACAAAGCGCTTTCACCCGCCCGATTGTCCTGATATCAGAAATGACACAATGTGGAGGATGGCATGAAGGATGTGTTGATCGAGCTGGAGCGCCGCAGGACCATTGCGCGCGAGGGTGGTGGCAAAACGCGGATCGATGCCCAGCACAAGCGTGGCAAGCTGACCGCGCGCGAGCGCATCGACATCTTTCTCGATGAAGGCTCCTTTGAAGAGTTCGACATGTTCGTCGAACACCGCTCCACTGATTTCGGCATGGAAGACACCAAATTCGCTGGCGACGGCGTTGTCACCGGCTGGGGTACGATCAACGGGCGCACAGTTTTCGTCTTCGCCAAGGACTTTACCGTATTCGGTGGCTCCCTCTCCGAAGCCCATGCGGAAAAAGTACAGAAAATTCAGGATATGGCGCTGCGCAATCGCGCCCCTGTCATCGGGCTTTACGATGCGGGCGGTGCGCGCATTCAGGAAGGCGTGGCAGCGCTCGGCGGCTATGCGGAGATTTTCCAGCGCAATGTGCTGGCATCGGGCGTCATTCCACAGATCTCGGTGATTATGGGACCATGTGCTGGCGGTGACGTCTATTCCCCCGCCATGACCGATTTCATCTTCATGGTGCGCGATACATCCTACATGTTCGTCACCGGGCCGGATGTGGTCAAAACCGTGACCAACGAGACGGTCACGGCGGAGCAGCTCGGCGGTGCATCGATCCATACGACGAAATCATCGATTGCCGATGGCGCCTATGACAATGATGTGGCTGCGCTATTGCAGATGCGGCGGCTGATCGATTTTCTTCCGGCGTCCAACACGGCTGAGATTCCTGAAATCGAATGTTTCCAAAGCACGGAAGAGCCTGACCATTCGCTCGACCGGCTGGTGCCTGACAATGCCAACAAGCCTTATGACATCAAGGAACTGATCCGCAAAACCGTCGATGAGGCGGACTTTTTCGAAATTCAGGAAAGTTTTGCCAAAAACATCGTTGTCGGCTTTGGCCGTGTTGAAGGGCGCACCGTCGGTATCGTCGGCAATCAGCCCATGGTTCTGGCCGGTGTGCTCGACAGCGATGCATCACGCAAGGCAGCACGCTTTGTGCGCTTCTGCGATTGCTTCAGCATTCCGATTGTCACCTTTGTCGATGTTCCGGGCTTCCTTCCCGGCACGGCGCAGGAATATGGCGGCCTGATCAAGCATGGCGCAAAGCTCCTCTTCGCCTATGCGGAAGCGACAGTGCCAAAAATCACCATCATCACGCGCAAGGCCTATGGCGGTGCTTATGACGTGATGGCGTCAAAGCATCTGCGCGGCGATATCAATTATGCATGGCCCTCGGCGCAGATCGCCGTCATGGGTGCCAAAGGTGCGGTTGAAATCATCTATCGCAAGGATATTGGCGATGCGGAGAAAATCGCGGCGCATACGAAGCGTTACGAGGATCGTTTCCTGTCGCCGTTCGTGGCTGCCGAGCGCGGTTATATTGATGAAGTGATCATGCCCCATTCCACGCGCAAGCGGGTTTCACGGGCACTGCGCATGTTGCGCAACAAGGACCTCGAAAATCCCTGGAAGAAACATGACAATATCCCGCTTTAAGGGCGGGATATTGGTATTCGAATACAGTAAACTTGGAAGAATTAGCGGCGGAAGCTGAAGCCGCCGCTGGATTCGCGAAGAATTTGCGAGATCGTGCGCTTGTCGCATGGCTCTGCCATTTTGGGGGCGGCCTTTACAAGCTTTGCGCTCGACTTCACTGCAACCTTAGGTAACTTCATGACGCGTGCTTCAGATGGCGACGACGTTTCATTATTTATTGATAGCATTGTTCACACCTCAAGTTTAACTACCCTCATTAAGAGAATAATCTTGTTCAGCATGCGTCTGTATTTCGGATGCATTGTGACAATAGGAAAATTCAACCGATTTAACAAATCACTATTTGTATCCGATTTTGACTCTCGTTTGAATAAAACTAACAAATCGCAAAAAGGTTCCCCATCCTTAAATATCACGCAAATATTACACTTTGAAACAACAGTAGAAGGTACTATCCCGATAGAATATGGTTAATACGGAGGTGCCCCAATGACCCAACCTCAGGACATTGTTCACGCGTCAAAGCAATTTCAGGATTGGCTCACCGCTCTTAAACAACAGGCTGATTTCTCCACCCATAATCAGAGCTTTGCCAGTATGCGCAGCGTGCTGCACGCTATCCGGCGGCACATGGATATGGAAGCGGTGTTGACCTTTGCCGACGCACTGCCGCCATTACCGCGTGGGCTATTCATCGAGGGTTGGCGCCCTGCCCCTGCACAACCGCTTGAATCCGAGCAGGCTCTTGTACGGGCGGTCTATAAGGACCTCACGGCACATCACAGCCCGCCCGATACAATCGTTCGTGATGTGATCAAAGTTCTGGCCGCGCATCTGGATGCCCATGCCGCTACAGTAGCGCGGGTGCAACTGCCAGCCGTTCTGCGGCCACTCTGGCCGCAGAAGAACAGAATGCACTGATACGGGATTGGCGGTCTGCTCAGCTCGACTGAATGCCGACCTTGCTTTGGATCTGGTCAATCGTCTCCTTGACGAAGAAGGTGAGACCGGCGGTTGTTGTCACAATATGCGTGCCCGTTCCGTAAGGATTGAACGAAACGACATGCGCAAAATTGAGTGTGATGAGATCGCCGTTAACGTCGGTCAGTTTGATCCACATGGCCTTACCTCCCTCTATGACTGGAACAACGCGTTTCCCGACACGCTGTTCCCACCAAGGAAGCAGGATTCCCTAGATCAAGCAATCGAATAGCAAATCCTACCAGAGATTCTTGCCGTCTATGATTTCGGTCGGCACAGAAGCAATATCGAAATCGTCAAAAAGGCGGATATTGACGGAAATACGCGGGTTTTCAAAGTCGGGCTTGTAGTCTGTCCAGGACGGAATCTGCGAATAGGTGCCGCAACCGCAAACATTACAATGGTGATGCTTGTTGAAACCATTGCGATTGTAGACAGCATCCGCCTCAGGCGTGACGGTCAGCTTGACCTGATCGGGAGTATAGTAGGCCCACAAGGTCCCGCGCTTTGTGCAGAAGGTGCAGGTACACACGGTTGCCGTCGCCGGAGCTTCGCTTACTTCAAACTTGATTGCACCGCAGTGACAGCTTGCCAGAATACCCATTATATCCCCCGTGTAGATGATCCAATGTCAGCAGGTATAACTGACATCTCCTGACAGCATATTGTCAGGAGCATTTATCATTCAAGGCTTCCTACGATAGTGATAACTATAGAGTTCCCTGTCAAAACCCAGCGAGGCATAGAGCGCTCTGGCGGGTGGATTGTCAGCAAGAACCTGCAAGCATGCTGCCATCGCACCTTCATCCTTCGCCCAGTCGAGCAAGGTTCCGACGACCCTCTGACCAAGGCCGCGCTTGCGATAGTCGGGGTCCGTGGCCACAGTCTCCAGCACCAGCAGGCCATTGCTGATCGCACCATAGGCCTTGGCAACGATTTTGCCGTCCATGGTGACCGAAGCAAAGGCTTTGGGCACAACGAGGGACGCGATCGTATCGATGAATGCGCTGTGGTCCTCTTCGGACCAGCCTGATATGCGCTTGCTTTCGCGCAGCCAGCCCGGCGTCATCTCGCGGCAAAGCTCGGCGGCTGGAGCGGTTTCCGTGTTGCGTTGTTTGAGATCGCAATAAAGCACCGCACTACCGCCCTCAAAACGATAGCCGCGTTCAACCAGATGAGGCTCCATTTCATTGGCAATGCTGGGAACACGGAAAATGAAGCCACGGCCAAGCGAACTATAGAGCTTTTCCGCAGCGTCGATAACGCCTGCCGGTTCCGCGCGCGGACCGCGCAAGGGATTGACGGAATTGGCACGGCGAATGCTGCCGCCGGAAAACCGCATCAGCCAGCCGCTATGAATGACCTGCCTTGGTGATGGCCAGGCATTGAAACAGGCTTCCTCAACACGCCAATTCAGATCATCCGTCACGTTTTTCTCCTAGACCGCCTGCCCTGCAACCCAGCCCGAGGACCAAGCCCACTGGAAATTGTAACCGCCGAGCCACCCCGTCACATCAACGACTTCGCCGATGAAATAGAGCCCCTTGATGGATCTGGCTTCCATCGTCTTTTGATCGAGGCCATCCGTATCAACACCGCCAAGCGTCACTTCCGCTGTCCGGTAGCCTTCGGAGCCTGCGGGCTTGATCTGCCATTCATTGATTGCCTTTTCGACGCCGAGCAATTGCTTGTCAGAAATATCGGCAAGATGGTTTTGTATCCCGCTGTTTTCGGCGATCAGTTGTGCGAGCCGCTTCGGCAAAAGCTCAGATAAAGCAGTTTGCAACGCCTGACGGCCATTTCGAGCGCGGGCAGCACGGAGCGCATCCATTATCTTTACGTCAGGCAGCATGGCGACGTTGATCGTATCGCCTTCGCGCCAGTAGGAGGAGATTTGCAGGATGGAAGGTCCGCTCAGCCCGCGATGGGTGAACAGCATTGCCTCGGCAAACTTTGTCTTGCCATGGCTGACAACCGCATCAACGGATATGCCTGACAGGGGTTTCAGCGGTGCCAGCGTGTTTTCATCAAAGGTCAGTGGCACCAGCGCCGGACGGGTTTCTGTCAGCGCCAGCCCGAACTGTTTTGCAATGTCATAGCCAAAGCCTGTTGCACCCATTTTGGGAATGGATTTGCCGCCGCAGGCAACCACCAGCGAGGTGCAACGAACACGCTCCCCGGAGAGCGAGACCACGTAGCCGTCTGTCGCCGCCTCGATGGCGTCCACTACGGTCTGCAAGCGTAGCTCGACACCGGCCTCTTTCATTTCCTTGACCAGCAGATTGATGATCTGCGTCGCCGAGCCATCGCAAAACAACTGGCCCAGCGTCTTTTCATGCCATGCAATGCCATAGCGGTCGACAAGTGCGATGAAATTGCGCTGGGTATAGCGACGCAATGCGGAAATGCAGAAATGCGGGTTCTTGCTGATGTAATTTTGCGGGGCGGCATTCAGATTGGTGAAATTGCAGCGTCCGCCACCGGAAATACGAATTTTATCACCGGGGGCTTTTGCATGATCGACAATAAGCACCGAGCGACCGCGTTTACCCGCCTCCACCGCGCACATCATGCCCGCAGCACCTGCCCCGATAATGAGAACATCCACCTGTTTCATCATGGCGAGGGCAACAATTCGTCAGTACGGCCAGTTGCCCAATAGGCGAAAAGTCCCACCCATTCCTTCACCACAATGGTGAGATTTTGCAGGGAATCCAAGGAATTATCCTGTGCTGGTCCGGGATACTCGATGCCGGAGGTGCGATAATCAGCAGGCCATGGCACCACGTTGAAGCCCGCCTTGCGGAAAAGGCCAACCGAACGGGGCATATGAAAGGCCGATGTTACCAGCAGCCATGTCTCGCCGGGTTTGATATCGAGCAGTTTTTTGGTGAACTGGGCGTTTTCGTAAGTGTCGCGCGATTCATTCTCCAGAATGAGCCGGTCCTGGGAGACGCCAAGCGCCGTCAGCAAACGCGGTGCCGTGGCGCCGTCGCCCTCACCTTCAAGCACCAGCGTTCCGCCGCCGCCTGTAACCACAACCTTTGCATCGGGATAACGGCGCGCCAGAACGGCTGTTTCAACAAAACGATCGCCACTGGCATTCAGCTCATAGCCGCCACGCACCAGATTAACGCCGCCCTCAAACCCACCGCCAAGGACAATGATTCCATCGACATGAGCAGGTGCCGGTGATGGACGTTGAAACCGGTCTTCCAGCGGATGCAGCAAAAGCGCGCCAAGCGAACTCCATGCAGCAAGTCCAAGGATCAGAAATGAGAAAGCTGACGCGGTCATGGCGATGCGGCGCCATGAGAAGCAAACCGCAAAAAAGGCCAGAGCCATCAGCAGAATGGAAAAATTCAGCGGTTGAGCAAGAAACCAGAAAACCTTGGAAACAAAGAAAAACATTGAATAACCTTACGTCAAATTCGCCAGCATTTTGACTTTCTCAATCTTGCGCTCAAGGCTTTCCGACCATTCGAGGCTCCGGTGCATGATCTGAAATCCCTCACGCTCGTACAAGCGTATGGCACCAACATTGCGCGCATGTGCTTCAAGACGGGCGCTGGAATAGCCGGCAGCGGCGATATCAGCCTTCAGGGCCTTGAGCAGGAGCAAGCCGATGCCCTGCCCCTGAAAATCCGGATCGACCCACATATCGGAGATATAGTCGTCCTTCTTCTCGCGCGCGCCCCAACCAAGGATGGTGCCATTCTCCTCAGCCACCAGCACGCTGGTAAAATGCTCTTCGGCAAAGGCTTCATAGGCGCGCTCGACATGTGCGCGCATGCCGGGCAATTCGGGTTCGAAGGAAAAGATGTTCGAGGCCCATGCACGCATCCCCACCGCGGCAAGCGCCGCGATGTCGGCTTGCGTGGCAGGCCTGACTACCACCATTTCGGCGCGTTGAACTTGCCTGCGGCCTGTTCGATGACCCAAGCAGTCTGGAACAGGGTTTCCTCATCGAATGGCCGCCCGATCAGCTGCAGGCCCAGCGGCAGACCTTTGCTATCAAGTCCGGCAGGAACAGCAATGCCCGGAAGGCCAGCCATGTTGACGGTAACTGTGAAAATGTCATTGAGGTACATTTTCACCGGATCAGCAGCCAAATCCTGATCGGCAATGCCGAAGGCCGCCGAAGGTGTCGCCGGGGTCAGGATGGCATCCACGCCCGCGTGGAACACATCCTCAAAATCCTTCTTGATCAGCGTGCGAACCTTCTGCGCCTGCAGGTAATAGGCATCGTAATAGCCAGCTGACAGCACATAGGTGCCAATCATGATACGGCGTTTCACTTCATCGCCAAAACCACTGGCGCGAGTCTTTTCGTACATGTCGACAATATCTTTGCCGGGAACACGCAGGCCGTAGCGCACGCCATCATAACGGGCAAGATTTGACGAGGCTTCCGCCGGAGCCACGATATAATAGGCTGGCAGCGCGTATTTGGTATGCGGCAGGGAAATATCGACGATGGATGCACCGGCGTCTTTCAGCCATGCAATACCCTGCTGCCAGAGCTTTTCGATTTCCTCGGGCATACCGTCGACGCGGTATTCCTTGGGAATGCCAATCTTGAGGCCGGTCAATGGCTTGCCGATGATCGATTCATAATCAGGCACAGCAATATCAACCGATGTCGTGTCCTTGGAATCAACCGATGCCATGGATTTGAGCAGGATCGCAGCGTCGCGCACATCGCGAGCGATTGGTCCGGCCTGATCCAGCGACGAGGCAAAGGCAACAATGCCCCAGCGCGAGCAGCGGCCATACGTCGGCTTGATACCGACAGTGCCGGTGAAGGCCGCAGGCTGGCGGATGGAACCGCCCGTATCAGTTGCCGTCGCACCGGCGCAAAGATGCGCTGCAACCGCAGCAGCCGAGCCACCGGATGAGCCACCGGGCACGAGATCGGCGTTCGAACCATTGGCGCGCCATGGGTTTTTCACCGGGCCATAATAGGAGCTTTCGTTGGACGAGCCCATGGCGAACTCATCCATATTGAGCTTGCCGAGCATGACAGCGCCGTCCGCCCACAGGTTCGACGTGACTGTCGATTCGTAGTGAGGCTTGAAGCCGTCGAGAATGTGCGAGCAGGCCTGTGTATGAATGCCTTCTGTCCCGAACAAATCCTTGATGCCAAGCGGAATACCTTCCAGCGCCCCACCCTTACCCGCACTCAGGCGGGCATCGGAAGCCTTTGCCATATCAAGCGCTTTTTCAGGCGTGACGGTGATATAGGCATTCAGGGCCTCATTCGCGGTCTCGATTGCCTGCAAATATGCACTGGTCAGCTCCGTGGCGGTGATCGCCTTGGCTTTCAGCTGGTCGCGCGCCTCGGCAATGGTGAGAGCGGTCAGATCGGTCATATCAAGTCCTGTTTATTGGGCTGGCGTAAGCGCGAGCCGCTTTTCGTAAAATGCACTGTGTTCCGAATCCGGATAGTCAAGAAGCACGCCGCAGCGGGTAAAGCCGGAACGCTCATAAAGCCGCCATGCCGCATCAAAACCCGGACCAACGCCCGTTTCCAAAACAAGGCGTGTCATGCCTTTCTTGCGGGCAAGCCCGGTTATGGCATCAAGAAGGATCGAACCAACCCGCTTACCGCGCACGGACGGCAGGGTGAACATGCGCTTGACCTCGCCGATTTGGCCATCATGCTCTTTCAAAGCGCCGCAGCCAACGGCATGGCCATTTTCGTCGCGGGCGATGAAAACGGTGGTATCCTCGCCGGCCATCTGTTCCACGGTCATCTTGAACTGGAATTCGACCGGTGACAGTGGCAGCAGATGCGCGTTCAACGCGTCCACAAGTGCGCGGACGTCATCCTGTAGCGGCGTCTCAACGGCAACCGTGATCGTCATACCGGTGCCTACTCCACCACTTTCGGAACGACGAAGAAGTTTTCTTCCGTAATCGGTGCATTTGCAACGATATCGGCGGCCTTATTGCCATCATTGACGACATCATGCCGCTTCTTCATGGCCATTGGGGTGACAGAGGTCATCGGTTCGACACCGGCCACGTTCACTTCGTTCAATTGCTCGACGAAACCAAGGATAACGTTCAGTTCGCCGGTCATGCGCGCTGCATCGTCCTCGCTCACAGCAATACGGGCAAGACGCGCAACGCGTTTGACGGTGGAAATATCGACAGACATTGGGATTCCCGAAATTCAAATCTTGATCAAAGAGCTATAGTGTCCGTTGCGGCCAAGCGCAACGGACAAGTCAGCACGGACAACCCTGTTTACTGCGCCGTATCCGTGTCGGTGTTGTCTTCCTCGCCCTCGGGCGCATCGGAATCGATTGCGTCATCAGCACCGGGCGCAGCAACCGGATCGGGACCTTTGACAGGATTGCCATTGATCGCAACCGATCCATCGGCCTTCTGGTCAACAACCCACTGGATCTTGCCGCCGTCGATCTGCGTGCCAAAGTCTTTCGCCAGCTTGACGAATACGATGTACTGCTTGATCGTCTCATCGGTTTCGCCGGCTTTGTTCAGGCGATCGACCACCTTGTCGAAGCCGGACATTTCCCAGGTTGTGTGGCTTTCAGGCTTCAGCGCTGCAAATGTCATCTCGCCCTCGACGGTCAATTCGGCATCGACAGTGCGTACGAGGCTCTTCGAGATGACGAGCTTTGGCGGCGTGACCAGAAATTGTGCGGCAGTCTTTGCTTCAAACTCTTCCGAGATGACCTTCTCACGATTGAGATCCATGTCCTCAATCGCACCTTTGACAACGGTATCCAGATCAACTCCGGTTGTGCCAATCGCCAGTTCCACGTCGGTTGGGAGAAATGGTACCCCCCATTCTGGAATTGGCAGGGTTGGATATTTCAGACCATTGGTGCGCATCGCATAATGATACGAGCCACTTTTGCTGATGCCATCAAGGTTGGTATCCTGCGAAATATTCTGGGCCGCGAAATTGCCGAGTGGTGTTTCAACCACAAAATCCTTGAAATGATACTCGCCCTTGAGCTTGTCCCAGAGCGGCAGAACCGCCTTCAATTTCTGCTTGAGAGCAGCCTGATCGTCTTTTTTGAGTTTCTTTTCTTCCGCATGGGCAACGACGAACGCCCATAGATCCATGATTTCAGTGCTGCGGAAACCTTTGCCCTCGGCCGTTGTTCCAAGTTCACCGCTGCGCAAGCTGATCTTCACCGGTTCGCCAGCGGCTGGCTTTTCTGCTCCGTCTTCCGCAGTGGTTGTATCCAGATTTGGCAGCTTCGTTGAAATCGTTTCGGTGAAATTGGCAAGAGCCTGCGTCATGTTAATATCGACGCCACCCGATGTGGCGGCCGTTGCAAGCATTTCGCCTTTTGCAGCGCTAGCGCTGGCATCAATGTCCTGTTCGGCAGATTTGACAGCCATCTTGAAGGCGTCATAGGCGAAATTCGATTTGGAGAAGGTGCCGATCTTCGGATCAAAGAGGCCTGTCCAACTGCCGCCATCGACCGACCACTGGAATGATTCCGGGCCTTTTGGCCCCGTCACTTCGAACGAGGCCGACGGTATATTGCCCGAGGTCACATTCCAGGTCCCGTCCGCGAGCGGCTTGGTCAGGATACTGTAATCGCCAAGATTGCCCTTCAAAACTTCCTGCTTCGGCATGGACTTCAGAAAAGCATCAGTGCTGAAAGTGATACGATAACCTTCAGCCTCAGGCGTTACCTTCAAAATGCCCTTCTTGAGCGCAGTCTTGCCGACATATTTCGACAAAGTATTGGCAAGTTGATCGGCGCCCTTGGCATCGATCGTTTGGGCGAAAGCTGGCGATGACAACGCCATGACGCAGGAAATCAGCAACAGTTTACGCACAATACCTCCAATAGCTCAGTCAATCGTCGTGGTGACGACTACACGATGTGTGAGAATGGCTTTAGCAATCCAAACTCAAAGCGTAAACTGGTCATTTGTCTTGGCAACAAAGACCTGCGTCTTGCTTCCATCCATTGCGGCGACAAATTTGTCCGGCGTCTGGTCAATGATCGGAAACGAGCCGTAATGACAGGGAATTGCCTTGGCAAATTTGAAGTAACGCTGGGTTGCCAGCGCTGCCACCGCACCGCCCATGGTAAAGCGGTCGCCGATGGGGATTATTCCGATTTCCGGCCGGTGCAGTTCATTGATCAGCGCCATGTCGGAGAAAATGTCCGTATCGCCCATATGATAGATTGTCGGCTCATCATCGAAATGCAGAACAATACCATTGGCCGAGCCCAGCGAATGCGAAACACCATCTTCGGTGATCTGTGCCGATGAATGCAGGGCGTTGACATAGGTGACGGTAAAACCGGTATGTGAGACCGTTCCGCCGGTGTTTGCCGGATCGACGCGCGCCACGCCGCGATTGTTCAGCCATGTCACCAGATCGGCATTGCCGATGACCACCGCACCGGTATCCTTGGCGATGGCAGCCGCATCGCCGACATGGTCGCCATGACCATGCGTCAAAACAATGTGAGTTGCACCCTTGGCGGCTTCCTTGGGATCGACACCACGCGCACCGGGGTTTCCGTTGAGGAAGGGATCGATCAGGATCGTGCTTTTGGCGATTTCAATGCGAAAGGCCGAATGGCCAAGCCAGGTAATCTTCATATTGTTTTCCCTTCATTCATCAGTCTTTACTCGCCACAACCGTCTATTGCAGCTATGTGACAATTATTCGAATTACAACGGCCTTTTACAGGCCAATTCAAGTGCAGGAAGCAGCCATTGACGGTTCTGACCATTGAACAGCTGGAAGATCATGTGGCAGACGGCCAGACCGTCGCCGGGCTTGATCTTGGCACGAAAACCATCGGCATCGCTATTTCCGACCGTGGCTTCTCCTTTGCCAATCCGCGTCCTGTGCTCAGGCGCAGCAAGTTCACCCATGACGCTCAGGACCTTTTGAAGGCACTGAAAGCTGACAATGCAGGGGCCATTGTCATCGGTTTACCCGTCAATATGGATGGTAGCGAAGGCCCGCGTGTGCAGGCAACCCGTGCTTTTGTGCGCAACATGGAAAAGCTGACCGACCTGCCCTTCATCTATTGGGATGAGCGTCTGTCGACGGTTGCTGCAGAGCGCGCGCTGATCGGCATGGATGTATCACGGCAAAAACGCGCCGAGCGGATTGATTCCGCTGCGGCGGCTTTCATTTTGCAAGGTGCATTGGACCGGCTGCAAAGCCTGCGTCAGGACGCAGACGACAATTCCTTCGAATAAGCCAGCGCAGCATTGGCAGCCGCAGCGGGCTTTGTCCGGGCAGCCGCAGCGCGGTTCGACCTGAAGACTTTAACCCAGGCGATAATCTGCTTGCGGCGGCGAAACGCGATCAGGCAGAGCACAAGCCCCGTATCGACGATGCAGGCCCGCGCCACCAGCGGCGGAATGCTATCGGGCGCGATACCCAGAATATTCCCATAAATGGTGAAGACCAGATCGTGCATTTCACGGCTGAAGAAGTACATCCCCATGCTCAGATCGTAGTACGAAAGAAAGTACCAACCCCACAAAAAGCTCAATGGGCCCGCCCAGAATATCAGGAAGCTGCGCATTCATTACTCCTAGCGGGGATGAATCTGGTGGGTGTGTAACCCCGTGAAATCACGAGGTATTTTCGAATCACATTGATATCTGCTAAGAGTTTAGGCGCAACGTAAACCGTTTGTTAAGGTTAATTTCAAAAAATTTTATTAAAATTGAAGGTTTTAGCGAGGCCCTTTTTGAGGCATGCGAGATGGCCGATTCACACCGATGCAAAATTTCTGACAAAAGTGGTTTTGGGAGTGGTTGCGCGAGTATTATGCGTGGTTCGTGGTTCGTGGTTCGTGGTTCGTGGTTCGTGGTTCGTGGTTCGTGGTTCGACAAGCTCACCATGAGGGAGATGAGAGATGCAACGATAATCGTCAGCGTTGCAGAAATGGGTTCCCACCCCACCTTCGTCATCCTCGGGTCAAGCCCGAGGATGACGGAAGAACCCGGGGATGACGGAAGAATAAGAGCTGAAGATAATAGAGAAGTGGATGCCCCTCAATTTGCCGGAGGATAGAGTGAGTTGACAATGCTCTTGGCGTTGTGGCGGGCATCGAGCATGCCATACGTGGTGCGCCACTGTCCGCCGAGGCGGGTTTCAATGAAGGCATCGGCGATGTCTTCCGAGTGCAGATGCCGCAGTTCAGCGCCAGCGGCGGCGAGCGCCAACTGTTCGGTGAGTATCCGTGCCGCGCCCTCGTCATTTTCAGCAACACGCATGGCAGCGCGCAACACTTCAACCGTGCCCTGCCCGCCGCGTCCAAGCTGCGAGCCGATCCAGTTCAACACTTCGTCGAACAATTGTGGACCGCGTTTCAGTACACGCAGCACGTCCAGCGCCATGACGTTGCCGGAACCTTCCCAGATCGCATTCACAGGGGCTTCGCGATAATAGCGGGCAAGATTGCCCTCTTCGATGTAGCCATTGCCGCCGAGGCATTCCATCGCCTCGTACAGCATTGCCGGAGCGATCTTGGCGACCCAATATTTAACGACAGGCGTCATGACACGGGCAAATGCCGCCTCGCCGCGGTTCTGCGCGGCATTGTCGAAGGCGCGCGCCAGCCGGAAGGTCAGCGCGGTAGCACCTGCCACATCCAGCGCCATATCGGCCATGACGCGCAGCATCAGCGGCTTATCGATGAGCGGACTATCGAACACAACGCGGTGACGCGCATGGTGTACGGCTTCGGCGAGGCCCGCCCGCATCATGCCCGATGAAGCAATGGCGCAATCAAGGCGCGTCAGCGTCACCATGTCGATGATGGTTTTGACACCCTCGCCCGGACCACCAACCATCTGGCCGAGCGCATTGTCGAACTCGACTTCCGATGAAGCATTGGAACGATTGCCGAGCTTGTCCTTCAACCGCTGAAAGCGGAAACCATTGGAGGAACCATCCGGCAGAATGCGCGGCACGAGAAAACAGGACAGGCCTTCGCGTGCCTGCGCCAACACCAGAAAGGCGTCGGACATCGGCGCGGACATGAACCATTTATGGCCGGTGATGCGATAAAACCCACTTCCGGCAGGTTCGGCGCGTGTCGTGTTGGTGCGCACATCCGTGCCGCCCTGCTTTTCAGTCATGCCCATGCCGAGCGTCAGGCTGGCTTTTTTGGCCGGTGATTTGTTGCTGGAATCATATTTGCGCGGCAAAACCAGCGGCGACCACTCGCGGTACAGGCTTGGCGACGCCATAAGCGCAGCCAGCGAAGCACTGGTCATGGTGATCGGGCACAGATGTCCGCATTCCAGTTGCGCAGTCATATAAAACCGCGCCGTGCGGGACTGGTGCCGCAATCCATTTTCTACGGGACCGTCTTCCCAGATCGACGAATGCAGCCCCTGCGCCACGGAACGGCGCATCAGCGCATGATAGGCCGGGTGGTAATCCACCACGTCAATGCGATGACCCTGACGGTCATGGGTGCGCAGCTTCGGCGTTTCGGTATTGGCCAGCCGCGCCAGATCCTGCGCATCGCCGGACAGGACAAATCGCCCGCTTTGCTCCAGTTCCGTCCGGGTTGCCTGCGGAAACCGTTTGGTAATCTGCATCAATAGCGGATCACCAAGATAGGCGTTGAGGCCGGTCATGGGGGGCGTCTGGTTGAGAACGTCGTGGGTTTTCAAGAAAATGTCCTGATCATTATTTTGCTGTCTTTACGGCTGGCCTGTTTCATCCGAACAAGTGCCACCCGCAAACATGAGTCGCGTCATATATGGGGCGAAGATTCTGACAAGCGGTTAACCGAACCATCTTTCTAGCGGAATGACAGCGCCGATGCAAAATGTCTCAGATAGGATTTTCTGCGCAGGTGCCGTTTATTATGTCTAGACAAAAGAAAATCCAGCTGCCTATCATGCCTTTATATTCATCGTGCCAAAAAAATGAACAAAGGGGTCATCACATGAAATTCAAATGGCATATTGGTGTTGCGCTGGCAGCGGTTCTTGCCTCTGTCGCGCCGTCGCAAGCCGAGACGGCTGTTTCGGTTGGCCTGTCCGGCTGGACCGGCTTTGGTCCGCTGACACTGGCCAAGCAGGCCGGTATCTTCAAAAAGAATGGTCTTGATGTCACGCTGACAAAGATTCCGCAGGCGAGCCGCCATCTGGCGCTGGCATCGGGCGATGTACAGTGCGCGGCGACAACCGTGGAAACATGGATCGCCTGGAACGCCAATGGCGTGGCCACCAAGCAGATTTTCCAGATGGACAAATCATTCGGTGCTGATGGCTTGGTCGTGCGCAATGATATTGCCAAGATTGCGGACCTCAAAGGCAAGACAATCGCCGCTTCTGCCCCCGGTACGACGCCCTATTTCGATCTGGCCTGGATATTGAAGCATAATGGTCTGTCATTGAAGGATGTGAAGATTGTCAATCTTGAACCCGGCCCGGCTGCGCAGGCGTTTGTTGCCGGACAGAACGATGCGGCCATGACCTATGAGCCCTATCTTTCAACAGTGCGCGGTGCGCCTGACAAGGGCAAGATCATTGCCACCACACTGGATTATCCTATTGTGATGGATACGTTCGGTTGCACCAACGCCTTCCTAGAAAAGAACCCTGATGCGGCCAAGGCTCTGGCCAAAAGCTATTTCGATGCGCTGGATCTGATCGCTGCGGACAAGACCAAAGCCTATGAAATCATGGGGGCGGATGTGAAGCAGTCGGCAGAAGTCTTTGGTAATTCAGCACAATATCTGCGCTGGCAGGACAAGGCCGCCAATCAGGCTTTCTTCGAAAAGGACTTTACGAAATTCTCGGAGGAAGCCGCTGATCTCCTGCTTGAAATCGGCATCATCAAGAAGAAGCCCGATATCAGCGCTATCGTCGATACCAGCTTCATCAAATAATCAGCGGGCTGCAGGAAGATGGTTCGTGGTTCCTGCAGCCACAACCTTTCTGATCTGATCGGGACACACATGGTTCAACCTCTCCAACCCATCAGGGCGTCGTCACGCATCCTGCTTGGCGTGCTCTTTTTTATTCTGTTCATCGCCGCATGGTCCGTGGCAACTTTTGGCGGTTTCGTGTCGAGTACTTTTCTTGCCGATCCCCTGACCATGCTGCATGATGGCTGGTTCCTGCTGTCCGAGCAGAATTTTCTTTATGATATCGGCATGACGATCTGGCGGGTTGTTGGCGGCTTTGTCATTGCAGCTATCATTGCCGTTCCGCTTGGTGTTGCCATGGGTGCATATAAGCCTGTTGAAGCGATGCTGGAGCCTTTTATTTCGTTCGCCCGCTATCTGCCAGCCTCGGCCTTCATCCCGCTGCTGATCCTGTGGGCCGGTATTGGCGAAATGCAGAAACTGCTGGTGATTTTCATCGGTGCCGTGTTCCAGATTATCCTGATGGTTGCGGTGGCCGTGGCCAATACGCGGCGCGATCTGGTGGAAGCCGCCTATACGCTTGGCGCCAATGATCGCGGCATCGTCAAGCGCGTGCTCATTCCGGCCAACGCGCCTGACATTGCCGAAACGCTGCGGCTGGTGCTTGGCTGGGCGTGGACCTATGTCATCGTCGCCGAAATGATCGGCGCCTCGTCCGGGATCGGTTATATGATCATCAACAGTCAGGCGCTGATGGCCACCGGGCAGATCATTTTCGGCATTATTGTTATTGGCGTGATCGGCCTCATCTCGGACTTCCTCTTCAAGTCCGTCAATCGCTGGCTTTTTGCCTGGAGGCTCGCATGAGTACGCTTGTTATCAAGGGCGTCAGCCGCATATTCCCCGGCGTGCATGGCGGCCAGCCAACGCAGGCGCTGCAACCGACAGACCTCACCGTCGCGCATAATGATTTCGTTTCGATTCTCGGCCCGTCGGGCTGCGGTAAGTCAACACTCCTGCGTATCGTTGCGGGGCTTGACCGGCCAACCAGCGGCACCGTCACGCTTGATGGGCAGGAGGTGAAAGGTCCGGGTGCCGATCGCGGCGTGGTGTTCCAGTCCTATACGCTGTTTCCGTGGCTGACGATTGAGCAGAATATCGGCTTTGGCCTGCGTGAACGCGGTGTTGGCGAGAAGGAAAAGAGCGAGATCGTCGCCTCCTATATCGACAAGGTGGGTCTGCGCGGTTTTGAGAACCACTGGCCAAAACAGCTTTCCGGCGGCATGCAGCAGCGCACGGCGATTGCCCGGGCGCTGGCCAACAATCCAAAGATCCTGTTGCTCGACGAGCCTTTTGGTGCGCTTGATAATCAGACCCGCGGGCTGATGCAGGAGCTTCTGCTCGGCATCTGGGAACACGAGCAGAAAACCGTGATTTTTGTTACGCATGATATTGAAGAAGCAATCTTCATGGCCTCGCGGGTCGTGACGATGTCCGCACGTCCGGGCCGGATCAAATCCATCTTGCCGGTACCGCTTGGTCATCCCAGACATTATACGGTGAAGGCAAGCCCTGAATTTACCGAGATGCGGTTGAAACTGACAGAGGAAATCCGCAGCGAGGCAATACTGGCTGCGGAAGCGCATTAGATATTGTTGTATATGGGTGGTGGGTGGTGGATGGTGCGTGGTTCGACAAGCTCACCATGAGGGAGAGCGTGGATGAACGATAATCGCAAAGATTGCAGATCAAAGGCAACGCACCAACGCTGCAGAACTTGGCTCCCTGCAATCACCCCAACGCCCTCATCCTGAGCCTGTCGAAGGGCGCAAAAATGGTTCTGCAAACCGCATCGGTGCGTGGTTCGACAAGCACACCACAATCATGGAACCAAGGATTTTATTGGGGAACATGGCTGGATATGATGTCAGGCGCTTGCGGGGCGGCGGCATCGAGCCTATAGGGGGGACTTGATATGACATCAAAAGCGCTCCCCCTCCTGTTTCCCCACCGCCATTTGCTTGGCATCAAGAACCTTTCCCCTGAGGACATCAATATTCTTCTCGACCTTGCCGACAGCGAGATTGCTGTTTCGCGTCAGTCGGAGAAGAAAAAGAGTGTTTTGCGCGGGCGAACGCAGATCAATCTGTTCTTCGAGGCATCGACCCGAACACAGTCATCCTTCGAGCTTGCGGGAAAGCGGCTCGGGGCTGATGTGATGAACATGTCTGTTGGCAATTCCTCGGTGAAAAAGGGCGAAACGCTGATCGATACGGCCATGACGCTCAATGCGATGCGGCCGGATATCCTGATTATCAGGCATAGTTCCGCCGGTGCTGCGGCGCTGCTGGCGCAGAAGGTGGGATGTTCCGTGGTGAATGCCGGTGATGGCGCGCATGAACATCCAACACAGGCCCTGCTTGATGCACTGACGATCCGGCGCGCCAAGGGCAAGGTGGCGCGGCTGATCGTGGCCATTTGCGGCGATGTGCTGCATTCGCGCGTAGCCCGCTCCAACATTCTGCTGCTGAATGCGCTGGGTGCGCGGGTGCGGGTGATTGCCCCTTCCACGCTGCTGCCGGCAGGCATCAGCCAGATGGGTGTCGAGGTATTCAACTCGATGGAAGAAGGTCTGAAAGACGCCGACGTGGTGATGATGCTGCGCCTGCAGCGCGAGCGTATGGCGGGTGCCTTCGTGCCGTCGGTGCGTGAATATTTCCACTATCACGGTCTTGATCGCGAAAAGCTCAAACATGCCAAGCCCGATGCGCTGGTCATGCACCCCGGACCAATGAACCGGGGCGTCGAAATTGCCTCGGATGTGGCCGACGGCTCACAGAGTGTTATTCAGGAACAGGTTGAGATGGGTGTTGCCGTGCGCATGGCTGTCATGGAAGCGCTGCTTGATCCGCGCCGCAACGCGGAAGGAGTGGCAGAATGAGCACGACTGTTCTGCACAATATCCGGATTGTCGATCCATCCCGCAATCTGGATGAAACCGGCACCGTGATCGTAAAAGATGGCGTTATTATCGCCAGTGGTTCCGACGCCCGCAATCAGGGTACGCCCGAAGGTGCTACCGTCACCGACTGCACCGGCAAGACGGTGTTGCCGGGCCTTGTCGATGCCCGTGTGTTTATTGGCGAACCCGGTGCCGAACACCGCGAGACCATTGCATCCGCCAGCCATGCGGCAGCAGCTGGTGGCGTAACCTCCATCATCATGATGCCCGATACCGATCCGGTGATCGACAATGTGGCCCTCGTCGAGTTTGTGCGCCGCACCGCGCGCGATACGGCTGTGGTCAATGTCTATCCGGCAGCGGCTGTCACCAAGGGTCTGCACGGCGAAGAAATGACCGAAATCGGCCTTTTGCGCGCCGCCGGTGCTGTTGCCATTACCGAAGGACGCAACTCCATCGCCAATACGCAATTGCTGCGCCGCGCCCTCACCTATGCGCGCGATTTCGGGGTTGTGCTCTCGCATGAAACACAGGACCCCTATCTCGGGATCACAGGTGTGATGAATGAAGGGCTTTATGCCAGTTGGCTCGGTCTTTCCGGCAGCCCGCGCGAAGCGGAAGTTATACCGCTCGAACGCGATCTACGGCTGGCGGCCCTGACAAAGGGTGCCTATCACGCGGCGCAGATATCGACGGCCATGTCAGCCGACGTGGTGGCACGCGCCAAGCAGAACGGCATCAATGCCACGGCCGCCGTTTCCATCAATCATCTTTCACTCAATGAAAACGATATTGGCGAATTCCGCACCTTCTTCCGCCTGCAGCCACCGCTGCGGCTCGAGGAAGACCGGCTTGCCATGGTCGAGGCGCTACGCAACGGCACCATCGATATTATCGTATCATCGCACGATCCGCAGGATGTCGACACCAAACGCCTGCCTTTCGCCGATGCGGCGGCTGGCGCCATTGGCCTTGAAACCCTTTTGGGCGCGGCTTTGCGGCTTTATCACAATGGCGATGTGCCGCTGATCCGCATTGTCGAGGCGCTGTCGAGCGGACCGGCCAAAATCTTTGGTCTGGACGCAGGCACACTCAAGCCCGGCGCCCAAGCGGATATGACCATAGTCGATCTTGACGAGCCATGGATTGTGAAGGAAGAAGATTTACGATCACGCTCCAAGAATAGCTGCTTTGAAAGCGCACGTTTTCAGGGCCGGGTTGTTGAGACGTTTGTGGCAGGAAAGTCTGTTTTCAGCATCTAAGGACCGAACCGGGGAAGAACATGGCGGATTTCATCAATGGGCAGGCAGGATATCTTTTTGCCGCGCTGGTTCTTGGCTATCTGCTCGGCTCCATCCCGTTTGGCCTGATCCTGACACGGCTTGCCGGGCTTGGTGATGTGCGCAGCATCGGTTCGGGTAATATTGGCGCAACCAATGTGCTACGAACCGGCAACAAGAAACTCGCCGCGGCAACGCTTTTGCTCGATATGTTCAAGGGCACTGCCGCCGTGCTCATCGCTGGCGTGATCAGTCCGCAGGCGGCGATTGTCGCCGGTCTTGGTGCTTTCCTCGGCCATATCTTTCCTGTCTGGCTGAAATTCAAGGGTGGCAAAGGCGTTGCAACCTATCTCGGCGTTCTCATCGGCCTCGTCTGGCAAGTGGCGCTGATCTTCGCTGCCATCTGGCTGATCATTGCCTATGCAACCCGCTATTCCTCGCTTTCCGCGCTGATTGCCGCCATCATCAGCCCTATTGCGCTCTATTTCATGGGCTATCATCAGATCGCCCTGCTCTTTGTTATTCTGACAGTCATTGTATTTATCAAGCACCGTGAGAATATTCAGCGCCTGCTTGCCGGAACCGAAGGAAAGATCGGGTCCAAGGGATGATGGAAGATCAGAAGGGCATCCGCCTTTCTGACAGTCAGCGGCTCAGCTGGCTTCGGCTGATCCGCAGTGAAAATGTCGGCCCCGTTACTTTTCGTCATCTGATCGCCCATTATGGTTCGGCCACGGACGCGCTTGAAATGCTGCCGGAACTCGTCCGGCGTGGCGGTGGCCGCCGCCCCATCAAGATTGCAAGTCTTGGCGATGCCGAGCGCGAAATGGCGATAGCTGCGCGCATGGGTGCGGTTTTCGTCGGAATTGGCGAGCCTGACTACCCGCGAACCCTACGCCAATCTGATAATCCGCCGCCGTTGGTCGCAATCAAAGGTGATCCTGATGTGTTTCGCCTGCCCGCCGTGGCCATTGTCGGCGCGCGCAATGCATCGCTGGTCGGAATAAAATTTGCACGGATCATCGCGCGGGAGCTGGGCGAAGCGGGTTATGCCGTGATCTCCGGCCTTGCGCGTGGAATAGACAGGGCGGCGCATGAGGCGAGCCTCGACAGCGGGACGGTTGCCGTGATGGCAGGCGGTCTCGACAAGCCCTACCCGCCGGATAATCTCGAACTCTTCAAGGCAATCCCGCAACGTCGCGGCGCTGTCATCAGTGAGATGCCATTCGGCTGGGAACCGCGCGCGGGATTTTCCACGCCGCAACAGGATCATTGCGGCGCTCTCTCTGGGGCTTCTCGTGGTTGAGGCAGCCGAGCGATCAGGATCGCTGATCAGTGCCCGGTTTGCCGGAGAACTTGGCCGTCTCGTCTTTGCCATTCCTGGTTCCCCACTTGATCCAAGGGCAAAGGGCACCAATGCGCTGTTGAAAAACGGCGCGATCCTGGTCACAGAAACATCTGACATTTTATCGGCCATCAGTCCGCTTCTGGATCGTCCCGGTCTCGACGACACGGCTTTTCTCGCTCCAGAAGCAGATTTTCCGGCCATTGCTCAGCCCAATGAAACAGACCGTGACCGCGTCATCACATTGTTGGGTCCTGCACCCGTTGATGTTGATGAGCTTATCAGGACAAGCGGGATACATCCCGCTGCCATGAGCCTGATTCTGCTTGAATTGGACCTGGCCGGACGCCTGCAACGCCACTCAGGGGGATATGTTTCTCTTCTTTATGGATGAAACAGTGTTCGTTTCCTTGGCCATAAGATCGTTACTTTCAATGTAGGCAATCTCGATCAGATAGGCCAACATATCCAAGTCATTCAACTTGGCCATGCTCCGTAACTCGCCTAACATCTGCTGAATATATCTAATGTTTTCGGTCCGACTGAATTTATTTTCACTCATGACTTCGTCCTTAAATACGCATTTATACTGAAATTTGTCTAATTATATTATGCAGTTCTTTAATCCCGCGGATTTGACAGTTTGCCAGTCTGAACCTCCACAAAATCAATCAAATAGTGATTCGCCTTCTCAAAAAAGGCAGGACTCGCTGCCATTCTCAATATAGCGCCGAAGTCATGAGAAAAATATCATTAATTGTATTATTTCAAATAGCAACTTTAAGTTGCATTTAACGATTTTTCACGCGTAGGCCTTGACGTTCCGAGCAAGCCTGTTCATTTCACAGACCTGTTTCGAAGTGAAAACTGTGCTTTTGTAATGTGACAAGAGCAGGAAAGCTCAATTGAATAATGAACGTTGTCGTCGTCGAATCGCCCGCCAAGGCTAAAACAATCAACAAATATCTGGGTTCAGGCTTTACGGTTCTGGCCTCGTTTGGTCACGTCCGTGATCTGCCCGCCAAGGATGGCTCGGTTCGGCCTGATGAAGATTTCGCCATGTCATGGGAAGTCGACGGTGCATCGGCCAAACGTCTGGGCGATATCGTCAAGGCATTGAAGGACAGTGACGGCCTTATTCTGGCAACCGATCCGGATCGCGAGGGTGAAGCCATCTCCTGGCACGTTCTGGAAGTGCTGCGGCAGAAAAAGGCGATTGGCGCCAAGCCGGTCAAACGGGTGGTGTTCAACGCGATCACCAAGAATGCTGTGCTGGATGCAATGGCGAACCCGCGCGACATTGATATGCCGCTGGTGGATGCCTATCTTGCCCGCCGTGCGCTCGACTATCTTTTCGGCTTTACGCTTTCGCCGGTGCTCTGGCGCAAATTGCCCGGCGCCCGTTCGGCTGGCCGCGTGCAATCGGTCGCGCTGCGTCTGGTTGCGGACCGCGAATCCGAAATCGAACGGTTCGTGCGCGAAGAATACTGGAATATTGCGGCCCTATTGAAGACACCGCGCAATGACGGTTTTGAAGCGCGGCTTGTTTCCGTGGATGGAAAGAAGCTTGGCAAACTTGACATCCAGAATGCCGAACAGGCCGGTTCAATCCGCACCATGCTTGAAGGCGCAAGTTTCAGGGCGGCAACGGTTGAAGCCAAGCCGACAAAGCGCAATCCCGGCCCGCCCTTCACCACATCGACATTGCAGCAGGCTGCATCGGGCCAGCTCGGATTTTCGGCAACCCGAACCATGCAGATTGCCCAGCGCCTCTATGAAGGTATGGATCTTGGCGGCGAAACGGCCGGTCTGATCACCTATATGCGTACCGATGGTGTGCAGATGGCACCGGAAGCTGTTGAGGCTGCACGCGCCACAATCGGCAAGGTTTTCGGCGAGAAATACGTGCCTGACAAACCGCGTTATTACTCCACAAAAGCCAAAAACGCCCAGGAAGCCCACGAAGCTGTCCGTCCGACGGATTTTAACCGCCATCCAAAAGATGTGCGCCAGTTCCTTGATGCGGATCAGGCACGGCTCTATGAGCTGATCTGGAAGCGCGCCATCGCCAGTCAGATGCAGTCGGCCGATATCGAACGGACCACCGTTGAAATAGACGCGCAGAACGGTTCACGCGCGGCGCAATTGCGGGCCACCGGTTCCGTGGTGAGATTTGACGGTTTCCTCGGTGCCTATGTGGATCACCGCGAGGAAGAGGAAGTCGATGAGGACGGTGCCCGTCTTCCCGAAATCCGTGCAGGGGAAGCCCTCGCCCGCGAAAAAATCAATGCGACCCAGCATTCGACAGAACCACCGCCGCGCTATTCGGAAGCCACGCTGATCAAAAAGATGGAAGAGATCGGCATTGGCCGCCCTTCCACCTATACGGCCATTTTGAAGACTCTCGTCGACCGCGAATATGTCGTCGTGGACAAGCGCAAGCTGATCCCGGAGACGAAGGGTCGCCTGCTGACGGCATTCCTTGAAAGCTTCTTCAAGCGTTATGTCGAATTTGATTTCACTGCAGGTCTTGAAGAAAAGCTCGACGAGATTTCCGATGGCAAGCTGAAATGGAAGGATGTTCTGCGTGACTTCTGGACCGATTTCTTCGGCTCCGTCGATGGCATCAAGGAACTCCGGGTCACGAATGTTCTCGATGCACTGAATGATCAGCTCGGCCCGCTCGTCTTCCCACCACGGGAAGATGGCGGTGATCCGCGCATCTGTCAGGTATGCGGAACGGGCACATTGTCGCTGAAACTCGGCAAATACGGCGCCTTTGTCGGCTGCTCCAACTATCCTGAATGCAAGTTCACCCGCCAGCTTGGCGGCGGTGAAGCGGCGAGTGAAAATGGCAATGGCGATGAGCCGAAGGTTCTCGGCAAGGACCCTTACACGGACGAAGATGTGACCGTGCGCAGTGGCCGTTTTGGACCTTATGTCCAGCGCGGCGACGGCAAGGAAGCCAAGCGCGCCAGCCTGCCGAAAGGCTGGACCATCGAAAGCACGGATCATGAGAAGGCGCTGGCGCTTTTATCATTGCCGCGCGATGTGGGTCAGCATCCGGAGAGCACCAAGATGATTTCCGCCGGTATCGGCCGCTATGGCCCATACCTTTCCCATGATGGCACCTATGCCAATCTGGAAAGCATCGAGGATGTGTTCTCCATCGGTCTCAACCGCGCCGTAACTGTACTGGCTGAAAAGCTGGCGAAGGGTCCGGGACGCGGACGCGGCACACCGGCGGCGCTGAAAGATCTGGGTGAACATCCCGATGGCGGCCCGATCACGGTGCGCGATGGCAAGTATGGTCCCTATGTCAATTGGGGCAAGGTCAATGCAACCCTGCCGAAGGGCAAGGACCCGGCAACTGTGACGGTGGAAGAAGCTTTGCTTCTCATCACCGAGAAAGCCGGAGCCAAGGGCGGGAAGAAAGCCCCTGCCCGCAAGGCAGCGGCGAAAAAGCCCGCTGCGAAGAAACCGGCAGCCAAGAAAGCTGCACCGAAAAAAGCAACGAAAGCAAGTTAAGGACATATCGATTGGCACGCCGTATCTCTCCACCCAAAGGAAAAAAGCGGCCTGCCAGTTCCGCAAGCTCCGACCGCGAGCCCTATCTGCCCAGCCGCGACGAGATTCTCCAGTTCATCAAGGAGAATCCTGATCGTGCGGGCAAGCGCGATATTGCCAAGGCCTTCAATCTCAAGGGCGACGCTCGCATCGGCCTCAAAGATATTCTGCGTGATCTGGCCGATGACGGCCTTGTCGAGAAGCGGGCAAAGCGCCTTGCTGTGCCCGGCAGTCTGCCGAGCGTTGCGGTACTCGATATTACTGGCCGCGATGGCGATGGCGGCCTGATTGCCAAACCGGCTGAATGGCCAGCCGATCATGAAGATCGCCCGCCAACCGTCTTCATCCGCGCCTCGCGCAACCAGAAGGGCCCGACACCCGGCGTCGGCGACCGCGTTCTTGCCCGCATCTTCGTCGGAGCTGATCCGAGCGGTCCGGCCTATACGGCGCGCGTTATCAAGCGCATCGAACATCGCAAGGATGCGGTGCTTGGTGTGCTGCGTCATCTCGACAATGGTGAATGGCGCATCGAACCTGTCGAGCGGCGGCAGGCGGAGCTATCAGTCGATCCCACCCAGCTGAACAATGCCAAGGCCAACGATCTGGTCGAAGTGGAAGTGACCAAGATTGGCCGTTACGGGCTGGCGCTCGCCAGGATCAGCCAGATCATCGGCTCGGTGGCCAGCGAACGCGCCTTGTCGATGATCGCCATCCACGAGCATGAAATCCCCCATGTCTTCCCCGACAGCGTGACCGAAGAAGCCGACAAAGCCAAACCGGCAACCATGGCGCACCGCGAGGACTGGCGGCATGTCCCGCTCGTCACCATTGATCCGGCTGATGCCAAGGACCATGACGACGCCGTCTATGCGGAGCCTGACACTGACGAAAACAACCCCGGCGGCTTTATTGCCACCGTCGCCATTGCCGACGTTGCTGCCTATGTGACACCCGGATCAGCGCTCGACCGTGAAGCGCTCAAACGCGGTAATTCGGTCTATTTCCCTGATCGTGTCGTGCCCATGCTACCGGAGCGCATTTCCAACGATCTGTGCTCGCTGAAGGAACTGGTCGACCGCCCTGCGCTTGCCGTGCGCATGACCTTCGGCGCCAATGGGCGCAAGATTTCGCACACCTTCCACCGCATCATGATGCGCTCCCACGCGCGGCTGTCCTATCCGCAGGCACAGGCGGCGATAGACGGCGCAACGGATGAGAAGACAGCTCCGATCCTCGAGAGCATCCTGAAGCCCGTATGGGCCGCCTATACGGTACTGAAACGCGGACGCGATGCCCGGGAGCCACTGGAACTCGACCTGCCGGAAAAGAAAATCCTGCTGACGCCTGATGGCAAGGTCGACAAGGTGGTGGTCCCTGCCCGCCTCGATGCGCATAAGCTCATCGAAGAATTCATGATTCAGGCCAATGTTGCCGCCGCCGAAACGCTGGAGCGCAAGCGCCAGCCGCTGATTTTCCGCATCCATGATGCGCCGTCGCTGGCCAAGCAGGAAATATTGCGTGAATTCCTGCGCACGCTCGACATTTCGCTGGCGCGCGGTGCGGAACTGCGCCCGAACCAGTTCAACCACATCCTCAAGCGCGTTGAAGGCAGCGAGCAGCAGGAACTGGTCAATCAGGTGGTGCTGCGCTCGCAATCGCAGGCGGAGTACAATCCTGAGAATATTGGCCACTTCGGGCTGAACCTGCAGAAATATGCGCATTTCACCTCGCCGATCCGCCGTTATGCCGATTTGATCGTCCACCGCGCGCTGATTACGGCGCTGGGGCTTGGACCTGACGGCATTACCCACAAGGAAGAGGAAGATCTGCCTGAAATCGCCGCGCTGATTTCCACCTCCGAACGGCGCGCCATGGCGGCGGAACGCGACACGGTTGACCGGCTGATCGCCCATCACCTTGCCGGACAGGTCGGCAGCAGCTTTCAGGGCCGTATATCGGGTGTTACCAAGGCTGGCCTCTTCGTTGCCCTTGCGACATATGGTGCCGATGGCTTTATTCCCATTTCAACCCTGGGTGATGATTACTATCTTTACGATGAAACCAACCATGCCCTTTCGGGCGAGCGAAGCGGCAAAGGCTTCCGGATGGGCGATGTCGTCGAGGTCCGCCTGATCGAAGCTCTGCCGGTTGCCGGTGCATTGCGGTTCGAGATGTTGACCGAACCGCACGCTGTTCCCAGCGGTGTACGCTCACACCACAAGGCCAAGCGTTTTGCACGTGGAAACCAGAAGCGTCCCGGCGGGTTTTCCCGCGGCAGGCGAAAAGGATAAGGAATGACGGAGCAGATTTTTGGCGCGGATACCGCACCGGCAAGGCCCAGACGCCTTGTGGGTCAGGCCATGTGGCGCGGTTTTCGCAGCCGCTGCCCCCATTGCGGTGAAGGCAAGCTATTCCGCGCCTTCGTCAAATCCGTTGATCGCTGCGCCGTCTGCGGCGAAGACTATACCCACCAGCAAGCCGATGATTTTCCCGCATATATTACCATCACAATTGTAGGTCATATTGTGCTGGGCGGATTCCTTGCCGTGGAAACGCTCATCCTGCTTTCGAGCTGGGTGCATCTGGCAATCTGGGCGCCGCTGACGGTGCTCCTGTCGCTCGCCCTGCTCCAACCCATCAAGGGCGCGATTATTGGATTGCAATGGGCCAATTACATGCATGGTTTCGGCGGCGAAACCGATGAACTGGAACCGCCGGAACGGTGACATGATGGCATTGAGTGACCTCGACAAATCTGCAAATGACAAGGCGGGATCGGCAACTGCCCGTTTGCGGCCGCGTGATGCCGCCTCGCTTCTGATCATCGACCGTTCGGGCAAGGATTTGCGCATTCTGATGGGTCGCCGCCATATGCGCCACGTTTTCATGCCGGGTAAATTCGTCTTTCCGGGCGGGCGCACCGAACGGGCTGATGGACGCATTGCCGTCACCAGCGAATTGACCCCCTCTGACGAAGCCAAGCTGCTTCTGGGCATGGGCACGCGCCCCAGCGCCCAGCGTTGCCGGGCGCTTGCCCTGTCCGCCATCCGCGAAACCTATGAGGAAGCCGGTCTTCTGCTTGGCAAACATGTTGCCGCCGCATCCATCGGCCATCCGGATTGGGCGGCCTTTGCCGAGCGCAGGATTTTGCCCGATCTTTCCGCCATCCGCTATTTTGCCCGCGCCACCACCCCGCCCGGTCGCACGCGCCGGTTCGATACCCGATTTTTCATGACGTTTCGCGAAGCGGTGGCCGACAGCCTGCCCGAAGGCACCGGCCCCTCGCAGGAGCTGGAAGAACTCTGCTGGTTGCCATTTGACGAGGCGCTGAAACTCGACATTCCGACAATCACCCGCGCCATCATTCAGGAAGCGCAGGCACTGCTGGAAACCAACTCGGCGCTGCAACCCGGCCATTCCGTCGTTCAATATGCCATGAAATACGGGCGCTTCGTCCGAGAGGTTTTCTAGTGGATTCCCTGCAGCAGACACCGGACCATATTGTGGTCCGGTCTTCGTGGCGCGCGCTGGTTGCGGCCATCGCAACCATCAGCGCCGTCGGCGTCGCCATCGGCCTTGGCATTCCGCTGCTCAGCGTCATTCTGGAAAGCCGCGGCCATTCCGCCACGATGATCGGGCTTAACGCTGCCGTTGCAGGCATTGCCTCGATTATCGCAGCCCCCTTTGCCGCCTCCATCGCCGCGCGGCTCGGGGTTGTGCCCACCTTGCTGGTCATGCTTCTGATCGGCGCCTGTTCTTTCTTCGGCTTCTATGTCTTCAGTGATTTCTGGGTCTGGGTCATCTTGCGCGTTTTCCTGCATTTTGCCCTGACTGTTCTGTTCATCCTGTCGGAATACTGGATCAACACGGCCGCGCCGCCGGAAAAGCGCGGGCTGGTGCTTGGCGTTTACGCAACCGTCCTGTCGCTCGGCTTTGCGCTTGGGCCATGGCTGTTTTCGCGCATCGGCAGCACCGGTATCACGCCCTTTGCGGTCGGCTTTGGCATCATTATTTTTGCCATGCTCCCCGTGCTTCTCGCGTGGAAGGAAAGCCCTGATTTCCACGAGGAAGAACACGTTCCCTTCGCACCCTTCATCTGGGCGGTGCCAACGGCGACGGCTGCCGTCTTCGTCTTCGGCGCGGTGGAAACCGGCGGCTTTGCCCTCTTCCCGGTTTATGGCGCGCGCATCGGCTATTCGGAAGCACATGCCGCCCTGCTCCTGACCACCATCGGCCTTGGCAATGTGCTGATGCAGATCCCGATCGGGCTTTTGAGCGACCATGTGCAGGACCGTCGCAAGATCCTCCTCGTCTGCGCCCTCGTCGGCCTTGCGGGCATGTGCGTCCTGCCCTTCATTACCGGCAACTGGTATCTGGTGGCAGGGCTGTTCTTCATCTGGGGCGGCGTGGTTGCAGGGCTTTATACGGTCGGCCTTGCCCATCTCGGCTCGCAACTGACAGGGCGTGAACTCGCCTCGGCCAATGCGGCTTTCGTGTTTTGCTATGCCGTCGGCATGCTTGTTGGCCCGCAGGCGCTTGGCCTCGGCATGGATGCCATGGGGCCCAGCGGATTTGCCATTTCACTGGCGGTGTTTTTCGCCGCCTATGCGCTGCTGGTGGGGTCGAGGCTGATCAGCCGGCGGAGTTAGATTGCCCGATAACATGGCCCGCCAGGCCATGCGCTATTGAAACGAACCATCTTCAATTGCACCGGAGTGCCTATTACAACTGCAAATAGGCAAATTTTGTTGCTTCAGTGCCACAGAGGCTGAAAATGCCGTACAAAACGCCGATATTAGCTTGACGACTCGGCACATTCGTCACTCCCTTACAGCATATTGAATATTATCGACTTTATTTACTGCCTGATATTTCAAATATTAATTATGTTGGGAACCATATTTCATGTCTTTTCACGCCACAGATGCGGGTTTTTCCGCACGGACTATTCGCCTTTCCACTTTTCGCAAGCATTTGATGAGCAGCGTTTGTGCTGCGTTGATTATCGCTGCCGCCGGGCCGAGTGCCCATGCACAGCAGGCGCCGGCCAAGTATTTCAATGCCGATGGCAGCAGGACCAATGATCTGGAGAAGGCAGCCGCAAGCTGGCGCACGCCGGAGTTTTTAAAAGATCACGCCTTGGCAGACGTAAAGGCGGAATACGCCTATGCCCATGGCATCACTGGTAAGGGTATTAAAATTGGCGAGGTGGACTCCGGTATTCTTGCCAATCACCCACAATTGCAGGGCCAGTTTACGCCATTAAAGGTCGAGGGAACCTACGGTCTAGATGGGGACAGATATGAGAAAGAAGAGGCGGGTAAGTGGAACTGGAAGAACGGAGAAAAATTTTCCGTTTCAGGAAATTACGATCCACTCATCAATGACAGTCACGGCACCGCTGCTGCTGGTGAGATGGTAGGCAGGCGCGATGGGCTGGAAATGCATGGAATCGCCTTTGATGCACATCTCTATTCGGCCAATTCCGGCGGGACAGACATGACGATTTTTGGACCTGCCGTTGACTATGAGTATTTCAAAGAGGCCTATGCGGTGCTTTCCCGCAACGCTGTGCGCGTTGTAAATTCCAGTTGGGGGCAAGAATCAGAAAAATCCGGAAACTACGGCACCCTTGCAGGTACGACGAGGCTCCATTCTCTGTTTTCTGGAAAAAAGACATTTCTCGATGCAGCGACAGAAGTCTCGCAACAATACGGCACTATTCAGGTCTGGGCGAATGGCAACGAGGAAAGAGACAACCCCCGCGCCGTCTCGACCTTGCCCTATCTCAAACCTGAAATTGAGAAATACTGGATTGGCGTTACGGGTGTCGATAAGGATGGAAAATCACATTATGATCGGTGCGGTATTGCAAAATATTGGTGCATGGCCGGTCCAACTATTGATATCTATAGCACCTCAGTCGGTCGGAATGGCAACACCTATGACCTTGGGCATGGAAAGCCTGATGATAAGATAACAGCTGGGTATACGCCCGTATATAATGGCACGTCTGCCGCAGCGCCAAATGTGACCGCATCACTGGCTCTCGTGATGCAACGCTTTCCGTACCTCGATAACAGCCAAGCCCGTAATCTGCTCTTCACCACAGCGACGCACTTGACCGATGAGCGGGTTACCAATGACAATCCTAATGTACCGAATGATGTATTCGGTTGGGGTAGACCAAACCTTGAAAAGGCCATGAAAGGCCCAAGCCAATTTCTGGGCCGTGTTGAAGCCAATCTGAGCACCGGCGAGAATGATACATGGAGCAATGATATCTCGCAGGTCGCACTCGATCAGCGCAAGAGGGAAGAAACGGATGACGCCGCTGATTGGACCAAACGGAAAAATAATGGGGGTTGGTCCGGCTCTCTTAGAGACGGTCAATTGGAAACGGCTGTCAATCCACAACGAAACACTGCGCCCGAATTGATAAAGTCATTAGCGCAAGCGATAGGCACCGGCAACTTTGCAAAAGAGCAGTCTGCCATTTACAAGAATGAGACCGCAGGGAGCGTCTTTCAGCGGCTTCTCAGCAAAACGACATATGGAAAATTTCTATCGCTGCTGTCTAAGCCAATTAATCTTTGGGCCGCTAAAACGACTGCCGCTCAACTGAGCGATTTGCTCAAGGGGCCTGATTTCGTAATTCTGGACAGCGATATTGCCGAAGGAAAAAAAGCTCTGCAATTAGAATACGCCTTGATGGAGAATACGCGTGTTCCCTACCTCGCCAAGAAACTTGCCGATCCATCCGCTTATCTCGGCGGGTTGACGAAATCCGGTGCCGGGTCATTGTGGCTGACGGGGAAGAATACTTATCGCGGTGACACCATCGTCAATGGCGGCGAGCTTGGCATTGGTGCAGGCGGTTCGATCATCTCGGCCTCCATCATCAACAATACAGGGCTTTTGACCGTCGATGGCAAGACGGCGGCTGTGACCGCAAATCCCGGCGGCCGATTGAAGGTCAATGCTCCGGGT